>NZ_CP016594.1:2850750-4276125 GCF_001698225.1 Gordonia terrae
GTACACGTCCGGCCGGTTCCTGTGCAGCGCGACGGCCCACACGAGGCCGGAGAGGAAGGCCGTGGCCAGGACAGCGAGGAACATGTCGGCCAGGCCGTGCGAGCCGATGAGCAGGTCGAAGTTGCCGACGACGAGGACCAGGATCGTGCCGAGCGCTAGGAGCGCGAGGACGGGCGCGACGGTGCCACGCCACACGCCGGCCGTACGGACCCGAAGGAAGTGCACGACGATCGCGGCGGAGGTGAGCACCAGGAGGGCGATCAAACCGAGCGTTCCGGCGCCGCCGAACCAGGCGTAGACCTCGGTGACGGGATCCAACCCGCCGATCGCCGTCACCGCCACCAGCACGCCGATGACCGCAGAAGTGAGCAGCGATGCGACGTGCGGCGACCGGTGTGCGGCGTGCACCTCGCCGAGGCGCCGGGGCAGGGCGTCCTGCGTGCCGAGGGCGAACAGGTACCGCGAGACCACGTTGTGCGCGGTCAGGATGCATGCGAAGAAGCTGGTCACCAGGAGCACCTGCACACCGTCGTGCGCGACCTGCGAGACGTAGCGCGTCGCGAGCCCGGGCGCGAGCCCCTCGGGGTCCTGCGCGGCGAGCTCGGCGGCGCGGGAGACACCGAGTCCGCTGATCATCGCCCAGGAGGAGAAGGCGTAGATCACGGCGATGAGGATCACCGCGATGTAGGTGGCGCGCGGGACGGTGCGGTCGGGGTCCTTCGCCTCGGACCGGAACACTGCGGTCGCCTCGAAGCCGACGAATCCGAAGACCGCGAACATGATTCCGGTTCCGGTGGCCCCGCTGGAGAATGCGCCCCAGGACAGCGGCTCGGCCGAGAGACCGTCGGCGCCGCCGCGCAGCACGATCGCGAGGTCGACCAGCGCGACGATCCCGATCTCCGCGACCAGCAGCACACCGAGTACGCGGGCGCTCACCTCGACGTTCCGGTACCCGAGGTAGCCGATCGCCCCGAGCCCGGCCGCGGAGAGGATCCACCACGGCACCGACACGCCGGTGAATGTGGTCATCACGTTGCGGGCGGCGGCACCGAGGTAACCCGTCACGGAGACGATCAGGACGGCGTAGGTGACCAGGGCGAGCGCCGCCGCACCGAGGCCGACGATGGTGCCCAGGCCTCGCTGCACGTATGAGTAGAAGGCGCCGGCGTTGCGGACCTCGGGCGTCATCGCGGAGTAGCCGACGGTGAACAGCACCAGCACGATCCCGACGATCACGAAATCAACGGGGGTGCCGATGCCGTTCCCGGCACCGAGCATGAGAGGGATCAGCCCGGCGAACACCGTGAGCGGTGCGGCGAACGCCACCACCATGAAGACGATCTGCGGGACGCCGAGGGTTCGGTTGAGGCCGGTGCCGGTCTCCGGTGCCTGGACTTCGCGCTGCCGCGTCATGAGGGAACGCCCCCGCCGACCCGGGCGCCCGCGGCGGTGAGAACCTCCGAGGCGGCGCGCTCCGCGGCGCTGACGGCACCGTCGATGTAGCCCTGATTCAGGATCGCCGTCTCCGTGCCGGCCCAATGAATCCGGCCCACCGGCCGGCGGTCGGCGTCGGTGTACTGGGTCAGCGAACCGGGCGCGCGGGAACCGACGCAGCCGCTGATCCACTGCTCGTGCGTCCAGTCCTTCTCCAGGTACGCCGCCGGATTCGCGGCCTCAGGCCCGAACAGGGTGGTCAGATCGGCGAGGAAGGCGTCGTGGCGCGCCGCGGGATCGTCGAGGATCGCGTCGGACCAGTGCTGGCCGAAGCCCGCGCCGGCGGTGCCGTGGAAGGTCAGCAGGATGCCGACGCTCGCGTCGGGCGGAGAGTTGTCGACGACGTAGTTCGCGACCGGGAGGTCGGTGACGGCCTGACCGTTCAGCCCCTGCTCGCGCCAGAACGGGCGGTCGTAAACCGCGAACAGCTTGTTCTCGGAGCCAGTGCTCCACCGTCGCTGCAGCATGCAGCGCCGGGTCGGGAGGTCGGGCGTGAACCGGATCCGGGTCGCGTCCGCCGGCGACATCGCGACGATGACGCGGTCGGCCCGGACGTCGGCGCGGGCGGATCGGACGAGCACGGCGTCGGCTTCCTGGCGGACGTCGGAAACCGGGGAGTCGAGCACCACTGCCGGCCCGAGGTCGGCCGCCATGCGGTCGGCGATCGCCGCCGTGCCGCCCACCACCCGCGACTCCTGCGCACCGTCGGTGATGTTGACGGCGTGATCGATACCGCCACCACCCTTGATCCGCGCGAGCTGGACCAGCAGCGAGGTGCTGTGCAGATCCTCCGCGTTGGTCACGGTGAAGGCCATCGTGAACATCTCCCTGGCCTCCGCGGTGAACGAGTGCGCGTCCAGCCACCGGCCGAACGTCGTCGCGTCCCATTCCTGTGCCCGGCGCGCCGTCCACGGGGCCTCGAGGGGAACCGATTTCGCCATCCGCTCGAGCCGGAGCTGCAGTTGGGCGAAGTCGGCGATGGCCAGGGGGCTCATCGGCGGGATCGTTCCGTCGTAGCGCCTCGACCGACCGCGCCGGTGGTAGATCGACTTGCCGTCGATGAACGTCTTGAACGTTGCGAGGCCCAACTCGTCGATCAGTGCGAGGACGCGGTCCTGGCCGGGGCCGACCCACTGGCCGCCGCCCTCGGTGATCACGCCGTCGGTCACGTGCAGGTTCATCGTGCGGCCGCCGACGCGGTCGCCGGCCTCGATCACGGCCACGGAACGTCCGGCCTGGGTGAGCCGGCGCGCCGCCGTCAACCCGGAGATCCCGGCGCCGATCACCACGACGTCCACAGTGCGCTGCTCGGTCATGCCGCCACCTTCTCGATGTGGGAGACGACGTGGTCTGCGATGCGCAGGGCGAGCGCGTCGGGAAGGTGATGCCCCATCCCTGGGATCACGATGTGGCGGGCGTGGGGGATCGCGGCGGCGGTCGCATCGCCGCCCGACGGTGCGACGATGAGATCGCGGTCGCCGTTGATCACCAGGGTGGGCGCGCTGATCCGTGCCAGCTCAGCGGTGCGGTCGCCCGACGCCGCGATCGCCTGGATCTGCCGGGCGGTGCCGGCGACACCGTCGCCCGCGGTGCGGTTCCAGGTGGTGACGGCATGCGCCGCCTCCTCCACCTCGTCGATCGGGTACGCCGTGCCGGCGAGATGGGCCGTCATCCGCAGGTGTGCCCGGACAGCGCCCACCCGGTCCCGCGGGGGCGGGCTCGCGATGAGCGCCATGGTCGACGCCGCGGGCTGCCCCACCTTCGCGTTCCCGGTGGTGGAGTACAGCGACGTCAGCGACGCGGTCAGTTCGGGATATCGCGCGGCGACGGTCTGCGCGATCATGCCGCCCATCGACCGCCCCACGACGTGGGTGGGTCCGAGCCCGAGATGCTCGATCAATTGGGTCGCGTCGTCGGCCATGTCCGCCAGCTTGTAGGCGTCGCGGCGGGCCTTGCCGAGCAGCTGCTGCAGCGTGTTCGGTGGCGGTGTCGTCGCGTACGTCGACCGCCCGCAGTCCCGGTTGTCCATGCGGATCACCAGGAATCCCGTGGCGGTCAACGCCGACACGAATCGGTCCGACCAGGTCGTCAGGTCCTCGGCGAGTCCGGCGATGAGAAGCACGGGCGGCGCGCCGTACTCGCCGTCCATCCGGTAGCAGATGCGGGTGCCACCCGGCAGCGGGGCGAACCTGTCTTCGGTGTGCTCAGACACAGACGGACTCCTTCGCCGTCGACGGTGCGGCGTCGTCCGTCGTTGAGCCGAACACCAGGGCGTCGTCGAGCAGCGGGCCGCGGAGGATCTTGGCGTCCTGCTGATACGACATGGACATCTGGAACAGGCCCGTGCCCTGCTTGGGGATGACGTCGCGCGCGCGCTGGGCGTAGCCGGAACTCAGGTCCACGATCGGCCGGCGCTCCATGCCTGGGTCGGCTTCGACGCGGACGCTGTCGTACCCGAAAAGGTCCATGTGCTTGACCAGGTCGCAGAAGTAGCGGGCGAGGATTCCGACCTTGAGCGTCCATGCGGACGTGGTGTACCCGATCGAGATGGCCAGGTTGGGGATGCCCGACAGCAGTGCGCCGCGGTACGCGACCGTGTCCGGAAGGTGGATCGGGGTGCCGTCGACCTCGAGGTCGATGCCGCCGAGCATGCGCATGTTCAGGCCGGTCGCGGTGACGATGACGTCGGCGTCGAGGTGTTCGCCCGATTCGAGCGCGATCCCGGATGCCGTGAACCGGTCGATCGTGTCGGTGGTGATGGAGGCGGCGCCGGTGCTGAGCGCCTCGAAGAAGTCGCCGTCGGGGCACAGGCACAGGCGCTGGTCCCACGGGTTGTACGGCGGGTTGAAGTGGGTGTCCACGTCGTAGCCCTCAGGCAGAGCCTTGGCGTTGACGCGCCGGATGATCTTGCGCGTGAGGTTCGGGAATGCGCGCATGAACTTGACCTGGCCGAGGTCGGTCCAGATGTTGGTGAACCGGGTCATCGCGTAGCCGCGCTTCTCGCCGAACACTCGGCTGAGCAGCTGGGCGAAGCTGTCGACCTTGGGCCACGGCACGACGTAGGTCGGCGTGCGCTGCAGCATGGTGACGTGAGCGGCAGCGCCCGCGTGGTTCAGCATCGACGGGATCAGCGTCACCGCAGTGGCACCGCTGCCGACGACCACGACCTTCTTGCCGGCGTAGTCGTAGTCCTCGGGCCAGTGCTGGGGGTGGATGATGTCGCCCAGGAAGTCCTCGCGGCCCTCGAAGTGCGGGGTGTATCCCTCGTCGTAGCGGTAGTAGCCGGTGCCGGCGAAGATCCAGTTCGTCGTGATGCGCCGGTCGCCGTCCGGCGTGTGGACGTCGAGGGTCCAGCGGGCGTCGGCGGACGACCACGAGGCGTGCTGGACGCTGTGCTCGAAACGCACCAGCCGATTCAGGCCGAACTCGTCGAGCGTCTCCTGCAGGTAGGCGACGATCTTCGGCGCCTCCGCTATGGCGTCCGGGTCGGTCCACGGCTTGAACTCGTAGCCGAAGGTGTGCAGGCCGTTGTCTGACCGGATGCCCGGGTACTTGAACAGGTCCCAGGTGCCGCCGATGTTCGCGCGACCCTCGAGGATCACCACCCGCTTGCCGGGGAACGCCTCGGTGATGTACTTCGCGGCGCCGATGCCGGAGATGCCGGCACCCACGATGACGATGTCGAATTCTTCGGTCTGCGGGAGCGTCTTCATCGTGGGCCCTTTCGGTGGTGACGATGTGTCGGTGGTCACTTGATGTGCCTATGACGGTGCCGGTTCAGCCGTTGTATGAGCCACAACACACTGCTCCCATTTCTCCAGAGGGCAGTGCAGTGTGCACACGGCGGCCGGCTCCGGCCACCGGTGATCGCATCATCTGGTGCAGGGTGTTGCGCAGGTCGGCCCAGGATGTTGCACCTCGCTGTAGCGCGCGGAGGGTTCGCCGCGACAACGTGAGAAGCGTCACGAGACACGGATCACATCTCACGGAGGAACCATGCGCGACTTGCTCTTCGCCGCAGCGGACATCTGGATGATCGCCATCGGATTCATCTGCGGCGTGAAGTTCATCAGGAATCACTCGAACTGGCTGATCGGCCTTGAGTGGATGATCATGGCGACATCGGGCACGAACTTCCTGATCTACGGTGTGACGAAGGCCGGCACCGATTCGCCGATGTACCACTTTGCGTACTTCCTCGACGCCTTCTCCCGGTCGATCGGTTTCACCGTGATCCTGGTGCTCGGCCTGCTCACGGTGACGCACCGGTACAAGCCGACGAAGGCCATCGAGGTGGGCGCCTTCGCCCTCGCCGCGGTGCTCGGCTACTTCCTCTCCGAGTTCGCCACCGAGATCGGCACCCCCGGCAAGGTGTTCTTCCTCGTGATGGCGCTCGGCGTCAGTGCCTACCTCGTCTACTACGGGCAGCGTCTGTGGGCACTGGGCGAGCACGCCCACGCGGTCTGGGTGTGGATCGCGACGGCGCTCAACGTCGTCGTCGCGTCGATCTACGACTTCTGGCACATCCCCGGTGACGACGACGCCCACACGCTCTTCTACATCCTCGCGCTGTTCACCTGGGGGCTCGCCATGCTCGTGATCTACCGCTCGTACATCGCCTTCGACGCGCACAACAAGCGATTGGACGGTGCGCGTAGCGCCGGCGCGGCCGTCGTCCAGGGGGCCGAGAACGCATGAGCGCCACGACGAACACGGTCTACACCGAATTCACGGGCTGGATCGATCCACCCACTGACGTACGCCCTCCGCTCACTGAGAACCTGACCTGCTCCGTCGCCGTGATCGGAGGCGGGCTCGCAGGCATGGCGATTGCGCTGCGCCTCGCGGAGCACGGCGTCGACACGATCCTGATCGAGGCGCAGTTCTGCGGGAACGGCGCCGGATCGCGCAACGCCGGCCAGCTCGCCAGCGCGCCCGGCGGCGACATCCAGCTCCTGGATCTGCTGTACCGCAAGCGGATGCCGGCGATCATCCGCCTCACCGAGAACGCGGCGGCCCACGTCGAGAACGTCATCGCGACACAGGGGATCGACTGCGACTACGAAGCCACCGGTAACGTCTTCGCCGCCGTATCCCGCGGCCAGCTCGGGCGAACTCGGCGGATCGCGAAGATCCTCCGCAGGGCCGGCGCCGAGGTCGAAGAGGGGGACGCCCGCGAACTGGGAATCCCGCACGGATTCGTCGGCGGCATGCGGGAGGTCCACGGCGGCATCATGAACCCCGGGAAGTTCCTCCGCGGGCTGCGCGCGGCGGTGCTCGACTCGTCGGCCCGGGTCTTCGAGCAGTCCAAGGTGACCGACGTCGTCCGGGATGGAGGCGACGTGGTCGTCGAGACCCCCGGTGGAATCGTCCGGGCGGGCACCGTCGTCCTCGCGACGAACGCCCACGCGGGCGAGTGGGACATCACCCCGAAGAGGCTGTCCTCGCCGATGTGGGTGACCGAGGTCGAGACCGAGCCGATCGACCCGGAGCGGCTCGCCGCGCTCGGCTGGACGAGCCGATCCGGGCTCGTCACGCAGCACAACATCATGGAGAACTACCGCCTCACCGCGCGCAACACCATCGTGTTCGGGGTGCGCCGGATCGAGCGCGCCGTCGAATACCCTCTCCCGGAACGCACCCCGGATCCGTCCGTCGTCGCCGAACTGGCGGAGGCCTTCGCGGGACGGTTCCCGACGCTGGCAGACGTCGCCGTCGCCCGGGCATGGGGCGGCTGGATCGGCATCACTTCGAGCTGGTTACCCGTGGCGGGAACGACCGGAGGCAACGTCTATTACACACTCGCGTGCAACGGCCACGGCCTGGCGCAAGCGCCGTACATCGGTGCTCTCATCGCCGATCGGATCGCGACGGGAACGATGCCGGAGGACCTGCGCACCGTGTGGACCGACCAGCCGCGGTTCGGCCGCGCGGTCGGCCTGATCATGGGGCGCCTCGGCGTCCGAGCGGCCTGGGCCCTCGACCGGTTCAACGACGCGCTGAACGGGAGCAAGCGGATCGCGCGGCGGCGCTACGCGCACGCGACATCGGCCGACACGAAATCCTCCCGGGCGCTGGACGTACCGTGTCGACGGTCACGTAGATCCCCAGGGTTTTCCGTCGAGTAGTTGCCCTTGTTTCAGCGCTCTGGGCTCAGCGAAGCTGAGTAGGTCGGGTGGGGTGAGGCGGTCTACTTCGCTGGCCGCCCGTGTCGTTCACGGGGTCGGTAGGACGAGCCGTCCATGAGGATCTGATGGGCCGGTGGTCGATGAGCCACCCCCGCTGATTGAGCCGGCACCGAGCGAAGCGAGGAGCCGAGTCGAAATCACTTGGTGACCCGAAGTCACCCAGTGACTCCCGCGCATGACTTCTACGACGCGCCGAGAATGCTGATCTCGAAAACGAGGGTGTCACCGACCTCGATGTTCGCCTGCGGATTGCCCTGCGCGTAACCGTCGGCCGACGTCATGGCGACGCCCACCTTGGATCCGACCTTCTGTCCCGCGATGGCCTTGCTGAACCCGGGGATCACGCCGTCGAGCGGGAACGTCACGGGGGAGCCGTTTGCGTAGGCGCTGTCGAAGGTCTCGCCGGTGCGGCCGTTCACGCCGACGTAGCAGACCGACACCGATGCGGTCTCCGGAACGACGGCGCCGTCACCCTCGACGAGCGTCTTGACCTGGGTGGCATCGACGCTGAACGGGTTCTCGACGGTGATGTCCGGGGCTTCGGTCGCGGTGGATGCGACCATCTGCAGGCTGCCGGTGGTGCCCTGCTCGGTCCACTGCGGTGCGGCCTCGGCGTTCGCGGGTGCGGTCGGGCAACTCTCCGCTCCTGCCGCCGGTGTCTCAGCGCCACCGGTCGCCGCAGTCGCAGTGGGTTCCGTTGTGCCCGAACCGGAATCGGAGTCAGAGCTGCAACCGGCGACGGCCAGGACCAGAGCGGTGCCGATGACGAGTGTGGCGTTCTTGATGTTCACCCTGGGAACGCTACCCGAGCCGTGACCCCTCACCGAGAGCCGCGACCGGCCAGGACGCGGGCAGCCCGCTCGAGATCGGCACGCACCGCTCGCGCGGCCGGCCACCGCGTAGCGCTCAGTACCAGCCCGGCGACCGCGGGCACCGTCAACACCGCCTCGGCATGCACGTCGGTGCCCCCTTCCCGCTCGGCGAACGTCAACGTCAGCACCGCGTCGACCGACCGCCACCGTCCGATCTCCTGCCACCGTCGACGAGACTCACAGGCGGTCACCTCCATCCGAGGTGACACCCCGGGTACGACGGTGACGTCGGTCCAGCTGGTGCCGACGTCGCCCGCCCGGTCTCCGATCGGCCGCAGGTCGTCGACCCGACGCAGGCTCGATTGCCACTCCGGACGATTCGCGGGGTTCGCGAGGTAATCGAAGGTGACGTCGAGCGGCGCATCGAACGGCACCACGGTGTCGATGACGGTGACGCGGGCGGGGGAGAGCATCAGCGGATCAGTTCTGCCAGCTGCTCGACCTCGGCAACGCTGCCGGGCGACACGAGCATCATCGTCACCCCGCACGCTTCCCAGACCTTGATCTGTTCACGCACGTGGTCCAGGTCGCCGACGATCGCCGAGTCGTCCACAACAGCGTCTGGGATGATCTGCGCCGCTTCGTCTTTGCGGTTGCTGCGGAAGAGTGCGGTCACCTCGTCGACGACGTCGGAGTAGCCCATCCGACGGTAGACCTCGGCGTGGAAGTTGGTGTCCTCGCTGCCCATCCCGCCCATGTACAGCGCCAGGAACGGCTTGATCGCGGCGTAGGTACCTTCGCGGTCATCGGTGACGACGATCTGGGCGGTCGCACACACCTCGAAGTCCTCACGACTGCGTCGTGCACCCGGGCGGGCGAATCCCTCGTCGAGCCACTCGTTGTACGTCTCGGCCATGCGCGGCGTGTAGAACAGCGGCAGCCAGCCGTCGGCGATCTCGGCGGCGAGCGCGACGTTCTTCGGCCCCTCGGCGCCGAGCATGATCGGGATGTCGCTGCGCAGCGGGTGCGTGATCGGCTTGAGCGTCTTGCCCAGCCCTGACGCGCCCTCCCCGTCGAACGGCAGGGGATAGTGGGGGCCGGCGCTGCTGACCGGCGCCTCGCGGGCCCACACCTGACGCATGATGTCGATGTACTCGCGGGTCCGGGCCAGCGGCTTGGCGAACTTCTGCCCGTACCAGCCTTCGACGACCTGCGGCCCCGAGACGCCGAGCCCGACGATGTGCCGACCGCCGGACAGGTGGTCGAGGGTCAGCGCGGCCATCGCGCATGCGGTGGGCGTGCGCGCCGACAGTTGCAGCACCGACGTCCCGAGCCGGACACGTTCCGTCGACGACCCGAGCCAGGCCAGCGGGGTGTAGGCGTCGGATCCCCAGGCTTCGGCGGTGAAGATGCTGTCGAAGCCGGAGGCCTCGGCCGCGGCGACGATCTCGGCGTGATGGGTCGGCGGTTGCGCGCCCCAGTAGCCCAGTTGCAGACCGAGTTTCACTGGCTGACCCCCTCGGGCTCGGTGGTGTTGCCCGATTCGGCGGCAGCCTCGGCGGCGATCTGCTCGAACTGGGCGCCCATCGCCTCGGCGACGGCCTGCGCGCCCGAGAGCGGGCGGACCATGACCATGAGGTCGTCGATCTTGCCGTCGTCGTTGACGTGGATGAAGTCGCAGCCGGTGATCTTCTTGCCGCCGACGACGGCTTCGAAGACGAGTGCCGAATCGTGTCCGCCGGCGTCGTTGATCTCGCGGATGTAGCGGAAGTCCTCGAAGACCCGCAGCACGCCCCGCAGGATGGCCGACGTGATCGCCTTGCCCGGATACGGCTTGAACGCGACCGGACTGGTGAAGAGCACGTCGTCGGCGAGCAGTGCCCTCATCGCCTGCTCGTCACGCGCCTCGACGGCCTCTCGGAACTGCTTCATGCGTCGACCTCCCTGTCGATGATTCTGCTTCGACGCTAGTGGATGCCGGTCCGGTTGATGCAGGAAGGCGAGGAGCCAGGAGTACGAGCAGAGCGGTGGCCAGTAGTGCAATGCCGACCCACCCGACCGCGGTGATCGGTTCCGCGAGCACCCCGACGGCCAGCGCGGTCGCGACCGCGGGCTCGATCAGCGTGATGGTGGTGGCGGTCGAACTGTCGATCCGGCCGAGCCCGCGACTGAACAGTACGTACCCGAGGAACTGCGGCACCAGGACGAGGTAGGCGAGAACGCCGAGTGTCTCGGGGTGGGCGATCACCGATGGCACGCCGACCGCGACGACCGGCAGCAGAAGCAATCCGCCCAGTCCCATCACTGTCCCGGCCGCGGCGCCGCGCGGCACCGACCTGTTCATGAGCCGACGCATCGCCCACGACAACCCGGCGTAGGTGATGCCCGCGAGCAGACCGAGTCCCACACCGACTGCGGCCGACTGACTCCCGGACAACGTGTCCCCGTGCGACGACTCGCTCCGTGACAGTGCGAGCGCCGCACTGCCGACGATGCCCAGCGCGCAGGCGATCGTCCACCGGAGGGTCAGCCTCCGCCCGTCGGCAACTCGTTCGATCACCGCCGAGAACAGCGGCGCTGACGCGAGTGACACGACCGTCCCGAGCGCGACGCCGCCGACGCGCATCGACCCGAAGAAGCACAGTGGATAGATCATCACGCAGATGCCGCCGAGTAGCGCGACCCGCCACTGAGCCGTCACCGACGACCACGCGGCTCGAATCCCGCGGGCGTTGACCGCCGCCTGTAGCAGGCCGCCACCGCACATGGCCACGGCGCCGACGGTCACGGCGCTGAGCTCGGGCGCCATCGCCGCCGCGGTTCCCGACGTGCCCCACAGGAGCGCGGTGAGTGCCACCGCCAGCATCCCGGCGCGCTCGGACCGACGGGTCTCGTTCATCCGTGGGCGCCGACAGCTGACGCCGGATACGGGTGCCGCGCATAGAACTCGAGGTGCCGACGTGCCGCGTCGTCCCACGTCAGCGATGCCGCCAGGGCGCGGCCAGACGCCACGCGCGCAGGGTCGGGCGCGAGCGACGCGTCGAGCGCATCGGCCAGTTCGACGACGGTCGAGGCGTAGGTGACGGTGTCGCCGAACACCTCACGCAGGATGGGGAGGTCTCGCGCGACGACCGGCCGCCCCGCGGCGAGTGCCTCCATCGCCGCCAGACCGAAGCCCTCTTTCACCGACGGGAACGCGAACACGCGGCAGGCCGCGACCAGTGACGGCAGGTCGTCATCGGGCACGTTCCCGAGCACGACCGGTTCGACGTCGAGTTCGGCGCGCCGACGGTCGAAGTCGGCACGGTAGTCGCGGTAGTCGAAGAGGGTCTCGCCACCCGCGAAGACGAGCTTCAGTCCTGGGTGCCTCTCGCGCAGCACGGCATACGCCTCCAGGAGGTCGATACTGCCCTTGCGCGGTTCGATGCCGCCGACGGCGAGCACATAGTCGCCCAACCGATCCGACCAGCGTCGTCGAGCTTCGACAGACTTGGGGGAGTCCGACGCCGCTCCGGCGAAACGTTCATACGCAACGCCATTCGGGATCACCGTCGGAGTGAAACCCCAGCCGTGTTCGACTTCGTCGGCGACGGCACGCGACACACAGATCCGCGCATACGGGTTGACCACCGCCTTCTCGTGGCAGGCGACGAGGATCGGCGTCGTGAACTGATCGAGATGGTGGATCGTGCGGATGCACGTCCCGACGGCGTTGGCACTGATGCAGTCCTGTGCATGCACGATGTCGAAGTCGGACGGGTTGAAGGCGGTGCGCAGGGTCTCGATGGACCGCACGATACGTTCGGTGATCGACTCGTTCTCCCGGTCGGAAAACGGGACGAGCCGCACCCGCACAGCCGGATCCACAGCGCGGAAGAAACCCTCGTCGCCGCCGCGGGCGAGTGACCACACCGTGACGTCGGCGCCGAGCCGCGCCATCGCCTCGGCGAGGTTAAGCGTATGCACCACGCCGCCGCGGGGTTTCGTCGAATAGGTCAGGAGAGCGATGCGGAGATTCTGCGTACCGGTCACCGCTGCTCCGCCGGCATCGTCGACCGGTACGTGTCCGGCCGGAGTTCGGCGAGGTGACTCAGGACGCGCCGCGCCCGGTCGACCTCGGCGTCGACATCGACGGTCACCGTGGCCATCCCGCCTTTCGAACGAGTGGTTGCCAGGATGTCGCCACCTGGTCCGACAACCTTCGCCTGTCCGAGGAAGCGCAGTGACCCCATCACCCCGGTCTGGTTCGACGACACGACGAACACCTGATTCTCGGCAGCTCGGGCGCTGTCGTAGAGATCGAACAACCGGGACTGGCGGTCCGCTGGTAGGCGTGCGGCGCGGTCGGTGACGCTGGCCGGCCACGCGGACAGCGCCGCGATGATCCGTGCGCCGTCGAGCGCCAGCGTGCGTGCCGACTCCGGAAAAGTCTTGTCGTAGTCGATCAGCATGCCGATGCGGCCGACCGGGGTGTCGAAGGCGTCGAAGGAGTCACCGGCCGCGTAGGCGAGTGCCTCGCCGGCGGGCTGATGCACCTTGCGGTGCGTGCCGAGGATGCCGTCCCCCGAGAGACAGACGGCGGTGTTGAATCGCTGCTCGCCGACCGCTTCGGTGTAGCCGATGCAGACGGTCATGTCGCCGGCGGCGGCGGCGATCGCGGCGAGTTCCGGACCGTCGGGTTGGAGAGCGGGTGGCAGCTCGGTCGGATCGGGTTCACGGAGATCGCCGAGATAGCCGCCGAGCGAGGCATCGGGGAAGACGAGAAGGTCGACGCCGTCGGTCGCGGCGGATTCGACGATGCCGACCGCCTTGGCAACACCGCGTTCCACGTCGCGTCCGAAGTGCGCGGCGAGGGCCCCGAGGGTGACCGTCCTCATGGGCGAACTGTACCGGTCGAGACCGTCGTCGAGGTCGGTCGCTGGAGAGTCATGCCCACGGGGTTCATGCGGCCCCCAGCCCGGTGACCGTCGATGCCACTGCAACGGTTGTCTCGCCGTCGGGCCACCGTAATCGCACGCCGGGTTCCGCGGTCAGCCGGCCGCAGTCGGCGGTCGTCACCGGAGCAGGTGTGGGGACTGCGCGTCGGGCGCCGGCGCGATCGGTGCTCAACATCGCGTAGCCCGGGAAGCAGGTGAGCCACCCACCCATCGACGCGTCGCCGGGGCGCGGTACTGCCGTCACCTCCAGTTCGGCGCCCGTTCCCGACGCTTCGGCGAGCATGCCGAGCGTCCCCACGATCCCGGCCATGCTGACGTCCTTCGCCGACGCCGGACGCACCGTCGCGAGATGCGACGCCATGGCGCAGAGTTCGTCGCTGCTGCGTGAACTCGTCGAGTCCCACTGACGATCGTGATAGCCGGGCCGCCAGGAGCCGCCGAGGTCGGCGTGGAGGGTCACGGTGTCGCCGACCGCTCCGCCGCCGGCGCGGAGAGGGGTACTGGTCGTGCCCAGCGCGGTGACCGACAACGCCGACGGCACGCCGACCTGGGTGTGGCCACCGAGAACGGGCGTGCGCCACGCGGCGGCCGCGGAGGAGATCCCACGGATGATCCGCGTCAGATGCGACGTCGTGGGCGCCCCCACGGCATCGAGCAGGCCGAGTGGGTGGGCACCCATCGCGCCGAGGTCGTTGATGTTGACGAGCACCGAACACCAACCCGCCCATTCGGGATCGCGTTCGATCATCGACGGGATGATGGCGTCGCAAGCGGCGATCACGTCGGTGCCGGGCAGCGGCACACCGTCGTCGCCGCGGAACCCCGCGGCTCCGAGGCCGCCGGGCATGTTCGCGAACGGCGCGAGCGCATCGGCGAGAACCGCTTTCGTCCCGTCGACCGTACGTTGAACTCTGTCGAGTGGGTAGCGCATCTCGCGGTGCGACCGGCCTTCGATCCGCGGGCCGGGACCGCGGTCCAGCCAGCCGAGTCTCGAGAACATGGGTGCATAACGGTCCTGCACAGTCGCGTCGAACCGCAGGGCACCGAGTTGTTCGACGTGTGCGCAGGCCGCTCGTACGAGTGCTGCGCCGATCCCGCCCGCAAGCCCCGGATCGGCGACGACGAGCCGCGAGCCGAACCACCATCCGATGTCGGCGTGGACCGATCCCGCCCAGGGGGTGGGGGCGATCCGCACGCCACCCGCGATCGTCCCGTCGGCCAGGGTCGCGACGAGGACGGTGGTGCGCGGGTCCTCGTCGGTGTCGTCGAGATCGGTGCGCTCGAAAAGTGCCTGACGCTCGACGAATTCGCGGTGCCGCAGCGCCCGATACGCCGCATGGTCCCGCGGCCTGTCGGCGACGGTGATCAGGAACTCCGACCGTGGAGTCGTTCGCGGAAGCCCGGACAGGATCGACAGTTCGCCCCGTGACAACACGTCAGCCTCCGACCGTCGGCAACACGCTGCAGGCACCACAGGCCGCGCAGCCCGCACGTTGGTCCGACCCGGACATCCCGATGAAGCTCAGATGACCGGCGACCTCGCGGCTGATCTTCTCGACGATCGTCGGGTCGGGTGCGGGAGCGTTGTCGACGTCGACGGCGAGGGTCCCCGCGTGACGCCGGAACGGCACGATGAATGGGTACACACCCATGTCAGCCAGTTCCTTGGCGCCGGCGATCATCTCGTCGGTGTCCTCGCCGAGTCCGACCAGCAGATAGGTCGACACCTGGTTGCGACCGAAGACCCGGACCGCCTCCGCCCAGGCCGCCCGGTACTCCGACATCGGTACCGTCGACTTGCCGGGCATCCAGCGGCGCCGCACGTCGTCGTCGAGTGATTCGACGTGGATGCCGATGGCGTCCGCACCGGCGTCGCGGAGTTCGGTCAGGACGGCCAGGTCGGCAGGCGGTTCGCACTGGACCTGGATCGGCAGTTCGGGCACCGCGGCCTTGATCGCCCGGACGCACCGCGCGAGATGACGAGCCCCGCGGTCGCGTCCACCGCTGGTGCCGGTGGTCATGACCATGTTGGTGACGCCGTCGAGATCGACTGCTGCACGAGCGACTTCGGCGAGTTGCTCGGGCTTCTTCACCGCGATCGTCGAGCCGGACTTGAGCGACTCCTCGATCGAACAGAATCGGCATCGCTGGTCCTCGGCGTAGCGGATGCATGTCTGCAGGACCGTCGTCGCCAACACGTTGCGTCCGTGCAGGCGGGCGATCTTCTCGTAGCTCACCCCGTCCGCGGTCTGCAGGTCGTAGAACCGGGGGCGCCCGATCGCACTGACCTCGACGCCGATGTCGACCCCGTCGTACAGCACGCGATCACCGTCGAAGACGAACGGGCTCTGCGGATTCCGCGGGATCGCGGCATGCAGCCCGTCGACCATGAGGTGGCCGTCGTCGCTGGGCCCCGCACCGCCGCTGCGCTGCACCGGCGGTTCGCCGCGAATACCGAGCAACGCGAGGTCAACTCGTGTCGATACCGTCATGGGTACTCCTTAGAAGAATGAACTATGTGCTCGACGGTGAGCGCTTCTTGCTGGTTGAGCCGACTCCGAGCGGAGCGAGGCGTCGTGTCGAAGCCACCTGGTGACCCGCCCCGCTGGTTGACCCGAAACCCCCCCGCTGGTTGAGCCGACTCCGAGCGGAGCGAGGCGTCGTGTCGAAGCCACCTGGTGACCCGCCCCGCTGGTTGACCCGAAACCCCCCCCGCTGGTTGAGCCGACTCCGAGCGGAGCGAGGCGTCGTGTCGAAGCCACCTGGTGACCCGCCCCCGCCGGTTGACCCGAAACCCCCCCGCTGGTTGAGCCGACACCGAGCGAAGGGAGGCGTCGAGTCGAAGCCACCTGGTGACCCGTCCTCCACAACCCAACCCTCGAAGCCCACAGAACCCCACACCTACTGCGCAACAATCAATTGCGAGCGTCTATCACAAACTGCTTCAACTACGTGCTCAGCCACATACCTCGCATCGCGGTCGATACCAAGGAACCGTCCGGAACCCCAGGTGTGCATCCACGGCAACCCGACGAAGCTGAGCCCGGGCACTTCGGTGATCCCGCGCGTCTGCATGGGCCGGCCACCGCCGTCGAACGCACTGGCCTCGATCCACCGGTAGTCGGGTCGGTAGCCGATGGCCCAGATGATGGAGGTGACACCTTCGGCGGCGAGATCGAGCTCGGTCGGATCGACCTCGGGCGCCCACACCGGTTCGTACCGCGACGCCTCCGGCGCCTCGATGCCCAGCTTCTCGATGTGCCGGTCGATGTCGCCGCAGATCGAGTTGTATACCGCGTCGGCCCGGTCGAGCGCGGCGGTCAGCGTCGACGCGAACCGCAGCGTCGAGTCCTTGCCGTCGGTGAGGACGCCGTAGAGCTTCATGCCCTCCGCTGCGAAGCGTCGAAGGTCGATGTCGCGGCCGCCGTCGCGGCCGGTGACGTAGTGATTCGTCTTCTCCTGTGCAGCGCGCCCGCCGGGGTACTCCTGGGTCGGAGTGTCGTAGAGACCCATGTCGGACAGCCACGTCATGCAGTCGCGTCCGCGATAGAACCGGGCGACTCGCGGCGCGTTACCGATCGCGAGATGCACCTGACGGCCCGCGAGGTGGAGATCCTCGGCGATCTGCGTGCCCGATTGTCCCGACCCGACGACCAGCACGGCACCGTCGGGCAATTGCTCGGGGTTGAAGTACTCCTCGGAGTGCACCTGGTGCACAGCCGGATCGAGCGACGACGCGAACGGCGGCACGACCGGCAGTGGGTATCCACCGGTCGCGATGACCGCCTGATCGCAGGTGAGTGACCGCATCCCGTCGGCGCCTTCGAGAGTCAGCTCGAACCGATCACCGGACAGTCGCTGTAGGCGAGTGACCTTCGTGTGTTCGACGAGCGGCGGTTCGAACGTCTCCAGCCAACCCTTCAACCACTCAACGACCTCGTCACGGGTCATAAACCCGTCCGGGTCCGGACCGTCGTAGGTGTATCCGGGGAGCTTGCAGTGCCAGTTGGGTGTCACGAGGGTGAAGTTGTCCCAGCGCTTGTCGGCCCACGCATGAACCGCGGTGTCGGCTTCGACGACGAGGTGTTCGACGTCCGCCTGCCCGAGGTACCAGCTGACCGAGAGGCCGGCTTGTCCGCCACCGATGACGACGACCGGCACATGTGCGTTCATGAGAGCTCCTCACTGCTGGTTCCACTGCTGGTTGAGCCGGGCCGGCCCCGAGCTTCCGCCCCGTCCCCACTGCTGGTTGAGCCGGGCCGGAGCGAAGCGACGCCCCGAGTCGAAGCCACCTCCGCACCCGGCAACGGCGGGTACATCGACACCACCTCGACCGCAGCGCAATCCGCATGCCGAGCCGCATCGAGGGCGATCTCCTCCGCCGACGCCGCTGCCGACGTGCACACGAAGCCGTACTTGGCCCGGACCCGTGCGCTGGCTTCGTCGAGCGCCGTGGTGGCGCGGGAGCGAAAGTCGTCGACCCGGTAAGTACCTGGCGCGAGGTGGTCGTGCAGTACGAGGCTGGGGGAGTAGTACTGGCGCAGCAGGCCGTCGGGCCAGCGCACCTGGACGGTCATCTCAGGCATGGGCGAGGTCCCGCCATGCGAAGGCCGTCGAGGCAGCGGGATCGGTGTCCGCCTCGACGAGCATCCCGTACACCTCGGGCCGCCGGTCCCGCAGGTGGAACATCCCGGCCCGCATGGCGGTGAAGCTCTCCGCGATGTCCACGTCGGCGACGGCCAGACCGCTGCCGAGAAGCGTTGTGTCGAGGATGTTCCCACCGGGGTCGACGATCTTGGCGTTGCCCACATACCGCAGTGACCCGAAGGTGCCGCTCTGGTTGGCCGCGACCCAGAACACCTGATTCTCCAGGGCACGCGCGGTGTCGAAGAGGTTGAATCGGTAGGTCCAGCGGTCGTCTTGCAGGTTCGCTGCGGTCGCGGTGCGCGCTGCCGGCCAGGCGGACAGGCTCGCGATGATCTCGGCGCCCTTGAGTGCCATGATGCGAGCTGCTTCGGGAAAGGCCTTGTCGTAACAGATCTGGAGGCCGATCCGGCCGACGGGCGTGTCGAAGACGTCGTACCCCGTGCCCGATGAGTACGACATGTTCTCGCCGAGCGGTTGATGCACCTTGCGGTAGCTGCCGTAGATGCGGGTCCCGTCGAGGACGGCGGCCGCGTTGTAGCGGGTCTCACCGTCCTCGCCGAGCTCGCAGAACCCGATCGCCACCACCAGATCTCCGACGATGGACTGCACCCGAGCGATCTCGGGCCCGTCGAGGGAGATCGCCGGCGGCAACGACCGGGTGCTGTTCTTGCGGGTGTCGCCGTGGTTACCCAGGGACGACAGGTATCCGCCGATCGCCGCCTCCGGGAACACCAGGAAGTCGACGCCCCGCGTCCGTGCTTCGGCGACGTACTGTTCGATCGTCGCGTAGTTCTGCTCGAGATCGCGGGTGAAGTTTGCCGCGACGGTTCCGATGGTGGTCATGTGATTCCCGGAGTCGGTGGTCGGAAGATGCTGGAAGGGAGGGTGATTGGTACCGTCAGACCATGTAGGTCGAGTTGATGATCGCGCCCTTGCGTGCGTAGTGGATGAGTGCGTCCTGGACGTCGAGCGGGTGTGCCGGGATGACGCCTTCGATCAGGTCCTCTTCACGTCCGCCGTGCAGCGCGAGGCCGAAGCGGCAGCAGAACACGGTGCCGCCTTCGGAGATGAAGGTCTCGAGCGAGTTGTTGATGTTCTGCTCGCCCGGGAATCCGGAGTCGCCGGTCGTCGGGAATCCCCGTGTGGCAAGGCAATTGATGGCACCGGGTCCGTAGAAGTACATGGCCGATTCGAAGCCCTTGCGGAGCGCGCGAGTAGCCTGCAGAACGGCGACGAACGACACCGACGACTCGTGGGCGATGCCGTGCACGAGCGTGAAGTACGACTCACCGTTCTCGGCCTGGTAGTCCGGGAAGATCTTGGTGCCGCCGTAGATGTTGGAGCCCTTGGGAAGTGAGGGGTGCGGGATCTCCGCCAGCGACGCGGCGATGTTCTCGGTGATGGTTTCGTCGAAAGAAGGCACAAGAACTCCTGGGATGGCGAGACGAGACAGTGTCTGATGGTCGGGCCGCCTGGCGGCTCGACGTGCGAGGGGGGATCGGGCATCATTGCCCTGAGTGGTTCGACCGGAGATCCGGTCTCATCGAGTAGCGATTGCTTGCTACGACACTCAGTTCACTCGCCATCGATTACCGAATGGTTTCCAGCGGAATAAAGAAACCGCGGATTCGCGTAACACGACCCTGGTCGGTCGACCGACACGCGCGGGACGGGCCGGGCAAGAAAATATCCGACGAACCGGTCGGGTCGGGGGTCTGACCGGTTCGTCGGACGAGACCCAGTGTATCCCTCGCCCCGCAGCACGGTCCATCGAGGTATCCGCAATTCTGTGACCTCTTGGATTGCAGATCCTTCATCGCTTCTTGCTCCATGAGGTGTGAGGAACCACCATGTGCTCCCTGAGGTGCGAGGAGCGAAAGCGACGAGCCACGAAGGGCGCCCGCAAGCCACCACCACAACCTCCTGCGCGCCGCGCTCGCCATCGACCGCGACGCGGAGCAACCTTGACGTCATGCTCACTGCAGTTCTCTACGGGCTCGCGACTGCCATACCCATCGCGGTCGGCGCTGCGATCGGTCTGCGCTGGAACCTGCCGAATCCGATCCTGGCGACGCTGATGGCGTTCGGCGCAGGCACGATGATCGCGGCGGTGTCGACCGAACTCTTCGAACCCGCCTTCACCCAAGCCGGTACGGGTGTTGCGGCGGTCGCGCTCTTTTCCGGGACCGCGGTCTACGTCGTCGCCGACCGTCTCGTCGAGACCAAGCTCGGGTCGTCGGCGATCGGTCCCGCACTGATGATCGGTGTCTTCCTTGACGGTGTGCCGGAGAACACCGCGCTCGGCGTCTCGCTGACCGCGGGAGGCTCGCTCGTGCTGGTGGTGGCGATCGCGGTCGGCAACGTCCCGGAAGCGGTGAGCGGCGCGTCGTTGATGCGCCGCGAGCACGACGCCTCGGGCCGCTCGGCGCTCGCGATGTGGACGTTCACCGCCGTCGTCCTGGTTGCCGTCACGGTGGGCGGTTACGCGATGGCGGATGCCATCCCGTCGACCGCGATCAGCGTCGTCCAGGCGTTCGCCGGCGGCGCGACGCTCGGTGTTCTCGCCAATTCACTGATGCCGGAGGCCTACCGCGAAGGCGGGTGGTGGGTCGGCCTGGCAACCGCCGGTGGTTTCCTGCTCGCCTTCGTCCTCGGGTGAGCGTATTGACTGCTCCCTGAGGTGCGAGGAGCGCAAGCGACGAGCCACGAAGGGCGCCCGCAACCCACCCCTCAGTGCGTCTGCGCAGCCTCCGGATCGGCGGCCACGTGCCCGTCGGCCAATTCCGACAGCGCCCGGAACACACGTTTCGACGCCTCGGCCCACGGCATGAGGATGGGGAAGACGTGGAACATGCCGGGTTCTTCGATGGCGTGCGTGGGCACTTCCGATGTTTCGAGCCGTGCCGCGAAGTCGCGTATGCCGTCGCGGAACATCTCGCTGCCGCCCCAGCACACGAACGTCGGCGGGAACCACGACGGATCGGGTTCACCGTTGATCGGCGACACCCGCGCATCGTTCGGCTGGACACCGTGCAGGTACGGCGTGACCGGGATGCTCCACGGGAGGATGTCGTAGGGCGCGTTGTCGGTGATGGACGGGTGGTCGAGGTCGAGGTCGATCTCCGGCGAGAACAGCGCGAGTGCGCCCGGACGCGGCAGGTCGTGGTCCCGAAGGTAGGCCACCAGCGACGCCGCGAGCCCACCACCACCGGAGTCGCCGGCGACGATGATGTGGTCGGGGTCGACGCCGCGTCCCAGGAGTCCGCGATAGACGTCAGCGGCGTCGTGAACGCCTGCGGGGAAGGGGAATTCGGGGGCCATCCGGTAGTCGGCGATGAACACCTCGTGGCCGGAGATCCGCACGAGCGATGACGCGAACGCCGAATACATCATCGGCGAGGTGCCGATGTACCCGCCGCCGTGGAGGTACAGGATCGTGGCGCCGATCTCTTGCTTGTCGTCGCAGTCGTCGACATAGGCGTCCGAGCTGGCCTTGGCACGACACCACAGCCCGGGCACGCCGCCGACGACGTCGTCGGTGAGTTCGACGCCGTCGGTCAGCTCGACGAAGGGCGGCATCACGACGCGGCACACGTCGTCGAGGATCTTCTCCATCGACCGGAACTCCTCGATCGGCAGTCCCATCGAGTAGCCCATGAACGCGCGGATGGTTTGCCGGGTGACCGACTGGCCGAGATTGTCGAGCAGCCCGGACGGGCCCGACCACGGCTTGCGGAACGGCACCCGTGCGAGGCCGTTGACCATGCTCTGCGCGAGTCCGACAACAGTCAGCGCGGTCACCGGCGCCGACGCGGTCTGGACCTCCGGACGATCAGCCATCACCATGCCGCTCAGGGTAACGAGAGTGTCGATGCCCGGCTGGACACGCGACCCACCGGGTGGGGCGGCAGCCGCCAGGCGTGGCAGACTACCCGGGTCCTCTAGTCCCCGAGATCCCCGTGAGGCGGCGATGGAGTTCTCAGCCTTCCCGGCTCCGGTCGAGGCCCCCGGCACGTCGAGCGGTTCCGAGTCCGCGCAGGTCACGCTGACCGACGCGTGGGAATCGAACCGCTCGATCCAGAAGTCGGCGGTGGGACGACTCTTCGCGGCCACCAACTCGGCCCTCTACGTCACCTTGATGGAACGGCACCTCGACTACGGCGCCAAACTGTCCGAGACCGAGCTGACGGTGCGCCTGGACCGCGACCTCGCCGACCTCGACCTCACCGATCAGGCCACCGGCCTCGAACTGGTCAAACTCTGGGCCCGGCAGGGCTGGCTGCACCGCGTCACCGACACCACCGACCCGCACGCCCCCAACCTGTGCCATCTCACCAGCGAGGCGCGGTCGGTCCTGGACTTCATGCGGCGTCAGCGTCGCGAGGATTCGATCGCCACCGGCGGATCCATCACCGGCATCGCCGCCGAGCTCCGACGCGTCGCCGGTCAGGTCAGCAACGATCCCGACCAGATCCGCTCGGAGATCGAGGCGCAGATGTCCGACCTCGACGCCGAACTCGCCGACCTCGACGCCGGCCGACGCCCCCCGGTCGACCTGCGCGTCGCCGAGGACGCCGCCCGCACCATCGGCTACCAGATGGAGCAGATCATCTCCGACATCGGCCAGTACGGCACGATGCTCGACCGCATCACCACCGCGCTGCTCGACGACCCCGGCGACTCCGACCTCGCCTACCGCGACCGCCAGCGCCAGCTCTTCGACGACTACGAGGCGCTCCTCGACTCGCCGCAGTCCGCGTCGTACCAGGCGTTCTCCCACCTGATCCAGGATCCGGAGCGTCGTGCCCGCCTGAAGTCCGACATCGAGACCATCATCGACAGCTTCCCGGGCATGGACGCGGGCCTGCGGTCGGTGATGGACAACTTCTTCGGTCTGGTGACCCAGCAGATGGCGGAGGTCGGCCGCACTCGACAGCGGTGTGCACGCCGTATCCGACGCTTCGTCGCGTCCGGGACGCTCGAGCAGAGCCGCGGACTCGCCCGTCAGCTCAACGACGCCCTGGCCACCGCCAACGAACTGCTCAAAACGTCACTCGCCGATCGTCGCATCGGCTACGAGCTACCCCTGGCCGCGCCGACGGTGAACTCGATCGGCCGACTCGCCTTCGAGATCCGCGAACACGTCCCGCCCGCACCCGCGCTCCCGGCTGCCGTCGACGCCGACCTCACCTCGTTCGCCTCGCTGTCGGGTCAGGTCGACACCACCGAACTCACGGACACGGTGAATGCCGCGGTCGCCACCGGACCGGTCGCCCTCGCCGACGTGATCGAAGGACTCGAGGAGCCGTACCTCGCACACGTCATCGTCCTGTGGTCGTGGGCCTCGAAACAGCAAGCGGCAGGGGAGAAGGTACCGATGACCACCGTCCGCTTCCGGTCCCTCATCGGCGACGACCACGCCATCGAAGTGCCCGACCTGACCTTCACCGAACCGATTCCGACTGCGGAGGTCGACGCCGAATGACATCTTTGCCCCCTGAGTTGGACGCTGACTCCTCGCTCCCTGAGGTGCGAGCGGACGACCCTCTGCCCCCTGAGGTGCGAGCGCAGCGAGCCACGAAGGGCGACCCTGAGGTGCGAGCGGACGACGCCCAATCTCCGCTCCCTGAGGTGCGAGCGGACGACCCTCTGTCCCCTGAGGTGCGAGCGAAGCGAGCCACGAAGGGCGCCCCCACCCCCGACGAATTCGCCGGCTTCGACGACCTACCCACCGTCGCGAACCGCGCGGCGACCCACACGCCGAACGCCCCGCGCTTCGACGGCGACGTCAGCGAGCTGCCCGACCGCGCGTGCTGGGCACTGCAGAACCTGTTGACCCGCCGCTACATCAGCGGTGACCGGCAGCCACAGCTGTGGTCGTGGGTCGCCGAATACCAGGACGTGCTGCGCGGCCGCCTCTCCGAACTCGACCTCCGGCTCCGCATCGTCGACGAACTGCAGGTCGCCTTCGTCGAGCAGGCGGGCTACGACTCCCGCTGGGGCCGAAAGATCCTCAAGCGCGAGACGATTCATACCTACGACGCCATCCTGGCGTTGCACCTGGCCAAGTACGTGCGCGCCGCTCGCGACGAGCCGGTGCTGATCACCCGCGAAGAGATCCACGAGCTCTTCGCCGGCGTCACCAACACCATCGACCGCGACCTCGCGCTCTTCGACAAGCGCATCGAACGCGCCCTCGACAAGATGGAGGAGCTCGAGTTCCTGCGCAAGCAGCGCGACGACGCCGACACCTTCGTCGTCAGCCCGGTGATCTCCGCGGTGATGACGGCATCGGTGATCACCGATCTGCAACGGCAATTCGAGCAGTTCATCGGGTCCGGTGACACCGGGGAAGTGCCCCCGGAGGACCTCGCCGACGAACCTGCGGACCGCGACGACGACGCAGCCGACCTCGACGGAGACAACGCCTACGGCGAGAACGACGAAGGAGACGACTGGTGAGCGGGCAGGTCGACCAGTACCACCTGTCCCGGTTGCAGCTGATCAACTGGGGCGTGTTCGACGGGTATCACTCGATCCCGTTCAGTCCCAACGGTTCTCTGATCACCGGGTCGTCGGGTAGCGGTAAGTCGTCGTTGCTCGACGCCATCTCGCTGGCGTTCCTGCCAGATCATCGACGCAACTTCAACGCCTCGGGTGATGCGACGGCGGCCGGATCCTCCAGCGGCAAGCGCACGGTCGGCAAGTACGTGCGCGGCGCATGGGGTGAACGGCGCGACGGCACCAACGCCCACCGCGAGATCATGTACCTGCGCGGCACCGGCCCGGCGTGGGCGGCCATCTCGGTCACCTACACCTCCAGCTCCGGCGAGGCCATCACCGGCCTGGTGCTGAAATGGCTTGCCGCCGGCAAGATGACCGACGCGCACAGCTCGTACTTCATCTACGACGGCGACGCCGACATCGTCGAGGTTTGCAACGAGTGGGCCGCCAGCAACTACAACTCGGCGAAGTTCCGCGACCGCGGCTGGCGCGGCGGACCCGGCGAGGGGAAGTACCTCTCGACGCTGTACTCGCTCATCGGCATCCGTGGCTCCGACGCCGCGCAGCAGCTGCTCGGAAAGGCCAAGTCGCTCAAAAGCGTCGGCGGTCTCGCGCAGTTCGTGCGGGAGTTCATGCTCGACGCCCCGACCAGCATCGTCGGGATCGCCGACGCCCTCGACCAGATCGACCCGCTCGTCGAAGCGCGCGAACTGCTCGACGTCGCGCGCCGCAAGCGCACCATCCTCGGCAACATCGAGGAGGTGCACGAGCGGTACGCGGGGGAGGCGGCCACCTTCTCCGTCCTCGACACCATCGACAACACCACCATCCGCAGTTACGTCAACAACCTGCGGATCCACAACGCGCAGCCCGAGGTCGCCGACCTCGACGACCAGATCACCCGCCTCGACGGCGATCTCGCCGCCTTGACCACCCAGCACGACCAGCTCCGCCAGGACCACAGCCTGCTGCTGTCCCGGATCGCGACCTCCACCGGCGACCTCGCCCCGTTGCGCGAACAGCTCGGCGGCGCACAGAAACTCAGTACCGAGGTCACCGCAAGACGCAACGCCTATGAGGACAAGGTCTCCGCGCTCGGCTTCACCCCGCCCACCCGGGCCGAGGGCTTCTGGCTGCTCCGCGAGGAACTCACCGAGGAGGCCGCGAAGATCGACGGCCAGCTCGACGCCGGACGCGCGCACTATGCCGAGGCGCTAGCCAGTGAGGTCGCCGCGCGCACTCGCCGCGACGCCGCCCAGGAAGAACTCGGCCGCGTCGAGAACGCCGGCTCCGCGCTACCGCGCACCGAACACGAGATGCGCCGGGTCATCGCACACGCGCTGCAGATCGACGAGTCCGAGCTGCGCTACGTCGCCGAACTCGTTGAACTCGACCCCGACGAAGAGCGCTGGCGATTGGCCGTCGAGAAGGTCCTGCGGAACGTCGGCCTGCGCCTGCTGGTGCCAGACAAGCACTTCCGTGCCGCCCTGCGCTTCGTGAACTCGCACGACATGCGCGGCCGGATCCAGCTGCACCAGGCTGAGACCCGCTCCATGCCCGTCGTCGAGCCGGGCACTCTGGCGTCGAAGCTCCGTCCCGTCGATGCGTCGCACCCGTGTGCAGCCGAGGCGATGACGGTCCTGTCGAAGCTGGGCAACCACATGTGCGTGGACAGTCCCGGCGAGTTCTCCCAATACGCCAAGGCCGTCACCGAACATGGCCTGCGCAAGGATTCGGCGAAGCTCGCAGTGAAAGACGACCGCCATCAGCTGCGCCGGTCGCAGTACATCTTCGTCGGCGACGTCGCGTCGAAGATCGCGGCGCTGCGCGACGAACTCGAGTACGAGGAGCGGGCATTCGAGGATGCCCGCCAGGATTGCGCGGAGCTCGACCGGGAGCGCAGCGCCAAGGAACGACGCCGCGACGCGTATCGCCGTGTGTGCGAGCAGTTCACGCAATGGAACGAGATCGATGTCGACTCCGTGGATGACCGGGTCGACCAGCTCACCGATCAGTACGACCTGCTGATCGAGGAGAACCCCGACGTCGAGGCATTGCAGCGCAAGGCCGAAGACCTGTGGGAGCAGGTGCGCAACGCGATTTCGCAGGCCGCGCTGGTCAAGGACAAGATCGCCCGGCAGGACTCCCGCCGCACCCAGCTCCTCGACCTCATCGACCGGTTGAAGCCCGAAGACGTTCCTGCACAGGCGGAGAAGACCCTCGACGGCTTCCGTGAAGACCTTTCGGCGACCCTCGACGTGCTCAACCCAGAGCCGTACCGCCAGGAGATCGTCAAGGCCGCGAGCCGCGAGCGCGACCGAATGCGGTCGGATGCCCGACGCTCCCGCGACGAGCTGGCCCGCATCCTCGACACCTACGACGAGGAGTTCCCCGACGCCATTCCCAATGACAGCGACGACTTCGACGAACGTCTCCACGACTACGTCGCCGTCTGCCGCCGCATCGACGAGCGCGAGCTGCCCGCCGCCTACGAGCGGATGCGCCGTCTCATCACCGAGCAGGCGCCGGGCGCGATCCTGGGTCTGCACATGGCCGCCGACGCCGAGGAACGACGCATCGTCGAGCAGATCGAGCGCGTCAACACCGGTCTCGGTGCGGTGGCCTTCAACCGCGGCACCCGCCTGCGTCTGCGTCCAGGGCGCAAGAAGCTCGCCGCGGTCGAAGAACTGACCGAGAAAGCCCGACAGATCTCCAATCGTGCGACCGCGGTCAGCTTCGGCGATGAGCAGGCCATCCTCGAGCAGTACTCCGACATCCTGCTGCTGCGCGAACGCCTCGCCGGCAACACCCCGGAGGACCGCCAGTGGACGCGCGACGCCCTCGATGTGCGCAACCGCTTCGACTTCTACTGCGAGGAGCACGACGCCGAGTCGGGGGAGACCATCCGCACCTACTCCAACGCCGGGGACAACTCCGGTGGCGAGCAGGAGAAGCTGATGGCCTTCTGCCTCGCCGGCGCGCTGAGCTTCAACCTCGCCAGCCCCCACGGCAACGACAACCGGCCGATCTTCGCCCAGTTGATGCTCGACGAGGCGTTCTCCAAGTCCGACCCGCAGTTCGCCCAGCAAGCGCTCTCGGCGTTCCGCAAGTTCGGGTTCCAGCTGATCATCGTCGCCACGGTGCAGAACACCAGCACGATCCAGCCTTACGTCGACAACGTCGTGATGGTGTCGAAGACGGAGGCGGGACCTGAGTTGCGGCCGGTTGCTACCGCTACATCGACGGGGATCAAGGCGTTCTCGGAGTTGAGGCGGTCTGGCAGTCAGTTGCCGGTGTGAGCTTGCAATCAGTCTTGCGTAGTCGTTGTAGTAGTCGTCGCATCTCGCGAAACACGGGGTGGTCGCCGTGTCCGTTGCCGGCAGGGCAGCATCCGCGGGCGGGTATCTAACCGACGTAGTTGAAGGACAGCGCGCACACAGATAGCAGTGCTTCGAGCTGCGGTTCGTCTGCACCGTCTGTCGCTGTGCGTTCGGAAAGTCCGCGCAGAAATCCATCTAGCTGTTCGGTCGCGACCTCCGTATAGTTCTCGCGTCCTTCTTGGAGCGCCAAGGACGGAATGAAAAACCGCTTGTCGAGCCGCCGCAGTTCGCGTAGTCGTTGAGCCGGGATACCAGGTTTTCGCGGACGGCCGCGATCTGAAAGACTCGATATCTCGTCTGACGGAAGCGTAGGCAAATCAGGTCCAACTTCCTGGCGTCGCACTGCTGCTAGAGCATCGCGCAGCTGAATGCGGGTTGCCTCTCCGCGCGGTCCTGGTCCGTCAGGCGGGAGGATGAAGATGCTGGGCATATCGGGGGATCCACAGCCCGCCATCTTCTTCCAGAAAGATCTCCAGGCCCAATGTTGAAGGGCTACGGGTGACGTGAGCGTAGCTGTCTTTTGCATGACTCCAGGAGACAAATGGTCCAAGAGGTCACGGGCGAGACACACGTATGTCCAATTGCCGAACCAGCGGCCTTCGGACCGCACGTACGCCAGGTCGGCCCGTCGCTCGGGACCCAGCCAACCGGAGGTCAGAAGGTCCCCGCGCCAGGGCGGCCGAGGGAACACGTAGTACACCGGGAGACCTGATGCGCAGTACCTTCGCAACTGGCCGACGTCGATAATCGTCCTATGAGTTTCGTCGGCCTGAAGCTCTGGCACTTTCGTCTCAAGTAGGACTGCTTTGCCAGGAAGTGTCCCTAGATCTTCGACATGGATGTCCTCGCCGGAGGTCGGCCACCAAAGACCCCCCATCGGGAATCGATGGCTGATGTACATGCTTGACCAGTGCTCGAACGTCTTCTCTGGCAGAGAGCGAACCATGCCGGAAATGATAGGTGCTAGCGCAGGTTAGGGCTGCAACTCTGTGACGGACTCGCTCGCACAAGTGCTGACCCCAACATGCAGATGAGCATCAAGTATGGATTGTCATAGGCACTACCGGCTATCCGCGGTCATATGAGGTCGCGGCGAATGATCTCCACCAGCTTCTGTGCCGTCTCTGCGTCCAGTTCGATAACCTGGCTCGGCTTAGGCCCCGATTTCCGCATGTCAGACCCGTATGTCGTGATCTTGAGAATCTTTCCTCGATCGGGGTCGTCCACGACGACGTACGTTCCGTCGACTTCCGACTGTGGCGGCCGACCGCCGCCCTTCCCACGCTCCAGCGATCTGATGAGTGCCATTCGCATCCTTCGTTCTTGTTCGTAGCTGCTCGGAGCTCCCTATACGGCGTTTGCGGCGAGCAACTCCGACCGCGTCCCGCTCCAGGTCACCACAAGCTCATCCCGCGCTCTCGACGCTGCGACGTACAGAAGCGACCGCTCGCGCAGCAACGCCTCTGCCTTCTCTTCTTCTGGAACCGAACGGAGTGTCGCCGCCGACGGCACGTGCCCGGCGTCGACGCCGGCGAGGACCACCCGTGAAAATTCCATGCCCTTCGATCGGTGCATCGTCAGCACCTGCACGTACCCAGAGGACGCGGGGTTGCTGTCCAGCGCGCGCGCCTCAACTCCTCGTTCGCCAAGTGCGCGTACAAACTGACTCCGGTCGTTCTGCCCTCGTGTCAGCACGGCAATCGTGGATTTGTCTACGCCCTCGTCGATCCACGCCTGTACAAGTTCGGCAACCCTGTCGAGTTCGTCTCCAGCAGAACTACATTCGACGAGGCGCGGATTGGGCCCCAACCGTGCGGACCTGTACTCATCTGTCGACTCCTCGCCCTGTTCGAGATCCTTGTACTCGGCCCCTGACAGGATGCTGACCGCGAAGTGCAGGTTCTGGGCCGTCGTGCGATAGTTCAGTGTCAGTCGCCGCGCCCGGCCAACGATCTTGATTCCGAACTTTGACAGGACGACCGGTTGGCCGTAGATCCGCTGGTGCGAGTCCTCGGCGATGAAGAGGTCATTGCGACCTTCCGCGACTAATGCTCGCAAGAGAGCCCAGTGGGCCGCATGGAGATCCTGGGCCTCGTCTACAAGCACATGGTCAGCGACGAAACCGTGCTCCGACTCGGCGCGGAGTCGAAGGTGCTCGGCAGCCACGGAGAGGACCTCCGGGAAGCTGAGGCTGCCATCGACTCGCTCCTGACGGCGGAATGCTTCGACCAACTTCCACACGGCGATACGCTGTGGCCGGCTCAGCCTCACGCCGCGTCCAGGGCGAGGAACCTTCGCGTACTGTTCGAGTGTTGTCGTCCGATTCGCCAGAACGACCGACACGTACTCGTTTTCGAGGAAGCCGGGTGTCGCGAGTTTGGTATCTAGCCCGCTACTGACGGACTGCACCACATCGCGCCAGACCTTGTCGGAGTTCGTCCGGTTGTGTGTCAACTCTGCACCTCGGTAGCCGAGGACGCGTTCAGCAGCGCCCGCGATGTCACCGGCGTGACTGAGGACCGAGTTTCCGAGCGCGTCGATACCGCTCACGTAGACGCCGCGCTCGCCAAGTCGTTCGGCGAGAACGACTTTGGGGTCAAGCGTCTTGAGTGCGGCTTTGAGGTCCGCAGCGAGAGTTCTGTTGTAGGTCGTCAGGACAATACGCGCGTCCGGGTTGAGGTTCGCAAGATGTCGTGCGCGATGAATCGCCACGACGGTCTTCCCCGTGCCTGCACCGCCTGACAAGCGAAACGGCCCGCTGAAGTCTTTCGCGACGTACTTCCGCTGTTCGGGGTGCAAGAAGGTGCGCCACGCCGCAAAGTCGCCACCTTCGATGATCCGGCGGAGCTCCTCGTCATCCTCGACGAACGTGAACTGCATCTTGGAGGCCGGTTGTTCGAGCGCTTTGAGGATCTTCTGGTCCTCATCAAGGTCGCTATCAACATCGGTCTCGGTGAAGCCGTGCTTCTCGCGAATGGTGTCGATATGTAGACCAGTTGCCAAGTCGAGGAGGGCGCTGCCCTGCCACCCGACCGCGTTGGCCGCGATATCCACCAGGACGTCTTCGCTCGACGCAGCGAGGGCCCGTTCCGCCAGCTCGGAATCCAGACCAAGTCGTTCGGTGAGATCCGAGAGACTGAACCGCTCAGCGAGGTAAGGCTTCGCCTCCGCTCGCACAGCGCGGTCAAGCTCGCCTTTCGGGTCCGGAACAACCGTGCGCTTCTTACGATCGTCCTCGCCGTCGAGTTCCCCGATGATCCCTTCTAGGACTCCGTTGATGGGGTTGACTCGAAGCTGCGATCGCTCAGCCAGCTTGTTTGCGTCATCGTGTGGCCACGTCCCCATGTAGATGAATGTGGGGTCGTCGCCAAGCTTGTCGTCAACTTTAAATAGGATCGCCCGAAAGTTGAGATCGACTCGTCCGGTGCGCACCCGAGGGTCGATGGCTCCGTTGAGGGGTTCGATGTGAAGGCCAGGGGCGGTGTGATCCGCTGAGAGCTTCTCGATGAAGGCCCAGACCTTATCCTTGATGGTCTTGTCGAGCTTCTTCATCGCCTTCGTGTTCGACGCTATGACCAAGTTCGCCATCTACGACACCCCATTCCTTATCGCGGTAGCGATCGTTTCAGCATCCGGCGGGAACATCGTCCACCCCGCATCCGACATCGTATGAGTCGTCTCATCGTCGGGATCGAGCAAAACGCCGATGCCGCGGTCGGCCCATGCAAAGTCCACCACGTTCCCGTCGGCAGTCTCGTAGCCAAGCTCCGGCACTGGGACGTTCGCCGCTGCCAGGGCTAGCACCAGCTGTTTCTCCGCATCGGACACGGTGGCGTCGAAGAGAACACGCCAGTCGTGAGTCAAGTCAGTCGAGGTGGGTGCCGAGGTAGGCGCCGCGTCGTTCTGGCTCAGCAGGCTTCTCGTGGTGATCCGATGGTTTCGGCTCAGGCCCAGCCAGTTGGATAGCCGGAGCCATTCTTTCCAAGCATGCCCGTCGAGGACCTCGAGCCGATCGTCTCGGTCGTCGAGCGCTAGGACGGCGTTCGTGGTGCGAGTGCTGGGCCGCATCGTAGCCGCAGCGACCAGTGGTCCGTCGATGTATGACCAGCACATATCGAGGCCGTCGCCAAAGTGCGGAGTCTTGCCGTCCAGGAGGTCGAGAGCTCGGGCACCGACGGAATCACCGTCTCCCTTAGCTCGTGTGCCGCCGCCGACGAACATCATCGGTACCCACCTGCTCACCTGCTCCCAGGCGTCGAGATCAGGGTCCGTGAGGAACGACAGGAGGGTCGTGATTGGGTCGGCGGACAGCAGTTTGACGACGGCGGGCCGGAGGTTGCCGGCGGCCATGATTTTCGACGCGGCCTGCTCGGTGAACCACGACGGTACTGGCGCTGACTTGTCCTTAAAGCGCTGGAGGTCTTCATGTCCGAACGACCAGACAAGATGACCGCTGTCGCGTAGGACGGCTCGCTTGGCGGCGTCGTCGGCTACACGATTGCAGCCTGACATGGCGTGAAACCGGCGGCCGTCGGCGAATATAGCGATTCGGGGAATCTCGGGATCGGTTGTAGCAAGCTCGAAGTCGGGCTTGGACTTGACCATATGAACCTGCGGGGTGAGCTTCCAGGTGCGAATCTTCCTCCCAGGGAGCACGATCGTTGCAGAAGGTCCGTAGGTACCAGGTGTTTCTTTGACGGTCGCACCCATTGCGCGTAGACGTTCGATGAAGGCGACGTAGAACTCCTTCTCAAGTGGCGACTCCTCGCTGCCGATTGGCCTCGATGGTGCCGACTCGGTCACGTCCGCAATCCATGTCTCCCGATTAGGTTCTGCGTCGCCGTCCACGGCGAGGAGATCGTCGAGGATGCGCACTGCGGTCTTCCGAGACACCTTGTCGAGGTCATGCGGCGGAGCGAACGGCAAGAGGCACTTGTGGCAGGCCAACCGATCATGCTCCGCGCAGTCGCAGTGACGGACGACTGTTCGCGCAGCGTCCAGCACTGCCCAGACTTTCGCGGGGTCCGCAAATTCGGCCAGGTAACCGGTGCCGCCCGGGACGGTGTCGTGAATCAGTAAGGCGCGTTGGCTAGGTGCGTGGAGGGCATCGGGGATCGTGGCCACATCAAGGTGCTCGGGCGAACCTCCGATGACCTGGCGTAGTCCCAAAAGAATCGCGGCGCTGAGGCTGGGGTGGGCGAATGGGTCATACTCCAGCGCCTGTGGCAGATGAAGTAAAACACCCTGTGTGCGCAGCGTGCGGGCCAGGGCGATCTCTCGAACATGTTCGGTTGCCGCGTTTCGGTAACGACACCAACTGCGGTGCTCGTAGCGGCTATTGCGCCCAGCGGCACGGTCGAGCTGTCCGCACGACGAGCACACGCGAAACAGTCCGGTTGTAGTTTCCTGTCCGGCGATCGTTCGGGTACCCCCCTGAGAGGTTCGGCGGCCCATATTGAGCCAGCGAACATCTATGCGGCGCAGGTACTCGGCACCGAACTCGAGTTCGCCGACGAACCACGCGCGATCGACATTGACCTGGTCGATGTCCGCAGCGGTGACGACGGTGAACGACTCCTTGTGCCGCTCATCGCGCGAATCATTGATCGAGGCTTCGTCGCGGCGCACTTCCGCGGAGACGCGAGCCATCTCAACAACCTGTAGCTGCTGGCTTACGTCGGCGATGGCTGAGGTCTCGCAACGCGGGCACGCCGTCACCGACGGTGGTTCCTCACCGGCGAGAGTTATTCCCGCCCAACCGCACTGCGGGCATAGGCGCCAGGTGTGGATGTTGGATTCGCCGGCGCCGAGATCGACGGCATCGATCCGGGCCGCCAGGCCCTGCGCGTAGAAAGTGGCGCCGGGAGCCAGTTCTGTCAGCGCCACGCGGGAGCCGCGCTGGTAGCTCGTGGCCTCGCCCATGTACTGATTGGTGTCGGGATCAATCCAAGTGACTCCCACATCGAGGGTGACCGAATCATCGAGCAGCGTGTAGTTGGGGAGAACGCCGTAGCGTTCGAGGACGCTGATCCAGTAATCGTCGGTGAGGTCGTGAATTTGGCCGCCTAGCAGTCGCAGTGATCCCTTCGCAGTTCGCAGATCTCGCAAGTCGTCGTCCGTGGCGGCAGGCGACGATGCCCGGCGCTCGAACTCTGGCATCTCAGCTTCGACGGCTGCGCGGCGGGCGGTGAGTTCGGTGAGATCGCGATTCCAGCGATGTACAGCCTCTTGGAGATCATCGACGAGTTCGAAAGGCGAGCCATCAGGCCCGGGTGTGGCCCATGCACGCAGAGAACCTCGAGCCTCGTCGTCGAGGACATCATTGAACTGAGCCAGAAAACCGTCGACAAGTGCATCTGCATCGGTGCTCACTGCAGCGAGCAGGTCAGCCATCCAGCTACCGGGATCGAAGCTGACGAGCACGGCGCGGGCGCCTCGGGGAGCGAGGGTATTGGGGTCGCGCGCGAGCCGGTCAATCACGTGCGCGATGTACTGGCGTTGCAAGATCTCCTCAGCGGTGAGGAACGTTGCGGGCGGCCGTACGTCGCCCTGGATCACCGAGGTGGGGTCGTACAGCTTGGGCAGGTGTTCACCGCGACCGCGGACGAAAGCTAGGACCAAAGAGTTGCCGGTGAGACGTCCGGCGCGGCCGACCCGCTGCAAGTACGACGAGACGGTGCGCGGCAGCGACCCGAGCATCACGGTGGACAGGTCGCCGATGTCGATGCCCATCTCCAGCGTGGGGGTGGCGACGAGGACGTTGGGGGCCTGCGGGTCGGCGCCGCCGCGTTTGAACGCGGTCTCGTAGCCGAGCCGCGTCGCGGTGGGCAGCAGGGACGTGTGTTCGCGGGCGACGACGCGTTTCATTTCGGCGGTGTCGTACAGCCGGCGGTAGAAGTTCTGCGCCTTCGGTGCGCGGGCGAGGGTGCCGAGGCAGCGGACGAGCAGGCAGGGCGCGCCGTCGAGTTCGTCGACGACGGTGACGCTGCCGGGCGTCGGGGTCTGGCAGACGCTGCACACCAGCAGGTGCCGGCCGGCGGCGAGGTCGTCGTCGGCGGGAGCGGAGACGATCACGGATGCGGGGGACAGCCCGTAGGCGGTGAGGCCGGCTTCGGTGAGGACGGCCGTCAGTACCCGCTGCTCGGCGAGGACGGAGAAGAGGGAGCGGGCGAGGAAGCTGCCGTCGAACGGCGACACTCCCAGGCACTGTGACGCCCACCGCGCGTACCAGGACGAGGCGGCGGTGATCGCGTCGAATCCCTCGGGGACGGACCGTGATCCGACGGCTGGGAACGCGGGTGCGGGTCGGCCCTTCGGGAAGGCGGGCATGCCCTCACCCTTGGGGCGGGCACCCCACACCCAGCGGCGGTTGGCGTCCTTCTCGACGTACTTGCGCAGCCACGGGTGGTGGATGGCGCCGCGGGTGCGGACGCGTTCGACGGTGCCGCGGACCCAGCGGATGATCGCCGCGGCGTCCGGTGGGGTGAGCGTGAGCTGGTGTTCGGTGGCGTTGAGGGCGGCGCGGCCGAGCCGGACGGGTCGCTCGCTGCCGCCGAGGTCCACTTCGGCGACGGCGCTGCCGGTGAGTTCGAGGGTGCGGCCGAGCCGGGACTGCAGCCCGAACTCCAGGTCGATGTCGAACTCGAGGCGGCGAAACACCTTCGCTGCCGCCTTCTTGCGGGAGGCGGCGGTCGCATCGGGCTTCCAGAACGGGGTGAACTCGTCGTGGTCGACGATGTCGGGGGCGAGGAGGTGGTAGCGGCGGGCCGGGTCGTCACCCGCTCGGGTGATGACGGCCTCGCACAGCTCCGGCAGCGTGAGCGCCCCGTCGCCGATTGCGCTGCGGAGCGTGGAGCGCAGGCTGAGGGTGTGGGAGCGGGCCTGCACGAAGCCGGCGCGGTGCGCGGCGTCCTGCACGCTGTCGGTGAACATCAACGCCTTCTTCTCGTCGGCGTCGAGTCGGGCGTCGCCGAACAGGTTCGACAGGGTCACCGAGAGCTGGGTGGCGACGGCGCTGCCGAGGAAGCGGATGCCGTCGGCGGCACCGCAGGCGGGGCACATGTCGTTCTTGGAGTTCTCCTCGACGTTGTCACCGGTGAGGGTGAGGACGGGGAGGACCTTGCCTTCGAGCTCGTCGGTGCTGTCGGGGTCGGGTGGGGTGTCGGAGATCTCGCGGTCGTCGATGCGGAACCAGCGCAGCCCCTCGATCTCCTCGTCGGGTCGGGTGGCGGCGAGCAATGCCTCGGCGGGCGCGGACAGGAGGGCGCGGAAGCGGGAGGCGCCGGCGGCGTGGTCGGCGCGGATGGAGTCGTCGGTGACGTCGAGGGTGTGGCCGGTGGGGGCGAGGCGGGCACCCCACCCGGAGCGGCCGCAGTGCCGGCAGAACACCGCGGGCAGATGCATGACGTCGCCGTCCTCGTGGACGCCGTCGTCGGACCAGCGGTAGGTGGTGTTGGAGGCGACAGCACGGTCGATGCGGGAGAGTTCCCGAATCCACAGGTGCACATCGACGTTCAACGCATCGCGGCCGGTCTCGGCGCGTAGGTGGGACAGCGCGGCGAACAGGTAGTCGAGGAAGCGTTGCTGCGCGGCCCGGACCCGGCGGGTGTCGCGTTCGGTGGCGGGGACGTCGAACAGGGCATCGGCGAGGTCGGCGAGGGAGATCGCGTCGACGGCGCGGTCGAGGAGCCGAGCCAGTATCGGGTGCGCCTTGAGCAGGTGCAGTTGCTCGACGGGTGTGAGGGAGCGGAGGTCGGTGGGGGTGAGGCGACGATCGGTGTCGAGGTCGTCGGCGGCCGCGAATAGTTCGGTGCGCTCGAACACCTCCGCCCGCTCGAACAGTTCGGCGAGCACGGCGGAGGTGAGGGCAGCGTTGGTGGGTGAGCCGCCGGCGAACTCGTCGAGGCGCCCGGCCGCGTCGACGATGGCCGGGGCGATGGGGCGGTACAGCCGGTCGAGACCGGTGTCGCGGTCGGCGAGCCAAGCGGCGGCGGTGAGGCGGGTTTCGCCGATGACGGCATCGGCGTCGAACTGCTCACCGAAGACGGTGTGCGCGAAGTCGAGCATGGCGGTGGGTTCGGCCTTGGAGCCGAGGGTGGCGGAGGTGGCGACGGGGGTGATGCGGCCGAGGGGACGGGCGCGGTCCTCGTCGGTGACGGGGGACGTGTCGGTCCAGTGCGCTTTGACGGTGAGGCCGAGGCGGCGAAGCAGCATCGCGACGTCGGTGCCTTGCGCGCCGTCGTAGGTGTGGAACTCGTCGAGGACGGCGTACTTCAGCGAGTCGGCGGAGAGACGCCAGATGTCGGCGCGGTCGGGGTGCAGCAGCAGGTGGTCGAGCATCTTGTAGTTGGTGAGCAGGATGTCCGGGGGAGCGGAATGCATGAGGGAGCGGTCGGTGATGAGCCCCTCGTCAGTGACCTTGGTGCGCCCGCCGGTGGACTGCTCGCCGGTGTAGAGGCCGGCGGAGACACCGGACAGTTCGGGGTGCGCGGCGATGAGGTGGGCTAGGCGTTCGGCCTGGTCATTGGCAAGCGCGTTCATCGGGTAGAGGATGAGTGCCTTCATCCCGGTGACGCCGGCCGCCTTGGCGCGTAGGACGTGGTCGAGGATCGGGTAGAGGAAGGCCTCGGTCTTCCCGGAACCGGTGCCGGTGGTGACGAGCGTCGGCTGGGGGCGCTTGTGGAACTTGGTGGACAGCCGCTCGAATGCGGCGGCCTGATGGCCGTAGGGGGTGAATCCTGTTGGCCACCAGTCCAGGTGCATACCCCAGTTCCCGCCCGCCGGCGCGAAGGGAAGTCGCAGGCGGACGTAGGGACCCTTGAACATGCCGGTGTCTGGGTGGCCGACGAAGTCCGACAAGGCGCCCTGCGCGTCGGGGTCGGTGAGGGCGAACGTGGTTGCGAGGTAGTCGGTGAGGCCCTCGTGCAGGTGGTTAGCCTGTAGCGTTGGTAGAAGCGCGCCCACGATGTGTCTCCAGTCATTGCGTTGACACAGCAGCGAGCGTGTCAGGTTGAGATCATGCCAAAGCGAGTGGCAACGCTTCGGGGGACTCCGCACAGGAGCGGAAGTCCGCCGCAGTCACTGCCTGGCCGCCCATGCGTCTTTCATTTGTGGACGCCCTACCCCTCCACCTCTTCATCAGGGTAGAGAGTTGCGTAAGCGGCTTCGAACGCGGCCTTGCGGCGGGTGCTGAGATCCTCGATCTCTTCTCGAACTTGATTCGCCAATTCCTTCGGGTTGAGACCTGCGAATTTGGATGTGCGTGTTGATTTCTGCTCTATGCGAAGGGAACGCAACAGGCGCGAATACTCCGCTTCGTCATCGTTCAAATATCCGTCAAGCAGTTCGAGTGCACCGAGTTCTTCATTCCCGCTGTCAGGGAGGATATTCTCCGAGTTGACCGCAATCATCATCCACAATTCGAACTCCGACTTAAGAAGGGTTTGAATTTCCGCAAGTTTGTGGGGCCAGGGTGACAGGGCACCATCGACATTCGCGACGCTGCGGCCGGGCTTGTCGAACCAGTGTAGGGCTCGTGCGATTGACTCCGTTGGCCATCCGTGCGGCCATGACGACCGCCGTTCCCACAGTCGCAGAATGAGATCGGTCGCCTCGCCCCTGGCCGCTGCGTCCATTTCAGCCACAGAGATGAGCTCGGCGACGCGGCAAGCCATCCAGCGGCTCAGTGTATCGGTAGTCGTTTCCAAGTCGAGCTGCTTAACGATAATTCTCCCCAAGTTCGCGACTTCCGTCCAAGGTCTCGAGTTTTCCGCCTCGGCGAAGGAGGTAGATTCGGCTTTCTCCTGGCTCATAGTTTCCGTCGCCCCCATCATTGGTGCTGATTCTTCCATCAAACTGTCGCGCTATGCGCACCTCAAATATGACATCCATCCCGATCTGCTCCATGAACGTCAACAATTCGTCCAGACGAACCCAGGTCTGGCGTCCTTGCGTTGTCGTTGTATGACCTGAATTGCTAGTAGAAGTCGGGAGATCGCTCCACTGGGAGTTCCATGCGCTGAGATTTCCATCCGTGTTGACTAGATCTCGACCCATGTTGAGGGATTTGAGATTGAGAGTTTCGGTAAAGAGGGTTCCTGGTCTGGAGAATGTGTCGTCGATTCGTCGTAGCGGATCATGCTTCTCCGGCCCAAGATTGTGTCGCTGTTTTTCCTGAACCCAGCCCCTTAGCTGGAACTGTCCATCGTTGACTTCGAATTGGTTGCTCCAGGCGAAATCTTCTGGAGGGAGACGGAAGTCGGTAGGGTCCGAACATATCTGTAATGCCACAAGTAGAGCAGCTGCGTTGCTGGGTGATACGAGTGCGCTTGCAACCCATGTACTTCCATGTCGTTTAGATGCGAATACTTCACAGTAGCTATCAACTACGATGGCCGCCGTCGATGTGTCGAGACCGAGCTCATGGTCGAAGTCTGAGGGATTGCGGTCGCGCCAACGATCGATTGAAGGCACAACCCCGAATGACGCGGGCGTAACTGGGGCCGGTGCGCGCTTCTCTATCATCCAACCGGTAGGGCTAGGGACGTGATCAGAGATCCATACTTCCCAGGGATCGTCCGGGTCGTCCCAAGTCGGGACAACCACCGAGGTGCCTAGATCCACGAGCTCGCCAGCGACAAGCATCATTGCGTGGTACTCCAGATACGTTTGAAGATCTTCAACTTGGGGTAACTCCCCATGATCATTGCGAAACTCGGTGTAGCGATACCGCTGAGTCAATAGTGCGGGTTCAGTCGAAACTGACTCATCTGTGAACAGGAGATTGTCGACGATCCACCGCTCAGCTCGATCGCATACATTATCGCAGCTGATTCCGAATTGATTCGCTAGAGGACCAAACCAGTAGGGAACAGTATCGAGGCTGTTGAATCGAAACCGCCTATTATCGCGGTTGTCAAATGCACCACCTCGACCACCTATTCGCCTTTCTAGGCGTGACGATTGCGGCTTGTTTGCCAGGTTTAGGTCTTCAATTAATGAAGTGGACTGGTCTCCAGGGCCTAAGAACTCGAATACGGATAGTGCGGCGCGCCGAGCAAGTTCACGATGTGCAGCGTGTGGAAAACTCTGATCCAGAGCTATTTCTGCCAGCTCCCGCGTCAGTGACTCCACGGTAGACGGCCTATCGGCTGCCATTCGATCGATCAACATGAGCAGCCAGGACTGGGCTGAAAGGGCGAAGAACGTTCCTGTATCCGGGCCGAAGGGACCTGCCGATTGTTCCTTGAATCTACTCCAGAGTTGCGGTAGGTCCGTCGGATCGTCAGAAAGGATCTGACGGGCAGAGTGCGCCGCGCGCCAGCGAACGTGCTTGTCGGGATGCCCAAACAACGAGTATAGAAATCTCGAAAGAACATCGATCGGGTCAAGGGAAATAGATGGTGTGCGAACGGGGGCTTCTTCGAGCTGCGCGAGGGACCAGTCCAAGACGTTCAGACGATCATCAGTGGGTAAGGTTATTGCAACCCCCTGAGCGATGGAGTACAGCTGTGTCGCGCTGAGTTCTGAGAGAAGGGGTCCAATACCTTCGATAATAATTCCCGTAGCGTCTGAAAGGCCTGGCATAGATGCAATTATCGGGAGGGTCATATCAGCGGTCTGCTCATAGGCCACGATGTCTTGCACATGTGCGCGTATGAGAAAAGGAAGCTCGTCCGTGGCCCACGAGTTTACAGCAGGCATCAAATTCCACTGATTCAGCAGCGTATGAATAGTTGCGAAGAGGGATCTCGTATGGAATCTCCAAATTCGGTGGCCCGCAGGGATATCAGAAATTGCACGCAGCAATCGGGTACGGTCGGCGGGAACAATCGACGCAGCCATATTAGTGAGGAAGCTCTCAATGTCGTTCCCTCGTGCCCATGCTTCGCCGAGTTCGTCCATTGCAGATTTGAGATCGCCGATAGGGCAAGCGGACGCCTTGTCGACGACTGCACGGACCTTTGCGCTATTGCTGTCATCGCTATGGTGATGAGGTACCTGGTGCTCGTGCGGGAAGTCCTTCGAGTAGTCAACTAGGACGACCAGTCGCTGAATCGGTTCCGTGTCTTGAAGTCCGTGCTTTTTCGCCCATTCGACGACCGCAGGCGCAGCGTCAACTCGATCACCGGGTGCGATATCACGGCAGATATACGACACGAGCCAACGCAATGCAGACGCGAGCATACGGCGGTTATGGCCAATTCGAATCGAATCGACAATATCGAGCGCGATCAACAGGGGAAAATGATCCTCCCCTGACAGTAGGAGAAGCGGTAGTACTTTCTGCGGCGAGATGAAGGTATTTGCTACGGTCGAGAGTACGGAAGGTAGACTTACCCACAATGGGAGTAGATCTTGCTGCTCCCAACGAGAGAGCAGTGCGAGGCCAGCAGGCGGGTGAAGTTGAGCGACGGCATGTGCAGTTTCGCGCCACGGCAAACGCTCGGGATCACTGACAAACGGCTGGAACCGCTCAAGTGCCCGCGCCAGGCGCTCCGCGATCCCAGGAGTGCGTGAGTCGGATAGGTCGTATGAACCTTGGCTTACAGCTGCATGGAAACGGAGAACGCCAGCGCCCTCGTCGTCGAGACCCTCTGCCGCTTGCACTGCGGCGCGGTAATAACCGGCTGCCATGTCGGGTGCGTGTTCGTCGGCTATGTCTGCAAGATCAAGCAGTCGGTCTGCGCGTGCAGTTGCGGGTTCCACGGAACTAGCTGTGGCCTGGGCTGCTCGATCGAGCCAACTTAGTGCGGTGGACCGGTACTTTTCATGGATAATTAGTCGGCCGGCGAGCGCCGGCGATAGGTGCATGCCTAATCCAGCATCTCGAGCCCATATTTCGTCCATCAGTTTTGTGGCTGTCTCTGTCGCGTCACCGATGGCACCAGCGAGTACATCGACAGCATGCACTGCCCACTGTTTCGTGGTGTCAGGCGAGTCGTTGTGTAGGGGCCTTGACCGCAGTGTCGCGATGCGTTCGAGTACAGGTTTCGAAGCGTCACTGATAGGTACGTCTAGAAGCCACACTGTAGCTCGCGCGAGCAGTACGTCTAGAGAAACACTGACGACTGTTTGGAGTCTCCGGCGCTGCTCGTCCTTCTCCTCTCGATCCCGTGGACTATCGTCCTCGTTGTCGCGCATACGTGGTGGCACAAATTCTGATACATCGATTGACCGTGATTCGGCAACTGCGGTGAGGCATCGCACCCGAACGACTGGTCCCCAATCATCAAGACCCGTCCATTCGTTCGGGGCGTGTGATGGGAAAATCGGGGAGTAGACCGCAATCCATCGCAATAGTAGATTTGTATCCCTAGTGCTGGAAGCGATGAGTTCAGCAAAGCTGGCGACCCATGGTTCGTGGCGCCGTTCTGGGTCCGCCGGATTAGTAAGTGAGGCTTCGGCGACTAGCCTGATGGACTCCGTGGCTCCGACGGCACCTCGGACAAACAGGGCCGCGAGCAGCTGAGCCTTGGTCGGCGCGGGGATCGCTAATTCCGAGATTATGCACGTTAGATCGTATGCCGGCACGATTGAACTAAGCGATTCAACGAGCTTCGTTGCGCACTCCATTGCGAAGTCGAACGGCTGCCACCGGCGAATCTCGTCGGAGGCAGCTTCGGCTCCATACAGGATGAAGATCGCCTCGGCGCCTGCGGCGACATCTTCAGCTCCCAGGACCCAATCGTGACGTTCATGTTGATCAAGTCTTGACCAGCGATGAATCCACGCATCGGAGAGACGTAGTTCCTCGATGGCGCCCTCAGCGTCTCCGGCACGTGCCCGAAGAGAGGCAAGACGCATATGAAGTGATCCGCGCCAAGGATCAGAATGACTACCTTCGTATATTCTTGCAACTGCTGTGGCATCGCCATACGTAATTGCAAGGTCAGGTCGCTTCCGGACGATTGTCGTCACCGCGTTATTAGAGGTAGATGCGCTCGCAGCCAGAATGGTCAGCTTAACGACATCGATCCGTTGGTGCGGTTGGTTTGCTACCTTCATTCCAAGTTCTAGGCGACGAAAATAGGATTGGAGCCGTGCGACGGGGTCGAGGACAATTTCCGGTTGCCCCTCGTCGACTGCTAGACGGATCAGATCATTCGGCCTGCCTGCTAGGTATAGATGTTCAGCGCAGGAAATCGCTGCAAGAGTATCGGAAGTTCGGCGACTCATGAAGTAGCTGGCAAGCCTCGCGTGTGCAGCCGTGCACGCTTCACTCGAGACCTTGTCTCGGAGGTGCGCTTCAAAGTCTTCGTCTCTGAATGAAACGGTGTGACCCTCAACCACAACGCCGGGGATGAGCCCATGGCAGAAGGATTCTGCGTCTGAGATCTCAAGGCCTGACGCGCCCGCGAGTGTTTCTATTGATGCGGGCCTACTCAGGGAGATTAAGTTTGCAAGCAGTAGCTCAGAGGTAGCTGGATCCTGGGATTCCATTGTTGCTGCGCTAAGGAGATCATCGAATATCTGTTGCGGTGTGATATCGGACCTTGTGATTGCGTCACCAACTGTTGTTGGAGCGTCGGGACGATCGCTGTCCAGGACATAAAATTGACTTCGTGCGTTTCCAGTGGTGCGCTCATGGAAGCGCCGGCACTGAGTATCTGTGGCGGATGGGAAACGTGTTCTCAAGTGGATTGCGGAGGCGTCTAAATCGAATCCTGAGAGCTCTATTTCGCGTGCACTTTCCGGTGCAGAAATACTTGTTCGGCGGTGAGTGCGGCATGTTGCCACAATGTGCACTTTAGGGGGCAGAGGTACAAGCCATAGATCTTGCAAGAAGACGGAATGGCCGCGATGGCGCCCGGCAATTGCTGCATTGTCGGCTGCGTCGATAGCGATGACTAAGTGTCCATCGTGGGCTTCTAGGCCCGTACTAGCTGCCGCGAGGATATCCCGTAGGTGTTGCCAAATGGAAAATTCGTCTTCATTTCCGGGTATGAGGATTGGGGTGCCGTACCGGAAAGCAATTTCGTTAATGATTTGAGTTAGTGCTGGTCGCGCAAGATGTCGTGACTCGGTAGGGCTGAGATACTCGCCGTTTCCGAAGCAGTCGTACGAGATAACTGCCGATCCTGTCGGAAGTGAATTCTCGAGAAGTGCCACTGTTGTCGTTTTCCCTACACCCGCATCGCCGTGGGCAACCACATGCTGGATGCCGGAGAGGATTGCAGTGGTTATTCGATCTGCGTCTGGTGTTGGGATGACGAGCTGTGGCATCTTCAGGCGGGGCGGAAGTGGGAACAGCGACGAATGGCGCGACGCGCCTAGCTCGGCAAGGATCTGCTCAGGGGTTAATCGGAGGGGGTCCGCCTCTGGGAGTGCTTGCCGCCTGACTAGGTCGTATAGGGCCCGAGCGCCAACGCTTGGGCCGATGAGCACATGCTTTCCGATAGTCGCTACGATCTGATCCCATTGCATCCATCGTGGATCTGCGCCAAGTTCGTCTAGTGATAGGACGCGGAGAAAGTCGCCGAATTCGGAGGTATTTAGCCTGGTTGCGGCCTTAATCTTTTCTAGATCTGCTATCTCCTTTTTTGAAAGTCCACGTTGGAGAGTTGTCATGCGTGGTCGTGCCGGTGACTGATCGAGGGTTGCGCTGACCTTTGCGAGCAGCGTCTCCAGGCTTGAACTAATTGGCTGATTACTGACAAGTCGGATGCTTAGCTTGCTGAGAACCTGCTCTCGCTCAGCTATGGATCTGAAATGGCGAAACAAATCTGACAACCGTGCGATCACGCCATCCTGCCCACGTGATCCCTTTTGAGCTAGACGACTGGCAGTCCATGTCTGATTTGGCTTACGATGGCTGTGTTTTAGTTGACTGACGATTACGGAGTCAGCCGAATCGAATGTATTTCCTCCATGGTATTCAGTGAGGTCTGCGCCGAGTAGCAGGTGCTTCGACGACGTCACTTCGTCAATGGGGGACAGGCCTTCCATGACGATCAGCGTCAGGTTGTTGCGCTGGTTTAGCATGTTGAGAGCTCGGCCGACGGCCCACAGGACATGGAACTCGTCGCCTGCGTTGGACTCGGGGGCGCCTGGCAGCTCCGCCATCGCGGCGTTCACATAGACCGCCAACTCGAAACGACTGCGTTGGCAGGTTCAACCCTCACGTAATGCTCCTTGACCTACTTTGTTCCCATGGGGGCTTGATGGTAGTCGGCTGCGTGTGTGTAATGGGGAGCCCGCTATTGTGCGAGGGCCGCACCTGATTACACAGCACTGAAGTGCTTGTGGGCGAGTTCGATATCACGTTCGCGGTCGACTCCGACGAAGGGCTCCTGGTATGTGATGCCGTCGACGGTTAGGTCGGCTGGCTTGAGGGAGCCCTTCTTGCGGTACTCGGACGCGAGCTTCGTGGGGAGCTGGCGACCCGTTGCGTCGTACAGAGCTTCGCGCTCGTACTTTTGCAACACCGGGAACTGGGTGCGGTAGATCGTCAGCAGCTCTTCGGCGGTGATGCCGAGCATAACCGCGACAATCGCGTCGATCTCGACGAGAGCTTGGCGGCGGTCGGCTGCGCGGCGGAGGGGAGTGGCCCATTCCCATTCGGGGCCGATGTCGCCGAGTCCTGTGCGGCCGGCGTAGTCGATGCCGATGTCCGGAACCCACGAATTGTGTTGCCAATCAGTTGCGTAGAGTTCTTTCCATAGCTGAGAGTAAGGGCGGACGAGGCAATTCAAGCGGAGGGTTCGTAGGATGAGCTGCTGCTCTAGGTGATGGTGCCTCGGGGTAGGGAGCATCCTCCATACAGATGCCTTGATGTGGGCCCCTCCGGTGACCTTAACCATGAAGTCTGCGACGACAGAATGGCTTACACCGGCCAAGAGCGCGAGCTCACGATTGTGTTCCGGCAGGGTAAACGATTGCACTGCGTGTACGTGCGTGGGGCCGGGTGGCAGCAGCGCAGTGTGGAGAGTGCGTAGATTTCCTGGCTCGGCCATCTCGCGCCATGCGAGACGGGCATAGTCTGAACTCGCCTCGCCGTTCCAGTGCGGATACTCGGCGATGTACTGAGCGTACGGCTTGGCGATCTGGTAACTGGTCCTTGGAACGAAGGACTCCGGCACCGCGTCCAGGTCTATCAATTTGGTGTCCAAGCGATTCCGCATGGACTCGTTCGGCTGCTTGAACAGCGGGGTCGCGACCGTAATATGTGGGCCCTGCAAGATTGCATCTTCCCATCGCGCTGGCACCGAGGACCGGGATTCGAACAGACCCCGCCGACGGTCCGCCGATTCATGCCAGCCGGATGTCCACTCGAATTCAAGGTCGGAGGCCAGTCGTGGTGCGGCCGCGATCTTTTCGAGCACCTCGGCGCTCGACTGGTTAACCGGGTACAGCATGCGCGCCTCTGTCGGCGGTGTGCCAGGTTCATCGATGAGGGCTGCCCAGGTCGCCAGCTGAGCAGTTTCAACGGTGATGATCCGTTCGGCGTGCGGCCGGAGATCCCAGCGACCCGCGTCGTCCTTCATGCCTGGTGCGGAACCGGAACCGTCATGGTGGAATGATCGGTCCACCGTATCTGGGTGGTATAGGGCGGCGCCGTGAAGGAAGCGTACGTCCGAGTCGGAGCCGTAGACGTGGATGCCGAACACGTTGTGGTGATCGATCTCGAATAGGCTGAGTTCGTTCTTGAACTGCCAGTGCCGACGTAGCCTTCGATACGTCTCGTGCCGCAGCCCTTTGGCTCGGACTTCAGTGAAGTGGCTTTCGGGATGGATCAAACCGACGACTCCATCTGTCGCCATCGATCGCCATGTGCGCTCCATGAAGCACCGGTAGAGATCAGGCTGAAGACCCGTAAGCACCGGCCGGTCGACTCCGGACCCCAGATGGTCTTTCATGCCAGTTTGATCAGCACGCTCGTCCAAGTACTCAGCAAGCACTCCGGCCTGAGTCAGAGTCTTCTCGCGCTTCTGCTGCTTCACCGGTTCGGCGGCCTTATCTGACAACTGCCACCACGGATCGAACTCGGCCAGAACCCCCGCCTCGTCCCAGTCCGGCCGTACCCAGGGCGGATTCCCGACCTGCAGGTCGAAACCGCCGCGCGCGAATACCGGCGCGAAGTCGAGCTCCCAGTGGAAGAACCCCTGCCGCTCGGAGATCTCCTGCGCGACGCCTAGCCACGGGAACTGGTGGTACGCATGCCCGACCGCCATCGCGCGCGACAGCAACAGGTCGTTCTCCTCGGCGAAGCCGAGCTCCTGCCAGCTGGTGTCCCGTCCGATGCTCAACTGGCCGCGACGCTCGGCAGCGGTCTCCTTCACCGGAACACCAAGCACGGCCTCCAGCCCGCCGACCCACTGATCCCAATCCGGCGGCTCGACACCCGTCGTCAGCGGCCACGACCAGATCGCACACCACGCATCCAATGCCCGGCGAAGCCTCTGGTAGGCGCCGTTCGGGTTGCTCAGGACGCGCTCAATCTCCTCACGTGTCACCGCCGAGGTGTGGTCGACCGGCTCCGAACCCCACAGGTGAATGTCGCGCCGGATCTCCGACTCCGCGATCGTCAGACGGCGAAGCGTGAACTCCCACAACGTCTCCACCCGCTGTGCCAGCGCCTGCAGACGCTTCACGATCGCCTTGCTCGGCGACTTGCGGATCTCGTTGCGCCACAGCCGCAACTCCTCACGCATCTCCAGGGCGTAGGTCTTGGCCTCGGCGGTGTCGATCACCGCGCCCCAGCCCTCCGACGGCAGCAGGAAGTGGTGGATGCCGGCGCCGATCTCCTCGCCGAGCGGCACGTCCTTCGCCGACGTCTTGAGCCACTGCTTCTTCGCCAACAAGCTCGGCGCGTACACCGACCGTCGCGCACCGATCAGGGAGTTGCCGCGACGCAGGTGCAGGCCGAACCACGGGGCCTGCAGGCCGGCGACCATGGTGTCGAGCCACAGCGAGATTTCCGCGAGCTCGACGGCGGTGGCGTTGAGGTCCACCCCGTACACCTGGTGCAGGGCGATGTGCGCCTTCACCTTCTGCAGCTCCACCGGATACTGGTCGGCGTCGATCAGCTCACCCAGGTCCTCCTGCTTGCGCTTGAGGTACTCGGCGGCGAGCTGGCGGACCGCCTCGATCGCGAACGCGCCCGACCCCAGGGCGGGCTCGCAGATCGTGAGTTCCAGGATCTGGTCGGGAGTCGTGCGCTCGTCGTTCTGATCCAGCAGCTCCTCAAGGGCCTGCGAGACGACGAACTTCGTCAACACTTCGGGCGTGTAGTACGAAGCCGACTGCTGGCGTTCGCGGCCGGCGAGTCGAAACACGAACGTGCCCTGCTCGTGCAGCACCGGCTTCTCCTCTCCGGTGGCCTCGTCGACCTTTCGGACGAAGTCCTTCGGATCCAGATGATCGGAGCGGTTCGTCGGGACGACCCACGAACCCTTCTCCGGGTCACCGTTCTTCGCGACCTCGTACAGGTCCTCCTCCGCGAAGAACCCGGTGTAGGACATCAGGCCCTCGTACACCGCGCCCAGCTGGTTGATGCCCAGCTCCGCGTACGAGATGAAGCCGCGGTCGGCGCCGCGGCGGCCCTTCGACTCCTTCGACAGCAGCAGGTGTTTGAGCACCCGCTGCGTCGCCTCGTTGCCCAGGCCCACCTCGTCGATCAGCGCCGTCGACTCCGGCTTGAACAGGTCGGCGCGCAGCGGCTGGAACTCCAGGCCCGGCGCCGGATCGTCTGCGACATCGTCGCGGACGGCGGGCGAGTGGCCGCGGTCCACGAGCCGGAACAGCGTGGCGAGGGACTCGTACAGGTGCGTGCCGGTGCGGGACTGCTCCGACACCAGCTCGGTGAGCGTCAGCTCCCGCAGCCGGTCGAGGCCGTAGCCCTCCTCGTACTCCGCGGCGCCCGTCGGCAGCACCCGCATCTCCGGGGACGCCTCCGCGTACAGCAGGAACAGGATCCGGTACAGGAACCGCAGCGAATGCTTCGCCAGATCCTGTCCGTCGATCCCGTCCAACGTCATGCCTTGCGCGTCCCGCCGCTTCACCACTTCGTTGGCGATGATCTCGATGGACAGCCGGATGCCCTCGCGCAGATCCTTCGACACCCCGACGGTGTGCTTGACCGAATCCTCCAGCACCCCCGTCCACCAGACGTCGCCGTCGACGTCCGGCAGCAACGCCTGCTTGCCGAACATGGCCGCGACGCGGTCGATCTCGCCGCCCTTCGCCTCGTGTCGGCGCTCGGCGACCACCAGCAGATCGACGGCCAGGTAGCGGCCCTCCGCCCAGCGTTCCGCCTCGGCGAGCATCAGCCACTGCCCGGCCTGCACCACCACGAACGCCGGCGGGGCGTCCGAGCGGAACGCCGCCGACACTGCCTTCGACGCCGACTCGATCGGCTTGCCGTCCTCGACGGCGGGGGCGATCAGCACGCCGGTTTCGGGATCGAGGAGGTCCTCGATCGATGCCACCGGAACCGCCTGCAGGAACAGCACACTCGCGACGCCATCGAGCTTCGAGTCGGGGATTTCCAGTTCGGAGCCGGCCCGCTCGGCGGTGAACGTCGACAGCACAGCCGGGTAGCCGAACGTGGTCCGGGTCAGGGCGTGCGCTTCGGGTGCGGCGTCCGGGTTCTCCGCCAGCGCGGCCAGCGCTGTCTGCAGCTCGGTGGTGGAGGCGAGCAGGTCGTCGCGGACCGTCGTCCGACCTTCCTTCTTCTCGGCGTCCCACAGCTTGCGCAGCTCCAGGACCTTGCCGTGGAACGACTCCTTCGCCGAGTCGGTGGTGAAGTAGTGCTCGCTGATCCAGTCCTCGCCGATGACGATGGAATCGAAAGACGCCACGACCTACTGGTCCTTTCCGGAGTTCTGCGCAGGAACGATGAACAACAGCGGACGCACCAACTGCTGGGTGGGGGCGAGGGATTCGGCGAGGCGCTGCTCTTCCGCGATGCGGCGGGACAGGGTGTCCACCTTCTTGCGCTGTCCGGCGACGAGCTCCAGCTGCTCGGCACCCGAGTGCCAGCGGTCGGCGCGCTTCCGCCAAGTCGCGAGCCGTTCGGTGGCGGTGCGCTCCTGCGCACCGAGGACGAGGTGCATCGCCGTCGTCGCCTCGACCACCGCGATCGGCACCAGCGCGCGATACCGCTCGGCGTCTGCGACCGCTCCGGGATTGGCCGACCCGGGCCGCAGACCGGTGGCGGTGGTGAGGAAGTCGAGATCCGCAAGCGTCTCCACCACGCAGAACGACGGATTGTTCGGGTTCGGGAATTCGGCTGTGGAGAAGACACGGGAGATCAGCTGCCCGCGACGGTTCATCAGCGTGCCCATCAGCAGCACTGTCGGGGCGTCCACGTCGCCGCGGATCACGAAGATCTGGTTGCGGCCCAACGCGCTCAACGCGCGGTCGCTCGCCCAGTCCAGCACCGGGTGCAGCGGCCCCAGGAAGTGCGCCTCCGGCCACGTCGTATTCGCGACGCCCTTGCCTTCCTTCGCGGCGGCGAGCTGCGCGTTCCCGACCTCCGGGGAGGTCGCGAGGGTCAGGCGTTCAAGCACCTTCCCGTGCTGCAGGTAGTTCTGCGGCAACTGCCCGAGACGCTGCCTCAGGTCCCGCGGCGGCGTCAGCTCCGCGACCGCGTGGTTGGCATGCACCGTCCACCCGACGCCGCCGGCCTCCGGCTTCGCGTGCGGCACATCGTGGAACGCGGCCTTGAGCGCCTCGTCGAGGAAGGTGAGGTCGTCGGCGTACAGGCTCTGCCGCGGCGCCTGCGGCAGAGCGTTCGCCGGGGCGTCGTCCTCGGTCTCGTCGAGATCGAACTGCGCGAAGAACGCATCCAGGTCGTCGCCGTCGGCGACGTCGTCGATGTCGCGGATCTGCTCGTCGAGGGTCGACTTGCCGACCAGGACGTCGCGGATAGCGTTCTCCTCGTCCGTCACCGAATGCTTGCCCATCAGTGACGCGACGTCGCCGAGAGTGCCGTGCGCCTGGTTCTCCCGCTCCAACAGTCGCGACAGCACCCGCAGGTCACCGGAGAAGTCGGGGTCCGATGGTTCGAGGATCAGCGACGAGATCACTGGCGGATGCTTCTGCCCGTACCGGTCGACGCGGCCGTTGCGCTGCTCGATGCGGATCAGCGACCACGGGATGTCGAAGTGGATCAGGTGATGGCACTGCGCGTGCAGGTTCACGCCCTCCGACGCGACGTCGCCCGTCACCAGCACTCGGATCGGGGAGGTCTCCAGCTTGAAGCTGTCCACGATCTCCTGCTGCTCCACGTCCGACAGGCCGCCGTGCAGCATCGCGACGTTCTCGGGCTTGAGGCCCAGCTGCTTCGGCAGGTGCTCCGTGAGCCAGCGCAGCGTCGCAACGCGTTCGGCGAACACCACCGCACGGGTGCTCGACTTCGCGCCGACCCCGATCTCCTTCAGCCGCTGCACCAGCGCGGCCTGCTTGCCGGCCGACTCGTTCAGCGCCTGCGCGTTCAGCTCGTCGAGTGTCGTGAGCGCCGCCAGTTCGGTGGCCTGTGCCGGGACGTGCGGGTCGAGCTTGCCGAGGCGCTGCTTGATCGACTCGGCGAGCGCGGCGGGGGAGGATAGGAACGCCTTCGCGAGGGTCCAGGGAAACAGGGCCTTCGTCTCACCCGAGTACGGGGCGCGGCCGGATTGCGGGTGCAGCCACGTCTGCGAGAGCTCCTGCGCGACGGCGTCTTCCGCGGGCGACGGCGTGACCAGTTTGTGGACGGGTTCGGCGCGCTCGGCCCAGTCGCTGCCCACCTCCGCCGCCACCTCCGGGTGGTGGCGGTGCCGGCGGATCAGCAGCGACACGACATCGTCCTTGGTGAACGAGCCGTCCGCGGCGACGGCCGTCGGGTCCAGCAGGCGCAGCAGCTCCGCGAACGACTCCTCCTTGCCGTTGTGCGGGGTCGCCGACGCGAGGATCAGCGCCTCCGTGTTCGGGGCAAGGACGCGGGCCAGCTCGTTGTTCTGGGTGCCGACGTTCGTCAGGTTGTGCGACTCGTCGATAACCACAGCATCCCAGTGCTGCCGCTGCAGGTGTGCCTTATAGCGGGGGCTCTTGAGGGTGTCGATCGAGATGATCGCCCGCTTGAAGTACGTGAACGGGTTGCGGGTCGCCGGCAGCTTCTGCCGCACCTTCTGAATACCCGCCGAATCCAGCCGCACGAACGGCAGCGCGAACCGGCACCACAGCTCGTGCTGCATCTGCTCCAGCACATGCTTCGGGGTGACGATCAGGATCCGCTCACCACGCCCGCGGCGCACCAGCTCCGACAGGATCATGCCGATCTCGAGGGTCTTGCCCAGACCCACCGCGTCTGCTATCAGGATGCGCGGGCGGATGTGCTGCGGATCGAGCGCCTTCGCAACCGCTGCCCGCTGGTAGCCGAGCGAATCAGCAAGCATCTGCGTCGAGACCGTTAGCGTCTGGTCGCCGTAGGGGAACGGTGTCTTGCGGAGCAAAGCTTCAAGCCAGAGGCGTGAGTCCCGGTAGCCCGACGAGGCATCAGCGACAACCTCCGCGTTGCGCGGGTCCTGTACCTCGATCTTGTCCAGGCTGGAGTAGAAGGTCGCGGTTGTGTCCTTGACTAGCTCGGTCAGCCCGCGGCCCTTGATCAGCCAGCCGTCGGAGCCCTGCTCAGCGGACGTGACCAGCCACTCCTCGTCGCGCACCACGACGATCGAGCCAGGTGCCACATTCAGTTCTGTAGTCGGTGCAGAAATCTTGCAGCCCTCCGGATCGCGACGTCTGCTCAAGACGCTATCGCGTAGTTCGACCGATTCGTCACACCGGAGGGTGGGAGCGTCGCGAGCTGTAGCTCGTCCAGACGACAGTGGGGGAACTCGCCTTAAATGTCGGATATCAGTGGCACAGTGAATCGCGCTGACGAGCTGGAGGTAACAGATGGGCTCCTACCTGGCAGACCAGGCTAGCGACGAAGAGTATCGAATTCGCGAGGCACTCAAGGGCGTTGGGCTGTTCTTTGAGCTGAACTTCGACGAGGACGAGCTGCGTCGTACTCAAGAGCACTTTGGTCGGCTCGTCGCGCGAGAGCTGGAACCGGCACGGGGGTCAGTCTGATCAGACGATTCGCTGCACTGAACTCTGACAACGATGGTCGGCCACGCCGGTCTCTCGTACGAACAGGGACGTTATTGGGACAGCTTTTGGGACGAACTCGCCTCGATCGAGTCAACGTCAGTGCCGTGGCCGTCAAGCTGCTCGTGGTGCAGTAGCGCGCCGGCGGTAAGGCTTTGACGGCGAACGCGGATCTGGGGCGAGAACCCCTCATGACCCCCAGATGATCGCATCGACCACTGACAATTTTTGGTCGGCCATGGCGATGCGGGATGACGACGCACTGTTCTGGCGTCCGCGGGGCGGACGTACCCCAACTCGCGGTAGCGTCCCGAATCATCGGGGCGAGCCTGCCTTCCGGAGACCGGCCCGTTGGTGTGCGCGAATCCGCGTGAGGTTGGTGCGATCGGACATAGGCTGCCCCTGACGCCCGGGCGGACCGCGGGCGGGGCCTGTGCAGCTGAGAACGGATGACGATGACGACTGATTCGGAGCATGACCACGTCGCTGCGATCGAGCGACTCAAGTACCGCTACTGGCGAGCGTCAGATGCCAAAGACGCGGACGCATTTCGCGGCTGCTTCGTCCGCGACGGCGCGCGGATCGACTACGGGCCGATGGGCACCTGCGACGATGCCGACGCCCTGACGGACATCTTTCGGCGGGTCGCACTGCACAAGGTCGACGGCCGGTTCGCCATCCTCGACATGCACCACGGCATGCATCCGGACATCACCATCACCAGCGAGACGACTGCGACGGGGCGGTGGTCGTTGCGCTTCCGACAGGTGAATCTGCTCGACCGGACCGAGACGGTGATGGTGGGAGAGTACGACGACGAGTACGTCGTCGAAGACGGCGAGTGGAAGATCGCCGCGTCGAAGCTGACTGAACGCTGGCGGATGCGGCAGCCATTATCGCCAGACGTCGAGATCACGGAGGGGTCGTTCGGGTCCGCCGACGGCTGATTCGGTTGTCGCTCACGGATCTTGACGACTGGCGTGCAGATACCGAACTGCTGCAGCACTACGCGGGCCGCAGGACCGCCACGAGGAACTCCGACTTGTCGGTGAACGGCCGGACGTCCCAGGATTCCAGGAGTAGGTCCTGAGCGAAGCCGGAGGTGGTGGCGTTCTCGAGGAACTCATCAAACGCGTAGTCCCGGCCGGCGCCGAAGCCGATCACTGCGCGACCGTCGTCGCGCAGATGTGCACGCAGCCGCTCGAGGACGGTGACACGGGTGCTCGGCGCGAGGAACGCCATCACGTTGCCGGCCGAGACGATGAGGTCGAACGGTTCGTCGATGCCGAGGGCGGGGAGGTCGAGCTCGGCGAGGTCGTTCACCAGCCAACGGGGGCCTGGGTGGTCTTCTTCGGCTGCCTGGATGAGGACTGGGTCGACGTCGACGCCGACGACATCATGTCCGACCTCGGCGAGGTACCCGCCCACCCGTCCCGGACCACACCCGGCGTCGAGGATGCGGGACCCGCGCGGCGCCATCGCGTCGATGAGCCGCGCCTCGCCGACCAGGTCGTTGCCCTCACGAGCGAGGGCGCGGAAGCGCTCGACGTACCAGCTCGAGTGGTTGGGATCCGCGGCGGACTTCTGCATCCAGATGCTCTGTTCGACCATGCCCTTCATTCTGGCAAAGGCGCGAGGTGCACTGGTCCGGGCGTGGCCGAGCCGGGCCATGTCGAGCGGTGAGGATGCCGACGATGCCGACCTCATCGGCACCCTCATAGACCGCTCAGATACAGAGTTGAATCCGCATCACGCTAGTGCTGATCTCCGAACCGGATGTGCGCGCGTATCGCTTCGCCGTCCGGTGACACCCACCCATGTTCGACCGCGTAGGCGACCATCGCACTGAATTGGTCGGCGTCGAAGTCCGAGGTACTCGCGAGTCGCGTTCGAAGCGGGTCAATCCGGATCCACGCGTGACCGTCCTCGACATCTCCGAGTCGCTCACGCAGAAGTCGCGCGCCGATGTCGACAGCGGAGAGGCCCGCGTCGGCCTGGAGGTCAAACCGTCGATAGTCCGTGGGCTCGAGAACGTCGACGTGGCTCGGTTGGACCGATATGTACACGGTGAACGACCTCCGATTTCAGATGACGTCAGCAAGTGGGGAGTGGGTGCCGAAGCCGCGACCGTGGTAGGTCAACGGTGCCGACTCCTCGCGGACAACACGTTGCACGGCGCCGACGATGATCGTGTGGTCGCCGCCGGGCACGAGTCTCTCCGCAGCGCAGCTCATGAAGATCGCCGCGCCGTCGAGTGCTGGAAGCGTCTCGGTCGTGGTCCAGCCGACTCCGTCGAACTTGTTGTGCCCCTTCGTCGCAAAGGTGAGCGCGACGTCGGACTGGTGTGAACCCAGTACGTTGATCGCGAAAGACCCGTGCCGGCGGATCACGCCGAGCAGTTCCGAGTGCTGGTCCAATGCGATGGTTGCCATCGGCGGCGTCATCGACAACGACATGAATGCGCTGACGGTGGTTCTGTGCGGCCGGTCGCCGTCGAATGCCGTGATGACGGCGACCGGAGAGCACACGTGAGCCATCGCATCGCGAAACGAGGTCGTCAGCGAGTCTGTGGCTGTTGTGGTGGTAGGCATGGTAGTTCAGCCCTTCGATGCCAGTTCCTGCTCGTACTTGCGGGTCATGTGGTCGACAGCCTCCATCTGCTTGGCGGCGTGTCCTTCCCGAACTGCGCGAGCGTGCTCGGCGGCATCGAGCGTCGCCTGCGCCTGACCCTGGAAGTGCGGGAATACCTCCTGCGCAAACAGTTCCGCGGAACGCATGGTGTCCTGCGGGTTCGCCCAGTCGTGGCCCATCTGCAGCAGGCATCCGAATCCTTGGGACTGGTCCCACAACCGCTGGACCTGAGCGCGAGCCTGTTCGGGGGTGCCGATGACACCGATCCCGGCCTCGTTGATGAAGTCGATCATCTCGGTCAGCTTGTTGCCCGACACCGCCATCTGCGGGAACGCCGCGACGTGCTGGAAGTAGTCGAACCACTGCTCGATGCCGTACTCGACCTGACGCCGCGCCTCTGCCTCGGTCTCGGCGATGTGGAAGGGGCCGGCGAGGGTCCACTTGCTGCGGTCGACCGTGACGTTGTTGGCCGCGGCACGTTCTTCCATCACGTTCCAGTGGTGCCCCAGTGCGTCGAACCCGTCGGCCGACAGCGTGGCACCGATCGACAGCAAGCCGAGGCCGTGAGTACCGGCCAGTCGCGGCCCGGTCGGGGAGGCGACCGCAGCCACAACGACGTCGATGCCGTCGGCCGAATATGGGGCGAGCTGAAGTTTGGCGTCGAACAGCTCATGGGTGCGAGTCTTCGCCGAGACCGTCTCCCCGCGCAGCAGGCGGACGACGATGTCGAGGTTCTCCTGCAGGAGCTCGCGGGTGTCGGTGGGATTGAGTCCGATCATCGCGGAGTCGGTGGGCAGCGAACCCGGCCCGACGCCGAAGATGGTCCGGCCGCGCGTCATGTGGTCGAGCTGCATGATGCGGTCCGCCGCCCACAAGGGGTTGTGATAGGAGAGCGACGTGACGCCGGTGCCGAACCGGATGCGCTTCGCGCGTTGGGACGCGGCGGCGATCATGATCTCCGGTGAGGCGATGATCTCGCTGCCCGCGGAATGATGCTCGCCGAACCAGGCTTCGTCGTAGCCGAGGTGATCGAGGTGTTCGACCAGGTCGAGGTCTCGCTCCAGCGCCGCGGTGGGATTGCGACCGGGTGCGTGGAACGGTGCCATGAAGTATCCGAAACGAAGTCTGCTCACGGGATGTCTCCTGTCGATCTGGTCGGTCGACGGTCTGTCGGCCACACCTCAGACCGTAGGAAATCTGTGACCGGTGCCACAGTGCACCAAAGTGGACAGTGCTTTGTTCCAGGTCGGGGTTGCGGTTCGCCCTTGCCTCCGGAGGCTTGCTCTTGTTGGATAGTGCACTACGTCACAGTGGGCTCCCGGGCACACAGGCCACATCGAGTCGAAGGGTGGGCCGTTGAGCAGTCAGTCGGTCACGCTGCCCGCTGCCGAGTACGAGCGGGTCTTCGCCGTGCTGGACGCGACTTCGGAGGCGAAGACGCTCGGCACCTTCAAAAACGCGCTCATGGAGGCACTCCATGAGCACTATGACTGCTTGAACACGACGTTCTTTGCCGGTCCGACGTTCGTAACAGCGTTCTCCGACCCGGAACCGGTGGTGACCGGTCGCATCGAAGGCGTGATCGACGAGTACCAGGCGCGCTGGGTTCCGAAGGACGTCTTCGCGTCGGTGCAGTCGCGGGCAGCGTTGTCGAAGTATCCAGCGTTGTCGGCGGACCACCTGCGAGGCCTGACTGATCCCTCGGTGACCTATCTCGAAGACTTCCTCTATCGCAAGCGTCTACACAGCGCCTCGGTGATGCACCTCGATCTCGCGCACGACTGCCACGGCTTTGTCGGACTCTTCGATTCAGAGGGCAAGGCACCCGACCGCATGCGGGTGCAGGCGATGGGGCTGCTGTCGCGGCAACTGTCGAACTACGCGAAACTACTTCCCGGGCAGCCTGTTCCGTCATGGCGCGACCGCCTCTCACCGCGACAGATGGAACTCGCTGAACTGGTCGCCGACGGTCACACAAACGAGGAGATCTCTGCGATCCTCCATCTTGGGGTCGACACGGTGAAGAAGTATGTCAGTCGCGTATTCGTCGCTGCGCGAGTACGCAATCGTGCGGAACTGGTCAAGTTGGTCTGCTTGGATCGGTTGGATTGAGAGGGATCCCGCGCGCTCACAAGCCTTAAACCGGTATCTCATCGATAGTCGCGCGCAAGAAGTCCGTGGCCTCACGGCATACCGCTTCAGTTGCGGGACGGCGGGAGCCCAATCTAGTGACGGAAGTGATCACTACGGCTGTGCCAGACTGAACGTAAACTGTACAGTCTCCAGGCATCATCGACTCCGTTAGGACGCGGCGTCCCTCCACTTCAGTATCAGGAAGCCAGGTCGTACCAGCCTGGTTCAGTATTTTGTGCCCGGTTAACCCCTCGTCCGGACGGACAAGGTTTCCCACGAACTGCGAAATTGATGACCGCGCGTGGTCGGCGAACGTCCAGTCACATCCCCGTGCGGTCTGAAAGTCAGAAGCGGCGGCGTCGCGGGCTGAGGCGGGGTCTAACCCGAACTGCCGAAGTACGCTTTCGAGAACCTGAGTGCACGGTTCGTAGGTAGTGCCATCGTTATTGATGTTCCACCGATTTTGGAACTTAGTGACGAACGGGAGCTCTCGACCTGCTCCGTCGGTCTGTCGGACACTAGAAACTGAAGTATGACTCGAGCTCGGGGATCCGGCCATTGGCTCACCGGTCACTGTGGCACAGGCTGCCGTCGAAACAAGCACCAGTGCAATCGCACACCACGACCATGCACGAGGAGTCAGAGAATCAGGCATCGAACTGTGCGGCACCTCGTGTGTCTGCCAACTCAATATCCGAGGCTGCCGACTTGCATAGCGATGCAAGATCGTTCGCCCTCTCTGAATTGGACAAAATCTCTTGCGTCAGTGAGGAGACTGCACGCCGCAGGCCTTCGTACACGCCATCCCCCTCCACACAGTCGCCGAAGTAGTTGACTCTCACTACTTTTCTCAGGTTCGTGTAGGCAGTGTCCAATTCTGCGACAGCATCAGCCGCCACCGCCGCCCGCCGTTCCCAGAGCGCGCGATCCGAACGAAGCCTCGTGGCCTCGCCATGCGGGCTGACTGGCATGGGAGGAGCGTCCATCGGCTGCACAGTGCCGTCCGAAAACGGTGATGTCACGAGTCCCCCCTACGTTTATGCGCCCAACCGCGCCCCCCGCGCAACAGACTAGCCCGGCTGGCGAATTCCGCCAGCCTATCGAACCGGTTGTGGACGGGCGCACGTCCACGATCGAGCCGCATCGCGACAGCAGTCGACAGGACACGGGGCAAGCGCAGGTGCGCGCAGCGGAAGACTGCCTCCGCTACACGCACTGGAAGCTGGCCCCTGCGATGCCTGGGACGAAGACGAAACGGTGCGAGTCAGGACCGCGCCAAGGAATCAACGGTCGACCGTCCGAGTCCGCTGTGGACACCACCGCGAGAACCCAGCCTTCATGATCTAGCATCAACCGGCACACGGTGATGACTGCGGGGGAGTCCGGTGATGACGACATATGTCGGTGAGGTGCGGGCGTATTTGTCCGGTTTCGGCGATCCACCTCGCCTGTACGAGACCCTGCGCGACACCGATCTCGTCGTTCCCCTCGACATCAACGGTCGCCTGTTCACACTGGTCGAGGCTGGGATCCCGTGGATGCTGGCGTTCACTACGACCGACCGACTGCGCGAGTTCGCCGCGCTTACCGAACGAAACCTGGACGAGGTCCGCTACCTCGACGTACCTGGCCACGCACTGATCGACCGCGTCCTTGACCATGCGCCAGAACCCACCGGCCTTGTCGTCGACCCCGCGACACCCTCGACGATGACGTTCCCGCCGGGTAGGGAGCTGACGCCGCATTGCTACTACGACGACGAGGGCGAAGTAGTCCGATGACCGACAATTTGCACGTCGAGCCCTCAGATCTCGACAAGGCCAGCGCCGGCATCAACGGCGTGATCGACGGGCTCGCCGACACCGGCGTCGGATCGGACTACAGCGCCGCGCTGGGTCGTGGATACGGCGACCTCGACCTCAACGGACGCACGATCGGCCATGCCGAACCGAAGAGCGGCCTGGAGGAGTACTGCGACCGCTGGGAATGGGGCGTTCGAGCGCTCGTCACCGGTGCAGCCGAGATCTCGAAAGGACTCGGGCTGGGCGCCAGCCACTACGAGCGCGAAGAAAAGTGGGCGGGCGACCAGCTCAAGAACTTCACAATGGACCTGATCGGCGACCCGAACCTCACTCCGGACCAGGTCAAAACAATGTCGTGGGGCGATCTGTGGGAGCACAACAAGAACGCCATCACCGACCCGCAGTGGGCGCTGACACCTGAGGAGATGGCCGAGCATCGGAAGTTGGGTGAAGAGCTCAGAGGGACGTTGACCGAGGACCTCGAGACGATCGGCCGCCACCAGATCGACCCGTCCTCGCTCGTCACCGACACGATCGACGGCTTCGAACAAGTCGGATTCACCGCAGATTCGCCGAGCAGTGCCGAGACCACACCGGAGACCAAGTAGGTGGGTCTTTTCGACGCCCTCGAAGGCGGGAAGGAAGCACTTGGCGGACTCGTCGACGGCGCGACTGAACTGCTCAGCGGCGGCCTGCGCGCCATCGGCCTCGACAGCATCGCCACCAACGTCGAGGACTTCGGTGATGGCGTCGCCAACTCGTTGGGCGCCATGCCCGACGAGAAGAACCTCGACCAGACGAAAGACCCCAAGGAATTAGTCCTCGGTGATCCGGCCGGGATCACCGCTCTGGCCGAGAAGTTCACCGGCTTCGCCGCAAACTTCATAACTGCTGGCGAAGGTCTGCGGGGCATCTCGGTCGACACCTGGTCGGGCGACGGTGCAGCAGACTTTCGCGATGCGATCGGACGTCAGGTTCCACCGTGGTTCGCAGCCGGTGACGCCGCAGCCAAAGCCGCTGCGGCGCTGACCGGTTGGTCCGGCGTCGTTACCTTCGCTCAGCAGAAGGCCGCCGACGCCGTCCGCATCTGGGAGGAGGGTGAACGAAAACACAACGAGTGGGTCACCAAAGCCAACACCTACAACGACGAACTAGACGACTACAAGAACGATCGACGAGACACCCCGCCCACGCATCCCGGACCCGACCCCTGGCCCGGCTTTAAGGCCGAGGCAGAGCGAGTCCTGAAAGTCGGGCGAGACCAGCGCAACTCGTCGGCCCCGGGAGTCAAGGCTGAGCTGAGCGGCGCTGCGGATATGGCGCCGCCGATGCCGTCGGCCTTCGATCAAGCCCGAATGACCGCCAGCGACGTCGGGACCGCTGCACTCACGGGCTTCAACCACTTCGAGGCCGGCCTGATCGGGTCGGTCACCGAGCTCGTCAAAGGCCTCAACACACTGAGCCCGCAGAACCCGTACAACATCGCCAATCCTCATGACTACATGCGCAATTCGGCGACCATGGTCGCCGGCATCGTGCATCAGGTCGCCCATCCCGATGAGTTCGTCCGGAACTTCGCCGGGTCCGGGTGGTCGACGGATCCGTCCCAGGCGCTGGGCAACGTCATCGGCAATACCGTGATGATGGTTGCGCCAGGGCCGAAGGGCGGCAGCCTGCTGACTGGGCTCGCGAAGTCCGGCCGCAACCTGACGACCCCATCGCCCACGCCACACATCGGCCCGACGTCACATCGCCCCGACGCCCCGCCCGCATCTGCACCCACGTCGCCTTCGCCGCACGGGTCGTCGCCAGGCGCGCCTGGTGCCAGTCCCAGCGCCGAGCTGCCTGGGCGACACGGTCCCGACATCTCCGTCGATCACGATGCGCCTCCTGTTCCCCGGGCCGACGGTCCCGCACCGGACGTGCGGGCGGCCGAGCCCCCAGCGCCCGCCGGCTCACCGAATCCGGCTCCCACGCCCGAGGCTCCGGCACCGCCGTCGGGTGCTGTTGACTCTCCGCCCAGCGGGGGAGCACCTGAACCACCCGCACCTCGCCCCGACGCCGCGTCACCGGACCAGCCCGTTGCCGGTGGCCCAATTGACGGCAACGGCCCGAGCGGACCTCACCCCGACACCCCGGCGCCGGCGCCGAAACCCGAGCCCGGACCCTCACCCGCGTCGGACGGGCCGGGCTCCCCGACGCCGGGACCCGCGGACAGTCCGCCAGCACCGCGAAACCTCGGCGACGACGACCCGCCCGGACCGAACCGCGGCGACACCACCACTCCCGCAGCCGCGTCCGGTGGTGACCACACACCTGGCCAGTCCACTCCGGCGCACAACGTCGACCGCGACGGCGCACCGAACCCCGCGCATCACGAACCGACGCCACCCAAGCCCAACGAGCCTGTCGTCGACCGAAGCCCGACCCGGCACGACGAACCGACGAGCGGACACCCGCCCAAGGCTGACGAACCAGCAAATCCGACAACACCTCACGCGCGACCTGACACCGAAGCACCTGGCCCCCGTCCGACGCCGGCCGCACATCCCGACGCACCGACTCAACCCGACAGCGTTGACACCCCCACGCGCACGCCTGACCAGACCGACACGCCCGCGCACGGACCCGTCGCACCGGTCGCCGGGCACCACCCGGTCTCGACGCCACACACGACACCCGATCCCGCGCAACCGAAGCCGGGCACAGCGCCAGCAGGCCCGGCAACCCCGCCGCGTGCGGATGCCCCCGCCGCCCCACCGCGCACGCCCGACCACACCCCGGACCGCACGCCACCAGCGCGCACCACACCTGAATCCACAGCTTCACGCGACATCGACCGCAGCCGCCCGGTTCCGTCGAACACCCATCACGTGCCCGAGCCCACGGTCCGCCACGCGCCGGACTCGACACCTCACCCGCCACGCAACGGCCCCGAGGACCGGCCGATCCCGCCGGCAGTGGTTCCGGACCGTCCGTTCACACCGGAGCGACCTTCGGCGGCCAACCCACGCCCAGCGAGTCCCGACGCACCGTCCTCGCCGCGAGATCCCGCAACCGGCAACCGACCCGACGGCGACAACCCGGATGGCAGCAACTCCACCCCGGACAACGACACCGGCGAACCTATCGATCCCGCGAATCCCGAACGCACCGACGCAGGCTCGACCGAGCGTGCCGACACCAGCGAGGGCAACGAGTCACCCGACCAGTGTCGGAGCAATGGTGAGCCGGTCAATGTCGCCACCGGCGAGTACTTCCTTCCGCTGACCGACGTCAATCTGCCCGGGGTTCTGCCGCTCCAGCTCACGCACCGTCATCGATCGCGGTACCGGTGGGGTCGATGGCTCGGACCGACGACACCGTCCACCTTCGACGCCCGCGCCATTGTCTCCGACGACCTGGTGACCATCGTCGACGCCGACGGCACCATGACGAATTTCCCGAAACCGCAGGCTGACTCGGTGTCGCGGAGTGTGAACGACACCGACTGGGAACTGCGAGCAACTGCGACAGACGGTTATCAGCTGACCCATGTCCGTACGCTCATAAGCTGGTTCTTCATCCCGATCCCGGAATTGGACGGCATCGATGTCGCGGCCGGCAGCATCGCGGTTTCGGCCATGACCGACCGGCATCACAACAGGATCCGGTTCGTCTTCGACGAACTCGGAAGGCCCTCTGCGGTCGAACATTCCGCCGGCTATCGCATCGACGTCCAGTGCGACGGTGCTCGGATCCTGGGGTACCGGCTGACTGCGGGGGTGGACGGCGTCCCTGTCGACACGCAGCTGTGCACTTTCGCCTATCACCGCGGCCATCTCGCGGCGTCGACCAACGCCGTCGGTGCGACAACGCGTTTCGGCTACGACGAGGCCGGGCGGATGACTTGGTGGCGTGACTCGATCGGGATGGAGTACTGGAACCGGTACGACGACCTCGGCCGTGTGACCATCCAATCCGGCATGAACGGCGTGTGGTCCGGGCGGTTCGACTACCAGCTCCGGACGGCGGGCCCCGGGTCGATGACAACCTACATCGACGCCGTCGGCGCGACGACGCTGTACGGCCTCGATGCAGACAATCGGGTGCGGCAGGAGATCGATCCGATGGGACGGATCATTCGGACCGACTACAACGACAGTCGGCAACCCATGGTGCTGACCGGTCCGGATGGTAATCCGACGCGGCTGCACTACAACGCCTCTGGTGATGTCGAGCGAATCGTCGGACCCGACGGCGCAGCGACGGAAGTCAGTTACGCGGGTCCGGGACGGCCGGACACGATCGTCGAACCGGGTCCGGTCACCACACGAATCGCGTACGGAGACAACGGAAGTCCGCTGTCCGTGAGTGACAACGCCGGTGCGGTGACGTCATACACATACGACGACCACGGTGCGCTGACGTCGCACACGGATCCCGACGGCGTGACGGTCCGGTACCGCAACAACGCAGCCGGACTACCCACCGAGATCACCGACATGCTCGGGAACACAACGCGGATCGCGTACGACACGTTCGGACGGCCGGTCGAGGTCGTCGACGCCGAGAACGCCAGAACCACCGTCGGATACGACGCGATGGGGAATCGGACCAGTCTCGTCGCTCCCGATGGTGGACAGTCGCGGTGGGAGTACGACGGCGAGGGCAATTGCGTCGCCTACGTCGATCCCGTCGGCGCGACCACGCGTTGGGAGTACGGCCACTACGACCTGCCGGTCGCGCGGATCGATGCGGACGGGTCGCGAACCGCGTTCACCTACGACACCGCACGCCGGCTAGTCGCTGTCACCAACCCCGACGGTCTGGGGTGGAGCTACTCGTACAACCCGGACGGGTCGTTGCAGTCCGAGATCGACTTCAACAACGCGACAACGACCTACACGTGCGACGCGGGCGGACGGCTCGCTACGCGGACGAACGCGGCCGGGCAGACTGTAGAGTTCGAGTACGACGCCGCCGGTCGCGTTGTCGCTGAACGTAGTTCGGACCCGCTCAACCCCGACTTCGACGGGGAGGTCACCGAGTACAGCTACGACCTCGCCGGTCGGCCGGAGAGTGTCGTCGGCGCGTTCGGGCGGTGGCACTCGACGTATACGGCGGCGGGAATGCCGCTATTGACCGGCGTGAACGATGGAACCGGCGACTGGGTGATTGAGTCGGGGTGGACGGGCGCGGGCCGTTCGGCATCGGTGACGACGCCGACCGCAGTGCACACGCGCTACGGGTATGACCCGCGCGGGGTGCTCGACTTCATTTCGACGGCGGGTCGTACCTGCGACATCACCACCGACGCATCCGGCCGCGAGCAGCGTCGACGCTTCGACGGCACGGCCATCGATTCGTCGTGGGATCCGGTCGGACGGCTGGTGGGCCGGTCGGTTGCGAAGGTCTCTGCCAATCCGGCAACGCTGAACCTCGGCTCGGGCGGTCGGGGTGGCGGGGGACCGGAACGTACCGTGGCCCGAGCCGAATACGCCTACCGCGCCGACGGCATCCTCACTGCCTCGACGACGACCCTGGCCGATCGCGGTCGGACCGACTACCAGGTCGACGTGCTCGGACGGATCACTGCGGCGGTCAGTCCCGCCGGCACGGAGCAACTGACCTACGATGCGACCGGCAACGTCACCGACTACGGAGTCTCGGAGACCTACCAACCCTCGGAACCGAGGTCTTCCAAGGGTCGATGGCGATACTCCGGCACGCTCCTCGTCGATGACGGCCGAACGTCGTACCGCTACGACCCCGCCGGTCGCCTCATCTCGATGAGCCGCAGGCGACTGTCGCGCAAACCTGATGTGTGGCGGTACGTCTGGGACGCTCACGATCGACTGCGCGGCGTGACCACTCCCGACGGGACGACATGGACGTACACCTACGACCACCTCGGGCGACGCCTGAGCAAGACCAATACGGCAACTGGGGCCATCACCCGGTTCCATTGGCACGGCGAGCAGTTGGTCGAGCAGACAGAGGCGATCTCAGACGCGCCAGACGACCGGTCCATCGCTAGCCTCGCTGCGACTACCTGGACGTTCGCACCAAACGCGTTTACACCTCTTGCGCAGACGCGCAGTACAGAATCGATCACGCCGTCAGACCGCACTGAGGACGAAGGGAGTGCGCCTGACGGGGAGGTGAGCCTCAACCTGGGCCCACCTTCGTTCGCACCGTCCAAGCCGGTCGAGTGGACGCAGACCGAGGTGGACCGAGAGTTCTTCGCGATCGTCACAGACCAGATCGCGACACCGACAGCGCTCATCGATCCGCTTACAGGTGATGTCGCCGGGCAGGCCGCGCGAACGCTGTACGGCGAGAGCACGTGGGTCGGCTCTTCGACGCCGTGGGCGTTTCCTGGTCAGTACGTCGACTCCGAAAGCGGACTGCACTACAACCGTCACAGGTACTACCAGCCGGGGACCGGAAGGTACCTGAGTCCGGACCCGCTGGGGCTCCGGCCAGCACCCAACCCTCATACATATCCGACGAACCCCACGTTGGCGGCTGACCCCCGTGGTTTGGCGCCAACGAAGGGTTGCGGTGACTCCCGATCGCGTAATGGCGACTCGCTGGAACAGAACGACAAGACGTCGCCCGAGCGCAGGCTATGGGAGATCACCAAGGATGGCACATCAGAGACGAAGTCCTGGGGCTCCAGGAAGTACTACAAAAGCAAATCGGACGGGCTCTGGTGGTCAAAGGATGACGCCGGTCACGGGAATTCGGTGTGGAAGGTGTACACAGAAGACAAGCGCGGACTGCATTGGTTCAGGGACGCCGACGAGTACGGAGACTTCATCGTGGGCAAACACAAAGGCGATGCCGGAGTCTTCATACCGAGAAAGGACCTGCATTGATCACCTCACTCAGCGAGTATGAGTCACTCCTGAACAGCGACGACCTCGAGGATCGGCACCGTGTGGCTCGTGACTCGGCACCAGCGGAGGTGTGGCTCAGGATCATCTCTGAAGTGCCCGAGTACCGGGCTTTCGTTGTGCAGAACAAGACCCTTCCGCTTGATGTTCTCCGAATCCTTGCGCAGGACGTCGATCGAGACGTGCGTTTCACGGTTGCGATGCGACGGGCCGCGGCTAAGGACGAAACGATTGCCAGGCTATTGGCCTCCGATTCCGACGCGGGCGTCCGAGCCGCGCTGGCGAAGAACCCTAAGCTAGATCAAACAGTGTTGCAGCAACTCGCACGTGACGAGGATGAGTGGGTCCGTGAGTGCGCACAGGACTCCCTTGCGCGACGGGCGCAATCTTCTTCTTGACGATCTGTGGTGGCATTGGAATTGAAGCCGCTCTCTGGCTGGTTTGGAGGAACTCGGCGCCGCCGAACCCGACTGCTGGCAGCGGAACTTGGGGGCGCCGGAGCCGGAACGCATGGAGTGGCTGCGCAGGAATACTGCCGAAAAGATGTAGGAGAAATAGTGATTGGACAGCACGCCGACCAAGCCCGCCGCGCCTTGACGAAATACTTCGAAACCTACTCGATGTCGACTGTAATCTACATCGAGTTGCCAGACCTCCCGCGTGGTAAGGCCCTCGATAGTTACTTCTCGCTCGACTCCGTTGAAGTGCGTGAGGGAACAGGGATCTATGCCGACCTCGGATATACGGCGTACTTCACGGTTAACCCAACCAGCGTGAAGCTGAGTGACGACCTATTCGCACTGACAATTGAAGGGGTCGACTTAGAATTCGGTTCCTCCAGCATGCGGCGCTTCTATGAGCAAGGGGCTATTCGATTCTTTGTCATCCCCGATACACCCATAACGGAGCGCGCACGTGAAAGCGGCGAAGTCAGATTACGAAGCTTGCTCGCAGAGCTTTCCGCGTGACCCTGGTGTCTCAGTACCGTTCCGCACACAACCGGCGAAACAGGTCCCAACGAACCTGTCTCGCCGGCTGCGGTTTGCGCCAAAACCCCGCCTAAGCAGGAAGGGCGGTCTTGCTGGTCTCACGGATCGCAAGCAGCGTGACGGTACCGATCAGGCAGACACCGACCACCCAGAACGCGGGCGCCATGGCATTGCCGGTCGATTCGACGAGCTGGGCGGCCACGTACGGCGCGGTCCCGCCCGCGGCGATGGTGCCGATGTTGAACCCGAGGGAGACACCGGTGTAACGGGTGGCCCTGGGGAACAGCTCGGTGAACAGCGGGAACGCGGGCACCTGTACGACACCATTGAGCGTCATGTAGACGAAGTAGACGAGTCCGACGACCACGATGCTGCCGGTGGCGCCGAGGATCATGAACGCGGGGAACGCGATCACGATGTAGGTGAGGTATCCGAAGAGCAGCACGGGTCGACGTCCGAAGCGGTCGGTCATCATGCCGCTGATCGGGAACGTGGCGCACGCCAACGCGATGGCAATTGCCGATGTCCAGTAGACGGAGTCCTTGCTGAAGCCGAGGTCGTTGATCAGGTAGACGTTGAAGTACGTCAATCCGATGTATCCCGAACCGTTCATCGCGATCGCGATGCCTACCACCTTCAGGACCGACCTCGGGTTGTTGCGCACGACGTCGAGCAGCGGGCTCTTGGCGACCTCCTGCTTCTCGGCCATCTCCTCGAATTCCGGTGTGTCCTCGAGCTTCATGCGCACGCGGAGGCAGATGAGAGCCAAGGGGAGCGCGAGGAGAAACGGGATACGCCAGCCCCACGACTCCATCTGTTCGTCGGTGGTCAGGAGGGTGACGAGACCGACAACGGCTGCGGCAACGGCGAATCCGAGCGTCGAACCGATCGGGGTGAACGAGCCGAAGAAGCCGCGGCGATGTGCCGGGGCCGACTCGGCGATGTAGGTGGCGGCGCCACCGACCTCACCGCCGGCGGAGAATCCCTGGGCCAGACGCACCAGCACCAGCAGGATCGGTGCCAGGACGCCGATCGACGAATGTGTCGGCAGCAGACCGAGGATGCCGCATGCGATACCCATGCAGACGACGGTCGCGACCAGGGCCGAGCGCCGTCCGCGGCGGTCGCCGAGGCGTCCGAAGAAGATGCCGCCCAACGGCCGCGCCACATACGCGACACCAAACACCGCAAGCGTCGCGAGAATCGATGTACCCGGACTGTCCGACGGGAAGAACAGCGGCGCGATCACCACGGCGAGGAAGCCGTAGACCGCGAAGTCGTAGTACTCGATCAGGGTGCCGACGCCACCGGCGATCGCAGCCCGCCGCGCCATGGCCGGCGACTTCTGCGGTTCCCTGGATCGATGCGGGTCCGGCGGCGTTGCGCCAGGAGATCGGTCGTCGGCCCGGGTGGGCTTCTCCACGTTGGTCATCAGGGCTGTCCTTGTCGTGCGGGGGAGTGTTCGGCGAGCAGGAGCTGATACGAGCCGCCTGCTTCGATGATCTGGATGGTGCGGGGGTTGGGTGAGGCGCCCACGAGTTCATCACCGGTGGAGGTCCGCAGCGTGGCGGTGCGCCAGTCGAGGGTGACCGGCTCGTCGACCGACACGGCCGACGACACACCTGGGATGGTGATCAGCGGCATGCCGTTGAACGTCTCGCCCCTCCAGAAACCGGGGGAAAAGGATTCGGCGACAATCGCTGCGATGCCGGCATTGCGCAGCGCCACCATCGGTGGGTAATGCGGATGGCCGTAACCGAAATTGCGTCCGCCGACGATGATGTCGCCGGGACGTACGCGATCGGCGAAACCGGGGTCGTAGGCGCTCATACACACCGAACGCAGGTGGTCGGGATCGTAGGACTTGATGTTGGAGACGCCGACCACCAGATCGATGTCGAAGTCGTCGCCGAAGATCCACGCGACCTTACCCTCGATCACCTCGGGTGGCGGCGGGTAGGCGCTCATCGAACCGACTCCACGATCGAACCGCTGACGGCACTGGCGGCGACGGTGTACGGCGAGCCCATGTAGATGTTCGCCTCCGGGCTGCCCATCCGGCCGTTGATGTTGAGAACACCTGTCGAGATGCAGTTCTCACCGGGCTGTAGCGGCTGCTGATAACCGAAGCAGAAGTCGCAACTCGACATCGCGATCGTGGCGCCCGCCGCGCGGAGGACGTCCAGCAGGCCCTCCTTCTCAGCCTGGTCCAGGACCTCGCGTGACGTGGGTACCACGTTGAGTTCGACGGTGGGCGCGACTTTCCGGCCGTCGAGGACCAGCGCGGCCGCGCGAAGATCCTCGATCCGGCCACTGGCACACGAACCGATGAACGCGCGGGTGATCGGCGTGCCTTCCAGTTCGCGGGCGGTGGCGGTGTTGGCAACCCGCGCCGATCCCGGTCGAACCACCTTGGGCACGAGTGCATTCAGATCGATGGTGTACCGAGCCGCATAGACGGCATCGGGATCGGGGTAGACGGGTTCGAAATCCGTTCGCGCGACCTTGCGCGCATAGTCGAGCGACAAATCGTCGGGTTCGAACACCGCCGACACCGCACCGGTGAACATCGCCATCCCAGACAGACCCTGCCGGTGATCGATCTTCATCGAGCGGGCGCCCGGACCGCCGAACTCCATGACCTGATGGGCGCAGCCGTCGGCCCCGACCATCTCGATGATGGTGTGGACGAGGTCACGGCTGTCGACGCCCTCGGGGAACTCCCCGACGAGGTCGAACCGTGTGGTGGCCGGGATGTCGAGGTGGATCTGCCCCGTCACCCACGCCTCGATCAGGTCCCGCCGGATACCCCAGCCGAGTGCGTTGAACGCGCCAACGCCGCTGATGTGGCCGTCGAAGTGCACGAGGAAATCACCGGGGATGGCGAGCCCCAACTCTGCGGTGAGCTGGTGGCCGATGCCCTGCGCCTCATGCAGTTCGATGCCGTAGAACTCGCACCAGTCGCGCGTGACCTGGTGTACCTCGTCTTCGCGTTCGTTCTTCTTCGTCAGCATGTGGTCGATGAACACGACGTACCGGCTAGGGTCCTCGAGCTCGGTGATCCCGAAGTCGTCGCGCATCTGCTTGAACATGACGTCGGTATACCCAGGAAAGTCGTAGGCGATCATGCGTGACGGGCGAACCGCATGGTTCTCTCCCGCGCGCACGGAATCGAGGCCGGTGGCGCGAGCGAGGATCTTCTCGGTGATCGTGTGGCCCATCGCCATCACCGTGCCGCCGGGAGGTACTTGCGCTGCATCGCCTCGACCTCGCCGAAGCCGATCAGGTCGACGAACTCGTGGTGCGGGAGCGCGTCGGCGCTGACCTGAGCCGGAGCTTCGCCGGCAGCGAGGCGTCGAAGAGTGTTCTGGGCTGCTCCGGTGACCGCCATCAACACCTGAGTGGGCAGCAGTGCGAGCCGAACCCCGATCCGGTCGAGCACCTCCGGGGTGAACTCCCGTTCGGTCCAGGTCGACGCGGTGAGGGTCGCCATCAGGGGTACCCCGACCTCGGAATGACAGTGCTCCCATTCCTCGGCGGTCTCGAACGTCTTGGTGACCGGCATGATCATGTCGGCTCCGGCCTCGACGTACGCGTGCGCGCGACGCATCGCTTCGTCACCGCGCGCGTCGGTGCGTGCGATGAGCAAGACGTCTGCCGGACTCGCGTCGCGTACCGCCCGGATCTTCCCGGTCGCCTCCTCGACGCTGATGAGGTCGACCGGATCGCCGACGCAGATCGGGCACGACTTCGGCGAGACCTGGTCTTCCATGAACATCCCGTCGACACCGGCGTCGACGAACTTCGACGCCGTGCGCGCTGCGTTGACCGCATTGCCGTAGCCGGTGTCGATGTCGGCGACCAGCGGGAGCGACGACGCCGAGCGGATCGTCCGGACGGCCTGAAGGTTCTCGGTCATCGTGTAGAGCTCGGCGTCGGGCAGACCCAATGCGGCCGAGACGGCGAAGCCCGACGCACAGAGCGCGTTGAATCCAGCCTGCTCGGCCAGGCGTGCGGTCAAACCATCCCAGACACCGGGGGCATAGACGAGACCGCGTGACGTGAGTTCCTTGAGCGAGGGTGCGCTCATGCAAATCATCTCCGTTTCGTGATGCGGAATGCATATCGCAATACGTAACGAGACGCTAAGGTGGCCTGAGTCACATGTCAAGAAGCCTGTACAGAGTTGTCTTCGTAAGATGTCGGAGACGGTCGCCCTACTACCCGGAAGCGAGACACTGTTCGTGGCTACATTCGCCGATCCCGAGACGCCCTCGAGCCGGGAGGTCGTCGGTGCCGTGCTGAAGGCCTGCACCCTGCTCGAACACTTCAGCGCCGACCGTCCGTCGTGGACGCTGAACGAGCTCACCTCGGCCAGCGGGATGAACAAGACGACCGTCCATCGGCTCATGGCCACCCTCATTCACGCCGGGTGGATCGAGCGCACCGACAGCGGCGCCTACCGGGTGGGCCTGCGGGTCTTCGAAGTCGGCTCAGCCGCCTTGAGTGACCTCGACATTCGCTCCGCAGCAAAGCCGTTCATGACCGAACTCGCCGCCGACTTCGGGGACACCGCCTACCTCATGGTGCCCGCGGAGCAGGGCGCGGTCTGTATCGACCTCGTGGAGGGGAACAGCTCACTCGTGGTCGCCGGCATCTCGGTGGGCACCGTCCTGCCGTATCACGCGGCAGCTGGACCCACGGTGATGCTCGCGATGTCGGATACGTTGCGCGCCAGATGGATCAACGATCGGCTGCCCGCATTCACCGATCGGACCCTGACCGACGCGGCGGCATTGACTCGCCACCTCGATCGCATTCGCGAAATCGGCTACTCCGTGAGCGACTCGGACTACCTCGATGGGGTGGCAGCCGTCGCCGCGCCGATCACCGACCGGTCGGGCGGTCTGATCGCCTCGATCAGCATCGGCGGCCGGGTCGAGGGATTCGGCGGACAGGCACTGTCGGAGAAGATCGATCGCGTCCGTGACGCGGCAGTCCGGATATCCACAGTGCTGCAATCGGTTCCGCGCTGACGGGTCGTCGGATCGCATCCAAACGAAACGCCGACAGCGGTATAACGCAAACGATCCCACCGACATGTCGGTGGGATCGTCTGTGCGGCAGGATCAGGCGTCCGTCACGGGTGAACGCCACGCTTGTTGAGCCAGGCCTGCGGGTTGATCTTGGTGCCGTTGGCATCCCAGACCTCGTAGTGCAGATGGGGGCCGGTGGACTGGCCGCGGTTGCCGACGGTCGCGATCTTCTGGCCGGCGCGCACATGCTGGCCGGGGTGGACGAAGCTCTCGTTGACATGCCCGAAGACGCCGACGGTGCCGTCGTCCTGCTTCACACGGACCCACTGGCCGAAGCCGGATGCCGGGCCGGATTCGAGGACGACGCCGTCGGTCACGGCGTAGATGGGGGTTCCGACCTTGTTGGCGATGTCGACTCCGTTGTGGTGGGTTCCCCAGCGCGGGCCGTAACCCGAGGTCACGGTACCGCTGACGGGCTTCACTGCCTTCTTGATACCGGGGAGGTCGGAGCTGCCCGGGCCGAACACCGACGGCGGGAGGACGTCGCGAGCGAGATCATCGATCTCGGGCGGCAGGACCAGACCGGCCGGGAGCTTCACGTTGTCGGGCAGCGCAATCTTCGGCGCAGGCGGGGGAGCGGGCTGCGCCGTCGCCTGTGCGGCGGTTCCGGCAGTCAGGCCGACCGCGCCGACGAACGCGGCCAGAGCGCCCGTGTGCAGCGCTGTGCGGGTGGCAGAACGCGAGGTGGCACGATGGCGTCCGGGGCGCCGAGTGCTCGACGTCGAGTCGAACAGTGCGCGGGTGGCGGGGCGCGTCGCAGAGTCGGTGTTCAGTCGGTGAAGAGGCAAAGCGTTGTCCATCTCAGGTTGGGTAACAGTTCGGTATCGGCAAGGACACGGCGAAGTTACCTCCCGATACTTAAGCAGACCCTGAGAGCTTGCTTCAGACACCCGCGACGTCGCAGGTGAGACCCCAAACGAGATCCCGGTCACACAGGGCGCCGAATCGGCATGACACCGTGGAGACATGTCCGAGCCCGAACACACCCCCGACGGCCACCACATCATCGTCAACGGCCGCAAGTGGCGGGCGACGGATCCGCTGATCCCGGACGAACGGCGGTCCGAACTGCAGTCGATCCTCATGGCGTGGCGTCGAGACGTGAAGCGGACGAACGGCGCACCGGAATCACGCCACGGCGTCCAGGCGGCGAAGGTCGCGCTGGGGGAGCGCGGGACCCCGTGGTGGGAGCAGACGGAGGACGAGCGCCGGGAGCGGTGGGAGACCGAGGTCGCGCGACCCGACGACCAAGAGTGACCAGCGCTACCGCGGCAGCAGCGACTCCGCGGCATAGCGGCCGGCGCGTTCAAAGCTCTCGCTCACCTCGAAGCCGGGATCGATCTGCCAGTACCGCATGCTCGACACATAGATGGCCGCCACCATCTGAGCCAGGAACTCGGGCGGGTGATCGGTCCGCACATCCTGCTGTTCGACGCCGCGCTCGATGAGCCGCAGTACCTCCGAGGTGAACACATGGCTGCGTTCGCCCAGTGTCCCGGACATCGACGAGATTCGTTCTATCTCGCTCGTCACCGTCCGCATGTAGTCCGGGTCGGCGACCGACGACCGCGCGAAGTCGACGAACACACCCACCACGCGCTCATACGTGCTGAGCGGCTTGCCGAGCATGGCGTCGACGACATGCGAGAACGTCCCCATCAGCTGCCCGTACAGCTCGGTGAGCAGATCGTCCTTGCTCGGGAAGTAGTTGAAGAACGTCGCCCGCGACACCTCGGCCCGCTCGGCGATCAACTCCACCGTTGCGGCGCTCCCGTCGGACGCCAGCAGTTCGCGCGCAGCGATCAGCAGGCGCTCACGCGTCTGCTGCTTGTTGCGTTCCCGGCGGCCGATGGCCGGAGCTTCGGTCAATGTGGTGCCTTCCGTACGAGCGGGGCGACCCCGACCGACCAATTCTTGCATTCCGCCACCAAAGTTTGGATGGTCGTCTAACTTTTGCCTCTGAGTCCAGAGTGAGTTCGTCGGCAGCACGCCGACGACGTCACGCGAGTCGACCGCGGGGGGTCTTCCGGTGCCGGACCGACGATCGATGCTGCCGTGCGCATCGATCGCCTCGAAGGCCGAGACTCATTGCAGGACAGATTATTTCGAAACCATCCAGCGACGACGACCCGACGGTTACAGTCGCCACCGAGTCATCAAATCCGACATTTCGTCCCATCTCCACACCAGGGGACGGCGACTTGTCGAATCACGATCGAAGGGGATCGCATGAAATCACCCAGTGCACTCAGGCGTGTGCTTCGGACCGCGACGGTGATCGGCTGTTCCGGGGTGCTCGCGCTCGGAGCGCTCACGGCCTGCGCCGACGACAGCTCGGAGAGCTCGACTGCGGGCGAGACCAGCCAACTCCCCAGCAATCCGGCGACGGGCGACCCTGTCAAGGTCGGCTTGATCGTCCCCGAGGGCGGTGCGGTGACGACGCCGATGGTGCGCGAGGGCAGCGAAGCCGCCGTCGAATACCTGAACAACAACGGTGGCGGCATCGGCGGCCATCAGATCGAACTGGTGGTGTGCAAGCAGCAAGAAGAGCCCGCCTCGGCCACCAAGTGCGCGAATCAGATGGTGGAGCAGCAGGTTTCGGTCGTGGTCTCGCCGCTGGGCGCACAGGGTGCGGTCATGCTGCCGATCATCGCCGGCGCCAAGATCCCGTTCGTCGCACAGGCTCCGGTGTCACAGGCCGAGATGGCCACCCCCGGCTCGTTCATGCTGTCCGGCGGAATCGTCGCCGTTCTCGCGGGACAAGCCGCCACCGCGGCCAAGGACGGGCTCAAGAAGGTCACCCTGATCATCGGCGACTCCGGTGACGCAGCCGCATCGGTGAAAGCGCTCGGCGACCCGATGTTCCAGCGTGCCGGCGTTGCTCTCAACGTCGTCACCGTGCCGGTCGGCGCCGCCGACCTGACACCGCAGATCACCGCCGGTCTCGCCGACAACCCGGATGCGGTCAGCATCCTCGGCGACACCCGCCAGTGCATCTCGGTCCTCAAGACGCTGCAGACCGTCGCACCCGACGCCTCGAAGTACCTGATCGCCAGCTGCCTCGACAAGCCCGTCCTCGACGCCGTCGGCAACGAAGCGGTCTCCGGTGCCAAGGCGTTCACCACGGTCAACCTCAGCTCCGACGATCCGAGTGTCACCCAATACCGCAGTGTCATGGCGCAATACGCTCCGGACACCGACCCGGCCGGTCTCGCCTACATCGGATACCAGGTCATGACCGCACTCGGCGAGCTGAACGGCCTCGAAGGCACCGTCGACGCCCAGACGTTCACCACGGCACTGTCGGAGGCCAAGAACGTCCCGCTGCCGGCCGCACCCGGCATCACCTTCACCTGCGACGGCCAGGCGTTCCCGCCGCTGACGTCGTTGTGCAGCAAGGCGATTCTGGTCAGCGAAGTGACCTCCGACGCCAAGCTCGAGAACACCGTCGTCACCAACAACTAGATCCGCCACAGATCGGGGGTCGCGTCCGCGCGGCCCCCGATCCCCGCACTTCCCAGTGGGAGTTCCATGACTGACCATCTCGCGTTCCTGGTCCTCGGCCTCGGCAACGGCGCCGTCTTCGCCGCCCTCGGCCTGGCGCTGGTGATGACGTTCAAGAGTTCCGGCGTCGTCAACTTCGCCACCGGAGCCGTCGCCCTGTACGCCGCGTACACGTATGCGTTTCTGCGCCAGGGGGAACTCCTCAACCCGATACCCGGTTTCCCGGCGACCATCTCCCTCGGCTCCGACCTGGGAGTTGCTGGGACGCTGCTCATCTCCGTCGTCGTCGCAGCGATCCTCGGAGTCATCCTCTACCTGCTGGTGTTCCGCCCGATGCGCGCCGCCCCGGCCCTGGCCAAGGCCGTCGCCGCGATCGGTCTGATGCTCGTCATCCAGGCACTCATCGCGCTTCGGGTCGGCGAGAACGCACCGAGTGTCGGCCCCATCTTCAAGGTCGACACGTTCACGATCGGCTCCAGCGCGGTTCCGACCGACCGTCTGATGCTCGCCGTGGTCATCGTCGGCCTTGCCATCTGTGCGGGACTCGTCCTGCGCTACACACGCTTCGGCGTCGCGACCGAGGCTGCCGCCGAATCCGAGAAGGGCGCACTGGTCACCGGACTCTCGCCGGACCGCATTGCCGTCGCCAACTGGGCGCTGTCGTCCGCCACTGCGGGACTCGGCGGTGTACTCATCGCACCGATTGTTCCGCTGAACCCGGTGGCCTACACCATGTTCATCGTGCCGGCCCTCGCGGCGGCGCTGGTCGGCAACTTCACCGCGATCTCGATCACCGTCGGCGCCGGACTCATCATCGGCATGCTGCAGTCCGAGGCCACCAAGCTCCAGACCACCTGGGACTGGATGCCCGACGCCGGTGTTGCCGAGGCAGTCCCGCTCATCCTCATCATCGGGTTCCTGCTCATCCGTGGACGTCCACTTCCCGGTCGGGGAGCGGTGACGCGCAATGACCTCGGCCGGTCGCCGCGTCCCGATCATCTGCTGATCCCGGGAATTGTCGGTGTCGTCGTCGCGGTCCTGGCGCTCGTCACCACTTCCGGCAGTCTCCGCCTGGCAGTCATCGCCACGATGATCTACGCGATCATCGCGCTGTCTCAGGTCGTCGTCACCGGTTACGCGGGCCAGGTGTCCCTCGCACAGTTGACCCTCGCCGGCGTCGGCGCCTACGCGCTCAGCCGGCTGACCGACGACCTGAACATCCCGTTCCCGCTGGCGCCGCTGCTCGCGGCCTGCGCTGCGATGGTCATCGGTGTCATCGTGGGCCTGCCCGCGCTTCGGGTGCGCGGGCTACCGCTCATGGTCGCGACCCTCGCGCTCGCCGTGTTCTGCGAGGCGTTCTGGTTCCGCAACCCGTCCCTCAACGGCGGATTGCAGGGCGCACCCGTCGACCCCCCATCGATCTTCGGTATCGACCTGGGAATCGGTGCGGGCGAGGGGTACCCGCGCATCGCCTTCGGCATCCTGTGCCTCGTCGTGCTGACCCTGGTCGCGTACGCGGTGGCAGTTCTGCGCCGCAGCGGACTGGGCGCGTCGATGCTGGCCGTTCGCGCCAACGAACGGTCCGCGGCCGCGGCCGGGATCAACGTCGGTGCAACCAAACTCATCGCCTTCGCGATCGCGTCCTTCCTCGCCGGCCTCGGCGGATCGCTGCTGGCCTACCAGCAGACCCTCGCCACCGCGGGCAGTTACGCCGTCTTCGCCGGGATCGGGCTCTTCGCGGTCTTCTACATCGCAGGGGTGACGTCGATCTCCGGAGCGATCCTCGCCGGGATCATCGCCCCGGGCGGGGTCATGTACTTCGCCGCCGACAAGTACGCCTCCTTCGGCGACTACTACATGCTGGTCAGCGGAATCCTGCTGGTACTCACCGTGGTCACCAGTCCCGACGGCATCATCGGATACCTGCACAAGATCCCGCTGCCGGGTCGACGCCGCCGCCCGGCACCGACGCAGGTCGACGATCAGTCCGTCGCGACTGCGCCGGTACCCTCGCCGACCAACGGCAAGGTTCTCCTCTCGGCCCGCGACGTCACGGTGCGCTACGGGGCGGTGACCGCTGTCGACAACGTCAGCTTCGACCTACGTTCCGGCGAGATCGTCGGCCTCATCGGTCCCAATGGCGCCGGCAAGACGACCCTGATCGACGCCATCAGCGGTTTCGCGACCGCGGACGGAACAGTGACCCTCGGCGGCACAACCCTCAACGGCCTTGCACCGCATCGTCGCAGCCGGACGGGTCTCGGTCGGACTTTCCAGGACATCGAGCTCTACGGCGAACTGTCGGTCGCCGAGAATCTGGCGATCGCCGCACGTCGCGCACCGGGCGACACCGCGGAGAACGTCCGCGACGTCCTGGCGATGCTGGAGATCGGTCACCTCAGTGAGGTTGCCGCGGCTGACCTCTCGCAGGGACAGCGTCAACTCGTCGCAGTCGCACGGGTGCTCGCCGGCAACCCCGAGGTCGCGTTGCTCGACGAGCCGGCCGCCGGGCTCGACAGCACCGAGAGTCGGTGGCTGGGGGACAGGTTGCGCGCTGCCCGGGCGCACGGTGTCTCGATGGTCCTCGTCGATCACGACATGGATCTCGTACTCAGCCTCTGTGATCGGGTAGTCGTCCTGGACCTCGGCGCCGTCATCGCCGAAGGCACCCCCGACGAGATCCGACGATCACCGGCGGTCGTCAACGCCTACCTGGGCACGCCGTCATCGGCGGCTGCGGGGACCGGCGAGCCCGATGACCCCTCGCCATCGAACCGGGCTGGCTCCGAACCTCATTCGACGACCAAGGAGATGACGCCGTGACTCTGCTCGAATGTCGCGGGCTCGACGCCGGGTATGCGCGCGGCAAGGCCTGCGTCCACGGTCTCGATCTGTCCGTCGAGGCGGGCGAGATCGTCGCGCTACTCGGTCCGAACGGTGCCGGAAAGACGACACTGCTCGCGACGCTCGCCGGTCTGCTTCCGCGCCTCGGCGGCGAGGTCAACGTCGCCGACCAGTCCGTTCGTGCGGGGGAGGCACGCGCAGCGGTCCGCGCCGGGCTCGTCCTGGTGCCCGACGACCGGTCGCTGTTCAAACAACTGACGACACGACAGAACCTGCAACTGGCCATTCGACGTCGCGGCGCGGCCCGAACCGAAGCCATTGACCGGGTGCTCGGCCATTTCCCCGCCCTCCGTGCGCGATTGAAGGTCGCCGCCGGGGAGCTGTCCGGGGGAGAGCAGCAGATGCTCGCCATCGGGCGCGCCCTGTTACAGCAACCCAAGGTGCTGCTGATCGACGAACTGAGCATGGGCCTGGCGCCCATCATCGTCGAATCGATTCTGCCCGTCCTGCGAGAGGTCGCCGACACCGACGGCGCCGCGGTGGTTCTCGTCGAACAGCACGTCCGGCTGGCGCTGGATGTCGCCGACCGGGCGGTCGTCCTCGTCCACGGCGAGATCGCACTCGCGGATTCCGCCGCCGCCCTTGCGAATGACATCAGACGGGTCGAGGAGGCGTACCTCGGGAGCGCGAGAACTTAGGGGCTTTTGACCCCTGCTCCCTGAGGAGGCCGGAGCCTGCGGAGGCCGTCACGAAGGGTCCTGGTGAGATGCGTGGCAGACCCTTCGTGACGCGCCCTCCGCAAGCTCCGGGCGCTCCTCAGGGAGCAATGGAGGGGGCGGGCGCTTTTCGGACTAGGGAGCAATAGGCGCGCACCTCATGGCACTAGGGCGAGCGCGGCGGCTGCCATTGACATGCAAGCATCCACTTGCCTATCGTCAGGTGTGGCCGATGTGTTCCATGCGCTCGATGACTCGACGAGGCGGGCAATCCTCGACGAACTCGTCGAGCGTGACGGTCAGACGCTGTTCGAGATCTGCGGACGTCTCACATCTCGGCGTGGGTTGAACCTGAGCCGGCAGGCGATCTCGCAGCATCTGGGTGTGCTGGAGACGGCCGGACTCGTCCACACCGAGAAACGTGGACGCTCCAAATTCCACTACTTCGACCCCGCACCGCTCGACGAGATCGCCGACCGGTGGCCCGCCCATCGAAAGGACCTCCCATGAGACTCACATTGATGTCCGTCTTCGTCGACGACCAGCGCAAGGCGCACGAGTTCTACACCGAGATACTGGGATTCACCACGCGGCACGACATTCCGATGGGGGAGGACACGTGGTGGCTGACGGTCGTCTCCCCTCAAGACCCAGAGGGGATGGAACTCCTCCTCGAACCGTCCGGCCACCCCGCGGTGAAACCCTACCGGGATGCGCTCATCGAAGACGGAATCCCGCTGGCGCAGTTCGCTGTCGACGATGTGCAGGCCGAGTACGACAGGCTGCGCGGACTCGGCGTCGAGTTCACCCAGGAACCCACCGACATCGGCCCCGCGATCGTCGCGGTATTCGACGACACGTGCGGCAACCTGATCCAGATCGCCGCTACGAAAGACGCGGCCCCGCAGTGACTATCGCGGGGTGACCAGCGGCGGTGCCGTGGGGACCGACGCAGCCGGAGGTTTCGGCGCGGTGACCGGTCGCTCGAGCGGAGGAATCTCGACCGCGCGGACCGACAAGTCCTTGATCAGCTCTTCCCACGCGCCGATGTTCGTCGCCCTCTTCTTGCGTGACCCGACATCGTCATTCCACCGAGTGAGCGCAGGCGCGGCTATATACAGCGGCCTTGCAGGATCATTCTTGTCCGCCTCGAGCAATCGCGACTGACCCTTGTGACGCACGGTTTCTCCGCGCATCCGCAGCGGGCCGAAGGCGAGCTTGACGATGTTGACGATGCGGTACGCGGCGTTCATCGACTTGTTGGTCGTGTACCTCTCGTTCGACGGGTCGATGGGGAAGCTGATGGGCGTGAATCGCTTGTAGCAGAACTGCAGGCCGGCAAGGTCCGCCTCGCGCACCATCCAGGACAGACTCAGTTCCGAGGGTTCAGTGACCGCCAGACCACCGCCGATGTCGGAGTGGACCCCCTCGAACCACACCTGTTTGACGTCGATCTTGCCCTCATCTGCCTTGTCGACTTCCCAGACGCAGGGATCGAATGTCAGCCGACGTTCGTCGATGGCGAGCGCCTGTCTGGCCACTGCGACGTTCTTGCCGAGCTTCACGTCGTGGAACTTGTGCTTGACGCGGGTGATGCCGGGAACGCCGAGGGCACCGACGGTGTCGAACACACCGATGAACTTGACCGGCACCGGGGCGCCTGGGGTCTTCGCCGGACGATCTTCCCGCTTCATCCGGTAGTACCGCAGGACGGTTTCGAAGAGGTTCTCGGTCGGATGCTGCGCGAGTTCGAGCGGTGAAACCAGCCCGACCTGCCAGATCATGCCGCCAAGACTCCGTGCGGTGTACGCGCCGCGACTGAACCCGAAGACGAAGATCTCATCGCCGGGCTCGTAGTTCAGAGCGAGGAATCGGTAGGCATCGACCAGGTTGGCATCCAGCCCGCGACCGAATGCACCGCCGATGATCCGGTCCGACCAGCCGGATCCGGTTCCGACTCCGTTGACATAGTGAACGAGTTGGACCGTCCCGTCGTCGGCATCAGTGGTGACGGCCCGGGCGATCTTCTCCACATTCGAAATTCTCGGGTCCTTCGACGACTTCCACGTACCGTCGCAGCAGACCACCAGACGCTTCTTCATTTTTCCGACCCTCCACAGGCTCGCACGCGGCCCACCCGACGATGACGATAGTCGCTTCGCGCAGACGGGTGCAGCAGTTGTCGGTCGTACGGTTTACTGCGGTCATGAGCTTTCTGGACGTTCCACCGAGCCGATTCGCGATCGTCTGTGCCACCGTCCTCGGCGTCCTGCTCGTCGCAGCCCTCGGGGCCGCACCGGCCGGCGCCGCACCGCCGACCACGGGCCTCGACCCGGTCCTGGCGACGTCCTATCAACAGGCGTCGAATGCTGCTCGTGCACAGGGGGTTCCGTTGTGGATCACCTCCGGCAAGAGAACTCACGCCGAGCAACGTCAGATGTGGCGGGATGCGATCGCGACCTACGGAAGCCCCGAAGCCGCCCGACGGTGGGTCCTGCCACCGGAGCAGTCGAGCCACGTGCACGGTCGGGCCATCGACGTCGGACCGCGGGAAGGGGCCGCCTGGCTCCAGCGCACCGGATATCGCTGGGGCCTGTGTCGGACGTTCGCGAACGAGTGGTGGCACTTCGAGATCGCGACCGTGCCCGGCCTGCCGTGTCCGGCGATGTGGCCCGACGCCGCTGTCCGCGCCGATCGCGGCGGCGACCCTTCGTGACGGCCCTCCGCAAGCTCCGGGCCTCCTCAGGGAGCAGTACAACCGCCCCCGCAAGCTCCGGGCCTCCTCAGGCGAGAACGACCGAAAAGATCTCTGCCGAAGATGTCGAATGGCGCCCCGCGAGGTCGTCATCACTGCACACGGACCGATGAGCGGCCCGACGAACGAGAGGTCAGACCATGCATTACTCACTGCTCCTGCACTACCCGGAGATGGACGCGTCGACCCTCGGTGACGAGGCCATCGCACAGGGAGAAGCTGCGTTCGCGGCCTACACCACTGCCCTCCAGAAGGCAGGCGTGCTCGTGAGCGCCGAAGTCCTGCAACACTCGGACGTCACCACGACGCTGCGCAAGGTCGACGGTCAACTCGTGGTTCAGGACGGTCCGTTCGCCGACACCAAAGAGCAACTCGGCGGAACCGTCGTCATCGATGTCGGCAACCTTGACGCCGCCATCGAGTGGGCGCGTCAGGCGCCACCGATCGAGTGGGGAGTCGTCGAGATCAGGCCCGGCGCCACTTACACCGTCGACGGTGCCTGGACGCCCAACGCATGACCCGACGAGAAGCGCACACCGCCGCCGAACATGCCGCCCGAGCGTCATATTCGCGGTTGGTGGCGCTTCTCGCAGCTTCCTCGGGCGACCTCGCTCTGGCCGAGGACGCTCTGGCAGCCGCCTTCGAACGGGCGCTCGTCACCTGGTCCGCCGACGGGGTGCCCGCGAACCCCGAGGGATGGCTACTCACGGTCGCGCGCAATGAGCAGCGCGACGTCTGGAAGTCGGCGGCGCACCGCACGTCGACCGTTCTCGACGACACCCTTTCGCCAGGAGCCACCGCCGTGACCCCCTTCGACGATGTGGACCCGGACGCCATCCCCGACAGGCGACTCGAGCTCCTGTTCACCTGTGCGCATCCGGCCATCGACGCAGCAGCCCGAACCCCGCTCATGATGCAGTCGGTGCTCGGCTTCGAAGCGACCGACATCGCTGGTGCGTTCGCAGTCGCGCCGTCGGCGATGTCGCAACGTCTGGTTCGTGCGAAACGTCGCATCCGCGACGCACGCATACCGTTCGTCGTTCCCGACCGCGCGTCGATGCCCGGACGCCTACCCGCAGTCCTCGAGGCCGTCTACGGATGTTTCGCGATCACGTGGAACGACGCGGACGGCGCCGACCCCGACACCGTCGAATCGATGGCGGGGGAGTCGCTGTACCTGGCCGTCACGCTGGCCTCGCTGCTCGACGACCCGGAGGCCTGGGGTCTCGCCGCGCTCATCGCGCTGTCGCTGTCGCGGGCTCCGGCGCGAATCGGGCCGTTCGTTCCGCTCGACGAGCAGGATCCCTCGACCTGGGATGAGGAGCTGATCCGCGATGGCGAGGTGATGCTTCGACACGCCTCGTCGTTCGGCCGACCACACGGCCGATTCCAGCTCGAAGCGGCCATGCAGTCCGTTCACGCCGACCGCGCACGCACCGGTGTCGTCGACTGGGCTGCGTTGCGGTCGCTCTCGTCCGCGCTGGTGTCCGTGTCGCCGACGCTCGGTGCACGGGTTGCTCACGCCGGGATCGTCGGGCGCGCGAATTCTGCCCTGGACGGACTGTCCCTGCTCGACGAATTGAGCGGTGATGCAGCGGATTTCGGACCGTTCCACGCTGCGAGAGCGGATCTTCTGGTACGGGCCGGGCACTGCGATGCGGCGCGTGAGCACTTCGAACGGGCCGCGGCGCTCACCGGCGACGAGCGCGCACAGGACTACCTTCGACGCCGTGCGGGTGAGGTGTCGCAGGACCGTCGCGAGTGAGCCGAAGGGTGCTGTCGGGCGACGCAGAGGGAGTCACGACCGACCAGGGGAGAATTCTCCGCTCGCTGAGCTCGGGCCCCAGTCGACGGGTCGCCGGCGGGTCTCACCCAAACCGCGGGAATGCCTGAATCTGGCAACACGGACGACCTAATGTGTGACGCGAGACACAACAGTGCCGACCCCTCGACGAGGGAGTTCACAACGGGTCGAGTCCGCTCGACGAATGGGAGGCAGTCATGACTGCAAGTGCCGACGTCACCAGCAATCTGACGACGGAACCGTACCGCTCGCGCCGCAATCACTGGAACAACCAGGTGCGCCGGCACGCCATGATGACCCCGGACAAGACAGCGATCACCTACCTCGACAAGAACACCAGCTGGAAAGAACTCGACGACCGGTCGCACGCCTTCGGCGCGGCCCTCCATCGGCGTGGCGTCCAGTTCGGTGATCGGATCCTGATGGCCTTGCTCAATCGCACCGAGTACATCGAGGCGATCCTCGGGGCCACCCTGATCGGTGCCATCCCGGTGCCGGTGAACATCCGCATGAGTCCGGCCGAAGTCGCGTACCTCGTCACCGACAGCGGGGCGAAGGTCGTCGTCACGGAAACGCTGCTCGCGCCGATCGCCGACGCGGTCGCCGGGTCGACCGGCCAGATCGACACCATCATCGTCGTCGACGGCAGCGACAACGACGCCCATCTCGACTTCGAGACCCTCCTCGCGGAGGACGCGTCGGACCTGCCGGAGGTCGACGTGCCGGAGGACACCGTCGCCGCCATCATGTACACCTCGGGCACCACGGGAAAGCCCAAGGGCGCCATGCTCACCCACCAGAACATCCAGGCGCAGGCCGTGACGACGATCGCCACGGCCGGGGCACAGTCCGGTTCCGATGACGTCGCGTCGATCGTGCCGCCGTTGTTCCACATCGCCGGGATCGGCGGCTTCGCGCCGATCTTCTACCGCGGGGTGCGTGCGGTCCTGCATCCACTCGGTGCGTTCGATCCCGACACGATGCTCGACACCCTCGAACGCGAAGGCGTCACCTCGGTGTTCATGGTGCCTGCGCAGTGGCAGGCGGTATCTGCGGCACAGAAGGCGCGACCCCGGGACCTCAAGCTGCGCACCATGAGCTGGGGCGCGGCGCCGGCCTCGGACACCGTGCTCAATGCGATGAACGAGTCCTTCCCGGGAGCCGCGAACATGACCGCGTTCGGGCAGACCGAGATGTCTCCGGTGACGACGATCCTGGAGGGCAAGGACGCGCTGCGCAAGCTCGGCTCGATCGGCAAGGTCGTGCCGGCGGTCACCGCGCGGATCGTCGATCCGCTCATGAACGACGTCAAGCCCGGTGAGGTCGGGGAGATCGTCTACCGCGGACCCAACATGATGATCGGCTACTGGAACAAGCCCGAGGCGACCGCAGAAGCGTTCCGCGGCGGGTGGTTCCACTCGGGCGACCTCGTCCGGCAGGACGAGGAGGGGTTCCTCTACGTCGTCGACCGTGCCAAGGACATGATCATCTCGGGTGGCGAGAACATCTACTGCGCCGAGGTCGAGAATGCGCTCTACGGGCACCCGAGCATCGCCGAGGCCGCCATCATCGGTCGTGCGGACGAGAAGTGGGGCGAGGTACCGGTCGCGGTGGTGGTGCTCGCCGAGGGCGTCGATGATCTCACCCTCGCCGAACTCGAACCGCACCTCAACGAGAACCTCGCCCGATTCAAGCACCCGAAGGACCTGGTGATCATCGACGAGTTGCCCCGCAATGCGGGCGGCAAGGTCGTGAAGCCGAGACTTCGGGAAGCCTACGGCAGCAAGGACGCCGGCCTGTCCAACTGATCCGATGCCGGCCCGGGCGGGCTACAAAAGACTCCGCACCCGAATCCGAAAGAAGCGTCCCCCCTGCTCCCTGAGGAGCGCCCGGAGCTTGCGGAGGGCGCGTCACGAAGGGTCGTGGCGAGATGCGTCGCCGACCCTTCGTGGCTCGTCGCTAGCGCTTCTCGCACCTCAGGGACCCGGGGTCATACGGATCCTTCGGATCAGGGACCAGTGCTTTTGCGGTTTCTTCGAATTGGGGAGCTTAGATTGACACAGGGCGGGGGTCCGGTCACTCCGGGTCGGCGAAGCTCGGCTCGCGCCGCGCCATCCCGGCGTGGACGGCCTCCATCTGATTGGGCGAGCCCATCAGGCCGACCTGGAGTTCGCTCTCCAGCATCAGCGCCGCAGCCGGATCCGTGCCCGCCCACGACTCGTCGTAGAGACGTTTGGCAGCGCGGACCGCGTGCGGCGACTTCGACGCGATCTCGTGCGCCAGCTCGAGCGCAGCGGTGAGCGGATCATCGACGACGCGCGTGACGAGCCCGAGCCGCTGGGCCTCCGCGCCGTCGATGATGCGTCCGGTGAACGTCAGTTCCTTTGCGACGTCCGCGGACACGAGTCGCGGCAGCGTCTGCGTGATGCCCATGTCGGGCACCAGACCCCACTTGACCTCCATGATGGACAGGCGCGCATCAGGGGTCGAGTAGCGGATGTCGGCGCCCAGCGCGATCTGCAGGCCACCGCCGAAACAGTTTCCGGTGATCGCCGCGATCACCGGCGCGGGGATCCGGCCCCAGTCCAGCGACACCCGCTGCGCGTGGTTGCCGAGCACACCCGGTTCGCGGTCCAGCAGCGAGTTCACGCCGCCACCTTGACCCAGGCTCGACACGTCGAGTCCGGAGCAGAAGCTCTTGCCCGAACCGTGCACGACCACGGCCCGGACGCGCTTGTCGGCGGCCAGCGCGCCCGTCACGTCGATGAGGGCTTCAAACATCGCCGGGTCGAGGGCGTTGTGTTTGTCGGCCCGGTTGAGCGTCGCGGTGGCGACGCCCGCATCGTCGATGTTCACGATGATCCGCTGCTCGGTCATGAGGTCATTTCCCATCTGTTGCAGGGTGTTTGATCTGGTCGAGTTGACGACCGCGGCGCCGGTAGCGCCAGATGAAGTAGCCGACCCCGATCGCCAGAACGATTCCGATGACCACGCCCCACGCGGTGGCGGCTCGAAAGCCGGGCGCGTCGACGTCGAAGATCCGTTCACCGGCGTGTGCGCCGTTTCCGCCGCCTGCGACCACGGTGAGGGTGAGCAGATTGGGGACCGCGATGATCACGCCGAGAACGGCGAACATGATCGTCGGGACGTTCTTCATCCGGCTGCGGTTGACGAACGCCAGGGTGAAGAACAGCACGGGCAGGAAGGTGCAGACGATCCCCAGCACCAGCCCGGTGCCGATGCCGCGGCTGAACGATCCCTCGACGCGCTGTCCGATCTGACCGGCCCACCAGCGCGGCAGGAACGCCTCGAGGATGAAGTACGTGACCACGAGCAGGGCGGCGATGACAAGACCGATCACCACCTTCTTCACAACGGCGTTCGCACGCTCGCCGGCCGTCTTTTTGGCCGGCGGCGCGTCCGTCGTCGACCCATCCGGTGGCACCGCACCCGGGGTCTCGACGGGATACGAGGTGGCCGGCGGGGTTGTCCCGGGTGGCGTATGTCCCGGTGGGAACGCGCCTGACGGAGTCTGTCCCGGCCCGCCCGGCGTCGGGTGGCCGGAGGGATTCGCAGAGAACGGTTCGTTGCTCATGCGCCGAGTCTATGCGCGGTCGCCACCCTGTCCGCCGGGATGAGCGACACGGTCACCGGGGCTTCCGGATGCCGCCGTAGATCCCGCGCCGGACGATCCACGGTTGCAGGATCGTGTCGACCGACCACGCCGGAAAGCGGAACGGACGACCGCTGGGCGCAAAGACCTGGAGTCCGTCGGCCTGCACCCCGAGCACCGAACCCCACCGACGCCGTGGGGGAACGTAGCGTCGCGCCCGGTCGGGCCGCCCGCCGAGGTCGGCGCGGATGTTGTGTGCGAGCAGACGATCGGCACGATTGCGAGCCGAACTGCGCAGATCGTCGGTCGCCGCGACGTCGCCGATGGCGTACACGGAATCGACCCCGGGCACCCGCAGTTCAGCAGACACACGGACGAAACCCGACGCGTCGAGCACGTCCGCAGGCAGCCAGTCCGTGTTCGGCGCGACCCGGCCGATGGCCCACAGCACGGCGTCCGCCCCGACCGCCGACTGGCCGGTCGAGAAACTCACCGGACCGGGCGTGATCTCGTCGCAGCTGAATCCGTCGGGCACGACAGCGCGATGGCCGCCGTGGACACCGACCCCGAGCCGACGCAGTCGGGCGCGGACCGTGGCCCAGGTACGCGGATGATGCTGCGGCAGGGCGCGATCGCCCGGGTGGTAGAGGTCGATCTGCTTGTCCCGCCAGGTGGCGGCCAAGTTGGCGGCGGCGCTCACCGCCGCCGCACCGCCACCGATCACGGCAATGGAGTCGGCGTCGGCGAATCGCCGATGCGCAGAACGCAAGTCGGCGTCGATGTCGGCCGCGGACTGTAACCCGGGTTGTCGCCAGAAGCCGTTCCGTACCCCGGTGGAGATGACCAGCGCGTCGAAGCCCTCGACGGTCGCGGCGCCGGCGGCATCGACAACGGAGACGGTGCGGTTGTCGAGATCGGCGGCCGTCAGCGTGCCGTGGACGGTCCGGATGCCGTCGAGTTTGCGGAAGCGCCCGAACGGGATCCGATAGTCCCGGGCCCACTCATCGGGCCGGCTGATCCGGAGGCCGAGCTCCTGACCGCTGACGAGTCCCGGCTTCGACGAGATGCCGACGACATCGGCATGCGGAGCGAGGTGGATCGCGGTCAGCAATCCGGAATCACCGAGACCGGCGACGACGACGCGGGGTCGGCTCACGCAGTGACCTGATCCGGTGGATGGGCGGCCGAACGCGGCGGCCGGGGGATGAACCGCGGCACCCGGTCGATGACGTCCTGGTAGCCGGGACGTCGCTCGAGGCTTCGCTTCTCCATCATGGGGATGCTGGCGCCGAGGAACATGGCGAGCATCAGCACCGCGCCGACGAACAGCCACCACCAGTCACCGGGTGAGGCGGCGAGACCGAACAGGGCCATCGACACCCAGAACATGACCTCGCCGAAGTAGTTCGGGTGCCGCGACCACGCCCAGACGCCGGTGTCGAGGACGGCGCCCGGCGTTCGGTGTGCGGCGAACCGGCGCAACTGTCCGTCGGCGATGTACTCGAGCGCCGTGGCGGCCAGTCCCACGACAGCAGCGACCGCCGTCAACCATGCCACCGCGCCGGTGTGGGTGACGGCGACGTAGATCGGGATCATGCCGAGGAACACCTGGAAGGTGGGGAAGACGTGGATGGCCATCAGATCGACGGGCAGCTCGGCGCGCCCGGCACCGGACTTCAGCATCGGGTAGCGCCAGTCCTCGTGCTGCAGTCCCGGCCAGCCGATCGCCCAGTTCGCGGTGAGTCGGATCGCCCAGGCGCCGATGACGACGGCGATGACCCAACAGTGCACTGCGTCTATCCCGACGTCGCCCGCCGCCCACCAGTAGAGGAATAGTGCGGGCGGTACCACACTCCAATAAGCGTCGTAAAAGCTGGAATTGCCGTAGTACCGGCTGAACCCGAAGATGACCAACGTGGCCAGCAGGTCGGCGATGAGGGTGTCCAACCACAGGTACGCGGTGGTCGGACCCCAGATCAGCCAGGCGGCAGCGACTGCGAAGGCCACCAGGTAGGCGATCGTGATCCGGGCGAACGAACCGGTCCGACTGTAGGTGCGCTCGGTGTTCACAGGGTCACCCATCTCGTCACAGCTGTTCTTCGATGGACCCGGCGAGCTTCTCCGGCTTCGTGGTCGGCGCATACCGCGCGACCACCGAACCGTCCCGCCCGATCAAGAACTTGGTGAAGTTCCACTTGATGCGGCCGCCGAGCACGCCGGACTTCTGGTCCCGCAACCAGGCGAACAACGGGTGTGCCTCCGGCCCGTTCACGTCGACCTTCGCGAACATCGGGAACGTCACGTCGTAGGTCAGCGAACAGAAGTTCTTGATCTCCTCCTCGTCGCCAGGTTCCTGATGTCCGAACTGATCGCACGGGAAGCCGAGTACACGCAGCCCCTTGTCGGCGTAGTCCCGGTGCAGGGCTTCCAGACCGCGGTACTGCGGGGTGAATCCGCACTGCGAGGCGGTGTTCACGATGAGCAGGGGACTGCCCTGGAAGTCCGAGAGTTCGACGGGTGTGCCGTCGATGCCGGTGGCGGTGAAGTCGTACGCGGAGGTCATGCCGCTACGCTACTTCCCAATCAAGCACTTGCTCGGGAGAATCGGCGAAGGATCCGCCGATCATTCCCCGAACCGCTCCGTCCGGATGCGGGTGCGATCGTGTCCGGCGTCGACCATCCATTGAGCGCAGTTCTCGACGAACCGATTGGGGCCGCAGATGAACACCGTCGGCGAGGTCGCGGGGTCGAGCGTGAGTCCGGCCAGTTCGTCGGCGGTGAGGCGTCCCGCAGGTCGTGTCGCATCGTCGGGCGCCACCCGGGTGTGGATCAGGTGGACGTCCATGCGCCGGTGTTCGATCAACTGCCGCAGCTCGTCCCGGTAGTAGACGCGGTCGGGGCTCCGGACCGAGTACACGAGGGAGAACGGCGTCTGCGGGGCCTCGACCTCGCGGCCGCGGATCATCGACATGAGCGGCGCGATGCCGGAGCCGCCGCCGATCAGCTGCACGGGCCGGTCGTCTCCGGACGGCCAGGTGAACCAGTATCCGTGTGGATCGCTGATCTCCAGCGGGTCGCCCACCTCGACGACGTCGACGAGGTACGGCGACACCTCACCGTCCTCCAGGCGTTCGACGGTGACCTCGACCGAACGCGTCTCGCGGACATCGGACAACGAGTAGGCGCGTGCGGTGGAGTAGCCGTCCTCGGCGGTCAACCGGATGTCGACATGCTGACCGGGCAATGCGTGGACGGCCTCGGGGAGGGCGAGGCGCAGGGCGCGCGCGGTGGGGGTGAGGTCGACGACCGCGGTGACCGTCGTGAGATGCCAGGTCGTCACGAGTAGCGCTGTTCGCGCCAGGGATCGCCGTACATGTGGTACCCGCGTTCCTCCCAGAATCCGGGCGCGTCCTCGGCCATGAAGCGGAGTCGCCGAACCCATTTCGCGCTTTTCCAGAAATACAGGTGCGGCACCAGGAGCCGGGCCGGGCCGCCGTGTTCGGCGGCGAGCGGCTCGCCGTCGTAGGTGTCGGCGATCCAACCGCGGCCGTCGACGAGATCGGCGAGCGGCACATTGGCGGTGTAACCACCGTGGCAGTGTGCCATCACGAACGGAGCCGGCTCCCACGGCAACGCACGTAGCAGCGTGTCGAAGGAGACGCCGCGCCACCGCGTATCGAACTTCGACCACCGTGTGACGCAATGGATGTCGGTGGTGACGTCCTCGTGAGGGAGGTCCTGGAACTGCTCCCACGTGAACGTGGCCGCCTTGTGGTCTGCCGACTGCACGGCCAGCATCCAACCGGCCGAGGCGACCGCGGGCGTCGGCTCCGACGACAGGACCGGAAAATCGAGTGTCGTGTACTGGCCGGGAGGGAGACGCCGCGCATCGCGGTCGCGGCGCCCCACGAACCCTCGGTTGACAATCGCCATGATCGCGGAGTCTACGCGGCTGTAGTTGATTCGGCCCGCTCGCTCCGCTCCCGGCGCCGGGCATCGATTCGGCCCGCTCGCTCCGCTCCCGGCGCCGGGCGCCTCATGAGAAGTCGAACAGCGCAGGCACCGCGACGACGACCGCGGCAGCCCAGAAAGCGAACACCGGGAGGTAATCGGTCTGCCATCGTTCCGTGGCGTCGAACCCGCGGCGCCGACGCACGAAGTCGAAGAGCAGGTACGCCGCCCACGACAAGTTCACCAGCAGAACGAGGTTGAGTCCCAGCGCCACGGTCTTGTTGGCGGTGAACCCGAACTCCGCGATACGCGAGGCCATGATCGTCAGCATGACCGCGTCGACCGCGAGCGCGGTCACGACCAGGACCAGTTGCAGACGGTCGAAGAGCTCGGGGCGCAGATGCGGATCGCGCGCCGAGATCGCGTACAGGAGCAGGCCGAGAACGACGACGAGGATGAGATCGATCAGGATCAGCAGCTCACGGTCGACGTCGACGACGTCGCCACTGGTCACCATCGCGACCAGCAGCACCACGAGCATCACCGCGGTGACCGGGGTGAACACCTTGGTGAGCACCGGTGCGATGTTCTCGACCACGCTCTGCTTCGCCTCCACCAGCCACGCCGCCAGCAGCACGATTCCGGTCGCGGCGATCGGCAGCAGCCACTGGGTGATGACGGTGTCCACGTCGATGCCGAGTGCACCGAAGGCCCCGGCGGTCAGGCCGGTGAGGACTCCGACCCCGAGACCGAGAAGCGTTGCGTAGACGATCCATTCGCCGGTGAACCGGATGAAGTCCATTCGTCTCGGCCCCGACCGCCAGTGGCCGCCGACATACATCACGCCCATCAGAAACCACAGAACGATCGGTGTGTGAATCGCGACGATGGCCTGGGTGGTCCCGTCATGGACGAACGGATAGACGTTGACGATCACGCCGGTGGCGATGAACGCGGAAGCCACGGTGAGTGCGGTTCGCGCCGAGACACGACGCTTCCAGCCGAAATAGGCCGCCAGGAACGGCAGCACCAACAGCGTCGCGTTGCGGACGAGTACCCATTCGGGCATCAGGTCGAAGGCGACGCGGACCGTTGCGGCCGCGGCGACGACGAGACCGATCACGACCCCGAGTTCGAGCCGCCGGCGACCGGGGTTGCCCGCCGGTTCCGCGGTCAGGACCAGTTGCTTCCACAATCTGTCAGAATGCTCGCGCGCGAACTCGCGCGACAGGGCATCGACCCGTCCCATTCGCTTGACGGCCACCAGAAACGCCTCGTCGTCATCGAGACCACCTGCGGCGAGGTCGGCAATCTGACCGCGCAGGTGATCTTCCATCTCGTCGGCGTCGGTGGTGGCGATCGCCTGATGGCGCAGGACATAGCCACGCCACCGGTCGATCTGGTTCTCGAGTTCGGTCTCCGCGGTCATGCGAGACCCTCCGCGGCCGGCGGCAGCGCGACCGTCCGCCACACCTGGTCGAGCGCGTCGGCCACGACTTCCCACTGCGACCGTCGCTCGGCGAGCGCCGCCAACCCCACCGGCGTGATCGTGTAGTGCTTGCGCCGTCGACCGGTGTCGGCCTTGCCCCAGGTCGCCTCGACGTGCCCGGCACGTTCGAGCCGATGCAGCAAGGGATAGAGCATCCCGTCGGTCCACTCCATCCGGCCACCGGACATCTCTCGGACGCGCTTGAGGATCGCGTACCCGTAGGACTCGCCCTCGGCGAGAATCCCGAGCACCAGCGGGGTGGCGGACGCAGCTACGAGGTCCTTCTCGATATACATAGAACTCCTATGCCTAGAACTGCTAGGAGCATAGCAGCTCTAGGTATGGGAGTGACGCGGCTGACGCGGCCGCTACTTCTTCGAGAGCGACGATTCCTTATGCGCGGCCTTCGAACCCGTCTTCGACGACTTGACGATCCAGTACGGCTCGTCCTCGCTGGCCTTGAATTTCTGTCCCTCGAAGGTGAATTCCTTCGTCCGCTTCTCCTCAGCGGTCCCTTCGGTCTCGCCCTGAGAGGTGTTCCAGCGCACGGTGTCGTTCTTCTTGATCGCCATGTCGGCAGTGTGCCCCGCCGATGTCGACGGTCAAACCTCCTCCGCCCCATCGGTCGCTGTGGAACGATCAGCACGTCGTGTCGAGCCGGAGGTACGTCATGAGCGTCGAACGTTCCGACAGTCGTCGGGGGGCCGATCCGGCCATCGGTGTCCGGGGCCTGCGAAAGTCCTTCGGCAAGTTCGAAGCACTCCGCGGACTCGACCTCGAGGTCGCCCGCGGCGAGGTCCACGGCTTCCTCGGACCTAACGGCGCGGGCAAGTCGACGACGATCCGGGTCCTCCTGGGTCTACTGAAGGCGGACGGGGGAGAGGTCCGGCTCCTGGGCGGCGATCCCTGGCGTGATGTCGTGGAACTGCACCGCCGACTGGCGTATGTGCCCGGTGACGTGGCGCTGTGGCCGACGATGACCGGCGGCGAGATGATCGACCTGCTCGGCTCGATGCGGGGCGGACTCGACGACGCGAGACGCGCCGATCTCGTGGCCCGATTCGAACTCGATACCACCAAACGGGGACGGCAGTATTCGAAGGGAAACCGGCAGAAGGTCGCGATCGTCGCGGCTCTGGCGTCGGACGTCGAGTTGCTGATCCTCGACGAGCCGACATCGGGACTGGACCCGTTGATGGAGAACGTCTTCCAGGACGTCGTGGGTGAGGCCACCGCCCGTGGCACCACGGTCCTGCTGTCGAGTCACATCCTCGCCGAGGCCGAGACACTCGCGGATCGGCTCAGCATCATCCGCGACGGGGCCGTCGTGGCGACCGGCACGCTCGCGGAGCTGCGCGGCCATACCCGCACTTCTGTTCGCGCCGAACTGGATTCGCTGCCGGGTTCGGATCTGCTGGCGCAGTTGCACGACGTCGACGTCCAGGGCCTCGACGCGCACGACACCGGTTCCGGTGGTCATCGCCTGAGCGCGACGGTCGATTCGGCTCGGATCGGTCCGGTGATGTCGGTGCTGTCCTCCTGTGGCCTACGCTCACTCACGGTCGAGCCACCATCGCTGGAGAGTCTCTTTCTCTCGCTGTACGAGGGGGCTGACCAGCCCGCGGGAGAACGGTGAGGTCATGACGGCGTCGACGATCGGCACCGCCCCGCTGGTACGGGCCTCCCTCCGCCACGAAGGTCGCGGCTTCGCCCCGTGGATCGTATTGCCGACCGCGCTCACCGTGTCGTCGGTCATCGCCTATCCGCTCCTGTTCCCCGACGCCGCGGAGCGCGCCGCCTTCGCCGCGACGATCGGCTCGAACCCGGCGCTCGGGTTGATCTTCGGACCCGCCTACGACCTGTCCACGGTCGACGGGTTCGTCGCCTGGCGCAGCCTTGCGCTCGGTGGATTCATCGCTGCCCTCGGCGCGATCTTCATCGTGGTCAAAGCCGCTCGTGGTCAGGAGGATTCCGGCCAGGCCGAACTCCTCGCCGCCGGGGTACTCGGACGCGCCGCACGGTTGTCGACCGCGCTGATCATGGCCGGAGTGTGCGCGATCGCGATCGGACTCGTGGCGGGCCTGGCGACATCCCTGTGCGGTGGGGAGTGGGAATCGTCGTTTCTGCTGGGAGCCGGGTTCACGGTCACCGGTTGGATGTTCGGCGCCGTCGCGGCGGTGAGTGCCCAGGTGGGTTCCGACGCACGGGCCGCCACGACGATGGCCGTGTCGCTTCTCGGTGTGCTGTTCGTGATGCGCGGCTTCCTGTTCTCGGTGGAGGCGCCCGCGTGGACCACGTGGATCAACCCACTCGGGTGGGTTCAGGAGACCCGCCCGGCAACCGGCGATCACTGGTGGCCTCTGCTTCTCGGGCTCACCTTCACGGTCGTCGTCGGAGCGGCCGCCTTCGTGTTGCAGCGCGCGCGGGACTTCGGTCAGGGTCTCGTGCCGGCACGTCCGGGGCCGGCACGGGGTGGCATCGGCTCGCCGCTGGCCCTGGCCATCCGCCTCAACCGGGCTCCGATCGGCTCGTGGGTACTCGCGTTCGTCGGACTCGGCATCATCTTCGGCTACTTCACCAGGTCGGTTCGCGGCCTGCTGACCGCGAATCCGGCGATGGCCCAGATCTTCGCCTCCGGTGCGGCGTCACCTGCAGACCTGGTGTCGGCCTTCGTCACGACGATCCTCGGCCTGGTGGGGATCATCGCGTCTGTCGCCGGGGTGCAGATCGTCAACCGTATCCGCACCGAGGAACTGGAGGATCGCGCGGAAGCGGTGCTCGCCACCGCGGTCAGCCGTCCGAGTTATTTCGGTGCCGTCACCGCAGTCGCCCTCGTCGTCCCTGCGGCGCTCGTCGCCGTTGCCGGGCTGGTCATCGGCACCTTCGCCACGACGGCCGATCTCGGCCTCGGCTTCGGCGACGTCGTCCTCCAGTCGATCGCCACCATCCCCGCGGTGTGGGCCGTCGTCGGGATCGCGGTCGCCGTCATCGGGGCCCGACCCCGCGTGCGGCCCGCCATCTGGCTCGGGGTCCTGGTCTCGTTCGTACTCACGATCCTGGGCCCGAGTTTCAAGCTCCCGGACTGGGCACTGGGCTTCAGCCCGTTCCACCATGTGCCGGATGTGTCTGCCACCCAGCCTGATTGGTGGGGACTCGGCGGTGTGGGCGTGGTCGTGGTGGTGCTCGTCGCCCTCGGATTCGCCGGGTTCCGCCGGCGGGACGTGCCGTAGACGCGTCCCAGCTGCCTGGTTAGCGCGCATGACAACTGCTCCCCGAGGTGCGAGCCCCACAACTGCTCCCCGAGGTGCGAGCCCCACAACTGCTCCCCGAGGTGCGAGCCCCACAACTGCTCCCTGAGGTGCGAGCGCAGCGAGCCACGAAGGGCGTCGCAAAGTATCTCGCCAGGCCCTTCGAGGCTCGTCGCTATCGCTCCTCACACCTCAGGGAGCAGAGGGTGGACGCACCTCAGGGACCAGTGGGTTCGGTGTTCTTCGGGATCAAGGAGCAGAAACTCAGCCCAGGGCTGCCGCGAGGCGGCGCCACTGCTCGCGCGGGAAGCCCCGGTGGTCCGCCTGCAGGACCTGCACGCACACATGGTCGGCGCCGGCGGCTCGATGCTCGTCGATCCGCTTCAGGATCGCGGTCTCGTCACCCCAGACGATCAGGGCGTCGAAGAGTCGATCGCTCACCGACGTCAGGTCGTCCTCGGAAAACCCGAGGCGGCGGAGATTGTTGGCGTAGTTGGGCATTGCGAGGTAGCCCGTGAGCCACTTCGTGCCCACCGCCCGTGCTTCGTCGCGGTCGGCGGCGATGATCGCGGTCTGCTCGGGCGCGAGGAGCGGCCCGTCGCCGAGGGTTTCGCGCGCGATCTTGGTGTGGTCCGGGGTCACCAGGTAGGGATGGGCGCCTGCGGTCCGGTCGGCCGACAACTGGAGCATCTTCGGTCCCAGCGCGGCCAGCACTCGAGCATCGCTCGGCACAGGTTGCGGGGCGTCGTCCAATCCGTCGAGGAACGCCTTGGTGGTCGCGAGCGGCTTCTTGTAGCGTCCCGCTTCCTGGGCGTCGATCAGCGGCGCGTGGCTGATGCCGAGGCCGAGGAGGAAACGTGCACCGTGCTGCTCGGTGAGGCGGGCGTGTGCCGCCGCGACGTCGTGCGGCTCGTGCATCCACATGTTGAGAATCCCGGTGGCGACGACGGCGTTCTGAGTGGCGCCGAGCAGGTTCTCGACCGAGTCGAGGACCGGACCACCCACGTCGGGGATCCACAGTGCCGTGTAACCCAATTCGTCCAGCTCGGCCGCGGCTTCGGCGGCCTCCCCGGTGTCTCCGTACCGCAGCGGTGAACTCCAGATTCCTACGCCATCGAGTTTCATGTCGTCGACATTACCGATCGAGCGATCGGGCCGCGCCGACTGCCGGGTCCGCTCACCCGTGTGCCGGTCGGCCTGACTGGGCCTCCAACCGCGCGTCCATGGCGGCCGTCATGCGCTTGAACACATTGATCGCGACCACGCCCACGACGATCAGGACGACTCCGGCGACCGAACCGAGGGAGTCGGTGACCAGTCCGGAGATGCCGATCGCGAGAACGTAGATCGGCACCCACCCGAACAGGTGCAGGATGCTCTCGGGCTTCTCGTCGGTGGCCCAGCCCTCTCGAACCGCAGCCCGATAGGTGGCGTAGTCGGGATAGAACTCGGTGAACGCGATCGCGAAGATCGTGCCGCCGATCTGGATGATCCATCCGGTCCAGAAGTTGTTCGGGTCGTCGAGCACCAGATCGCCGAACGCGCCGGAGATCGCGGCGACGCCGAATCCGGCGACCCACGCCCAGGTGATGACGTAGTTGATGTGGATGAACAGCGGGCTGTCCCAGAATTCCTTCTCGGTGGTCTCCCGCGCGTACTGGAGGGTGAACGGCTGGCGCACGATGATCGACCCGAGCGCGAAGGCGACCAGCGCGATGTTGGTCATCTCCCCGCCCCACCGCTCCAGCCAGTCGATGACGCCGTCGGAGGCGAACAAGGCGATGATCGCCATGGTGCCGAAGTAGGTGACGTCGAAGACTTCGAGGAGTTTGACGTTCGTGCCCCGCTTGTGACCGCCGATCACCAGCAGGAGTGACAGCGCGAACGCCGACGCCGCGGCCTCTTCGAATCTGCCGGGCCCCGCGAGGAGCGCCATCAGGATCCACGGGGACATGCCCGCGAACGGAGAGTTGAGGAACAGCGTCAGTGCGTGCCGTGCGCCCGACGTCGGTGGTGGGTCGGTCCGCGTCGAGTCGGCCACCGGCGGATTCGGGTCATCGCTCATGGCTGAATTGTGAGGCGCGCGGCGGCATTCCGCAGCGGACTGCGACAATCCGGACGATCTCGGGCAACCGGGCGGTGCGTGCCGGAGATGGTCGGCAGGTGCGTACCCGGTGCGATGCGGCCCCGGCGGTCGGCCGAGGCCGCATCGCCTCATCAGGTCGTCAAGACCCTCACGCATGGGGCGCGAGAACGACCGCCGCGTTGTGTCCGCCCATTCCGAGTGAGGTCTTCAACGTCAGCCCGTGCTCGAGATGGGTACGCCCGTCGAGCAATTGCGGGATGACCGCGTCGGCGACCCGCGGTGTCGCGGGGACCTCGCCGCGTTCGTAACCGAGCAGCGACGCCGCGAGTTCCACGGCCCCGGCAGCGCCCTGGCAGTGCCCGGCGAGCGGCTTCACCGAGAACACCTCGGCATTGGGCAGCATGGTGTCGGCGATCGCCGCCTCGGCGCGGTCGCACTGCCGGGTTCCCGGGCCGTGCGCGTTGAGATACCGGATGCGCTCGCCGCTGACGCCGGACATCGTGAGCGCCTGCTCCACACACGACCGCACGCTTGTCAGTTCCGGATCGATCGACGTGACGTGAAAGGCGTCATGAGACATCGCCCCGCCCAGCACATCCGCGTACCCGTCGGCGCGACGGTTGGTCATCGTGAACGCGATCGCCGCCTCGCCGAAGGTGAATCCGCGGCTGCCCTCCTGGAACGGTCTGCACGCATTGAGCGCATCGGTGTCGGTGATGGCGACTCCGAGTTGAACGAACATCGTGACCACTTCCGGTTTCGCCGAGAGATCTGTCGCCACCACCACGACGTCGTCGACGAGGTCGGAGTCGAGCCACGATTTCGCGGTGACGATGGCCGCCGATCCCGAGGTGCACATCGCCGACACGTTGATCGCGGGCCCGTGGAATCCGTATTCCTGCATGAGCAGCGACACCGGAGTCGACGGGGTCACCGAGAGGTACTGCCGTCCGCTGTACCGTCCGACCCCCGACGTCACCATCGGATACATGTCGAGGTCACCGAGGACGCAGGCGTGTACGAGGCCCACCCGTGCGCCCGGCGTCCAGCCCCGTGCCATCGCGTCTTCGATGGCCTCCCGTGCCGCGGCACGCATCGCCCGCGAGAAGCGTGTGCGTCCGTCGGACTGTTCGCCGCCCTCGGGTACCCGCACGATCCACCCGGGTCCGTCCGACGCGGGCTGTCCGGCCCCGGCGGCATCCTGGCCGACCGACGGCCGGCCGCCGCCGAAGCCGAAGCCGTGGTGCAGCGCGGCTGCGGACTTGCCGGACGCCAGACCGTTCCACAAGGCCTCTCGGCCCCAGCCGTAACCGGTGACAGCTCCCAGGCCGGAGATGGTCGAACGCTGAATAGTCATGATCGTGAACTTTCTGTGGGATATGCGATGACGGAGGGTCATCGCGGCCACCCAGGTGGGTGGTCCGCCCTCAGGATCCCGCGCAAACCCGACATTCGGCCAGTTCACGCGGGTATTCGTGGGGTGCAATATCCGTTTTGGCGCACTCTTGCATCTCGCAGCGCGCCCTTTTCGATGACTCGTAGGGGAGGATGAACGGTGGGGGATGACGGTTCGAGGGGGTGACGCAGTGGGACGACCGAAGGACGACGGCGACGACCGCCCCGGACTCGTGGCACCGGACGCCGAGCCGATGGCCCGTCCCAGCGACGCCGCGGTCGCCGAACGCTATCGCCTTCTCCTCGAGCTGAGCCCGGACGCCATCGCGGTCCACCAGGACGGTCTGATCGTCTATGTGAACTCCGCCGCGCTCGCATTCGCGCGCGTCGAGGACCGCAACGCGATGCTCGGTCGTTCGATCGCCGAATTCGTCCATCCCGACGAACTGCCGCAGATGATCGAGCGGATCATCGGGATGGGCGACGAGGCCGGTGCCTCGACCACACCCGAAGAGGTCGTGATGGTCGACGCGCAGGGCGTCGCCCGCCCCATGGAGGTGACCTCGGTCCGCACGGTCTGGCACGACCTGCCCGCCTATCAGGTGATCCTGCGCGACATCACCGCACAGAAAGCCGTCGAATCCGCGCTGCGTCGACAGGCGGCGCTGTTGGATCACGTGAGCAACGCGGTGATCGCGGTCGACGACCAGATGACGGTGCGCTCGTGGAATCCGGCCGCGGAACAGATGTACGGCAGGGGAGCGGCCGACGCGATAGGACGGAATCTCGACGAGGTCGTCGGAGCGCACGTCGACCCGCATGCGGCGGTCTCGCTGGGCGGCACCGTCGATGAGCTCCACCGCCGTTCCGACAACGGGCGATCATTTCTCGCCCACACGTCGGTGACGACCATGGACGACGGCTTTCTCGTCGTCGCCGAGCCGACCCGTCGCCCCCTGATCGAACGGCTGGGAACAATCCTCGCTGCACTCCATCAGGCGGTGATCGTCGTTCGGGAGGACGGCGACATCGAACTCGCCAACCCGGCAGCCGGAACCATGCTCGGTCCCGAGGCGATCCCCGGCGCCAGTGTCCACCAGGTGCCGCTCGACTTCGTCGGTGACGAATCACCGATATCGCGCTGCCTGCGCACCCGTGAAGCGGTCACCGACACGACCGCGACGATCACCACGCCGACCGGCGAACGCTGGCTGTCGTGCAGTTGCCGCCCGATCGACGACGACGGCACCGACGTGGTCGTCCTGGTGTCCTTCGTCGACATCACCGATCGCTACCGGGAGCGCACCCAGCTCGCGTGGGAGGCCGTGCACGACCCGTTGACCGGTCTGTACAACCGATCCGGCATCATCCGCGAGCTCGAATCCCACATGGCCCGGCTCGAGGCGGAGCACGACGCCTGCTGCGTCGCGATCTTCTACATCGACCTCGACAACTTCAAGCTCGTCAACGACTCGCTCGGCCATGCCGTGGGTGACGAGGTGTTGCACGCCGTCGCACAACGATTGGCTGCGGCGACGCCCGACGAGGCGGCGGTGGGCCGGATCGGCGGCGACGAGTTCGTCCTCGTCGCGACCCTCGGTATCGCCTGTTCCGCCGAGGAGATCGAGCAGCAGATCGACGATATCCGCGGCACGGTCTACGAGCCGATCACGGTCAGTACCCGCAGCGAACCGCTCAAGGTCGAGGCGAGTATCGGTGTCGCCACGGTGAAAGCCGGTGACGAGTACACCGCCACCGACCTGCTGCGCGACGCCGACATCGCCCTCTACCAGGCCCGCAAGGCTTCTCGCGCACGCTACGTCCGGTTCCAGACGCAGCACCGCGAAGAACTCCAGCGTCGCCAACGCATCGAGGAAGAGCTCCGACGCGTCCTCGACACCGACACCGAGCAGCTGGAGATCCACTACCAACCCATCGTGTCGACCGGCGACGGCACCCTCGTGGGCCTGGAGAGTCTGTTGCGGTGGCGTCACCCGGAGTTGGGATCCATCTCACCGACCGAGTTCATCCCGCTCGCAGAAGGATCCAATCTCATCGACCGAGTGGGAAACTACGTCCTGGAGACCGCCACCGCCGAGGTGGCCGCCATTCCCGAACTGCGTCGGGTGATGTTGTGCATCAACGTCTCCCGGCGAGAACTCACCAACGGTCAGTTCCCCGAACGGCTCCGGGACACGATGACCCGGTCCGGGATGGACCCCACCGCGTTCTGCCTGGAGATCACCGAAAGCGCGCTCGACCCGCTCGACGGGGACCTGCTGACCCTCTTGGGCAACGTGCGCGAGCTCGGAACACAGGTGTCACTCGACGATTTCGGCACCGGAGCGTCGTCGCTCAGTGAGTTCTACCGCCTTCCGGTGAGCGTGCTGAAGACCGCCAAGTCCTTCGTCGACGCCCTCGAGGAGCACCCCAGTGCGAAGTCGATCCTCGCCGGCATCGTGACGATGGCCCACGCCGCCGGGATGCGGGTGGTCGCCGAGGGAGTCGAGACGGAGTCGCAGGCCGCCATCGTCGCCGAGGTGGGGTGCGACCTCGCGCAGGGGTATCACTACGGCCGCCCCGCCCCGCTGGCGGAGGTGATCGCGTCCGGAGTCCGGATCCAGGCGAATCCCGGTGTCTGGGAGACCGCCTGACCGGTGCCCGGATCCGTCGACCGCCGCGGCCACCCGACACGACGCCTCCCGGCGCGTGCCTGCGATCCCAGCTCGGCTGTGTCCGATAGCGTCAGGCTCGGCGGCTCACGCGAGTAGATTGAGCGCCACGTCGATTACCCGGCGTCCATGCAACCGGACAGCGAGGTCACGGACATGACACACATTCTGCGGTGGACTCCTCCGACGGTCAGGACGACGCCATGACCGACGCGCAGCGCGAAGTCGCCGAACAGCACACGGCGAAGGTCATCGGGGTCACGGTCGCCGCCGCGGTCGGCGGATTCCTGTTCGGTTTCGACAGTTCGGTCGTCAACGGCGCGGTCGACTCGATCGAGGCGGACTTCGGACTCGGCAAGCTCATGACCGGCTTCGCCGTCGCGATCGCGTTGCTGGGCTGCGCGCTCGGCGCGTGGTTTGCCGGCCGGTTGGCCGACGTCTGGGGCCGCAAGCGCGTGATGTTGCTCGGCTCGGCGCTTTTCATCATCTCCGCGATCGGGACCGGCTTCACCCAGACGATCCCCGACCTGCTCCTGTGGCGCGTCCTCGGCGGCATCGGCATCGGCATCGCGTCCGTCATCGCACCCGCCTACATCTCCGAGATCGCCCCGGCCCGGTATCGCGGGGCGCTCGCCTCGATGCAGCAGCTGGCCATCACACTCGGTATCTTCGCGGCACTGCTGTCCGACGCCCTGCTCGCCGACAGTGCCGGCAGCGCCTCGAGCGACTTCTGGTGGGGACTGGAGGCGTGGCGGTGGATGTTCCTGGTCGGCGTCGTGCCCGCGATCGTCTACGGCGTCCTGGCCCTGCTGATCCCTGAGTCGCCGCGATACCTGGTGGGCCGCAACCGCGACGCCGAGGCGGCGCGGATCCTGCAGGAGGTCACCGGCGAGGAGAACCCGCTCGAACGGGTAAAAGAGATCAAGCTGACGGTCAAGCGTGAGGCGAAGTCGTCGATCAAGGACATCACCGGGCCCTCGTTCGGCCTCCACCCGCTCGTCTGGGTGGGTATCTGGCTGGCCATCTTCCAGCAATTCGTCGGCATCAACGCGATCTTCTACTATTCGACGACGCTCTGGCAGTCGGTCGGTTTCTCCGAGGCCGACTCCTTCAAGACGTCGGTGATCACCGCCGTCATCAACGTCGCGATGACCTTCGTGGCCATCCTGTTCGTCGACCGCATCGGACGCCGGAAGCTGTTGCTCGGCGGATCGGTGGGCATGTTCATCGGCCTGCTCATGGCGTGTATCGCGTTCACCCAGCAGATCGGTGAGGGCGAGAACATCACGCTTCCCGACCCCTGGGGCGTGGTGGCGCTGATCGGCGCCAACCTGTTCGTGGTCGCGTTCGCCGCGACCTGGGGCCCGGTGATGTGGGTGATGCTCGGTGAGATGTTCCCCAACCGAATCCGCGGTGTCGCGCTGGGCGTCTGTACCGCGGTGAACTGGGTCGCCAATTTCACCATCTCGATGCTCTTCCCGCCGATGACGGAGGCCGTGGGACTGGGGATCATCTACGGCTTCTTCGCCTTCTGCGCCGCGGCGTCGTTCTTCTACGTGCTCCGCAAGGTGGAGGAGACGAAGGGAATGGAGCTCGAGCAGATGGACTCGGTGGCAGAGGCGAGACTTTCGCAGTTCACCGCGGTCCGCGCGGCGAAGGACAAGGCCTGAATGTTCGATCTCCATGAACTGTCCCGCCGCGTCGTCGCCGCTCCCATGGCCGGTGGTCCGACCACCCCGGAACTCGTGGTGGCGGCGGCTTCGGCCGGCGGTGTCGGCCAGCTCGCCGCCGGGTACCTGACGCCCGACAAGGTGCGCGCCGACATCGCGGCCGTGCGGGCGTCGGGCACCGAGGCCTTCGGCGTCAACATCTTCGTCCCGGAGTCCGAGCCGATCGATCGAGACGCCGTCGCCCGCTACCGCGCCGAACTCGTGCCGTACGCCCGTGGTCTCGGGGTGACCCTCCCGGAAGTGGACGACCTGGGGGAGGACGACGACCACTTCGACGCCAAGATCCGGCTGATGTGCGACGAGCGAATCCCGCTCGTCTCCTTCGCCTTCGGGTGTCCGGCGGCCGATGTCTTCGACGAGCTGCACCGGCACGGGTGCAGTGTCGGGGTCACGGTGACCACTGCCGCCGACGCCGACATCGCACAGCAGGCCGGCGCCGACTGGCTCTGCGTGCAGGGCCCGGACGCCGGCGGACACCGCTCCGTCTTCGACCGCCGGACCAGCCCTCCCACGCTTCCGCTCGACGAGCTGATCGGCGAGGTCGTCGAGCGGGTGCCGCTGCCGATCGTCGCCGCGGGCGGGATCTCGACCCCGGCCCGCGCCGAGGAGGTCCGTGCGCTGGGACCCGTTGCAGTGCAAGTGGGTACCGTGCTCCTGCGGACCGACGAGGCCGGTACCAAACCCGCGCACGCGGCGGCTCTCGCCGATCCGGACCGAACCGAGACAGTGGTCACGCGGGCATTCAGCGGGCGGCCGGCACGAGCGCTGCGCAATCTGTTCACCGACAGGTTCTCCGCAGCGGCGGTGGCCGAGTACCCCGCCGTCAACACGCTGACGGGCGGCATCCGACGCGCCGCCGCCAACGATCCCGACGGCATCAATCTCTGGGCCGGAAGCGGATACGGCGACGCCGTGGAGGAATCCGCGGTGGAGACCATTCACAGGCTCGGTTGAGGGAGCGCCGATCAGGAACCGTGCGGGTCATGGTCGTTCAGCGTGGCCACGACGCCGGCGTAGTCGCCGCGCGCCTCGCCCCAGCGCAGGAACTTCACCCGCTCGACGAGTAGCTCGGTGGCGTCGGGTTGCGTGCCGATGAGGTCGATCACCTCGTCGGCGAACTCGTCGAGCGGCATGGCGAAGTCGCTGTCGCGCTGTCCCGGCATCAGATCGGTGCGTACCGCCGGCGGCACGAGTTCGATGACCTCGACCGAGGTACCGGCGAATTGCAGGCGCAATGACTCGCTCAGCATGTGGATGGCGGCCTTGGTGGCGTTGTAGGTCGGTGTCACCCGCAGCGGGGCGAACGCCAGGCCCGAGGACACGGTCATGATCGTGGCGGCTGGTCGCGTCTGCAGATGGTCGATGAATGCCGCGACGAGACGAATGGGACCGAGAAGGTTGGTCGTGATGGTCGCTTCGGCGGTGTCGAGAAACCCTGCCGGGGACGACCAGTCCTCGACACGCATGATCCCCGCCATCGCGATGAGGACGTCGAGGTCCGGATGCTCGGCGATGACCTGTCGGGCCGCCGCGTCGACACCCGCCGGGTCGGCGATGTCGATTGCGACGGTGTGCAGACCGGGGTGGTCCTCTCGAATCCGGTCGAGGAGTTCGGTGCGCCGCCCGCCGACGATGACGGTGTTGCCCTTGTCGTGCAGGCGGGTGGCGAGCGCCAGGCCGATCCCGCTCGTCGCGCCGGGGATGAAAATGGTGTTTCCGGTGAGGTTCATGTCTTCGAGTCTCCGATCTGTTGGCCAGCCGATCCAGAGTGCGGTCATCGGGGGATCGCCGATCCCTGGCAACGCGATTTCCGTGCCGCGATACTGGCCAGATGGATCGTGATGCGCTGGCCGGTTTCCTCGTGAGCCGACGCAACGGGCTGCAACCGTCGGATGTGGGTATCCCGGCAGGCGCTCGCCGGCGCACAACCGGTCTCCGTCGCGAAGAGGTGGCACAGCTGGCAATGATGTCGACCGATTACTACACCCGGCTCGAGCAGCGGCGTGGACCCCAGCCCAGTACCCAGATGCTCGCGGCGCTGGCCCGCGCCCTGCGGCTCACCGCCGATGAGCGCGACTACCTGTTCCGCGTCGCCGGGCACAGCGCACCGGATCGGATGGTGGCGTCGGACCACATCGCTCCGGGGCTTCTGCGCGTGCTGGACCGCTTGGCCGGGACGCCTGCCCTCATCCTCTCCGCCCTCGGCGAGACCTTGATCCAGAACGACTGCGCGCGAGCACTGTTCGGCGACAGCGGCCATCTCACCGGAATGGATCGCAGCGCAATCTACCGGTGGTTCGTGCACCCCGACGACGAGCGCAGCCGCTATCCGGCCGACGACCACGAGCGGCAGAGTCGGGCACAGGTCGCCTCACTGCGGGCCGCATACGGCGTGATGGGCGCACAATCGCGTGCCGGGGCGATGGTCGCCGAACTCCTCCGCCGGAGCAGCGAATTCGCCGTGCTCTGGGACACCCACATGGTGAGTCGACGCTTCGAGGACCACAAGATCCTGCTCCACCCCGAGGTCGGCGCGATCGAGGTCGATTGTCAGGCCTTGTTCACCGAGGACGAGACCCAGGTGCTGCTCGTGCTGACGGCGGCACCACGGACCGACGCGGCCGGCAAGATCGAGTTGCTCAACGTGCTCGGAACACAGCAGCTCGGACTCGGCCCGCGCTGACGGTCCGGCAGACCCGGACTACGCCGTCCCGGCGGGCCGGGTGTTGATCCGACGCCCGATCGCCGACACCTGCCGGAGCTGCGCACGCGTCAGCCGATCGACGACGAGTTCGCGCACATTGGCGAGATATCCGGGAGCGGTGGCGACCACCTTCTCCCAACCCGACTCGGTGAGAACGGCATTCGTGAACCGTCCGTTCTCCGGGCACGGGTGACGTCGAACCCAACCCCGCTTCTCGAGCCTGGAAACCACGTGCGACAGCCGCGACAACGAGCCGTAGGACAGCTCCGCGAGTTGGCTCATCCGCAGAGTGCGCTCGGGAGCTTCGGACAGCGCAGACATCACTTCGTATTCGAAATGGGTGATCTGGGCGTCGCGGAGGAGCTGGGCGTCGAGCGCGTGGGGCAGGTGGGCGAGCGCCGTTGCCACCTGAATCCAGGCGTCCATCTCCTCGTCGTCGAGCCAGTTCGGCTCGGGGGCAGTGGACATCTGCGCAGTGTATACGAAGTGAACACGTCCGCGATCAGGTTGACGCATCAAGTGTGACCACCTAGCCTTCACTTGATACTTCAAGTCAAACCCACCTAGTAAGGCGGCTCAGTCATGACCAACCCCATCGTCCGCAGCGCGGGCATCCTCATCGGACGCGTCGCTCTCGGCGTGATCTTCCTGGCTCACGGCCTGCAGAAGTTCCAGCAGAACGGCTGGACGGGACCACAGACCGGGTTCGACATGATGGGTGTGCCGGCCGCGTCGTTCTCGGCGTTCGTGGTCACGTGGCTCGAGATCCTCGGCGGCATCGCCCTGATCGTCGGAGTGCTGACCCCGATCATCGCCGCGCTGTTCGTCATCGACATGGTCGGCGCGCTGTTCATCGCCCACGTCGACAGCGGGATCTGGGTCTCCGACGGCGGATACGAGTTCGTCCTCGCACTCGCGGCCGGTTCGCTGCTGCTGGCGGTCGTCGGCGCCGGACGGTTCAGCGTCGACGCCGCGCTGGGCTCGAAGGTGAGTTGGCTCGCCACCGACGACTCCCGCTCGGGCGAGCTCGCCGGCACCTCTCGCTGACGCCCGCATGACGCCACGCCCTGGTCCATCGGCCAGGGCGTGGCGTCGTTCGCCTAGAGTCGCCATAGACCCCGAGCGGAACGAGAGACATGACCTGGGTGATGCTGATCGCGGCGATTGCCTCGGAGGTGGCGGCGACGTTGTCGCTGAAGGGTTCAGAGACCGAACCGGCGCTGTATGCGGTCGTCGCCCTGGGCTACACGATTGCGTTTGCACTCCTCGCCGGAGTCCTCAAGCGCGGCATGGGGATCGGCGTCGCCTACGGAATCTGGTCGGCGTCGGGGGTGGCCCTCACCGCGATTCTGGCGACCTGGATCTTCGACGAACCCTTCGGGATCGTGATGGGGATCGGCATCGTGTGCATCATGGTCGGGGTGGTGCTGGTCGAGACCGGTCACCGGCGACCTGTCGACGCCGGCGCACCGGAGGCCTGACCGTGGGCTATCTCTTCATCGTGGCGGCCATCATCGCCGAGGTCACCGGCACTCTCGCATTGCGCGCCGCAGCCACCGGGAGTCGGCGTTTCTACGGACTGGTCGTGGCCGGGTACCTGACCGCGTTCGTCGCATTGACACTCGGACTGAGACACGGTGTGCCCCTTGGTGTCGCCTATGGCATCTGGGCGGCCGCCGGCGTCGCGGCCACGGCGGTCGCCGCACACTTCCTGTTCCGCGAACGCCTCAACCGCCGGATGGTCACCGGAATCGGCGTGATCATCGTGGGTGTGCTTCTCATCGAGTTGGGTGCGCTGCACTGACATCCGGGCTTCGTTCACGAGGCCGGGTCACCGGGTGGCTTCGACGCGACGCCTCGACCTCGACACGCTCCTTCGTCGCTCGCTCGGCCCGGCGGCTGCGCTCGGTGTCGGCTCGATCAGCGGGTGGGCGCGCACGTGACGCGTGAGCGGTCGTCTCACTCACGCGTCCGCGGGTCCTCCAATTCGGCGTCGGAGTCGACGTCGCGCGGATTGTCGAAGGAGACATCGATCTCCTGGAAGCCCTTGTTGCGCTGCGCGAGAACCTGTGCCGCGTATGCCGCCTCATCCCCCTTCGTCAAGCTGACGTTGTCGGTGAAGGGGGTCAGCAGCGACCGCGGGTAGAGGCGATCGACACGGACCGCATTGGTCTCGAGACAGAACACGATCACGATCGACGACACGTACAGAAACGCCAGCAGGCCGAGCACGATCGCGAAGACCCCGTTGGTCGAACTCGCGTTCCCGATGACGTGCTGCACGTAGACCGCGCCGAAGGTCTGGATGATCTGCCAGCAGACCGCTGCGCCGAAAGCTCCTGGCAGAACGTCCCGTACCGACACGTCACGGGCGGTGCCGATCCGGAACGCAATCGTGAACACCAACGTACTCAGCGCCACCGACGCCAGGATGGCAAGCCAACGGCCCACGATCCCCAGCTCGAATGCCGCCGAGACGCCGTTGACGATGGTCAGCCCGATCACCGCGACGCCGATGGTGGACAGCAACAACAGCCCACGCAGACGGGCGAAGATCGGATCGGGGCGCTCATTGCGCGGGACCGCCCAGATCGTGTTCATCGCGTTCTGGGCGGCGACTGCGACACCGAGGCCGCCGTACAGCGACACCACGATCCCGATGACGATCGCAGTGACCCCGCCACTGAGCTTCTCGGGTTCCTCGAGTTGCCCACCGATGACCGGGATCTGACTCATCGCCGAGTCCAGGATTCGTTCCTGCAGGTCGGGGTTGTCGGCCAGGACGATACCCAGCACGGTCGCGAACAGCAGCAGTAGCGGGAACAGCGAGATGAACGCGTAATAGGCGCACAGCGCAGCGAGATATGCGCCCTGATCATCGACGAACTTGTAGATGACGGCAAGCGGAAAGCCCGTCGCAGGATGACGCCGCTGGAACCGGTCGACCCGCTCGGTCATCGACACCCGATCATCCCCTTCCTCGACGGATCGTCATCGTCACCCGCTCCGTCGAACGAGTCGCTCACCGGGGGTTACCACGGTGCTGCCGACTCTAACCCGGGGGCTGACGGATCCATCGATACGTCATCGGATCGGCGGTTCACCGAAGTGGATCAGCGCCGGGGATGCCGAGTGCCCGGAAAGGTCGGCCGAGACGCCAGAACGCGAGGCCGGCGAGACCGCGTGGAAAGAACCGCTCCGTGGTCGTGATCTCCACGACGCCGGCCGTCCCAGCCGCATCATCGATCTGATGCTCTCGATACGATCTGCCGAATCGGTTGTCGCGGAGTCGTACTCGAAGAAGATCGGGACGTCGGGCGAGCGCGATCTCGCCTCGGTGCCGCGCCTCCCGTTCGAGCCGGTCCCAGACCGTCGTGGTGCTCGCGCGCTCGCTGGTGCGGGTGACCCGCTCGAAGATCTCCTCACCGGCCCAGTCCGGGTCGGTGGGAAGGGGTTCGGCCGGAGACACGTCGGCGGAGGCATTGGCCCACGAGGCCCGGCCGTCACCGCGCGCAGACCGCTCGAGGGTGCGGGCCACCGCCTCCGAGTAGGGGGTCAGGCCGCCCTCCGGCCGATCGATGATCGCGTCGACCGCCCGGTCGCGACACACGGCGTCGCATTCGAGAGATTCGATCAGCGGCCGTGCGATCTTGCCGCGAATGGGGGTGACGAACCGGACCCATCGACTGGCCAGTGCCGGAGTGAGATAGGGAAGCACCACCATGATCCGGGGACGGAGGCCGGCGACCTCGGCATACACCTGCATCATGTCGCCGTACTCCAGGACGTCCGGTCCACCGATGTCCCACGTTCGTGATGACGGGACCATGGCGGTGGCCGCCTCGACGAGGTAGTGCAGCGCATCGTCGACCGCGATCGGCTGGATCTTGTTGTGGACCCATCGAGGAGTGGTCATCGCGGGCAAGCGCTCGGTGAGGTGCCGGATGAGTTCGAACGACGCCGATCCCGAGCCGATCAGCGTGCCCGCCTGCAATGCGACGGTCTCGATCGGCGAGTCGATCAGGATGTCACCGACCTCGGCTCGGGACGCGAGATGTTCGGAGAGATCGGTGCCGGTGGGGTGCAGGCCACCCAGATACACGATCCGGGCGACCCCGTTCTGCTGGGCCGCCGCGACCACGTTCTCCGCAGCGCGCCGCTCCTCCGCGGCGAAGTCGGCGTCGGTGCTCATCGAATGCACCAGGTGGTAGACGACGTCGACTCCGGCGAACGCCTTCACCAGTGAGTCACGGTCGGAGAGGTCGCCTTCGACCACCTCGGCACCCGGATCGGACAGCCACGGTGCACCGGACAGCTTGTCCGGCGTCCGCGCCAGCGCGCGGACGCTGTGTCCGCGTGCCAGCAACCGCGGCGCCAACCGACCTCCGACGTAGCCGGTTGCTCCGGTGACCAGACAGGTTCGCGACTCGTCCACCTGACTCCTCTGCTCGGGGTTTGTCCCCAGGTTAGGAGCGCGTTGGTGTCATGTCGTCCGGTCGGAGCGGTCGGTGCACGATCGTTCTCTGCGGCCACGATTCAGTAACGACAAGGCGGACCGGCGCAGCTCACCGCGCTCGATCGGCGCTGCTCGTCGACTCCCGAACCCGGTTCGGACGAGGCAGACCGAGATGGTCGCGCAAGGTAGTTCCTTCGTAGCCCTCGCGGAACAGGCCCCGTGTGCGCAGGATCGGCACCACGGTCTCGGCGAACGTGTCGAACCCACCGGGGAGGTACGGAGGCATGACGTTGAAGCCGTCCGCGGCACCGGCATCGAGCCACTCGACCATCGTGTCGGCGATCTGTTCGGGCGTGCCCGCCACGACCCGGTGTCCGCGCGCCCCGGCGAGGCGGTGCAACAACTGCCGCAAGGTGGGGCGTTCGCGGCGGACGATGTCGGCGTAGACCTGGGTGCGCGATTTCTTGTTGTTCGTGACGTCCCCCGCATCGCCGAAGGCCTCGATCGGCACCGGTGCATCGAGTTCGAGGTCATCGAGGTCGACGTAGGCGAAGTCCTTCAGCTGCATCAGTCCGAAGGCCGGGATGGTCAGCTCGTTGAATTCGGTCTCGAGTCTGCGTGCCTCGGCTTCGGTTCCGCCGATGAACGGACTGAGACCGGGCAGGATCTTGATGTGCTCGGGGTCGCGACCGAGCGCGGCCGCCTTGCCCTTGACGTCGGCGTAGAACGCCTGCGCGTCGTTGATGCGCTGCTGGGCGGTGAAGATCGCCTCGGCATGACGCGCCGCGAACTCCCGGCCGTGATCGGAGGAGCCGGCTTGCACCAACACCGGGTGTCCCTGAGGCGGACGCGGAGTGGTCAACGGCCCGGCCACGTTGACGTGTGGACCACTGATGCGAGGCGCCGTGATGCGGGTGGGATCGGCGTACTGTCCTGCCTCCCGATCGATCCGGACTGCATCGTCGTCCCACGAATCCCACAGCGTGAGAACTGCTTCGACGAACGCTTCCGCTCGTTCGTACCGCGTGCGGGCATCCGGATTACCGGGTAGTCCGAAATTGCGGGCCGCGTCCGGGGAGTCGGTGGTGACGATGTTCCACGCCGCGCGCCCCCGGGACAGATGGTCGAGGCTCGAGAGCGCGCGGGCGAGGTGCCACGCGTAGGAGTACGTGGTCGACGCGGTGGCGATGAGGCCAATGCGCTCGGTGGCACCGGCGATCGTGGCCAACGTCAGCAACGGGTCGAGTCGGCCGGCAGCGTTGAATTCGATGTTCGCGTCGAGTTTCGGGATGTCGGCGAGGAACACCGCGTCGAAGGCTGCTGCCTCGGCCGATCGAGCCAACTCGGTGTAGAACGCCGGGTCGAACATCCGCTCCGGCGTCGAACTGGGGTGACGCCAGGCCGCCTCGTGATGCCCGGAGGACAGGATGAACAGATTGAGATGGAGTTGGCGACGATCAGCCATGGGGGACGCGGTGTTCCTTTGCGGAAGTGATGACGTGGTCAGAAGTACGTGTTGTCGGGCAGGGTCGTGTCGTTGACCAGCAGGTCACCGATCGCGCGGTTCTTGAATCGAGTGGGGTTGTGCGACGCGACTGTCCGGATGTTGCGCCAGTGGCGGTCGAGATTGGCCGATCGTTTGACGGCCGACGCACCGCCCACATCGAACAGCAACGTCGCGGCGCGAAGGGCCAGGTCGTCGACGACGACCTGGGCCTGTGAGGCGCGCAGCGCTGCTTCGTGGACCACGGCATCGTCGGTTCGACCGTCGACAACCGTGCCGGGGATCCGGGCGAGATCATCGGCGACGTCGAGGACGACCGAACGCGTGGCCTGTGCCAGCGACGAGATCTCACCGACGACCTCGAGCAGCACCGGATCCTCTCTCGGTACATCTGCGGACCCGTGGGTGAAGCTGCGTGTGCGACCTCTGAGGAGGTTCACCGCGTCATCGACGATCGCAAGGGCGTTCCCGGCGACGACGGCGTTGAGGTAGTGCTGGTAGAAGGGACCGAGGTGCCAGCGTGGGATCGTGCTCAGGTCCTCCGGAGGGAGGGTCACCTCGTCGGCGAGAACGCTGACTCCCTCGAAACGGGTTGTGCCGGTACCGGTCAGGGACTGGCCGAAGCCGTCCCAATCGTCCTCGACGATGATCCCGGGCCGATCGAGCGGTATCAGCGCCTGCACGGGCACGCCGCCCGGGGTGACACCGGTGACGAAGGTGTGCTCGGAGTACAGCGTGCCCGTCGAGTAGTACTTGACGCCGTCCAGCCGATAGCCGTCGCCGTCGGGCGTGAACGTGGTCGACTTGGCGAAATCACCGGCATGCCTGCTGCTCAGTTCGTTGTTCCCGTTGCCGATCAGCTCGCCGGCCGCGACCCGCTGTAACCACAGCTCACGGCGCGGAGAATGCGGCCACAGCAAGATGTCCTCGACGGTGCCGTAGTGCGCCCGGAGCAGATGGCCGAGGTTGGAGTCCGCGCGGCTTAGCCGGATGACGAGATCGAAGAGTTCGCGGACGGTGGCACCCCCGCCGCCGTCGGCGGGCGTGAGCCGATAGGCGCCCAGTCTTGCTGCCTTCAGCCACCGCACCTGTTCGTGGGGTGCGGTCCCGGTGTGCTCGCGCTCGAAACTGCCGTCCGCGATCCGGTCCAGCAGGGCGTCGAGTTCGATCGAGCCCGGGCGGACCGGGACCTGGGTGGGATCCGCGGAGATGGTCATCGGACGTCTCCCGCCCGCGCCAGGAGGTCGACCACGCCGTCCGCGATGGCCTGTGGCTGTTCCTCCTGGACGAAGTGCACACCCTGGCCGGCGGCCCGGACCTCGAGATCGGCGATATGTGCGGTCGCCCAGGACAGGATGTCCGGCGTCAGAAGGAATCCCGGCTCGAAGGTCAACAACAACTTGGGAACTCCGGAGCTGCTCTCCAGCCATTCGACACTGCGGTCGAGGAACTCGACGGTCCCGACAGGGTTCCCGTCGATCGGCAGATTCCGGGGGAAGCGGATGAGGTGCGCGCGGCCCTCCACGGTGGGGAAGGGAGCGAGGTACACGTCGAGATCTTCCTGGGCAGGCCGTTCCAGGAACGCGCCGGGGAAGACCTGGGTGAGGAACTGGTTGTCCTCGACCACGAACTTCTCCCCGTCACCCGGGGTCCGGATGAGTTGCTGCGCCTGCACGAAGGGCTGGGGCAGATCGGCCGAAGCGATGTCACGAAGCACCGGCTCGGCGAGAAGCACCGCCTGCACACGAGCAGGATGCCTTGCCGCCCAATTGATCCCGAATGCGGCGCCGTAGTCCTGCAGAACGAGCGTCACCCGGCTCAGGTCCAGGGCCTCGAACCAGGCGTCGAGGTATCGAACGTGGTCGTCGAGCTCGTAGGCGATGTCCGGTCGGCCGGAATCACCGAAGCCGATGAGGTCGGCGGCGATCAGACGTCCGCGTCCGGTGAGGCGGGTGAAGACGTGACGCCACAGGTACGAGCTCGTCGGGCTGCCGTGGAGGAACACGATGGGGTCGCCGTCACCGTGCTCGACATGGTGGATGTGGGAATCCAGGACCGGGGTGTCGACGCTACGGGCGTCGGGTCCGAAGGCGCCGAGCGGAATCGCTCGAGAAGTCTGGGTCATCGAAGATCCTTGTCGAGATGTGGCACTGTGCCGATGGGGGTCGTCGGCACAAGTTACCCAGCGCGAGACATGCCCAGATCGTTGCGCGATGCGGGTGACGACGGTCTCCCTCCGAACCGAGGACGAGAACCCGCGCGCGGGATGAGGGCGCACCGATCGACGGATCAGTGAACTGGGACAACACAAGCGAGGCACGCATGTGACACGCGGCCGGAGGCCGCGTTGCCGACATCGTCAAGGCCCGCGAAAGAAAAACCTCTGCAGGTTTTAAGTCCCGGAGATCGGCGACCCGACGCCCTCGGCACCTCGGCCGCGCGTCAGCTGCCTTCGGTGCCCGCGGGGGAGTTCTCGAACCACAGGCACTCTTCCACGAGCCCGGAGCTCTTCCAGCCGTCGGGTGTTCGGACCATCGTGTGGTGGTAGTTGCCACCGCAGGTGCTGAGTTCGGGCATCCCCACGAAACGCATCGGGTTGTAGAACATCGCCCGCACGTCGGCACGATCACCCGTGCCGTCGTGATCGAAGGTGTACTCGATGTTGGTGATGAAGTGCTGGCTCACCGACACGAATGCAAAACTCTCCTCGAGCCAGGCCGCGATCTCGTCGCGCGTGCCCGCCTGACCGAACGGCGTCGACGAGTAGTCGACCACCGCCTCCGGGGTGAACACCGAGCGCCACAATTCCCAGTCCTTGGTGTCGACGGCGCGTGAGTACCGGTGCAGCGTGTCCGCGATGCCGAACCGGTCGCTGATCTCCTGCAGGTCCATCGTTCTCCAGTCCGTCGATCTGCGGTCCGGGGCGGCCGTGACGCAGCGTCCCATGGCCGCGATCCGCCTCGTCGCCGACTATAGACACCGGTCCAGACGAGTGTCAGGGATTTCGGGACTGCGCGGCGTCGGGTCGCGGTCCCCGGATGCCCGGGCTCAGCCCGGGGCCACGGTGTCTCCCAATCCGAGTCATCGAGAAACCGTCGAAGCGAGCGAAGGATCAGCCAGTGGGCCGCGCCGTGGACGCACCGGAAACCGAGATCGCCCCCGCGGACGGTGCGGTGCGAGCAGACCGGCGGTTCGAGAAGGGGTGTAGAAAAGGACCCGAGTCCAGGAAGGCCACGGGAGGAGATCGTGATGTCGGTGGTGTCGTATGTGATCGCCGGGTCGGAGGCCAGCGGGGGAGCGGGCATCCAAGCCGACCTGCGAACGTTCGCGCAGCTCGGCACCTACGGGGTCGGGACCATCACCTGCATCGTGTCCTTCGACCCGAACAACGGGTGGGCACATCGATTCGTACCCGTCGAGTCCGCGGTGATCGCCGATCAGATCGAGGTGGCCACGGTCGCGCACGAACCCGACGTCGTGAAGATCGGCATGCTGGGCACGCCGGCCACCATCTCGACCGTCGCGACGGCCTTGGCCGCGCGTGAGTGGCGCGACGTCGTCGTCGACCCGGTGCTCATCTGCAAGGGCCAGGAACCCGGGGCGGCCCTCGACACCGACAACGCCCTGCGTTCGGAGATCCTGCCGCTGGCCACCGTGGTGACCCCCAACCTGTTCGAGGCCGCGACCCTGGCCGGCATGGCCGAGCTCACATCGATCGATGACCTCGCCGAAGCGGCGCGTCGGATCCACGACCTCGGGCCTCGGGTGGTCGTCGTCAAGGGCGGGGTCGGGCTGCCCGGGGACGAGGCGGTCGATGTCGTCTTCGACGGCACCGAGGTCACTGTCTTGCGTGCCCCGAAGGTGGGCGACGAGCGTGTCTCCGGGGCCGGCTGCGTGTTCGCGGCCGCCACGACCGCCGAACTCACCAAGGGCGTCGAAGTTCTCGACGCGATTCGGACCGCCAAACAGTTCACCCATGACGGCATCGTCGGTCGTCTCGCCTCGCGCGCGCCGTTCGACGCCGTGTGGCACGGCTCGCAGTAGTCCCGGTAGCGCGCCCGCGGCGAACGCCTTCACGACGCATCCGGTCGGTGCGCGCGATCGTTAGTCCCGAGCCGTCTCGCTTCCCGTAATCTGACGCGCATGAGCGGCGAGGACGTGTTCACCACGGTCGCGGTCGGGTTCGAGGCTGTCGGCGCATTCGCGATGATCGTCGGCGCGATCATCGCCTGCGTGCTGGGGGTCCGGTCACTCCGCCGCGGGGAGGGCGGAGGGACCGCCTTCTCCGTCCTCCGCAACACGCTCGGGGCGGCCATACTTCTCGGCTTGGAGGTACTGGTCGCGGCCGACCTCATCCGGACGATCACCTCCAAACCCTCGATCGAGGACGCACTCATCCTCGGGATAATCGTCCTCATCCGGACCGTGCTGTCCATGTCCATCCAGATCGAGATCGAAGGTGTGGCACCGTGGCGTCGTGCGCTCGTGACCAGCGGCGGACGCCTGCTGGGCGCGGCGGTCGCCCAGGACTCGGCAGCGGCGCGTCCAACGGCCGAAACACCAACTCACCCGGCTGACAGGTGAGTCCAGCACACCAGCACAGCGGAACGACGGATGTGCGGCATCCTGGATGGGCACCGTACGGGGAGTATGACCGAAGGAGAATCGGGTGACGACCACGCCACACGAAGTCGATGTCCTCATCGTCGGGGCCGGGATCTCGGGCATCGGCGCGGCGCGCTGGGTGCGGACCGAGCATCCCGGCAAGTCGATCGTCGTCGTGGAGGCCCGGGAAAAGGCCGGCGGCACGTGGGACCTGTTCCGCTATCCGGGTATTCGGTCTGACTCGGACTTGCACACCTTCGGTTACGACTTCAAGCCCTGGACTGATCGACAGGCCATCGCCGACGCCCCGCGCATTCTCGACTACCTCCACGAGACGATCGACGAGAACGATCTGGGATCTCTGGTTCGGTACGGACATCGAGTCGTGTCCGCCGCGTGGTCGTCCGATGCGGCTCGGTGGCTCGTCGACATCGAACGCGCCGGCACCGCCGAACGGGTGCAGATCAGTGCCCGGTGGATCTTCTGCGGCTCTGGCTATTACGACTATGACGAGGGATTCTCGCCGGAGTTCGCCGGGACCGAGCGGTTTCGCGGCGAAATCGTTCATCCGCAGCACTGGCCCGAGGATCTCGACTACACGGACAAGAGAGTCGTGGTCATCGGCAGCGGCGCCACGGCGGTCACGCTGCTGCCCGCGATGGCCGATCAGGCGGCACACGTCACCATGCTGCAGCGAACCCCGACCTACATCATCCCGCTGCCGCGCGAAGACGCGATCGCCAACGCCCTGAAGAAGGTCTTCGGCACCGAACGCGGTTACGCACTGACCCGGCACAAGAACGTCGCGCAGCAACGGGTGTTGTTCGAACTGTGCCAACGGTTTCCATCGGTCGCCCGCCGGATGATCCGCAAGATCAACGAATCACAACTGCCCGACGGTTATCCGGTGGACACCCATTTCAATCCGCCCTACAACCCATGGGATCAGCGGTTGTGTGTGGTGCCCGACGCCGACCTCTTCCGGACCATCCGTGCGGGGAAGGCCTCGATCGTCACCGATCGGGTCGACACCTTCACCGAGGCCGGCATCCGGACCGCCGGCGGCGAAGAACTCGAGGCCGACATCGTCGTCACCGCAACAGGATTGAACATCAAGATCATCGGCGGCATCGAGCTGACGGTCGACGGTCAACCGGTGTCGCTTCCCGACACCGTCGTCTATCGCGGGATGATGCTGTCCGGGGTCCCGAACTTCGCGCTGGCGATCGGCTACACCAATGCGTCGTGGACCCTCAAGATCGGCCTGCTGTGCGAGTACTTCTGCAAGCTGCTCGCACACATGGACTCCCAGGGATACGACAGCGTGTGGGCGGTGGCCGACCCGGAGATGCCGACGAGGCCGCTGCTCGACTTCGGGGCCGGATATGTGCAACGCGCGTTGGACACCCTGCCCAAGCAGGGCCCCGAGGAACCGTGGGTCATGTCGATGAGTTACTACGCCGACCGCCGGTTGTTCCGGGGCGAGGTCGACGACGACAGACTGCGATTCGCAGTTGCGGGAGATCGGACGAGGCCGGGAATCGGGGAGTCGGCCGGGCGCACCACGAGTCACACACCCCGGAACTGCCGCCGATAGTTGGCCGGTGACGTCGCGAACGCGGCGGCGAAGTTCTGGCGCATCGTGACCGCGCTGCCGAAACCGCAACGGCGAGCGACCGTGTCGATCGCGAGATCAGTCGTCTCCAGGAGGACACGGGCCGCATCGAGGCGTTGGGACAGCACCCACTGCGCGGGGGTCGTTCCGGTTGCGACCTTGAACTTGCGGACGAAGCCGCGCGTACTCATACAGGCCTGCGCCGCGAGTCGGTCGACGGTCAGCGTCTCGTCGAGATGCTCCAGCGCCCAATCGATCACGTCGCCGATCGGGTTGCCCGTGTGCGTCTCCGGAACGGGACGGCGCGTGTACTGGGCCTGGCCACCGTCGCGGTGCGGGGCGACGACCAGGCGCCGCGCGACGTCGTTGGCGATGTCGGCGCCCAGCCGGTTCCGCACCAGATGCAAACAGGCATCGACTGCGGAGACCGTGCCGGCCGACGTCATCACGTCGCCGTGATCCACGTAGAGAACCAGCGAGTCGACCTCGATGTCGGCGTGCCGCGCCCTGAGGGCGTCCATGGCCGCCCAATGCGTCACCGCGGGCCGTCCGGCGAGCAGACCGGAGTCCGCGACGGCGACCGCGCCCAGGCACAACCCGACGATCGTCGCACCCCGCTCGTGCGCACCGCGCAGGACTTCTCGAAGAGCGTCATCGAGCGCGGGAAGATGTTCAGGCCATGAGGGCACGACGACGATGTCAGCGGTTGTCGCCGAGTCCGGTCCGGCCACACCGGACAGGCGGTAGCCCTCGGCAACCGTCACGTCGCCACCGGTGAAGCTCCAGAGGGTTGTCTCCCACGACACGGACGGCAGCACGCGGGTGACCTCACCGAACACCAGTTGGGGAGCAGCCAGGTGAAAGGTGGACACACCGTCGAAAGCGTAGATCGCGATTCTCATCGTGGCTCATTCTCATCGATGGAGGGCATCTGCGCCACTTCCGGTCGAGGGCTCGCCCTCGCACAATCGGGGGACCCGCGTCTCGCCGTACGGGTAGACGCGAACCATCAGAAGGAGCCTCCGTGGCCGCACCCAGACGCGCACTCGTTCTCGTCGACATCCAGAACACGTACTTCGACGGCCCGCTCGCCATCCAGTACCCGTCGAGAGACACGAGTCTGTCGAACATCACCCGGATCATCGACCACGCCGAAGCCAACGGCATTCCGGTGGCCGTCGTTCAACACACGCTGCCGGCGGGCGCCCCGGTGTTCGCCGAGGGCAGTCCGGCGTGGGATCTGCATCCTCACGTCGCCGAACGGGTCACTCCGCGGTGGAAGTCGGTGCACAAGAGCGTCGGCAGCGTCTTTGGCGGTACCGACCTGGCGGACTGGTTGCGAACTCAGGACGTGGACACGATCACGCTCGTCGGTTACATGACCAACAACTGCGATCTGGCATCGGCGGCGGGCGCGGAGGAACTCGGCTTCGGCGTGGAGATCATCTCCGACGCCACCGGTGCCATCCACCTCGCGAACGCTGCCGGGAAGGCATCTGCCGAAGACGTCCACAACACCCTCATGGCACTGCTGAACTCGAATTTCGCCGCGGTGGCCACGACCGAGGCGTGGATCGAGGCCATCACCTCCGGCACCGGGCTGGACCGGGACAACCTCGTGAACTCGGCAATCGAGGGACGAAACGCGTTCGGCGCGTGAGTGACCGGCGGTGCGGTTCGCGGGGACTCACATCCGCGCGAATCGCACCAGCCAGTAGCAGTACACGCCGTAGGCGGCGATACCCACTGCCGCCAGCACCATCAACACCTGACCGGCAGGCAGTCCGGACAGCGATTTGACCGCGCCGTCGATTCCCGTGGCCTTGGATGGGTCCGCGGTCACGACCGCCACGATGACCAGGATGCCCGTACCGGCGAGGACGACGCCTTTACCGCAATAGCCGATCACGCCCGCGACGGTCGCAGCCTTGTCGTCGGAGATCTTGAGATCGTCGAGGAACGAACGGCTGGCGCCCTTGTACACGTGATAGATCCCGACTCCGATGATGATCAGACCGGCTGCCACCAGAACGAACTTGCCGCCACCGGACTGCAGAAGCCGCGCCGTCAGACCCGCGTTCTCCTGACCACTCGACTTTCCCTGGCCGGTGGCGAAACGGATTGCCGACCAAGCGAAACCGACGTAGACGACAGCCAGCGACAGTGCTTTTCCGCGGTCGAACCACTGCTCGGCGCCGTCACTGTCCTCACCCGGCTCGGTGGCATGAGGGCCCACGATGGCCTCGGCGAGTCGCCACAGTGCGAGAGCGGCGAACGCGACCGCGGCGACCCACAGCACGAACCGGCCGCCTGCTGAGTCGGCGAAGATACCCAGCGCCCCCGACTGATCGGCGTTTCCACCCCCGCCGAACGCGAGGCGCAGAATGATATAGGCGATCAGCAGATGGAGCAGACCGCTGACCCCGTGTCCGGCACGCGCAAGACGCTCGAACCACGGGCTGTCGGTGGCGCGGTCCACCGCGCCGGTCACTTGATTGCGGCTCATCGTGCCACGTTCCTTCCGCCGATCGACCGAGCTCGTGCCAGGTCGGTTGTACTGACGTTACGGGGTACCGCCCCGCAGCTCAGTTCCCTTGCGACTCGCGAAGCGCGCGCGCCTGTTCGATGAACTTCTGATCCTTCTCGTCGTTCTTGTCCGACGCGGTGGTGTCCCGCGGCGGCAGCTGCAGGTGCTCCTCGGCGGGCATGCCCGCCTGGAGTTGCCGGCCGCGTTCCAGTTCCGAATCGAATTCGGCGCCGAAGAGCAGTGCGAGGTTGGTCAACCACAGCCAGAGCAGGAAGACGATGACCCCGGCGAGGGCTCCGTAGGTTTTGTTGTAACTGCCGAAGTTCGAGACGTACAACGCAAACGCTGCCGACGCGACGATCCAGGTGATGATGGCGAGGACCGCACCGGCGCTGATCCAGCGGAACTTCGGCTGCTGCACGTTCGGCGTTGCCCAGTACAGGATCGCGACGATCAGGACGACGAACAGCAGCAGGATCGGCCACCGGACGATGTTCCACACGGTGAGTGCGGTGTCACCGAATCCGACGACGTCACCGATCGACTTCGCGATCGGCCCACTGATCGCGAGCATCAGTGCCACTGCCGCCGCGAGCACGAGAGCGACCAATGTCACCAGCAGCATGATGGGCCGGAGCTTCCAGATGGGTCGGCCCTCGTCGATCTCATACATCCGGTTCATCGCACGGCCGAATGCTCCGACGTAACCGGACGCCGACCACAAGGCGCCGACCAGACCCAGGACGAGCGCGAAACCGGCGCTGGGGGCGGAGACCAGCTGTTCGACGGGGCCCCGCAGGGTGTCCACTGCCGACGACGGTCCGACGTCGTCGACCATCTGCAGGACGGCGTCGGTCGTCTTCTCGCCCTGGCCGAACACACCGAGCAGGGACACCAGCGCGAGGAGGGCCGGAAACAGCGACAGCACCGAGTAATAGGTCAACGCGGCAGCCAGGTCCGTGCATTGGTCCCGCGAGAACTCGCGCGCCGTCTTCTTCAGGACGAAGACGATCGACGGCTTGGTCAGATCTGTCGGCGAGTCCGGCTTCCGTGGGTCGTCGGGATCGGCGGAATCCGGATCGTCGCGGACGTCCCGGTCAGATACGGCCGTGTCTCGTTCAGCTGGATCTGCGGCGTCATCTCGTTGCATCTCCTGCGCTTAACCCTGGGGCGTGCAAGCCAAACCCGATCGGCGTCGTCACCCGGGCGGACCCTGAGTCAACGGACCTGGCTGCACGCGTCGTCGACCACCCCTTGCAGATCTCGCTGGATCCATCGGGTGACCGCTGCAGGCGTGTCGTCCCGCCGCGTAGCGAGGTCCACCGGATCACCCAACGCGACGACGGGGCGCCCGCCTCCGTCCGGATAGGCGATCCCCGCGGAGATCAACCACACCCCGACGTCGTCGCGAAGCGCCCGATGGGCGATGTGGCCGATTCCGGTGCCGAGTCGTTGCACCTGTGTGGGGTCGCCCTCGTTGCACGTGCCTTCCGGAAACACGGCGATGCTGTCTCCGCGCGCCATCCGTTCGACGCACACGCCGATCATCTGACGACCCGCATCCGCGGCGGCGCGCACCCCGTGGTCCTTCCCGCGGAAGACGGGGATCCCACCGAGGGTGTCGATCTTCCTGCGTTGCTCGGCATCGGCGAACAGTTCGTCCTTCGCGAGGACACGCAGATTGCCGATCCGCCTCCGCAGGGGCGACCGGAATCCGGCCGCGGCGAGCACCAGCGGATCCCGTTCGGAGACGTGGTTGGCCGCGATCAGCAACGGTGCACCGCTGCGGACAACGCGCGTGAGACGGTCCCGGGAACGGAGGCGCACGACCGGTCGAATCCGGGCGGCCAGCACTCCGTACATCAGCCGCGCCCGGGTTCGATCCTGCTGATGCGTCAGGTAGTGCTCGTACACAGCCTGGGATTCGGACAGGTCGACCTTCACCTAAGTTACGGTACCGTAGGTTAGGTGGGCGCGGGACGGTTGGGGAATTCTCGCCGACGGCTCGACGTGCGTCCTGCGGACGTCAGTCGGGAATCACGACCGCCCGTCCGCGCAGCTCGTTCGCAGCGAGCCGGCGATACGCCTCGAGCCCGTCGTCGAGGGAGAACTTCTCGACGGCGACCTCCAGGACGCCGTCACGGGCGAGGTCGAGGACCTCGATGAGTTCGTCCCGGGCACCCCAGTACGGTGCGCGTACCGACACCTCATACGGCTGCGAGAAGAACCCGACCTTGGCGGCCGCGACCCCGTCACCGATGCCGACGATCACGACATCGCCCATGGTGCCGACGACTCCCATCGCGGTGTCGATCGTCGGCTGCAGTCCGACGAAGTCGAATACGGCTGTGGCCCCGTCATTTCCGGTGATCTTCCGAACATTCGCGACGGCGTCGGCATCGCTGAGGACCGTCTCGTGAGCGCCCACTTCGCGCGCGAACGCGAGCTTGTCCTCGCTGACATCGAGGGCGATGATCCGCGCCGGGGTCAGGTGCCTCAGCAGCTGAATCCCGATGTGCCCGAGACCACCCGCGCCGATCACGACCGCGGTGGTGCCGCCGACGAGCTTTGGCAGCGACGGTTTGATCGCATGGTAAGGAGTGAGTCCGGCATCGGTGAGCGGTACCGCCGCAACCGGGTCGAGATCACCGAGCGGCACGAGATGCCGAGCATCGTCGACGATCATGTACTCGGCCATCGCGCCCTCGTTGCCGAGTCCGGGCGGGGCGATGCCGAGTTCGGCGGCGCGGGTGCAGTAGTTCTCGAGGCCCCGCGAGCAGAAATGACAGACGCCGCAGCCCCACGGGCCGTAGACCGCGACCGCGGTTCCCTCGGTGAGTGATGTTACGCCGCTACCGATCTCGGCGACCACGCCTGCGCCCTCGTGCCCGAGCGTCATCGGCAGCGGATAGGGAAAGCCCTCGGCGGGCATGTTGAGCACGAAATCGTCGGAGTGGCACGCACCGGCCGCGGTCACCTTCAGCAGCACCTGCCCCGGTCCGGGTGTCGGCTTGTCGACCTCGCGGAGTTCGGGCCGATTTCCTGGCTTGACGATCTGGATGGCTTTCATGCCGGACACCTCTCGGTTCGAGTCGTTGCGTGCTCTACCGCCCTCCGGTCTACCCGCGTATGGCCACACGCGCATATGTCGGAGGCGAACCGGACACGAATTCCTGGTCCCTCCTCACCACCGTCTCGACGGACTCCGCGCCGCGCATCGCACGCACTGCCGGGCGGCCGGTAGCACTTCGAGTCGCTCCGCACCGATTGGCGTACCGCAGGTTTCGCACCGGCCGTACGAGCCGGAACCGACTCGATCCAGGGCGGCACCGATCTCGTCGAGCCGGACCCGTGAGCGTTCCAGCTGGGCGACCAGATGTCCGCGTTCGACCGCCAGAGTCGACCCCTCCGGGTCGTGCTCGTCGTCGGCCGCGGCGTCACTCGTCGCCTCGACGACAGCGGCCAGGCGGCTCGACAAGGACTCGATCAGTGCGGCGGTGCGTTCCCTCTCGGCGAGCAGTGCATCGCGGGAATCGACGTCCTCACCGGGGTTCACGAGTCCTCATCCGACGGTCTAACTAGGTGCCGCAGAAGGTCTGGAAGGAGTCGCTGAAGGCCTGCGGGGCCGGCGCCGCGTAGTGCGCCCACTCCGTGCGACGTTCGAACGGATGAGTGACGGCCGCCAGCAGCCGACCGAAGGGTTCCAGATCTCCCTCGGTCGCGGCGCGCAGGGCTGCGTCGACCTGGTGATTGCGCGGGATGTACACGGGATTGACCCGATCCATCGTCGAGGCGACCGCCGCGGGTTCGCGGCCGGCTGCGGCCAGCGCGGCTCGCCACCGGTCGAGCCACGGACCGATGTACTCGCGCGGTAGGAGACTGGTGATCGGGACCTGATCCCCGCGGAGCTCATCCGCGAGCGCGCGGAAGGTACCCGTCCAGTCGGCGCGATGCTCGCGCATCAGGGTCAGGAGGTCGGCGATCAGGTCGGGTTCGGCGGACGCATCTTCCAGACCGATCTTCGACGCCATGCCGGTCGCGAAGTGGCGCTCGTACCGCGCCTCGTAGGAGTCCAGCACCTCGGTCGCCGCAGTGATCGCCTCATCGGGCGTCTCGGCCATGAACCTGAGGAGTGTCTCGGCGAACCGGGCCAGATTCCACTTGAGGACTGCCGGCTGATTTCCGTACGCGTACCGACCCGCGTGGTCGATCGAACTGAACACTGCCGACGGGTCGAACGCGTCGAGGAACGCGCAGGGCCCGTAGTCGATTGTCTCACCCGAAATCGTGGTGTTGTCGGTGTTCATCACCCCGTGCACGAAGCCGACCAGCATCCACTGGGCCACCAGAGCGGCCTGACGTTCGAGGACGGCTTCGAAGAACTCGAGGTAGCGGTTGCGACCGGACTCCGAGTCCCGCGCGAGCTCCGGATAGTGACGATCGATCGCATAATCGGCGAGCTGCTGGGTCAGATCGGTGTTGCGCACCGCGTACTCGAAGGTTCCGACGCGGAGATGGCTCGCGGCGATCCGGGCGAGCACCGCGCCCGGCTCGGCACCGGTCCGCTGGATGTCACGGCCGGTCGCCACGACCGACAGCGAACGCGTCGTCGGAATCCCGAGCGCGTGCATGGCCTCGCTGATCAGATACTCACGCAACATCGGCCCGACGACCGCGAACCCGTCGCCGCCCCGGGAGAACGGCGTGCGCCCGGATCCCTTGAGTTGCAGATCGACTCGCCCGCCATCGCGGTCGATGAGCTCGCCGAGCAACAATGCCCGGCCATCGCCGAGAAGTGGGGAGTAACCGCCGAACTGATGACCGGAGTAGGCGGTTGCGACGGGAAGCGCGTCGGCCGGGGCGGCCGCACCCGACAGGAGCGCGACGCCGTCGTCGGTTCGGAGCGCCCCGATGTCGAGCTGCAGGTCGGCGGCGAGTGACTCGTTGACGACGAGCAGCCGCGGGGCGGGCGCGTCGGCCCCCTGCCACGGCACCGTCAGGGCCGTCAGCGCGTCGACGAAGGTGCGCTCGAAGCCGGTGATCGCGGCACTGGTGCGTGCGGGGGAATCGGGGGAGGCGGACACCCTTCCGAGGGTAACCAGTTTCGCCCTCGGCAAACCGGGTCCGCGTCCGGCACGAGACGGAGACTCCCCGAGTCACCCCGGACGGCGCTCAGACCGCCACTGCCGCGCCGCAGATCCCGCAGGCCTCGAAGTTGCGCCGGTTCCACCGGGCGATCGGGATGAAGAAGACGGAGAACTGCGAGTACTCGCGCATCCGCGCCCACTGGGTGGTGTTGTGACAGCGGGGACACGCACGGGTCTGACCCGCGCCGAGATGCTTCTGCCTACGGCCATATCCGAACAAGAAGAACACGCCGCCATGGTAGAGATCGCTCGCAGCGCCGACCGCGCGTCCACGTGTCGCTGTCACCGCCGTCGGATCATGAGGTCGTTGTCCATATCGAAACCGCATCGCTCGTAGAGGCCCACTGACCGTTCGGTTGGTGAAAGGACCGTCTTGGCGTATCCGCGATCGTCGGCAGTCCCGGTGGCACGCCGGATCAGGTCCCGTCCGAGACCGGACCCGCGGAACGCGGGGCGCACGTAAAGGTGGCCGAGATAGCCCCAACGGCCACCGGCGGCGCGGCGAGGACTGGGCATCCGGGCGTGTTCAGTCAAACACACCATTCCGACAGCGAGATCACCGGCACCGGCGGTCCAGACCGTTCGGCGATCGTCGTCGAGCCAGGCCGTGACCGCTGCGATGAACGCACCATCGGCCCGCCACGGCCCGACGCCGGGATCGGCCTCACGTGCCCATTCCCAGCGGAGCTCGGCCACGCGTGTCCCGCTGTGACTGCGCAGTATCCGGATTCCGCTGCCATCGGTCACCTCACAAGGGTGACCGATGGCCGCGTCGGCCGTGCAGCGCGGCATCGTTCGTGATGGTCACCGTCATTCGTCACCCGGTCGAACCCGCAAACGCGGATTCAGGAACTCGACGAGAATGGTCAGCGCCTCGTCGCCGCTCGCCGACGCGGCATCGCACCGACCGCCGTCGGTACGCTCGGTGGTGTCCGAATTGTCGGTTGGTGACGACCGGCATGCCGCGGACACGCGAAACCGGAGGGAAGCATGGAAGCACTGATCTTGATCGCCGTCATCGTCGTGGTCGTCGTCGGGGTGGTGGTCTTTGCCCAGCAGCGTTCCGGCGCCAACGCGGCCCGCACCCTCGACGACGCGAAGGCCGATGCGCGACAAGCCATCGAACGGCTCGGGGGACAGGTGTTCATGCTGGTCGGCGACGGACCGGCGTCGAAGCAGGCGCTGGCCGACGCGGGGGAGCGGTACACCGCGGCCGGCTCGCAGATCGAGCAGGCCAACTCCCCGACGCAGGCCCGACTGGCGAAGCAGACCGCCATCGAAGGTCTGTACTACATCCGGGCGGCCCGCGCCGCGATGGACCTCGACCCCGGACCGGCGATTCCCGAACTCGACGGACAGAAGAGCGCCGGCGCGGTCACCGAAGACCGCACCGTGGAGTTCGAAGGACGTCAGGTCGCAGCCTCGCCGAACCCGTCCGAGCAGACCCCGAACTACTACCCGGGCGGTCGTGTCGCTGGGCGACCGGTGCCCGCGGGCTGGTACTCGGAGCCTTGGTGGAAGCCGGCATTGGTCGCCGGCGCGTGGGGACTCGGTTCGATGTTCCTGTTCTCGGCGATGTTCTCCGGCATGGCAGGCGTGCCCTACGACGCGCAGGGATTCGAGAGCGGCGCCGGTGACGGCTCCGACACCGGCGCGCTCGACGGCGGGGACTCCGGGGACTTCGGCGGCGGCGATTCGGGAGACTTCGGCGGTGGCGGCGATTTCGGCGGTGGCGGCGATTTCGGCGGTGGCGGCGATTTCGGCGGCGGGTTCGACTTCTGACGTTCCACGGGATTCACCCGGTACCGCCCGCGAACTCGATCAAGATGCCGACGGTGCCGTGACGACAGATGGTGGTCGGGGTGCACCCGCCCCTCTCTCGCCCGATCATTCAGTGGTGTGTGCCACCTGCGGACCGAAGTCGACGCAGGTGACACACCGGCAAGGAGCACTTGTGGTGCTTTCCACTCGAAGTATGGCGGCGTACGGGTCAGGGGAAGAGCGTGAGGAATGTGGCGGCCGAGGTCACGCACAGCAGCGCGGCGATCGTCATTCCGGCGTACGCGTGGTCGGCGATCGGGACCTCACGCGCGGTGGTCGACGTGTGTGCCGGGGTGTTCGCCTGAGTCACTGGTTTTCCCTCCGAAGGCCCGTTACCGTCCCTCAGAACATTAGGGCCGCGAACGGTCTCGATCGTTCCGCCACTCACCATCGAGGCCAGTCCGATGCTCGAGGTCACGAAAACGTAACGGTCGCCCGTTGGAGGGTTTGATCCGCGTCAAAGCGCCTCATTCCCATTCCACGGCTCTGCCGCACTGTCGATGACCGTTCGCACGCATGTGCGACAATGGCGCGGTGAGTTCACAGACAAAGGCCGGACTGACTCCCGGCGACCTCGAGTCGCTGTCCGCTGCACTCGCTTCCGGAAAGCGGGTCACCGTGTACCTGCGAGACGCGATGCCGTCGTTGAATCTGGAGGCCGGCGCCTCGGCACGGGTCGTGTCGATCGATGGTTCGACAGTGACAGTGAGCCCCAGGGGCGTCGACGATCAGTTGCCGTTCGAGGCCGACGAGTTGCGGCGGAATCGAACGGCGCCGGCGCCCGCGTCGTCCGCCGGCGGACGAAACTCGAAACGGCAGCCCGCGCAGGACGTTCCCGTCTCGGTCGCCAAGCCCGCCACCACCGAATCGAGTCCGCGCCAGACACCCAAGAGGGCGCAACCCGTCGCCGACACTCAGTCCAGAGCCGGGGAGCCGACGCCCTCGCCCGCCACGAGCAAACCGCCGCGAAAGACGAAGGCGCCGACCGCTCCGACGACCGTGACCATCACCGCGGCCGGAGAGAGCACCTGGACGGTGGCAGTGTCACACGGCACCAGGAAGCAGGGGAGACCCACCGAGGTGACCGCAGACCGAGTGGCCAGGGCCATGCGCGAACTGGGCGACGAGACCGCGATCACCGCGGTCGACACCGTCATCGAGTCGGCACGCTCAGCCGCTCAGCGTCGCATCGAGGAACTCAGTCAGGAGCTCGAAGCCGCGCGGGCCGCCCTGGCGCACCTGGACGGTCCCGTCGGCGACGACTGACCAGTGGGCTGAGTCCGTTCAGCCCTGTCGGTCCCGAAACCGATACATCGCGCGTATGTCCCGCGTGATGGCCTTGTCCCGCTTGCTTCGCTTGCTCGCCTGGCGGGCATCGCCCCGGGCCGCCGACCATTCGCTTTCGCGAAGCAGTTTGCGGTAGCGCTCCAATCGACCCTCATCAATCCGACCGTCTCGAATCGCTTCCTGCACCGCACATCTGGGCTCGCTACGGTGCTCACAATCGCGGAATGAGCAGTCGTGTGCCAGCTCCTCGATCTCGGCGAAGGTCTGACCGGCCGCGTCCGCGACATCCTGGACCCCGATCCCGCGCAGACCAGGAGTGTCGATGAGGGCCTTGCCTCCGGGAAGAATCAACAGCTCACGGTGCGCCGTGGTGTGTCGTCCCTTACCGTCGACGGAACGGATCTCGTTGGCCGCCATGTGATCACGTCCCAGCAGCGCATTGGCCAGGCTCGACTTGCCGGCACCAGACGAGCCCAGCAGAACGGCGGTGCCGGTCATGGTGGCCGCGAGCGCGTCGACACCGACACCGCTGACCGTGCTCGTCACCACCATCTCGGCGCCCGGGGCCACCGCGGTGACCGCGGCTTCGCCGGCGACGAGGTCGTCGACCAGGTCCGACTTGGTCAACGCGATCACCGGTCGCGTGCCGGCGTCGTAGGCCAGCGTCAGCAGGCGTTCGATCCGGCCGAGGTTCACCCGGTTCGCCACCGACACCGCGATGATCACCGTGTCGACGTTGGTAGCGAGCACCTGCCGTTCGGACGTCCGATCCGAACTCGCCCGCGTGATCGCCGTCCGGCGCGGCAACACGTCCACGATGTGGGCCGGCTCGTCGTCGCGGCGCAGCACGACCCAGTCGCCGGTGCAGACCGTCCGCTCGCGGTCGGTGCCGAGTCCGGAGCCGCGGACCGCGCGAACCGGACCCGTTGCGGTCAGGGTGTCGCACCCGCCGCGATCCACCCGCGCGACGCGCGCGGGCACGTCGCCGTCACGTGCGTGATCGGCGAACAGAGTCGAAAAATAGTCGTCCCAGCCGAGCGTGGTCAGCTCGATACGGCCGGACGAATGATCTGGAGAATTCACTGTTGAGACCTTCGGATGTGCCCGCCGCCCCGGAAGCGCAGCCGATCCGCGACTCAGTCGCTTGCACGGGAACAGCTTTCGAGGGTCAGAGACGGGCTGGAGGAATGGGGATGGTTCGGATGCTGTGGGCGACAGCGATCTCGACGGCAACCATCGACTCACCTCCGGGTCTCACGCTGTCCATCATCGAACAGCGCGGCTCACGCTAGCACCGGCCGAATGGGCCCGCCACCTCTTTTCCGACGAGGCACGCGCACCCGGCACTATCTCAGCCCCAACTCGACGCCCTGCGCCAGGATCTCACGACGCGAGGTCATCCCCAGCTTGGACAGCACCGCCGAAACGTGGTGGTCCGCGGTCTTCGACGAGATGTACAGGCGCCCGGCGATCTCGGTGTTCGACAACCCCTCGGCCACCAGACGTGCGACTTCCAATTGCCGGTTCGTCAGGCCGCCGGGATTCACCCGCGTCGCCGGCCTGGGTCGCTGGGGGACAGAGGCGCAACCTCGTTCGCGCAGCATCGCCCGTGCTCGATCCGCGGTACCCACGGCGCCGAGTCCGTCGAGCATCGTCACACCGCGTCCGGGATCGTCGGAGTCCAACCAACACAGCGCCGACGAGAACGGATCACCCGCGTCCGACCACCATCGCGCGGCGTCGGCGTGCCGGCCGTCGAGCGACAGCCGATACGGTTCCGCGATCCGGCCGGTCTGCGTCGGCAGACCCAGCCGGGACCGCCACACGGCGAGACTTCCCGACCCCCACTCGGTTCCGTCGTCGTCGAGGGTGTCCGACGCGACGACCCGCGCATCCTCGATCCCGGTCATCCAGCTGATCTCCGCGAGCGCGGTCAGAACCGCGAGTCGCCGTAGGGGTTCGTCGATCTGGCTGGCCAGCGTCCACGCGTTCTCGATCTCGGCGGCATCGAACGGGGCACCACGGCGAAGTGGCACCAACACCGTGACCAGGAGCGGCCACAGCGTGGCGATCGGCATCCCGTCGGCCTCGATGACCGCAGCGGCGTCCTCGAGGGCACCGTTCCAGTGGCCACGCGTCAACTGCAGCCGACTCCGGACCGCCGTCTGCCAGTGGCGACAGATCTGGATGTCCCGTTCGACCGTGAACGGGAGTCCGACGTCGAGAATCCGGTCGGCAGCACGGTATCTGCCCTGTTCGACGTCGAGGCTGGCCACTTGCGAATATACGGTCGACGCCAGTTCGTCGAAGCCGCGTGCGCGCGCGGTCTCCATGTGCGCGAGAAGCCTGCGGCGCGAATCCTCCTCACCACCGGACAGCGCGGCCGATTCCGAGACGACCCGAGTCCACAGCTGGAGTTCCCCATCGGGAGCCGAGGCGGTGTCGGCCAGTAGGGATGCGGTACCCGTCACGTCGCCGCGCATGAACGCCAGGAACGCGCGCTGGATCTGGGCCTGGCTGTACACCGTCGTGGCGCCCGTGCCATACGCGATCTCCGCCGCACGAGTCAGGTGCGACTCGGCACCCTGCCGGTTGGCGCTGTAGTACTCGTAGACCCCGACGGCCACATGCGCTGTCGCCAAACCGGCGTCGTCGCCGAGCTCGGCCCACATCGGGAACGTCTCGTCGACGCTGGCTATCGCATCGCGCAGTCGGCTGACCATGTACTGCTCGTTGGCCAGTGCAAGCAGCAACTCCGCACGCTCGCGCGCAGAAGCGTTGCGCTGATGCTGCTTCGCGATCTCGTAGTAGGCGACGGCCTCGGTGTGTGCGCCACCGCGGATGGCGTCCTCGGCCGCCGCGAACGCATGACGGATGGCTCGGCCGGAGTCTCGGGCCGCGACGGCGTGATGGGTCAGCACCGACGGGTGCACGGTACCCAACTGTTCCAGCGCGTCCAGGAGCTGCGCGTGCAGATGTGCGACCCCACCCGGTGGGATCGTGGATTCGATTGCCCGCCGGGCCAACTCATGTCGAAAGACGATGCCATCGGGTCGCCACTCCAGCAGCCCGGTGTCGGCGAGCCGCTGGAGTGTGGGGTAGTCGATGCGCAAGGCGGGCAACGCGCTGTCGGCGACGCGTTCCGGCGAAGCAGCTATCAGCTGGAGCGCCTCGAAATCTGTAGCGCTGACCTTCGTCGTCCGTGCCAGCACCGCGTCACGCACCGAGGACGGGATCGGCAGATCGGGTTCACGAGAGACCTCGGTCGCGAAATAGGGGTTGCCGCCGGTCGCGGCATGCACACGCGCGGGATCGAGACCTGTGCCCTCGACCAGCTCTGCGATCGCCGCGACGCTGAGCGGCGGCAGTTCGATCCGACAGACGTCTTCGGCGAGAAGTGCACGCGCCGCCGCCTGCGGTTCGAGATCTCGATGAGTCAGCAGCAAGAGCAGCGGCACCGACTCGATCCGGCGACACAGGAACCGCAGCACATCGGTCGAGGCGGCGTCGACCCAGTGCAGATCTTCTACCACCAGCAGCGTCGGCTCGGCGCCGAGATGGGCGAAGGCGGCCTCGCAGACGTCGGCCAGCATCATCGGCTCGCGGCCGATCCCGAGATCCTTCACCGGTCCCAGTGGTCGCGGGGTGTCGAGCGGATCGCAGGCCACCCGCAGGACGCGCACATCTGCAGCGGTCGCACAGATCTGCGCGACCAGCGTCGTCTTGCCCGCGCCGCTCTCGCCCGTGATCGAGAACGCCGAGCCGGTCGGGAACCGGGCAAATGCCGCGCTGATCTGCGACAACTGCTCGGTTCTCTCCAACAGACGCACCGTCCGGGTGTAGGCCGCGAGACGGCCGAATAGGTGGGTCTACCCATTCAAGGGCAGGACGCTCGACGAAAGATGGGAGGTCCTCACCGATGTGGCCCGCATGCCCGATGACCGACTGTTGTGGTGCGCCGGTACCGACATCGGTCACCGACGGCCAGTCGTCCCACCACACAGAATGGACAATCCAATGACGACATCCCTCTCCCCGGACCTCGTCTCGTTGCGCGACAAGCAGCAGAAGGTCTGGAGCAGCGGCGATTACAACCGAATCGCCGCGCTGACCGTGCCGGTCAACGAAGCGACCGTCGCCGCGGCGTCGGTCGTCCCCGGCGACCGTGTTCTCGACGTCGCGACCGGCACCGGCCACTCGGCACTCGCCGCAGGCCGGCAGGGCGGCGACGTCACCGCGATCGACTATGTGCCTGCGCTTCTCGACATCGCCCGCAGTCGTGCAGCCGCAGAGCATCTCGACGTCGACTTCATCGAGGCCCCCGCCGAGGTTCTGCCGTTCGGCAACGGGGCCTTCGACACCGGCATCTCGACGATCGGCATCATGTTCGCCGCCGATCACGAACAGGCGGCCCGCGAGCTGACCCGCGTCGTCCGACCGGGTGGGCGGATCGTCGTCACGAGCTGGACTGCGGACGGTTTCGTCGGCGGGATGCTCGCCGCCGTCGGCCGCCACGTGACGCCACCTCCCGGAGCTCGTCCCGGCACTCGTTGGGGCGACCAGGAGTACGTCGCCTCGCTGCTCGGTGACCGTGTGCAGTCGCTGGACTCGCACACTGCCGCGCTGACCGTGAGGTTCGTCGACGCGTCCGCGTTCGCGGACTTGTTCCTGAGCCATTACGGGCCGACGTTCACCGCCGCGTCGAAGCTCGACGACGACGGTGAGCAGGCACTGCGAGCCGATCTCATCGCACTCGCAGAGTCCTACGAACAGCCGGTCCCCGGCGGGATCTCGATCGACTGGGAGTACCGCGTGGTCGAGGCGGTGCGGTCGTGAACGCTTCTCGGAGACACCGCAAGGTCATCACCCGCCTGGCTTCGGCAGTGGCGATCGCCGCTGCCGTCGGGGTGGCGGCACCGCTGGCGACGACGGCATCGGCAGCGCCCGCCCGCACGCCGGGCGCGACTCTGACGATCGTCGATCAGAACATCACCGGCGCCGGCAAGAACCGCATCATCATCCAGGGTCTGTATCCGATGACCCGTGCGGACGCCGTCGGGTTCGTCAGCCACATCAACGATCGGGGCTGTGGTGGCATGCAGTACATCGTGCTGGGAGACGACGGGAAGGAGCAGTACCTCTACGATCGCAACTTCCCGGGCACCTCGGTGGGCACCGACGGATTCCTGCGTGCATCGGACCGTGGACTCGAGTATCTTCGCCAATTCGTGGTTCCCAGTTCGGTTCTCGATGAGGACCGGGACGGTACCGACGAGGTGTTCGTCCGGGTCCGGTTCACCGACGGTGACTGCCGGGCGCGCGTCCAGACCACCAACGTGGTGGTCGGCAGGTTCTGACCCGACAGCGCCCACCCGACAGCGCCCACCCGACAGCGCCCACCCGGGCTCGACCGGGTGGGCGAGTGCCGGACTACGTGCGATCTGCGGGTTCGAGGTCGGTGTCGATACGCATGGCGGCCACCAGCTCGCGATAGAGCTCGTCGGTGGCGAGCAGGCTTCGATGGTTGCCGACAGCGCGCACCCGACCGGCCTCGAGGACGACGATCTGGTCGGCGTCCATGATGGTCGAGAGCCGGTGGGCGATCGTGACGACGGCTCCGCGGGTCGCCTGTCGTCGGATCCCCTCGGCCACCGAGGCCTCGGTGAGCCCGTCGAGCTGGGCGGTCACCTCGTCGAGCAGGAGGAGTTCGGGGTCCACGACCAGCGCTCGGGCGAGTGCGATCCGTTGCCGTTCCCCACCGGACAGGGTGGACGTGGTGACGTCGGTGAGGAGACCGTCCGGCATCGCACGGACCCGGTCATCCATCCGAACAGCCGCGAGTGCGCGCCACACCTCGTCGTCCGAGGCCTCGGGTGCGGCATAGACGAGGTTGTCGCGCACGGTTCCGGGAACGAGCGGGGTGTCCTGTTCGACGTAGGCGATCCGGGCTCGTAGATCGTGGAGTGTCCACTGATCCAACGGTCGGCCGTCGAGCACGATCTCGCCGCGATCCGGCCGCAGGAACTTCAGGAAGAGGGAGAAGATCGTCGTCTTCCCGGCACCCGACGGTCCGACGATGGCGGTGTGCCCTCGGCGTGGAATCGTCAGGTCGATTCCGTCGAGCGCGGCGGGAGCATCGGGCGCGTAGCGGTACACCACATCGCGAAGTTCGAGCGCGGCAGCGGTCCGGTCGACACGGGCCGCCGGGGGCTCGGTCACCGCGTCGTCCGATTCCGTTCTGAGATCCGAGATCTCGGAGATCCGAGCGGCAGCGGCCAGTCCGGACTGCAGTGCGGTGACACTCATGGTGAGCAGCGAGACCGGCATCATCAGCTGGAACCCGTAGAGCAGGAAGGCGATCAGGGTACTGACGGTCATCGAGCCGTCCGCGACGCGCCAGGCCCCGAACGCCAGCACGATCATCACCGCGAGGTTGATCCCGGCACCGGTGATCGTCCAGGCCCACGCCTCGATACGGACGGCCCGGATGCCTTTTCTCGCCGACCGATGCGCGAACTCGCCGATCCGGTCGGACTCACGTGCCTCGGCGCGACTCGCCTTGACGGTACGGATCGATCGGAGAATCCCTTCCAATCGTCCACCCAGGTAACCGATCTCGGCCTGCGCGTCTTGCTGCGCCTTGGCGAGACCGGGCATCAGGACTGCCGCGGCGACACCGACCATGATGATGACGACCATCGTGGTCGCGAAGAGCGGTAGGTCCAGAACCGCCATGAGTACCAGCGCGCCGGCCATCCCCACGAAGCCGTTGACACCGTTGACGATGCTCGATGTCGTCGCTTCCCGGATCAGCAGAGTGTCGGAGGTGACGCGGGCGACCATCTCGCCGCTCGGTCTGCGAGCGAGTCCGGGGACCTCGACGCGGAGCAGGTGGCCGATCAGTCCGGTTCGAGTGGCCAGGATGATGCGTTCGGCCAGCGTGCCCAACATGATCGTCTGGATCAGACCGATGACGGATCCGGCGACGAGCAGCACCGCCAGAACCGTGATCGGCGCCGTAAGGGACTCGGACACCGCGAGACCGTCGAGTACCCACTTCGTGACCAGAGGAGTGGCGAGTTCGGCGGCGGTGCCGAGTAAACCGAGGAAGACACCCAGGGCGAGGAGTCCCCGGTACGGGCGCATGTACCCCCACAGAATCGCCAATTTGGTGCGCATCGTCATGTCCGGGGTCTGCCCGGGGTCGGCCGTGGATACCGAAGTCGTCATCGAGTCAGCCCTCCCGAGCGGAACATTCGAGATCTAGAATGACACATCAATGTCTCATTTTCAATGCATGATGTTGCTGTGGTCACCGCGCGGTGGATAGTCTCGGCCATGTGAACGATGCGCCGGAGCCGGCCGCCGTCTCGGGCGTGCGCCTGCGCACCCGACAGGCCATAGTGTCAGCCGCCATCGCGGCATGGGCAAGTGATTTCTCGACGTCGCTCGGCGACATCGCCGACCGGGCCGATGTCAGCCGGAGCACTCTGCACCGGCATTTTCCCGACCGCCAGTCATTGGTCGATGCCGCCCTGGTGGAAGCGAGCACCATCCTCGATCGACAGTCGAAGGAAGCAGTGGACGGCTGCGAATCAGCTCGCGCAGAACTGGAATCGCTGATGCGCGTCATCATCGGTATCGGCGACATCATCGTGTTCCTGTTCTCCGACCCGAACCGATTCGAGGGCAATCCGGAGTGGTCGGAGCAAGAGGATCAGATGCTCCCCGAGATCCTCACCCGGGCGCAGCGAGAGGGTGCACTCGCCGATGATCTCGAGACGAGGTGGTTGGTCGGGGTGTTCTATTCGCTCTGCTTCGTCGGCGCGGTCTCGATCGCCGCGGAAGGGATGTCGCGGCGTCGCGCCGCCGATGTCGCCATCCGGACGTTCTTCTCCGGAGTCTCTGCCGACTGATTTCGTCCGGTGTCTGCGTGTTCGTCACCGCCCGGGGAGTCGGCGTCGGCGATGACTTTCGTCCAGTGGTGTGGTCACACTTCGCACAGACACACGATCGGATGAGACATGAGCAACGTGAATGTATGGGCTTGTGCGGTGGCAGTTGTCGCGGCATTCGCGGCGAGCGCCGTGTACTACGGCATTCTCGGCGCACCTGCTGCCACGGAGGTTCGCCGACCGGCTTGGGCGACGCCGATTGTGGAGGTGGCGCGTAACGCGTTACTCGTCGTGATCGTGTCGCTGTGGCGGTGAGGGCGCGAATCGGGGGATTCATCTCCTGCTCACCGCTTTTCGGATCACAACGGTCCGGGCACGTGGACCCTCAGGCCGGCTCCAGGGCCCGCTTGGCCTTCTCCAGTGCGGCGAGCGTACGCAACACCGAATCGCGCTTGGCGGTCAAGTCGGACACCTTGGCCTTTCCGCTCAGGCCGGAGTCCGCCTGGGCGACGGCCAGCCGTTCCTCGATCTCGGTGAGCTGCACCAGCAAGGATTGGGCGCGGCTCATCAGCTCCTCACGGTCGGGTCGGGAGACCCCCGCCGTCCGGGCGCTTCCGGCCGCGACGTTCTTGGCGCTGGACGACGTCGGGTTTCCGCCCGCCTTCGTGGTGGTGGATGCCGGTCGTGCGACGCCCCGCTGCCCGGACCGGGCGCGCCGTGGGGGCTGTGTGCGCGTCCCATTCAGCACTGCCCAGGCATCTCGGGCGGCCACCCGGTGGTCGCGTTCTTCGTCGTCGTCGGACGTCAGGGACGCGCCCAGGGGTCGCAGCCCATAGAAGCCGACGAACTCGCGAGCCGCCGCGATGGTCTGTTCTGCTTCGCGACAGCGCCCGCACCGCGGTTCGCCGCGGAGTTCTGCGATGTCGTCGCTGGATGAGCACCACACACAGGCACGGGCAGTGGGATCGGTCACGAGGGCGTCAGCAGCAGCGAGATTCACGGGTGAATACACTACGGCACAATGTCTTTCACACTGAAACCGGGCTTCGTCCCACGGCTCCGGATCGGGCTTGCACTGGTTGTTCCCACGTCGGACCACATTTTCACTCCCGCCGAAGGCGGGCACGTTCGGTCGCCCGGGCCGATCTCCACGACGTGTGGCGTCGGCGGACACCGCAGGGTTCTCGGAATCATTCCGCCGAGCCACCCGTTGGTGCCAGCATGCGAGCAATCACTTACGACCGCTTCGGCGGTCCCGATGTCCTGGAACTGACCGATCTCCCCACGCCCAAGGTCGGTCCCGACTCCGTGCTGGTGCGCGTGCGGGCCTCGAGTGTGAACCCGGTGGACTGGAAGGTCCGCGAAGGCTACCTCGCCGAGATCATGGATACCGTGTTCCCGGTCGTCCCGGGCTGGGATGTCGCCGGTGTGGTCGAGCAGGTCGGCTTGGACACGCCCGAGTTCGAGGTCGGCGACGAGGTGTTCGGTTATGTGCGCAAAGACGTGGTCGGTGGGGAAGTGGCGGGTGGTACGTTCGCCGAGATGGTCGCCGCTCCGGTACGGACGCTCGCGCACAAGCCGTCTGGCTGGTCGTTCGAGGAGGCCGCGGCGGTTCCGCTCGCCGGCCTGACCGCCTATCAGACGATCCGCCGCGCGGGCGTGCAGTCAGGGCACACCGTCTTGGTGCATGCCGCTGCCGGCGGCGTCGGATCGTTCGCGGTGCAGATCGCACGGTCGATCGGCGCACGGGTGATCGGCACCGCCTCCGAGTCCAACCACGAGTTCCTTCGAACGCTGGGCGCCGAACCCATCACCTACGGCGACGGTCTGGCCGACCGTGTCCGCGCACTCGAACCCGAGGGGGTCGACGTGGTCCTCGACTACGTCGGTGGTGACGCGCTCGACTCGGTCGGCGAAGTGCTGCGCGACGGCGGCACCGTCGCCTCCATCACCGACGCACGGGCCCGAGACGAGTTCGGTGGCCACTATGTATGGGTACGGCCCGATTCAGCGGATCTCGCCGAGCTGGCCCGGCTCGGCGAGGCCGGCAGCCTCACGCCCGAGATCGCCGAGGTGTTCGAACTGGCCGACGCCGCCGGCGCGCACGAACGCAGCGAGTCCGGTCACGTACGCGGCAAAATCGTCGTACGCGTCGCGACCGACTGACAGGCGGGTGACCCCTGGTGACCACCGATCAGGGCATCTCCATCGTCTGGGCGCGACGGATCTCCTGCACAGCTCGGGTCAAGTACGCCGTCGGGTCGACCCCGGCACGTGCGGCGAGGTCGGTGATGACCACCAGTGCAGCAGCGGTGGTCTCGGTGTCCAGTGGGCCGGCGGACGAGATCGAGTCGGAGTCGGCGGTGTCGCCCACCCCCAGGGCACCGGTCAGCACCAGCGCTATGCCTGCGGGACTGACAGCAGGGTTCCACGAGGCGGCAGCACGGCTCGTGGAGGTGATCACCTCGGACACATCGTCTCCGGTCAGCCCATCCGGGAAGACGGTCTCGAGTAACTCACGCAGCATGAGCGCATGCACCTCACGCGACTCGGGCTGCAGCGCAAGAAGATCGGCCGCGGCACCGAACGCTTCCGAGTCGTGGGCGCGCGCGGCATGGAGGGCGTGGCCGGTGGTCTGCGTGACCCTGTCCGCTATCGGCGACCGGTCGGAGTGTGATTCGTTGTGAGGCATGGGAACTACTCTTCCTGTGTGTCCGGTGGCAAACAACCCGGAGATGCACGAGGACGATCACCCCAGGTGACACTCCACAGGGCACCGGCCACAACGGGAGTTCTCCACACCGGCGTCCGACCTCCGGGCACGAGCCGGTTCCCCTGTCAGTATTCCGCACATGGGAATTCGCTACTACGCCTACCCGTTGCAGCCAGGCGATGTGAACGAGGCTCGACGCAATCCGTATCCGTTCCTCTCGCCGGACCCGCTCATCGATGCATGGGGACGTGAGCAAGACCGCCCCCGGATGCTGTATCTCGACAAGGCGTGGCGAGAGCTTCAGCACGTCTTCGCCGTGACCGACGGCCGGTTGCAACCGCGGATCTCCTTGGAGCTCGTCAAAGGAAACGTGACCCCGGTGGGGCCGTACGGCGGTCATGTCGGGTTCGTGCACGTGTTGTCTCCCGATGTGGTCAAAGAGGTTGCGGAAGACATCGTCATGGTTGAGCCGATCGTGGAGACCGACATCATCGAGGCAGTGCCGTACTCGAACGCCGACTACGCCAACTCGTTTCTCCGCGAGGCACAAGACTTCATGGTCGCCCTCGCGGACGATGGCCTGGGACTGGTCTACACAATTCGATGAGGCGACCGGTGGCGTAGCCCAACCCGCGCGACTCACTCCGTTCCCATCATTTCGTCACGGGTGACGAAATGTACTGACGCCATTGCGCAGGGGTCCCGGTAGTAATGGCGCAAAAAACAACGAAGTTCGCGTAGTGCCTGGTCAGCGGCGATTTCTCGGTTCGGGCTGCGGGCCGGGGTGGTTGGTGCTTGGCTTGTCTGCCGATGAGGTTGGTCGGCGTGTTGGAGGCTGGGGTTCGTGGCGACGCGGGTATTCGCGGACGAGGAGTTGCAGCGCCTGCGGGAGTTCCCGGAGATCAGTCGTGAGGAGTTGTTCCGGTACTTCACGCTGACCCCGGCGGATCTGGCGTTTGTTGCTCCGCAGGGCAGGGGCCCTGCGGTCCGTCTGGGCCTGGCGGTGGCGTTGTGCACCTTGCCGTGGCTGGGGTTCGTGCCGGACAAGGTGCCGTCGGCGCCGCCGGTGGCGGTGGCCCGGCTGGCGGATCAGCTGAATATCGATGCAGCGCAGCTTCGTTCGTATGGCAAGCGGGCGCAGACGCGGACCGAGCATGTGCGGCTGGTGGCCCAGTATCTGGGGTGGCGGCCTGCCGGGGCGATGGAGTTGAAGGAGCTGGATGAGTTTCTGCTGGCGCGGGCGATGGAGCACGATTCGCCGACGCTGTTGTTCCGGCTGGCGTGTGAGTACCTGATCTCGGCGCGGGTGATCCAGCCGGGCCCGGAAACGGTGGTCCGCCGGGTCGCGCACGCTCGCACGCGGGCGCAGCGGGAGACCTACGACCGGTTGGCGCGCGAGTTCACGCCGCAGCGGTGTAAGGAACTGGATGCGTTGCTGGTCGTCGACCCGTCGATCGAGATGTCGCGGTTGCGGTGGTTGTCGACCGGCCCGGTGGAGGCGTCGGCGACCGCGGTGAAGGCCGAGGTCGAGAAGCTGGTGTTCCTGCGCAACCTGGGCGCGGATGAGCTGGACATGTCGGTGCTGCCGGCGGAGCGGCGGCGGTTCCTGGCGACGGTGGGCCGCCGCTTGACGGGCCAAGCCCTCGAACGCCGGGATCCGCAACGCCGCTACCCGATTCTGCTCACCGTGTTGGCGCAGTCGGCCACCGATGTGCTCGACGAGGTGGTGCAGCTGTTCGATCAGGCGATCTCGGCCAGGTTGAGCAAGGCCGAACGCCGGATGCGCGACGAGCTGGCCGAGCGCGGTAAGGCCGGAGAGGATCGGCAGGGGTTGCTCGACGACCTGCTGGCGATCGTCTGTGACCTGCAGATCCCCGACGAGGAGATCGGCGGCCTGATCCGGGGCGATCGGATCGGATGGGAGCGGTTGCGGGCCGCGGTCGCGCAGGCCAAGCCTCGGCTGCCGCGCGATCACGGGCACCTGGCCGCTCTGGACAGCTCGTACTCCTACCTGCGGCAGTTCACCCCGCAGGTGCTGTCGACAGTCCGGTTCGCCGGCGGCACCGCCGCGACCGAGCTGCTGATCGGGGTGCACATGCTGCGGGAGCTGAACGCGACCGGTACCCGCAAGGTGCCCGACGACGCGCCGACCGGGTTCGTGCCGACGAAGTGGCGCGGCTACCTCGACGAGGCCCGCAAAGCCGGTAACACCACCGCCTATCGGCACTACTGGGAGCTGTGCGTGCTGCTGGGGCTGCGTGACGGGTTGCGCAGCGGGGATGTGTTCGTGCCGGGGTCGCGCCGCTACGCCGACCCGGCCGCGTACCTGCTGACCCCGCAGGCGTGGGAGCCGCAGCGTGACGAGTTCTGCCGCCTGGTCGGCAAGTCCGCTGATCCCGCTCGCGCGCTGGCGACCGCCACCGACGAGCTCGACGCCGCTATGGGCGAGTTGGAGAAGGTGCTCGCCGGCGGCGACGGGCCGGTCCGTCTCGATGAGGCCGGTGACCTGGTGATCTCACCGCTGTCGGCGGAGGATGTGCCCGCGGAGGCGACGGCGCTCAAGGCCGAGCTGACGGAGATGCTGCCGTTCGCGCCGATCGTGTCGCTGCTGATCGAGCTGGACAAACGCACCGGCTACCTGGACTGCTTCACCCACGCCGGCGGCAAACAGGCCCGCAGCCCGGAGCTGAAACGCAACCTCATCGCCGTCCTGCTGGCCTACTCCACCAACCTCGGGCTGACCCGAATGGCCGAGGCGTCGGGCCTCTCCTACGACATCCTGGCCTGGACCAGCGAATGGTATGTGCGGGAGGAGACGCTGCGGGCGGCGAACCTGACGATCATCGACTACCACCAAAGGCTGCCGCTGACCCCGGTCTTCGGCGCCGGCACCCTGTCGTCGAGTGATGGGCAACGGTTCCCGACCCGCGGCAAATCGGTCACCGCCAGAGCGTTGAGCCGCTATTTCGCGAACGAAGGACTGAGCACGTATACCCATGTCACCGATCAGCACGCCACCTACGGCACCAAGGTCATCGTCGCGACGAGACGCGAAGCTCACTACGTGCTGGACGAAATCCTCGGCAATGCAACGGATCTGCCGATCACCGAGCATGCGACCGACACGCACGGCGTCACCCTCGTGAACTTCGGGCTGTTCGACCTGCTCGGATTGCAGCTCTCGCCCCGCATCCGGGACCTGGGCCGGATCACCCTGTATCGGGCGGCGCCTCGGGCCCAGGTGGAGTCCGCGTTCCCGCACGCCGGGCCGCTGCTGACCCGCAAGCTGAATCTGGATCTCATCGCCGAGCACTACGACGACCTGCTCCGGCTGAGCGGGTCGCTGAAGTTCGGGCACGCCACCGCGTCGCTGCTGGTCGGCAAGCTCTCCGCGTCGGGCCGGCAGAACGCCCTCGCGGCGGCGCTCAAGGAATACGGGGCGCTGCGGCGCACGATCTACGCCGCCCGGTACCTGTCCGACCCGGGCTATCGGCGCAAGATCTCCCGACAGCTCAACAAGGGCGAATCCCTGCACGCGCTCCGCCGCGACCTGCTCTACGCGCACGAAGGCGCCGTGCGCGCGAGGCACCTGGAGGGACAGACCGAACAGGCATGGTGCCTCACGTTGGCGACCAACGCCGTCATCGCCTGGACCACAGAGTATTACGGGCTGGCGACCGAACAGATGCGGCGGGCCGGGCGGCGCATCGACGACGAGGTGCTGACGCACATCTCCCCGGCCCACAGCGAGAACATCAACTTCTTCGGCGCCATCGAGGTCGACATCGACGCCGAACTCGCCCAGCTCGGCCCCACCGGGTACCGGCCGCTGCGCGTGCGGGACACCCTGTTCTGACCCGCAGCGCCGGCCCGGATCGGCGGCGGCGCGATCTAGCAGCAGGCGCTGGTTCCGGTGGTCGTGGTCGGGTCGGTGATCGCGTCGGCGAGGGGGCGGGCGAGCTGGTGGTAGGCGTCGGTGACCGGCAGCACCGTCATGCCTGGGAATTTCGCCTGCCAGTGGTGGGCGGCGTCGGAGGTGGCGAGGAACATCTGCGGGTTGCAGCAGGTGGCGCGGAGGTGACCGGGCTGGATCCGGTCGGGGTCGACGAAGGCCACCATCGCGGTGGCCGGTTCCAGGTCGCTGACTCCGGTGACGGGGTCGATGGTAAGGCGCACGGTGGTGCCCGTGATCGGGCAGTCGGATTCGATGCAGGCGGGTGCGCCGATGACGGCGGGGAAGATGAGGGTGTCGGGGGCACACCAGGTGTAGAGCTGGTGGCCACCGACGCTGAACCGGTGCGGGGTCGGGTTGAGGGTCAGGCCCCAGCCGACGATCCGGCCGGCCTCGTCGTATTCGACGTCGGCGCCGATCGGCGTCTGCGCGGGGTCGAGGTCGGGCACTCCCGCGGCGGCGGCGAGTTCGGTGACGGTGACCGGGGTGCCGTGGGCGAGCAGCCGCAGCGCGGCGCGCATCAGCGCCCGGTCCCGGCCGGCGGGCAGGATCTTGGCGAAAACGTCGGCAGTGAGGTTGTCGGTACTCATGGGATCGGACTCCTCGAGGGCGATCGGACAGTGACGGTGCCGACGGTAGGGTCTGTCCCCGGGGTGAGGGTCAAGCCCGTAGCTCGCATCCGCACGGGTCACCGGCCCAGCACAGGTCGTCGGTGGCCAGATGCGCACGGTGTGCGGTTTCGAAGGCGTCGATGCGGTCGAGGATCTGCTCGGCATCGGCGATGCGCTGGCGCAGCCGCTGCCGCGACCGCTGCAGCAGCTCGGCGAGATGGGCGCCGACCGAACGGCCGTGGTCGTCACGGTCGGTGGAGGTGAGCTGGCAGATCTCGGCGATGGTGAGCCCGAGGCCGCGCAGCTCGCCGATGAACCGCACGCACCACTCCGCGTCGTCGGTGTAGAGGCGGTAGCCGGCCGGGCTGCGGCCCAGGGTGTAGATCAGGCCGAGGTCGGTGTACTCGCGCAGCGCCTTCACCGGCACCCCGGTGCGGGCCGAGAGGTCCCCGATCGTCATGTGTCCGTTCATCACTGCCTCCCGTCCGACGGCGTCAGCCTGCGCAGCAGGACAGTTTGGTGACGTCGGTGGTGAAAGTCTGCGCGGTCAGTTTCAGCGCTTCGGCCATGGTCAGGTACGGCGCCCAGGTGTGGGCGAGCCGGTCGACGGTCAGACCCGCGGTCATCGCATAGGTGGCGGCGGTGATCAGGTCCCCGGCGCCGTCGCTGAGGGCGTGCACGCCCATGATCCGGCCGGTGCCGGCTTCGGCGACGATCTTGACCAGGCCGCGGGTGTCCCGGTTGACCAGCGCCCGCGGCACGCTCGACAACCCCAGCACCCGGCACTGGCAGGCCAGCCCGGCCGCGGCGGCTTGCGCGTCGGTCAGTCCGACCGAGGCGATCGCGGGGCTGGTGAACGTCACGCGCGGCACCGTGGTGTAGTCCAGGACGCGATCGGCACCGGCCAGGGCGTTGTCGGCGACCAGGGTGCCCTGCGCGGCGGCCACGTACACGAACTGCGGATCCCCGGCCACGTCCCCGGCCGCCCAGATGCGCGGATTGCTGCTGCGCTGGCGGTCGTCGACCACGACCGCGCCCCGCTCGTCGACGGCGACGCCGACCGCATCCAGGCCCAGCCCGGCGGTGTTGGGGCGGCGGCCGGTGGCCATCAGCACCTGCTCGGCCCGCAGCTCGGTGCTGGCGCCGCCGCCGGTGCGCACGGTCACCACCTTGTGCCCGTCGTCGGCGAGGACCTTCTCGACGGTGGCGGTGGTGAGCACGTCGATGCGCTCGTGGGCGAAGACGGCCTCGAGCGCGGCCGAGATTTCCGGTTCCTCACCCGAGGTCAGCCGGCTACGCGCGATCACCGTGACCTTGCTGCCCAGGCGGGCGAACAGCTGGGCCTGCTCGAGCCCCACATAGCCCGCACCCACCACGATCAGCGACTCCGGCAGCTGCTGGAGGTCCATGGCGGTGGTCGAGGTCAGATACCCGGCCTCAACGAGGCCGTCGATCGGCGGAGCCCAGGGCGCGGCACCGGTGGCGATCAGATACTGGTCGGCCTCGATCACCCGTACACCGCCCTCGGCGCGCGCGACCCGCAGCACGGGTGCCTCGGCGCTGCCGTCGAACACCGCGGTGCCGGAGACGATCTCCCACCCGTAGTCGGCGGCCAGGTCGACATACTTCTCCGCCTGCAGCTGCCCGACCAGCGCGTCCTTGCCCGCGATCAGGGCGGGGAAATCCAGCGGCACCTCGGCGGGGGTGAGCCCGGGGAACCGGCCCGCCGCCTCGGCGGCGTGGCGGGCCTCGGCGGCGGCCAGCAGCGCCTTCGAGGGCACACACCCGACGTTCACGCACGTGCCCCCGACCGTCCCGCGCTCCACCATCACCACCCGTTTGCCGAGGTTGACCGCGGCGATGGCGGCGGCGAACGCCGCCGAGCCGGAACCGATGATCGCCAGATCGGCGCGGGAATCTGTCAAGGTCACGAGGGTGCCTCCTGGTCGGGCAACCGCTGAACCGACAACGGCTGCTATTCGTGTTGACGAATATCTACCGGAATCATATTATGCGCTTATCCGAATAGTTCAAGTCTCGTGGAGGCGATCCCATGGCCCGGTCCACCACCGCCACTGTCACCGTGCCCGGTGCCGAGTCGGCGTGTACGCATCTGGATACGACGGCGAAGTTTTTTCGCGCCCTGTCGGATCCGACCCGGCTCAAGCTCCTCGAATTCATCCTCGCCGGGGAGCGCACCTCCGCCGACTGCGTCGAACACGCCGGCATCTCGCAGCCCCGGGTGTCGGTACACCTGTCCTGCCTGGCCGACTGCGGGTATGTCCTCGCGCGCCGCGACGGGAAGAAACTGCGGTACTCCGTGGGTGATCCGCGGGTAGCTGACCTGGTGATGCTGGCGCGGTCGCTGGCGGCCGACAACTCCGCCGCGCTGGGCTGCTGCCCGCGCATCCCCGCCGCGGACGGTAGTGGGCGGCGATGAACACACCCGACAACAAGGCGATGAACACACCCGACAACGACTCGGGCGGGTTCGGTGGTCTGCTCGCAGTGGCCGGTGGCGTGCTGGTGATGGTCGCCTGCTGCGCCCCCGCACCCGCCACAATCGAGGAGAAACACGCGCGCTGACCGCGCCGACCGGTCGACTGCCGTACCCCTTCCAGAGCGATTCGATCGAGGAAAGGCACCGAGCACATGAGCGAACGCTACGACACCCTGGTACTCGGCGGCGGCATGGCCGGCCTGCCGCTCGCGCTGCGCGCGGCCCGGCACGGCCGCGTCGCGTTCGTGGAGAAAGAACTGCTCGGCGGGACCTGCCTCAACCGCGGCTGCATCCCCACCAAGACCATGATCGCCTCCGCCGCCGTGGCGCACCAGGCGCGCCGCGCCGCCGAATTCGGGGTCCGCCTACCCGGACCGGTCACCGTCGATTTGGCCGCCGTGGTCGACCGCAAGAACACCATCGTCGACTCCATCCGCGCGGGCTCCTACCGCACCGTCGAGAAATCAACGGACCTCGACTTCTACCACGCCACAGGACATTTCACCGCACCCCGCACACTCACCGTCGACGGCACCGACCTGACCGCCGACCGGATCTTGCTGGTCACCGGCACCCGCAGCACCATCCCCGCCATCGACGGCCTCGACACCGTCCCCTACTTCACTTCCCGCACCCTGCTGGACCTCACCGACCTGCCCTCACATCTGCTCGTCGTCGGCGGAGGCTACGTCGGCTGCGAGTTCGCCCAAATGTTCCGGCGATTCGGCTCCGAGGTCACCCTCATCCAACGCGCCGACCGGCTGCTGCCCGGCGAGGACCCCGACATCTCCGCCGCCGTCAGCGAGGGCATGACCGCCGACGGCATCACCGTGCTCACCGGCACCACCTGCACCGCGGCCACCGGCACCACCGGGAACATCCGGCTCGGCTGCACCGGCAGCGAAGCCGACGACATCACCGGCAGCCACCTGCTGATCGCGACAGGACGCACCCCCAACAGCGACAATCTCGGCCTCGAGTACCTCGGTCTCGAACCCGACCCACAGGGCTTCCTCACCGTCGACGCCTCCCTGCGCACCGACGCCGAAAATGTTTGGGCGCTCGGCGATCTGCGCGGCGGGCCCATGTTCACCCACACCGCCCGCGACGACGCCGACATCGTCTACCGCACCATATTCCGAAGCCAGGACCGCACCACAACCGGGCGCATCGTGCCGCACGCGGTGTTCACCGACCCCGAAGTCGGCGCCGTCGGGCTCACCGAACCTGCCGCCCGCGCCGCCGGCTACGACGTCGTCGTCGGGCGCCAGGACTTCACCGGCGTCGTGAAAGCCCGCGCCATCGGCAACACCCGCGGCCTGGTCAAATTCGTCGCCGACGCCGCCACCGACCGTATCCTCGGCTGCCACATCGCCGGACCCGACGGCGGGAACCTCGTTCACGAGGCCGTCATCGCCATGACCACCGGCGCCACCTACACCCAACTCGCCCAAGCCATCCACATCCACCCCACCCTCGCCGAAGCGGTCAACACCGCCGCCGGCGGCGTCCACCGCGAAATCGGCGCATAGACACCCCATGAGCATCGCCCGGTACTCGGGTGAGGCCATTTTCCGACTGCCACGGATAACACCCTGTTATCTGTAGCATCATGACATCCGGCCTGCGCCGACTCCGCTCCGGCGGTGCGCGACGCGGACCTGTTATCTGCGGCAAGCCCAGTGAGGAGGTACCACCGTGCCGTCCGGGATCACCGTCCGCGCCGCCGGCGACAGCTTCCTCGACTCGATCGGCTCCCCGAACACCCGCCGCGCCTACGGCATCGCCGTCGACAAGACCACCGCCACGCTCGGCGAGACCCGGCGGCTGGCCGACGTCGCCGACGATGAGATCGGTGAAACCCTCGAAACCCTGTGGGGCTCCTCAGCAGTCAACACCTGGAACGCCCGCCGCGCCGCGGTCGCGTCGTGGCTGGCGTGGTGCCGCGAGCACGGCCACACCGCCCCGGCGGTCCCGGCCTGGGTGAAACGCTCCACTCCACCGGACTCCACCACCCCGGTGCACTCGCGCACCGCGATCGACCGGCTCATCGCCCGCCGCGACATCGACCTCCGGGAGAAGACGCTGTGGCGGATGCTCTACGAAACCTGCGCCCGCACCGAGGAACTGCTCCAGGTCAACATCGAGGACCTCGTGGGTAGGGCCGAGTTCGGTAGTGGCGGCTCTGGTGGTGGGTGTGTTCGGCGTGGCGGCGAGACCGAGTAGAGAGTCACCCTGGCCCTCTGGGGGCGTCGTGATCACGACATCTGGGTGGGAGTGGAAGGTTGCGAAGATTCTTGACCGCAACGTCTTTGGAGGACGAGGGAGATCAGGACGGTACCAAGGTGGTGACGCGCCCCGGAGAGGTCGCCGATCGCAGCGAGGTGGCGGGCGAGACCGATGTGCGCGACGAGGTGGCGGCGTCGGTTCGAGGTGACGCTGAGGTGGTGGGCGCGGCAGAAAAACTGGTGGGCCGAGTATGGCGTGGGTGCTCGGTAGACGTCTCGCATGGCATGCAGATACTGGCGACGGTGGTCGTCCGGGGGCCAGTGCGTTTCCCTCGGGGTCTCGGTCACGGCGTATTCCTCGAACTGGTACGCGCAGGCCAGGTCAACCCGCGTCATCAAACTACTATATAGCCTAGTAGTTAGCGACGCGGTGGGTGCTGGAGTTGCGGCGTCACGGGCGAACCTCTGCGGCATACTGGCTGGTGGTGCAGATGTGCGGACACACCGGAAGGGTGTGTTGACCGTGGGCTCAGCGAGCAGACGGCGAGGCGTCGAGGATCGAGACGAACGATGGGTGAGCATCCATGAGTGCAGCGGTGGTGTTAGTTGTTGCCGCAGGTGTGCTGGGCTGGTTGTGGCCTCGATGGATGGCTCGAGTGCAGGGCCGTATCGATGCTCGTTGGGTGTTGGTGGCCTGGCCGGCCGCACAGGTTATGTTTGCCTTGCTGTGGGTGGGAGCTGTTGTGACGCTGACGGTTCCCGGTCATTTCGGCATCCATTCGTTGTCTGAGGTGGTGTCGTGTCTGCGGGTGTTGTCACACGGCGCATCCCCGCGGGTGGAGGCGATCTCCGGTGGCGTGCTGGCGGCGGTGACCGTGGCAGCGATTGTCCGAGCAGTGACGATCGCGGTGCGATCGGCGATGCGGATGCGTGGTGCTCGCGAGGAGTATCTGCAGTCGTTGCGGTTGGTGGGCGCCCGCAGTGAGCGCTATCCCGATGTGTGGTGGCTCGCCGACGGGCGGCCGATGGCGTTTTGTCTGCCGGGTAAGAAAGCCGGCATCGCCGCCACGACCGGGTTGCGGGCGGCGTTGTCCGGTGAGGAACTCGATGCCGTCGTTGCCCATGAGCGCGCACACCGGCGGCAACGTCATCACGCCGTGGTGTTGGCGGCCCGCGCTCTCGGGCGTGCGTTCCCGCTGATTCCGTTGTTCAGCCGGGCGGGCCGTGAGGTCTCCGACTTGGTCGAGCAGGCCGCCGATGCCCGCGCGGCCCAGCTGGTGGGTGCGCGGGCGGTCTGCTCGGCATTGGGAGCGTTGGCCCGTTCGGGGTCCGTGGCGGGCCCGGTGGGTGTGCTCTCGATCAGCGATTCGTCGTCGGTGGGGCCTCGGCTGAGCCGTTTGGACTCCGGTCGCCGGTGCCGATCGCGGCGTCATCATGTGGGTGCCGCCGCGGCGGTGGCTGGTGTGGTCGCGGTGCCGACCACACTGGCGGTGTCCGGTGTCGTGGCGGCGATGGTGATCGCGATGTGTGTGTAGCCGAGACCGACCCGGGCGGGCCCGACCGCTAGGGGTTGTTGAGAAGCTGCTGCATCCTGGCGATTTCGTTCTCTTGGTCAGTGACGATCTGACGTGCCAGGGCGATCGCCTCGGGCGATTGACCGTCTTGGATTTCGGTCTTGGCCATGGCGATGGCGCCGCGGTGGTGTTCGATCATCTGCGTCAAGAACAGGCGCGACGCCTCGGCTCCTTGCGCGTCGCGTAGCTGCTGCATCTGTTCTGGCGACATCATTCCCATCATCGACGGCATCGGGGAGGCGCCCGGTGCCATCGACGTGTCCATGTCCATGTTGTGGCCCTGGCCCTCGAGTGGGGCTCCCCACTGCTTCAGCCACGACTGCATCTGTTCGATCTCGGGCTGCTGAGCGTCTTTGATCTGCTGCGCCAGACTGACGACCTGGGGGTTGATGTTGTCTTTCTCCAGCAGGATGTCGCTCATCATGATCGCCTGGGTGTGGTGCGGGATCATCTGCTGGGCGAAAGAGATGTCCGCGCTGTTGTGTTCGGCAGTGGCCGCCGCCGACGATTCGGCGCTCGTTGAGCTGGTGCCCATGCCCGTCATCGAGGAGTGGTCCTCGGTCGTGGTGTCCGAACACGCGGCCACCACTGTCAGAACAGCCGCCGCGGCAGCAACGACGACACCGGTTCGTGTGGCTCTCATCGATCTCCTCCTTCAAGAGTGATACTTCGCCACCGCCCGGCGGCGCTTCGATAACGATTCTACTAACACCGATAGTAGTTAGTCGCCTACCTTACACCCACAAAACGGGCCGTGAACTGCGCAAACACGGCCGCCAATGCCCCAATAGTTCACTTCGTCGAGGTGTCGCGTGTGACTGGTGGGGCACAAGTGACTTGTGGTGTGATCTCGCGGGTACACGCACGGCACTGGTGCGTGGGTCTATGACGTCCGTGGAGAAGGGGCCGACCGCATGCAGACGGTGTTGACATCGCTACGGGTCAAGGTGGGGCAGCAGTGGGGCCCCAAGGTTATGGGGGTGGCAGCGGCGATGTGTGTGGGTGTTGCGCCTGTGATTGCCACCGCACCGGCGGCGGCCTCGACCGATGGACATGTGGCCGGGGAGTTGATCGCGATCGTGCAGGATTCGGTGAAGGCCGCTTTGGGTGGTGCCGCGGCGGCGAGTTTGGGGGAGCCGATCACGCAGGCGGCGTCTTGCCTAGGTGCTCAAGCTCAGTCGGGCAGCGTCGGCGATGCGGGCAGTGCGACCGCGCTGCAGTGCTTCGGCACGTTTTCGCTCATTAATCCGATAGACGGGTTCCGGATCATCGACGCGTTACCGCTGGCTCGGCTGGTGGCCACCCTGATCGCCGCGATCGTGCCGCACGATCCGAACGAGCCGCATGGCCCCCAGCCGCAGGAACCCGGGACGCCGACGCCGTTGCTGCCCGGTAGTGGCGGTGCAGTGGCGCCGACTGCGGGTGAGATCACGTCCACCTTCGGTGACGGGCGGGGCCATCAGGGCATTGATATCGGCAATGATCTGGGCGCGCCGATTGTCGCGGTGGCTAATGGGGAGGTCATCACCTCCGGACCTGCCGAGGGGTTCGGGTTGTGGATGCGGATCCGGCACGATGACGGCACGATCACCACCTACGGCCACAATGACGAGAATCTGCTCGAGCAGGGCGCGCAGGTACGAATGGGGCAATCGATCGCCACAGTAGGCAACCGTGGGGTCTCGACCGGCCCTCATCTGCATTTCGAGGTTCTCGATCCGACGGGAGTCAACGTCGATCCGGCACAGTGGCTGGCCGATCGCGGGGTGGTTCTGGCGATGGCCGTTGATGCCGACGCCCGCGTGCCGGGGCCGGTGGTGCCGCAGTGGGTGGGCGAACCACGCCTGTGACGAGCCAGCCCGTGGTGGGTCAGGAACGAACGAGGCGAGCGATGGCCGCCGAGGCTTCAGCGATCTTTTCCTGCGCCTCCTCGCCGCCGGCGTGGGCGGCATCGAGCACACAGTGGGTGAGGTGGTCGTCGAGCAAACCTAGCGCCACCCCTTCCAGGGCTTTGGTCAGCGCCGAGATCTGGGTCAGGATGTCGATGCAGTATTGCTCCTCATCGACCATCCGGTGGATACCTCGGGATTGCCCTTCGATGCGTTTGAGCCGGGCCAGGTATTTGCCTTTGTCGCTGATGTAGCCGCGGGAAGAGTGTTGCGAGGCGGAGGATTGTCCCGGCGCGGAGGAGTTTCCCGGTGCGGAGGCAGTGGTCATGGACTCACTTTCTCAGTCGATCGCGGTCGGTTGTGCTGCAGTGCACGCACTGTACTCGCGCCTGGGTGCAGGTCGAGTCGGCGTAACAGTTGCGCGTTGAGTGCGACCACGACCGTCGAGGCTGACATCAGGATCGCTCCGACCGACATTGGAAGGACGAACCCGATGGGCGCGAGAATTCCGGCGGCCAGCGGTACCGAGATCAGGTTGTATCCCGCTGCCCACCAGAGGTTCTGCTTCATTTTTCGGTAGCTGGCGTCCGACAGCTCGATGACCGACAGCACCGAGCGGGGGTCGTCGCTGGCGAGGATGACCCCGGCCGAGGCGATCGCGACGTCGGTGCCGGCCCCGATCGCGATGCCCACATCGGCTTGGGCCAGGGCGGGGGCGTCGTTGACGCCGTCGCCTACCATCGCCACCTTGCGGCCTTCGTGCTGCAGTTCGGCCACTTTGCTGGCTTTGTCTTCCGGGCGTACACCGGCGAACACCCGGTCGATACCGAGGTCGTGAGCGACGGTGTGCGCGACTGCTTCGGCGTCGCCGGTGATCATCACGACCTCGACCCCGCGGGCGTGCAGCGCCTCGACGGCTTGGCGGGATTCCCCGCGCACCTCGTCAGCGAGTTTGAGAGCTCCGATCAGCTCCGTGTTGCGGGTGACGTGCAGGATGATTGCGCCGTCGGCGCGCCAGCGATCGGCGATGGCCAGTTCCTGATGGCCCTGTTCCTCGAGCATGCGGGGCCCGCCTACCCGCACTGTGGCGCCCTTGACGCGAGCGGTGACACCGACCGCCGGTGACGAGGTGAAGTCGGTGGCCGCCGGCACCGGCTGGGCGCGGTCGCCGGCTGCTGCGACAATCGCTCGCGCCAGCGGGTGCTCACTGCCGGCTTCGGCGCTGGCGGCCAGGGTGAGCACGGTGTCCTCATCGACGCCGTCGGCGGCGGCGATCTCGATCACGGTGGGCTCACCCTTGGTCAGCGTCCCGGTCTTGTCGAACAGCACCGCATCCACAGTGCGCATGGCCTCAAGTGCCAATCGGTCTTTGACCAGCACGCCGCCGCGGGCGGCGCGTTCGGTGGCAATGGCCACCACCAGAGGGATAGCCAAGCCGAGTGCGTGCGGGCAGGCGATGACCAGCACGGTGATGGTACGAATCACCGCCTGGTCGGGTTGACCGATGACTGTCCACACGATGGCGGTGATGATCGCTGAGCCGAGCGCGAACCAGAACAGCAGCGCTGCAGCGGAGTCGGCTAGCCGCTGGGCGCGGGAGGTGGAGTTCTGCGCGTCTGCCACCAGGCGCTGAATCCCGGCCAGCGCCGTGTCATCGCCGGTGGCGGTGATCTGGACCCGCAGCCCCGAGTCGGTGGCCACCGTGCCGGCCACCACCTGATCACCGATGCCGCGGCGCACCGTGCGCGATTCTCCGGTGACCATGGATTCATCGAGCTCGGCCGAGCCGTCTACGACGCGACCGTCGGCCGGGACGCTGGCCCCGGGGCGCACGATTACCACATCTCCGACCTGCAGCTCACTGGGAGTAACGGTGGTGATCTGGTCGCCATCGACGCGTTCGGCCTCATCGGGCAGCAGCGCGGCCAGCGAGTCCAGGGCCGAGGTCGTCTGGGCCAGCGACCGCATCTCGATCCAATGCCCCAACAGCATGATCACGATGAGCAGAGCCAGTTCCCACCAGAAGTCCAGTTCGTGGTGCAACACACCGATGCTCGCACCCCAGGACGCCACGAAAGCCACCGTGATCGCCAAACCGATCAACAGCATCATTCCCGGTGCGCGCGACCGCAGTTCTGCATAGGCGCCTACCAGGAACGGCCGCCCACCCCAGCAGTACATCACCGTACCCAGCGCCGGTGAGACCCACTGCAGCACTTCGCTATCGGGCAGACCGTAGCCGATGAGCATCGCAAACATGGGCGAAAAGGCCACGACCGGCACAGCTAGGGCCAGCATGATCCAGAACAGCCGGCGGAACTGCCCGACGTGATCACCATGGCCCGCATGCCCGCCATGCCCGGCGTGATCATGTTCGGCCTGATCATGGTCTGCGCGGGCGCGCTCAGCATGGTGATCGTGGTGGTTGTGTGACGCTGCGGCGAGTTGGCCGTGGTGGCGTTCGTCGGCGGCGTCGTGACCGGCGTAACCAGGGGAAGAGTGCTCGGGGGAGGAGTGCTCGTTCATACCGTCACCTTATACCCCTTGGGGGTATGCGTAGAGGGGTTGGTGGATGGAGTTGTGGACGCTGAGTGGGCCGGGCTGGTGAAGGCGCGTAGCCGCAGGCTGTTGCTGACAACGAACACGCTGGAGAACGCCATGGCGGCGCCGGCCAGCATGGGGTTGAGCAGTCCCAGCGCAGCCAGCGGTATCGCGGCGACGTTGTAGGCGAATGCCCAGAACAGATTCGTTTTGATCGTTTTCAGAGTGGTGCGTGCCAAGGCGATCGCGTCGGCGGCGGCGTTGAGGTCGGCGCGGACCAGGGTGATGTCGGCGGCATGCATGGCGGCGTCGGTGCCGGTGCCCATCGCCAGCCCGAGATCGGCGTGGGCCAGGGCGGCGGCGTCGTTGACGCCGTCGCCGATCATGGCCACTACCTTGCCTTCGGATTGCAGGTCTGTGATGACGGCGGCTTTGTCGGCTGGCAAGACGTTGGCGATGACGGTGTCGATACCGACCTCAGCGGCCACGGTGTCGGCGACGGTCTGATTGTCGCCGGTCAGCAGGATGGGCGTCATCCCCAGTGCGGTGAGCCGGGTGATGGCATGTGCGCTGGTGGGTTTGATCGCATCGGCAACCGTCAGGACCGCATGGGCGCGGCCGTCCCAGGCGACGAGTACGGCGGTCTGTCCGGCTTCTTCAGCGGCGGTCTGTGCCTCGGTGAGGTGAGGGTCATCAACGGCGATGTCGTGTTCGGCCAGCAGAGTCGGACGCCCGACGGTGACCACACGTCCCTGGACCGTGCCGCGCACGCCTCGACCTTCGAAGTTGCGGAAATCTTCGACCTGGTCGAGCGGCCCGACTTCGGCGGCTGCACCAGCAGCGATGGCGGCCGCGACGGGGTGCTCGGAGGCGTTTTCCACCGCCCCCGCGAGGGCGAGCACGTCGTCGCGAGTGGTGGAGGGGGAGGTGGTGACCTGGACGAGTGTCATCTGGCCTGTGGTGATCGTGCCGGTTTTGTCTAGGACAACGGTGTCGACGGTTCGGGTGGATTCGAGGACTTCGGGGCCTTTGATCACGATGCCGAGTTGGGCTCCGCGGCCGGTACCGACCAGAAGTGCGGTCGGGGTGGCCAGTCCCAGCGCGCACGGGCAGGCGATGATCAGCACAGCGACCGCGGCGGTGAACGCCGCCTGCAGGGGATAGCCGGCACCAATCCACGCGCCGAGGACAGCGACGGCGATCACAATGACCACCGGCACGAAGACGCTCGAGATCCGGTCGGCCAGTCGCTGGGCGTGGGCCTTTCCGGTCTGGGCGCGTTCGACCATCGCGGCCATTTGCGCGAGTTGGGTGTCTGCCCCCACGCGGGAGGCCCGCACACGCAGGTGTCCGCCGGCGTTGACCGTTCCGCCGGTCACGGTGTCGGCGGGGGCGACCTGGACTGGCATCGACTCGCCGGTGACCATGCTGGCATCGACTGCCGAGGTGCCCGACACCACCACACCGTCGCTGGCGATCTTCTCGCCGGGCCGCACAATGAACTCGTCGTCGACGGCCAGCTCGCCGATCGGTATCCGATGCTGGTGGCCGTCCCTGAGCACCGTGACATCTTTGGCGCCGAGCTCCAACAAGGCCCGCAACGCCGCACCGGCTCGCCCTTTAGAGCGCTTCTCGAAGTAGCGGCCAGCCAAGACGAACATCGTCACCCCCGCAGCGACCTCGAGGTAGATATTGCCTGCACCGTCAGAGGCGCTGACAGTCAAGGTGAGTCCGTGGGTCATGCCTGGCTGTCCGGCGGTGCCGAAGAACAACGCATACAACGACCACAACAGCGCCGCGGTGGTGCCGACCGAGATGAGGGTGTCCATGGTGGCCGCACCGTGGCGCAGGTTGAGCAACGCGGCGCGATGAAACGGCCATGCCGCCCATACGATCACTGGCGCGGCCAATGTCAACGACGCCCACTGCCAGTAGGTGAACTGCCACGCCGGGACCATTGCCAGCGCGATCACCGGTACCGAGAGAACCACCGCCCCGATCAGTCGGTGACGCAACGCCACGAGCTCCCCGTCGTCGTCCGAAGGGTCATCGTCGAGGGCGGCGCCTTTGGTGGGAGTGGCGGGCAGCGCAGCGCGGTACCCGGCCTGTTCGATGGTCTCGATCAGCAGGTGTGGGTCGACACCAGCGTGTGTGGTGACGTGAGCCTTTTCGGTGGCGTAGTTCACCGAGGCGCTCACTCCGTCGAGTTTGTTCAGTGTGCGTTCGATGCGTGCCGCGCACGACGCACACGTCATGCCCGACACGGCGAGTTCGATATCGGCCATGCCCGTTCGCTCGGCGGTGGCCGTAGGTGGGTGGATAGGAGCTGAGGTGGTCATTGGGGGAGTTCCTCATGGGTGAGTGCCTCGGTGAGTGCCTCGGGCGGCGCTGGTCAGCGAGTTAGTGTCCGGCGTGCGGATCGGCCGAGGGGGCCGTGGAGTCAGGTGTCGGGGCAGGGGTGCCGGTGGGGGCGTCGAGAACGAAGGTGGCGGTGTGCACAGCGCCCTGGACCTGGAAGTCGAGGTAGAGCAGATAGCGGCCCGGGGTGGGGGCGGTGGTGGCGAAGCGGACCTGTGGTCCCGCGAGTTGACCGGCGGTCGGTGCCGCGCCCTCAGGGTGAACATGCAGGTAGGCCAGATCGCCCTGACGGAGAGCCACCAAATGACCGAAAGCGCCCAGATACGGCTGCAAGCTGGTGACTGGTTGTCCTGCTCGCCGCACGGTGACCGTGAGTTCGGACTCGGCTCCTGCGCGCAGGTGCCCGGCCAGTTCGATGTCGAACCCGTCGACGGGTGACTGTCGTGATTCGGCGGCGGGTGGGGCCGGCTGGTAGTCACCCCTGACTTCGACGGTGCTGGTCAGGGTGAGGGGTTGGCCGGTGGCGGCGGGCACGAAGTCGGCGTAGATCCGGTAGCTGCCTCCCGTCGCCCACTGCCAAGGCAGCGTCCAGCGCCCGTCGGGCGAGAGGGTGGGGTGCACGTGTCGGAAGTGGGTGCCATCCGCGCGGACGACGATCAGGTGCAGCTGTTTGTCGTGCTCGGTGGCGTAGTCGGTGACCGCGGCCCCGGTGGCGTCGAGGATCTCGAAGCTCAGCGGTGCGTGCACCCCGGAAGCATGGGGTGCCACCACATTCCCCAGGATGAAGCCGCCTGCTGCCATCGAAACTCCGCGGACCTGATCGGCACCCGGGGACGAAGACGATGGCGGGTGGGCAGTGTGGCCGGCATGGGTGGACTCGGCGGACGACGGGCGCGGCCGATCGGGAGCGATACCCGCGGCGATGGCGTAGGCCGCGGCGAAAACTATCAGCAGAGCCGCGGCGAAGACGCCGAGCTTGGTTGGAACATTCATCGCTGGATTCCTGTCATCGGGGTTGGCCGACACACACGCCGCCCGGGGGGCTGAAGTCCTCGGCGGGGCAGACACCTCAGCCCCCCATTCGGCTACTGCGCCAGGTGGTAGCCGGCCTCTTCGACCGCGCCGCGGATCGCGTCGGGCTCGATCGGGGCCGAGCTGGAGATGGTGACGTGCCCGCTAGCCACGTCGACCTCGACGTCAGTCACGCCGGCCAGTGCTCCGACTTCTTCACGCACCGACGACGCGCAGTGCCCACACGTCATTCCGGAGACGATCACTGTCGATGTGCTCATGAGATGTGCCCTTTCGTTACAGCTGTGGTGCCGACGACCCTCAGGGGGTCTGTCGCTGTGGCGCCTCGCCACGCCATATTTATACCCTACCCCCCTAGGGTAATCAACGGGTGGTGGTGGACTGGGCCTCGGTGGTGGCGGTGAAACCGAGCCATCCGCGGCGGTACAACAGCAACAGGGCTGACGCCGCCGCCATGCCGGTGAGAACTAGAGCGATCCACACCAGTTCGGGCATGTCGCGGGTGGTGGCCGCGCTGAACAGCCACCCGGTCGCGGCGTTGCCGAGCAGAATCCCTATCCCGACGATGGTGTTGTAGAGCCCGTAGTGGGTGGCGACAAGCGTGCCGCGGGCCAGTCCCACCACGGTGTCCATTTCGAATGGGAACACTGCTGCGGTGGCGGCGGCGAGCAGGGCTGCGGTGAGCAGCAGGGCGGCGATGTTGAGGGCGAGGTTGCGCTGATGCGTTGCGGCGCTGGCGACTAGGGGAAGGAAGGCTGTAGCCATCAGCGTCATTCCTACGCTTAGGCTGCCGGTGCTGCCCCAGCGGTTGCCGAACCATGTGGTGATGCGTAGCTGTCCGGCGATGGCCACCAGCCCGGTCACCACGAACATGGCGGTGACAATGCCGGTGGCGAGGGTGGGGTTGTCTGTGATGCGGTCGGCTTGTAGGGGCAGGGCGAGGTAAACCTGGAAGGACAGCACATACGAGCTGGCCATCGCCACAGCGAAGAGCAGGAATCGCCGGTTACGTACGACGCCGCGCCAGTCCTGAATGATCGAGGTGCTGCTCGGGGCGGGTGTTGTTGCGGGTAGCGCTTTGATCTGAACGAGGGTCAGGACCGCGAAAACTGCTGCCGCACAGAGGGAGGTGAGCCGGAAGTCCAGGGCGGTCAGCCCTAGTCCGACCAGCGGCCCAAGCAGGATCCCGGCCTGGTAGAAGACGTTGAACACGGCGAATGCTTCGATGCGACGCTCACCGGAGTCGGCGGCCAGGTATGCGCGTACGGCGGGGTTGAACAGCGCCCCGGCGAATCCCGTTGCCGCCGAGGCGATCAGGATCGCCGGCAACGAACTGGCCAGGGCCAGTAGGACGAATCCGATGACTCGCATCAGGCATCCGGCGATGATGAGCGGTTTGTAACCCCAGCGGTCAGCGAGTGTTCCCCCGATCAGGAACATGCCCTGTTGGGAGAAGTTGCGTATCCCCAGGACCAGGCCCACTGCCCATGCCGCCAAGGCCAGCGGGCCGGCGAGGTAGGCCGCGAGGTAGGGCATGAGCATGTAGAAGCCGAGATTGATGGTGAACTGGTTGACCATCAGCACTTGGCTGGGGCGATCGAAGCTGCGGAAACTGCGGTAGAGGCGTCGCATAGGTCAGGTTGTGGGCTCGGCGTGCGGCACGCCAGTGGGGTCGATGATGGTAGGGCACCGCGTCCAGGTGCTCGCGACCTGGGTGAGCGGATCGTCGATGGTGCGGGGTTCAGTGGGCGCCGGGGCGCCGATCAGGTCGTGAGCGCGGCAGTACTCGTCGTTGTAAATGGTTCCGTAGTAGCGGGCGGGGCCATCGGGGAACACCGCCGCGATGCGCGTATCGGCCGAACGAGTGCGCGCCAGCCAGCCCGAGACCAGGGCCACCGCGCCCACGCTCCAGCCGCCGGTGGCGTAATGCGTGGCGGCCAGGGTGCGACATGCCCAGACTGCTTCGGCCGGCGCCACCCAGTGCACCTCGCTGAACTGGTCATAGGCGACGTTGCGGGGGTAGATGCTCGAGCCAAGTCCCCGCATGATCCGTGACTGTGCCGGTTGGCCGAAGATCGTCGAGCCGATGGTGTCTACGCCCACAACCTCCAGCTCAGGGTTGAACTGCCGCAGAGTATGAGCCACACCGGCTGAGTGCCCACCGGTGCCCACCGAGCACACCAGCACATCGATGTGTCGCAGCTGCGCGATCAACTCCACACCCAACGAGCTGTAACCGGTCACGTTGTCGGGGTTGGAATACTGGTCGGGACACCACGCGGCCTCGTCACGCTCGAGCAAGGTGCGCACGCGGTCACGGCGGGCTTGTTGCCAACCCCCGACCGGATGCGGATCGCTGACGACATCGACCCGGGCGCCGTAGGCGGCGAGCATCTGCCGCAAGATCGGTTCCAGTCCCGGATCGGTCACCAAGGTCACCGGATGCCCGAACACTATGCCCGCTAGTGCCAGGCCTAATCCCAGTGTTCCACTGGTCGATTCGATGATCCGCGCCCCTGGGGCCAGCTCTTCACGGGCGCGGGCGCGTTCCACCATGTGCAGCGCAGGCCGGTCTTTCATACCACCGGGGTTGAAGCCCTCCAGCTTAGCCCAGAAGCCGCGCCCGTACTCGGCGAAGGGTTCCTCGATGCGCAACACCGGGGTGCCGCCCACCAACTGACGGCTGAGCCCAGCACGGGGCGACGCGGCTTCGGCGGGGAAAGTAGTGGCGAATGGATCACTGGTGGTGAGGCTGTAGGAGACAGTCACACGGGCATCCTCTGCGTTGTTGAACAGGACGCCGCCGGGCAGAAATCAGATTGGCAGTGCGAGAGGGAACTGTGTCATAACGTTCCACCCGGCGACACCGCCACCTTGCCCACCGAACCTCAAGGCTGATCAGCAGTTCAGATCAAGATCTGCTCAAGAATGCCCACGAGGTTGGATGATCGTGTAGACCACCGCCACCATAGGGGCGTGCCCCAAGATCGCAACGTCGTCGACGACCTCCACGGGCCGGCGGTCCGACCACCGCACGGTCTGCACGCTCTGGTAATCGAAGACGAGCCCGACATTGCCGAAGTCGTTGCTGACTACCTTCAGCGCAGCGGGTTCACGGTCACCGTTGCGCCCGACGGCCAGGAGGGACTCGCCGCCGCACGCATGGCGAGTCCGGCGGTAGTCATCCTCGACCTGGGCTTGCCGTCAATCGATGGCGTCGAGGTCTGTCGACAGTTACGCACCTTCACCAACGCTTACATCGTGATGGTCACAGCTCGCGCGGACGAAGTCGACACTGTCATCGGCCTGTCGGTGGGGGCTGATGACTACCTCACGAAACCATTTCGCCCTCGTGAGCTGATGGCTCGCATCGACGCCATGCTGCGCCGACCGCGGGAGACCCCGACCGGCGAGGCTCACCCGCGGACGATAGGGGAGCTCACGCTCGACCCTCGGAGTCGTGAAGTCCAGGTGCAGAGCACACTCGTAGAGCTGACTCGGACTGAGTTCGACGTTCTTGAAGCGCTCACGCGGCGGCCCAGTGTTGTGTTCAGTCGAGAGCAACTGCTCACCGAAATCTGGGGACCGAACTGGGTTGGCGATACCCACGTCGTCGAAGTCCATGTCGCCAGTCTGCGCCGCAAACTCGGCGACAGCGCCGCGGCCGGCCGATTCATCCGCACCGTTCGCGGAGTGGGCTACCGGATGGGTGACGGCCAACCTCGAGGAGCCAGCGATGAACGATGAGCGTCGACGGTTGCGTATCCCGGGCAGCTTTGGCTCTCGGCTCATGCTGGCTCAGGCTATCGTCATCGGCGGCGGCGGCATCAGCATCGCGATCGTGGCACTGTTCGTCGCTCCACACACCTTCCACGACCATCTTGGCCAAGCTCGCCTCGAACCAGGGTCAGTTCAGGCCGAACATGTCGAAGCCGCGTTCACTTCCTCGATCGTCGTCTCAATGTCTGCCGCATTGATCACCTCAACGATCCTGGCGACGGCCGTCAGCTGGTTTCTAGCTCGGCGCGTGCAACAGTCAGTCGCCAGCGTCGCCCGCTCAGCCGTGGCTATTGGCGCCGGCAACTACCGCACACGCGTGCCTGATCGCCAGCTCGGCACCGAGTTCACCCAGCTCAGCCACGCTATCAACCAACTTGCCCAACGGTTGGATTCACAAGACGACATCCGTAAGCGGATGCTCTCAGACCTTGCCCACGAACTGCGTACCCCGTTGACCACCATCGGCGCGATCACCGACGCCGTCGAAGACGGAATCCGGGCTCCCGACTCCCACACCTTCGACGTCGTGCGCACCGCCACCACCCGGCTGCAACGTCTCGCCGAGGACATCGCGACCGTATCCAGCGCCGACGAGCATCAAATGCCCCTCCACCCGGCGACGATCACTGTCAACGAACTGCTCATCGCGACCTACGAAGAAGCCGCCGAGCTATTCACTGACGCCGAAGTCACGCTGGGCATCGTCACCACCGCCTCGCGCGTACACATCGACGTCGATGCCGAACGGATGAGCCAAGTACTGCTCAATCTGCTCACTAACGCGCTGCGACACAGCTCCCCAGGCCAGCGGGTCGTAGTGAAAGCCGACACCGCCCCGGCACACGCGGTGCGCATCAGCGTCGTCGACTGCGGTGACGGCATTCCCGCTCAACACCTTCCACACATCTTTGACCGCTTCTACCGCACCGACTCCTCACGGACCCGAGACGCCGGCGGCAGCGGCATCGGCCTCACCATCGCCCGCTCCATCGTCGAAGACCATGGGGGCACCTTGCTCGCCGAAAGCCTGGGAACCGGACACGGAGCCACCTTCACCATCACGTTGCCGACCACAACACGACGTCACATCCACCGCAGCACCCATGGCACCGAATTATCCGTGGCCTTCGAACACTGTCGGCCTCGCGGCCCTGCCGATGCGCCTCAACGGGACCGAGCTACTAACTGAGGTAGTCCGTCGTAAGATTGACCCGCATCTAGAGATGGTGGGTGAAAATGACTGGGCTGGGTTCGCTGGAACGCGCAGTGATGGACGTGCTGTGGTCGGCCGGCGCAGCGATGTCGGTGCACGACCTAGTCGAGGAACTCCACGACCGCGAACCGGCCTACACCACAGTGCTCACCGTCGTCACCAACCTGCACAAAAAAGGGTTCGTGGGTCGAGAAAAGGTCAGCCGCGCCTACCGGTACTTCCCCATGCAGACCCGCGAAGAGGCCACCTCACGCACCTTGCGTCAGGTCCTCGACGCCAGCGGGGACTCCGCGGCAGTACTGATGCACTTCGCTCAAACCGTGACACCCGCCGAGCGTGAAGTGCTCAGCGAATACCTCACCCGCAAACCTCGCCACACCCGCGGCGGCGGCACCAAAGCCTAAGCCACAGAAACCCTCCGAGAGTCGAAATCCCGGTGCCCCCGGCGGGGCCCGGCCCGACTACTCAACCGGTCGCGCGGCCCTTGACCGCTGGGAGTAGATGCGCCGCCAGCGCACCGGCCACACCCGCAGCGAAGGCCGCAGCACTCAGAGCCGACACCCAGTCGTGCACATCCACCGCGGTCAGCACCCGCAGCTCAAACTGATCACCGCGCCCGACTCCTGCAGAGTCGGATAGCACGAGATCCGACGTTCGGAGCAGCATTACCAGCCAGAACGCGGCAACCGCCTCAAACATCACCACAGCAAGGCCCACCGCACGGGAGATCGTACGGGCAGGACCGCGCGGGCCGAACCGATCCGGCCGCCGCACCTCGACACCGTCAGTCATGCCCCACCACCTCCTCTGCACACCCGCATCACACCCCACTTCTACTAACCACGTTCGTATTTTGTGGGCATCGGGCGTGGGCGCCGGGAACGAGGGCCCCGAAGCCATCACCGCGGGAGGCCGGCCGGGCCACGCGGAAGACTATCGCGGCCACCAGACCGAAGATCGCGATCACACTGCCTGTACGGACCCACCTCGGGGGTCGATTCAGCTCCGCCCTCAACGCCAGCTCGGCGATCGGATCAGCAGGCACCACACCCATCTCGATCGGCGCGCCCGTGGCGGCGAACACGATGAACACCCAGATCGCCGAGGCCATCCACACAAGCGGGTCAACCATCACCGCCAACGACGCGCCGTGCAGATGAGCAGAAAACAGCATGAGCGCCCCAACACAGAGCAGCGCGAACACGATCGCCGACGCGACATCGCCCTGGGGAGCAATTACCACCACGCCGACGGCCGCACTCACGGCCACCGCACACGAAACGAGCGCCCGCCAAGCCTCCCCACCTCGATCCGGCTGACGGGCAGCGGCGACACCACACGCTACGACCGCACCGAACAGCCCCAAGAGTGCCCCTTGGGCCACAACGTTTGCGATCACCACGCCTCCAACAGGCAGCTTGAAACTATTCTAGATAGTAGTTCAGGTGGGCCGGCGGGCGCTGAGCGGAGGGGGAGTAGCTCTATATCCCCATGGATGGACCGAAGCCTCCCGAGGCGACGAAACCATGGGCCTGCCTCCCGACTTCGAGAGTGATCGCGCGGTACACGCCAATCTGTTGCGCCCGTAACTGAAAGCGGAACAACCAAGAGTGCTCTCCGGTACCAGATCTCCGGCGTGGCGAGTGCGATTGACGGGCCTTTGCAGCCGGGGCGCGTGTCGCGCCGGGAGCCGTTTGATCGCGACGGCAAGAGTGTTGCGGCTCAGTCTTGTGTCTGTGTGAACGCTGGTAGCAGGATCGCGTCGATGAACCACGGGGCGTCGAGGCGTCCGGCGCGTACTTCCTCAGCTGCCGCGTTCACACCACGTGGGTGGTGGTCAGTAGCCACGTCACGGGCAGATCAGTTCGGAACGCGTCTACGCGTTGTCCACGCAGCGGCAAGCTGCGCATGCGGGCCTCAGCACTATCGTGCATCCCACGGATGATCCCGCTCAGGTCGACGACATTCGGTCAACAACCCCGCATCGAGGTCCTGGCACCGATTGCACGACGTCGATGCGTTCGTTCCCGTGATTTCCGTACACTTTCGTCACTGGTGACGAAATGTGTTGCTAAGCAAGGAAATTCGCCGATAAGATACATTATGTCAAGTAAAGCCTCGCATCTCGCATCAAATGCATCAGGCCAGCCGCCCCCCACTGTCGGATGACGGCGAGACGCAGGTACAGGTCGCTGTGGTCGAAGACGGGCCGGATGACGCCCGCGGTGCGGGCACGGTGTCACCGAGGACGCGGCGGTGTCAGTCTCGCGATGAGCGGGGCCACTAGACTCAAGGCGTGACCGGAGCCGACGACTCGACACGTGACCGCGACCGCGACGGTCTCCCGGATGATCCCGGTCCGACTGACGACGATGCGACATCCGCCGCGGACGGCCCGGACGAACCCTCCGCAGCGAACGATAGGACCGGTGGGTCGACCCGTCGTCGGGGCGAGCGGCTTCCCGTCCGACGCGACGATCCCGACCGTCCCGGACCCGGGCGCCGGATGGCCGACCTGCTGGCCCGCACCGACTCCAGCGTCGGGGTCGTCAAGGCGGCTCGCGCCGCACGAGATCTGATCCCGCACAACGAGAACCCGATCACCGGGCCGCGTGCATCCGACCGCGTGGCACGCCTCATCAGCGAGTCCCGGCCCGAGAAACCCAGTGCCATACGAGAGCTCGGCCTCGCATCGGTCCAGGTGTGGCAGGCGTTGGTGACCACACGACGTCGTCGATCCGATCGCACCCCAGTCCCCGCCACCATCTTGTTCACCGATCTCGTCGGATTCTCGACGTGGGCCCTGCATGCCGGAGACGACCAGGTCCTCCGACTCCTGCGCGACGTCAACGACGTCACCGAGAACATCGTGCGCAGCCGCGGCGGACGCATCGTCAAACATCTCGGCGACGGGACGATGGCCGTGTTCGTCGACGGTGTCGAGGCGATCGAGGCAGGTCACGAGGTGATCGTCGCCGTGAGTGCCCTGACGGTCGGGGGCTACCGGCCACAGCTGCGAGCCGGTCTCCACACCGGCGAACCGCGGGCGGTCGGTGACGATTTCCTCGGTGTCGATGTGAACGTCGCCGCTCGGGTCGCGGCAGCCGCGGGAGCCGGCGAGCTGTTGGCCAGCGGAGCGACCGTCGAGGCCGCCGGCGCCGATCGGTATGCCACTCGTCGCCGGCGATTCCGCGCCAAGGGGGTACCGCGCGACATCGAGGTGTTCGCCGTCGTGCCCCGCTACTCCGACTGATCGAACCCCGACCTCATGAAGGTCCGACAGTCGAATCCTTAGGTCGCGACCAACGAGCCTTACGTCAGACAGCGCCGAGAACCGTTCTCCCCCAACTTCATCGAGGTGCCAAATAGTCACCTCATGTCAACTACCGTTAGACGGAGCCCGCCAGCGGTACGAGGCCACCCCACCACGTCCTGTTGGCGACGGCCTGGACGGTCAATACTTCCCGTCCAGTCGATGGCGACGGATAGAATGTGGGCTGTGCTGCTAGCTGAGGCCGGACTGTCCGAATGTGCGCGCGATGCTGCGTGCAGCGCGGACTTCAACCGGCCGTTCTACTTCGCCTTCGCGATGCTCGTCCTGTTTTCCGTCTGGAGCACTCTGGCGATGTTTGCAACAGTCGACGTCATCAGTCGTCATCTCGGCCTGCGACGCAGCGTGACATGGCTTGGCGTCGTGTGGGTCGTTCCGATCGTCGGCGCGGCCACGTGGCGGTTGAGCCGGTCGCGATGGCTGAATCGTCAGTGGCGCGGCGACGGTTCTGTCAGCTCGACGTCCGTCTGAGCCGGCCCAAGCTACGACGGGACCTCATCGCCGCCCCGCCTCGATTGCAACTGTAAACACAATCGCGTCGCCCGCAGCCAGTACGTCAGACGCGCACCGGCCCGCGTTCAGAAACCATCCCGCGAGGAGCTGGACCGTTGGACGGTTCCCATGCCCTTAGGGCGCCACGGGATAGTGGCTCGCGATGGCGATCCGGTTCCACCCGTTGATCGCCACGGCAAGCCATGTGACGGCAGCCACCTGCTGTGGCGACAACGCTTGCTCGACGTCTATTGCCGGCGGGGCGGCAGTGTGCTCGTCACCAATTCGGGTGACTTGCTCTGCCAGCGTGAGAGCCGCCTGCTCTTCGCTGGTGAAGTACTGAGACTCCCACCATGCAGGCAAGACCGCGAGCCTATCGGCGGTCTACCCCTTCTGGATCGCATCTCTGGTGTGCATCCGTAGATCATCCGGTGCGGGCTGGTCGGTGAGCAGCGTCCACCGCAGATCGGTACCACTGCGCCCGCCGCTCAGATCGAAGACCACCTGAGCGTCCGGCCGTTTCGTCCACAACGACGACCACACCACCCGCGTGGGCCGCGCCGACTCGAGGACAGTGGGCGCAACCTCGTCGTCAAGCAGGTGGAGCCACGGCCGTGACGGCTGCCTGTTCGGGCTCACGAGATCGTCGAAGATCACATGCGGTGGCGCCGGCTGGTTCTTCTCTTTCGACGCAACAGTTTCCACACGGCAAGCCTCGCAACGACTCACGGGGCGTTGCAACCGCTTTATCCGGGGAGCGTGGATACAAGGGTCGGTGAGGCCACCGGTATTGAAGGCAGCGATGATCACCTTGACTCGCAGCGGAGGTCCTCAGCGCAGCGCGGCCACGACCTGATCGGCCATCGCCTGCTGGCCACGAACGTTGGCGTGCATCGCCGGGAAGCTGACGGCTCCCAACGTCGGCTCCACCCATCGCCGATCGCCCGCGCAGGCATCGTGACCGGCGGAGACCTTGGTCATGTCGACAAAGGTCGCGTGAGTGGTCGCGGCGGCTCGGCGCATGGCGTCGTTGAGAGCCGCAAAAGCCCGGTGCAGATATGCGGTGTCTCCGGGTGCCGTGAGCAGCGACGCCGAGCAGAGCACACTACCGGCGGCCGGGAAGATCTGCGGATACCCGACGAGCATGACGCGGGCGCGCGGCGCGGCGCGGTCGATGTCACGCAAAGCGTTCACCAGGGCGGGGTAGGTCGAGGAATTGATCTTGTCCACCAACGAGGTACCGAACTCATCGCGGCACGGGGCGGCCGACAGCGGCGCGGACATCCAGGCCTGCTGGCAGGCCGAGGTCGAGTCGTTGAACAGACCGTTGTTGTTCGCGCCGATCGTCAGAGTGACCAAACGGGTGGCCGGTCCCAGCGCGTTGATCTGCGGTCCCTGCCATCGGTATTGCGATTGGGTCAGGTGCTCGGTCGTCGCACCCGAGCAACTGACATCGGCGACCGGGGTCCCGCGTCGCTTGGCGACCAGGCTGGAGTAGTTGACCAGCGAGTTCGAGCAGAAGGTTGCCGCCCGCGTCGCCTGAGGGAACACTGCTGCGCCCGCGCTGTAGCTGTCACCGAGATTCACGTACGGGTACCCGTCCGCTGCATGAGCCCCGCCGGCCTGGGCGAGTCCGCCGACGAGGGCGACGGCGGTGGCCACCGCGGCCACCACGGTTCGGATGCTGAGGCGTCGGCGAGGGCTGCGGCCGTACGACAAAGGCATTCGATAGCTCCGGATCATGGTGCTCGAGTTACTCAAGTTACTGATGGTGCTTATGATACTAACACTATCGGGTCGACGAACCCGCCTCGTCTGCGCGTGGTCAGAGTGCGGCGACCAACAGTGCCGGGAAGAGCAGTGATCACCGACCGGAAACGTCAGTCCCCCAGTCCTGAAGCGATCCGTTCGATCCGTGGCAATGCGATTGCCAGTACCGGCAGATAGGCCACCGCCCAGGCCGGCGCGCCGAAGCTGAGAACGCAGCCACCCGCCACCGGGATCACCTCGTGTCGTGTCGCGTTCACGCCGGCCACCTTCCAGGCCCACGACCGTCCATCGACGAACTCGGTGATCTCAAAGGGCAGGGGCACCCCCGCGATGGTCGTGATCGTGCCGCGTGTCCCCGACGCCAACTCGACGTCACCATCCACACGTGCGCCGACGACCGTGGGCCCCCATGACGGCCAGGCCTGCACATCGGTGATCGTGGCCCACACCGCCTCCGGGGGCAGGTTCGTCCGCAAGTCGGTGGTGGGCATGCCACGCCGCAACCCAACTCGAACTCTCAGCGCCGACCGCAGCGGGGTGTGAGTCACCGAACGTTCGACCCCTCGGAGAGGCACTCCCAGGTCCGCTCATCAGCTCGTGGCATTCCCACCCATCCCGGTTGATCCGGAATACCGTGGCCGAACGCGTTTCGCATCATCGACCCATCGTCGCAGAAGGATCCCGGCCTGGCACCCATGGACCTGATCCCGCGACAGCACACCATCGGTGGATACAGCAGTCGAGCCCGCCGTGGTCCAGCTTTGTCGAACCGTGCAGGTGGGAATGGACATGACCCGGCCAGACCTCACCGTGCGATGGTTCGCGGCTCCTCGACCGCAGCGAGCTTGTCCGGATTGCGCATTGCGTAGATCTGTTCGATCACGCCGTCGACAATGTGGAACGTGAAGACGCCCTGCAGCTTTCCGTCGAAGTACACGATCATGCCCGGTTCGTGATTGAGCAGGGCCACCTCGGCACGATAGTCGTCGATCGTCGTCCCCAACCGTGCGAAGCCGGCGAGCAGGCGTGCCACCGGCAACGAGCCCTGAATGGGCCGCTTCACCGCCGTGGCCTTTCCGTCGCTGTCGGCGATGAACACGACGTCGGGTGAGAGCAGCGCGATGAGCGACTCGATCTGCCCCGACTGCGCGGCGTCGAGGAACTCCTCGACAACCGCTCTGGCCCGTTGCGCGTCGACCGGGTCGAAACGGGGCCGCCGTGACTCGACATGCGACCGGGCGCGGTGCGCGATCTGGCGCACCGTGGCCGGAGGTTTCGAGACCATCGACCCGATCTCGGTGTAGGAGAAGCCGAAGACCTCGCGCCACACGAACACCGCACGCTCGTCGGGACTCAGCGACTCCAGCACCACCAGCATCGCCGTGGACACCGACTCGGCGAGTACGACGTCGTCGGCGAGGTCACGATCGTCGAGCAGGATCGGCTCCGGAAGCCACGGGCCGACGTACTCCTCACGACGCCGCGAGCGAGACCGCAGCGCATTGAGCGCCTGGCGTGTGACGATCTTCGCGAGGTAGGCCTTCGGATCGACCACATTGGCGTCATCGACCTCCGCCCACCTCAGGTAGCTCTCCTGCAGGACGTCGTCCGCGTCGGCCGCGGACCCGACGATCTCGTACGCGACGGTGAACAGCAGCGGCCGGAGGTCGGCGAACCGAGCTGCGCGACGGTCGGATTCGCCGTGTGCCATGGACACCCCCTTCTCCGTCCGTTCGCTGGTCATCGCCCTGCCGGTTCAGGCTCGACGGCCGTTGCCTTCGCGCCGCTGAACCAGCTGAACCTACCGGGTCGCGCGGCCTCACGCCGGATGTTCGCCACGGTCTGACGGCAGACCAACTCCTTGGTCAAGGCCGCGAGGCGACCTGTCACCACGGCACGCGTCGGCGCATCGTCACGGCGCGTGAACTGCAGAGTGGCCGCGTGTCGGCCGATGCTGGCACACTGCGCGACGAAGCCCTGATCGACGACGGTCGGCTGCTCACCGTCGATCCTCGCAAGCACCGCGTCAGCGGCCTGAGCGCCCAGCGGCTCGGCGGCCTGGCAGCTCATCCGCAACGAGATCCCCTCGACCGCAACCGCATCACCGGCGCCGACCACCCGATCGTCGTCGATGCTGCCCAGCGGTACGTCGGCGCGGAGACGGCCGATCTCGTCGGTCGCCAGGCCGCTGGCGGCTGCGAGTTCCGGAGCCTCGAAGCCGGTGGCGAGAATCGTTGCCGTGCTGGGAAGTACGGTGTGTTCGCCGTCGAGAGCGACGGTGACGGTCCGCTCCCCTATCTCGACCACGCGTCCCTGATCCACGACATCGACACCGAGTCGGTGCAGCTGCTTCTCCGTGGCGCGCCGGGCCCGGCCGCCCACCGAGGTCGCGATCCCTCCGCCGCCGACCAGCCGGACGTCGTGTCCGCTCTCGGCGAGTTCTGCCGCGACTTCGATCCCGGTGAGCCCCCCCACCGATGACAGTGACCGTCTCTGCGCCCCCAGACTCCCGACGCGTTCCCGGATGCGTTGTGCACTCGCCCAATCGGCGATGAACAGAGCATGTTCCGCTGCACCTGCGATGTCCGGGGTGCGGTGCCGGCTCCCGATCGCGTAGATCAGGTAGTCGTAGTCGAGGTGTGCGCCCGACGCCAGATGAACCCGACGCCCGCCGGTGTCGATGAGCGTGGCGGTGTCGACGACAACGCGAATGTCGTCGGCGAGCATGCCGTCGAGTCCGACCTGGGGATCGCCGGTCCCCGATGCGAACTGGTGAAGCCGGATGCGCTGCACGAAGAACGGCTGCGGGTTCACGATCGTGACGTCGACGGAGGGGCTGCGCCGAAGCCTGTTGGCCGCCATCGCGCCGGCGTAGCCCGCGCCGAGGACGACCACGCGTGGCCGTTGCGCGTCGACCCGCTCGTCGTCGATCCGTGTGATGCCGGTGGTGTTCATGATCCTGCCTTTCGTCGATGTTCGAAGTGCTCTCACCCCCAAGACACCGACGGCATCGGGAATGTGACAGCCGTCGACCGCGACATCGACCTCTGCGTCGTCTGCGGCCACCACCCAGGACGCGGCCGCGACCGCTGCGACGATCACGTCGTCCGTTCAAGCGGCTCAGGCGTTCCTGACCACCCTGACCGACGAACAGCGTGAGCAGGTCACCTACGACTACGACGACGAAACCAAGACGACGTCATGGTCGAACTTTCCGGTCACCCTCGTCGACCGCGCGGGCGTGAATCTCGCCGATCTGAGCGATGAACAGCGGACCGCCGCACTGAGAGTTCTCGATGCACTGCTGAGCGACGAGGGGTACGCCACAGTCACCGGAATCATGGGCGGCGACGAGTACCTTCACAAGAAGCAGTTCGACCGAGGACTCCCTCGGTCAGTGCACCGAGGTTCAACAGATCGCGGCATCTCTCGACGAGACCTACGTCAACTGGTCCGGAGCCACCACCTACGACATGACCCAGGGTGACGGAATCTACTTCCAGATCTCCGGCCCCGATGTAGCCATCGAGTTCGCCGCGCAGCAAGGTTCGGCCGGCGCCGATGTCGTCACGACGTCGGGCTGGGGACACGTCCACACGATCTACCGTGACCCGACTGGCGACTACGCCGGCAGCGTCACCCAGCAGGCCGCCGCCGGATTGGGTTCGGGCGGTCCCGGCGGCAGCCAGCCTCCCGTCGGTGCAGGACCTGCCCGGGGCTACCCCGAGCCGCCGGCATCCGGATCGACATCGGCCCGAAGATTCGGGTGGTTCCTGCTCACGGAGCCTGCTTCCACCACGCGATGACATACAGCGCGAGCGATGCGACGAGCCCGCCGAGGACCCAGAGCACCACCGAGTAGTCGACCCACGACCCGAACGGAGGCGATCCGGGGAAGATGTTGCGCAGCGGGAGCACGGCGAACAGCATCACCGCGAACCAGGTGACCATCGGGGGTTGAAATGCCTTGCGACGCCGCACGGTTTGAATGGAGACGAAGAGAGTGCAGATCGGTAAGACGACCAGCATCACGCACAACGCGAGATCGAACGTCAGGGATCCGGCCGTCCTCGACGACGTGATCGTGAACGCCTGCCCACCGGCGTAGTCGCTGTCGGCCGCTCCGACGTGCCAGCCGATCAGTGAGTCGGTGACAGCGACCTCCGTCGGCAATTCCACGTCACCCGGGCCGTACGCCTGGACGGTGACCGAATCCGACACGTAGCTGTCGAATGGCCACAGTCGGATGTCACCATCGCTGTACATCGTCACCGGGAGGGTGCCCGGCCGCGTACCCGCAGAGAACTTGAGTTCGGTCGACGAGGTCAGCGGTGAGACGTCGATCGTCACATCCTCGTCGAGGTCACCACGCGCATCGAGCAGATCGTCCCCGGCATAGACCGTGATGTGACCGCCGATTTCGAAGGCGCCACCGTTCACGGCGTCGACGTCGACGTACACGAGTACCCCGTTCGCCGCGGGTTTCCGTGTGTCCGAATCATCGCCGGAATCGCCGGCGGCATAGACCGCCAGAACGGCGACGTACAGAATCAACAGACCGACAACGATCGCCAGACCCTTGACCCACGCCTTGTGCTCACCGGCTTGCGCCATCCGCCAGCCTCCACGATCGTCGTCGTTCGGCGGCCGCGGATCAGGCGCCGGTTGGCGGTGAGTGTATCGGCAACTCTCATGAGCCGACGATCGATCCGGAAACGTCCGCCGTGGTGGCGTCGAGATGCTGCCATTCTGTGCCCATGTGTCCCATGCCGACCAGATCACGCCCACCGTGGGTCCCGGCCGACCGATACTGATCCCGCCCAGATCACCTTCACCGAACGCGAGGAGAACCGATGTCGATCAGCGAGCCCGCGGGTGGCCGCGGCACATTCTTCGGCGACCCGATATCGATCGATGAGCGCACCACGATGATCCCCGTGTCGCGCAGCGGGTTCCGCGGTCGACCGGTTGCGATCGGCGCCTATACGGTGACCGATGGCGCGACGACCTGGACCCCGGCAGTCGACGGCGGCCGGGTAGCCCTCATCGGGGTGATCACCGGCCTCGTCGCAGCAGCACTGGGATCAGCCGCGGTCCTGCGGCAACCGCCTTGGCCTCGCATGACCATCGAACAAGGCCGTCGCCCCGGCCACTGATCACCGACGAGCTTCGTTCGACACGAGTTCGACTTCGGCGCACCGACGTTCGACCACCACGTCATCCGCCCGCGAAAACCGTGCGGCCCCTTGCCCAGGTCCGCCACAGCAGCCAGATCGTGAACCCGTTCGTCAGCACGAAGCCGACGAAAGGTAGCGACGAACGTATTTCGGGTCCGTGTCATCTGCTCACCCGCAAGTCGGTGTACGCCTCAACCCTCGTGGGTTGCACGCGTCCCCGCCAGAGATCGCTCGAGAAGCGTTCGCAACACCGCACGATCCACGTCGTCGAGGCGGGTCAGATGCAGGCACGACTTTCCTACACGATTCTTTCCGAGCGTCTCGACGAGATCTGGCCACCGGGTCGCGAAATCGCTCACCAGGTAGATGGTGTGATTCTTGGGCCCTGTTGCGAAGGCGAGTTCGGGTGCCCGGCCGCAGTGTCCGCTGGCGTACCGGTACTCGTATTCGCCGAAGCCGACCATCCGGCCGGCCCACACCACGGGCTCCCTCCCGGTGACCTCCGACAACAACGAGAGCAGTTCGTCGGCCTCACCTCGACGCGGACCAACCGCCCGGTCGAGTGCTTCCCCGATCGGTACCGCCGAGGGACTCATCGTCGGCGCTGGGCCTCGGGCACGCTTGTTGTCGTTCACGGCAACCACTTCCAGTTCGATCGTCAGCGAATCGACTGTCCATCACTCCCCTCCGTCGGAGCGACCTCCCCCGTGAATCGACGATTCGCCCGGTCATCCCACCGGACCACGAGCGTAACCCCTGTGATGTGAGTCGCTACCCAGATCGTAAAGCGGCACGCCCGTGCAATAGTTAGGCAATGCTTGCCTTAACTGAGAGTGCCGGTCCGTGGTTGATCGGCGTCTATCGCATGGTCATCGGTTTCCTTTTCTTCTGTCATGGGACGACAACGCTGTGGGGGTGGCCGATCGAACCGTACGGTGGCGCGACTGCGGAGTTCGGCGCTTGGCCATCCTGGTGGGCCGCCGCGATCCAAGTGGTCGGCGGTTTGCTGATCATGATCGGCGTGGGAACCCGGGTTGCCGCCTTCGTCAGCGTGGGAAGCATGGCAGTCGCATATTTCTGGAAGCACCAGGGCGATGGCCTACTGCCGGTTCAAAACGACGGCGAGTCCTCGGCGCTCTTCTGCTGGGCGCTCCTGATCCTGGTCGTGATCGGGCCCGGAAAGCTGGCTGTGCAGCCTGTGCTCGATCGTCTACGCGGTCGAGCGATACCCGCGAACACGACTGGCTCGGGCACTGTTCCACAGGCACCCGAGCCATCCATGGCTCAGCACTGAGACGCGGACCCAACAGCTACGGCCTGCAACGGTTCCGGTGTGACCGCTTGCGCACCTCCGCGGCTGCGGGTGCCGATGAGTTCTGACCATCCCGAGGGTCTGCCTCGGTGCGGACGATGTCGTCCGCACCGAGGCACCGATGTCCGCGGACGTCGACGACCAGAAGGAAGGTTCACGATGACCGACACCACCGGGGCTACCCTCACCTACACTTTCGCCGCTTCACCCGACGCCGTCTTCGACGCGTGGACGACACCTGAGCTCTTCGCGACCTGGTTCGGAGGCGGAGCGAACGAGGTGCCCGTCGACTCGGTCACGCTCGACGCCCGCCCCGGAGGCACCTGGACGGCAACGATGATCGTCAGCGACGACATGCCCGAATTCCACTGGCGCGGCGAGTACATCGAGGTTCATCGACCGACCAGGCTCGTCCTGACGATGACCGACGAACCCGGGGACGCGCGTGAACGCCTCACCGCCGACTTTCTCGCCGTCGACGCCGGCACCGAGGTCCGATTCGGTCAGACGGGCGGGAACCTCACGGACGAGCAGTACGAGTACGCCGCCGCCGGATGGCGCGCGGCGTTCGAGACGCTGGACGCATTGTTGGGCGAGTAACCGGGCGCCGTCAGGACTCGGTCGACGACGCCGAGGTCCGAGCAACTCCGGGACCGGTCGCGCTCACTCCCAGCCGGCGGTCTCGGCCGCCGCCTGGTGGGTTTGGCGAAGGAATTTCAGCACCACGGCGTCCGGATCCGGCGCTTGGCGAACGAGGTGATACGGCAGGACGTACTCCCCCAGCGCGGCATCCCAGTGGGCCGGGGCCTCCACCGCAGGGTGGGTGTCGTATCCCTCGGGATGCGGATACGCGTAGGCGTAGAAGGCACCTTCCTCGGCGCCTCCCGGCCAGTATCCCGCGCTCGACACCTCGTCGCTGTAAGCCTCGTGCATGACCCAGTCGGGACAGTTCGGAACCCCGCCGGGATGCTGCGGCGCGCTTCGCCCCGAGAAACGAGTGACCGCCAGATCGAAAGCACCCCAGAAGAAATGCACAGGCGACGACTTACCCCTGAACTCACCACGGAACGTCGACAACACCCGCTGAGCGCTGACGAGCGACCACCAGAACCTCGTAATGGCTTGCGGGTCGTAGGACGAGTGGACCGTGTCCTCTGCGAACGGGGTGGCGTCAGGCAGTTCGACGGGGGTCCCGACGATGTCGATGTCGAAACCGAGGTCGGTCAGGTGGCCGGTGTATTCGGCGTAGAAGTCGGCCACCGTCCGCGGTTCGAGCTTCATCCGACGAGTGGATCCGTCGGTGACCAGGAAGACCAACTCGTGGTCCACGAAATCGAAGCGGATCTCGAGCCCGCGAGTTCCGACGGCCATCAGCGACGTGGTGAGTCCACGCCCGTCGACATACAGCGGTACCCCCCACCAGTGATTGATCTCGGGACCGAGAGCGAGACGCGTCTTACCGACGATCTGGGTCCACAACTGCACCGTGTCCCTGGTGTCGCTCCACGAATCAACCGGTAGCGCGGGCCAGGCCTCGTATTGGGTTTCCATGACTCCATGATCCCGAACGCGTCAACTCGACGAGCGCTCCGCAAGACGCGGCGGGATCGGTGATCGTCCTCCTCGGTCCGCCGACGTCGCCTCATGCCTGTGGAGACCCGGCGCGTGTCGATCGTCAAACCCCATACCCTGTCGACATCGAAGCGCCCGTCAACTCGGTGCGCTACACCGTGAGGAGGACAAGGTGCCGCGCATAACCCTTGGTGCGATTCTCGTTCTGGTCGCGATCGGAAGCACGATGATCGTCGCCCTGCTCGGGGCACCCGACTGGTTGATCGTCGTCGTACTCACCGGACTCTGCGTGTCCGCCCTTGTGCTTCCCACGGCGATCCGAGAATTCAGGCCGGATCCGCAGCGCGCTGCCGACCGGCCAGATTTCGAGGATTCCGAGAGTCCCCGTCCGACTCCGGCGCACCAACGCCGGAGTGTCCAGGGTTCCGATTCGTCCTCGAGTTGGTTCGGCTTCGACGGCGGGTGGTCGGGTGACGGCAGTTCCGACTCAGCGGGCGGCAGCTCGAGTGGCGGCGAGTGACTGACGGTGAGTCAGATTCAGCACGACGTCGAGTTCGCTGATGGCCGGTGAGGTGTCGGGGACCGAAGTACTTCAGCGAGGGTGCTGGATCGCCTCGACCAACTGCCGGCAGTGACGGGTGACCTCGGCGGCGGTCAGGTCATGATGCTCTGTCCACCAGTCGATCACCGCGGACACGACGCTGAACCAGCATGCGAGCAACAGCGAATGTGTCTCTGACGACATCGGACCAGCCCGCACCGACAGGACCTCGGCCACCCCTTGTGAACCCAGGGCGTTGAGCGCCTGCTGGTAGTGGCGCGTTCGGTCATGTGCGGCGCTCGGCTTGGGCGGGGTGAAATCGTAGAGCACCCGCCATTTCTCGGTACCGCCGTCGAGCGCCTCGACGATCGCTGTCAATGTCGCCAGAGCGCGCAGGTGGGCCCCCTGCACCTGTTGCGCAGCGGTCACCGCCTCGACGAGTTGCTCCCCCGCCCGCTGAACGCACGCCGCGTGCAGACCATCGCGCGACCCGAAGTAGGTGTAGATCAACGGCTTCGAGATACCTGCCGTCGCCGCTATGTCGACCAGGGAGGCGTTTGCGTAACCGCGTTCGGCGAACTCCGCCGTCGCGACATCGATGATCTGTTGCTCCCGCACCGCACGGGGCACACCTTTTGTTCCCGCGAGCGTCAATCACTTCTCCTCCCGTCACGTGACGATGAGCTGCCGCACCCTCGTTGACTTGAGAGTAAATTACCGTAGAGTCAACGCCGCTGTCACGTCGTCGGCATGGGTGCGCGATGGTCGACTCGGCACCGTGAACAGAGAAGGAGATCCGATGAGCAGGATCGGCACCGAGCTGCAAGCGGTTCTCGGCAGGAGCGTCGGGATGGCGCTACAACGCCGCACCCTGCTGCCCCGCGTGGTTTCCGAGGCGATCGCCGGTGACGGGCGCGATGTCCAGGGGCTGACGGTGGTGGTGACCGGCGCATCGGCAGGGATCGGGCGGGAATCGGTGCGGCAGCTCACCGCCCGCGGCGCGCACGTGATAGCCGTCGCACGACGCCGACAGGAACTGATCGAACTGTCCGAGGAGACAGGTTGTGACCACACACTCTGCGACCTCTCCGACGAGATGTCGACCGCGGCGTTGATCGACGAACTTCGCAGTGAACCGATCGACGTGCTGGTCAACAACGCAGGCCATTCGATCCGTCGGACGATCCTCGACTCCACCGACCGGCTCCACGACTACCAGCGCACCATGCGTCTCAACTACCTCGCCCCCGTTCAACTGTCGCTCGGCCTGTTGCCGGACATGGTCGACCGTCGGTCAGGACATATCGTCAACGTGTGCACGTGGGGCATCATGGCGAACACCTTTCCCAGGTTCTCTGCATACGCCGCGTCGAAGAGTGCGCTGGCCATCTTCGGCCGTAGCCTCAACGCAGAGAATCCCCATCCACAGATTCGGGCCACGAACGTCTACTTCCCCCTCGTGCGAACCGAGATGATCGCTCCCACAGCCGCTTACGACAACACTCCGGCACTCACCGTCGAGGAAGCCGGGCGGTGGATCGTCCGCGCGATCACCCATCGTCCGACCTCGGTGGCGCCGGCAGCTGTACGCACGCTGCTGCCCGTCATCGACTATCTCGCACCGACGGCCGCCGACAGGGCGATTGCATCGCTCACCTGACGGCCCGTCGTCAACGGTTCACGGGTGCTCCACGTAGCGGAGATTCGTTCACATACGGACCGCCGTCCCTATTTCTGATCGTCCTGCGGCCATTTATCCATGTGATAGACAGTGTCGAGACCGTGAGGCGGCAATCGATGACGAAGCGATATCTGCGGACCATTCTTGTGCTCATTCTGGCGGCCGGGATCGGACAATGGTCACCGGTCGCCGGTGCAGTCCCGGATCCGGGCGGCGCGACCGTCCTGACGCTCGACCCTGCGTTCCGTTCCCTGCCGATGAATTGGCTGCGCGGCGAGTTGTTCGCATCACCGAATCGCGTCGTGAAGGTGCCCTACAACAACTTCCCCGGCGCGACGAACACCCACCGCGGGCGGGACAAGCTCAACGAGATGCTGCACGAGATCCCGGGCCGGAAGATCGTAGTGGGTCACAGTCAGGGTGCGCAGGTTCAAGACGATTGGCTGCGCACCTATGGGCCCACGAGCGACATCGACCCCGCGACAGTGATGTTCGTACTCACCGGTGATCTCGAATCCAAATACAACGGATGCGCCAATCAAGGCGGCTGCCGAGCAGACTATGGCGGAAACAACTTTCCCGACAACACCCGATACACCGTCAAGATCGTTGCGAGGCAGTACGACTACTGGGCCGACGCACCCAACCGCGATCTGATGACCGACGCCGCTCGTCGAAACCACAGCGCGTCGAATTCTGTTGGCGGACAGGGTGAAGGCCGTCCCGTGCACAACGACTACAGCATGATCGGACTCCACGATCCGGCCAACAAGACCTTCGTCGAGGGCAATGCCACGTACATCCTCGGGTCTCCGGCCACCTACTATCTGCCGATGGTCACCCAGATGTGGACCACTGCAGCCCGCAAGGCGACCGAGGACGCCCGGCTCCGCCCAGAGGTCGAGAAGGCCTACGACCGGCCGATGGGGGCGCCACCGGCAACCTCGGGTACCTGAACCGCTCCTCGTGTCGCGAGAATCAGGCGGAAACCGAGCTCGAAACGGACGCCGACATCTACCATCAGGTGCACCAACCGGACGATGTGGTGAAAGAGGACCGGCATGAAAAAGACTCTGAATTCTCTGTCAGAGAGCGAATATCTCCTCGTCCGGGAGACCAAGAAGTCGCAGATGGCCGGGCTCGACGAGGACGGTTTGATCGACCTCCACTCCCGCATCCGGCGCGCTCGGAACAAACACGTCACCTTGTACCGACGAGCTGGGGCCGAGAAGGTCAAGGCCAAAGGCGGGCGCGGGAGCGCCAAGGCAGCGAATGTCCGGAACGCCGCCAAAGCGGAGGTGTTCGAGGACGCCCTGAGCCGGGTGAGTAGGCGATTGGCCCGGGTTTCCCGCGACGCGGCCCTCGAGCTGAAGGCCGAGCGATTGGCACGCGCACGGACCGAGAACCCGGCACCATCCACGGACGGCGGCAAGCCCCGCAAGAACAAGAACGACAGCAAGGGCAAGGTCGCCTCGTCGGGACGAATCCGTACCGACGACACCCGCGACTCGCCAGGCCGCAAGAAGTACGAGGCGTCGACCATCGCGGCCGGCGCACGCCGCCAAACCAAGAAGGACCGCCGACACGACTCCTGACCCCGGCGGCAAACGTCGGCCCGGCCCGTCGCAGCGCTCAGCGAGGACCGATTCGCGACCCATGTGCCCGCGGACGGACGCAGTCTCGACCAGATGGTCGAACACATCGGAAACAGCGCGCAGTGTCGCTATGGAACCGCGCGGCGGCGCAGGTGTAGAAGCGGGAACGGCCGGCCATCCGAGTCGACCGGCGAACGCCCCACCTGGTCGAAACCTCTGCGCCGATAGAATTCCACGGCACCCGGATTCTGCTCGTTGACGTCGAGCTCGTCGATGCCCACGCGTTCCACCGCATGATCGAGCAGCACCGTGCCGATGCCCCGGCCGTGGGCGGCAGAATCGACGAACAGCATCTCGAGCCGGTTGTCGGCTGTCCCGCTGAAGCCGACGATGACTCCACCGACCTCAGCGACGACCAATTCCACCGCGGGGAAGAAATCCCGCGCGAGTCGACTGGCAAGGCCGTCGATGTCAGCGGGAGTCAGAAAGTGGTGCGTTGCCTCGACCGCAGAGCGCCACACGGCCACCAGTCGGTCCGTGTCCGCGCCGTCGGCCTGTCGGAGCCTCACCTCAGCCATACGTCATCAAGGGGGATCTCGGTCCACGGGTCGATGAATGCACGCCCGGCACAGTAGTAGGCACGGGTCCCGATGGACAAGGGTATTTCGATCTCGCGCAAACCCCGGCGCCGACGTCCCCGGCGGATATCGTGATCACGACACATCCGCAGGGACAAGGGGTATCACGTGCTCGAGATCCATGGTCTGTCGAATGAAACGGTCGTGCTCGACGGGGAGTGGTTCGAGAAGCTCCGGGGCGGCACCTCCAAGACGCGACTGCCGGCCGCGTCGTTCGTATCTGCCGAGGTCACGGAGACCGATCGGCGGAAAAAGTTGTTCGGCAGCGAACGGGAACAACTCCTCCAGGTGACCCTCACCTTCTCGCGTCCGCCGTTCGTCGGGCTGATGACATCGGCGGAGAACCGGGCGAAGGTCGACGCTCTCGTGGCCGGCCTCGAAGCCGCACGCGACGCGGGCTGAGTCCAGCCTCGCCCGTCATGATGATCCTGCGGTCCGATCCTGTTGCGCTCGAATCAGTTCGAGCAGCAACCGACGAAGTTGTGATTCCGATTCACCGATGGACGCGATCAGCGCCGGATCGGTTCGCTCTCGCTCGAGGAGTGCGTGATAGACCTCGGTCCCGGCCGGAGTCGAGCTCACATGTTTACGCCGCTCGTCGTCGGGGTCGACCTGCCGGCGTACATAACCCATGCGTTCGAGTCGTTCGATGGTGCGGCTCGCCGTCTGATCCGTCACCCGCGCCTTCCTGGCGATCTCCCGCTGAGTGGCAGGCCCCGTACTCACCACATGCAGAACGACGAGTCCGGCGCTGGAGATGTCGTACTCCCGCAGCACCGCCTCCCACGCGTGTTCGACCATTCTCGCCGCCGCTGACAGCAGCCGACCCGTCGGCCAGCCGTCCATCCCGTCGTTCCTGTTGTTCACCGCGTCCTGCCGATTCTCTACGTCACACTCCACAGACTTGCAATTGTTCAGCCTGCTGAACATCATGGTGCTGTCCCGAGTCAGCCGCAACCAACGAACGGAAGCTCCGTGAACCCACCCACTCCTGCTCGACGAGTCAGTCGTTTGCGATGGATTCTGCCAGCCCTGTTGGTCATCGGATGGCTGGCCCTGGGCTCCGTCGGCGGGCCGTTCGCCGGAAAACTCGGCGACGTGCAGGCGAACGACAACACCTCGTTCTTGCCCGCCTCTGCGGAGGCCACCGAGGTCTCCCGCCTCGAAGCCGACTTCGTCGACTCGTCCGAGATCCCCGCCGTGGTCGTCGCCGAACGTACCAGCGGCATCACCGACGCCGACCTCGCCTACGTGTCCGACGCCGTGAGCAAGGTGGCCGGTACCGACGGCATCTCCGAGCGCACGTCGCCACCGATCCGCTCTCAGGACGGCCAGGCGATCCAGATGATCGTGCCCGTCGACTCCTCGGGCGAGGTCTCGGAAAGCGTCGAGGCCCTGCGCACCGAACTCGCGAACGGCCCTCCCCAGGGGTTGTCGGTGTACGTGACCGGACCGGCGGGTACCGCGGGTGACCTCACCACCGCGTTCGGCGGCATCGACGGACTGCTGCTGCTGGTTGCCGGCGCGGTCGTCATCCTCATCCTCATCGTGGTGTATCGCAGTCCGATCCTTCCGTTCGTCGTGATCGTCTCCGCCGTCTTCGCGCTCGGGCTCGCGAGCCTCCTGGTCTACGTGCTCGCATCGAACGACGTGCTGACGCTGAACGGCCAGAGCCAGGGCATCCTCTTCATCTTGGTCTTCGGCGCGGCAACGGACTACGCGCTTCTACTGGTGTCGCGGTACCGAGAAGAATTACGACTCACGGCCGACAAGTACGACGCGATGAGGGCGGCGTGGCGCGCGACCCTCGAACCGGTCGCGGCCTCCGCCGGTACGGTAATCGCCGGCGTGCTGTGTCTGTTGCTGTCGGACCTGAATTCCAACCGCGGACTCGGCCCGGTTGCGGCGATCGGTATCGCGGCCTCCTTCCTGGCCTCGATGACCTTCCTCCCCGCAGCTCTGACCCTGTTGGGACGCAGCGCCTTCTGGCCGAAGCGGCCGGTCACCGAACCCGAGGCCGCGCAGCGTGACGACAGCAGCAACCACCGGTTCTGGGGCGCCCTGGCGAACCGCATCGGGCGACACCCCCGCCGTTTCTGGGTGGCCACCACGTTGCTGCTCGTCTTGTTCGCACTGTTCCTCCCCCAGTTCAAGGCCGACGGGGTCGCGCAGTCCGACACCTTCCTCCTGAAGGTGGAATCGCAGGAGGGCCAGGAGGTTCTCTCCGCCCACTTCGACGCCGGAGACGGATCGCCTGCGGTCATCATCGCCAACGGGGCATCGCTCCAGCAGGTCCAGAGCGCGGCGACCGGCGTCGACGGTGTCGCCGAGGTCGCCCCGGTCACCGATCCCAGTGGCGCACCCAAGACCGTCGATGGACGGGTCGCACTGCAGGCGACCCTGACCGACCCGGCGGATTCACTGGCCGCCGAGGAGACCATCGAACGCCTTCGCGACTCAGTCGGGAACGTGAACGGCGCCGATGCACTCGTCGGCGGCCCGACGGCTGTCGACCTCGACACGAAGACAACCGCCATCCACGACCGAAATCTGATAATCCCGATCGTCAGCATCGTGGTGCTGCTCATCCTGTGCGCACTGCTCCGCGCGATCGTCGCGCCGATCCTCCTGATGGCCACCGTCATCTTGAGTTTCGCGGCGACATTGGGAATCTCGTCGATCGTGTTCAACCACATCCTCGGGTTCCCCGGTGCCGACCCGGTCGTACCGCTGTTCGCGTTCGTGTTCCTGGTGGCCCTGGGCATCGACTACAACATCTTCCTGATGACCCGTGTTCGCGAGGAGGCTCTCCAGATAGGCACGCGCCGAGGCGTTCTCCGCGGACTGACCGTGACCGGCGGAGTCATCACGTCCGCCGGCGTGGTCCTCGCCGCGACGTTCTCCGCCCTGGCGGTCATTCCGCTGATCTTCTTGGCGCAGATCGCGTTCATCGTCGCCTTCGGCGTCCTCCTCGACGCGCTCATCGTCCGGACGCTCCTGGTCCCGGCGCTGGTCTACGACATCGGCCGACCGGTGTGGTGGCCCAGTGCGCTGGCCAAGAAGGAGGACGTGCCGGAAGAGGAGGAACTCGTCGAGGCAGGCTCGACCGAGCGATAGAACACCTCCGATAACCAGGTCGAACGGTCCCGGCTTCCTTCGAAGCCGGGACCGTTCGCGCGTCGCATGCCTTCCGGGTCAGCCGAGTCGTTCGTAGATGGTCGCATTCGCGAGTCCGCCTGCCTCACACATGGTCTGCAGGAGGTAGCGACCCCCGCGTTGTTCGAGGGCGTTGAGTCCGGTGGTCGCGAGGCGGGCACCACTGGCACCCAGCGGATGACCGAGCGCGATCGCACCGCCGTTGACGTTGACCTTGTCGACGTCCACACCGAACTCCCGAGACCACGCCAGCACCACTGGCGCGAAGGCCTCGTTCACCTCGAACAGGTCGATGTCCTCGATACGCAGTCCACTGCGCGACAGCGCCTTTCGGGTCGCCGGGATGATACCGGTGAGCATCAGCAGCGGATCGTCGCCGGCGACTGCGATGGTGTGTACCCGGGCGCGCGGGCGCACACCGAGTTCGGCGGCCTTCTCGTCGCTCATGAGCAGCACCGCCGAGGATCCGTCGCTGATCTGGCTCGCGCTCGCGGCGGTGATCTCCCAGCCGATCTCGGGGAATCGGCGTGCGATCGTCACGTCGAAATAGGCGGGCTCCAACCGCGCCAGATCATCGAGACTGCCTCCGAGACGGATTCCCTCGTCCGACGTCAGGCCAGCAAGAACAGCGAGCTCGTCGTCGAAGAGTCCGTTCTTGGTCGCGGTGGCGGCCAGATCGTGCGACCGCAGCGAGAATTCGTCGATCTCACGACGCGAGATGTTCCATCGGGCTGCGATCAGTTCGGCCGAGATGCCCTGCCCGACGAGCCCCTCCGGGTAACGCTCCTCGAACGCCCGCCCGTTCAGATCGGCGGTGCCGGCCGCGGCCGAGCCCATCGGTATCCGGGACATCGATTCGACCCCCGCCGCGACCGCGACATCGTAGGTGCCCGCGATGATGCCCTGCGCGGCGAAAGCGATCGCCTGCTGACCACTACCGCACTGGCGGTCGACAGACACCCCCGGCACCGATTCGGGATAGCCCGCGGCGAGGAGCGCCCGCCGCGCGAGGTTGAAGCTCTGCTCCCCCACTTGGCTGACGACTCCGGTGATCACATCGTCCACGCGTCCGGGCTCAACACCCGAGCGGTCCACGATCGCGCGCAGGCTGTGCGCGAGGAGGTCGACAGGGTGGACGTCGTGCAAGGCGCCGGTGGGCTTGCCCTTCCCGATGGGCGTACGAACGGCGTCGACGATGACCGCTGATCTCATGACTGATCCTCCATCAGTGCGCGGGCCGGAACAGGCGCCGGCCCGGATACCGGCTGACTTTTGTCTGCCATAGTCAGGACTACGCTCTGACTATGGTTCTGTCAAGTCAGGGTAGAGTGGGGTCATGATGCACCTGAAGGGACCGCTCGCCGAGCGCGACAGCTGGGAGGCGAGCGGCTGCTCGATCGCCAAGGCGATCGACCTGGTGGGGACCCGGTCCGCGATCCTCATCTTGCGCGAGGCCTTCTACGGCGCAACCCGGTTCGATCAGTTCAGTCGCCGTGTCGGGATCACCGACGCGGTCGCGTCGAGCCGCCTCCGAGAACTCACCGAGGCCGGGATCTTCACCAAGGTGCCCTACCGCGAAGCCGGTCAGCGGGAACGGTTCGAGTATCAGCTCACCGACAAGGGCCGCGACCTCTTTCCGGTGGTGATGTCGTTGATGCAGTGGGGTAACGACCATCTCCAACCCGGCGGTGCGCCACTCACCGTGACCGACACGGAGCAGGCCCCCGTTCGGGTCGGGGTCGTCCCCGAACACACTGCCCTGCTCTCACCCGAGGACGTCGAGGTGCGAGTCGCCCGGCGCACCCGCCCGGTCCCGCTCCGACCGGAGCGGTCGGAATGATCCTGCCCACGATCTTCGATCCTCGCCTGGTCACCATCCGTCGTGGCGGGACGCTGACCGACGCCGATCATCACTCCCTTGCGCTCTGGGCAGCGACATGCGCCGAGCACGTCCTCCCCCTGTTCGAGTCGGCCCGTCCCGAGGACGCGCGACCCCGCGAAGCCATTGCCGCCGTCCGCGCGTGGACCCGGGGCGAGCTGGCGATGATGGCGTCGCGGGCCGCTGGCGGACATGCCATGGGTGCCGCACGCGACCTGCGTGGTGCACCGCGCTTCGCCGCATACGCCGCCGGGCAGGCGGCGGTGACGGCCCACGTCGCATCGCACGATCTGGGCGCCGCGGCCTACGCGATCAAGGCGGTGCGAGCGGAGCACGGGACCGATGCGGGCAAGCTCGAATGCGCTTGGCAGCGTGAACAACTCCCGGACCGGCTGCGCGAGCTGGTACTCGACGACCAGCGTGCCCGGAATGACCTGTGCTGGTTGGCCTTCTCCGTCGACTGACACCGGTACCGATGTCCGCGATTGGCTTTCTGTGCGGCAACACTGATAGTGTCGTAATCACGCTCACGCGGTGCTGTAACCCGCATGTCGAGCCAGAGGCCGGGGTGATTACAGAAACCCCCGGTCTTGTCCAAACTTCCACGGTCGTGCCACGGTTTGCGGCTGCCCCCAGCGGGTATGCGCCCGAGCATGACCTTCCATCGCGACGTCGTACCAGGCATTCACTGGCTGGAACACGCGCACACGAATCAGTACATCGTCGAGGACCGAGACCGGCTGGTCCTCGTCGACTGCGGACTCCCCCGGTCGTATCAACCCCTCGTCCGGGCCATCCGCGAACTAGGCCGGGACACCGACGCCGTCTCCGATCTGATCATCACCCATGGCCACTTCGACCACGTGGGCACGGCGCGCCGTCTGGCGCGCGAATGGCGGATACCGGTCCACGTTCACCGTGACGATGCCTGGCTGGCATCGCACCCCTACCGTTATGCACATCAAAACGCCACCAGATTCGGAGTGCCCCTTCGTCATCCGCGGTCTCTGTCCCTACTCGGGCGGATGGCGGTGGCGGGCGCGTTCACAGTCCGCGGCGTCGATCACATGGACGTGACGAGCTTCGGCGACGCCGCGGTACTCCCCGGCGGCGCGCAGGTGATACCCACCCCGGGCCACACGTACGGCCATGTGTCACTTCACTTCCCGCTACGTGATGCGGTGATCGCCGGCGATGCCCTGGTGACTCTCGATCCCTACACCGCGGCTACCGGCCCCCGCATGATCGCCGGGTCCGCGACCGCCGACCTCGGTCGCAACCGAACGTCGCTCGATGCCCTGGCAGCGACGGAGGCGAAGTCCCTCCTTCCCGGTCATGGGGTGCCGTGGCATCACGGAGTGGACGTCGCGGTGGCCCGGGCGCGCGAGACCAGCGGCTGACCCAGCAGACAGACGTGAGGGCGGGCCGACGCGTGTCGCGTCGCCCCGCCCTCACGGCTTGGTGGCGTCCCCACCGATGATCGCCGGCGTGGCTCGGTCTATGCCGAGGCTGTCCGACGCAGCTTGGTGTTGACGAACTCGCCCATACCCCAGCGCCCGAGTTCACGACCGTAACCGGATCGCTTGACCCCGCCGAACGGGAGGCCCGGCAACGTGGTGCCGTGCTCGTTGACGTAGGCCATCCCGACCTCGAGCCGGTCGGCGACCTTCTCGGCGCTGTCGATGTCGTCGCTCCACACCGACCCGCTCAGGCCGAACTCGACGTCGTTGGCGAGCGCCACGGCGTCCTCCGCGGAGGCGACCTTGTAGATCATCGCGACGGGACCGAAGATCTCCTCGGAGTATGCGTCCATCTCCGGGGTGATGTCCGTCAAAACGGTGGGTTCGAAGAACGCGCCGTCGCGCTGCACCGGCTTGCCACCCGTCCGCAACGTCGCACCCTGATTCACGGCCGTGTCGACCTGCTCGGCGACGGTGTCGCGTGCCGAGAGCGACGACAGCGGTCCCATCTGAGTGGACTCGTCTGCCGGATCACCGACGGCGGTCGACTCGAACTGTTTCACAACCCCGTCGACGAAGTCGTCGTACAGGTCATCGAGCACGATGAAGCGCTTCGGTGAGTTGCAGGCCTGCCCGGCGTTCGACAATCGCGCCCGGGCCGCGATCTTCGTCGTGCGTTCCATGTCGGCGGAATCGAGGAGGATGAACGGGTCGGATCCCCCGAGCTCGAGCACGGACTTCTTCAGGTTCGCTGCTGCCACCTTGGCCACGGCTGCACCGGCTTTCTCGCTTCCGGTGAGCGACACACCGCGTATCGCATTGTGCGCGAGTAGGTCTGCGATCTGATCACTGCTCGCGTACACGTTGATGTACGCGTCTCCAGGCACGCCCGCGTCGTGCAGGATCTCGGCCATCAGGGCCGACGAGGCCGCGCAGATCGACGCGTGCTTGAGGATGACGGTGTTGCCCGCCAACAGGTTCGGCGCGGCGAATCGCGCGACCTGATAGTACGGGTAGTTCCACGGCATGACGCCGACGAGCGGACCGATCGGAGCGACCTGCACGATCGACGACTCCGCACCCTGCGGATCGAGCGCCTCGGTTTCGAGGAGATCGGGCCCGTGCTCGGCGTACCAGCGATAGATGTCGGCGGCGAGCTGCACCTCCCCGGCCGCCTCCTTGGCGGGCTTTCCCATCTCGGTCGTGATCACGGACGCGAGCTCGCCGGCCCGCTTCTCGTACAGATCAGCAGCCCGCGCGAGCACCGCGGCACGTTCGGACACTTCGGTCGAACGCCAGTCCTGATACGCGGCCAGGGATCGTTCGGCAACCGTGGCCACCTCGGCGTCCTCGAGCCCGGAGAACTCCCGGTCGGTGACACCGGTGGTCGGATTCGCGGTGACATATGTGCTCACAGAGCACCTACCTTCCTCTGTCGTTGTGAATCCCGACTGTCGACAGCCCGGAATCGTTCGGGTACCCGGATCGCATGGACCAAAACCCGGCCGTCGGCGCGCTCCGGGCACACAAGCGCCGCCGACCTGTTCTAATGGGTCCGCGGTCCGTGTTCGGGCCGGTGATCGACCGACACACGATGAACGCCGGACGTCGACCTGGGGGTGGGTCGCCGGCTCGTGACGGGCAGTGCCCGAGGGGGAACGAAGAGTGTCACGCTGGCAGCGGGCCGTAGGGCTCGGTTGTGCATTTCTGATCGCGGTCGTCGCGAGCCTGTCGACGGGGCAACCGGCGGGGGCGACTCCACCGAGGCTCGCCGACACGGCGCGGATTCTCGCGGTGTCCCCGGAGACCGCGACGCGGACGACGATGACCGTGTACTCCGCGGCCATGAAGCGGCCTGTTCGGGTGAGTGTGCTCGTCCCCCGCGACCGGACCGGGCCCCGGCCCACCGTTTACCTGCTCGACGGGATCGATGGTGGGGTCTACACCAACTACACGCAGAGTGGGTGGACGTTCCAGACCGACCTCGCGCGCTTCGTCGCCGACAAGAAGGTCAACGTGGTCCTGCCCATCGGGGGTACGGGTTCGTACTACACCGACTGGCGCCGACTCGACCCCGTCCTGGGCCGGAACATGTGGGAGACCTTCCTGACCGAGGAACTCCCTCCACTGGTCGACCAACGCTTCCGAGGCAACGGGCGGAACGTGATCGGCGGGCTGTCGATGGGGGCGCTGGGTGCGATGTCCATCGCCGTGCGCAATCCGGATCTCTACCGGGGCGTCGTCGCCTTCAGCGGGTGTCTCGATCAGGGTTCGCCGGAGTTCCGGCAGGCGACCGCCACATCGGTCAGCACGAGAGGTGGGAACCCGGAGAACATGTGGGGACCGCTCAATCACGACACCTGGGATGCCCACAATCCCGCCGATCATGTGTCCGCGCTGCGGGGTAAGCCCGTATACGTCGCGGTCGGCAACGGCCTGCCCGACCCGGCACTCGGACTGGCCGGGCTGGCGTCACCCGTCGGCGGCGTCCTCGAAGGCATCGTCGCCCGATGCACCGAGAGCTTCAAGCGTCGCGCGGACCGTGCCGGGGTCGACATCACCTACGACTTCCGTGCCGGTCTCCACTCGTGGGGTTACTGGAATCAGGATCTGCATCGAGCCTGGCCCACGATCGCCCGGGCGCTGAACAGCGCGGGCTGACACGAGTCATCGTCAACGCGCGCTTTTTCTCTTCCGAATCAACGAGACATCGTCGCGTGCCCGCTTTCGCTCCCGGCGTTCCTTGAGTTCTTGTCGACGCTTTTTCGAACTCGAATTCTTTTCTGCCACTTTTCCTCGATGGGTTGTCTTCTACAAACGGGTCGGTCCCGCTCACCTCCGTGACCATAGCCCAGAAACCAGAGAAGTCCAGCCCACCCACATTCCTACGATCTAATCCGCTCTAATTCGTTGTTGCACATCATTTTTCGTAGCCGACAGGTTCGCGACAAACGCCGGACTGGCTTTTATTTTTTTCTGGGCTAGAGTCCATGGCACCGGTCGCAGATGGCCGGAAACAGCGAAAGGAAGCGTGGCCGTGAAAGCGGTTGTGATGGAGTGTCGGATACGCGTGTGCGGTTCCCCCGGTCGGGTGAAGGAATTCGTGGATCGAGCGTCGATTCGCGCTCGGGACGCCTTTCCCCACCCCGCGAGGTGTTCAATTGTTGTCGAAGGGTCGGACTCGTTGTTCCTGCGACGCCAATGGCACCGTGAGAACGACGTGGACGTGTTCGGAGTGCCGGAGGGGCGGGATGTGTGCTTCGGTTTCGCGGACTCGTCCGGACGGTTGACCGTCGCGAGACTCGAGAGTCTGTCACGCGACATCCTGAGCCACCTCGAAGTGGATCCGTGGGTGTCCGACGACACCGAGTCCGTGCCGTGGATTCTGACACTCACCACCGGTGCCGATCCGAGGTCCAGGCGTGAGATCGTGACCCGCCATCCGTCGCTCGAGGTGCGACGACCTGTTCTCGCGCCTTCGTGATGGCGCACCACGGTGCGACCTGACTGCGTGTCGGGAACGAGCGGCCCCCGACCACCTCACCCCGATCAGGTCACCGCAGACACGCCCGTTGTCACCGTCTGTCGGACCGGTCTGCGGTCGAATTCCTGTCACTCGATAGGGTGCGGGTGGCGACGTGCCCATCCGGGTACGTCGCCGTCCCACACGTATCGGAGAAGGAAGTGGTCGCCATCGTGGCCGTGCTCGACGAGAAGATCAGCGATCTGTACGCGCAGGTTGTTGCGCGAAACCCCGGGGAGGCCGAATTCCATCAGGCCGTCCGGGAGGTCTTCGACAGTCTGGGTCCGGTCTTGGCGAAACACCCCCACTACGCGGACGCCGGGATCATCAAGAGACTGACCGAGCCCGAGCGCCAGATCATCTTCCGGGTGCCGTGGGTCGACGACCAGGGTCAGGTACAGATCAACCGCGGGTTCCGGGTGGAGTTCAACTCCGCTCTCGGCCCGTACAAGGGCGGGTTGCGCTTCCACCCGAGCGTCTACCTGGGCGTGGTCAAGTTCCTCGGATTCGAACAGATCTTCAAGAACGCCCTGACCGGACTCCCGATCGGCGGCGGCAAGGGTGGCGCCGACTTCGATCCCAAGGGACGCTCCGACGGCGAGGTGATGCGCTTCTGCCAGTCCTTCATGACCGAGCTCTACCGCCACATCGGCGAGTACACCGACGTACCCGCCGGCGACACCGGCGTGGGCGGCCGCGAAATCGGTTATCTGTTCGGCCAATACAAGCGCATCACCAACCGCTACGAATCCGGCGTCCTCACCGGCAAAGGGCTGGCGTGGGGTGGGTCGCAGGTGCGTACCGAGGCGACCGGGTACGGCGTCGTGTTCTTCGTCCGCGACATGCTCGCCGCAGCCGGTGACGACCTCGACGGCAAGACCGTGGTCGTCTCCGGCTCGGGCAATGTCGCGATCTACGCCATCGAGAAGGTGCAGCAGCTCGGTGGCCGTGTGATCGCCTGCTCGGACTCCGGGGGTTACGTCGTCGACGAGGCCGGGATCGACCTGGATCTGCTCAAGGACATCAAAAACGTTCGACGCGGACGTATCTCGGACTATGCCGACGCCCGCTCCGATACTGCCCGCCACATCGCATCCGGCTCGTTGTGGAACGTGCCCACCGACATCGCCATCCCCTGCGCGACACAGAACGAGCTGAACGGGGTCGACGCCGCCGAACTGGCGAAGAACGGTTGCCGCATCGTGGCCGAGGGCGCGAACATGCCCAGCACCCCCGAGGCGGTGCGCATCTTCTCCGAGGCGGGCGTCAGCTTCGCGCCGGGGAAGGCCGCGAATGCGGGCGGGGTGGCCACGAGCGCACTCGAGATGCAGCAGAACGCCTCCCGAGATTCGTGGACGTTCAGCCACACCGAGGAGCGGCTGTCGGAGATCATGACGTCGATCCACGATCACTGCCTCCACACGGCGGACGAGTACGGGGCGCCCGGCAATTATGCGGCCGGAGCCAACATCGCGGCCTTCACCCAGGTCGCCGACGCGATGCTTGCACTGGGTCTCATCTGACCCGACACCGGAGTTCGGACATCAGCGGGGTTCGGACATCAGTCGACACTTGACCTTCAGGTAGGTCGAAGCCGGATGATCTCCGATATGCCTTCTTCCGACACCGAGCACGGCGAGCTCGTCCCGATCGGCGCGTTTGCGCAACGCACCGGGCTGACCGCCTCCGCGTTGCGGTTCTACGCCGACTCGGCGGTGCTCACCCCGGCCAGCATCGACGCGTCGACGGGATACCGGCTGTACAGCACGGCGCAGGAAACCCGGGCCATCACACTCCGCCGACTCCGCGAGATCGGGATGTCCCTCGCCGACATCCGCACGGTCCTCGACGCCGAGCCGACCGCCGCGCGCGAACTCATCGACGACCATGTGCGAACGGTCATGACGGACGCCGCCCGGACCCGGCGCGAGGCCGCGGCCATCACGACGGCCATCGCCGCAGAAGCAACGACGCTGCTCACGTCCGTGCGCGGGCCCGTACTCGCAGCCGCGATCGGCCAGGTGCTCACCGCCACGGCACGCGATGCCGAGCACCCTGTCCTCGACGCCGTCGAGTTCCGCTTCGAGGACGGGGCGGTGACCCTCACGTCGACCGATCGCTACCGAATCTCCTCGCGGTCACTGCCGACTGGCGAACCGAGTGACACCCGGTCGTCGGGAACGCTGTGTGCCGGGGACCCTCCGCGATGGTCTGTCCGACCTGGCCCGAGGTGGCGCTGTCGGAATCGAGGCCGGGACCCGCGCGGTACGGTTCCGACTCACCGGTCGGGACGATCTGTGGTGCCGCTTGCTCGACGACCCCTTCCCCTCTCACCACCCCATGGTCGACGCACTGCCACCGGTGACCACGCGCGCGAGCGTCGCCACATCCGTTGTGCTGCAGTATTTGGAGGGCTGCGTCGACGAGCGAGTACACCTGGACTTCACGTCGACAGCACTGGTGTTGAGCGACGGAGCGTCGGTGGGGGTCACCACCCTGCCCGCCGACATCCACGGGCCGCCGGTCGAGATGTGGTTCGAGGTCTCGACCCTCTTCCCCGCGGTCGGTGTGTCCATCGGCGTCGACGGTGACGCGCTCCATCGATGCACTCTCGCGCATCATCTCGCTGACCTGTACAGCGACCCGGCGGACTCGCTCGCGTGGGATGTACGTGCGCTCGACGCCGCCCTTGCACTGACCGATGAGCGGGTGCGGTCTCACCACGCCGATCTCTCCGTGGCGGGTTTACTTCCCTCACTACATCTCAATCTCGCCGACGATCATCGACGGCTGGGGTCATTCGAGGCGGCACGCCGACATCTCGACGAGGCACTCCGCACCGCGGCCGAACTACCAGAAGGACCGTACGGCAGCATGATTCGAGACCTGATCGAGGACATCGCCGGCGCGGTCGAGCGCCGGGACAGGACTGCCAGACAATCGCATCCGGGCGCGTCCGGATCAGACGGTCACGACGGGTGACCGCACACCAGGCCACCCCGCCCAGATCCCTTGACACCCCGTTGACCAGGGTCTTCACTGAAGAGTGCGTGTTCGTCACTCGATCGGCAGGGGCATGCGTATGGCAGGGAACGGACCCGAACCACGGTGGCGACGACTCATGCCCCGGCCGTGGCCGCCGTACACGGTGGTGGCCCTGATCGCCGTCGTCGGGCTCATCTCGCCACTGCTTCCCCGCGCCGATGCCCAACCGGGCACGAGCACAACCGGTTTCGCGATCCCCTTTGCCGGCGCCCCCGCTTTCGCCGGCCTGGCACCGCCGAAGTCGACAGTCACGGAGCTGATCAACGAGCCACTGGGCGCGGAACGAACCGAGCGCATCGCCGCCGGCATCGGCTTGTCCTCTCGAGATGCGCTGTCGGCGGAGCAATTCCGTGAATTGACGACCGGCAGTGGAATCGGAGGCAGGCGCGATGCGGCCCAGATCATCGATGCGTGCCTGCAGATTCTCACCAACTCCGCGGGACGTCCGATGTTCGGTGGGTCGGTTCTCGGCAGTTACGGCCTCTATGTGACCCGACAAGGTCTGCTGCAGAGTCCGGCAAACGCGAGCGCCCCGACCCGACAGGTCAATTCACTCCTCGCGCCCGGCGGTTACGTCGGCACCTGGTTGCGCGCCAACGGCGCCACCGACACCCTGGTCGCACTCTATCGCTCGGCATACACCGTCGAGGTGCCGTTCGGGTTCGTCGCGCAACAGACCTCGGGGGCAGCGCAACTGGTTCGCAACACCAAGGACTCGGTGACGACGACGGTCGGTATGTCGATGGCACCACCGCTGTGGATCGTCAACTTCGCCCTGCTCTACGTCGTGAAACCATCCCTGGCCGCCGCGATGCCGGCCTACTGGACGCCGATTCCACCTGTCGTGGCCGCGGCGATCGAGGCGAGTCCCACCGGCCAGGTCCCCTACGCGGAGTACGAGAACAATTTCGGGTGACGAGTGCGCGGGTCAGCCCTCTCGGCGTCGAACGATCTCGGCGATCCACACCGGCGCATACGGTGAGGTACAACCCGGCGAGGTCGGGTAGTCCTCCAGCACCCGCAGCCGTTTCCCGATGTCGATGGCACGGGAACGACACTCGGGACGCTCGATACCGATGGTCGCCAAGCACGTGTTCATCGCCCATTGCACACGAGGCGGGGCCGTCGCCATCTCGGCCTCGATGATGTCGAGCAGGGCGGCGAGGTCGAGATCGTCCGGACGCTTGACCACCCGGTCGGAAGTCAGAGCCCAACCCGCCGCCGCGACACCGGCGGCGGGGTCGTTCATCCAGGACGTCCGCAATTCCTCGGCATGCGCGCTCTTCTTGGCGACGTAGTTGACGAACCAATCGTGCACCTTCGGCCGGTCGGCCTCGCGGACCATCGCGTCGAGCTCCGCGGCGCCGAAGGCCTTCGGTCGGCAGATCAGCAGCGCGAGCAGCCGCGCCGCGGTGTCCCCCGTCGCCCAGAGCGCCGACGAGAGTTCGGGCTGCGTCCGCAGCCGCTTCGCCATCGCCCTCAGCTTGGTGAGGTTGACGCCGTGATCATCACCGTGCCGCTCGTTGACCGTCCGGATTCTCGGCTCGTCGAGTGCTCGCAGCTCGCCGAGAACCTCGGCGAGCGTCGGCTCGATGTCGGTGCTCCTGGTTATGACCCCTCCCTCGTGTGGCGCGTGCACAGCCTACGACGGCGACCGCGACGGGCCCGGACGTCAGTCCGGCGCGCCCGCCAGGACCCGCATGTCCGCGACGTCGTACTCGGCCACCGTCGCCGAGAGGATGGCCCGCGCCTGGTCGTCGCCGACCCCGGAACCCCGGAAGGCCTCGACAGCCGACTGCGAGTCCCACCGCTCGAAGATGTTGATCCGGCCCGGGTCCGTCGAGTCCGCGCTGATCGCGAAGTCTCGACATCCCGGTGCCCGGCGGGCCGCTGCGACGACGCCCTCGCATCCTGCGAGGTAGTCCGCGCGCCCGCCCGGGTCGACCCGAAGACAGCCGGCGACGATCACCATTTGGTCCTCCTTCGATTCGCCATACACCTGCCCTGCCGGCGTCAGCTTGCATCCCTGCAGGCAGACGCACCAGGAGTACAGACTCGTCGACCCGGGCGAAGTCATCGCGCCGATCGACGTGGCCGCACGAGCCGACGCGACGGCCTACTCTGATCGAATGGCTTTGGTTCTGGGTCCGATCCTCCGGCACGTCGACGAGACCTCCGCGCTGGTCTGGGTGCAGACCGACGAACCGGGCGAGGTGGAGGTCCTCGGGTGCGGCACCCGGACCTTCGAGGTATCCGGTCACCATTACGCGTTGGTCGAGGTCACCGGCCTGGTACCCGACACCACCACCGAGTACCAGGTCCGCGTCAACGGTGCCCTCGAGTGGCCGCTCCCCGACACGGAGTTCCCGCCCAGCGTCATCCGGACCCGTGGCCCCGAGACCGCCGACCGGCACCGCTTCGTGTTCGGATCCTGCCGGTACCCCCGGGCCGAGGATCCGAAGCTCGACGAGAAACTCGGACTCGACGCGCTGGACTGCTATGCCATCCGCATGCGCCATCTCCCCGTCGAAGAATGGCCGGACACGCTCATCCTGCTCGGCGACCAGGTGTACGCCGACGAGCTGACCCCGCAGGTGAAGGAGTCGCTCGAATCGAGTCGGACGTCGACCGCCGGACCGGCGGACGAGGTCGTCGACTTCGAGGAGTACGAAGGCCTGTATCGACACACCTGGGGAGACCCCGAGATCCGGTGGATCCTCTCGACCGTGGCGACGGCCATGATCTTCGACGATCACGACATCCGCGACGATTGGAACACCTCCGACACCTGGCGTCGACAGATGAGTGAGAAGCCCTGGTGGCAGGACCGGATTCGTGCGGGCCTGGCCTCGTACTGGGTGTATCAGCATCTCGGCAACCTCTCCCCGGCCGAACTCCGCGAGTCCGAGGACTACCACCGCGTCCGCGACATCGACGGCGACTGTTGGCCCCACCTCGTCGACGTTGCGGATCGCGCCGATCGCGAGACCGACGGGACGAAGGGCATCCGGTTCAGTTTCCGCTGGGATCTGGGCAACACCCGGCTGATCATGATCGACTCCCGCAACGGGCGCATCCTCTCCGGCGGAACGCGGAAGATGTTGAGCGACGTCGAATTCGAGTGGGTCGAGAACCAGGTCGAGGATGATCTCGAACGGCTCGACCACCTCGTGCTCGGTTCGTCGCTGCCGTGGTTGCTGCCGCCGGTCATCGGTGATGCGGAGACCCTCAACGAGATCGGCGCCCGGCAGTCGGGGCGTCGAGGACGACTGGCCGAGAAGATCCGGCAGGGGGCCGACCTCGAGCACTGGCCGGCGTTCTTCGACTCCTTCGTCCGGCTCAGCGAGATGATCCGCCGGGTCGCGAGCCGCGACCCGGGACCGGCGACGATCAGCGTGCTGTCCGGCGATGTCCACCACAGCTATGCGGCGCGTGCCGCGTTTTCGGATGCGACCAGTGCGGACGTGCACCAGTTGGTGTGTTCGCCGGTGCACAACGCGATCCCGCCCTATATCAAGGTGGTGTTCCGGGTGGGGTGGTCCACTCGGCTCGCCTCCGTTGTGCGTCGGTGGGCCCGTCGCGGCGGATCGCCCGACCTACCGGTCGCCTGGCGCAACACTCTCGGCCCACTGTTCGGCAACACCATTGCCACGCTCTCGGTGGAGGGGCGTTCCGCCGAGGTCACCTTCGAACAACCAGACCTCGACGGGACGCTGGGCAGGGCCGGAAACATCTCCCTGACACCGGATTCCGTGGCGACAGAGCGGACATAGCGCGCTCGGTCGCGTCGAGAACCCTAGTCCAGGCAGAACTCGTTGCCCTCGGGGTCCTGCAGAACGATGTGCCCCTCGCCGAGCGGTGGTGCGGGGTCGTGCCGTTCGACCCTGGTCGCGCCCAACGCGACGAGCCGGTCTGCCTCGGCTTCCAAGGCGGCCATCCGATCATCGCCGCGCAGACCGGGCGCCGCACGAACATCGAGGTGTACCCGGTTTTTCGCCGCCTTCCCCTCGGGGACGCGCTGGAAGAACAACCGGGGCCCGCGTCCGTCGGGATCGATCACGCCCGACGCGTCGTTCCGGCGTTCCGGCGGGACACCGAAGGCCTCGAGCGCGGCATCCCAGCTGTCGAAGCCGGGCGGTGGGTCCTGGAGCCGGTAGCCGAGCACCTCGGCCCAGAACCCCGACAACGAAGCCGGGTCACCACAATCGAACGTCACCTGAAAGTCTGTCGCCATGGGAACCACTCTGCGTCATCGCGAGGACAGCCCGTGTCCTAATTCGTCATCGCAATCTCGTCGACTCCGGCGCCGCCACCTCAGCGAAGACGTTCGCCGTACACCCGGTCCACCGACATGACCATGAGAACGCGACGGTCGGCGACCATCACGCTGCGGTATTCGTCCCAGTCCGGGTGTTCGCCTGCGGCCTTGCGGTAATAGTCCACGAGCGCCTCGACCTCGGGTCCGTCCGGTTCGGTGCCCGGGCCGATCAGCGTGACGGTGCCCTCCGCGGTCGCCCAGGTGTAGCGGTCGGGCCCGGTGATCTCCAGGGCCGCGCGCGGATCGCGCCTGAGATTCGCGGTCTTGGCCCGGCCCTCGGTCATCGAGACATAGATGGTCTCGGCGTCGCGGTCGTAGAAAGCGGTCACCGGGGACAGCTGCGGAAGTCCCGATGCCTTGATCGTGGCGAGGACACCGAGACCACCTTCGGCGAGGAGATCACGGGGGTCATACGTGGAGTGGGTCATGCCTGCGGCAACCCGGCGAGCGGAACGGCTATTCCGGGACGTCGGGCGTCTCGCCGCGATCGCCCAGCCGGGCCATCGTTGCGACATTCTTCAGATCCTGTGTCTTTGCACGTACGATCGTCGACATGCATGTGCGCGAGATCCTGCCCACCACACCGACCACGACCGCCGAGGCACTCGACCTGTTCGACTCCTCCCCCGCGGTCGAACCCGACTTCATGATCGGCACCTGGCGCGGTGCCGAGCTCCCGACCGATCACCCACTGGACGGGTTCCTGGCCGCAAGCGGCTGGTGGGGAAAACAGTTCGTGGATGCCGAGACCGTGCACCCCCTGCTCTTCCCGACCCGCGACGGTTCGGCGCTGTGGGCGATGAACCCCGCGATCGCCTTCGGCGGACTCGGCGTCGCCGAGAAGGCACCGGGGGTCACTTCGATGTCCTTCGCGACTCCGATCGCGGCAACCCGTCTGCTGAGCCAGACCCGGCGGTCACGCGCCCGGTTGCGCACCACCCGGTACCGCGGCACCGACACCGCGACGATGTCGTATGACCAGTTGCCGATCAACGACGTCTTCCACCGGATCTCCGACGACGCCGTCTTGGGCGCCATGGACCTGAAGGGTTCGCCGAAGCCGTACTTCTTCGTGCTCCGACGCGACGACTCGCTCCGCCTCCTCGGCCACTGACCGTCGCTTTCGATTTCGCATCGGCATGGCCGATGCCAGGTCATCGAGATGGCACGGGCGTTCACTGGACAGATGAGCACCACACTCGACTCTCGATACAGGCACTGCGCCGCACCGGCGGCCGCGGTTGCGATCGCCGGAGTACTCACCCTTGTCGCCCCCGGGACAGCACTGGCCGCCCCACCGATGCCGAGCGGGTACTACCGCGGCAACGTCACCAGCGCACCCATCGCCGACACCGTGTGGTTCGGCAAGAACTTCACCGGCTCGCGTGTCGTCAACAACACCGCGGTCGGCTGGGCCTTCCCCGGTGCGGTCTACCGCGGCCGCTCGGTGCAGGACGGCGCGCCCGTCATCGTCGTGGACTATTCGGGGACCACCGTCGGATTCGTGCGCGACGAACTCCGGGCCGACGGCCGGGGCAGGTACTGGGGTCGCGCGCTCAACGGCAGCACCGAGTTGCTGCGCTTCCATCTGACGCGCTGACCTACGGCGACGGCGACGCGGGGGCACCGCGGCGACCTCAGAGCTCGGCGAGCGCCGCGCGGATCTCGTTGGTGGCCGCGACCGCCTCACGGAGAGCGATCCGCGCCTCGGACCGCCCCTGCTCGGCGGTCGAGAGACGTTGCCGCGCAAAGCGCAACGATTCCTCGCACCGCGCCAGCTCCGCCCGCAGTTCCTGGGCTCGGCCGACGATCTCGTCGACCTCCGACGACACGCCGTCCACCGTGTCCGACGCATCCTCGAGGTGAGATCGCGCTGCCCGCTCGCCCGCCTCCGCGTCGGTCAACCGGGCTTCGAGCTCCCGACGTTCGCGGTCGGATTCGCGGTCGGTGTCATCGGACGACGAGGGTTCCGAATCGTCGGCAGCACTTGACGCGTCGCGCGTCTCGGCCTCGCTCCGATCGGGTTCCGGCGACGGCTCCGGAACCACGAACACCCCGGCGGGTCCGAAGCCGCTGTACTCGGCGGATGCGGTGAGGTTGCCCCGCAACACCTGCTCGAGCACGTCGTGGTCGGCCACTGCGGCGCGCAATGTCTGCGTGACCTCGCGAATGGCGCTGTCTGCCAGCCGCACCCGACGGTCGGCCGCGGCCCTCGCAACCGCGGTCACCGACGAGTTGATCAGTTCCTGGCGGCGTCGGGACAACGCGCGCATCTTGTCGACCGCCGAGCGACGCTGTGCCACGGTCAGTTCCGACGCCAACTCGGCGATGAGCGCACTGTCGTCGGGATGCGCGCGCACCCATTGATTGATGGCCCAAGCCGCTTGCGTCGGTCGACGGAGCTTGTCGATCCGCCCGGCTAGTTCACGATCACCGTCCGCCTTGGCCTCGCGAGCGAGTTCGTTCCGGCGCTTCACGAACGCGTCGGGCGCGAGACCGTAGAGCTCGTCGACGACCTCGTCGAATCGGCTCACCGGGTCACCCGCGCACGAGTCGGCGTCGCAGTCGGCATGGCCCGATCTTACGACGCCGAGCGTGCGTGATCGGCACCTCACTTCCGCCATAAACTTGAATGATTCCAGAAAAATGGGCACGATGAACGCCATGCTCACCGACGACGACTGCGCCCGGCATCTCCGGGCGGCCGGTTTGCGGGTCACCCGTCCACGCATCGTGGTGATGCAGTCCGTACGTGCCCACCCCCATGCCGACACCGACGAGGTACTCCGTGCCGCTCGCGAACGGCTGCCCGAGGTCTCGCAACAGACGGTGTACGACGTTCTGGGCGTGCTGACCTCAGCCGGGCTGATCCGGCGTATCCAACCATCGGGCCACGCGTCTCGATATGAGTCACGCGTCGGGGACAACCATCACCACGTGATATGCCGTACATGCGGATTCATCGGCGACGTCGACTGCGCAACCGGCGAAGCCCCGTGCCTGACCCCGTCCGACGACCGGGGTTTCGTCATCGACGAAGCCGAGGTCATCTACTGGGGCTACTGCCCCGACTGCACCCCCGGCCCCGGCCGATAACCCGACAACACACTCCGCTCCCGGTCTGTGATCACCGCCCCGGCGATCGCAGTTCTCATCGTGCCCGAAAGGAAACCCAGATGGCACCGCACGACCCCTCGTCCGTCTCCGCTCCGCCTCCCCCGGAAGCCCGGGAGCATCCCCCGATCGCCGAGGCGAACACCGAGCCCGCCGGCGGGGGCACATGCCCGGTCGCGCACGGTCGGCTCAAGCCGCCCACCCAGGGCGGCGGCAACCGGGACTGGTGGCCGAACCAGTTGAATCTCAAGGTGTTGCAGCACAATCCGGATGTCGCGAATCCGATGGACGCCGACTTCGACTACGACTCGGCCCTGGAAACCCTCGACGTCGGAGCGCTGCGCGCCGATCTGATCGCACTCATGACCGATTCCCAGGACTGGTGGCCCGCCGACTTCGGCCACTACGGCGGCCTGTTCGTCCGCATGTCCTGGCACGCCGCGGGCACCTACCGGGTGGAGGACGGCCGCGGCGGCGCCGGTGCCGGCATGCAGCGATTCGCCCCGCTCAACAGCTGGCCGGACAACGCCAACCTGGACAAGGCGCGCCGCCTGCTGTGGCCGATCAAGAAGAAGTACGGCACGGCGTTGTCCTGGGCCGACCTGCTGGTGTTCGCCGGGAACGTCGCTCTGGAGTCGATGGGATTCACCACCGCCGGCTTTGCCTTCGGGCGCGTGGACGAGTGGGAGCCCGACGAGGTCTACTGGGGACCCGAACTCGAGTGGCTCGCCGACCAGCGGTACTCGGGCAACCGTGACCTCGAGAATCCGCTTGCCGCGGTGCAGATGGGTCTCATCTACGTCAATCCGGAAGGGCCGAACGGCAATCCGGACATTCTCGCGTCTGCGGTGGACATCCGGGAGACGTTCGCGCGCATGGCGATGAACGATGTCGAGACCGCCGCCCTGATCGTCGGCGGCCACACCTTCGGCAAGACCCACGGCGCCGGTGACGCCGGACTGGTGGGTCCCGAGCCCGAGGCAGCAGACGTCGCGGACGCCGGCCTCGGGTGGACCAGCTCACACGGGATGGGCAAGGGCGCCGACGCGATCACCAGTGGCCTCGAGGTGATCTGGAATCCCACCCCCACCACCTGGGACAACGCCTTTCTCGAGACCCTCTACGGTTACGAGTGGGAGCTCTACAAGAGCCCGGCCGGTGCCAACCAGTGGCGTCCGAAGGACGGGGCCGGGGCGGGCACCGTCCCGAAGGCGTTCGGCGAGGACACCACCCACCCGTCGATGCTGACCACCGACCTGGCGATGCGGTACGACCCGGGTTTCGAGCGGATCACCCGCCGCTGGTTGGACCGTCCCGAGGAACTGGCCGACGAATTCGCCAAGGCCTGGTTCAAACTGCTGCACCGCGACATGGGGCCCGCCGTCCGCTATCGCGGTCCGCTGGTCCCGGCCGAGACCTACCTCTGGCAGGACAATGTCCCGGCGCATGAGGGACCGGTCGTGTCCGCGACCGACGTCGCGAACCTGAAGGCGACGCTGCTGGAGTCGGGATTGACTGTCGCGCAACTCGTCAAGACCGCCTGGGCGGCGGCGTCGAGTTTTCGCGGTAGCGACAAGCGCGGTGGTGCCAACGGCGGCCGCATCCGCTTGCAGCCGCAGTCCTCGTGGGAGGTCAACGAACCCGACGAGCTGGCACCCGTGGTCCGCACGCTCGAGGGCATCCGGGACTCGTTCACCGGGGAGTCCGGGGCGACGATCTCCTTCGCCGACCTGGTGGTCCTCGGCGGCGCGGCGGCCGTGGAGAAGGCCGCGCGAGACGCCGGCATCGACATCACCGTGCCGTTCACACCGGGGCGTACCGACGCCTCGCAGGAGGAAACGGACGTCGATTCCCTGGCGCACCTCGAACCGAAGGCCGATGGGTTCCGCAACTACGTCGGCAAGGCCGGCGTCCTCCCGGCCGAGTTCGCCCTCGTCGACAAGGCGGCGCTGCTGACCCTCAGCGCTCCCGAGATGACCGTGCTGGTGGGTGGACTCCGCCTGCTGGGCAACAACTTCGGCGGGTCGACCGCCGGTGTCCTGACCGATCGCCCCGGCGTCCTGACGAACGACTTCTTCGTCAACCTGCTGGACATGTCGACGGCCTGGTCGGCGTCGGATCAGGAGAACGTGTACATCGGTCGCGATCGCGCCACCGGTGAGCAGATCTGGACCGGCACCCGCGCCGATCTGGCGTTCTCGTCGAACTCCCAGTTGCGTGCCCTCGCCGAGGTCTACGCAACCGACGATGCTGCCGAGAAGTTCGTGAACGACTTCGTCGCGGCCTGGGACAAGGTGATGAACCTCGACCGGTTCGACGTCTGACGGAAGCCGGCACATCTGGTCGAGACGTCCGGGACGCGGCGGCTGCACCCTCGGTGGGTGCCGCCGCCGCGGCGTTCGGCATCGCCATTCGGCATCACCCGGCGGACACGAGCATCCGGAACTATGCTGGCGCTTTCCCTGAAGTGGCGGGTGACCGTCTCGACAGAAGGTGAGGACGACGACGATGTCCGGCGAGCACAGGTCCCTGGGCCACATCCGACTGACCTCACACAGCGGCGGGATCGACGCGCCGCCCATCCGCTGGGGGGCCGGCACCGCGGCCGAACGCGGTCCCGTCATCGGGACGACGGGCACGCGAGCGCATCGCAACGTCATCGGCACCCACAGCGGCTCCTACAGCGTCTATCGCGCACTGGCCGTCGCCGCCGGCGCCCTCGCACGAGAACACCGGGCCGATCTCACCAACACCTCACCCACCGACCACATCGGGCCGTATCCGCAATGGGGTGACCCGCGCGCCATCGTCTCGCTGGATCCCTGGGGAGCAACGGTCGCAGAGAGTTTCCCCGACGAGATCCGCCGTGGGTACGACATCCGGCCGACCATCGCGGTGACCAAGGCCCACGTCATCCTCCCCGAGATCGCCGAGGCCATCGAGAAGGGCCGTCTCGTCCCCGACGGCGAGGTCCTGCTGCCCAACGGCGCCGCCCTGGTCACCAAAGCGGCGGTGGAACCGGTGTGGCACCTCCCCGGGGTGGCCGATCGTTTCGGTTGCTCCGAAGCCGAGCTGCGTCGGGTGTTGTTCGAGGAGACCGGGGGCATGTACCCCGAACTCGTCACGCGCTCGGACCTGGAGGTCTTCCTGCCACCGATCGGCGGACAGACGGTCTACATCTTCGGCGACGCCCGCGACCTCGCCGATCCCTCGGTGGAACTGACCGCACGGGTGCACGACGAATGCAACGGCTCCGACGTCTTCGGCTCGGACATCTGTACGTGCCGTCCATATCTGACGCACGCGATCGAGGAGTGCATCCGCGGCACCCAGCGCGGTGGCGTCGGCCTGGTCGCCTACTCCCGCAAGGAGGGGCGTGCACTCGGCGAGGTCACCAAGTTCCTCGTCTACAACGCACGTAAACGGCAGCTCGGTGGTGACACCGCAGACCAGTACTTCGCACGCACCGAATGCGTTGCGGGCGTGCAGGACATGCGGTTCCAGGAGCTCATGCCCGACGTCCTGCACTGGTTCGGCATCACCAGAATCCATCACCTGGTGTCGATGTCGAACATGAAGTACGACGCCATCACCGGCTCGGGCATCGAGGTCGGCGAGCGCGTCAACATCCCCGACGAACTGGTCCCCGCGGACGCCCGGGTCGAGATCGACGCGAAGATGGCCGCCGGCTACTTCACCCCCGGACCGGTCCCCGACGCCGAGCAGTTGCGCCAGGTCAAGGGTCGGGGGTTGTGATGACCGGTGCGCCACAGGTGGAGTTGTCGGCGTCGCAGGCGGCCCGGTTGCTGCGGTCGACCGCCACCGTCCGGAGCCGGTCGCGACAACTCCTCGAACGGGCGCGGGCCGGTGACTCCCCGTGGTTCGTGGTCCACGACGTGAAACTGGACGCGGTGGCCGACCTCGTCGCGGAGACGACCGCATCCCGGTATCCCGACGGGGACATACCTTTTCACAGCCGGTGGCGACACTTCGAGGCCGGTGGCGTCGACCGTCTCGGCGCTCTCGACGCCGCTTTGCCGACGGCCGGTTCGGCCGAGCGGACCCGGGCCCTCATCGACGTCGTGCTCGTCAGTGTTCTGCTGGATGCCGGGGCCGGACCCGAGTGGTCGTTTCGCGAACAGTCGACCGGGCTCGTCCTGACGCGTTCGGAAGGACTCGGGGTCGCGAGCTGGGCGGCGTTCTGTGACGGACTGTTCTCGAGCGACCCGGCGGATCCGCTACGGGTCGATGCCGCGGGCCTGAACCGGATCAGCGCCGATGCTCTCGGCGCCGCCTTCCAGGTGGGTCCCGACAACTCCCTCACCGGACTGTCCGGACGGGCCGACCTCCTGCGTCGCCTGGGCGAGGTCCTGGCCGGCCGGCCCGAGATATTCGGTCCGGACGCACGACCCGGCCGCCTGTTCGATCACCTCACCCGCGGTGGGCGCGCAGAGGTGTCCGCGGTGGACGTCCTGAACGCGGTCCTCGACCACCTCGGCGCGATCTGGCCGTCGGACAACGCGATCGACGCCCATCCACTGGGCGACTGCTGGCACCACGACGCGGTCGTCGGTCCGGGCCTCACCGCCGGCTGGGTGCCGTTCCACAAACTGTCGCAGTGGCTGACCTATTCACTGCTCGAGCCGTTTCGGTGGTCCGGTGTCCAGGTGACCGGACTCGACGAGCTGACCGGTCTCCCCGAGTACCGCAACGGTGGCCTGCTGCTCGACTCCGGTGTGCTCGAGCTCCGCGACGCGAGCTGGGCGGACCACGAGTGGGAGGTCGGCGACGAACTCGTCGTCGAATGGCGCGCGCTCACCGTCGCGCTCATCGACGAGGTCGCCGACCGCGTGCGCGCGCGTTTCGGCGCGGATACGACCACCATGCCCCTCGCCTGCGTGCTCGAGGGCGGAACCTGGTCGGCCGGCCGAATTTTGGCGGGCCGGCTTCGACACGGACTGCCGCCGTTGTCGATTCGAAGCACCGGCACCGTGTTCTGAGCGCAGCATCGGCACACGGCCGGATCCGCACACCTCATCTACCGACGACCGAGAGGTTTCCATGAGCAGCGTCGCCGTCATCGACCATCCGCTCGTGCAACACAAGCTGACGCTGATGCGTCGTAAGGAGACGTCGACCAACGACTTCCGTCGCCTCCTCGACGAGATCTCCATCCTCATGGCCTACGACGTCTTACGCGACATCCCGATGCACGAGATCACCATCGACACACCGCTCGAGACCACCACCGCGCGGGTCATCGACGGCAAGAAGCTGGTGTTCGCCGCGGTGCTTCGTGCCGGTGCGGGCATCGCCGACGGCATGCTGACCGTGGTTCCCGGCGCGCGAGTCGGACACATCGGCCTCTACCGTGATCCCAAGACCATGGTGGTCGTCGAGTACTACTTCAAGATGCCGTCGGAGCTGTCCGAACGTGACGTCGTGATCGTCGATCCGCTTCTGGCGACCGGCCATTCAGCGGTCGCCGCGATCGACCGCATCAAGGAGTACGGTCCGAAGTCCATCAAGTTCGTCTGTCTGCTCGCCTGCCCGGAGGGCATCGGGGTGCTCCACCGCGCGCACCCCGACGTGCCCATCTACACGGCCGCGGTCGATCGGGAACTCGACGACAACGGCTTCATCCGTCCAGGACTCGGTGATGCGGGCGACCGCATCTTCGGAACCGCCTGATCGTGCAGAACGGGAGTGAGGCGGCCTCTGGGCTTTGAGGTTCTGTCGGAAGGCGGAGCGGAGGCTTGCCGGTCTACGACACCTGCCACGCCACCGCGGCGCCGATGGCCCCGGTCGCGTTCAAGGCCCAGTGCAGCGCGATCGGCGCGAGGAGACTCGTGGTGCGCTGGCGCAGCCAGCCGAGTACGAAACCCGCGGCCCCGGTCGCCACGACGGCACCCGCGATCCCGGCGATCTGCGCAGGCATCCCGGAGCCGAGGACGCCGCTCAGGCCCTCGTTGCCCGCGGTGAGGCCCGTCGAGGAGAGGATGTGCCACAGCCCGAACGCGACCGCGCCGACGACCAGCGTCGTCAACGGGGCGAACAACCGGCCCAGAACACCCTGCAGCACACCGCGGAACAGGACTTCTTCGGGCAGAACGGTCTGCAGCGGAATGATGACGAACGCCGCGAGGAGTGCCTCGGAGGTGTCGTCGTATCGGTCGGACAGGAAGAACTCGCGCGTCGCCGGGATGGCCACCGCCGTCGAGACCACGGCGGCGACCACCAGGACCGCAGCAACGGCCACCGGGATGCCGGCACGTAGTTCGGCGCGGCTCAGGCCGAGGTCGCGCCAGCCGAGGCCGGCCAGGCGGGCGATGACCACGGCCACGACGGCTGCAGCCGGGACGATCGCCACCGACAACACGCCGTCCGCGACATGCGCACCGACGTTCACCGCGGCGAGGAGCGCGACCACGACGACCAGGAGCGCGGCGTCGGTACGCCGGGACGGGGTGGTCACCCGTCGAGTCTGCCGTACCGCGCCACCGCGGTGTCGATGAACGAGTGTGCGGTGTCGCAGAATGATGCGGTGCCCGATCCTGCGACCGTCGTCGATCGTCTCGAACGCCATCAGGTCGCGCTGTATCTCGCCGCCATCTTCGCCGGACTGGGTGCCGGACTGCTCGCACCGAGCGCGGCCGAAGGTCTCGAGGCGGCGATCACGCCGCTGCTCGCCGCTCTGCTCTACGTCACCTTCTTGCAGATCCGCCTGTCCGACCTGCTCGCTTCGTGGCGCGACCGCAGGTTCATGCTCGCCGTGCTGCTGGTGAACTTCGTCGTCGCCCCACTCGTGGTCGCCGTGCTGTCCCTCGGACTACCCGCCGACGATGCGATTCGGCTCGGCGCCCTGCTGGTCCTCTTGTGCCCGTGTGTCGACTACGTCGTCGTGTTCGCCGGTCTCGGCGGCGGCGACGCCCGCCGGCTCCTCGCGGCCACGCCGCTGCTGCTCCTCGCCCAGATGCTGTTGACACCGCTCTACCTGCTGGTGCTGCTCGGCGACGGGCGATCGGTGATCGAGCCGGAACCCTTCCTGTGGGCGTTCCTGATCCTCATCGTGTGCCCGTTGGCCTTGGCGTGGACCACCCAGGCGTGGGCGAACCGGTCTGCAACCGGCCGCCGGATGTCGGCCGGGGCCGACGCATCCATGGTTCCTCTGATGGTGGCCGTGCTGTTCGTCGCCGTGAGTTCTCAGGTACCCCTGGTCGGTTCGCGGTTCGCCGACATCGCCGGCGTCATCCCGGTCTACGCCGCATTCCTGGTCATCATGGTGGCGATCGGATTCGCGGTGGCGCGCCTGTTCCGACTGGCGCCGGAACCGGCGACCGCGGTCGTCTTCTCCGGTGCCACGCGGAACTCGCTCGTCGTCCTCCCACTGGCATTGGCCGTGCCGGTCGGCGCGGAACTCGCCGCGGCGACGGTCATCACGCAGACGCTCGTCGAACTGATCGGGATGGTCGTCCTGGTGTGGGCCTTCACTTGTGCGGCACGTCGGCGCTGAGGCCGCCGTCCATCACGAACTCGGCACCGGTCGCATACGACGACTCATCGCTCGCCAGGAACACCACGAAAGTCGACACCTCGCGTGACTCCGCGGCCCGGCCCATGGGGACGGTCACCATGTCATCGGGAATCCCCTCGGTCATCGGGGTGCGGATGAGACCCGGGTGGATCGAGTTGACCCGCACGTTGTGCGGGGCGAGTTCCAGCGCAACCGATTTCGCCAGACCGCGGACACCCCACTTGCTCGCGACGTAACCGTGCGCCCAGGGACTTCCGCGCAGGCCCTCCACCGAGGACACGTTGATGATCGACCCCCCGCCCGCGTCGATCATCAGGTCGGCGACCGCCTGGATGCCGAGGAACGTGCCCGTCAGGTTCACGTCCAGGATCTGCTTCCACTTGTCGAGCCGGAACTTCTGGATCGTCGACCCGTTCACGATGCCCGCGTTGTTCACCAGGACGTTGAGCTTCCCGAACTCGTCGACCGCGGTCGAGACCACCGTCTGCCAGTCCTCGGGCGAGGTGACGTCGAGGTGGACGTAACGTGCCGCATCCCCGAGTTCGGCGGCCAGGGTCTTGCCCTCGTCGTCGAGGATGTCGCCGATCACCACCTTCGCGCCCTCGGCAACGAGGGCGCGGGCATGCTCGGCACCCATGCCCCGTGAACCGCCGGTGATCACTGCAACCTTGTCGTCTACGCGTCCCATGGGCGGCAACGCTACCGCGACCGGAACGAAAATAGAACAGGTTCCACCGAGAAATGGTCTACTGAACAGACAAACGTCCGGACAGGTGTACACCGCGCCTACCGGCGACAACCGAATGCAAGGAGTCCCACGCCATGACCATCCGGGTAGCTCTCGTCGGAACCGGCAACGTCGGCCGGTTGTGTCTCACCCAGCTGATCGAGGACCCGCGGTTCGAACTCGCGGCGGTGTCCGTGTCCACACCGGAGAAGGTCGGAGTCGACGCCGCGACGCTGGCCGGAGTCGATACGCCCACCGGAGTCCTGGCGGTGGGCGACGTCGACGAGGCGATCGCCACGAAACCTGACTGCGTCGTCTACTGCGCCATGGGCGACACCCGTCCCGTCGAGGCATTCGACGATGTGGTGCGCATCCTCGCCGCCGGTGTCCATGTCGTCGGGTCCTCCCCCAACACCCTGCAGTACCCCTGGGACGTGATGCCCGCGAAGGCAATCGCCAAGATCGAGGAGACCACCGCCGCCAGCGGAGCCGGCCTGTTCGTGACCGGCGTCGACCCCGGCTTCGCCAATGACCTCATCCCGCTCGTCTTCGCGGGCACCTGCCAGCGGGTCGAGCAGGTGCGCTGCATGGAGATCGCGGACTACGCCACGTATGACGGGGCCACGGTGATGTTCGACGTCATGGGCTTCGGCAAACCGATCGACGAGACGCCGATGCTGTTCCTGCCGGGTGTGCTCGGACTCGCGTGGGGGACGACGATCCGGCAATTGGCCGCCGGTCTCGGCGTCGTCGTCGACGACATCGAGGAGGTCTCCGAAAGCGAGCCCGCCCCCGAAGATTTCGACATCGCGGCCGGTCATATCGCCGCGGGCACCCGGGCTGCCGTCCGTTTCGAGATCATCGGCAAGGTGGCCGGCGAACCGGTGATCGTCATCGAGCACGTGACGCGGCTCCGGGGCGACCTCCGGCCGGACTGGGCCCAACCCGCCCAGCCGGGTGGGTGCTATCGGGTCGAGATCACCGGTGAACCGTCGTACACCGTCGACATCTGCCCGACGAGCCGGAAAGGCGACCACAACCACGCCGCCATCGTCGCCGCCGCGGGCCGGATCGTGAACGCCATCCCCGCGGTCGTCGACGGCCCCCCGGGACTTCGCACGACACTCGACCTCCCGCTGGTGACGGGACCAGGGGTTTCGACATGCTCAACCGGCAGGTGAGGGCTCAACCACTCGGCAGTGCTACTCCGGAAGAACCGAGTACCTCTGGTCCCTGAGGTGCGAGGAGCGCAAGCGACGAGCCACGAAGGGCTTGGCGAGACGAGTTGCGGAGACCCTAATGGGGGTGGCTTCGCTCGCACCTCAGGGAGCAGAGATGTAGACGCTCACGAGTGTTCTTTCATAGTCCACGACGGCCGCCGGGCCGCAGATACTGCGTACTCACACCATCCCGGCATCGTGCATGAGGATCGCGACCTGGACTCGGTTGGTCGCATCGAGCTTGGTGAAGATGTGCGAGATGTGCGCCTTGACGGTCGCGAGACTCATGTAGAGGCGTTGGGCGATTTCGGCGTTCGACGCGCCGCGGGCCAGTTCGACGGCCACGTCGCGTTCGCGTGCCGTGAGCAGGTCGACCCGCCCGGACGCGGACGACGCACGACTGCCACCGGTGCTCACGACCTGCTTGATCAATGCGGCGGTCACCGAGGGACTGAGCGCGGGCCGACCGTCGAGAACCTCGTGGATGGCGGCGACGATGTCGTCGGGCGGTGTGTCTTTGAGGAGAAAGCCGTCGGCGCCCATCGCGAGTGCGCGGACCACATAGTCGTCGGCGTCGAAGGTCGTCAGGACGATGACCGCCGGCGGTGAGGTCAGCTCCTTGAATCGGCCGGTCGCCGCGATCCCGTCGAGGACGGGCATCCGCAGATCCATGAGCACGAGGTCCACGGGCGCGGCGCCGTGGATGTCGAGGGCCTCCTGACCGTTGCCGGCCTCGGCGACGATGACGAGACCTGGATCGCCCCCGAGGAGAAGCCGGAGTCCGGAACGGACGAGCGGGTCGTCGTCGACGATCATGATGCGGGCGGTCATGACTGCCACGGTAGCCAGACGTGCAGCAGGAAGCGTTTGTCCTCACTGACCGTCGCCGACTGCCGGCCGCCGTGCAGCTGCACCCGCTCGGCGAGGCCGACGAGGCCGAATCCCGGTGAGGAAGCATTCGAACCCATCGACAGCGGTAGTGGGTTCTCGACGAGCAGATCGACCCCGTGCTCGGGTCCGCCGCGGATGTGCATGGTCACCGGCGCGCTCGGCGAATGGCGGCGCGCATTGGTCAGGGCCTCCTGCACACACCGGTACAACGTCCGCGCGATCCCCGGACTCAGCGAACCCACGTCGATGTCACAGCGGCTCTCCACGCGCATACCCAGCCGTCGGGCCTCCTCGATCAGCCCCGACAGGTCCGGCACCCCCTGCGGTTTCTCCGGAGTGGCATCGCCGGGACCCTCACGCAGAACCCCGAGCACCTCCCGGAGTTCGGTCAACGCGAGATGTGAGGTCTCCTGGATCGTCTGCGCCGTCTCGCGGATCTGCTCGGCGGACAGGTCCGAGCGGTAGGCCAGCGCACCCGCCGACATACTCATCGCCGAGATGCGATGCGCGAGGATGTCGTGCATCTCCCGGGCGATCCGCGCCCGTTCCAGCGACCGCGCCTGCATGACCTTCGCCTGCTGCTCGGCTTCCGAGGCGAGCGCCCGCGCCCGCCAGCTCGCGAGAAGCTCACGGCGCGAGCCGATGTAGAGACCCCACGCGACCATCGCCCCCGTCGCGACCGCCGTCACCGCGTACTGGACGATGACCGGATCACTCGCCTCGGTGGGAGTGGCGAAGAACTCGAGGGCGATGATGCCCGCTACGACGGACAGCACGGCCTGCGGGATGATCTCGCGCCAACGCCGCCGGGTCGACAGCGACACCATGGCGAGGATCGCCGGCCCGAGTGACGACGACGACACGATGGTCACGATGTTGACGAACGTCGTGACCGGCACGGGATGACGTCGGCGCCACCAGATGACGATGAAGGACACCAGCCCGAGCGTGAGATCGGCGATGAACCACCACCGGGCCTCGTCCCAGAGGTACGACGCACGAGTCGCGAAGGCGCCGGCCGAGATGCAGAGCATCACCGCGAGCCGCCACAGTCGGCCGGTCCACGTCATCGGGGGTTGGTACTGCTCGGGACGCACACCGTCACCGTAGTCGTGCCCGACGTGGACCGCGTCCGACCGATGGGTGCCGACCCCTACGACTTTCGGCCGATACGACGGTGTCCGGACGCCCGATGTGCGCAGCGTGCGGGAACGACACGATGGACGACATGATCACAGTGAAGAATCTGACGAAGCGCTACGGCGACTACGTCGCGGTCGATGACGTGTCCTTCACCTGCCGCCCCGGGCAGGTGACCGGATTCCTCGGCCCCAACGGCGCGGGGAAGTCGACGACGATGCGCATCATCGCCGGACTGACGCCGCCGACCTCCGGGGTGGCCCAACTCTACGGCGTCGACTATCGGGCGATCCCGAATCCGGCGACGCAGGTCGGCATCCTCCTGGACGCCTCGGCGCAGCATGCAGGCCGAACCGGCGCAGAGGTGCTGCGCCTGTCGGCGATGACGATGGGCATCGGCCGCGACCGCGTCGACGAGATGCTCGAACTGGTCAGCCTCACCCCGGAGGAAGCCGGGCGACGAGTGCGCAACTACTCCCTCGGCATGCGGCAGCGGCTCGGTATCGCCGCGGCACTGCTCGGCGATCCGAAGATCCTCATCCTCGACGAACCGGCGAACGGACTCGATCCGGCCGGCATCCACTGGATGCGAACCCTCCTGCGTGGATATGCCGACCGTGGCGGGACGGTCCTGCTGTCGTCGCATCTCCTGCACGAGATCGAGATCGTCGCCGACGACATCGTCGTGATCGGCAACGGCCGGATCGTGGCGCAGGGCACCAAGGACGAGCTCCTCGCCGGGGCGGGCACGCGTGTCCGGTCACTCGACGACGCCGCGCTCGGCGAGGCGCTCGTGGCTGCCGGTATCACTGTGCAACGCAACACCTCCGGTGGACTCGATGTCGATGCCGACCCCGTCGACGTGGGCCGCGCCGCGGTCGCCGTCGGCGTCGTCCTCACCGAACTACGGCCCGCCGACGGTGCCCAGCTCGAAGCCATGTTCCTGCAGCTGACCGCCGAGACCCAGCGCGAACACACCACACTCGAAGGAGCAGCCCGATGACCCTCGCCGACTTCGGTACACCCGTGCCGCCGGCCGACGTGATCGACGTCGACCGCCCCGGAATCCCGTTCTCCCGGCTCGTGCGGGTCGAACTCCGCAAGCTCGTGGACACCCGCGCCGGTTTCTGGCTGACCGCCTCGATCGGGGTGATCGCGGCCGTCGTCGTGATCGCGATGCTCATCGCGAACCGCAACAGCCCCGAGAACCTCAACCTCGGACAGTTCTTCGGGATGATGAACATCCCCACCGCCATCATCCTGCCGATCCTGGCGATCCTGCTCGTGACCGGCGAGTGGAGTCAGCGCACTGCCCTGACCACGTTCACGCTCGAGCCACGACGGCAGCGCGTCATCGGGGCGAAGCTGGTGGCGGCGCTCCTCACCGCCGTCGCGGCGGTCGCGGTGGCGCTCCTCCTCGGCGTCATCGGCAACGGGATCGCGGGCCTGGCATTCGCCGATCCCGCCGGCTCCTGGGACCTCACCCTCGCCGGATTCGTCAATTCGTTTGTGTCGCAGACCTTCGGCCTGCTGCTCGGATTCGGTTTCGCCGCCCTGATCCTGAACACCCCGGGCGCGATCGTCGCCTACTTCGCGTTGCCCACCGCCCTGACCGTGGTGAGCCAGCTGGTCCCGTGGTTCAAGGACAATCTCGGGCAGTGGGTCGACACCGGACTGACGAACGTGCCGTTCCAGGAGGCCGATTGGGCGACCGGGGGCGAATGGGCGAGGATGCTGGTCTCGGCGGTGATCTGGATCGGACTACCGCTCGGAGTGGGTGTACTGCGGATTCTGCGGTCCGAGGTCAAGTAACGGACGCCGACCGGTGGCACGACGGTCACGGTCACCGTAAGCGCCGCTGCCACACCGCGATCGGTGTTACGGTTTTCGGGTTCTCGAGAAAAGAGGAACCCACGTGTCGTCGAGTGCACCCACCTCGCAGCCGGCCGCAGCTCCGGAACCGGACGATTCGCCGGTCCCGGAGCGCGCTGCCGCGACCGGCCAGGCCGAGGAGAAGAAGCCGTCCTGGTGGAGACGCCGCCTCCACCGGTATTCGTGTGTCGGGCTGACGGTCGCGCTCGTCTTCTTCTGGCTGTCGGTGACACCGTCGCTCCTGCCGCGCGGTCCGCTGTTCCAGGGCATCGTGAGCGGGGCGTCGGCCACCGTCGGGTACGGCCTGGGCGTCGGTGTCTCGTGGCTGATCCGCTACATGATCTCCCGGGACGATCCGTGGCCCGCGCCGATGCGCCGCCTCTGGGTCGCGCTCGGCCTGGCGGCCGTCGCGGGGACGGTGGTCATGCTCGTCGCGTTCCAGCGGTGGCAGGACCAGGTCCGCACCATGATGGGCGTCGATCTCCTGTCGTGGACCGCCTACCCGCAGATCCTACTCATCGCCGTCGTGGTCTTCGCCCTGCTGATGACCATCGGACAGGCGTGGGGCGACGGAGTCGTGTGGCTCGTCCGGAAGCTCAATCATGTTGCGCCTCCGCGCATCTCGGCATTCGCAGCGGCCACGATCGCCATCATCGTCACGGTCCTGGTGCTCAATGGCGTGGTTGCCAACTACGGGATGCAGGCCCTGAACTCGTCGTTCGCCGCGGTCAACGACGAGACCACCGCCGACTCCAACCCGCCGACGACCCCGCTGCGTTCGGGCGGACCGGGCTCGCTGGTGACCTGGGATTCGCTCGGGCGTCAAGGCCGCATCTTCGTATCCGTGTCGCCGACGGTGGCCGAGCTGAGCGAGTTCAACGGAACGCCTGCGATGGAACCGATTCGCGCCTACGTCGGACTCGGGTCGGGCAGCGACCTGCGAGCCAATGCCGAACTGGCCGCGGACGAACTCGTTCGCGCCGGTGGGTTGCAACGCAAACTCATCGCCGTCGCCTCCACCACCGGAACGGGCTGGATCAACCAGGCCACCGTGGACTCCCTCGAATACATGTACAACGGCGACACCGCGACGGTCAGCATGCAGTATTCGTACCTACCGAGCTGGCTGTCGTTCCTCGTCGACAAGGAACGTGCCCGGCAGGCAGGACAGGCTCTCTTCGAAGCGGTCTCGGAACGGGTGAGCGAGGTGCCCGAGGCCCAGCGCCCGAAGCTCGTCGTCTTCGGCGAGAGCCTCGGATCCTTTGCGGCCGAGTCCGCGTTCGGGACCATCCCGGCGTTGAGCGCGCGTACCGACGGCGCCCTGTTCAGCGGCCCGACCTTCAACAACAAACTGTGGGTGGACACGACCGGGGCACGAGACGACGGGACCCCGGAGGTGTTGCCCACCTACGACGACGGCCGGCAGGTCCGATTCATCGCCGACGCCCCGGACCTCGACGAGCCCACCGCCGAATGGGTGTCACCGTCGGGTCGCGCGGTGTATCTGCAACACGCCTCCGATCCGATCTCCTGGTGGAATCCGCGGTTGATCCTGCGCGAACCGGACTGGCTCGAGGAGGATCCCGGACGCGACGTGCTGTCGGCGATGCGCTGGATCCCGTTCGTGACGTTCCTCCAGGTCAGCGCGGACATGGCCGTGTCGGTCGGTGTCCCCGACGGGCACGGCCACAACTACCTGTCCGCGATCCCCGCCGCCTGGGCCAAGATCCTGCAGCCACCGGGTTGGACCGAGGCCAAGACCGAACGATTGATCCCGCTGCTGACCAGGGACTGATCCGCCACCGAAGCCGGTGGAGCAATTTCGGTCGGGCGGGCCGGGGCCCCGCGGTTCCATACTCAGATGGTGACCTCCACCCCGGCCGACCGTGACCGCCTCCGGCAACTGCTCGATGCGGTGCTGTCCGACGACAACACGTCGCTCGACGACATGGCCGCGGGCGCCTACGCGTCGCCGTTCCACTTCACCCGGCAGGTGCGGCGTGGCGCAGGCGAGGCACCGGTGTCCCTGCGCCGCCGGGTGCTCCTCGAACGTGCGGCGTGGTTGCTGCAGCGCGGCCAGTCGGTGACCGATGTGGCCTTCGAGTCCGGATATTCGTCGGTGGACGGCTTCGCACGCGCGTTCAGCCGCGCCTTCGGGCACAGTCCCGGCCGGATGGGCGCGGTGGGCGAGCACAGCCACTGGCTGCCTGCGCCGAACGGCATCCACTTCCACTCGCCCACTGCGCTCTACGTCGACAGCGGCTCACCCACGACCGAGGACGCCGGCAACGTGGTGATGCTCATGGTTCGCCACGATCTCGACGACATCGAGGCGCTCCTGGACGCCGCGAAGAATGTCGACGTCGCATCATGGACCGCACCGCGCCTGGCCGGGAACCAGCTGCTGTCCTGGAGCGGGCCGGAAGAGAATCTCGCTCAAGTGATCTCGCATCTGGTCGCGGACAAGCTCCCCTGGTTGTCGACGATCGAGGGAGCTGACCTCCCGCCGGCTGCGCCGACCGAGCTGACCGACCTCGTCGACCTCCATCGCGACATCGCACCGCGCTGGCTGGCTCTGGTCCGCGACATCGATCGCCGCGGCGCATGGCAGGACCGGGTCATCGATGCGTTGTGCGATCCACCCGAATCGTTCCTGCTCTCGCAGATCGTCGCGCACGTCCTGACGTTCTCCGCACACCGTCGGCTCATCGCCCGGTGGATGTTGCGGGAGTCCGGCGTCGACGTGTCCGCTCCGACCCTCGACCCCGACCCGATCATGTGGCATCGCAGACACTCCGGAGGATTCTGATGGCATTCCGCTACTACACGGCGACCACCCTCGACGGCTTCCTCGCCGACGACCACGACAGCCTCGACTGGCTGTTGAGTCAACCGCAGGAAGAGGGCGGCCCGATGAACTACGACGACTTCTTCCGGCATGTCGGGGTGGCCGTCATGGGTGCGACCACCTACCAGTGGATCCTCGACCACGAGGTCTCGGACGGGAAACCCTGGCCATACGAGATCCCCACGTTCGTCTTCACCCATCGGCCCCTCACGCCGGTGTCGGACACCATCACGGTGGTGGTCGGGGACCCCGCGAACCTTCGTGACCGTCTCACCGACACCGCGGGCGGTCGTGACATCTGGATCGTGGGCGGTGGCGACCTGGCCGCACAGTTCGCCGAGGCCGGCATGCTCGACGACGTCGTGGTCTCGATCGCGCCGGTCACCCTCGGATCGGGACGGCCACTCTTCCCGCGGCGGTACGACTTCGAGCTCCGGGAGTTCGCCCGCAACGGCGCCTTCCTGTGCGCGCGCTACTCGCCCGTCGGACCACGATCGGCACCCGCCCAGGTCTGAGCATCGGGGACACAACCGGCTACAGATCCGAGCGGCTCTCGGTCCGCGACCGACGAGTTCAGCCCTCGCCGACCGACTTTCGCATGGCCTCGGGCACCTCGCCGCGGGCCCATCGGGGAAGGATGAAGATGCCCTCGGATTCGGCGGTGACCTCACCGTCGACCGAGATCGTCCCGGTGACGAAGGTCTTCACACCCTCCACCCGATCGACCCTCGCCTCGCCGCGGATCGGGCCGAGCGGCGTGCCGCGCCGGTACCGCACGGTGAGGGTCCCGGTCATACCGGGCACACCCTGGAACTCCGCGGCCGAACCCAGCAACTGGTCGAAGACGAGCGCGAGCACACCGCCGTGAACGAGTCCGGCCGGCCCCTCGTACTGGGGACCGAGGTCGACCTCGAGCCAGCTGTGGTCGGTCTCGTGACGGATCTCGACCGGCGGTGCGATCGGGTTACGCCGGCCGAGGACGGCGTTGCCCCAGGACCGCTTGGTCCCGTCCGCGTTGAACCGGATGCCGAACGGCCCCGGCAGCTGATCTTTCCGAAGGACGTCGGTGGCGGCGGCGATGAGGCGCCTCGCCTCCGCGATATCGGTTTCGCCGACCTCGGTGCGCACCGTCGCATCGATCAGTTCTCGGACGCTGCCCGCGATCGCGGACGCGAGTTCGGTCCGGTGCGCGAGCTCCTCCGGGTCGATGTCTTCCTGGATGTATCCGCTCATACGCCCATCTAACAGGGTGGATGCCGCCCGGGTCGCGACGGACCGGCAGCGCCCCGGCGCGAGCGGCGGATCCGGCCACGCGCACTTCTGACCGCCGAGTAGGCTCCCTCGCATGACAGACCAAGCCTGGAACGACCGCGCCTGGGCGGCGTTCGACGTCACCGTCTCCGAGTACATCGCCGAGGTCACCCTGATCGGCCCGGGCAAGGGCAACGCCATGGGGCCGGACTTCTGGCAGGAACTCCCCGAGCTGTTCGGACACCTCGACGCCGATCCCGACGTCCGCGCGGTGGTGCTCACGGGATCGGGCAAGAACTTCTCCTACGGTCTCGACCTCGTCGCGATGGGCGGGACGCTGTCGGGCGTGCTGGCCGGGGACGCGAAAGCGGCGCCGCGCACCGAGTTCCTCGACTCGCTCCGGAAGCTGCAGGCCGGGATCACCGCGGTTGCCGACTGCCGCAAACCGGTCGTCGCGGCCGTGTCCGGCTGGTGCATCGGTGGCGGCGTCGACTTGATCTGCGCGGCGGACGTGCGCTACGCGAGCGCTGACGCCAAGTTCAGTGTGCGCGAGGTCAAGGTCGGCATGGTCGCCGATGTGGGGACGCTCGCTCGTCTTCCGTTCATCATCGGCGACGGCCACCTGCGTGAGCTGGCGCTGACCGGTAAGGACATCGACGCCGCCCGCGCCGAGAAGATCGGTCTCGTCAACGACGTCGCCGACGATCAGGACGCCGTGCTCGACCTCGCCCGCTCGACCGCGCGTGAGATCGCGGACAACCCGCCGCTGGTGGTCCACGGCATCAAGTCTGTGCTCGATCATTCGCGTAGCGCCGCCGTGCACGACAGCCTCCGCTACGTTGCCGCATGGAACTCCGCGTTCCTGCCCAGCGAGGACCTGTCCGAGGCCATCACCGCCGTCTTCGAGAAGCGCAAGCCCGAGTTCAAGGGCCGCTGAGCCGGCTGGTTCTCGCGCGACCACGGTCGGCCCGCTCACTCGCCGGCCCCTGGAGTGCGAGGCCACCGGGCCCAGCGGAGCTCGGGTCCACGGGTCGAGACGGGGGGTTGCGGCCGGGGGTCTGGTGACGCATCTCGCCACGACCCTTCGTGACGGCCTCCGCAGGGAGCGGACTACTTTCGTAGTCCACGACGGCCGCCGGGCCGCAACGCTGAGGTGCGAGGAGCGCAAGCCGCCGACGGAGCGCGGAGTGGCATCGCTGTGGAGTTGTCAATGAACAGATGCGGTCCCGGGGATGGTCCGAGTCGGAAGATGCTGCGCGAGAATCGGTGTCGGGGCCGGTCAGGCGGCGTGGGTCAGGCTGCGCTGTCGAGGCGCATGGTGCGACGGTTGTAGGCGGGTAGCGGTCGGCGGTGGGGATCGATGCCGGCGGGCGGAACCAGCCAGGGATGCCTGTCGAAACCCATCACGACGTTCCAGCCGTGGTGATGGACCTGGGTATGGCAGCGCTGGCATAGTAGGCACCCGTTGTCGAGGTCGGTCGGGCCGCCATCGGCCCAGTGTTCGATGTGGTGCACCTGCGTATGGGACGGTGGTGCACCGCATTTGACGCAGCAGGTGTCACGCACGATCACCGCTTTACGCAGATGCGCCGGGAACAACCGGTGGGTGTGCCCCATCTGCAGCGGTACGGCTTCGCCGTCGAGGACGATCTCGGTGAGAGAACCGTCGCATGACACTTGCCGGGTCGTTGCTCGACTGGCCGCTCCGGTCCACGGCAGCGTTGCCGGATCCGCGCCCGTGGCGGGAATGGCCAGCAGGAGTTGCGTCCGGGGAGGACCAACACTGTCGATGCTCGCGCCGATCGCTGCTTGGTCGAGGATCAACTCGAAAGCATCCGCGCGTCGCTGCTCGGCCGAACGTCGGTCGTCGGCGCCGTCGGGTTCGGGTCGTGGGCAGGCACGTTCGTCGATCATGGACAGGAACTTCTCGCCGACCACCTGTGTGAGGTCGGCGCGGATCTCGACGCGTCCGTCGTCGGTTGTGGAGGCGTTGACCGTGTTGAGCGATGAATCGTCGGCGGCGGAGATGCCGGTGTCGGTGGTGTCGGCGATGGTGTTGCCGATGGCGCGGGCGAACTTCTGCACTTCTGTCGGTGTTGCTCCCGACAGCGCCTGGCCGATCAGGACGGTCTCGTAACCGGCGTACTCCTCGTCGGAAAGTGCTGTGGGCGAGCGCTTGTCAATATGCGCCATGGCGCGGATGATCGCATCGCCGACTTCTGCGGACACGCGTCCGTCGGCAGCGTGACGGGCCAGGGCGGGCAGCGTGGGGAGAGCGTCGACGCTCCGCATGGCACGTAACGCCGCAGCGGGTGCGTAGCCCATCTCGATCAACATCTTCTTGGTGGTGCCGCCGGCCTTCTGTGCGACCCCGAGTTCCTCGAGTTGCGCTGCGTGCGTGACGATCTGATGATCAATGGTGTTTCGGAGCAGGCGCAGAGTGTTGAGTGCGTCGAATGTTGCTACGCCCGTGAGGTCGTCGGCGGGTGGTGTGGTCTCGATGAGCTGGTCGAGGAGAGTGGTGAGCTCTGGCATGACTCCAAGGTGCCGGAACATTTGTTCGATTACGAGGAGTTTTCACAGCTATACGGACTCGAAATATATTGCTGTCTAGTACGATTCGGCACTTTGCCACCCATCAGCAACACCAGTGAACAGCAATCACATCCGGCTCGAAATTGGGTCGAGAGTGGTGATCCAGTCTGCCGGACGATGAAGTGAGCAGGGGATGTGCACGGCGTGAGGCGAGGAGTGGTTCGCGGAGTTGTCGGGGTGTCACACAACGATCGGAGCCGGCTTCGTACTGGGCGAGTCGAAGAAGAAGCCCGTCATCGACGGCGCACCAATAGGTCAGCTACCGCACCCCACCTCAGCGACCACGAAACCGGCGGCGCGTGACGATCGAACACAGCCCAGCACAGACATTCCCGGCTCAGGGTACCGAGTCCGCGCGGTGCACCTCCTCGGACAGCGGATGCGTGCCGTCGAGATCTGCCAGGAGCCGGACGCCGTCGAAAGGCGACCCATAAGGCGGTGCCACCGTCACCCCGGGGTCTCGGCGAGACACATTCTCCACGAATCGATTTCGGAGTCGATCGCTGGCCGACATGACGCCACCCACCCAGCTCACGCGCACGGGTTCATCGGCCTCCCGGCCGCTGCGGTCCAGCGCGGTGATCGCCGAGGTCGCGAGCTCGTCGGCGGCGTCGTCGATGATCTGCTTCGCGACCGGGTCCCCGGCCTCCGATGCGGCGTCGACCGCCCGCGCGAAGCCGGCGACGCGGGCGACCCGGTCGGGGTCGGCCTGCACCACCATGTACAACTCGGGCAGCGGACCGAACTCGTCCGCCGCGTTCGCACGAAGCGCGGTGTCAGGTCCCCGGCCGTCGAAGGCACTCAGAGCCGCCGCGATACCCGCGCGCCCGATCCAGTAGGCACTGCCCGCGTCACCGAACAGATGCCCCCAGCCGTCGACGCGGCGGACCCCGGCCCGACCGACACCGAGCGTGACCACTCCCGTGCCCACCGCGGTCACGGCGCCGAACTGGTGTCGGTTGGCAGCCAGGTAGGCGGTCACCGAATCATGGGCGAGTGCAACGGAAACGACGCCCGCCCCGGCGAGAGCATCGAGCAGATCGGCCGGGCGGGAGGCGTCGGGAGTCAGACCGGACACGCCGGCCGCCACCACCCACGGGCCAGTCGGTTCGTCGAGCCCCGAGCTCCCGGCGTGGGAGTTGAGGAGGTCCCGCACCGTCGCGGCGATCTGCTCCACGACCGGCCGGTCGGTACGGATCGGCGGCGCATCGCGATCGACCGGACCGTCGGCCGTCTCGATCCGAACACGCGTCCCGGTCTGGCCACCGTCGATCAGGATGCGCTTCACGCTGTCACCGGTCGTCACGAACCGCAACGCTACCTCGGTGTTTGCCGCGCGCAGAGCATCACACGGCATCGGCGGCGCCCCACGAGCCGACCGACAGCACCTCGACGTACCGGCCCGATCTCCGGAGAGTCGGCGTCGGGTCCGGAGCGCTCATGACACACTGGACACATGAAGGTGCGGCGGGGACTCGCGGTGAAGATCGGTTCGATCTCCTGGATGCCACGCTTTCTCCCGCAGATCGTGAAGTGCGACAGCGTCATCCAATCCGTGTCGGGCCACCGGCTCAGCCTGCTCGACATCGGCGACCTGCCGAACATCACGATCCGCGTGCCGGGACGAAAGAGCGGCGCGATTCGGACCACGCAACTGCTCGCCGTCCCGGACGGTTCGGACTGGTTGATCGCCGGCTCGTATTTCGGCGGGCCGACGATGCCGGCGTGGGTGTTCAATGTCCGGGCTGCCGACGAGATCGAGATCATCGTGCACGGTGAGGTGTCCGTGGCCGTGGCCACGGAGCTGTTCGATGACGAGCGGGACGCGGCCTGGCAGACGTTGCGCTCGGTGTGGCCCAACTTCGATCTGTACGAGCAGCGCACCGACCGCCGTATCCCGGTGTTCCGTCTGCGGCCTCGCTGACCTGATGCCGGTCAGCCGTCGGTGACGAACTCGGGCCGGTTCTCGGTCAGGTCGACATGGCCGACGAGATACTGCTCGTCGGTCGTCTCGACCCGCGGACCGTCGGCGTCGTAGTCCGGGGTGTAGGAAACGCGCCAGCGTACGGGCCCGACGACGTCGACGACGCCCGGGTCTGAGCCGCCCGCAGTGCCCTGGCTCGCGGGTGCACCGGGGTCCGGATCACGAAGCAGATAGCGCAGCCCGGACAGATTCCGCGGGGCCGTCCACCGGACACTGCCATCGACCGCGGAGCGGTACAGCCGTTGGGTGCAGCCCTCGACCTGCCGCCCCGCCTCGGCATCGGTCGACGCCGCACAGACGGCCAGGTGGGCCGACACCGCATCGCTGACGGCCCCGGCTCCGGTGGCACTCAGTTCACCGACGACCCGCACCGCCATGGGTCCCCGGGGCGCGGTCGGATGATCGTCGTCCGATGCCCGCGCGGTGAAATCGGTGTCGCGCGAACCCCATCGCTGCGGCCCGGGGAACAGATGGACCGTGTCGCCCTCGTCGACCTCGGCACCGAAGAGCGTCGGTTGCACGACATGCAGTGATGCGATCCGCACCGCGACCGCGCCGTCGACGACCGCCCATCCGTCGGCGACCCGCGTCGTCCGGATCTCGGTGTCGATCACCCGCGTCCCCATCCGGTAGCGCACCGGGACGTCGGATTCCTGGCCATCGGCTTCTGGGACATCGATTTCTGGGACATCCGATTCCGGTTCGCCGTCAGCCGCAGGCCGGACCTCGATGTCGGTGAGCTGCGCGGCTGCACGTTGTGCGCGCAGGACATTGTCGGTCAGGAACCGAGTGTCAGGGCGTGGGGCGATGACCCCCAGGGCGGCGTCGGCGTCGGCGTCGGCAAGTGCGTGAAGGTAGGTCCGCACCGCGTCCACGGGTGTGGTCGCGCGGTCGTCCTCCCGGGCCAGACCCACGACGAGCGCGGCGACCAGCACCACTGTGAGCACCGCCGCCGAGCCGCCGAAGACGATCACTCGTCTCCGGCGGCTCACCGGCGTGACGTCCGTTGTCGGGAGGACGGGATCAGGACTCCGAGCCGGCCGACGACCCGCTCCCGGCAAACGAGTCGGTGAGGCGGCCGGCGAGGATCTTCGCGAACTCGGCCGGGTCGTCGAGCTCGCCGCCCTCGGCGATGACGGCCATGCCGTACAGCAGCTTCGCCGTCGGCACCAACTGCTCGTGATCACCGTCGCCGTAGGCCTTGTTCAGGGCGGCGACCAGCGGGTGATCGGGGTTGAGCTCGAGGGCCCGCTTCGACTTGGGGAACTCCTGCCCGGACGCCCGGTACAGCTTCTCCAACTGCGGCGACATCGAGAACGTGTCCCCGACCAGACAGGCGGGCGACTCGGTGAGCCGAGAGGACAGCCGCGTCTCGCTGACATCGTCGGACAGGGTGGTCGTGAGCCAGCCCAGCAGATCGGCGTAGGTCTTGTTCTGTTCTTCCTTGGCCGAATCGTCGGTGTCCTCGTCGTCACCCTCGAGATCGACCGCGCCCTTGGCGATCGACTGGAAGGTCTTGCCGTCGAATTCGGCACCCGCCGAGACCCACATCTCGTCGACCGGATCGGACAGGACGAGGACCTCGATCCCCTTGGCGCGGAAGGCCTCCATGTGCGGCGAGTTCACGATCTGCTGACGAGACTCGCCCGTCATGTAGTAGATCGTCTCCTGACCGCTCTTCATCCGGCCGATGTAGTCCGCGAGCGTGGTGAGTTCGTCCTCGGAGTGGGTGGACGCGAACGACGACGCCTTCAGGAGCGCATCGCGGTTGTCCGGATCGTTGACGAGACCTTCCTTGAACACCCGGCCGAAGGCATCCCAGAAGGTGCGGTAGTCGTCCGGACGACCGGCGCGCATCTCGGTGACCGTCGAGATGACCTTCTTGGTGAGACGCCGACGGATCGCACGGATCTGCCGGTCCTGCTGCAGGATCTCGCGGGACACGTTCAACGACAGGTCGGCCGCGTCGACGACGCCCTTGACGAACCGCAGGTACTCCGGCATCAGTTCGGCGCAGTCGTCCATGATGAACACGCGCTTGACGTAGAGATGGATGCCGACCTTGCTGTCCCGCATGAACAGATCGAACGGCGGCTGCGTCGGGATGAACAGCAGCGCCTGGTACTCGAAGGTGCCCTCGGCCTGCAGCGTGATGGTCTCCAGCGGCGCATCCCAGGCGTGGGAGACATGCCGGTAGAACTCCTGGTACTCCTCGTCGGTCACCTCCGAGCGCGACTTCGCCCAGAGCGCCTTCATCGAGTTGATCGTCTCCGATTCGACGACCGTCTTGGTCTCGGGCGTCTTCGGCTCGCCCGACTCGTCGGTCTCGGTCTCGGCGGTCTCGGCGGCGGGGGTCTCGACCGGGACCGTCTTCTCGACGTCCATCCGGATCGGCCACGCGATGAAGTCCGAGTACCGCTTCACGAGCTGACGCAGTTTTGACTGATCCGAGTAGTCGTAGAGGTGGTCCTCGGTGTCGACGGGCTTGAGCGCCAACGTGACCGAGGTTCCCTGCGGGGCGTCGGGAACATCGTCGATCGTGTACGTGCCGTCGCCGGTCGACTCCCATCGGGTACCGGTGCTCTCCCCCGCCTTGCGGGTCACCAGGGTCACCTTCTCGGCGACCATGAACGTCGAGTAGAAGCCGATGCCGAACTGGCCGATCAGCTCCTCGGCGGCCGCGTCGGACACCCCGTTCGCGCGTGCTTCCGCGAGCGACCGGCGCAGCTCGGCCGTGCCCGACCGGGCCAGCGTGCCGATCAGTCCGACGACCTCGTCCCGGGTCATGCCGATCCCGTTGTCGGCGACGACCAGCGTTCGGGCCTCCGGGTCCGGGTCGAGCGTGATGTGGAGGTCGGAGGTGTCGACGTCGAGATCCTTGTCGAGCAGGGACTCGAGCCGCAGCTTGTCCAGCGCGTCGGATGCGTTCGAGATCAACTCGCGCAGGAAGCTGTCCTTGTTGGAGTAGATCGAGTGCACCATGAGATCCAGCAGCTGCCGGGTCTCGGCCTGGAACTCGTGGACTTCGGGCTGAGCGCTCATCGCAGACCTCCATGTTCTGTTCTCGTGCACCGTGCGGCGAGGATCCTCGCCCCGGTGCGACACGTGGGGACGGACACCGACTTTACCGAGAGGTGGTGTGGCTACCCTGGGTCGGGGACCGACTAACCCGGACGACATCCGTGCCGTGCGGGAACGATCAGGAAGCCAGGTGGATGGGCACACCGCGACTGCTGTTGGTGCACGCGCACCCCGACGACGAATCCCTGTGGACCGGCGGCCTCATCGCGCGTCACACCGACGCCGGCGGCGAGGTGGACCTCGTGATGTGCACCTGGACCGACGGCACGGTCCGGCACCGCGAACTCACCGATGCCGCGACCATCCTCGGCATGCCCCGGCCACCGATCATGCTCGGCTACGCCGACGACCGGCGACCCGAATCGGCCCCCGACGCGCAACGACTGTGCGCCGCGTCGTTCGACGAACAGGTCCGGGCACTCACCCACCACATCCGTGCTCTCCAGCCCGACATCGTGATCACCTACGACCCGCTGGGCATCTACGGTCACCCCGACCATGTTCATGCTCATCGACTCGCATGCGCGGCCGCCGACGCCGCAGCGTCGACGAAGCTGTACCACCGCGCCGGGCCTGCTTGGCGAGTCCGCTCGCTGTATTTCGCCACGATTCCGGAATGGATGATGGACATCCTCGCGGAGAGCCTCTTCGCAGACATCCCCCGGGCGCAGCTGCCCGGGACGCCGGAGTCCGAGATCGACGTGGTCGTCGACGTGTCCGACCTGGCGGCCCGCAAGCGAGCCGCGGTCACCGCCCATCGTTCCGAGATCGATCGCAGCCGGGCCATCTCGGGGTTCATGTCGCTGCCCGACGACATCCAGGAGAAGTTGCTCGGCGTCGAGTGCTACCAGCGGCGCGACCTCGTCCCCGGTGGTTGCGACCTCATCTAGGACGTCGACGAACCCGATCATCCCGGTCGTCGAACGGCGTGACCGTCGATCGCAGACCACTGGCTCGCTGCACGCGACGGTCGACCGCTGCGGCGAGCACCTCCGGCGTGCCGACGATCCGCACGTGTTCGCGGGCACGGGTGATCGCGGTGTACAGCAACTCGCGGGTGAGCAGCTCCGAACCCGTGGGCGGGAGGATCACCGTCACCTGTCGGAACTGACTCCCCTGACTGCGGTGGATGGTCATCGCGTGGACCGATACGACGTCGGCAAGCTGCGTCGGATGCAACAGTCGCGCCGTCCCGCCACGCCGGAAGGCGACCCGGACGGCGTCGACTCCGGACATCCGTCCCTCGGGGTCGGCGATCACGACTCCCGTGTCGCCGTTGAAGGTCGAGGTCTGCCGGTCGTTGGCGGTGACCAGGATCGGCTGTCCCGGATACCATCCGGCGACTTCGGCACCCGTGGTACCGAGCCACTCGGTGATCCTGGCCGACCACCCTCGGACTCCGGACGATCCCTCCCGATGCGCGCACAGCACGCGGTGGGCGTCCAGTGCATCGAGCGCAGCTGCGGCATCGGCACGGCGGGCGGCGACACGCAGCGTCCTCCCCCACTCGACGAGATCGGCGCGTACATCGTCGAGTTCGTCGGGAGCCACGAGCTCGACATTCGGGACGTCCTTTGCCGCCACGAGCCGCAGGACCTCGTCGGCGTCACCGGAATTCACGGCGGCGGCCACTCGTGAGATACCGCCGCCGAAACGGAACTGCCGACGCAGGGTGATGACGCCGTCGGCGAGCTGATCCCTGTCCGCCGGGTCCGGTTCGTCGTCGGCATCCGCGAGCACCGCCTCGAGCGCGGTCCGCGACACCGCCATGGCGGTTTCCGAATCCTTCTGCGCCCCGGCCGCATCGGTTCGTTCGACGAGATCGGCGAGCACCGCCCCCGCCTCCACCGAGGCGAGCTGATGCGGGTCACCGACGAAGAGCACCCGCGCGTCGGGTCGGACCGCGTCGAGCAGGCGGCTCATCGCCGTCATCGACAGCATCGAGGTCTCGTCGACGACGATCACGTCGTGTGGGAGCGTACGCCCGCGGCCGTATCTCGGGTTGGCGCCCGGGCGCCATCCGAGCAGCGAATGCAACGTGACGGCGTGTGCCGTGACCGGGACCGTCGACTCCGCCTCCACCGAGGCCTGCAGCTGAGCCGCCGCGCGGCCGGTGGGCGCACACAACCCGATCCGCAGGCCGGGCCCCTGCAGCGCGTCCAGGACGGCGAGAATGCGTGCGACGGTGTAGGTCTTGCCCGTGCCCGGGCCGCCCGCCAGGACGGTGGTCCAGCGGGTCGCGGCAACCGCGGCGGCGAGCTTCTGCAGGTACCCGTCCTCGGGCGAGGTGTACACCGCGGCGATCGCGGCGCGCAGCGCGCCCGCGTCGACCACGGGCGAGGTCTGCGCACGCCGGGCCAGGGTGTCCCGGATCGTCTGCTCCTGCCGGAAGTACTTCTGGAGGTAGACCAGGGGGCCGTCGACGGAGCGCCGTACGACCAACGGACGCAACGGACCCGCCTCGCTGCCGGCCACCAGCGGGCTCTCGAGCAGGGCGTCGAGGACCGCTTCCGACGACGGGACCGTGAGATCCGGGATGGTCTCGCCGGCGAGCTCATCCAGCCGATCCAGCGCCAGGCACGTCGAACCCAGGCGCACGGCACGTACGGCGAGCGCGGCGCCGAGTCGCGCGGTCTCGGACACCGGCTCGGCGCACATGGCGACGAGACGATCGGTGATGTGCACGTCCGCGGCCGCCAGCACCCCGGCCTCGTTCCACTCGGCGAGCACACCGGTGGCCCATTCCGTCACCTGGACATCGGAAATGCTCATCGCGAAACCCCTGCCAGCGCGTCGGACAGGTCGACGATCAGCTCCGCGGGCAGCGCCCACTCGAACACGCCGCAACCGGGCGGCGTGTCCGGACCGGCCATTCCCCGCACGAAGTGGTACTGCACCGGACCGAGGTGCCGGACCGGATCGTAACCCGGTACACGCCATCGCAGATAGCGATGCAACGCAACGGAATACAGCATCGCCTGCAGTGGGTAGTGCGCGGCGGTCATCTCGCCCGCCATCGCCGTGGTGTCGAAGTCCTCGACGAGGAGGTCGCCCGGACGGATCCGGTTCGTCTTGTAGTCGACGATGACATAACGCCCATCCGGGGTCCGCAGCACGGAATCGATGCTGCCCGTGAGGAACCCGCGCAGCTCCCGGGCGGGCAGTTCGCGGAGGTGGTCGGCGTAGTCCCGCAGCGGATCGTCGTCGGGCAGATGTCGGTCCAGGAGCTCGGCGAACACCCCCGGCGTCGCCCCGGCACCGCCGGGTGTGCGGTCCGACGGTCCCAGCGGGAGCTCGAAGTCGAGTTCGGCGAGGCGATCACCCGGTTCCACACCCCACAGATCCCCGAATCCCAGTGGCGTGGTGAGAACGCCGACCAGCGCGGTGACCAGGGTGTCGGCGTCGATGTCGGCCGGCAGGACCCCGAGTGCGCGCGAACACAACTCGCGCACATGCGCGGCGATATCGGGTGCCGAGGTGTCGACGTACTCCAGGACCTCGTGCACCAGGGTTCCGAACGCCGCACCGTAGGGCAGCCCGTTCATCAGCGACGGCGTACCGGTCCGTTCACCATCCGGGGCCTCGTCGATGTCGGCGGGGTCGACGGCCGGCTCGTCGTTCAGGATGTCCTCGGTGGGTTCACTTCCGGTGGTGACGACCGGGCCACCGGGCGCTCCCGGCGCGCCGTGCGCGACGTCGGCGACGATGGCCGAGTACGACGTCCGACGCCATTCCTGATCGATGGCGCGCCGGAACCGCGCCACCCCGAGCGACGCTGCCTCGTCGACGGCCTGCGCCGGCGTCGTCACCCCGACGGCCTCGATGCGGCCGGCGGGTTCGACCGAGATCGCCGCGTCGCGTTCGGTCAGGGTGCGGAGCACGCTCACGCAGGTGGGGTCGTCGTCCGGGATGGGCACGTCGGAAGCGACCGCCCAGACCGACTCTCCGGTCTCGGACGGAATCCGTGTCGCGGTGTCACGCCCGAAGATCAGCCGGTGCAACGGTCCACTCGTGGTGTTCATCGACGGCGCCCACCACGCCACGACCTGCGACTGCGCCCGCGTCAGCGCCACGTAGAGGAGTCGGAGATCCTCGCCGGCGGTCTCCTCGGCGTACCGTTTGCGTCGGGCCGCACGCCCGGGGGCCTGCCCACCGCCGACGTCGAGCCGCCGCGTACCCGACTCGTCGTGGTAGGTGATGTTGCCGCGGTCGCCGATCCACGTCCCGTCCCAGCCATAGGGCACATAGACGATCGGGAACTGCAGACCCTTGCTGGCATGCACGGTCATGATCTGGACCGCCTGGGTGTCACGGTCGAGTCGCCGGCTCTGGTCCTCGTACCGCTGTCGGGCGGACGTGTCCGTGATCCGCTCCGCCAGCCACTCCACGAGGCCGCTGAGTCCGGCCGAGGTCTCGACGACGTGCTTGTTGCACAGCGCGGACACCTGCAGGAGATCGGTGAGGACACGTTCGCCGTTCTCGGTGGCCAGCACCCGGGCGGCGACCCCGTGCGAATCGAGGAGCCGCTGTGTCATCGCGGCGAATCCGCCCTGCCCGAACACGCGTGCCAACGACGACATCTCGGCCCCGAGCTCGGCGATCTCGGGTTCGCCCGCGGTCGCCACCCGCTCCGTCGACCAGCCGAGGAGCGTCGTGAGTGCGGCCAGCCGCACCCGCTCGGCACGCGACGGCTGCTCGACGGCGCGCATCACCCACAGCCAGTGCTGGGCCGCGGTCGTGGAGAACACGTTGACCCCCGACCCGATGACGGAGTTGATGCCGCGCTCGGCGAGTTCCCGCTGGAGTGGCTCGATGGTGCTGTTGAGCCGCACCAGGATCGCGATGTCACCGGGGTCGACCGGGCGGGAGGTGCCGTCGACCTCGATCCTGGTCCCCTGGGCGAGTGTGTGTGCGATGTCGTCGGCGACATCGATCGCGATCCGGGTCCGGACGTCCTTCACCGAGGGCAGATTGTAGGAGTTGCGCGACGAGAAGTCGTTGCGCAGGAACGCGCGGATACGCAACGGCGGGCGGCCGTCCAGACGGCTCCCCGGATGGGCGGCCGAGACCGGATGCACCACGATGCCCGGATGTCCCAGCGCTGCTTCGCCATACAGGTGACCGAGCGCGTCGACCAGGGCGCCGTCGGACCGACGGTTCACGTCGAGCGCCTGGAGGGTGTCGGCGGAGGACACCGCGGCGAGATAGCTGAGGACCTCCGCACCGCGGAACCCGTAGATCGACTGCTTGGGGTCGCCGACGAGGATGAGGCGACGGTGACCGTGGAAGCAGCGCCGCACGATCTCCCACTGCAACGGGTCGGTGTCCTGGAACTCGTCGACCAGGACGACGGTGAAGGTGTCGCGAATCCGCCGGCACGCGCGCTCGCCGACCACCGGGTCGGTCACGATCCGGTGCAGGATGGCCTGCAGGTCGTCATAGGTCCGCACCCGCGCATCGCGTTTCCGGGTCTCGACGATGCGGCGGACCGCGGAGGCGAAACTCACCCGGCGGGCGGCGACCGCGTCGGCGGCGGGCCCGTCGGTCGCCTCGGACTCGTCCGGCGCCAACGCGACCGACGCCTGACGCACCGCGTCGCGGGCGATGGCGCGGGCCTCGGAGAAGTCGAACTCCGGTGTGTCGCTTGCCCAGAAACCCCGGAGGTAGAGGTCCAGGGCCACTTCTTCGGTGAGCTCGTCGACCTCCTCGACGATCGAGTAGACCAGTTCGCGTTCACCGAGGAATCCGAGCGCCTCCAGCATCCGATTGCAGAACGTGTGGGTGGTCGCGATCGTCGACGCGTCGAAGTCGCTCAGGGCCCGGGCCAGATTGCGACGCCGCGCGGCGACCTCGTCCGGTGTGCCCTGCGCCAGCATCTGCAGCAGCGCGTCGTGACCGGTGTCCGCGCCCGGGCGGGCCAGCCCGTCGAGCAACTCCCGCACGCGGTCTCGCATGCGTTCCCGCAACTCGGCGGTCGCGGCCCGACTGAATGTCACGAGCAGCATCTCCGAGATGGGTACGCCTTCGGCGATGTGCCGGGCGGCGAGACCGACGATGGCATAGGTCTTTCCGGTACCCGCGCTGGCCTCCAGGACCGTGGTGTGGTCCGGCAGGTCGGCGGTGATGTCGAACGTGGCCGGGCGTCTCATGTGCCCTCCCGATGCTGGTTGAGCGGCACCCACACAGTGCGCGCGAGGCCGGCGAACAGCGGTTCGCCGTCGGCCATCGGCAGTTCGACCCCGCCGAGCGTGCGAGGCCCGGAATCAACACCGCCGACCGTCCGGTCCTCGGGTGTCGGGCAGGCGAGGAGGTCGTCGAATTCGACGTCGGCCAGCACGTCTCCGCCGAATGTCAACCGCACATGGGGGTCGCGCGCGGGACCGAATCTGTCCTCGAAGTTCCTGCGCGCGTTGGCCAGCGAGAACGTACTGCGCCGCCCGGGACCGTCGTTCTCGACGAAGGTGCACGCGGGTTCGAGGGGCAACGGCAGCGGACGACGCAGACCCTCGTCGCGGAGTCGGACGAGGTCGTACAAAAGCGGGACCGGGTCCTCGGGGCGCCGGAATCGCACGGTGCTGGTCCCGCCGCCGCGGGCGGCACGCCCGACCAGGACCGCCGACTCGACAGACCCGGCCGCGTCGTTGCCCTGGGTCGCCGCGGCGGCGACCGCGAGCAGCGTGATCCACCCGCTGAGTTGCTGTTTGGCCTTGAGCTTGGAATAGGTCGCCCGCACCACCGCCGCCGGCCCGGAGTCGCCGAACACCTCGCCGACCGTCCCGTGCACCCGCCGCCCGTCGGGCAGACGGACCAGGATGTCCAGGGTCCGGGGAGTCCCCGACCGCAACGGCTCGACGACACCGTGCAGGCGTGTCACCGCCCGGGAGATGGCGCGGAGCTCGCGGGTGCCGAAGGCGAACGGGGGCAGGGTGCCGCGCCGGAGCTCGGCGGCCTCGCAGTCCGAGATGGGCACCCCGGTCAGCATCCGGGAGAGGAACCGGTCGCCGATCCCCCACTTGTCCAGCGGTTCGAGTTCGACGTCGAGCTGATCGTCGTGCGGCCGGTCGTCGTCGGGAATGCGGGCACCGAGCCGTTGCCGGATGAAGGCGACGATCGGATCGACATGGAAGTCGATGAGGGTGGCGAGGTCGATGTCGTCGGTGTCGAGGGTGCGTTCCGGCGCCGGGAGGACCTCGCGCGCGGCCACCACCGGGCGTCGCGGCGGCTCGCGCAGCGCCTCGGCGCCGGCGAGCATCGACGAATCGTGGCTGAAGGGTCCCGAGATCCCCCGGACGCCACCGGGAGTGAAGTTCCGCGCGTCGAATCCATGCAGAGAGTGTCGACGGACCGGGTCGGCGCCGGTCAGGCCGGTCAGTGTGTCGACGAGCTCGCTGACGACGACGGCGGGCGGGATCCGCCGGCCGGAGACCGGGTCGGCACCGCTGTAGAAGACGAGAAGTGAGTCCTGCGCGGCGCAGATCGCGTCGAGGAAACACTGCCGGTCCTCGTCCCGCGGATTACGTTCGCCCACCAGCGGATCCACCCCGAGGACGTCGTCGCCGTCGATCCGTTGGACGCGTGGGAAGACCTCCGCGTCCACCCCGAGCAGCACGATCACGCGGTGCGGCACCGAGCGCATGGGCACCATCGTGCAGACGGTGAGTTCTCCGGTGCGGAAGTTCGAGCGGGTCGGTCTGCCGGCGACCAGTGCCGCCAACAGGTCTCGCACGTCCGCCAGCCGCAGCACCTCCTCCGGTTCGACCGGCCGGGTGTCTCCGAAGGCCTCGCTCAGCATCCGGATGGCCTGGGCGCGTTGCCAATCGTCGGCGGGCTCGGTCGCCGTGAGCGACGACACGGCGTCGATGAGCGTCTCGGCCCAGCGGTGCGCGGGAGCTGCTTCCCGCAGTTCGGCCAGCACCCGACCCAAGCGGTCGAGGAACTCGTCGAACCGGCCGACGAGGTCGATCCCGGTGCTCTCGACGCCGGCCAGCGGCAGTGCGGTGCCGAGCCACTCGTCGTCGGCCTCCTCGGCGACGACACCGAGGGCGATCCGATCCAGACCGGCATCGAAGGTTCCCTGCCGGAATCGTTCGAGGCCGTACCGGGCCCGTTCGGCGACACCCAGGCCCCAGCGGACGTTGCTGTGCGCCAACCATTCCCGGATCAGGTCGAGGTCGTCGTCGGTCATCGCGAACCGGGTGCGTACCGGCGGGGCGCCGAGGAGGTCGACGACTTCGCCGGCGGTCACGCGACCCGCGGCCAGCTCCACGACCCCGACGATGACGTCGAGGATCGGGTTGACGTGACGGATTCCGCGGTCGGCCAGGCGAACCCGTAGATCGAAGGCGGGGTGCGGCAGACCTGCCTGGCCGAACGCGCCACGGATCAGCGGCGCGAATGTCTCGACATCCGGGCACATGACGAGGACGTCCCGCGGCTGCAGCTCCGGATCGGCCGCGAACAGATGCAGCAATCGGTCCCGCAACACCTCGATCTGGCGCTCGGGTCCGTGACAGGCATGCACCTCGACCGACGGGTCCGCGGTATCCGGGATGTTCGAGCTCGCCGAGGCGGCGGTGAGGTCAGCCGCGGGGGCCAGGTCGTCGCGGATCCCCGACTGCACGGCGTGCAGTGCCGTATCCGCCACAACCGGCTGCCGCGGGGCATGGTGCAGATCCCGGTCCACGATCGGGGCCAGACGCAGCTGGAGTTCCTGGAGATCCCGGGAGAGGCCGGCCAGCAACGGGTTTCGTAGTTCGGGGAGCTCGCGCTCCCCGCGCCGCGGCGGGACCCCCTCGCCGGCATCGGCATCGACGAGGGCGCCGAGTTCCTCCCACAACCGGGGACTCGGGTGCGGCACGAACAGGTGGACATCGTGGTGGACGGCCGCGGCGGCGGCGATCCGACGGAACGACTCGGTGATCCGGGTGGGCCCGAACACCGACAACCGTTCCGGCAGTCCCCCGGCTTCGGGGTCGGTGCGCAGGCGATCGCAGACGGCGGGGAGATTCTCCGCGGGATGCGGGCGGCCGATCTCGTCGCGGACCGCGCGCCAGAATGCGGGTTGCCAGGCGAGATCGTCCCGCAGGGGTCGACCGGCGCCGTCGAGGTCGTGACCGGCGGCCCAGTCGGCGATCAGGGACGGTCGCGACCGCCCGTAGCGGTCGAACAGCTCGGCCAGATGCCGTGCGGTGGCGTAGCGGCGTCCGATCCGGGGCGAGGAGGCGTCGCCGGCACCGATGTGCCGCGCGATGACGTCGAGAGCGGGATCGTCGATGCGGTCGTCGAGGACCCGCAGGACCGGCCATGTCAGCTCGGCCGCGCGCCACGGGTCGTCCGGCGCGGTGAGCGAGGCGGCGGTGTGCAGACGGGTATCGCCGAGCACCGCGGCGCCGATCGCATCCGCAAGCCGGGACGGCCCGGTGAAGTCGATGTTCGCGGCGATACCGTCCTCGCCGGTCCCGGTTCCCAGCCGTCGCGCCAGATGCTGGGCGAGCCATCGCTCGACCCCGGCAGCGGGAACCGAGACGATGTCGGGCCGCATGGGATCGCCGAGCGGACGCGCCAGCACCTCGGCCAGCGCATCGGCCAGGGTGTCGGTGCGTTCGGCGCGGTGCAGGATCAGCATCGGGTGGGTGTGCCGGTCGGGCGCGGGCCGGTCAGCCCGCTGCGTTCGTCCGAGGTGTGTGGAACCGCACCGGTTCCCCGAGCCGCGCGGACAGCAGACCCCGCGCGTCGTCGGGGATGGGGGTCGGCCTGCCGGTGTCCGGGTCGACGACGACCATCGTGGTCTCGGCGGTGGCGCACAACGTCCCGGACTGGTCGAACAGGCGCAGGGCCATGACAAACGACGACCGGCCGACGCGTCCGATGCAGGTGCGGACGTGGACGGGGTCGAGCGAGTAGTGGACGGGCGCGGAGAACCCGATGTCCTGGCGTGCGACGAGGAACGAGAACTTCCGCGGCCGGTCGGGCATCCACTCGAAGAACGATCGCACGCGGCTCTCCTCGAAGATGCGCGAGATCTGCACGTTGTTGATGTGGTTGTTGATGTCCATGTCGCCCCAGCGCAGCGCGACCGGGATGTCGAGGTGATAGCCGGAACCGGCTGCGCGCGCGTTCGGATCGAGGGCGTCGGTATCGAGGGCGTCTGGGTCGAGGGCCACGGCGCAGATCTTAGTGCGGGACACGCGTGGGACGAACTGCAGGAGTCACCGTCATCCAGACCGTAGACTCACTCGCCGGGGCAGGACGACAAGCGAATCGGTGCGCGCACCCCCGCGCGCGGTGAGGGGCTCGGGTGAACATCGACACGGCACGGGCTCGTCTGCGCCCGGTGTCCGCGGTCGACGTCGACGAGCTCGTCCATCTCGACAGCGATCCCGAGGTCATGCGCTTTGTCAGCGGCGGCGCCGCGACACCGCGCGCCGTCATCGAGGAGTGGGTGGTGCCCCGCGCCGAGACCGAGCACCGGAGATACGGCACCGGCACCTGGGTGCTGTGTGACCCCGCCACCACCGCTTTCCTCGGCTGGATCTCGCTGCGCACCCCCCGCCACAGTTGTCGCGCGGAACTGGAACTGAGTTATCGCCTCCGCCGCACGGTGTGGGGTCGTGGACTGGCCACCGAGGCGGCGTTCGCCCTCGTCGCCTTCGCCTTCGATCACCTCGGGACCGACCGGGTGTTCGCGAGCACCGTCGCGCGCAACGCTTCCTCGCGTCGTGTGATGGAGAAGCTGGGCATGACCCTCTGCGCGATCCACCTGTGCGACGACGCGGCCGACTCGGCCGAACTGCTCACCATCCACCCGGACCGGGACCGGTCCGAGGTCGAATACGAGCTGTTGCGCGCCGACTGGCAGGAGCGGTCCCAGCGCTGGTCGGCGGCCGGTGGTCTCACCGCGTGAACTCAACACCCCTCTGGCCGCGCCCATCGGATCATCATTGACTACCGTTGAGAACATGCACGGTCGTACTCCGGCCCCGGCGCTACGCGGCTCCCCCGGGTAGCGCCCCCACCGGGTCCGCCGAAGTCCGCACGACCGTCGCCCAACGACCTAGAAGGAGATGTCTGGAGATGAGCAGCCCCGCCGTCCAGGCCCCCGCTGGAGCAGCCACGACCCGCCGGAAAGTGGTCATCATCGGTTCGGGCTTCGGCGGATTGTTCGCCGCCCAGCGACTGGCCAAGGCCGACGTCGACGTCACCCTGATCGCGAAGACCACGCATCATCTGTTCCAGCCGATGCTCTATCAGGTCGCGACCGGCATCGTCGCCGAGGGCGAGATCGCGCCGGCCACCCGCGTGGTCCTGCGCAAGCAGAAGAACACCGCCGTCCTCATGGGCGACGTGTTCGACATCAACCTGGAGGCCAAGACCGTGACCTCCCGCCTTCTCGAGCGGATCACGGTCACCCCGTACGACGATCTGATCGTGGCCGCAGGCGCCGACCAGTCGTACTTCGGAAACGACCACTTCGCCGAATACGCACCCGGTATGAAGACCATCGACCACGCCCTCGAACTGCGCGGCCGCATCCTCGGCGCCTTCGAGCAGGCCGAGCTGTCGCACGACCCCGCCGAGCGCGCCAAGCTGCTGACCTTCGTGGTCGTCGGCGCGGGCCCCACCGGCGTCGAGCTGGCCGGGCAGATCGCCGAGATGAGCGACAAGACGCTCAAGGGCGCGTTCCGCAACATCGACCCGACCGAGGCACGGGTGATCCTGCTCGACGCCGCGCCGGCCGTCCTGCCGCCGTTCGGTCCGAAGCTGGGCGGCAAGGCCGCAGCCCGCCTCGAGCGCATGGGCGTCGAGATCCAGCTGAACGCGATGGTCGTCGACGTCGACTACGACGGCCTGGTCGTCAAGGAGAAGGACGGCACCACCCGCCGCATCGAATCGCAGTGCAAGGTGTGGTCGGCCGGTGTCCAGGCCAGCCCGCTCGGCCAGCAGCTCGCCGAGCAGTCCGGTGTCGAACTCGACCGCGCCGGCCGCGTCAAGGTGCTACCCGACCTCACCATCCCCGGTCACCCCGAGGTGTTCGTCGTGGGCGACATGATGGCCGTCGACGGGGTGCCGGGTGTCGCGCAGGGCGCGATCCAGGGCGGCCGGTATGCGGCGGATGCCATCAAGGCCGAGCTCAAGGGGCAGACTGCCGACCAGCGCAAGCCGTTCAGCTACTACGACAAGGGGTCGATGGCGACCATCTCGCGGTACTCCGCGGTGATGCAGGTCCCGATCCCGGGCATCAAGAAGACGTTCGAGACCGAGGGTTACTTCGCGTGGCTCGGCTGGCTGGCACTGCACCTCGTCTATCTGGTCGGGTTCCGCAACCGGTTGAACACGCTGATCAACTGGTTCTTCGCGTTCACCACGCGTGGTCGCTCGCAGCTCGCGGTGACCGAGCAGCAGGTGTATGCGCGTACCGCCATCGGTCAGCTGTCGGCTCTGGAGAAGGCCGGGACCTCCTCGGAGTCGGAGTCGGAGTCGGAGTCGGCCAAGACCGATTCCGGGACCGTGGACTCGGCGTCGACCGGCCCCGAGACCACGGGTTCGGTGCCCACCGAGGGCAAGGACGCCGACGGCAAGGAATCCGAGGCCGAGGCGAGCTGAGGCGCTTCGGCACCGGCCGCTACTGCACCGGGGCCAGTGATCTGATCTCGAGGTCGTCGGCCAGCCGCTGCGCATCGCTGACCGATGGTGCGAGCGCAGTCGTCAGGCTGGCTCCGCCGGCCAGCTGGAGCCGAGCGGCGAACTCCGTCGCATGCACCTCGCCCGACCGGTCGTCCGGGTAGCGAAAGACGCTGCTGGCCGCGCGGTGGCCGGCCGCGCCGGCTGGGGTGCCGTGCCCCAGCCTGAGGCGATGCGCCAGCACCACCTCGCCGTCCACGTCTACCCGCAGTCCCCCGGTCCAGGCACCCGCCCGATCGCGGTCGGCCAGCGTCGAGTCAGTCATCGTGGCAGCCCGGCCTATCTGCACGTGCTCGTGCAGGTCGAGGGTGGCGCCGGACGCCAGGCGCACCGTGACGTCGGACCGATGCCGGGCACCGCCCGCGACGACGGTGGGTTGCGGGTCGAAGCGCAACCGGCCACCGTCTTCGACTTCCATCTCCCACCGGGCCGACGAGTCGGCGCGGTCACGGGCGGGCAGTGCGATGGTCGCGGCGACGCTGGTCACCCGTAGGTGCGCGCCGGGTTCGACCTCGATACGGACCACGATCTCGTCGCCGCCCAACGGTGTCGCGGCCGTACCGATGAGCTGCACATGGCCGGGAGCGGTGACCCGCACGCCGAGGCCCCCGACCGCCCGGTGGCGCACACCGCGGTCGACGGTGGCGACGATGTCGACCTCGGTGCGCATGGTCACCCGGCGACGACCTGGGCAGCCAGCTGGGTCCGGACCCACGCCATTACGTCGGTCGCGGCGGGATCCTCGGTCAGCGAGATCATGGCGGTCTGCCGGCCGTCACGGACCTTCGCCGCGTCCCGGCGCATGACGTCGAGGTCGGCGTTGACGCGTTCGGCCAGATCGATCTTGTTGATCACCAACAGATCCGAGAACGTGACGCCGGGACCGCCCTTGCGCGGCACCTTGTCCCCGCCGGCCACGTCGATCACGAAGATCTGCACGTCGATCAGACCTGTCGAGAAGGTGGCGGTGAGGTTGTCGCCGCCGGACTCCACCAGGATGAGGTCGAGGGGCGGGTTCGCCTCGACGAGATCGTCGATGGCGTCGAGATTGGCGGTGATGTCGTCGCGGATGGCGGTGTGCGGGCACCCGCCGGTCTGGACCGCCGTGATCCGCTCATCGGGCAGAACGGCGTTGCGACGGAGGAAGTCGGCATCCTCGGTCGTGTAGATGTCGTTGGTCAGCACCGCCACCGACAACTCGTCCCGGAGCTGCCGGCACAGCGCGGCCACCAGCGCGGTCTTGCCGGACCCGACGGGGCCACCGATGCCGATCCGCAGGGCCTCGCCGGGTTCCCGCTTACGGCGCGGCCGGTCGTGATCGTGGGTGTGCGGCTGCCCGTCGATGAGATGCGGGGGCATGGGAACTCCTCTCGGTCGGCGATGTCCGGTTGCGCGACATCGTCTGGTCAGGTCGGGCGGGGTCAGGACATGAAGAGCGGCATCGGTTGCCGCTCATGACGTTCGGCGAAGATGTCGAGGACCGGGTCGGACAGGTCCGCCAGACCGACCGCGGCCTCGGCGGCGACCCGTTCGCACTCGGCGCCGAGTTCGGCGATCATGATCGACACGTCGGCGGGGTCGAGTGCGAGCAGACGCTGACCGGCGGTCGCCGACCCGCTCATCGTGGTGTACACGAGGATCAGCGCGGTGTGGAATCCCGAGAGCGCCGACACCGCGCCGATCGACCCGCTGATGACCGGGAGATGCGTCGACGGCCGATGAGCCGACCAGTCGGTGTCCGGCCACATCCGGCGTGCGAGGCGCGCCATGCCACGACCCTGCGCGAGCGACGCCTTCCGCGCTGCGGATGACGGTGTGCGCGCGTCGGTCTCGCGCTGGGCGCGGGACACGTCGAGTGCACCGTCGGCGACCGCCGCCGCCACCGACGCCGCGACCAGACCACTCGTGGTCACCCGGCGGTACAGAAAGGACGCGAGATCGCTTGCAGTGCGGATGAATCCGTCGGCGATGGCCTGTTCGACCCCGCCGGAGTGCACGTGCCCGCCCACCGGCAGTCGCGAATCCGCCAGTGCGAGCATCATCGCCAGGGGCGCGGAGGTGGTGTCGCCGGATCGCATCAGAACAGGAAATACCGTTGCGCCATCGGGAGTTCGGCGACCGGTTCGGATTCCCACACCTCACCGTCGACCCTCACCGTGAACGTGTCGGGATCGACCTCGATCGTCGGGCACGCGTCGTTGTTGATCATGTCGGCCTTGCCGACGCCGCGGGTGTTCTTGACGGGAACGAGCCTGCGGTCGACGCCGATCCGGCCGGCGAGGTCGGCGTCGGCGCCCGGGGCCACGAAGCTGACCGACGTGGCGGCCGCGAGTTTCGGTGCGGCGCCGAACATCGGTCGCGGGAAGACCGGTTGCGGCGTGGGTATCGAGGCGTTCGCGTCGCCCATCGCCGCCCAGGCGATGGCGCCGCCCTTGATGACCAGATCCGGCCGGATCCCGAAGAACGCGGGATCCCACACCACCAGGTCGGCGAGCTTGCCGACCTCGACCGAGCCGATCTCGTCGTCGAAGCCGTGCGCGCGCGCCGGGCAGATCGTGTACTTCGCGACGTAGCGCCGTGCGCGAGTGTTGTCGGCACGCCCGTCGCCGGGAAGGGACCCTCGCTTGCGCTTCATCACGTGGGCGGTCTGCCACGTGCGCAGCACGACTTCGCCGATCCGGCCCATCGCCTGCGAGTCCGACCCGATCATCGAGATGGCACCCAGGTCGTGCAACAGGTCTTCGGCGGCGATCGTGGACGGGCGGATCCGGCTCTCGGCGAAGGCCAGATCCTCGGGGACCGTGGGATTGAGGTGGTGACAGACCATCAGCATGTCGAGGTGCTCGTCGAGTGTGTTGACCGTGTGCGGACGAGTCGGATTCGTCGACGACGGAAGCACATTCGGGTATGCCGCGACCGTGATGATGTCCGGCGCGTGACCACCGCCGGCGCCTTCGGTGTGATAGGCGTGGATGCCCCGGCCCGCGATCGCGCCGAGAGTGGTCTCCACGAACCCGGCCTCGTTCAGGGTGTCGGAGTGCAACGCGACCTGAACGCCGGTCTCGTCGGCGACCCGCAGGCAGGCGTCGATGGCCGCGGGTGTACTGCCCCAGTCCTCATGCAGCTTGAAACCCGAAGCGCCCGCGCGGATCTGCTCGTGCATCGACTCGGCGCTGACCGTGTTGCCCTTGCCGAGGAGTGCGATGTTCATCGGCCAGTGATCGGTGGCGGCGAGAATCGACGCCAGGTGCCACGCGCCGGGCGTCACGGTGGTCGCCTTGCTGCCCTCGGCCGGTCCCGTCCCGCCGCCGACCACGGTGGTGATCCCGTTGCCCAGCGCCTCGTCCATGATCTGCGGACAGATGAAATGGACGTGGCAGTCGATCGCGCCGGCGGTGACGATCTTGCCGTTGCCCGCGATGATCTCGGTCGACGGTCCGATGACGAGGTCCGGATGCACCCCGTCCATGGTGTCGGGGTTGCCCGCCTTGCCCATCGCGACGATGCGGCCGTCGCGAATCCCCAGGTCCGCCTTGATGATTCCCCAGTGATCGAGGACGACGACACCGGTGATGATCGTGTCGGGAGCGCCGTCGGCGCGGGTGGCCCGGCTCTGTCCCATCGACTCGCGGATCACCTTGCCGCCGCCGAAGACCGCCTCGTCGCCGGCGCGTCCCGGCCCACCCGACAGATCGTCGGTCACCTCGATGAGCAGGTCGGTGTCGGCGAGCCGGATCAGATCGCCCATCGTCGGGCCGAACAGTTGGGCATAGCGGTCGCGTCCCAGGATGGCCATGCGTCACTCACTCTCGTCACTGGGGACGGCGCCGACCGGGCCGCAGGCGCCGGGAGGATCGAGGGATATCCCGTACACCTCGCGGGTGCCGCCGAGCGGGACGAGGCCGATGGTCATCTCGATTCCCGGCTCGAAGCGCACCGCGGTGCCGGCGGGGATGTCGAGCCTGCGGCCGTGGGCCCGCGCACGGTCGAAGACAAGCGCCTCGTTCGACTGCGGAAAGTGCACATGACTGCCGACCTGCACCGGGCGATCACCGGAGTTCACGACGCGGAGCTCGACGGCGTCGACGCCCGCGTTGAGTTCGATGGTCCCGTCGGCGGCGATGACCTCGCCCGGCACGATCGTCGATCGCGGGCCGGTGGAGTGCGTACCCGACATCTCGGTCCTTCCTGGAGTGCTGCGGTTCGGCGGACGGGACGGGTCGCGAACGGACCGTCCACCACCTGTCTCGTTCGGTCGGGGCTCAGGCGATCGGGTCGTGCACGGTCACCAGCTTGGTGCCGTCGGGGAAGGTCGCCTCGACCTGGACGTCGTGCAGCATCTCCGGTACGCCGTCCATCACGTCGTCGCGCCGCAGGACCTCGCGTCCCGAGGTCATCAGCTCGGCCACCGAGCGGCCGTCACGGGCGCCTTCGAGGACGTGATCGGTGATCAGCGCAACCGACTCCGGGTGGTTGAGCTTCAGACCGCGCGCCTGCCGCCTGCGGGCCAGTTCGGCCGCATACGAGATCAGCAGCCGTTCTTGTTCATGGGGCGACAATCGCACCGGGAGCGCTCCTCGGGGGTGGTCGGCCGGCGGTCGATCGGTGTGGTCCGGCCGGGCAGTAGGAGACATCCTGCCATGCCGCGACAGGGTCGGCGCGCCGAGCGACGCCGGCGTGACGCGGGCCTCAGCGGCCTACTTGACCTCGATGTTCTGCAGTCGCACCTGCGACCGGGCCAGCAGCGCGCCGTCCTGGTCGACCATGTCGACGGCCCAGAGTTGCTGGCGGCGGCCCCGGTGGATCGGGGTGGACGTCGCGGTGACCGTGCCCGCCCGCACCGACCTCAGGAAGTCGGTGTTGTTGTTCACCCCGACGGCGGTGCCGCCGATACCGGAGTCCTGCAGCCACAGGAAGCCGCTCATGCTGGCGACACTCTCGCCGACCGCGCAGTAGACCCCGCCGTGCACGATCCCGAACGGCTGATGGTGACTCTCGGTGATCTCCATCGTCGCCACGATCCGGTCGGGCCCCGCCTCGACGACCCCGAGTCCGAGGACGCCGTCGAGTCCCTTGCCGAATGAATCCCGGAGAACCTCGTCCGCACTGTTCGCAGTCATGACGTCAACAGTCGCATGAGCCTTCGGACGTCGCGACACCAGTCCGGCTCGCGATCGGTGTCCCCGCGGGAACACGAGGAGGGGGCGGGCCGTTGTCCATCTGTGGATACCGGAAGGCCCCGCACCTCTGGGAGATGCGGGGCCTTCCGTGCCGTGGACCGGGGGTCTCTGCAGCCCTCAGGACTCTCACGCGGTCCGACGTGACACTTAATGTAGGCTAGCCTTACCAACGTGTCAAGCGCCGCGGGAATGTCCACGTCAGAGGCGTGATCGCTCCTCGGACACGTGCACGGCACGCATGTGAGCAACAACTGGGTATCCAGCGGACCCACTATCGGAGGCAGAGCAGTAAAATGCGAAAGATGAATGGCCTGGGCGACCTCGAACGCGCTGTGATGGACTCGTTGTGGGAGAGTTCTGCCCCGCAGACGGTGCGGCAGGTGCATGCCGACCTGTCGCGTGACCGTTCCCTCGCCTACACCACCGTCATGACCGTGTTGCAGCGGCTGGCGAAGAAGAACCTCGTGACGCAGATCCGCGACGACCGGGCGCACAAGTACGTACCGACCCACCCTCGTGAAGACCTCGTGGCGAGTCTGATGGTCGACGCGCTGAGCGAGGCCGATGCACCCGGGTCGCGTCACGCGGCGCTCGTGTCGTTCGTCGGACGCGTCGGCGCCGACGAGGCGGCCGCCCTCCGTTCCGCACTCGATGAGCTCGAAGCCGCACGCGGAACGAGCGACACCGGTTAGATTCGCGACACCACCCACTCGCAGCCCACTTTTAGGAATCACCAGATGACCGCCTTGCTCTTCGGCATCGTCAGCCTGGTGCTCGCCGGACCCGTACCCGAAGCACTGTCGCGGGCACGATGGCCGATCCGAGCGCCACGCGCGGCGATGACGCTGTGGCAGGCCATTGCCCTGGCAGCCGTGTTGTCGGCGTTCAGCTGTGGCCTGGCGATCGCGGCGAACATCCTCGTGATCGGTCCGGACGGCACGCCGACCACCCACCCGGTCCGCGAGATCGAGCGGCTCGGCTGGCCGCTGTGGCTCCTCTGCGTCGGCGTCTTCGTCCTGACCCTCCTGGTCGGCGCGCGCCTGTTCTACACGGTGATCCGCGTCGGTGTGCGCACCCGCGCCCGACGCAAGGCACACCGCCAGCTCATCGACATCCTCGACCGCTGCGATCGGACCGACGACGCCGACGACCCGCTCTACGCTCGTGACGTCCGGATGATCGACGTCGAGCAACCCCTCGCCTACTGCCTGCCGGGCCTGCGCCAGCGCGTCGTGGTCAGCGAAGGCGTCGTCCATCGCCTGACCCGAGACGAACTCGTCGCCGTCATCGCCCACGAACGAGCCCACCTGCGTGCCCGGCACGACCTCGTGCTCGAGGCCTTCATCGCCCTGCACGAGGCGTTCCCCCGATTCGTGCGCAGCAGCTCCGCGCTCGGCGCGACCGAACTCCTCGTCGAGGCGCTGGCCGATGATCAGGCCGTTCGCGCGACCACCCCGACCACGCTGGGCCGAGCCCTGGTCGCCTGCGCCGACGCGGTGGCCCCGCGCGGTGCGATGGCGGTCGGCGGACCGACCACCCTGACGCGCGTCCACCGTCTGCGCGACGACCGCCCCGCCCGGGTCGTCGCCGCCGGCGCCTACGTCGCGGCCGCCGCGATCCTGGTGCTCCCGACCCTCGCGGTCGCCATCCCGTGGCTCACCGAGCTCAACCGCCTCATGTCGGCATTCTGACCGCCCGTCGCACCCGGCTGCGTCGGCCCGGCATCACACGCGGAGGCAGATCGCCGGTTCGGACACAGAGGCAATAGGCTGTCCGCATGAACAACGTCGACTCCTCGTCCTCCTCCGCGAAGGCCCAGATCGGTGTCACCGGCCTGGCCGTCATGGGTTCGAACATCGCACGCAACTTCGCCCGTCACGGGTACACGGTCGCGCTGCACAACCGGAGCATCGCCAAGACCGATGCACTGCTCGAGAACCACGGCAGCGACGGTGAATTCATCCGCACCGAGACCGTGGCCGAGTTCGTGGCGGCCCTCGAGCGTCCGCGCCGGGTGCTCATCATGGTCAAGGCCGGCGACCCGACCGACGCCGTGATCGAAGAACTCGCCGACGCGATGGAGCCGGGCGACATCATCATCGACGGTGGCAACGCCCTCTACACCGACACCATCCGTCGCGAGGCCGCGATGTCGGCTCGAGGACTCAACTTCGTCGGCGCCGGCATCTCCGGCGGCGAAGAGGGGGCGCTGAACGGCCCGTCGATCATGCCGGGCGGCCCCGTCGAGTCGTACGAATCGCTCGGACCGCTCCTCGAATCCATCGCCGCCCAGGTCGACGGCGAGCCGTGCTGTACCCACATCGGCCCCGACGGCAGCGGCCACTTCGTCAAGATGGTGCACAACGGCATCGAATACGCCGACATGCAGCTCATCGGCGAGGCCTACGACCTCATGCGCAAGGCCTTGGACATGCCGGTCTCGGAGATCGCCGACGTCTTCCGCGACTGGAACACCACCGAACTCGAGAGCTACCTGATCGAGATCACCGCCGAGGTCCTCAGCCAGGTCGACGACGAGACCGGCAAGCCGCTGGTCGACGTCATCGTCGACGCCGCGGGCCAGAAGGGCACCGGTCGCTGGACCGTGAAGTCCGCCCTCGATCTCGGCATCCCGACGACCGGGATCGCCGAGGCCGTCTTCGCCCGCGCGCTGTCGAGCGCCACCGATCAGCGCGTCGCGGCCCGCGGGCTGTCGTCGGGCAACCTCGGCTCGGCCCCCGCCGATCGCGAGACCTTCGTCAACGACATCAAGACCGCCCTCTACGCGTCGAAGGTCGTCGCCTACGCGCAGGGCTTCGATCAGATCGCCGCCGGCAGCGCCGAATACGGCTGGGATGTCGACCGCGGCGCGCTGGCCACCATCTGGCGTGGCGGCTGCATCATCCGGGCGCAGTTCCTCAACCGCATCCGCGAGGCCTACCACGACGACCCCGCCCTCCCGAGCCTGCTGCTCGCCCCGTATTTCCGCGAGGCCGTCGAGGTCGGCATCGACAGCTGGCGCCGGGTGGTTTCGACCGCGACCCTCCTCGGTATCCCGGTGCCGGCATTCGCATCGTCGCTGTCGTACTACGACGGTCTGCGTGCCGACCGCCTCCCGGCCGCGCTGACCCAGGGCCTGCGCGACTACTTCGGCGCGCACACCTACCAGCGCATCGACAAGGAGGGCACGTTCCACACCCTGTGGAGCGGTGACCGCTCGGAAGTGACCGAATAGGAGCCTGCGAACTCCAGTGCGATTCATCGAAGGCCACCGGCCGACACACGATCTGACGTACGACGATCTGTTCATCGTCCCGGGCAGGTCGGACGTCAGTTCGCGCTTCGACGTCGACTTGTCGACGTCCGACGGCAGCGGGACCACGATCCCGCTGGTCGTGGCGAACATGACGGCGGTCGCGGGCAAGCGGATGGCCGAGACGGTGGCCCGCCGCGGTGGGCTCGTGGTTCTCCCCCAGGACCTGCCCATCGAGGCGGCCGCCGCGTCCATCGCGTACGTGAAGTCGCGGCACCTGGTCGCCGACACCCCGGTCACCCTCGATCCGGGGGCGTCGGTGACCGACGCGGTCGCGTTGATCCCGAAGCGGTCACACGGGGTGGCCGTCGTGGTCGAGGACGGCCGCCCGGTGGGGGTCGTCACCGAGAAGCGCTGTCGCGACGTCGACCGGTTCGCGCGAGTGCGTGACGTCGCCGACCCCGACATCGTGACGCTGCCCGTCGACACCCCGCCCCGTGAGGTCTTCGACGCACTCGGCGATCTGCACCTCGGCCTCGCGGTGCTCGTCGAACCCGACGGTCGGCTCGCCGGGGTCCTCAATCGGGTCGGCGCCCTGCGCCACGCGATCTACACCCCGAATGTCGACGCGGCCGGCTCGCTGCGCATCGCGGCGGCCGTCGGCATCAACGGCGATGTCGTGGGCAAGGCTCGAGCGCTTGTCGCCGCGGGCGCCGACCTGCTTGTCATGGACACCGCGCACGGTCACCAGGAGAAGATGCTCACGGCGCTGTCGGCGGTCGCCGGCGCGGACCTGGGCGTTCCGATCGCCGCGGGCAACGTGGTCTCGGCCGAGGGCACCCTCGATCTCATCGATGCGGGGGCATCGATCGTCAAGGTCGGAGTCGGACCGGGCGCGATGTGCACGACCCGGATGATGACCGGCGTCGGACGCCCCCAGTTCTCGGCCGTCGCCGAGTGTGCCGCCGTCGCGGCCGGACACGGTGCGTCGGTGTGGGCCGACGGCGGTGTCCGGCACCCACGCGACGTGGCCCTGGCCCTGGCCGCGGGGGCGTCGAACGTCATGGTCGGCTCGTGGTTCGCCGGCACCCACGAGTCGCCGGGCGACCTGCTCGTCGATGCGCAGGGCCCGTACAAGGTCAGCTTCGGCATGGCCTCGAAGCGGGCGGTCGCGGCGCGGTCGAGCGGCGACAGCACCTACGACCGGGCACGCAAGAGCTTGTTCGAAGAGGGCATCTCGAGTTCGCGGATCCGTCTGGACCCGGATCGTCCCGGCGTCGAGGACCTGATCGATCACATCTGCTCGGGTGTCCGCAGCACCGCCACCTACACCGGTGCGCGGAACCTACGCGAACTGCACGACAAGGTGGTGCTGGGGATCCAGTCGCCCGCCGGCTTCGCCGAAGGACGACCCCTGCCGGGCGGGTGGTGACGTGGAGATCCTCCTCCTGGTCGCGAGTCTCGTCGGATTCATCGCACTGACGCTGGGGACCGCCCTGTTCGTGGCGGCCGAGTTCTCGCTGACCGCGCTGGAACGCTCGACCATCACCGCCGATGTCGCCGATCGCGGGGACCGGCGAGCGCGGATGGTCCAGCGCGCGCACTCCACCTTGTCGTTCCAGCTCTCCGGCGCCCAGTTGGGCATCACCATCACGACGCTGATCACCGGTTACATCGCCGAACCGGTCCTCGCCCGGATACTGCGACCACCACTGAACGCACTGGGGGTCGGCGACTCCGTCGCGTCGGCGACGTCGCTGATCCTCGCGCTGGTGATCGCGACCTCGCTGTCGATGGTCCTCGGCGAGCTGATCCCGAAGAACCTGGCGATCGCCAAGCCGCTTGCGGTCGCACGGGCCACCGCGGGTCCGATGACCGTGTTCTCGGCGGTGTTCCGCTGGGCGATCAACGGACTCAACGGCACCGCGAACTGGATCGTGCGCCGTCTCGGCATCGAACCGACCGACGAGCTGGCCTCGGCGCGGTCGCCTCAGGAACTCGTCTCGCTCGTCCGCAATTCGGCCCGCCGCGGCGCCCTGGATCAGCAGACCGCGACCCTCGTCGACCGGTCACTGCGTTTCGGCGAGCTCACCGCCGAGGACCTGATGACCCCCCGCGTCACGATCGACTGCCTCGATCGCGCCGACACCGTCCGCGACCTCGTCATGGCGTCGTCGCGCACCGGCCACTCCCGGTTCCCGGTCGTGATCGACGGTGACCTCGACGACCTCGTCGGGGTCGTCCACATCAAGCAGGCCTTCACCGTCGCACCGGAGCGACAGGCCACCACGTCGGTCACGTCGATCGCCCGGCCGGTCCCGCGGGTGCCGGCGAGCCTCGACGGCGATGCGCTCATGGAGCGGATCCGCGCCGACGGCATGGAGCTGTGCGTGGTGATCGACGAATACGGCGGCACCGCGGGCATCGTCACCACCGAGGACCTCATCGAGGAGATCCTCGGCGACGTGACCGACGAACACGACGACGAACGAGCCGACGTGGCTGTCGACGGCAACGGCTACCTGTGCGCCGGGTTGTTGCGGATCGACGAGCTGTACGACGCCACCGGCTACCACGCGCCCGACGGGCCGTACGACACGCTGGGTGGGCTCATCATGTACTGCCTCGGGCGCATCCCCGCCGTCGACGACGCGGTGGACCTCCCGCGCCGGTCGCCCGTCGGCGAGACCGACGACGACACCTCACAGTCGCCGGACCGCGGGCCGGACATCACCTGGCGGGCGACGGTCGCCCAGATGGACGGACGCCGGGTCGACGTCGTCGCCATCCGGCCCGCGCCGGAGGGACAGGATCTCCCGCTGCCCGCCCACCAGGGCATCGACGTGCCGAGGGACGACGGGAACTCCCATGGGTGATCTCTGGGCGGTCGGGCTGACCGTCGTCCTCCTCGCCGGCAACGCGTTCTTCGTGGGCGCCGAGTTCTCCCTGATCTCGGCACGTCGCGACCGCCTCGAAGCGCTCGCCGAGAGCGGGAAGTCCCGTGCGCGTACCGTGATCCACGCCGGCGAGCGGTTGTCGTTGATGCTGGCCGGGGCACAACTCGGCATCACGATCTGCTCGATCCTGCTCGGCCGGGTCGGCGAGCCCGCGGTCGCGCACCTCATCGAGGCACCCTTGCACCTCGCACACGTTCCCGACGCCCTGCTGCACCCGATCTCGTTCGCCATCGCGCTGTCGCTCGTCGTGGTGTTGCACATCCTGTTGGGTGAGATGGTGCCGAAAAACATCGCACTCGCCGGACCGGAGTCGTCGGCGATGCTGCTCGTGCCGGCGCACCTGCTGTTCATCCGGCTGGTCCGGCCGTTGATCGCCTTCTACAACTGGCTGGCGAACATCTCGCTTCGACTGCTCCGCGTGGAGCCGAAGGACGAACTCGAATCCACGGTGTCGCTCGGCGAACTGGCCGAGATGGTCGGCGAGTCCAAGCAGGAGGGTCTGCTCGACGCCGAGGAGCACGAACGTCTGACCCGGGCCCTGCAGTCCATCGGCCGGACGGTGTCGGAGGTGATGATCCCGCTCGAACAGATGCGCAGCGTCGGCGTGCAGGTGTCCGGCACCGGTGGCATCGGGCCGACGCTGGGCGCCGTGGAGAAGGCGGTCACCGAGACCGGATTCTCCCGATTCCCGGTGCGCGGGCCCGACGGCACGTTCACCGGCTACCTGCATCTGAAAGACGTGCTGGACGAGATCCTCGACGAGCACATCGGATCGGACACCATCATCGGCGTCGACAAGATCCGGCCATTGCCGGTCATCGACTCGACCACCCCGCTCGACGAGGCCACCGGGGTGCTGCGTCGGTCCAGTTCGCATCTCGGCGCCGTGGTCGACGACAGCGGCCGGACCATCGGCATCGTCCCCCTCGCCGATCTGGTGGAGGAGTTCGTCGGCAACGTCCGCGACGAGACCCATCGGGTGTGACGACGGTGGCGAGTTCACGACTGCCGTCCACGGCCCCGGTTCGCGGCGCCTCCGTCCTGACGGCCGACCAGTGGCGATCGCGGCGTGCGACACATCGCCGGGCCGTCGACGAACTGATCGGTCCCTACCTCGACGCGCGCCGCCGCGGTGCCCGACATCCGGTGATCGACTTCCTGTTCACCTACTACTCCTCGCGACCCGCGCACGTGCTGCGCTGGCATCCCGGCTACGGCGTGGTCCTGGAAGACGCAGACGAATTCCTCGGCCTGCGCGGCTACGAACAGACCGACGCCGGGGTGCGCGTCGGAGCAGCGCACCTCCGGCACCGGGCCGACGCTCTCGTCGCGGCCGTGGACATGCTCGGTGCCACCGCCCGGCGGCCCGTCCGGCTCGGCTGTTTCGGCCTGCACGAGTGGGCGATGGTCTACCGCACCGACGACACCCGGCACGATCTCCCGCTGCGTCTGGGGGGTGCGGGCACGGATGCCGTCGTCGAATCCATGCCGCTGCGGTGCACGCACTTCGACGCCTTCCGGTTCTTCACCGACCCGGCGCGGCCGCGCAACGACGCCACGCTCACCCGGGCGTCCCAGATCGAACACGAACAACCCGGTTGCCTGCACGCGACGATGGATCTCTACCGGTACTGCTTCACCCTGTCGCCGCTCGTGCCATCGGACCTGACTCTCGACTGCTTCGCGCTGGCCCTCCGCGCGCGCGACCTCGACATGCGAGCCAGTCCGTACGACCTCGGCGGCCTCGGGTACGAGCCGGTTCGCATCGAGACCCCTGCGGGCCGGGCCGACTACGTCCGCGAACAGTCGGCGATCGCCGAGCTCGGGACGACTCTGCGGTCTCGGTTGCTCACCCTCTGCACCGAGCTCGCGGAGCGCGCTCACCACACGTGACGGGAGGCGCCTGCCGCCCACCGTTACCGACGAGTAGCATGTATGCGTTGTCATTTCGCTCGAGAAAGGCTGCCATGTCTGACCGGATCACCGTCAACGGGTTGCAGGTCGCTACCGTCCTGCACGACTTCATCAACAACGAGGCGTTGCCCGGTACCGGTGTAGATGCGGACGCCTTCTGGGCCGGCGCGGCATCGGTGATCACCGATCTCGCCCCGCGCAACCGCGAACTCCTCGCCGTCCGCGACGACCTGCAGAGCAAGCTCGACGCCTGGCATCGGGATCACAAGGACGCCGACCTCACCCCCGGTACCGCCGACTTCGACGCGTACAAGTCGTACCTGACCGAGATCGGTTACCTCGTCGACGTGCCCGCGGACTTCCAGATCACGACCGCCGGCGTCGACCGCGAGATCGCCGACACCGCCGGGCCGCAGCTCGTCGTCCCGGTCCTCAACGCGCGCTTCGCGCTCAACGCCTCCAACGCACGCTGGGGTTCGCTCTACGACGCGCTCTACGGCACCGACGCGATCCCCGAGACCGACGGAGCCGAGAAGGGCAAGTCGTACAACAAGGTCCGCGGCGACAAGGTCATCGCCTACGCCAAGGACTTCCTCGACAAGGCCGTGCCGCTCGAACAGTGCAGCTACACCGATGTGCGGTCCTTCGCCGTCGTCGACAGCGCGCTCCAGGTCAAGCTCGACGGCGACAAGACGTCGACTCTCGCCGACCCGACCGCCTTCGTCGGGTACCGGGGCGACGCCGCCTCGCCGACGTCGATCCTGCTGCGCAACAACGGACTTCACCTCGACATCGAGATCGACCCGTCGTCGCCGATCGGATCCACCGACCCGGCAGGCATCAAGGACGTCGTCGTCGAGTCCGCGATCACCACGATCATGGACTTCGAGGACTCCGTCGCCGCCGTCGACGCCGAGGACAAGGTCATCGGCTACCGCAACTGGCTCGGCCTCAACAAGGGCGATCTCGCCGAAGAGGTCAGCAAGGGCGGCAAGACCTTCACCCGAGTGCTCAACGGCAACCGCGAGTACACCGCGCCCGACGGCACCGCCTTCGACCTACACGGCCGCTCGCTGCTCTTCGTCCGCAACGTCGGACACCTGATGACCAACGACGCCATCCTCGACGCCGACGGCAACGAGGTCCCGGAAGGAATCCTCGACGGCCTGATCACGTCGCTGATCGGCATCCACGGCATGTCCGACAACGGACTGCAGAACTCGCGAACGGGTTCGGTCTACATCGTGAAGCCGAAGATGCACGGGCCCGACGAGGTCGCCTTCACCGTCGAACTGTTCGGCCGCGTGGAGAAGGTTCTCGGCCTGCCCGAGAACACGCTCAAGGTCGGGATCATGGATGAGGAGCGCCGCACCACGGTGAACCTGAAGGCGTGCATCAACGCGGCTTCCGAGCGCGTCGTCTTCATCAACACCGGGTTCCTCGACCGCACCGGCGACGAGATCCACACGTCGATGGAAGCCGGCGCGATGGTGCGCAAGGGCGAGATGAAGCAGCAGACCTGGATCGGTGCCTACGAGAACTTCAACGTCGACACCGGTCTGCACGCGGGCCTGCAGCACAAGGCGCAGATCGGCAAGGGCATGTGGGCCATGCCCGACCTGATGGCCGACATGCTCGAGCAGAAGATCGGGCACCCGAACGCCGGTGCCACGACCGCATGGGTTCCGTCGCCGACCGCCGCCACCCTGCACGCGCTCCACTACCACCAGGTGGACGTGTTCGAGCGCCAGGACGAGATCGCCAAGCGCGACCCCGCCTCCGTCGACGACGTCCTCACGATTCCCCTCGCCCCCAAGACCGATTGGTCCGACGAGGAGAAGCAGCAGGAACTCGACAACAACTGTCAGTCGATCCTGGGTTACGTCGTCCGCTGGATCGACCAGGGCGTCGGCTGCTCGAAGGTGCCCGACATCCATGACGTCGCGTTGATGGAAGACCGTGCGACACTGCGCATCTCGAGTCAGTTGCTCGCCAACTGGCTGCGGCACGGCATCGTGACCGAAGCCGACGTCGTCGCATCGCTCGAGCGGATGGCCCCGGTCGTCGACCGTCAGAACGCCGGCGACCCGACCTACCGTCCACTGGCGCCGGACTTCGACTCCAACATCGCGTTCCAGGCAGCGAAGGAGCTCATCCTGGAGGGCACGACACAGCCCAGCGGCTACACCGAGCCGATCCTGCACCGCCGTCGCCGCGAGTACAAGGCGGCGAACCCGGCGGGCTGACCGCGCCGGTCTCGACATAGGCGATACGACCGTGCCGAACCGTCCAGGATCGGCACGGCGTATCGTCGTACCCTGCACTGCGCACCGGGTCGCCACGGCCGACCGGGCGAGGGACGCACCGAGCAGGGAGGGCATCGGCGTTGGCACATCATCGGAGTAGCGGCGGGGAGAGCATCCGTAGCCGCGGCGTGAGCCGAGGTGTCGTCGCCGCCCTCTTGTCGATCCTGCTCGTCGCCGCAGTCGTCGTCACCTGGCGAGACCTCGGCGATCGGATCGATCGCCAGGCCGAACAGGCCGCCGCGCAATGCGTCGAAGGCCGTGAGTCGGTCCCGATCATCGCCGACCCCGACATCGCGCCGGGGCTCGCGGCGGTCGCCCGCAACTTCGGTGCGACCAATCCGGTCGTACGCGACAAGTGCGTCACCGTCGACGTCCGCCCGGGCGACGCCAAGATCACCCTCGACGGTCTGTCGGGGTCGTGGGACACCGAGTCGATGGGCGCCCATCCGGCCGCCTGGGTCCCGCAGTCGTCGGTGTGGTCGGCAGATCTCGCGGCGGCGAAACCCGATGCGATCGAGGGCAACACACGCTCCCTGGTCTCGACACCGGTCGTTCTGGCCGTGTCGCCCGAACTCGACACCGCCCTCCACGGACGTCTCGACTGGTCTCAGATCCCCACGCTGCAACGTCGGGACAACTCGCTCACCGACTTCGGCCTCCAGGGCTGGGGGTCGCTGCGGATGGCGATGCCGATCGGGGCACAGTCCGACGCGAGCGCACTCGCCGCCCAGGCGGTCGCCACCCGCGTCACCCGGACCACCGGTCCGCTGACGACAACCGACGCCGAGTCCCCGCGGGTGAGCTCCAGCGTCCGCGCCATGCTCGAGGGCGCCCCGCTCTCCCCGGACGGGACACCCCAGGGCGCCGCGACGACGATCGCCGACGCCCCCGATGCCGCTCGGGCGCCGATCCACGTCGTACCCATCACCGAGCAGCGCCTGTTCCAGATGACCCGCGACGACGACCGTGCGCGGCTGGCCGAACTGATCCCGTCCGGTCCGACACCGATCGCCGACTATCCGGTGATCCGTCTGTCGGGACCGGAGGTGACCGAATCGGCGACCGATGCCGTCGCCGAGTTCATCCAGTTCGCCTCGGAACCCGAGCAGCTCCGGTTGCTCACCGAGCTCGGTTTCCGGGGCGACGCCCCGATGCCCGCGGCCACGCCGACGGTGACCTTCCCCCGGACTCCGAACCCGATGCCCACCCCCGAGGACGGCGCGATCGTCGCGATCAACCGGCTGGTCTACGGGCCGGCCAGCGTCCCGGCGAGCTCGACGGCAGCGTCGGTGCCGTCGGGAACCGCGGGCGGTTAGAAGCGACGGCCGGGGTCGTTTCGATACGGCTCGTCGCTACGCTCCTCACCTACTCAACGAGCAGGCGAGGAGCTTCCCGAGCGTCGGGTCAGCTGCTGTAGGCCTCGATGGGCGGGCAGCTGCACACCAGGTTGCGATCGCCGTACACCCCGTCGATCCGCCGGACGGCCGGCCACACCTTCGCCCGGCCACCCGCGGACGGCAGCCCCTGCGGGTAGACGGCGAGTTCGCGCGAGTACGGATGTTCCCACTCACCGACCAGCGACTCGGCGGTGTGCGGCGCACCGCGGAGCGGGTTGTCCTCGGCGGGCCACTCCCCTCGTCCGACGAGTTCGATCTCGCCGCGGATCGCGATCATCGCGTCGCAGAAGGCGTCGATCTCGTCGAGGTTCTCGCTCTCGGTGGGCTCGACCATCAGGGTGCCCGCAACCGGGAAGCTCATGGTCGGGGCGTGGAAACCGTAGTCGGCGAGCCGTTTTGCGACGTCGTCGACGGTGACGCCGGTCGCCTTGGTGATGGCCCGCAGATCCAGGATGCACTCGTGGGCGACGAAGCCCTCCTCGCCGGTGTAGAGCACCGGGTAGTGCTCACCGAGCCGCTTGGCGACGTAGTTGGCAGCGGTGATGGCCGTCAGCGTCGCCCGGCGCAACCCGTCTGCCCCCATCATCGCGATGTAGGCGTAGGTGATCGGCAGGATCGCCGCCGAGCCGTACGGTGCGGCGGCGATGGTCGCCGAGCCTGGCAGCTCGTCGGCGAGCGGGTGTCCCGGCAGGAACGGGGCGAGGTGCTCCCGGACCGCGACCGGTCCGACGCCCGGTCCGCCGCCGCCGTGCGGGATGCAGAAGGTCTTGTGCAGGTTCAGGTGACTGACGTCGCCACCGAAATGCCCTGGTCGTGCCACGCCGACCAGCGCATTGAGGTTGGCGCCGTCGACGTAGACCTGTCCGCCGGCGTCGTGGACGGCGCCGCAGACCTCGCGCACGTCGTGCTCGAAGACCCCGTGCGTGGACGGGTACGTGATCATGATCGCCGCGATGCGACCCTCGTTGGCGTCGATCTTCGCGCGCAGATCGTCGAGGTCGACGTCGCCGTTGTCTCGGCACCCGACCACCACGACGCGCATTCCCGCCATGACCGCCGAGGCGGCATTGGTGCCGTGGGCGCTCGACGGGATCAGGCAGACATCGCGGTCGCCGTCGCCGCGGCTGAGGTGGTATCCCCGGATCGCCAGCAGGCCGGCGAACTCTCCCTGCGACCCCGCGTTCGGTTGCAGGCTGACGCGGTCGTATCCGGTGACCGCCACGAGCCAGTTCTCGAGGGTGGCGATGAGCTCTCGGATCCCCGCGGTGTCGTCGGCCGGAGCGAACGGGTGCAGCTGCGCGAAGCCGGGCCAGGTGATGGGTTCCATCTCGGTGGTGGCGTTGAGCTTCATCGTGCACGACCCGAGCGGGATCATGCTGCGGTCGAGCGCGATGTCCTTGTCCGACAGGGCTCGCAGGTACCGCAGCATCGCGGTCTCGGTGCGGTACCGGTTGAACGCCGGGTGGGTGAGGAACTCGCTGGTGCGGTTCTCGATCGGCTGCGTGAACGCACGCGGCGTGACGCCGGCGACGTCGAAGGCACGCAACACCGCATCGAGGTCGGCATCGACCGTGGTCTCATCGCAGGCGATGCCGATGGTGTCGGCGTCGACCCGGCGCAGGTTGACACCCTCCTGGCGAGCCCGGGCAACGACGGTATCGGCCTGACCCGGGGCGTGCACCTCGATGGTGTCGAAGAAGTTCGCGTGCGCGACCGAGAATCCGCCGGCCGCGAGCGAGTCGGCCAGCCGGGCCGCCGCGGCATGGGTGCGGCGCGCGATGGCGCGCAGCCCCTCGGCGCCGTGGTAGGAGGCGAACATGGCGGCCATCACCGCCAGGAGTACCTGCGCGGTGCAGATGTTGCTCGTGGCCTTCTCGCGGCGGATGTGCTGTTCGCGGGTCTGCAGCGCGAGCCGGTAGGCCAGGTTGCCGTCGGCGTCCTTGGAGATCCCGACCAGACGGCCCGGGAGTTGCCGGGCGTGCTTCGAGCCCACGGCGAGGTATCCGGCGTGCGGCCCGCCGAAGCCCATCGGCACGCCGAAGCGCTGCGTCGTGCCGAAACAGACGTCGGCGCCCTGCTCGCCGGGCGGTGTCAGCAGGGTCATCGCCAGGAGGTCGGCACCGGCCGCGACGAGTGCGCCGCGGTCGTGCGCCGCGTCGATGATCGCGGTGGCGTCGACGATGCGACCCGACGCACCCGGTACCTGGAGGATCACGCCGTAGAACTCGCCGTCGGGAAGTCCGCATCCGGGGAGCTCGGGATGCAGTGACGCCTCGACGATCTCGATGCCCAGCGGCTCGGCGCGCGTGTCGAGCACCGCACGCGTCTGCGGAAAGAGGTCGGCGTCGACGACCACGCGCGGAGACTTCGACTTGCCCGCACGGCGCATCAGCGTCATCGCCTCGGCAGCCGCGGTGGCCTCGTCGAGCATCGAGGCGTTGGCCACCTCCATCCCGGTGAGGTCGGCGACCATGGTCTGGAAGTTGAGCAGCGCCTCGAGACGTCCCTGGCTGATCTCGGGCTGATAGGGCGTGTACGCGGTGTACCAGGCCGGATTCTCGAGCACGTTGCGGAGGATGACGCCGGGCGTGTGGGTGCCGTAGTAGCCGAGCCCGATCATCGACCGAGCGACGGTGTTGCGTGCGGCCAGGTCGCCGAGCTGAGCGAGAACCGCACTCTCGCTGAGGGGCTCGGGTAGTGCGCCGAGTACGTCGGAGTCGAGTTCGTCGGCGATGACCGCCGGGATGACGCGGTGGGCGAGGTCGTCGAGTGAGGTCGCGCCGATCGCTTCGAGCATGCGCCGGGTCTCGTCGGCGTCCGGACCTACATGACGGTCGACGAAGGCGGCCGAGACCCCGGGGGCGGGGGCTGTGGACGGGTCCGGGGTGTCGGACGGGGTCGCATCGGTGGTGGACACAGGTGGAGGGCACCTCTCGCAGGCGCCGGTGCGCGCACCGGCTGCTGGCCCTCCCCCTCTGTCATGTCGTCGGCGGCAGCCGATGTGACGCCTGAGAGATTCGGTGCCCCGCAGCGCTGCGCGACGACCTTTCACCGTGGGCGGACGACGGATCGTCACTTTCCAGAGACGTCGTCACCACCGCGGTCCTGGGTGCCTGAGAGTTTGACGGAGAGGTGTTGCTCCTTCGGCGGCCGCCGGCATCTCTGCCGTCGGCGCTCTCCCGCAGCGTAGCGACGCGGGGCCAGTCTACGCGGAACGCGGACTAGCCGGTGCGACGGGCGCGGTTCTTGCGGCGCGCCGCGAGTTCGTCCTCGGGCGCGGTTTCGCTGACACCGCCGTCGGCCCGTTCGCCGGGGAAATCCGCGATGGTGCCGGTCAGTTCACGCATGGCGCCGCTGACCGCGATCCCGAACACTCCCTGCCCGCCTTGGAGCAGGTCAACGACCTCTTCGGCCGACGTGCACTCGTACACCGTCGTGCCGTCCGAGAAGAGGGTGATCTTGGCGAGGTCCTCGACACCGCGCTGGCGCAGGTGGTCGACGGCGACTCTGATGTTCTGCAGCGAGATGCCGGTGTCCAGCAGACGCTTGACGATCTTGAGGACGAGGATGTCCTTGAACGAGTACAGGCGCTGGCTGCCGGATCCCGCGGCTCCGCGGATCGACGGGACGACCAACGACGTACGGGCCCAGTAGTCGAGCTGACGATAGGTGATCCCGGCGATCTGGCACGCGCTCGGCACGCGGTAGCCGACGAGCTCGTCGGGCACGGTGTCGTCCGGGAACAGGCCCGGGGCGATGTCTCCGAGACTGCCCTGGGTCGGGACGGCGTCTACACGCTCGGCCACCGGACGATCGGGTGACTGGTCGCTCGACGTCGTTTCGTTGTCGACCGGACGATCGCCCACTTCTGACTCCCTCGCAAAGCTCGGATCGGACGCCGCACCACGGTGCCTGACGTCCACGTCCACAGTACGCGGTCCAGGCTGTTTCCGGTCGGCCGATCATCTTCATCGGCCCGTGTCCGGTGCTCGATGTCGCTGATGACGCTATGCGGCGGATGACCGGGGATCAACGCGACTCGCCACGACACTGAACCTCAACTTGAGATCGAGACAATCGGTGACCGGCCGGTGTCGATTCTGTGATCTGGCTTTCGGCTGCGGAGCCGGCCCGCCTGCCCCGACCTCGGAACGGACCGCTCAGGCCCCACTCGCCTTGAAGTCGTCGGGTGAGACGTTGTCGAGGAACTCCTTGAACTTCTCGACCTCGTCCTCTTTGACCTCGTCGGCCTGCGCCTCGGGCGCCTCGTCCGAGTCCTCGTCCGGGATGAGCAGGCCGGCCTCGGCGAGCACCTCTTCGTCGGCGATGATCGGGACCTCGGCGCGCATGGCGACCGCGATCGAATCCGAGGGCCGCGCCGACACACGCAGATCGCCGGTGAAGATCATCTCGGCATAGAAGGTGCCCTCTTGCATGTCCACGATCCGGACCTCGAGCAGGGTCTGCCCGAACTCTTTGATCAGATTGACGATCAGGTCGTGTGTGAGAGGGCGGGGAGGCTCGATCCCCTTCTGTCGCAATGCAATCGACGCCGCTTCGCTCTGGCCGATCCAGATCGGCAGGTAGCGTTCGCCGTCGACCTCACGCAGCAACAACACCGGCTGGCTCTGCGGGGGTTCGACCCTGATGCCCACCACACGCATCTCGCTCATCTCGCACCTCCCAGACGCCTTGTACGGCGCTCGATTCAGTGACCTCGACGCTACACCGACTGAGTGAACAGCGGCGGCCGACTCGCGGCGGTCTTCCGACGGTCGTTGCTGTTCAGTCCGGTGCGACGACGCGCACCGGAGGCCGACGGCGCGCCGGGAATTCAGTCCAGCGCGCCCTTGACCGCAGCCTTGACCAATTGCGTGTGCAGCGTCACCGACAGCGCGGCGATCTCGCGTACGAGTTCCTCGGCGCGATCCCGCGCACCCGTGCCCTTGCCCTTCGCGATCGGGCCGGCGATCTGGGCGACCAGACCCGCCTCCCGATCCGCGGAGACCTTGAAGGCCCGCAGATGGCGGGTCTCGAGGCCGTAGCTGGCCAATGCGGCCGCCGCCTCGACGAGACGCACCGCGTCCTCGTCGAAGAAGCCGGCCGGGCCGGCGATCAGCAGACCGTTGCGCTGCAACTCGGTGACGAACGCCGAGTCGACCCCGGTGCGTTCGATCAGCGTCTCGCGCGACACACGCCCGGCTCGAGCACCGAAATCGGTGGCCGGCGCCACGGTCCCCCGGGCCGCGGAGAGCACCCGCGTCCCGCCGGGACCGAAGCCGCCGTTCCCGTTGTCGATCGCGTCGAGTTGTTCCTTGATCACCTTGAGCGGGAGATAGCGATCCCGCTGGGCGGTCAGCACGAACCGCAACCGATCGCAGTCGGCCTGGCTGAACCGCCGATACCCCGACGGTGCCCGTTCCGGGGTCACCAGACCCTCCGACTCCAGGAATCGGATCTTCGAGATCGTGATGTCGGGGAAGTCATCACGCAACTGGGCGAGGACCGTGCCGATCGACATCGATCCTTCGCCGCGGGGGGCCGTGGACGCCGTCACGGGTGTCAGGCGTCTGCTTCGTCGCGGGGACCGCTGAGGAAGACCAGGCGGAACTTGCCGATCTGGACCTCGTCGCCGTTGCTCAGGGACGCGGTGTCGACCGGTTCCCGGTTGACGTAGGTGCCGTTCAGGCTGCCCACGTCGACGACCTGAAACTCGTTGTCGCCGAGACGGAACTCGGCGTGACGACGACTCACGGTCACGTCGTCGAGGAAGATGTCGCTGTCGGGGTGTCGACCGGCCGAGGTGGTCGGCTGATCGAGGAGGAACCGCGACCCTGCGTTGGGTCCTCGCTTCACGACAAGCAGCGCGGTCCCGGGAGCGAGTCGCTCGACCCCCGTGTCGGCCGGCTCACCCGAGGTGCTGGTCCCGGCGTCGAGTTCGTTGATGAACTCCTCCCGGAACACCGATGTGGTCTCCACCGGCGCCTCGAAGTCCCTGTCGTTTTCGCTCACCACTTCTCCTTCGTCGTCGTCAGTGCCAACCGCATAGTCGTCAACCGCGTCCTCGGAACCGTCGGAACAGCCCGGGACGATGCCCGCCCGATGTCACCGCGACGGCCGGTCGAATCTACATGACTTGTGCGGCCGGGTAGTTCTCGGCACGAGATCGTGAGCATCGGTGTCACGCCGCGCCTCGTTCCCACTGCCGTAACCGTACCGGTCATGCCGATCGCACCGGCGGGCGAGTCGACTCCGGCAACGACGATCATATCGTTCCGAGAGCCGTCAGCCGGGCCGATCGGGTCACCGGCCGCTCACGGCCGTCGGGAACTCACCCCTCGATGACGGCGCGGTAGCCCGCGGCGTCGAGTACCTCACCCAGGTGTTCGTCGAGGATCGCCTCGTCGGCGGCTTCGATCTCGACCAGCCAGCCCTCCCCGTACGGATCGGAGTTGACCAGTTCCGGCGATGCGTCGAGCGCGTCGTTGACCGCCGACACCGTGCCGGCGAGGGGACCGAAGATGTCCGACACGCTCTTGGTCGACTCGACCTCGGCGAACGACTCCCCGACCGTCACCTCGGCACCGCTCTCCGGCAACTGCACGAACACCACGTCGCCGAGGGCGTCCTGCGCGTAGTCGGTGATCCCGACGCGCACCGTGGTCGGCCCGAGTCGCTCGATCCACTCGTGCTCCGCGGTGTAGCGCAAGGTCTCTGGCACTTTGCTGTCGGTCACGCGAACCCCTTTCGTTCTCGGTCAGACCCTGCTGTCTGCCGAGGCGCCTGCCGGGTGACGCGGCGGCATGAGCCGCACCACCAGGATCGTCTGATACCAGTACAGGACGAAGGACCACAGATACAGTCCGACACCCCAGATCATGAAAGCCCAACCGATCGGGTAAGCGATGGTTCCCACGATCGAATCGAGTTGTCCGGCAAGAAGCCACGGGAAGGCACTCATGAGCGCGAACGTCCCGGCCTTGCCGATGTAGAGCACCGGGAGCGCCAGCACCCCGCGCGACCGCAGCAGCGGCGCCGACGCGAACAGCAGGACGTCCCGCGCGATGATCACACCGATCAGCCACCACGGCAAGAACTCCCGGATGCCGAACGCGATCGGGATGATCACGATGTAGAGCCGGTCGGCGGCCGGATCCAGCAGCGCGCCGATCCGCGACGACTGATCGAGCAGACGCGCGATCTTCCCGTCGGCCCAGTCGGAGAAGCCGGAGAACATCAGCACGGCGAAGGCCCACCCGTCCGCCTTCTCGACGAGCAGCAGCCACACGAACACCGGGATGAGTGCGAGCCGAAGCACACTCAGCGCGTTCGGAACCGTGACGATCCGGTCCGGAGCCGGCGTGGTCGCCGCCTCCGGCTCGGTCACCGGAAGATCCCGATGATGCCCTGCAGTGTTTTCGCTCCGCCCGAGGAGAACAGATTGTCGTGGACCATGTAGGTCCACGTGGTCGTCGAGCGGTGCAGATCGGCGGAGCCGAGGTCGACGCCGTCGGGGGTGATGTCGGCCTCCCGGAACGTCTCACGCGCCTTCGTGAGCGCCGTGCCGGGGAGGTCGGCGAACTCGGCGAGGATCAGCCGATGGAATTCGTCGAGCGGGCTCTCCTTGCCCAGCGACCGCAGGTGGATGCTCGCGCGCACGTCGGAGACGAACGCGAGATGGTCGGCCCAGGCGCGGTCCAGATGGTAGAGCACGATCTCGCGAGCGACCTGCGTCAGCACCTCCCGGGAGACCGGTGACACCGCCCGGGCGGTGCCGGCCTTCGTCGGGTCGGCCTTCGTCGGGTCGGGCTCGGTCGTGTCGGGCTCCGTCGTGCCGGGGTCGGCGTCGGACTTGTCGCTGTCGGACTTGTCGCTGTCGGCCGTGTCGGTCGTCGTCTCGCTGGTCAGCTGCGCATAGCGTTCCGGTTCCAGATCCGCGAGCTCGTCGAGTGCGACGTCGGTGGTGAGGATCTGCATCCGGCGTTCGACGATGATGTCGCGCTGCTGGTTGACCAGCTTGTTGTAGCGCCAGGTGTTCGCGTGGAGTTCGAGCATCACGCCCTCGGCGATCCGCTGGGCCTGCTCGATGAGATCGATGCCCTTGCTGCCCATCGAACCGTCTTCGTTGGGCGACACCGGGTCTCGTTTGAACGCGAGGTTCTTGGTGACGACCGGGTCCTCGAGACTCGAGAAGAACACCGACGTACCGGGGTCACCCTGACGGCCGGCGCGACCGCGCAGCTGGCTGTCGAGACGCTCGGTGTCGTGCCGGCCCGTTCCGACCACGCACAGCCCGCCGAGTTCGATGACCTCGTCGTGGGCGTCCGCGTCGTCCTTGGAACCGCCCAGGCGGATGTCGGTGCCGCGGCCGGCCATCTGGGTCGACACGGTCACGGCCCCCCGCGCACCGGCCTCGGCGATGATCTTGGCCTCTTCCGCGTCGTTCTTCGCGTTCAGCACGACCGACGGCACCCCGGCCTTGTCGAGGAAGTACGCGAGTTCTTCGGACTCGGCCACGTCGTGGGTGCCGATGAGGACCGGCTGTCCGGTCTCGTGGATCTCCTTGACGTAGGCCACGATCGCCTCGACCTTGTTGGCCTTGGTGTCGTAGACCCGGTCGGGCAGGTCGGTCCGGACGTTGGGGGTGTTCGGCGGGATCTGAGAGACGCGCAGTTCGTAGAACTGCCGGAACTGCTCGCCCGCGGCGAGCGCGGTGCCGGTCATGCCGCACACCTTCGGGTAGCGGCCGACGAGCGCCTGGACGGTGATGGTGTCGATGACCTCGCCCGAATCGGTCTGGGTGAGACCCTCCTTGAGCTCGACCGCGGCCTGCACGCCGTCGGGCCAGCGCTGCAGCTGGGCGACCCGGCCGCGCGAGGCGTTGATGAGGTGCACCCCGCCGTCGCGCACGATGTAGTGGATGTCGCGCTCGAGGAGGTAGTGCGCGTGCATCGCGATGCTGACGTGCACGAGGGTCGTGCCGACGTGCTCCTCGCTGTAGAGGTTGATACCGCCCAGTTCTTCCTCGACGAACGCCGCACCCTCGTCGGTGAGGGTGACGTTGCGACCCTCCGCGTCGACCTCGTAGTGCTTGTTCTTCATCCGCGAAACGACGTCGTGGATCGCCTCGTCGGGCACCTCGGTCTCGGTCGACCCGGCGAGGACCAGCGGCACCAGCGCCTCGTCGACGAGAACCGAGTCCGCCTCGTCGATGATCGCGACGTCGGGTGTGGGCGACACGAGGTCCGATTCGGACAGCGCGAGCTGATCTCGCAGGACGTCGAAGCCGATCTCGTTGACCGACCCGTAGGTGACGTCGGCGTCGTACGCGCGGCGACGTTCCTCACGGTCGGAGTTCTCCGACACCGCGTGCACGGTGATGCCGAAGACCTCGAAGAGCGGTTTCATCCACTCCGCGTCGCGGGTCGCCAGGTAGTCGTTGACCGAGATCACGTGGACCTGATGTCCCTGCAGCACATGACCGATCGCGGCGATCGCGCCGGCGAGCGTCTTGCCCTCACCGGTGGCCATCTCGACGATGTCGCCCTCGAGGAGGCGCAGGGCACCCTGCAACTGGACGTCGAAGGGCCGCAGGTCGAGGGCGCGGTCGGCGGCCTCCCGGACCAGGGCGAGGAACTTCGCGCGGTCGGCCGGCTTCTCGGTGATGTCGAGTTTCTCGGCCTCCGCGCCGAACGCGTCGTCGGCGAGGTCGGCGGCCCAGTCGGTGTGGGCTTCGGCGTCCTTGATCACTCCCAACGACTTCGACTGATTGCGAGTCGACTGGGCGCCCAGAAGTCGCCACATGCTGTTGCTCAGCTTTCCCACCGAAACATTTCTCCTGATCGTTCCCGGTTTGCGTCGCGACCCGCCCACTCTCGGCGGCCAGGTCAGCAACAACGGTACGCGGCCGCTGGTCGACCGAGGACGCCGACATTATGATCAGTCCACCGATTCGGCTCGAGGACTAAGGACGGCCCATGACCAGGACTCGCCGGAACAGGGTTCGACGCCGCCTCGTCCGGGCGGTGGTCGCCGGCTCACTGATCGCGGTGGGTGTGGGCCTCGGTGCGTTCAACGACTGGTGGGTGGCGCTGTTCTTCGGGATCCCGCTGGTGTTCGCCGGTATCGCGATCAGTCCGCGCGCGTCGCGGGTGTCGGAGCTGCCGGAATTCAGGCGAGCCACCTCACCCGACGCCCCGCAGGTCGAGGTGGAGGCACTCACACGCAGCAGCCTCACGGCCGACGACGTGCAGCCGACGATGGTCACCGCGACCATCAACCCGCCGGACGACACCGCGTATCGGGCCCGCTGGATCACCTCGATGACCAAGGGCAACTTCCAGTCGCTGACCGACACCCCGTTCACGACCCTGCCGCCGGACGCACTTCCGCCGCGGGATCAGACCGACACCCCCGAGTTCGACGACCAGCCCGGGCGCTGGGCGCTCGCGTACCCGGCGGTGACCCTGTTCGTGGCCGGCGCACTGCTGTTCGGCGTCGCCGGCGGGTGGCACGTCGAGGGACCGTCGCTCTCGGGGTTCGACTCCGCGATCGGTTCCGACGACGAGTCGTCGGACAAGGAGGACGCCACGAGTCTCGCCGACCAGCACCGCCGGATGCTCGACGCGATCGCCGAAGAAGTGGGCCCGCAGGGTGTGCGCAACGTCCTGTCACTCAGCTATCAGATCGACTCTCCCTCCGCCTACGCGCGTGTCTTCGATCCCGCCACCGGCCGCGCGACGAACATCAACATCGGTGACGGGTACTCGAATTCATCGATCGTGCCCAACACCGAACGGGCGAACAAGACCTTCGACGCAGCGGCCATCGACCCGAACGTCCTCGGCGCGCTGGTTGACCCGATGACCGCGGCGGTCCGGCCGTACTCCACCGAACCGGAACTCGAGAAGGTGGAGATCGAACGGCGCGGACCGGATGGCCCGGTCCTGATCGAGGGCACCATCGAACCGGGTGAGGGCGTCGTCGACGACTACGTCGTCCAGGCGACCCCCGACGGCACCGTCGCCGAGTTCTTCGACCCCGCGGACTTCGGCAAGTCTTTCGAACTGGCGCGGCGAGAATTGGTGGCGGCGCGCGTGCCCCTGAACGCGCCCGTCATCGAGGAGTTCATCATCCAGGGGATCGCGGACGGGGTCTCCCCGGTGACGGCAAGCGTCATCCAGAATTCGGGCGGGGTCCTGGTCCGGTACCGGCTCGGCGACCGCGGCGGCGAAGTCGCCGTCGCACCCGGCGAGTTTCCGGTCGCCACCACCAGTGCGGGCCGTTATCGAAGCGAGGGCTTCCGCTTCGACAGCATCTCAGCGGACACGTTCGACCGAGTCAGGGCCGACTTGATGAGACGTGCCTCGGTTCCGGAGTATGACCGGAATGCGGTGGGTGTCGAGGTCGAACGCAACCGCGTCGACGAGGCTCAGCAATTCGTCATCCGGATGGACATCGCCAACACCGAAAACGCCGAGGCGGTCTACACATTGGATGGACGCTTCATCAAGGAAGGCCGGTACTGACGGCCCGCCGTTCCCACCCTCACACCTTCGGGGTCCCCGCTTCCAGCGCCCTCCGGGTGACCGCCTGCAGTTCGGCGACCGCCGCCTCGGGTGGGTGGAGCACCCCGCGATCGGTCATGGTGCTGACGATGTCGCGGACGCGACCGTAGTAGGTCGCCTGTTCGGCAGGCGTACTGCTGGCGGCTGCGTGGTTGTACAGCTTGAGCGCGCGATCGAGGTCGTCCTGATCGTTCTGCTCCAGGTAGCTCGCGCCCACCCGCCGGCCGTTCTTCTCACAGGCGATCCAGGCCCGCCGCAGCCTGGCGACCGATTGCTGATAGGCGTCCGCGCGCGAGCGGTTCCCCGGGTACTCGTCGGTGCGCAGGGCCATCGCCTCGTCGAGCGCGAGATGGAAGGTCTGTGTCTGGTCGACGGTCACGTCGGTGACGGCCGGGTACCGCAGCAGCATGGCGGGATCGAGTTCATAGGTGCCGTAGGCGCCGAGGACCTCGTCGTGGCGACGCGCCGCTTCCTCCCACAACCGTTGCGCCGCTTCGTCGGACCCCGCGTCGGCGATCCGTGGACCGCCCGACGGCGGCCGCGTCAGGTCGACCGGGTCGTCCGCCGCACCACTCGCCTCAGTGCCCGGCTTCGGCCCGGACGGCGTCGCAGCCTTCTTCTTGGTGGCGACCCGTTCGGGAGCGTGCCGCCGAAGCCGGGCCAGGATCTCCGCCACCGCGGGGTCCCCCTCGACCACTGCCACCCGCCAGAAGTCCGTCTCCGATGCGGAGTCGGCGTCGTTCTCGCGGTCACGTCGGGTCGCCTCGGCGGCGACCGGCTTTCCGTCCTGTGTCGCGAAGGTCAGCTTGAGGTACTTCTGCCCGAGCACCGTCAGGTGCCGGGCGCGTTCGCCCGTCATGTCCGAGGTGGCATCGGCCGGCCCGCCCACCGCGACCGTGACCAGCGAATCGAGCGGATAGCTGACGAGCGTGCGGTCCTCGTTGCCGAAGTAGACCGCGTCCTCGTCGACGGTCAGCAGGACAGCACCTCGTTCGCCGAGTCGCCCGTAGGCCGCGCCGAGCAGCGACGCCACGAGCGCCCCGCCGACCACCGCCGAGGTGACCAGGCCGTCGACGCCGGCGACGTTGAGCGCCACGAGCGCGACCATGCCGGCGACCATGAGGAGCCAGGCGGCGGTCGCCGAACGATGGTGGCGACCGGTCAGGAACTCGGTCCGGCAGGTCACCGGGACCATGGAGCACCCACATTCGTCATATCCATACCCCTGTCCGGTCGGCTACCGTTGTGCACGTGAGTTCCGGCGAACGCCGTCAACCGGCGCAGAGACGTCAACCCGTATCGGGACGTCGATCCGCACACGACCGTCACCCAGCCCGCGAACACCGCATCAGCTTACGCATGGCGCTGCTGCTCAGCGCGGTGATCGTCGCCCTCGGTACGACGATCGTCGGCACCGGCTCCGCATCCGCTGCTCCCCCGGTTCCCGGCTTCGTCGGCAAGACCTACACCTCGACGGCGGTGACCGGAGAGCAGATCCCCGGTGGCGGGCCGCTGGAGGTCAGTTTCCCCGCCGCGAATCGGATCGCCCTGTCGGCCGGCTGCAACCGGCACATCGGCGACCTCCGCGTCGACAACTCGCTGCTGCGCCTGGGCTCCCTCGCCTCGACGATGATGGCCTGCCCCGGCCCGCGCGCCGACGCCGACGCCTGGGTCACCGAGTTCACGAAGGAACCGCTCACCTGGTATTCGGTGGGCCACGCCCTCGTCCTCGTCGGGCCCGCTGCGCAGGTCCTCCTCACGGAGAAGCCCGCGTGACCCGACGGATGCCCGTGACGGTGACCGTCACGGGCGCGGCCGGCAGCATCGGATACGCGAGCGTGTTCCGCATCGCCGCCGGCGCGATGCTCGGTCACGACCAGCCGGTCGCACTGCGGCTCCTGGAGTTGCCGCAGGCGATCTCCGGTGCGGTGGGCACCGCCATGGAACTCGACGACGGGGCCTTTCCCCTCCTGACGTCGGTGGACGTCCTCGATGATCCGCGCAAGGCGTTCGACGGCGCGAGTTTCGGACTGCTCATCGGGGCCCGACCGCGCACCAAGGGCATGGAGCGCGCCGATCTGCTGGCGGCCAACTCCGACATCTTCGCCGCCCAGGGCTCGGTGATCAACGAGGTTGCCGCGGATGACATCCGGGTGATCGTCGTGGGCAACCCCGCCAACACGAACGCCTCGGTGGCCGCCGCCCACGCCCCCGAGGTACCGGCCGAACGGTTCACGGCCCTGACCCGTCTGGATCACAACCGCGCGATCGCGCAGCTCGCCCGACGCGCCGGCGCCGGCGTCGCCGAGATCAGCCGGGTCACCGTGTGGGGCAACCACTCCGCGACTCAGTACCCGGACATCTTCCATGCGCGGGTCGGCCATCGGAGCGGCTCCGACATCGCCGCCGACCGTGACTGGCTGGTCGACGACTTCATCCCCACCGTCGCCCGGCGCGGCACCGCGATCATCGAGGCCCGTGGATCGTCGTCGGCCGCTTCGGCGGCGAACGCCGCGATCGACCACGTCCACGACTGGGTTCTCGGCACCCGTCCGGACGACTGGACGTCGGTGGCGCTGCCGTCGCCCGGCGTCTACGGAATCCCCGAGGGACTCGTCTGCTCGTTCCCGGTGCGTTCGGTCGACGGCCGGTGGCAGATCGTGGAGGGTCTAGAGATCAACGACTTCTCCCGGGCCCGCATCGACGCGTCGGTCGCCGAACTGCAATCCGAGCGCGAGGCCGTCCGCACCCCGTAGTGTTTCTGCTCATGTCGAAGAAGGACAAGGCGAAGCAGCCCAAGGTCGGGAACGAGGTCTACGAGGCGGAACTGTTCCGGTTGCAGACCGAGCTCGTGAAGCTCCAGGAGTGGGTCCGCGAGAGCGGCACTCGCGTCGTGGTCGTCTTCGAGGGGCGCGACGCCGCGGGCAAGGGCGGAACGATCAAACGGATCACCGAGTACCTCAGCCCACGGATCGCGCGGGTCGCCGCATTGCCCGCCCCGACGGATCGTGAACGCGGGCAGTGGTATTACCAGCGGTATGTCGCGCACCTACCGGCTCCCGGTGAGATCGTGCTGTTCGACCGGTCTTGGTACAACCGGGCGGGCGTCGAGAAGGTGATGGGCTTCTGCACGCCCGAGGAGCACTCACGGTTCCTGCGACAGACGCCGATCTTCGAGCAGATGCTCATCGACGACGGCATCCTGCTGCGCAAGTACTGGTTCTCGGTATCCGACGACGAGCAACTCAAGCGGTTCCGGTCCCGCATGAAGGACCCTGTGCGGCAATGGAAATTGAGTCCGATGGATCTCGAGTCGGTGTACCGGTGGGAGGAGTACTCGCGCGCCAAGGACGAGATGATGGTCCACACCGACACCGCCCTGAGTCCGTGGTACGTCGTCGAATCCGACGTGAAGAAGCATGCGCGGCTGAACATGATCTCGCACCTGTTGTCGACCATCGACTACACGGAGGTCCCGCGCCCCAAGGTGACCCTCCCCAAGCATCCGATCGAGTCGGGCAACTATCACCGTCCACCGCGTTCGTTGTCCAAGTACGTACCCGACCACGTGGCGACGCTGATCCGCACCGATCACTGATGTGGATCGGGTTCTGCGAGTTCGACTATCTGCTCGGCGACGTGCACTCGCTCAAGCAGAAGCGGTCGGTGGTACGGCCGATCGTCGCCGATCTCCGCAAGCGGTACACGGTCTCGGCCGCCGAAGTCGGTCACCTGGACGTGCATCGTCGGACCGTCATCGGGGTCAGTGCGGTGGCCGCCGACCGCGGACATGTCGTCGACGTGCTCGACGCGGTCGAGCGGTCGGCGGCGGGTCATCCCGAGGTGGAACTGCTGTCGGTGCGGCGTCGGGTCGTCAGCTCGGAGGACTTCTGAGGTCGTCGACGACCCCGGCGGCGACCGCGGCCCGTCGGTAGGCAGCGGCCAGGGTGTCCACCGTCTCGTGGGCGTTCAGTCCGCTCGGGTTCGGGACCACCCACAACTGCGCGCCGTCCCACGTCTCGTCCTGCCGTCCCGCCACCGCGTCGCGGCGGCCGAACGCGCTGCGATAAGCGGTGATCCCGGCGACCGCGACGACGCGGGGGCCGATCACGCGGACCCGCTCACGCAGGCGGCGTCCGCCGTCGCGGAACTCGTCGACGGTCAGTTCGGCGGCGGCCGCGGTGGCCCGCGATACGACGTTGGTGATTCCCACGCCGCGGTCGAGCAGCAGGGTCCGATCGGCGTCGGACATCCCCCGGGAGGCGTCGATCACGTGGTCGACGATGCCGGCCCGGGCGAGCGCGGGGTAGAACCGGTTGCCCGGGCGGGCGAAATGCGCTCCGGTGGCCGCCGTCCACAGCCCCGGGTTGATCCCGACGAACAGCAGCTTGCAGTCCGCACCCACGAGGTCGTCGACGGTGCGGTCCTGGAAGGCGAGCAGTTCGGCTCGGGTGAAACCCATCAGCGCCGTCCGGCGTACGCCCGGCGGAGTCTGCGACGTGTCAGGATGCCGTCTCCGCGTCGTGCCTGGCCGACACACAGAACTGGTTGCCGTCGGGGTCGGCGAGCGTCACCCACGCGAACCCGGGCATCTCACGATCGGCGATCCGGGTCGCTCCGGCGGCCACGAGTCGGTCCACCTCCGACTCGAGATCGTCGGTCGTCAGGTCGAGGTGGATGCGGTTCTTCCCGGGTGTGGGGTCCTCGACCTTCTGGAACGCGAACAGCGGCACGCCCTCCCCGACCGCGACGACGACGAAGTACCCGTCGTTGTCCTCGACGATGCGGCCGCCGAGCCGGTCGGCCCACCAGTTCGCCAGCGGCGCCGGTGCAAGCGCGTCGACGGTGATCATGCCCGGTGCGAGAGTCATGGCTGTCAAGCTACTCCCGACCGCCGACATCTCCCGAGCGATCGGGGGCCGGATCGCCGGGCACGTTCGCCACTACTCGCCCGGAAGGTCGCCGGCAGCACCTAGACTCACGCTGATGCCCGAACTCTCATACACGATCATGGGCGGTCTCGGCGCCCAGATCGGTTCCGATGCCGTCGAACTCGGCACGCGCAAGCAGCGGGCGACGCTCGCCCAGCTGATCCTTGCCGAGGGCGCGCCGGTGCGTGCCGACAGTCTGATCGAGGGCATCTGGGGCGATTCGCCACCGGAGCGCGCGGACGTGTCACTCCAGTCCTACATCTCGGGTCTGCGCAAGGCCCTCGAACCACACCGCAGGCCACGGACTCCCTCCACGGTCCTCCTCACCCACGGCACCGGATACAGCCTCCCCGTGACCGGCGAGCAGGTCGACGTGCGCCGGTTGACGACCCGCGTCGTCGCCGCGCGCGCTCTGATGCAGCAGGGCGAGGCCGCGGCGGCCGCCCCGCTGCTGGCACAGGTGCTCGACGACTATCGCCCGCTGCTGCCGGAGTTCGAGGGCTTGGCCTTCCGGGACGAGGCCGCCGACCAACTCGACCGCATGCTGCAGGCCGCCCGGGAGTTGTCGTTCGAGGCACGGATGGCCGACGGCGACCACCGTCTGCTCGTCACCGAACTCGAGAGCGAGGTCGAGCGTTCACCTCTCGACGAGGGACTGTGGGTCCTGTTCGCGACCGCGCTCTACCGTCTCGGTCGCCAATCCGACGCGCTCGGCGCGATCGCGACCGCCCGCCGGGTCCTGGCCGACGAGATCGGCGTCGACCCCGGGCCTCGGTTGCGGACCCTCGAAAGCGACATCCTCGACCACGCCCCGCATCTCGATCTCCCCACCGCCGCCCGTCCGGACATCACGACGACCGTGTCGGACGTCGCCGAATACGGCCGGACGACCCCGGCGGGCCCCGCTCGCGACCCTGACGTCCGCGACCCCGAACCCGACGAGGCGCCGTCGATCGTGGGTCGAACCGAGGAACTGGCCGCATTGCATCGAGCGGTGCTCGCCTCGATGTCGGGGCACGGCGGCGTCGTCGTGGTCGAGGGTGAGCCGGGCGCGGGCAAGACCGCGCTGATCGACGAAGCCGGCCGCCGTGCCGCGGGTGCCGCCGATCTCCGAGTGCTGTGGGGCCGTTGTGTCGACGACCCGGCGGCCCCGTCGATGTGGCCGTGGGTCCAGATCCTCGGTGCCGTGCTGCCCCGACTCGATCCGGCCGATCGGGAGCGACTCCTCGACAGCTCGCTCGGCCGGATGGTGACCGAAGGCGTCAACGTGATCCCGCCGCCGCGGCAGATGCCCGACGCCGCCGCACGATTCCAGTTCTACGACCAGGCAGCCGATCTCCTCGACGGCGTGGCCGCGACGTCGAAGCTCATCATCGTGCTCGACGACCTGCAGTGGGCCGATGGTGCATCGCTGGAACTGTTCGCACACATGGCCGCGCGCCGGACCGCCGGGGTGACCTTCTTCGCGTCGCTGCGCGCGCCGTCCACCCGACCGGTCGTCGCCGGCACGCTGGCCACGCTCGCCCGGCTTCCGGAGCACCGGCGCCTCCGCGTCGGCCCGCTCGACGGCGACGACATCTCCGAACTCATCCGGCGCGAGACCCGCCAGTGGCCGGAGGTCGCCACCGTCGCCTCGATCGAGCGACGTACCGGGGGCAACGCGTTCTTCGTCCGGGAACTCGCCCGCATCCTGGCCGATCGCGGGTCCATCGCGGGCAGCGCGGTCCCCTCCGGTGTCCGTGACGTCATCCGCCAGCGGTTGGTCGGTTTGTCATCGGAGACGACGGAACTCCTCGAACTGGCGTCGCTCATCGGCACCCGCGTGGACCTCGTCCTGGTGGCGGCCGCCGCGAGTCGGCCGGTGGACGAGGCGCTCGACCTGCTCGAACCCGCGGGCGAGGCGGGCGTCATCGATCTCGGACCCGACGACCCGTTCGGTTTCGGGTTCAGCCACGACATCATCCGCGAGGCGATCGCCGACGGTATCGCCGCGATGCGCGCCCGGCGACTGCATCTCGCGATCGCGGATGCGCTCGCCGGCAACTCCTCACCCCATGCGGTGACCAGGGTCGCCCGGCATCTGTGGTCCGCCGGTCCGCTGGCCGACCGGAAACGCACCACCACCGCCCTTCTCACCGCAGGCGACATCGCCTTGCGCACCTACGACTTCGACGGTGCGCGCCGGCATCTCGGAGATGCGGCGACGCTGGCCCGGGCGACCGGCGACCAGCAGGCGGAGCTCGTCGCGATCACCACACAGCTGGCCGGCGAGGTCGCGGCGCACGGCTACTTCGCCGCCGACCCCGATCTCCAGGACCGTGCCCGGACGCTCGCATCCACTCTGGGCGACACGCGCCTGCTCGCGACACTCGACTACGCACGCTGCGCGGCCCACATCCAGATCGCGGACACGCACACCGGCCACCGCCTCGCGCTCGATCTGCGTCGTCGCGCCGAACGGTCCGACGACCCGGTCGTCACCCACCTGGGCATGCACGCCGCGGCCATCGACGAGTTCCACCGGGGGAACTTCGGTGCGGCGCATCGCATCCTGGAGACCTACGCGCCGATCGACGTGGATGTCGAGGGTCTCCGCGACGACCAGCTCGCGATGGCCCGCGGCTTTCGCGCCTGGGCGGCGACCGTGCATCTCGGCAGCGCTGCCGGCCGAGCAGTGTTCGCGACGATGACCGACGCGCACCCGGATCCGCGGTCGCAGCTCGGCATGGCGATCTTCGCGGTCGGGGCGGCGTCCATGCTCGGTGACGCGGAGTGGGTTCTGGAAGCCGGCCCGGCCATCACCTCCGACGGCGCCGCCGCGCTCGCCTACCTCCGCCGCGGCGGCGAACGCATGTACTGGTGGGCGCGGGCCATGACCGGCGACCTCGACGACGCCCTCGAACACATCGACCGGCTGGGGACCGAGGACCCCGCCATGGAGGACCATCCGCGTACCGGTGAGAGCTACTGGCTCGGTCTGCATGCCGAGGTGCTCGTGGTCGCCGGCAAGCTCACCGACGCCGCGACACTCCTCGATCGGGCCGCCGACGTCGCCGACCGGACCGGCGAACGGTACGCCGACGCCCACCGCCTCGTCGTCCGCGCACGCTACGAGTACGCCAACGGTCGTCCGGCCTCGGTGGTGGCCGCGACCCTGTCCGCCGCGCGCGACACCGCACTCGCGCAAGAGGCGGCGGGGTTGGTCCGGAGGATCGACGCACTGTCGACGACCTGGGGACTCACCTCGCCCGCCTGAGGCGCACCAAGTCCGTCTCAAGTCGCTGTCAAGGACCCTCGGCGACCCTGGTCGGGAATCCGGCACCGCCCGGAGACCGTCGAACCCGCCGGACCGTTCCGGCCGCAACCGAGGACCTGCCGATGACCGCAACCCCCGCCTCCTCGCCCGAGCACACCGAGCGACTGACCGTCCGCACCCGCACCTCGGTGCTCGCGCAACTCCGCGACCGGATCGCCGGCGACGTCTACGGTCCCGGCGACGCGGGCTACCTCGACGCACGGTCCGGATTCAACCGGCTCGACGTGCATCGGCCCGCCGTGATCGCCGTTCCCGCCAATCACTTCGACGTCGTGGAAGCCGTCCGGTTCGCCACCGAGGAGGACCTGCGCGTCGCGGTGCAGGCCACCGGCCACGGCACCGGGCGGGTCGCTGACGGCGGGTTGCTGATCAACACCTCCCGACTGTCCTCGGTGAGCGTCGACCCGATCACCCGGACCGCGCGCGTGGGCGCCGGCGCCACGTGGCGGACCGTTGTCGACGCCGCCGCCCCGTTCGGATTGGCGCCGCTGATGGGTTCGGCGAGCGGTGTCGGCGCGGTCGGTTACACGCTGGGCGGTGGTTTCGGCTGGCTCGGCCGACGCTTCGGTCTCGCGTCGGACACCGTGCGCTCGGTCGACCTGGTCACCCCGGACGGCACACCGATCCGGGTCACCGACACCAGCCACCCGGACATCTTCTGGGCGCTGAAGGGTGCCGGCGCAGGCGGCTTCGGGGTCGTGACGTCCATGGAGATCAGGCTCGTCGACGTGTCGACCGTGTACGCGGGCAACCTGTTCTACCCGGTCGCCGACGCCGAGGAGATCATCCGCCGCTTCCGGGACTGGGCACCGGCGCAGTCCGACGAGCTGACGTCCGCCGTCGCGATCGTCAACCTGCCACCCACCGACGACGTCCCGGCACCGTTGCGCGGCCGGAGCTTCGCGGTCGTGCGCGGATGCTGGTCCGGAGATCTCGACGCCGGTCGCGCGGTCCTCGACGAGTGGCGGGCGTGGCGCGCGCCGATCGTCGACGCGTGGGATGTGCTGCCGTTCGCCGCGATCGACGCCGTCAGCATGGACCCGACCGATCCGATGCCGGTGATGGTCACCACCGAGTGGTTCGACGATCTCCCGGACGCCGCCATCGACATCGTCGCCGGCCGGGTCCGGCCGGCCCCCGCATCCGCGCCGCTCATCGTGTGCGGCGAGATCCGCCACGCGGGTGGGGCGATCGCGCGCGGGGCGCGGCAAGCACCCAATGACCGGGGCCGGGCGGGACGATTCCTTCTCGAACTGGTTGCTGCGGTGCCCGACCCCCACATCGCTCTTGCGGTCGAGTCGACGCTGCGGGTGACCCGCACCGAGCTGGCGCCGTACGTCACCGGCGCCGCCTATCCGAACTTCACCTCGGGTACCGAACGGGTGGCCCGCGCCGCCCAGGCGTTCAGCGCCGACCACCGGCAACGACTCGACGCGATCAAGGCTGCCCTGGACCCCGCGAACCGCTTCTGTCACGGCGACATCTGACGGTCGCAACCGGAACGCGCTTGCCCTCGACGCGCGGGTGTGGGCTGATGGTTCCATGTCCGACCCGTCCGGTGACCGATCCCCCCGCGCGGCACACCCACCCCTGCTGATCGTGGACGGCGCCAACGTCGTCGGATCGGTGCCCGATGGGTGGTGGCGCGACCGTCGCGGAGCCGCCGAGAGGTTGCGTTCGCGACTCGAGTCCGTCGCGGTCGGCGGCCTCGAAGGACTGCCGGGACCGCTCGAGGTGGTGCTCGTCGTCGAGGGACGGGCGCGCGGTGTCGAGGCGAGCGAACACGTCCGGGTCGTCGACGCATCCGCCGTGGGCGACGACACGATCGTCGACGTCGTCGCCGAGGCGGACCCGCACCGGGACCGGATCGTGGTCACCGCCGACCGCGAGTTGCGAGCCAGGGTCGCGCGACTGGGCGCCCGGGCAATCGGTCCCGGGGCCATCCCGAGGTAGTCCGCCGCTGTGACGAGGACTGTTCGGGCGTCCGATTTCTCCGATCTCGCACCACGTCGGCGTCCGGTCGGTCGATAATCCTCACAGCGTCGGCGAGTGCCGACAACGGGAGGAATCCATGACCGAAGTCGATGTCCTGATCGCCGGTGCCGGACCCATCGGCTTGACCGCTGCAGTCGAACTGCGCAGACGCGGAGTGCGAGTACGAGTCGTCGACCCGCTTCTCGAGCCCCCGCAGTACGCCAAGGCCGTGGGCATCCAACCCCGCACCCTCGAGGTGTTCGAGAGCATGGGCATCGTGGGATCGGTACTCGACGCGGGCCTGGAGATGCGCGGTCAGCTCGTCTACGTCAACGGCAACCAGGTCTCGCGAGTCGATCTCACGACACCGCCCGATGTCCCCTACCGTTTCCACCTGCTCCCCCAGTACGCCACCGAACGCATCCTGCGCGAGCGCCTTTCCGATCTGGGCACCGAGATCGACCGGGGCTCAGCGGTATCGGCGTTCGAGCAGGACGCCGACGGGGTGACCGTCACCCTCACGGGTCCGGACGGCGAGACCACCGTCCGAGCGGATTATCTGATCGGCGCCGACGGTGCGCACAGTGTGGTGCGGAAGGGATTGGGGCTGACCTTCGAGGGTGCTGCCTTCACCGAGCAGTACATGCTCGGTGACGTCGTGGTGGACTGGTCGATGCCGCGCGGATACGCCATCCGGTCGATGCATCAGACCGCGGACGGCACCACCGACGACCAGCTGGTGTGCATCCCGCTGCCCGGCCGTGGCCGCTACCGGATGTCGATGCTGGTCCCCGACGAGCTGGCCGTCGCGCCCACCACCGGCGGAGACGGTGTGGCGCACGGGTTCGAGGGAACCCGGGCACCGGAGTTGTCCCACATCCAGGCCGTGGTCGATCGACTCGCACCGGAACCTGCGACGGTCTCGGACCTGCGATGGTCCTCGGTGTTCCGGATCAGTCATCGCATCGTCGACTCCTACGGCCGCGGACGCGTGTTCGTCGCCGGCGATGCCGCACACATTCATCCGCCGACGGGTGCGCAGGGCATGAACACCGGAGTGCAGGACGCACACAACCTCGCGTGGAAGCTCGCGCTCGCCGTGGCCGGTGACGCCTCCGCAGCACTCCTCGACAGCTACGACCTCGAGCGGCGGCCCGTCGGCGAAGAGGTCGTGGGCCGCACCGTCCGGGACGCCCGCGAGGGCATCGGTACCGATTCCACCGACATCGACTTCGTCATGCGGCGCGAGGCGCAGTTGCTGATCTCCTACGCCGACAGTCCCGCCGTCGCGGGGTCGACGGTTCCGTCGGCCCCCGCCGCGCCGCGGGCAGGTGAACGCGCACCGGACGCCGCGGGCCTCAGTCGCGAGTCGGTCAACCACGCGCTTCGTCTGTTCGACGTGCTGGGTGGCGTCGACCACTCCCTCATTCTCTATGCGGACGCCGCCGCCGGTACCGGCGAAGTCGCCGTTCTCGAGTCGCTCGCCGACGAGGTCTCCGCGAACGCTCACGGCCACATCGACATCCACGTGGTCGCGGCACCGACGGCGCAGGTCGGCAGCACCGAGTTGCCGCTGCTGCGCGACACCGACGGCCGGTTCGCCGACGGCTACCTCCCCGACGGTTCGACGGTGTTCGTCATCCGCCCCGACGGTTACGTCGGATACCGCGGACCCGTCACCGACACCAAGGGCGCGCTCGCCTACCTCGAGGGCACGTTCCGGTAGCTCTCGCGGACCACCTGCCCGACCACCGTGCGGGCGGCACCGGGTTCGCGCGCACGCCGTAACCTTGGGGACCGTGACCAGACGACCGGCGACCGCCCGCCCGCTGTTCCGGACCGCGGGCATCCTGGCCGATCGGATCGGCACCGCGGTCCGGCACCGCACCGCCGATTCCCGTCTCGCCCGCGAGATGGGGGCCGACGAGGTCATCTATCTGGTGGCCCCGGCCGGGCATCCCAACTACGGCGACGAACTCATCGCCAGGACGTGGCTGCGGCACCTGGCACGGGTGCGGCCCAACGCCACGGTCGTGCTCGACTGCCACAGCCCCGGCACGGCCACGACGCTGTTGCGCGATGCCCACCCCGACCTGCTCGTCGTCGACACCCTGTGGCAGATGACCACCTACGCGGCGGAGGCCGAATCGCAGTCGCCGTGGAGTTGGGTCGCGTCTGCCGTCAGCGACGCCGGCCTGGCGCCGCGTCTGACCGCGGGCATCGATCTGCTGCACTCGGCGACTTCCATTCATCTACTCGGTGGCGGTTACCTCAACACCGTATGGCCGCACCATGTCTCGCTGTTCGTCGCCGCTGCCGCAGTGGCTCGGGCATCGGGCGCCCGACTCGCCGCGACCGGTCAAGGACTCGTGCCCACACTGCAGGGCCGGGCCTGGGCGGCGCTGACCGAGGCCTTTGCCGCGTTCGACATCGTGGACGTGCGTGACACCGCGTCGTACGCCGAGATCGCCGACATCGGCGGCGCACGGCATTCCGGCGACGACGCGTGGCTGGCTCTGCACCGGCCCCGGCCTCCGCTGTACCGAGAGACCGATCCGCCGGCCGAGCACGGCGTCGTGCTCTGCCTGCAATCCGATCTCACCGAGAGATTCGCCGGGCCGCGATCGACCGGCGTCGAGGCGCTGGCCGATTTCGTGCGTACGACGCTCGACGCGTGGGACGTGCCCGGTTCGGCGGTGACCGTCGTCGAGGGAATCCCCGGACACGACAACGAGGTCCCGTTCCTGCTCGGCTCGCGCCTGGACGGGGCGACCGTGCTCAACTTCCGCGATGTCTGGCTCGGCGGGTTGCCCGCCGGGCACCGCAACACGTGGATCAGCACTCGGTTCCATCCGCACCTGATGGCCGCGGCCGCGGGCGATCCCGGGGTCGCGGTCGTGGCGATGCCCGGGTACTACTCCACCAAGCACCGGTCTCTGATCGATGCCGGCTCCGACTGGACCGTCGTCGATTCCGGTACGACTGTCCCGGACCGGCCGAACGGTCACGGGTTCGACGCGATCGCGCGGGACCGAGCGGTCTCGGCCAAGCTCGCCACGGCGGTCGACATCTACCCGGTCCCGCCGGTGCTGGCACACCGTATCTGAGCTCCCCCATGGCCACTCGGCTTTCGCGGCAAACCGCCTCGTCGCGCCGGTCTACCGATACAGTGAGCGGATGATCCGAAAGCCTTTGCGCGCCATGGTCCTCCTCCGCATGACGACGCTCGGGGCGGCAGCCGCACTCGGCCTGGTCGCGTGCTCGCCAGCGGAGACGGCTTCGGGTGCGGGATCGTCGACGGCATCGGTCACGGGGCAGCCGACATCGGTGCCCGCCGACGCCGCGGCGGCGTTTCAGAAGGCGATCGACGACACGCGGGCCGCCGGCGACTTCCCCGGGGTCATCGCCCGGGTCATCTCGCCGGCCGGAACCTGGACGGGAACATCCGGTGTGCGGGCGGCAGGCGGGGACGAACCCATCGAGTCCGGAGACCACACGCGTATCGGTTCTCTCACCAAGACGATGACCGCGACACTCCTGTTGCAACTCGTGCAGGAGGGTCGGGTCTCCCTCGACGATCCGATCGACAAGTACGTCGCGGGCGCACCCAACGGCTCCGCGACGTTACGGCAGGTCGCCGACATGACCAGCGGCATCCCGTCGTACACCGCGTCCGAGGCCTTCGACCGGAAGTTCTTCGCCGACCCCGAAACCGTCTGGACGCCCGCCGAACTAATCGACACCGCGAAGGCGCTGCCGCCGAGCTTCCCACCGGGGCAGGGCTGGGAGTACTCCAACACCAACTACGTCCTGCTCGGACAAGTGATCGAGAAGGTGCTCGCGAAGCCCATCGGCGAGGTCTTCACCGACCGGATCTTCACACCCCTGGGGATGGACGAATCCTCCTGGCCCGGCGGGTCGGTCGAGATCCCCGATCCGCACCTGGACGGACTGACCGACCAGGGTCAGCCCGACGGGCAGACGGTGAACTCCACGCGCTGGAACCCCTCGTTCGCCTCCACCGCGGGCGCCGTCATCTCGACGATCGACGACCTGCAGACCTGGGGCGAGGCGCTGTTCACTGGACGCGGGGTGCTCGATCCGGCCACCCAGCAGCTGCGACGGGATTCGATCCTCACCTCGCCACCGCCCAACACCGCCACCTCGGGATACGGCATCGGAATCGGCAACCGCGACGGATGGTGGGGCCACGACGGCGATTTCCCCGGATACAACACCTCGCTGTTCCACGAGTACGACTCGGACACGACCATCATCATCGTGATCAACACCGACGACGCCGTCACCGTCGACGGCAAGTCCACGCCCCCGGTCTCCGCGGTGCAGTCCGCGCTCATCGCCGCACTGCCCTGAATCACCCCGTCCGGGCGTAAGGTCGGCGCATGGCCAGAACAGTCGCGAAAGCCGATGGTGTCGACCGTGCCGGACTGCTCGAGTTCATCCGGCCGCGTCACCACATGATCCTCAGCACCGTCCGATCCAATGGCAGTCCGCAGATGTCGCCGGTCACCGGCGGCGTCGACGAGCAGGGGCGGATCGTCATCTCGACCTACCCCGGACGCGCCAAGGCCGCGAACCTCCGCCGCACCTCCGTCGCCGGGGTCGTGGTCCTGTCCGACGAGTTCAACGGTGCCTGGGTCCAGGTCGACGGCGATGCCGAGGTCCTCGACATGCCCGAGGCCGAAGACGCGCTGGTCGACTATTTTCGCAGCATCTCCGGAGAACATCCGGACTGGGACGAATACCGCGCCGCCATGCGGACCCAGGGCAAGTCGCTGATCCGCATCACCCCGACCAGTTGGGGTCCGATCGCCACCGGCGGGTTCCCCGCCGACGTCGCGGCGCGGCTCGACGCACAGGATCGATGATCGACCCCCGCGGCGCGACGGGCCCGATCGGTTGACCACCGCCGCTGACATCGAGATCAGCGCGCTCACGAAAACCTATGGTGAGCATCGTGTTCTCGACGGCATCGACCTGCACGTACCCGCGGGAAGCGTGACCGCCCTGTTGGGGCCGAACGGGTCCGGCAAGACCACGACCGTCGGCATCGCGTCGACCCTGTTCCCTGCCGACTCGGGGACGGTGACCATCGGCGGATACGACACGGTCGCGCGGGCGCGCGAGGTCCGGGCGATCATCGGCGTCACCGGTCAGTCGGTCGCGGTCGACGAGTTGTTCAGCGGACGAGACAATCTCGTTCTCATGGCCGATTTGCGCCGGCTGGGCCGACGCGGTGGACGCGCACGTGCGCAGGAGTTGATCGAGCAGTTCGACCTCGTCGACGCCGCAGACCGGCCGGTGTCGACGTATTCGGGCGGAATGCGCCGCCGGCTCGACCTCGCGATGACGCTCGTGTCGATCCCGCGGGTCATCTTCCTCGACGAACCGACCACGGGACTCGACCCCAGGAGTCGACGGATGCTGTGGGAGACCATCTCTCGCCTGGCCGCCGACGGTGTCACCATCTTCCTCACCACCCAGTACCTCGAGGAGGCCGACCGGCTCGCCGACCGGATCGCCGTCCTGGACCATGGACACATCGTGGCCGAGGGCACCGCCGCCGAGTTGAAGAGCCGGGTCCACGATTCCGAGGTGCGCCTGACCTTCCCCGACCGCGACTCGTTCGACGCGGCGGCCTCGCTCCTGCCGGATGCGCGTCCTGTTCCCGAAGCACGTCGCCTCGACATCGCGACCGACGACACCGTCGCCACTGTCCGGAACACGCTGAACCGACTCGACGCCGCCGGGATCCGGGTCGCCGACGTCGGAGTCCATGCCCCGACCCTCGACGACGTGTTCTTCGCCCTCACGGGCAACCCCTCTCCCGCGATCACCGACCCCGATGAGTTCGGCGGAACGTCATGACGGCCCTCGCGCACACGGTGTCGGACGCGCGGGTCATGGTCCGCCGCAACGTTCGGCGGCTCATCAAGTTCCCCGTCCTCACCGTGATGCTGGTCGGGATTCCGGTCGTCTTCCTGCTCCTGTTTGTCTATGTGTTCGGCGGTCAGCTCGGCGCCGGGATGACCACCCAGTCCGGCGACACCGGTCGGACCGCCTACCTCGACTACGTGGTGCCCGGGATCGTGCTGGTCACCGTCGCCTCGGCGGTCCAGGGCACCGCGATCGTCGTCGCGATGGACATGACATCGGGGATCATCAACCGCTTTCGCACCATGGACATCGCCCGCTCGGCGGTCCTCACCGGCCACGTGCTCGCCAGCCTTCTGCAGGCGCTGTTCAGCATCGTCGTGGTCCTGGCCGTCGCCATCGCGATCGGTTTCCGTCCGTCGGCGGGACTGCTCGACTGGCTGGGCGCGCTCGGCGTGACCACCGTGTTCTCGATCGCGCTGATCTGGCTGTCGGTCTATCTCGGGCTGGCGGCCAAGAGCGTCGAGACCGCAAGCAACACACCGATGTTCCTCACGATCCTGCCGTTTCTCAGCACGGGGTTCGTGCCGGCCGAGTCCCTGCCCGCCGGACTTCGGCAGTTCGCCGAGTACCAGCCGTTCACCCCCGTCATCGAGGTGCTGCGCGGAACCCTCACCGACGCCCCGGTCCCGGTGGGGAGCGTTGCCGCGGCACTCGTGTGGAGCGTCGTCATCGGCGGGGCGTCGTATGCCCTCGCCCTCCGAACCTACGAGCGGCGGCGTGTTCCCGGATAAGGTCGTCGACGTGCCCGAGAAGGTCGACTTCAAGAAGACGCTCGACGCGTACAAGGCCCGCCGCGGCCGGATACGTGTTCTCGAAATGCCCGTGATGCGCTACCTCATGATCGACGGGTCGGGCGACCCGAACACCACGCCGCAGTTCGCCGCGACGATCGAGACGCTGTACCCGGTCGCCTATGCGCTGAAGTTCGCGAGCAGCCGCGAACTCGGCCGCGACTACGTCGTGCCGCCGCTCGAGGGTCTCTGGTGGGCGGAGGACATGAGCGCGTTCACCGGGGCTCGCGACAAAGGCCGCTGGAATTGGACACTCATGCTGATGGTCCCCGACTGGATCGACACTGGCATGCTCGACGCCGCGGTCGTGCAGGCGGGCACGAAGAAGTCGCCGCCGCGGCTCGACGACCTCCGCATCGCCTCCCTGGACGAGGGCCTGTGCGTACAGACGCTGCATCACGGTTCCTTCGACGACGAGGGCCCGGTGCTGGCCGAGATGCACGATCGATTCATCCCGGACAACGGCCTGCGTATGCGCGGCCGGCACCACGAGATCTATTTCAGCGACTTCCGTCGGGTCGCGCCGGACAAGCTCCGCACCCTCCTGCGTCAACCGGTCGGATCCGCGACGACGACCACCGGGACGGTGTGACGAAAGACGCCACATGGCACGCACTTCCGCTACGAATCCACAGTCTGTGCCCTGGCCGGTGTCCAACCGAGCGCAGGCCCGAGCCGTCCGGCGAGATCACCCACGATCTGCAGATAGTCCGGTTCGTCGAAGGAGAACGGCAACGCGAAGGCCACCTCGGTGGCGCGCTGGAATCCCGCGTGCTCGTAGAGCGTTTCGGCGAGTTCGGCGGACGGACCGACGTAGTCGGGCGAGAACAGCAGGCCGCGGGGTCCCTGCGGGGTGCGCGTGCGTTCCGATCGGCTCTCGGCGTACGCCCGGTACTACCGTACCTGATCCGGGGTCGCCGAGTCGGTGGGGATCACCACCAGCCCCTGAGACACCCGCGCTCGGTCGGGATCGACGTGACTGGCGCGGTAGGCGTCGATGTGTTCGGCCTGGATCGTCGCGAAGTCCCGCGACCGCGTCCCCTCGACGGTCACCACCGACGAGGTCAGGTAGTTGATCCCCTGCCGACCCGCCCAGACCGCGGAGCTCAGTCCGCCTCCGTACCAGACCCGGTCGGCCAGTCCGGGCGAATGCGGCTGCACACGGCGCGAGAACGTCTCGATCCCGACGGTCCCCTCGAAGTCGCTGACCGGCTCACCGCGCAGGTTGTCCAGGAGCCGCGCCACCCGATCCTTCGAGAAGTTCTCCAGCGCATGTGTTTCGGGGTACAGGGCGGTCTTGACGTCGTCGTAGCGCATCGGTACGCCCACGGAGACACCCGGATTGAGCCGGCCCGCGCTGAGGATGTCGACGGTCGCCAGGTCCTCGGCCAGCCGCAGCGGGTTCTCCAGGCCGAGCGGGATCACCGCGGTGCCCAGCTCGATGCGGCTGGTACGCACAGCGGCAGCGGCCAGCACGGCCACCGGCGAGGAGATGCCGTACTGGAGATGGCGGTTGCGCACCCACACGCTGTCGAAGCCGAGTTCCTCGGCCAGCTCGATCATCCGCAGGGTTTCGAGATGGCCGGGGCGGGGATCGTCGCCGTCGAAGCGTCCGATGGTCAGGAATCCGAGCTTTCGGAGGGGTTCACCGCGTCGTGGCATGCCGTCGATTCTCACACCGCGGGCGGCCGGACGACGCCGGAAAATCAGTGTGGGCCGAAGTCCGGCGGGGCCGGTGTCCCCCGGCTCGCGTCTATAGTCGGGACACACCGACCCCGACCGAACGGATCGCCATGTCCACCACAGTCGCGGAGAGAATCGTCGAGGAACTCGAACGTGCCGGAGTCCGGCGCGTCCACGGGCTTCCCGGTGATTCGCTCAACGGTTTCACCGATGCCCTGCGCAGAAACGACGCCATCTCGTGGCGGCACGTCCGGCACGAGGAGTCGGCCGCCTTCGCCGCATCCGCCGAAGCCGCTCTCACCGGCGAACTCGCGGTGTGTGTCGGAAGTTGCGGACCCGGAAACCTGCACCTGATCAACGGCCTGTTCGACGCCCACCGCAGCCGTGTCCCCGTCCTCGCGATCGCCGCGCACATCCCGGCCACCGAGATCGGCACCGGTTACTTCCAGGAGACGCACCCCGAGCAGCTGTTCCGGGAATGCAGCGCCTACTGCGAAATGGTCAGCACCCCCGACCAGATGCCGCGCCTGCTCGACATCGCGCTGCGCACCGCCGTCGAGAAGCGGGACGTCGCGGTGCTCGTCATCCCGGGCGAGACGTTTCTCGCGCCCTGCCCCAAGCGACGAGCCGGCGCCCCCATCCGGCACATCCCACGCGTCACCCGTCCCACCGATGCCGAGATCGCCCGTGCCGCAGACACTCTCAACGCCGCCGAGCGGGTGACCATACTCGCCGGCGCGGGCGTGCAGGGCTCGCATGACGAGGTCGTCGAGCTCGCGCGGGCGCTGCAGGCACCCGTCGTCCACGCCTTGCGTGGCAAGGAGTTCATCGAATACGACAACCCCTATGACGTGGGAATGACCGGCCTTCTGGGCTTCTCATCCGGGTATCGCGCAATCGAGAAATGCGACACCCTGCTCATGCTCGGCACCGACTTCCCCTACGAGCAGTTCTATCCGTCGAAGGCGACCATCATCCAGGTCGACATCCGCGGTGAACAGATCGGTCGACGCTGTCCCGTCGACCTGCCTCTCGTCGGCGATGTCGGCGACACCGTCCGGGCCCTGCTGCCGTCGATCACCGCAGGCCGCGACAGCGAGCACCTGTCGACCTCGCTGGCCCACTACGCCACGGCACGACGCCGCCTCGACGATCTCGCCGACAACGACCGCAACCGGGCACCGATCCACCCGCAGTACCTCACCCGCCTGATCAGCGAGAAGGCCAGTGCCGACGCGGTGTTCATCCCCGACGTCGGCTCACCGGTGGTGTGGGCGGCGCGTTATCTCGAGATGAACGGCACCCGGCGACTGATCGGTTCGTTCACCCACGGCTCGATGGCCAACGCCGTGTCCCAGGCGATCGGCGCACAGACCGCCTTCCCCGACCGCCAGATCATCGCGCTGGCCGGCGACGGCGGGCTCGCGATGTTGCTCGGCGAGCTGCTCACCATCACGCAGAACAAGCTGCCGGTGAAGATCGTCGTCTTCGACAACGCGTCCCTGAACTTCGTCGAGGTCGAGATGAAGGCTGCCGGATTCGTGAACTACGCAACCGATCTCGACAACCCGGACTTCGCCGCGCTCGCGGAGTCGCTCGGTATCCGGGGCCGGCGCGTCGAGAAGCCCGACGACCTCGCCGGCGCGGTCGACGACTTTCTCGCCCACGACGGTCCGGCGCTGCTCGACGTCGTCACCGCTCGGCAGGAGCTGTCCATCCCGCCGGCGATCACCGCTGCCCAGGCCAAGGGTTTCACCCTCTACGCCCTGCGCACCGTGTTGTCCGGGCGCGGCGACGAACTCATCGACCTCGCCGAGACCAACCTGTTCCGGCGTCTGTTCGACTAGCGGCTCGGGCCGGCGGCTGTCGACAGACCCGCGATTGCCTCGGTCACGTGAGCCGTCCAGGCCGAGGTGTCGACGCGGTGAACGGCGGAGTCCCCGGCGTAGGCGCTGGATATGACAACGTCCGGGGCCACGGTGGCCAACAGTTCCAGGCTCGCGGCGAGCTGATCCGCGTCGCTCATGCCGGGGAGGTAACCGGCGGTCCACCGCCCCGAGGCGCTGAGATAGAGGGTGTCCCCGGTGAACAGATAGCGGTCACCGTCGGCGCCGTGCACCAAGTAGCTCGTGCTGCCCGGAGTGTGACCCGGCGACGGGATCACCTCGACCCCGTTGTCGTCGACGTGCCGGTCCGCGAGAGCGACACCGATCCGCGCGTGACCGCTGATCCGATCCGCTTCGGTGGCCGGCGCGCGCAGGTTCGAACCGAAGCGTGCCTGGATCGTGGCGAGCATGGGTCCGGCCTCGTCCTGGTGGGACAGGTACTGCTCGTCGATCCCCCCGAGCCGGGCGAAGCTGTCGAACTCGGAATCGGAGGCGACCGAGTAGAAGAGCACATTCCGGCTCGAGGTCCACAGGTAGGCGTGCGTGGTGAGTCCGGGGAACGGGTTGTCGGAGCTGGTCTCCCACAAGTCGGTGAGAACGCGGCGCATCGGTGTCTCCTTCGGTTGTGTGGAATGTCCACTCCACGCTGCAACTTCAGGTTGGCTTGAAGTCAACGTCCGTGAGTGCCAGGTGCGCGACAGTCGGCACGGGTGATACACATTAGGGAATCCGTCTCACGTCTGGAGTTCCTGTGTCCCTCTCGCCGCCACCCGACGCTCCGGCCTTTCCCGCGGCGGTCGCCTATGAGTCCGCGATGTCGAACCGCCGTCTGCGACGTGTCCGTACCCTGGTCCGGCGAGCGACCCGCAAGGATCTCTTCCCGGAGCCGGAGCACCTGCGCACCTTCGCCGAGGACATGTTCCGCACCGACCCGGTCGCCGAACGTTTCGTCGACGAGGTGTACGGCACGCTGGGCGGTGAGACCGCGCGGGCGCTCCTCGATCAGGCACTCACCGACGGTCTCGACAGCATCAGCGATCCCCCACCTGCTCTGGTCGACCTGTTCGAGGAGTTCGAGACCGTCCCGGACTGGGTCGACCCCGAACTGATCGCGGAGGGCGAGGCCATCTGGCGCCGGTGGGGCACCGGCCTGTTCAGTGTCGCCGGCGGGATCACCCTGGAGATGTACACCGAGTCCGCTGTCGCGAAACCGCTCTCACTGGCCGGCGGTTATGCAGGCGACAACGCGCTGCGCCGGTTCCTGGAGACCTCGCGCTTCTGGATCGACGTCTCACAGCCCGGGGCGCTGCTCACACCGGGGTCGCAGGGTCGTGCGACGGCGATGCGCGTTCGGGTCATGCACGTGTGGGTTCGTCGCACCGTCGCCGAGCATCCGGAATGGGATCGGCAACGCTGGGGGGATCCGATCAGTCAGTCGTATCAACTGCTGACCCTGCTGGGCGGCAGCGTGGTGCCGGCGATGGCGCTGTGGCTCACCGGAGTACAGACGACACCCCGCGAGATCCGCGTCCTGCTGCACTACCAGCGTTACCTGGGCCACCTGCTCGGTGTGCGCACGCAGTGGTACCCCGAGACGATCGCCGACTCCTTACGGCTGCTGGCCTTCGTCACCTCCACCCGCACGTACGACGCCGGGGACGATGGTGCCGAGCTCATCGAGTCGTTTCCGGCGGCGTTCGCGAAGAGCGGCTCGACCGGACTGCAGCGACTGCGCGGCAGATACAACGCGGCCATGTACGCGGCATATTCGAGCATCTACATGCTGCCCATGACGCGGGTGCGCTACCGGATGCCGAGCCCGGTTCCGGGGATACTCGTCATCGCACTCCGTCTCCCCGCCGTGATCGCCATCGAGACCGCCCGTCGGATCTCACCCGGATTCCGCCGTCTGCACGAGCGGTGGATGTGCCGCCACCGGGAGAACTGGCACGACTGGCAGACCTCGGGGCGGCCGGCGGAGTACGCCCACGGCAAGGGGCTCCGACGCTGACGCGCGACGGCCGCAAACTTACTCCGGAGTTGGACTCGGATCGGTACACCGTTAGCGTGTTCGGGGTGACGCACACTCCGACGACCACCGCCACGACCGCCGATGATCCCGCCGGGATAGAATCCCGAGTCGGGCACTACTACGTCCTCGACGGCTCGTACCAGGTCGGACGCGAGAAGGTGCGCGAGTACGCCCGCGCGGTCCAGGACTACCACGGCGCGCACTGGGAACCCGAAGCCGCAGCCGCACTGGGCTATTCGGGACTCGTCACGCCGCTCACCTTCACCTCGATCCCGGCGATGGCGGCCAACCGGGAACTCTTCGAGAAGGTCATCGTCGGATATGACACCTACGTGCAGACCGAGCAGGTCTTCGAACAGCACCGGCCGATCGTCGCCGGAGACGAACTGACCACCGACGTCGAGCTGAGCAGCGTTCGTCGGATCGCGGGCAAAGACCTGATCACCGTGACCAACACCATGACCGACGCCGCGGGCGAACGAGTGCACACCATGCACACCACGGTCGTCGGCGTGACCGCGGACGAGGTCGATCCCGAACTGAGCAGTGCGGTTCGCAAGGTGATGATGCACGACGTCAACATCTTCAGCCACGACGAGGCTGCCCACCGCTACGTGAAATCGGTTCGTCCCGAGCGCGATGTCCCGGCCGCCGATGACACGGGTCGCACCTCCGGGGCCCGGAGCTTCGACGACCTGAGCGTCGGCGACGAGCTGCCGCCGCACACCATCCGACTGTCCCGCGGCGACCTGGTCAACTACGGCGGTGTCGCCGGCGACGCCAATCCGATCCACTGGGACGAGACGAGTGCGAAGCTCGCGGGCCTCCCCGATGTGATCGCCCACGGGATGCTGACCATGGGCCTCGGGGCGGCGTACGTGTCCTCGTGGTCGGGCGATCCGGGTGCCGTGACCCGTTACGCGGTGCGCCTGTCCCAGCCCGCCGTCGTGTCCCGCGCCGAGGGCGGGGAGATCGAGTACAGCGGGCGGATCAAGTCGCTCGATCCGGCGACCCGAACGGGCGTCGTCATCGTGGTGGCGAAGTCGGGTGGCCGCAAGATCTTCGGTCTCGCCACCCTGAACATCCGCTTCAAGTGACCGTCGGGGTCAGTACTCCCCTTTGATGACGAAGTAGGACCCGCGGATGACGCCGGCGAGTTTCGATTTCTGGCGGGCGAACTTGAACTTCGCCTCCAACTCGGCCGGGACGTCCATACCCTCGGACAGCTTGAACCCGACAGCACGTTTCCCGGCGGGGTCGATGCTGTACATGACGTTGACGGCCAGGCCCGACCCGTAGAACACGTACGACATGTGGAGTCTGCCGTCGTCCGGGCCCACCTCGAAGTCGCTGACCTCAAGAGCCGGCGACGCGATGGTGATGTCGCGCTCGTTCGCCAGGATCGTGGTCACCCGGTCGAGGATGTCGGGTGCTTCCGATGCCGGGACGACGACGAAATCGTGCCCGTACTTCGTCTTGTGGTACCGGGCCTCGTTGGCCCGGAGGCCGGCCAACGCCTCGGCGACCGGTGAACTGTCGAGTCCCGTGGTGGAGACATCCTTGAAATCGACGACGTTCCCCATGACGCTCCTTCCGCCTCACTGGGTGAGACAGCGTAAAGCCCCCGGCCGCGGCCGGGGGCTCCAACGGTGAAGCGCGCCCCTCACTCGAGCACGAACACCGGGATCTGCCGATCGGTCTTCGTCTGATACTCCGCATACGGCGGGAAAGCGGCGACGGCGAGCTCCCACCAGTGGTCGCGCTCCTCGCCATCGCTCAGCTCGCGAGCGGTCAGTTCCTTGACCTCGGCGCCGTCCTGCGCTGTCACCTGCGGGTTCGCCTTCACGTTGTGGTACCACGCCGGATGCTCCGGTGCGCCACCCTTCGAGGCCACCATGAGGTACTTGCCGTTCTCCTCGACCCGCATCAGCGGCACGTAGCGCTTCTTGCCCGACTTCGCGCCGGTGGTGGTGAACAGCACGATCGGACGGTCCATCACGGTCACACCGTCGGTGGTGCCCTGCTCGAGGATCTTCTCGGTCTGCTCGCGGACCCAGCCTTCAGGACTCAACTCTGCATTAGCACTCATGGTGGGCGGAACACGACGGCCCAGCCGAATATTCCCAGATACTCTCGGAGCTGTCTCCACCGAAGGGCGCGACTCTGGCGCTACTGTGACCGCACCCCGACCCCGACCGTGAGACCCCGCGATGCCCCCAGCACACAGTGTTCTCGTGCCGACGCCTGTCGGCACCCTGGCCGTCGAGAGCGACGGCTCGGCCATCGTGCGCATGGCCTGGCGAGCGGACATCGAGGCACCGGCCGGCATCGACTCCGTCGATCCCGTTCTCCCCGAAGCCGTCCGGCAACTCCGCGCTTATTTTGCCGGCGAGCTCACCGAATTCGACCTCCCGGTCGACCTCGGCGGGATGTCGGATGCCGCACGTGCGGTTCTGACCACGCTGCACCGGGAGGTCGGCCATGGCGACACCGTCACCTACGGAGAACTCGCCGCGATGACAGGCACCCGGGTCTCCGCGCGCGGCGTCGGGACCATCATGGGCATCAATCCCGTGCCGCTGCTGATCCCCTGCCACCGCGTCGTCGCCGGTGACGGTCTCGGCGGCTACTCGGGAGGCGTGACCGGCCAGGGACTGTCGACCAAGCGCTGGTTGCTCGAGTTCGAAGGCGCCCTCCCGCCGACGCTGTTCTGACGGCCGCCCGACAGGCGACCACGCGCGACCGTCGCTTGGTCTCACGGACCAAGCCCTTCACTCCACCGCGGCCAGGTGCTCACCGACCAACGCCTGTAGTCGCGACGCGTCGGAGCCGAGCCACATCGACAGGTGGGTGCCTTCGTCGATGCTCGCCTCGAGGCGAGCATCGACCAGGGTGTCGACGGCATGGACACTCTGGTCGAAGGGGACGTCGGCGTCGGTGCGCGCGTGGATCGCCAGCACCGGCGCGGTGATGGCCGCGAGTGGTAGGTCGAGCTCGCGAAACTGGTCGAAGTCGTTGTCGAAGCCTGCTTTTCGGCCCCCCGACACGGTGGCGAACAAATCGGTCGCCAGCGCGCGCTGGTCGTCGTCGGCGACGATGCCCGCCGTGAGCTCCCGGATCTGGGCGCGCGACAGATCGCCCTCCCCCGACAGCAGAGTCGAGATGGCCGTGGACGGGGCCTTGGCGGCGAGCGTCGTCGCGAGCCACTGGCCGAAGCGGCTGAACAGAAGCCTCTCCTCGGATAGTTCGAGTCGGCCGCGCAGACTGCTCCGCGGGTCGAACCGCGTGCTGACCGCGGCGACCGCGACCATCGATGCGACGCGGTCCGGCACCGCAGCGGCGAGCGAGTAGGCGGCGGGTCCGCCCCCGGACCAACACATCAGTGCACAACGCTCGATCTCGAGCGCATCCAACACGGCCACGGCGAGCTCCGCCTGCGCCGCCGGAGCACTCGTCTCGTGCGTGAGCGGCGTGCCCAGGTACCCCGGCCGCGAGATCGCGATGACCCGATGCGACCCGGCGAGAAAGCGCGTCATCAGGACGCCCTGGTCGTAACCGCCCGGCGACCCGTGCAGAAAGAGCACGGGCGGGCCCGACCCGACATCGGCGGATTCGACCGGTCCCAACGGTGTATCGACAAGGTGCGGTCCGGACGCGTGGGCGCCCGAGTCTGCCAGTCCCATGAACATGCCTCCACCGCCGACGACAGGTGGTGCGACGGTAACGCCGGATCCGGGCTCTCGCGGCGAAACCCCCCGAAGTGGGGTGGACCACCCGGTATGCCTGGCTCGGGGTCTCAAATTGTCTCATTTTGTTTCGGGACTACCTTTACTGTTTTGCGACATAGCGATCGACTTAAGCCGTTTTCAGGCGGTGTTCTGTCTCGAATCCCCGCGTGTCGCGAAATCATGTCGAACACTTTTGAGATACGCTGCCACGGTGACAGCAGATCCAACACAACCGTCGGGAATGGCCCTCGGTTACGCTCGCGAAACGGTCGGCACCCATCCACTCGCGCCGCAGATCGATGCGTTGACCGACGCGGGTGTCGATCCCGCACGCATCTACACCGACGCAACAGACCGGTCCATCCCCGCCGGCCACCGCCCCGGCATCGCCGCGCTCCTCGACTACGCGCGTGCGGGAGACGTCACCGTGGTGGTCGGTATCGATCGCCTCGGGCGCACCGTGCCCGAGATCATGGAGATCGCGAACCAGATGACCGGACGCCGCATCGGACTGCGCTCGTTACGCGAGGGCATCGACACCTCCGACCCGGCCGGAGCGATGATCGTCGGGGTCTTGGCGTCGCTGGCCGAACTCGAGGACACGCGCACACCGACCGACCGCTCGACACCGAGAACGCTGCGCGGATCGACCTCGACCATCGGTCGACCACGAGCGCTCGACGCCGAGCAGGTGGCCCGAGCCGAGCAGATGCGCGCACGAGGTGTCGCCGTACCGAAGATCGCGCAGGAGCTCGGCGTCAGTCGGGCGACCCTGTACCGCACGCTGGCCGAAAGGCGTTCGGTCCGTTGAAAACTCCCGACCCCGATCTTCCCGAGCTCGACATCGTCACCGAGCACGGCATCGTCACGCGACTGCCGACGTCGTTTCCGATCTTCGACGCCGAACTCGACGAACACCTCGACCCGGATCTGTTCCAGCAGGGTTTCCTCGACGCCGCCGCCGATCTCGACGCCCTGCCGGCGCCGTGGGCTCGACAACTCGCGTCGTCGACGCTCGCCTGTCCACCCCACCCCGATGACGAGGAACCCAGTTACACCCGCGGTTATCGCGCCGCTCTGTACGGACACCTGCGGCACGCGGGAAAGTGAGGGCGGCAAAGGATTCGGCGGGAGCACCGCCCGGAAGGTCGGACTTGCCGCAATCGAACTGCCGCCCGGACAACGCATCTCGCCACGGTGACGTCCCGGTCGATGATGAATCGTGATCAGCTGGTGACGTCAACGCCTTCGAGATCTCGCAGTCGGTGCGACCATGGACCGAGTCGGGGTGTGGGTTCGTCGACGCGAGCCCGGGCGCAGGACCCACGGGGCGGCGCCGCATCTCGGGGCGGTTCAAGCCGGCGGGCCGCACATTCGGACACTTCTAGGTGGTCGCGCCGTGAACCAGACGACGAACATCGACGGGCGAGCGCTGGGTGAGAACGACCTCGGTGCACGCGAACTCGAAGCATTGCGAACGGAATTGGACGGGATCGACGATCGACTGCTCGACACCGTTCGTGCCCGGATCGAGGTGTGCACCCGCATCGCGCGACTCAAACGCCGGCATGCCATCGCGGTGATGCAGCCGGGTCGTGTCGGGGTCGTGCACGAACACGCCCACCGGTTCGCCGTCGAACACGACCTCTCCCCCGACTTCCTGCACGCCCTCTACGACCTGTTGATCGCCGAGACATGCCGCGTCGAGGACCTGATCGTGGCAACCGATTCGCGGCGGGCGATCAGCGATCCGGTGCCCGGCGCAGAGCCGGATCGTCACCCTGTCCGGCGCGCGGCCGCCGGGTCGAGCACGGACTGAGGTGGCCGCGGTGCGCACCCTGCTGATCGACAACTACGACTCGTTCACCTACAACCTGTTCGCACTGCTGACCGACGTCAACGGCCGGGAGCCGGTTGTCGTCGCCAATGACGTGCCGTGGACGTCGGTGGATCTGACGGCTTTCGACAATGTGGTGGTCTCCCCCGGCCCGGGCCGACCGGACTATGTCCGCGACTTCGGGATCAGCGCGCGGGCTCTGACCGACAGTGGGCTACCCGCGCTCGGGGTGTGTCTGGGGCACCAAGGTCTGTGCCACGTGTTCGGCAGTCCGGTGGTGGCGGCCCCGGAGCCGCGGCACGGGCGGGTCAGCGCCGTGCACCACGACGGCCGGGGCCTCTTCGCGGGGCTGCCGTCCCCGTTCCACGCGGTGCGATACCACTCACTGGCCGTGATGGACGTCCCCGACGACTTGGAGGAGCAGGCCTGGTCCGACGACGGCGTCCTGATGGCGGTGCGCCACCGGGATCTGCCGTTGTGGGGGGTGCAGTTCCATCCGGAGTCGATCTGCAGCGAATACGGCCGGGAACTGCTGGCGAACTTCGCCGCGGCAACGCCAGTGCGGGTGCACCGGCGGGGACGGGCAGCATCGAGGACGTCGCCGGCGACGACAAGCGTTTCGGCAGAGCGCATGCCGTCGCACATGCCGGTACACCGCTACCGCGTGCGGTCGGTGCGGGTCGACCGGGCGGTGGACGCGCAAGCGGTGTACGAGAGGTTGTTCGCCGACGGTCCGAACAGTTACTGGCTCGACGGTTCGGCGTCCGACGACGAGGACGGCAGGTTCTCGGTCATGGGCGACTGCTCGGGCCCGCTCGCCGAGTACGTGACCTACCGCGTGCCGGAAATGACCGTACGAGTGGAACATTCGGATGGCTCCGGCGAGGTGGTCCGCAGCACATTCTTCGACTATCTCGGCGCGCGACTGCGGGAGCGCTCGGTGGCACCGCGGTCGGACCTGCCGGGCGGGTTCGGTCTCGGCTACGTCGGCTATCTCGGCTACGAGCTCAAGGCGGACACCGGTGGACAGTTGGCGCACGCATCCGAGCAGGCCGACGCGGCACTGGTCTTCGCCGACCGCGCGGTCGTGATCGACCACGGGCGCGACTGCGCGTACGTTCTCGCACTGGAACCGGTCGACCGCTCGGAAACCGGCACGTCAGGCCCCGATACCGCGGCATGGTTGCATGCGACGGCGTCGACCATCCGGGAGTCACCGGTGCCACTGGCCGACCTGGCGTCGACCCCGCCGCTGGTCCCGGTGGCGCAGGAGGCGCCGATCGTGTTCCGGCACGACCATCAGACGTATCTGGGACTCGTCGAGGACTGTCTGGCGGAGATCCGGTCCGGGGAGTCCTACGAGGTGTGCCTGACCAACTCGGCGACGGTGCATCGCAGGCTCGACCCCGTGTCCGGGTATTCGTGTCTGCGCGAGATCAGCCCGATGCCGTACAGCGCGCTGCTGCAGTTCTCGGGGTTGTCGGTGCTCAGCGCGTCCCCCGAACGGTTCCTGAAGGTCGCCGCGGACCGCACGGTGGAATCGAAACCGATCAAGGGCACCCGGCCCCGATCGGCGGACCCCGTGGAGGACGAGCACTTGCGGTGCGATCTGCGAACGAGCGAGAAGGACCGGTCGGAGAACCTGATGATCGTCGACCTCGTCCGCAACGACCTGTCGCGGGTCTGCGAGCCGGGCTCGGTGCATGTGCCGTCCCTGTTCGACATCGAGACCTTCGCTCCGGTCCATCAGATGGTGTCGACGGTGCGTGGGACGTTGCGCGCGGGGTTGTCGGCTGTCGACTGCGTGCGGGCGGCATTCCCCGGCGGTTCGATGACGGGCGCGCCGAAGATCCGCACGATGGAGATCATCGACAAACTCGAGGCGGGTCCGCGTGGTGTCTACTCGGGCGCCATCGGCTACTTCTCGCTGACGGGTACCGCCGACCTGTCGATCGTGATCCGCACGATGGTCGCGACCGAGTCGGAGGTGACGTTCGGGGTCGGCGGGGCCATCGTCGCGCTGTCGGATCCGGACGAGGAATACGAGGAGACGATGGTCAAGGCCCTGACCATGCGTCGCTGCCTGTCCGTCGCCGCCGAGAGCAGTCCGTGACCGCGTCGACCGCCCCCGGTGTGCGGTCGGTGGTCGTGGCCGGCGGAGCGGGGGCGGTGGGCACCATGTTGGCCGACCGGTGGCGCGGTGACGGCGACAGGGTCCACGTCCTGGACGCCATCACAGGCGACGACATCCGGTCCCCGGGTCCGGAGGCGACCGCGCGGATGCGCGAGGCCGATGTCCTGGTTCTCGCGGTACCGGAGGACGTGGCGCTCGCCGCGGTGGGAACGGTGCGGTCCGTGCTGCGCCCGACGGCATTGCTGGTGGAGACGCTGTCGGTGAAGACGCGGTTCTCGGCGGCGCTGGCCGACGTCGAGCCCGGCGGGCCGACCGTCGGGGTGAATCCGATGTTCGCGCCGTCCCTCGGTCTGCCCGGGCGGGTGGTCGCGGTCGTCGTCCATCACCACGGACCCGGCGCGGACCGTCTGCTCGACGACCTGGCCCGGTGGGGTGCCCGGACGGAGGTCACCACCGCGGAGCGTCACGACCGGCTGTGCGCGTCGATCCAGGCGCTCACCCATGCGACGATCCTGTCGTTCGGGACAGCGCTCGCCGACCTGGGAGTCGACGCCGACGACACCGCGCTGCTGGCCACTCCCCCGTTCACGGCCATGTCGGCGATGCTGGCCCGGATCACCGGCGGGCCGCCGGAGGTGTACCGGGACATCCAGGAGTCGAATCCGTGTGCGCCGGCGGCTCGAGAGGCCTTGTCGCGGGCCGTCTCCCGGGTGTCGGCCGCCTGCGCCGACGGCACCGGCACAGGCACTCACGGCGACGCCGGCGAGTTCGCGGCACTGCTGGCCCGGGCCGGCGCCCCCCTGGGCACCCGCGCGAACGGATATGCCGCGCTGTGTGCCCGGTTGTTCGACGGACTGGTGCCGTGACCGGCGGACTGCCCGACCACGACGCCTCCGACCCGGTGGAGTCGGCGGTGATCCGCGGGCTCGTCCGCAGCTGGCCGCGGCGAGCGACGGTGCGGCGCACCGAGGCCGAACTCGACGGCCCGACGATGGACGATCTCTACGACGACACCCGATCCGACTTCCCCGAGACGATGCTCCCGTTCGCGGGGCATCCGAGCTGGGATCGTCTCGACGACGACGTCCGGTCGAGAGTTCTGGCCTGGAGTTGGATCGCGTACAACAAGACCGTCATCGACATCGAACAAGACGTGGTGACACCCGGTTTCGGACTGCTGTTCCGAGACGCGTTCGGCACCGGCTTCTCGGATGCCGGTCGAGCGGCCGTGGTGCAGTCGATGGTCGACGAGGAGTACCACACGCTGATGCACCTGAACGCGTCTGCACTGACCCGGCGACGGCGCGGCTGGGCGCTGCCGGACGCCGCGCTGCCGGCGTCGACGACGGTGCGGCGGCATCGGGAAGCGCTCGCGCGGGCGGAGTCGACACGAGACGCCGCGCTGACGACTCTCGCGTTCGCCACGGTCGCCGAGACGTCCATCGGTGACTATCTGACCCTGATCGCCGACGACCGGTCGATGCAGCCGGTCCATCAGGCGACCGTCGCCCTGCACCGCCGTGACGAGCGCGCACACGGCTCGGTCGCCGGCGAGATGATCGCCCTGGTCCACGACCGGCTGGACCCCGACGACCGGATCGTCTTGGCGCGGGCCCTGCGTGACGGTGTCGACGCGTTCACGGCCACCGACGGGGCGGTGTGGTCGGCGATCGTCGGCATCGAGCGGATCCCGGGCGGCGATGCGATGCTCTGCGATGTCGCCGCGGACCCCGGTCGCCGGCGAATCCTGCAGGACTGCAGCGCGGTCGACCGCCTGCTCACCCGGTTCGGCGGGGACGGCTGACCGACCACCGGAACGACTGCCCACCTACGGAGGCGCCGCTACGGTGGGACCCGTGAACGACCACAACAGTGCCCGGTTGGCGACGCCGGCAGATGCGCCGGCGATGGCCGACCTCCTCGATGCGTTCAATCGCGAGTACGACGAGCCGTCGCCAGGTCCGTCCGTACTGACTCGTCGACTACGCGAGCTGCTCTCGGGCACCACGACTTTCGCCATCGTCGCCGGCGACCCGGTCATCTCGATTGGGTTGGTGACCATCCGGACCAACGTGTGGGTCGACGGCGGCATCGCACTACTCGACGAGATGTACACCACCCCCGTCGAACGGAGCCGCGGACTCGGTGGCGCGGTCCTCACCGCGGCCGTCGCGGAGGCGGCACGGCGAGGCGCCGGCGAGTTCGAGATCGAGGTCGACGAACCCGACGTCGACGCGCATCGTTTCTATCGCAGGCACGGGTTTCCGGTCCGCGACCCCGCCACCGGCGACCGTGCTTTCGTGTTGCGAAAGGAGTTGACCGGCTCGTAAGTCCGATGGAAAGCCGCCCGTGCCAGTAAGGTACGGACGTGGTTCAGCTGACAGTGGGAAATCATCGCGACAACGCGACGACCGACGTCCTCCTCGCCGCCGAGAAGTTCAACCGCCACACCTTCTGGTGCGGCCAGAGCGGCTCCGGGAAGACCTACGCGCTCGGGGTGGTTCTCGAACAGCTGCTGCTCCGAACCCGACTCCCGTTGCTGATCCTCGATCCGAACGCGGATTTCACCCGGTTACCCGAGACACGGGGTACCGCGGATCCCACCGCCGCGGATGCGATCGCGGCATCCGACATCCGGGTCCTGCATTCGACGCGACGTGACGGACCGCAATTGCGGACGCGATTCCTGACCCTGCCCCTGGCCGCGAAGGCCGCGGTCCTGCAGCTGGATCCGATCGCCGACGCCGACGAGTACAACGTGCTGCTGCACGCCGACGCCACGCTCACCGAGACATCGGACCAGACCACCTATCTCGACGCGCTTCGCAGTTCCGCCGACCCCGGACATCAGCGGCTGGCCAAGCGTATCGAGAATCTGCAGGTCCTCGATTGGGCCCTGTGGGCGCGGGGTGACCTCGCGGCGACCGACGTCATCAACGAGCGACCCCAGGCGACCGTGCTCGACCTGGGTGGGTTCGCCCACCCGGCGGAACCGAAGGTCGCCGCTCTCAGTGTGCTCGAACACCTCTGGGCCCACCGCGACGAACGGCGCCCGATACTCATCGTGATCGACGAGGCCCACAACATCTGCCCACCGCAGGCCACCAGCGCGGTGGAGCAGGCGCTGATCGACCGGGTCGTGCAGATCGCCGCCGAGGGCCGCAAATTCGGCCTCTGGCTGCTGCTGTCGACCCAGCGGCCGACCAAGATCCACCCCAATGTCCTGTCCCAGTGCGACAACTTGTGCCTGATGCGGATGAACGCCCCACGCGATCTCGCCGAGTTGGCCGACACCTTCGGCTTCGTACCCGAACACCTCCTGGCGGAGTCGCCCGGGTTCCGCCAGGGTGAGGCACTCCTCGCCGGTGGGTTCATCACCGCGCCCACGTACACGCAGATGGGTGCCCGGATCACCGAGGAAGGCGGCGCCGACGTCGCGGTGCCGCTGACCGTCTAGCGTCGACGAGAATTCCTGCCTGGCAGCAGGTCGACCGCTGCTAATGTGTACACCGTCCGTGCGACTAACCGAGGAGGCGATACCCATGAACGATTCGATGTGGGCGCTCCCCTACGGAGTCACGGTCGGGCGATAGGTCGTCCGGGGCGCGCCGTAGAAGCGCACTCCCGAGAGGCACGACCATGCATTTCACCTCTGAGACCCACCTCGCCGACGGCGTCGTCGAACGGAATTTCGTCCTCGGCGGAATCCCGGGCATCCTATGGACTCCCGCGACGACCTCGTCACCCGTTCCGCTGATCTTGCTCGGACACCCCGGTGGTCTTCCACAGATGTATCCACGACTGGCGGCCCGGGCGCGGCGGGCCGTGACCGACGGCTTCGCCGCGGCGACCATCGAGACGCCCGGCGGTGGCGACCGACCGACATCGATAAAGGCCGAGCACGCCCGTGCCGACCTGCGTCGGACGCTACAGGCCGGCCATCAGGTCAGCGCCGACATCATCGACCGGCTCGTCCTGCCCCTGGTGGAGCAGTCGGTCCCGGAATGGCGGACGGCGATGGACCGGCTCCTCGAGCTGCCCGGCATCGATGGGCCGGTGGGCTATTCCGGGGGCGTCATCTCCGTCGGCGTCCGACTGGCCGTGACCGAACCCCGGATCGCGGCCGCCGTGCTGTTTGCGGGGAGCTTCATCCCGCGAACGATTCTCGACGAGGCCCAGCGCGTCACGGTCCCCCTGCACGTATTGCTGCAGTGGGACGACGAACACAACGACCGGCAGGCTGCACTGGATCTCTTCGACGCCTTCGGTTCGACGGAGAAGAGTCTGCACGCGAACATGGGTGGACACACCGGCGTCCCGGCGTACGCGGGTGAGGACGCCGCGGGGTTCTTCGTCCGGCATCTGGGTTGATTCGGGCGTCGAGCGTCAGACCGTGGAGCCGATTCCGTTCCCGTCGACGCTCGGCCCCACCGGCCGTGGGTCGAGTGTGCCTGCACCCGAACCGATTTCCCAGGCCAGTGGCCCACTGGGGATCAGCGTGTCGAGCCACGACGCCACGACATCGACGATCGTTTCCTCCAGGTCGTAGCGCGACCAACCCCGCGGTCGCGACGGCACCGCCGGTTCCCAGCCGAGTTCGCCCCATTCGACGCCGAACAGTCGTCTCTCGTCGTCGAACCGGCGGTCCAGTTCGAACGCGTCCGCACCCTCGAATCGCGCCCACACATCGAACGGACCCTCGGCGTCCTGGTCGACGAACAAGTCGATCGTCACCCCGTCGATCACCCCGGTGACGTCGGACGTCGCGCCGCCGAGGCGTTCCAACGTTGCTGCGACATCTGCGGATCGCGTCGCAAGGATGTGTGCCAGGCTGCATCGGTACTCGGCTGCGTCCACGCCACGAGCCTGAATGGGTAGCTCCCCTCGTTCACGGCGTGTCCTAGTCTCATCGTCATGGCGAACCTCGACGCCCTCCGTGTAGGCGGCGAACCCACTCGGATGCACATCGACTTCGCGGCACTCGATGGCTTTTCCTTCGACGACGGCGGCGGGTTCCCGCCGTCGTATCGTGACTTCATCCGCCACTCGGGATGGGCGCGCACCTTCGGTCTGTGGCTCGTATACCCGCCGGTCTTGCCCGGTTTCGCAGACGGATTCGTCGGGCGCGGAGGGCAACTCACCCGCGCGTTCCGGGCCGCGTATCGAGACGGGCAGGATGAGGATTTCGATTGGATGATCGAGCCCCACGGCAGCTGGGAACTCGTCGCGTCGCTGACAGTCTTCGGCTGGAGCGAGAACGGCGACGCACTTCTCTGGGACACCACGGCGCGCGACGCTCACGGCGAGTTCCCGGTCTGGGAATCCCTGCACATGGATACGCTGCATCGACGCGGAACGAATCTGGCCGAGGTTCTCGATGGTCTGCGCAGCCGGGCCGGCGCGCTCGCTGACGACGTCGTCGACATCCAACCGCTCCCGCCGACTCGGGCCTGACCGTGACGAGTGCAATCGCAGTGCAGTCGGCGAACAGAACAAAACCCTGATGAGCAATGCTCATCAGGGTCTTCTGTCGGGCTGACAGGATTTGAACCTGCGACCACTTGACCCCCAGTCAAGTGCGCTACCAAACTGCGCCACAGCCCGTTGCTCCCTGGAGAAGCGGAGCGAGGTAAAGCCTAGCCGACGAGCACGGTCCCGAACCAATCGCCTGGTCAGGCCTCATTTCGGGCCGGTGGCCAGATGTAGTGTGTCGTTGCTTCTACCGCTACGAAGCGCTACATCTGACACCGGCTGCTAGACCGCCGAACGCTTCTTGAACCAGATCCACCCGGCGGTCACCAGGACCGCGCCCACGAGGGAGCCGATGATGCCGCTGGGGCGGAGTTCGAGTCCGTCGCCGGAGAGCAGACTGATGAGCAGTCCACCGACGAAGGAGCCAACGAGTCCGGCGACCAGGGCGAGACCCCAGTCGACGGTGCGCAGGTTCTTGCCGCCGAGGAGGATCTGCGCGAGGGCGCCGATGACCATGCCGAATACGATGATTGCCAGGATGAGCACGAGACGCAGTATCTCACAGCGGGTGTCGTGCGCCACAGACAGACCGCAGTTCAGCGCTTTCGGCGTTGCTCCCGCTTGTCGCGGACACGGACGTTGACCCGGACCGGCGAACCGTCGAAGTTGAATTCCTCACGCAGCCGCCGCTCGAGGAAGCGGCGATAGCCCGCCTCGAGGAAACCGGTGGTGAACAGCACGAAGGTCGGCGGCCGGACCGAGGCCTGAGTCGCGAACATCACGCGCGGCTGTCGGCCACCGCGCAGCGGCGGCGGGTTGGCGGCGATGACGTCCTTGAGCCAGTTGTTCAGCGGGCCGGTCGAGATGCGCTTGTCCCACGAGTCGAGCGCGGATTCCAACGCGGGCACCAGCTTCTGGACGGCCCGGCCGGTCGACGCCGAGATGTTGACCCGGCGCGCCCACGGCACGCGTGCCAGCTCGCGATCGATCTCCTTGTCCAACTGGTACCGACGATCCTCGTCGACGAGATCCCACTTGTTGAACGCGATCACGAGCGCCCGCCCGCTCTCGATGATGAGCGACAGCACCCGCAGGTCCTGTTCGGTGATCGGTTCCGACGCGTCGATCAGCAGGATCGCCACCTCGGCCGCGTCGAGCGCCGACCGCGTCCGCAGTGACGCGTAGTACTCGTGTCCGCTCGCGGTCCGCACCTTGCGTCGCAGACCCGCGGTGTCGACGAAGTTCCACGTCCTGCCGCCGAGTTCGACGAGCTCGTCGACCGGGTCGACGGTCGTCCCGGCGACGTTGTCGACCACCGACCGCTCGGTGCCGGTGAGCTTGTTCAGCAGCGAACTCTTGCCGACGTTCGGCTTGCCCACGAGCGCGACGCGACGGGGACCACCGAGAGTTGGTGCCTCCCGCGGGGTCTCGGGCAGCTTGTCCAGGATGATGTCGAGCAGATCGCCGGCCCCGCGGCCGTGTGCCGCCGACACGGGATACGGCTCGCCGAGCCCCAGCGACCACAGGGACGCGGTGTCGGACTCGAGACGTTCGCTGTCGACCTTGTTGGCACACAGGATGACCGGGGTCTTCGACCGCCGCAGGACCCGCGCGACGGCCTCGTCGGTCGCGGTCGCACCGACCGTGGCGTCGACCACGACGACGATCGCGTCGGCGGTGCGCATCGCCAGCTCGGCCTGCGCGGCGACGGCCTGCTGCAGCCCCTTCGCGTCGGGCTCCCAGCCACCGGTGTCGACGACGGTGAAGCGGCGACCCGACCACGACGCCGCGTACGACACGCGGTCACGGGTCACGCCCGGGATGTCCTCGACCACGGCTTCCCGACGGCCCAGGATGCGGTTGACGAGCGTCGACTTGCCCACGTTGGGTCGTCCGACGATCGCCACCACCGGCATGTGTTCGACGCCGGAGGCGTCGTCGGCGCCCCCGACATCGGTCAGCTGCCAGTCGGATTCGTCCGACCACGTGCCGTCACCGGGCAGCGCGGTGAGATCGTCCGAGTAGTTGTCGCTCACCGTTCCACAGCTCCGATCCGGGTCGTCACGAGGCCGCTCAGTTCCTCGAGCACCTCGTCGAGGGTCTTGTCACTGGTGTCGACGACGGTCGCGTCATCGGCCGCGCGCAGCGGCGAGACCTTGCGCGTCGAGTCGAGATGGTCGCGCCGGTTCACACTCGCCAGCACCGCGTCGTAGTCGCTGTCGCGTCCGCCGGCCAGATTCTGCTTGTGCCGCCGCTCGGCGCGCGCCTCGGGCGTCGCGGTCAAGAAGATCTTGACGTCGGCGTCGGGGAACACCACGGTGCCGATGTCGCGGCCCTCGACGACCACGAACCGGCCCTGCGCGTTCTGCTGTTGCAGCGCAACCAGTTTCGTGCGCACCTCGGCGACCGCCGAGACGGCCGACACGGCGCTCGTGACGTGGTCGGTCCGGATCGGACCGGACACGTCGCGGCCGTCGAGGAAGACCTTGGCGCCGTCTCCGTCCGGGACCAACTCGATGTCGACGCCGGCCACCACACGGGCGATTCCGGCCGGATCATCCAGCGCCACACCGGCATCGAGAACGGCGAGCGTCACCGCCCGATACATGGCGCCGGTGTCGAGGTAGCTGGCCCCGACCTTCGCCGCGAGCAGTTTCGACACCGACGACTTCCCGGTGCCCGCCGGGCCGTCGATGGCGACGACGTGCGTGGTCCCGCCTGCGGACTCCGACGTGCCGTCGCTCACAGGCCGACCGCCCTGTACAACCCACCGACCTCGTCGCTGCCCAGAACACGGAGACTGCCCGGGCGCTGTTCGCCGAGTGCCACCGAACCGACGTGTGTGCGAACCAGTTTGACGACGGGGTAGCCGACCTCGTCCATCATCCGGCGGACCACCCGGTTGCGGCCCTCGTGCAGCGTGATCCGCACCAGCGACTGCCCCTCGTGGACCTCGATCACGGTGAACCTGTCGACCAGGACGGGACCGTCTTCGAGGTCGACACCCTCCCGCATGCGTCGCGCGATACCGCGCGGCACCTCCCCCTTGAGGGTCGCCAGATATGTCTTGGGCACCTCGAACGACGGATGCATCAATCGGTGCGCGAGTTCGCCGTCGTTGGTCAGCAGCAGCAGACCCTCGGTGTCGGCGTCGAGACGGCCGACGTGGAACAGTCGCTGCCCCGCCATGACCCGCTCGGCGACGACATCACCGACGCAGGGACGACCCTGATCGTCCGACATGGTCGACTGCCAGCCCTTGGGCTTGTTGAACGCCAGGTACTGACGGGTCTCGTCCATGATCACGCGTGCACCGTCGACGCGGATGATGGCGGTGTTCGGATCGATCCGCAGACCCTGCTCGGTGACGATCTCACCGTCGACCTCGACACGACCGGCGGCGATCAGTTCTTCGGCACCGCGTCGCGACGCCACGCCGGCCTGGGCGAGCACCTTTTGCAACCGAACGCCGTCCTCGACGTAATTGGCTCCGGCGCCCTGGTTCTCATCGGCGGGCGTCTGGTGGCGCGCCGGCCGTGCGTTGTTGAGCCGGATCTTGCCCACTTCGGCGTTCGGCTTCGACGACCCCTTGCGGTGGGTCTTCTTGGTTCGCGGCTGTTGTGCGGGCGCGCCCTTGCGGCGTTGTCCCGGTGAGCCATCTCGGCCAGCGGATGCCATGTTCTCTCAGTCCTGTGAGTCGGTGGTGGTGCCACCGTCGATGATCAGTTCCTTCGAGTCTGACGGTTGAGAGGACAGTTTGGCGAATCGGGGATCCGACAGCAGTTCCTCGTCGAGGTCGTCGATGAGGTCGACGTCGGGCAGCAGCGGCGCCAGATCGGGCAGTTCGGCCAGGGATGCCAGGCCGAGACGTTCCAGGAACAACTCGGTGGTGGCATAGGTCGTCGCGTTCGTGGTCGGTTCGGTGCCGACCTCGTTGATCAGTCCACGGGCGACGAGCGTGCGGATCACGCCGTCGACGTTCACGCCGCGGATGGCGCTCACGCGGGCTCGGGTGACCGGTTGCCGGTAGGCGATGACCGCGAGGGTCTCGAGGGCCGCCCGGGTGAGCTTCGACCGTGCCCCGTCGAGCAGCAACCGCTCGACGTAAGGGGCGTACTCCGCGCGGGTGTAGTAGCGCCAGCCGTCGCCGGCGAAGCGCAGATCGAAACCGCTCCCCGACGCGGTGAGCTCCGACGACATGGCGTTGAGCATCTCCCGGACCCGCGTGCGGTCCTGGTCGACCGCGTTCGCGAGTTCGTCGGTGGTCACCGGGGTGTCCACGACGAGCAGCACCGCCTCCAGCGCCGAGCGCAACCGATCGTCGTCGAGGTACTCCCCGTCGCCGTGGAGCTCGGTCTGCTCGGGTTCGTCCGGACCCGGGTCCTCCCCGCCGGCCGTCCTGGTCGGGTCGAGGATCTCGACCTCGGGAACCTGGTCTGTCATCCGTAATCCTCTGACTTGTCGATGCGCAGGTCATCGGCGCCGCGTTCGCCCGTCCACATCACCGCGAGTTCCTCGAGCGCCACGGGCTGTTCGAAGGCGACGGCCCGCTCGCGGAACAGCTCGAGCAGCCCGAGGAAGCTGCCGACGATCTCCAGCCCGTTCGCACAATCCGCGGTCAGTTCACGAAAACTCAGCCAGGTCCCCGAGGCCGCGCTGAGCAGCGAGGCCATCCGACGCGCCTGGCCCGGGACGGACACCTTCTGCACGTCGTGGAGGTGGTCCAGGCCGACGGTCGGCACCGGACGGGGCGTCAGCCCCGCAGCGGCGACCTGGGCGAAGCCGTCGGCGTCGACGCCGAGGGTCACCTCGGGCAGCAGATCCTCGAACCGTTTCTCCAGCGACACCGCGCGTGGATAGCGCTGCAGGGCGGCGGCCTCGAGTTCGCCGAACAGCGCGGCCACCTGCTTGTATGCGCGGTACTGCAGGAGCCGGGCGAACAACAGATCCCGCGCCTCGAGCAGAGCCAGATCCTCGGGGTCGTCGACCTCTCCGGACGGCAGCAGGCGGGCCGCCTTGAGATCCAGGAGCGTCGCGGCGACGACGAGGAACTCGGTCGTCTGGTCCAGGCCCATCTCCGGACCGAGTTCGCGCGTGTAGGCGATGAAGTCGTCGGTGACCTCGTGCAGCGCCACCTCGGTCACATCGAGACGGTGTTGCGAGATCAGGTTCAGCAAGAGGTCGAACGGGCCCTCGAAGTTGCGCAGTTTGACCCGGAAGCCGGGCTCCTGGGCGACGTCGGTCGAGTCCTCCCCCGCCGGTGCGTCGAGGTCGGGGGTCGCGGCGTCGGGCGGCGCCTGATCCGTGCCGAGCGTCATGCGCCTTTGACGTTGCGGGCGATGACCTCGCGCGCGAGCGCCCGATAGGCCTTCGCGCCGGCCGACCTCGGCGCCCAGGAGGTGATCGGCTCGCCGGCCACGCTGGTCTCCGGAAAACGGACGGTTCGAGCGATGACGGTGTCGTAGACCGCGTCGCCGAACACCTCGACGACGCGGGCCATCACCTCGCGCGAGTGCAGCGTACGGGCGTCGAACATGGTGACCAGGATGCCGCCGAGGTCGAGGCGCGGGTTGAGACGGTCGCGCACCTTGTTGATCGTGTCGGTGAGCAGCGCCAGACCGCGGAGGCTGAAGTACTCACATTCCATCGGGATGAGCACGGTGTCGGCGCAGGCCAGCGCGTTGACGGTGAGCAGACCGAGCGACGGCTGGCAATCGATGAGGACCACGTCGTAGCGATCGAGCACGGGATGCAGCGCCCGGCCGAGCGATTGCTCGCGACCCACCTCGGTGACCAGCTGGATCTCCGCGGCGGACAGGTCGATGTTGCTGGGCAGCAGGTCGAGGCCGTCGACGCGGGTCCGCATGAGGACCTCGTCGGTCGCCACCTGCGGCGGCACGAGCAGGTTGTAGACGGTCTGCTCCAGTTCGTGATGCGGCACACCGAGACCCGCGGACAGGGCTCCCTGCGGATCGAGGTCGACGAGCAGCACCCGACGACCGTATTCGGCAAGGGCTGCACCGAGATTGATGGTCGACGTCGTCTTGCCCACGCCGCCCTTCTGGTTGCAGACCGCGATCACCGTGGCGGGTCCGTGACGGTCGAGCAGAGCCGGCTCGGGGACGTCGCGATACGGCCGACCGGTGGGGCCGATCTCATCGGCGTCCCCAGAAGGGTGTGCAGAGTCGGCTTCCTCGGTGTCGTTACCGGGCGACACCTGGATGCTGTACTGATCTCCCGGACGGGCGCCAGACCGCGGTGCGCTCGGAGTGGTCACGTGTCCGCCGCTCCCTTCGCTGTTCGATGCCGCTTCTATTCGATGCCGCTGCTGTTCGATGCCGCTGCTGTTCGATGCCGCTGCTGTCTTGCCGATGTCGCCACTGTTCGGTGGTGCGGCCGGTCCGCCCGTCGGCGGCCGAACCTCGTATCAGCCTAGGACACCCGCCCGGTCATTCCGGCGTCGGCGCGCCCGAGGCCATCCGAGGGGTCAGCGCGCTCTCGGATGTGCGACGGCATAGACCTCGCGCATCGTGTTCACCGTCACCAGCGTGTACACCTGCGTGGTGGTGACCGAGGCATGTCCCAGGAGTTCTTGCACGACGCGGACGTCGGCACCACCGTCGAGGAGGTGGGTCGCGAAGCTGTGCCGCAGCGTGTGCGGCGAGACCGCCTTGTCGAGTCCGGCGCGTTCGGCCGCGGTGACGAGCACCTGCCAGGCGCTCTGCCGGGACAGCCGTCCGCCGCGCGCGTTGAGGAACAGTGCGGGCGTCGCCCGGGACACCAGCGCGGGCCGCCCACGAACGAGATACGCCTCGAGTGCGTCGACGGCGGGTCCGCCGAGCGGGACCAGGCGCTCCTTCCCACCCTTGCCCCGAAGGCGAACTGCGCGCATGTCGTCGAGATCGAGATCGTCGACGTCCAGCGAGGTGGCCTCGGAGATCCGCGCCCCGCAGCTGTAGAGGAACTCCAGCAGCGCGCGGTCGCGCAGACCACGTGGGTGGTCGTCGGCACCCGCGGCGTCGAGGATCGCGAGCACCTCGTCCACCGGCAGCGACTTCGGCAGCCGGCGTGCGGCACGAGGCGGCCGGACATCATGTGCGACGTCGGTCGCGACGATCCCCTCGTCCATCGCGAACTTGTGAAAGCGCCTGGTGGCGACCAGGGTTCGCGCGATCGAACTGTCGGCGAGCGGCGCGAACCCGGCGTCGGTGTCACCGCGCCGCAACTCCACGAGGAACTCGCGGATGTCTTCCTCGGCCACCGCGTCGAGTGCGGAGATCCCCCGGCGGTCGAGGTACCGCCGGTACCGCTCGAGGTCGCGCCGATAGGACGAGACCGTGTTGGCCGCCGCACCCCGCTCCACAGTCAGATGGTCGAGGTATCGCGAGATGTCGGCGGCCAGGGTCACGACCGGCGGCCCCGATCGTCGGCCCGACGGTTGCGCAGCGCGGTCGGCTCGTCCGGCCACGGTGCGTCGACGTCGCGCAGGCCGGTCGTGGAATCCCGGGCGGCCGCCGCGGCCAGGATCCCGGCGACGCTGGTCGCGTTGACGATCTCCCCCGCGAACACCTGGGCGACCGCGTCGTCGAGCGGCACCCATTCGACCGACATGTCGGCCTCTTCGTCGATGCGTTCGGCCGCGTCGAGATGGTGCAAGCCCTCGGCGAGGTACAGCCGCAACGCCTCGTCGGTGAAACCGGGTGAGAGCGCGAGGTCGACGAGGACGTGCCACGAGTCGGCGGCGAGGTCGGTCTCTTCGGCCAACTCGCGCTTGGCGGCGGCCAACGGCTCCTCGTCGGCCTGGTCGAGGAGCCCGGCGGGCAACTCGAGCAGACGGTGGCCGAGGGGATGGCGGTACTGCCGCACCATCGCCACGCGACCTGCGTCGTCGCGCGCCAGGATCGCGACCGCCCCGAAATGCTCGACGACCTCACGTTCGGCGACGCGCCCACCGGGCATCTCGACATCGTCGACCCGCAGGGTGATGATCGCGCCGTCGTAGACGGTGCGGCTGTCCTTGACCTCGAAGTCGTGGCCCAAAACGGGTCAGCTCCGGCCGGCCGAGTCGTCGAGCGCCGTCTCGCCGAGGCCGGCCACCGGCTCCACCGTGACCGCGTTGACGGCAGCCACCGCATCCGCGGGGGCATCATTCGACTCGTAGTCGTCACCCAGGTCGACCGGGAGGCGCTCGGCAGCCTTGTACTTCAACGCCGCCTCGATGAACGACCGGAACAGCGGGTGCGGCCGGGTCGGCCGGCTCTTCAGCTCCGGATGTGCTTGAGTGGCAACGAGATACGGATGGACCGACTTGGGGTACTCGACGAATTCGACGAGATGCCCGTCGGGTGAGGTGCCAGAGAAGACAAGTCCGGAATCGGCGATCTTGTCGCGGTAGGCGTTGTTGACCTCGAAGCGGTGGCGATGACGCTCGGACACCTCGCGCGTCCCGTACGCCTCGGCGACGACCGAACCGGCCTTCAGCACGGCGTCGTAGGCACCGAGTCGCATGGTGCCGCCGAGGTCGGCGTCGCCGGCCACGGCGTCGGCCTGATCGGCCATGGTCGAGATCACCGGGTGCGGTGTGTCCGGGTCGAACTCGGTGGAACTCGCCTCGTCGAGCCCGACCGACCGGGCGGCCTCGATGACCACGCACTGCAGTCCGAGACACAGGCCGAGCAGCGGGATCCCGCGCCGGCGCGCGTACGAGATGGCCCCGACCTTCCCCTCGATGCCACGGATGCCGAAGCCGCCGGGGATCAGGATCGCGTCCACGTCGCCGAGGGCGGCCTGTGCACCTGCCGGAGTGGCGCATTCGTCCGACGGCACCCACTTGATCTCGGTACGCGCCTTCCAGGCGAAGCCACCGGCCCGGATCGCCTCGGTCACCGACAGATAGGCGTCGGGCAGGTCGACGTACTTGCCGACCAGTGCGACGCGGACGGTCTCCCGCGGCTCGTGCACGCGGCGCAGGAGCTCGCCCCACACCGTCCAGTCGACGTCACGGAACGGCAGTCCGAGCTTGCGGACCACGTAGGCATCGAGATGCTCGCTGTGGAGCACCTTCGGGATGTCGTAGATCGAGGGGGCGTCGGGAGTGGAGATCACGCCGTCGAGTTCGACGTCACACATGAGCGCGATCTTCTTCTTGAGTCCCTCGGGCACGTCGCGGTCACAGCGCAGGATGAGCGCGTCGGGCTGAATACCGACGTTGCGCAGTGCGGCGACGGAGTGCTGGGTCGGTTTGGTCTTCAGCTCACCCGACGGCGCGAGGTAGGGCACGAGCGAGACGTGCAGGAAGAAGACGTTGTCCCGACCGACGTCGTGGCGCACCTGACGCGCGGCCTCGATGAACGGCAGCGACTCGATGTCGCCCACCGTGCCACCGATCTCGGTGATCACCACGTCCGGTACCTCGCCGTCGGCGTCCGGCTCGCCCATGGCCAGCACGCGCGCCTTGAGTTCGTCGGTGATGTGCGGGATGACCTGGACGGTCTCGCCGAGGTACTCGCCGCGGCGTTCCTTGGCGATCACCGTCGAATACACCTGTCCGGTGGTCACATTCGCCGACTGCGAGAGGTTCCGGTCGAGGAAGCGTTCGTAGTGTCCCACGTCGAGGTCGGTCTCGGCGCCGTCCTCGGTGACGAACACCTCTCCGTGCTGGAACGGATTCATGGTGCCCGGATCGACGTTCAGATACGGATCGAGTTTCTGCATGGTGACCCGGAGGCCCCGTGAGGTGAGTAGCTGACCCAGGCTAGAAGCCGTGAGGCCCTTGCCCAGTGAAGAAGCAACGCCACCGGTCACAAAGATGTGCTTGGTGTCATGTACATGGCGAAGTGGTCGCAAAAGAAGTGTCTCCCGTCGGCCGAATCGGGGCCGATGCCCTGATTACCTACGGGACTCCAGGGTAACACCACCGGCGCCCGACGCCGCACCGCCACACCGGAGGCGGGCGTGGCGGTACTGACGTTCGAGGCGGCGAGCCCGGCCTAGGCGGCGGGTCGACCGTCGGCGCCGACGGTGATCGCGGTCGCCCCGGCCCCGGTGCCGTAGGAACCGGTCGTGCCGTCGACCTCGGCGGTGAGCGCGAGAATCGTCGTGATGAGGCCGGTCGGCTGGTCGATGTTGTCGACCGTCGACACGGCGTTGGCCAGCGACGGATCCGAGCGGACGATGGCGATCGGAGATCCGCCCGACGCCGAACCCGTGCGTCCGACAAGCACACCGCCGACGCCGCGTGCCGCCATCGCGGCGGCGAACCGACCGACGAGCGCGCCCTGCGCGCCCGAGTCCGGGCCGAACTCGTCGCCGGTGACCACGACGACCAGATCGGTCGGGGTGATGGCATTGTCGGCGTAATCGATGAACCCGCCGTCGCGCAGCGTGCCGAGACCCGTCCGACGATCACCGGACGACGCCGGACGCGCCGTCTCGTTGGACAGTACGAGGGCGCCCAGGAGGTCACCCACCCGTCCGCCGGAATCGGTCAGTTCGGCGCGGAGCATCGTGCCCGGCGGGATCGTCTGGTCGACGATCGTCCGCAGCTCCTCGGACTTGCCGTCGGTGAGCAACGCGTCGGTCAGGGCGAGTTGCCCACCGAAGCGGGCCCCCGCACCCGAGATCGACTCCTTGACCGCATCGACATCGGCCTCCGCCGCGTTGGGCGCGGTCACCACCAACACGGACTGCCCCTTCAGCTTGTCCGCGATGAGTCGCGGCGCGATCGCATGGTCGAAGCTGTTGGAGGCGTTGAGCTTTGCATTGAGGTCGTCGCGCTCGTTCTCCAGATCGCCGATGCGGTCGCGACTCGTGCCGGTCATCGAGTTGACACGGTCACCGACGAAACCCGACCCGAGAAAGAGTCCCAGTGCGAGCGCGAGGAAGACCGCGACCAGCGAGATCGCGTGCTGTCGTAGCGAGATCATCGGCTACCTGTTCCAAACCTCTCGTGCCCAGTCGAGCAGCGCATTCCACTGCACGACGATCCAATCGGTGATGTCGGTGCCCGCGTTCGACAACATCACGGCTGCGATCACGGCCACCAGCGCCGCGAGGACGACACAGGCGATGGCAGCACCCGACACCCGGCTGCGGTACAGCGTGGCGACGGCTTTCGCGTCGACCAGCTTCTGACCGACCTTGAGTCGCGTCAGGAACATCGACGGGTTGCTCTCCCGACGCGACCGGTCGAAGAAGTCGTCGAGCGACCCGGGATAGCCGACGGTGACGATCAGGTCGGCACCGTGGTAGTCGGTGAGCAACAGCGCCAGGTCTCCGGCCGAGCCGGCGGCCGGGAACGTCGTGGCGCCGATGCCGAGGTCCTGGATGCGTTCGAGCCCGGTCGCGTGACCGTCGGTGTCGGCCGGAAGCACCAGCTGCGCACCGGATTTCAGCGTCGCCGTCTTCATGGTCTCGGGATCGCCGACGACGATCGAGGGCTTGTACCCGGCCTTCATCAGGGTGTCCGCACCGGCCCCGACACCCACCATGACGGGCTGGTACTCCTTGATGAACGGCTTGAGGGAGCGGAGATCGGCGGCGCGGTCGGCGCCTTCGCCGACGATGACGACATGGCGGCCCGCGACGTCGACGTCGATCTCCGGCACCCCGACCCCGTCGATCAGCAACGGCGATTCGCTGCGAATGAACTCGATCGTGTTGCCGGAGAACGCCTCGAGGTGGTCGACGAGACCGGCCTTGGCGCCGATCATGATGTCGGCGATGTCGCGCTCGTCGAGTTCGGTGCCGAGAGCCAGCCGCCGCTCGCCGACGTACAGCCGGTCGTTGTGGACCCGTACCTTGGCGCCGTCCTTGACCCGCTTGAAGATCTCCGGACCCACGTCGTCGAGCAGCGCGATGCCGGATGCCACCAGGACCTCGGGCCCGAGATTGGGGTACCGGCCGGTGATCGACCGCGAGGCGTTGACCACGGCCACCACGTTGGCCTCGACGAGGGCGTCGGCGGTCACGCGGTCGAGGTCGACCTCGTCGAGGATGGCGATGTCGCCCGGCCCGACGCGGTTGAGAAGCCGTTTCGTGTTCTTGTCGATTCTGGCGATACCGGTCACGCCAGGCAGTTCTTCGGTGGTACGCGCGAGCAGTGCAGGCATCTTCATGACGGCCATGATCGGCCGAAGGCATGCCTCAGCCGGGGAGGCGCGCCGTAACAGGAGCAACTTTTGTCACACACGCACCATGTGTTTCACCGCCCGTCGCCGGTCAATCGGCGGCGCGCTCCGCCTCTGCGGTCGCCAGCAGTTCCTCCGCGTGGGCGCGCCCGGTGTCGGACTCCCCCAGGCCCGCGAGCATGCGGGCCAACTCCGCGACCCGCTCGTCCCGATCGAGCGTGCGCACACTGCTGGTGACCAGTGCCCCCTTCTTGCTCTTGCCGATGACGAGGTGGTTGTCGGCGAAGGCCGCCACCTGGGGAAGGTGGGTCACCACGATGACCTGGTGGGCCCGGGCCAGCCTCGACAACCGCTTACCGATCTCGACCGCCGCGCGGCCGCCGACGCCCGCGTCGACCTCGTCGAAGACCATCACCGAACCCGACGTCGGTGCGGCGAGCACGACTTCGAGCGCGAGCATGACCCGCGAGAGTTCGCCGCCCGACGCCGACTTCGCGATGGGCAACGGGGTGGCGCCGGGATGGGCGACAAGCGCGAACTCGACCTTGTCCGCGCCGTCGGCGCCGGCGTGCACCGAGGTGCCGCCGACCGTGACGGCCAACCGATCATCGGGCGACGCCGGGTCCGGGTTGACCGCGACCGCCAACGCCGAGTCCCCCATCGCCAGCCCCTTGAGCTCACGGGACACCTTGTCGGACATCGACTTCGCGGCCTTCGCGCGCAGCGTGTGGAGTTTCTCCGCCGCGGTCTGCACCCGGTCGCGCGCAGCCGCCGCGGCGACCTCGAGTTCCTCGATCGAGGCACGGGGGTCCTCGATCTCGGCGAGCCGGGCCTCGGCCGTGCGGCGCCAGTCGATCACCCCGTCGACGTCGGGTGCGTACTTGCGGACCAGGGTCTTCAGCTCGGCCTGACGCGCGAGCAACTTGTCGAGCTCCTCGGCGTCGGCCGGCAGGCTCGAGGTGAATGCGGTCAGTTCGGCACCGACATCGGTGATGACGGTGAGCGCTTCGGCCACGCGCGGCACGAGGTCGCGCAGGGTGTCGTCCGCCGCGGTCTCGAGAAGGGTCCGCACCGTTCCGAGACCCTCGATGACCGACGATCCCGAATCGCCGGCGACGAGGTGGTGGGCTTGATCTGCGGCGCCGCGAATGGACTCCAGATCGGAGAGCCGACGGATGGTCGCGGTCAGCTCCTCGTCCTCGCCGGGCACCGGATCGACGGCGGCGATCTCGTCGATGCCGAACCGCAGCCGATCGGCCTCCTGCGCGAGCTCGCGGTGATTCGCGCGCCGGACATCGAGCTCGTCGAGCAACTCCACCCAGGCCGATCGGGCCTTGCGGTACGAATCGAGCGCCGCGACGGCCTTGGACCCGGCGAAGGTGTCGAGCGCGGCCCGCTGATGTTCGGGGCGGAGGAGACGCAACTGATCGTTCTGGCCGTGGATGGCCAGGACCGCGGTGGTGAGCTGACCCATCACGCCGACCGGCACCGATCGACCGCCCAGATGTGCACGAGAGCGTCCATCGGCGCTGACCGATCGGACCGCGATGACGGTGTCGTCGTCGTCGAGTTCGGCCCCGGTCGAGTCGAGGATCTCGGCAACGACCGGGTCCCGCTGCGTGGCGCCGTTGTCCGCGAGTCGAAACCGGCCCTCGACGATCGCCTTGGCCGCGCCGGTCCGGACCCGCGAAGCGTCGGCACGGGCACCCGAGAGCAGGTGCAGGCTGGTGACGATCATCGTCTTACCCGCACCGGTCTCGCCGGTCAGCACCGTGAATCCGGGATGGAAGCGCGCCTGCGCCTCCTCGATGACACCCAGACCGGTGATCGAGATCTCTTCGAGCACGCCTATGCCTGCCTCCCTCGCCATCCCGTGACCGGGAGGGCGAATTTGGTGACGAGTCGGTCGGCGAAGGGATCGGAGTCGATGCGGATCCAGCGCACCGACCGTTCGCTGCGTACGACCTCGACACGTGCGCCGGCGGGCACGTCGAGCGCGCGCCGGCCGTCGCACAGCGCCAGCGCCGACCGTCCGTTCTTGTCCACCTCCACCGCGATCCGCGATCGCGGACTGGTCACCATCGGCCGCGCGAACAGTGCATGGGCGTTGTTCGGTACGACCAGGATGGCCTCCAGATCGGGCCACATCACCGGCCCGCCCGCCGAGAAGGCGTACGCCGTCGACCCGGTCGGCGTCGACACCAGCACGCCGTCGGCGCCGAAGGCCGAGACCGGGCGGCCGTCGACCTCGGTCACGAGCTCCAGGACGCCGTTGTTGCTCGTGTTCAGTACCGCGACCTCGTTGAGGGCCCAGCTGCACGCGGTCGGCGGATCCGGGTCGGTCGGATCGACGATGGCGATGTCGAGGGTCATCCGCGGTTCGATCCGGTAGTCCCGGGCGATCAGCTGGTTCATGACCTCGTCGACGCGGTGCGCCTCGGCCTCCGCGAGAAAGCCGATGTGCCCGAGGTTGATACCGAGAACCGGGACCTCGGCCGGGTAGGCGAGCTCCGCGGCCCGCAGGAAGGTGCCGTCACCTCCCAGGACGATGACGAGCTCGCAGCCCTCGGCCGAGGCGGACTCGGCCGTGGTGACCTCGACGACGGCGCCCAGCGATCGCAGGTACTCGGGATCGACCGGGACGTTCGGGGGTCGAGGCGAGTCGCCCTCGTTGTTCCGGTACAGCACGTCGTGATCGGGGGCGTCGCGGTCGAGCGTGTCGTGATCGACCACGCGGAGCGCGACGTCGGCGGCCGCACAGCGTCGGGCGATCGCCTCGATGGTCTCGATGACGTTCTCGCGTCCCGTATGGGCGACCACCAAGAACTCGCGGGCACCGGGGTCGTGGTCCGGCACCGAATCGTCGGTCACTGGTGGTTCCCTCCATCGAAGTGCGGCCTGGAAAGAGTGCGGTGTCGGAGAGCGGCGACGCCACCGACCCGAGCGGTCAGCGCGGACCCGCGGCGACCGCTTGTTCGATCATGGCTCGGAGTTCGTCCGGGGACCCGGTGGTGCGATCCGCGTCGGTCGAGTCCGACCGGTCGACCCTATCGCCCTGCCCCGACTCCCCGCCTGTCCGGTGGGCCCGCTCCTTGTGCAGCCAGAGGAAGAACTCCACGTTCCCCGACGGCCCGGGCAGCGGGCTCGCGACCACGCCCCGGGTCCGTAGACCGTGGGAGGCGGCTTCGGTCGCGACCGCCAGGACCGCGTCGGCGCGCAGTTCCGGGTCGCGGACCACGCCGCCCGAACCCACCCGGTCCTTGCCGACCTCGAACTGCGGCTTGACCATCGGCAGCAGGTCGGCGCCCGGTGCGCAGCACCGGGCCAGTGCGGGGAGCACCAGCCCCAGCGAGATGAACGACAGATCCGCGACCACCAGGTCGACTTGGCCGCCGATGGCGTCGGGCTCGAGGTGTCGGACGTTGGTCCGGTCGTGGACCACGACGCGCTCGTCGTTCTGCAACCGCCAGATCAGCTGTCCGTAACCGACATCCGCGGCGACCACCTCACGGGCGCCGCGCCGGAGCAGGACATCCGTGAAGCCGCCGGTGGACGCGCCGGCGTCGAGGCAGCGACGCCCCTCGACCGTGAGACCCTCCGGCTCGAAGGCCTCGAGGGCACCGAGAAGTTTGTGCGCTCCCCGCGAGGCCCAATCGTCGCGTGGACCCTCGTCGACGACGATGGGGGTGTCGCGGGTGACGCCGGTGGCCGCCTTCGAGGCGACCGTCCCGTTCACCCGGACCGAACCGGCATCGACGAGTTCGCGCGCCTGCTCGCGCGAGCGAGCTAGGCCCCGACGGACGAGTTCGGCATCGAGCCGTGCTCTGGTGGCCATGGTCAGGACCGCGTCGCAGGCGACGCCTGGCTTCCGGGCGGGGTCATCGGCGGTCGACGGCGTCGAGGGCTGCGGTCAGCGAGTCATGGGCCTGTTCGAGAAGCCCGGCCTGACGTTCGAGCGCAGCAAGCGAGAACGTGTCGCCCACCGACTCACGAATTTCGTCGACCTGCGCGAGGATCTCGGACACCTCGGCGTCCACGTCAGGCAACTCGCCCACCCCATCAGCCGTGCCGAACCCGTCGGCGACCGGATCGAACTGCCGACGTGGCATCCCACCCGGGGTGGGCCGGGACGGACCTTGGTCAGCCGGAGAGGCGCTCGGGTGATTCATCGTGCACCACGCTAGCCGACGAGTGTGACACCGAGAGATTTGAGCTTGGTCCTCGCCTCACCCTCCGCGACCACCCGCAACTCGTCCGGATCCGCCGAACCGGCATCGACGGCGGACCAGGTCGCCGCGGCGAGAGCGGGCACCAGACCGGCCTCCGACCCGGAGCCTCCGACCCGGATGGTCGAACCGTCGATCTCGATCTCCCATCCGGGCTGGACGGACACCCGCACGGCGTCGATGTCGACGAACAGCCCGGCGAGATCCTCGAGAACGTAGGTGGGCCGCTGCTCGGGCGGAGCAGCCAGCAGATCGTCGACGGTGCTCACACCGGTGAGGACCAGCGCGCTCTCGATACCGACGGCGTGCCCACCCTCGATGTCGGTGTCGAGCCGGTCCCCGACGACCAGCGGTGCGCTCGCACGGGCACGCGCGATCGCGTCGGCCATCAACGGGGCGGCCGGCTTGCCCGCCACCATCGGCTCTTTGCCCGTCGCGTTGCGCAGGGCGGCGACCATCGAGCCGTTCCCCACCAGCAGACCACGCTCGGACGGCAGGGTGGCGTCGACGTTCGTCGCGATCCACAGCGCGCCGGCCCGGATCGCGAGGGCGGCCTCCGACAGCTGCGCCCACCCGGTGTCCGGCGAATGCCCCTGGATCACCGCGGCGGGCCGATCATCGGCACTCCGCGTGACACCGACGCCGACCTCTCGGACCTCCTGCGCCAGACCGTCGGTACCGATCACCAGGGCGCGCGAGCCCGGCTCGAGATGTTCCGACAGCAGTCGGGCGCCCGACTGCGCGCTCGTCACGACAAGGTCGTCGGTCGCCTCGAACCCGAGTTCGCGCAGATGAGCGGCCACCTCGGACGGGCGTCGGCTCGCGTTGTTGGTCACGAAGAAGCGCGGTATCGCCAGGCGCGCGAGTGCATCGAGGGCATTCGGCAACGCACGGTGCCCGGCGAACACGGTGCCGTCCAGATCGAGGAGAAGTGCATCGTGACGATCGACGAGCGCGACGACACCGCCGTTGTCCTCCGCAACGGACGCGTCCGAGGTCGATGGTGCGTCGGCGTCTTCCACTGTGGTCAGCGGATTCGGCACGCCTGCCACGATCGTCGACTCGGCGACCACCTCGTCGGTGGACACGGCTTCCGCTTCCGCATCGACCACAGAGGTGGCGTCCTCCTCGTCCTCGTCCACGTGCACTGAGCTCTCGGGCGGAGTCGAGGTCTGCGACAGATCGGCGGCAACGGTGTCGATCTCGCGAGGGAGCGTCTCGGCTTCCGGAATGCTCGTCGCCGCGTCGACAGATGACTCACCGGCCGACACGGGCGCCGCGACGTCCGAAGTGGGTGCCGCATCCGGTTCGACGCCGGAGACGGAGACAGGCCGGGCGTCGATGTCGGCAGCGACGCCGTTCATCGACACGCTCTCGCCCGGCGCATCGTCGTTGGCCAGCTCGGTGAGACGGAACTCGGCGTCGGTCACGTCGTCGACGTCGGCAGCAGCAGCATTCATGAACCAGGTGATCGCGTCGTCCCGGCGGCCGGCCGCCTCGAGTGCCGACGCATACGCATAGAAGAGCCGAGCCGGGCCCGTACCGAGCTGCCCCGGTGTGAGATTCTCGGCCTGGAGCGTGACGACAGCCTTCTCGGGTTCGCCCAGATCCATTCGGGCGCCCGCTTCGACGATCCGCATCTCCGTGGCGTCTTCGCCGGTCAGCGAGCGTCCCTCGTCACCACGGGCGATCTCGACCGCCCGCTCTGGCCGCCCGAGACCGCGCTCGCAATCCGCGATGAGCGGAAGCAGAGCAGGGTTGCCGGTGATGCGCTTGGCCGCTCGCAGCTCGGTCGCCGACTCCTGCCACTCCCCTGCGTTGTACGCCGCGATGCCAACGGTCTCGCGGACGACGCCGACTCGAGATGCGCGGGCGCGAGCTGCGCGTGCGTGCTCCAGCGCCTGCGCGGGATCCTCGAGCAGAATGCGCGACACCATCACCAGGTGCCGCGCGACGATCTCCGCGTTGGCCTTGTCGAGTGTCAACAGATCACGCCGCACCTCGGGATCGAGGTCGGATGCTGCTACGTCATCGGGCAGCGGAGGTCCGGGCTGCCGGCTGCCACGATCAGACCCCCGGTCACGCCCCGGACGATCGGGACGGCCGCCTCGGCCGCCGTCGCGTTGTCCGCGGGTGTCCCGCTGACCGCGCCCTTCGCGACGCGGACGATCACGATCATTCATAGCTGCCAATCTATGCTCTCGAACCTTGCTGGGAAGAGCCGACCGCCGATGACACCGGCGCGGCTGACACACGAGAAAGACCCCGTATCCGACGAAAGAATTTCATCGAATACGGGGCCTTTCTGAAATTGTGTTCGGCGGTGTCCTACTCTCCCACACTGATTAGGGTGCAGTACCATTGGCGCTGGAGGGCTTAGCTTCCGGGTTCGGAATGGGGCCGGGCGTTTCCCCTCCGCTATAGCCGCCGTAACTTTGTGAAACACTTTCCACACAACAGTGTTTGTTTGTTGTGTGTTGTTTCAGAAGTACATAGTGGATGCGAACACCACCACAGTCACTTGTGTGGTGATGTTGTGGGTGTTGTTGGTAAGTCCTCGGCCGATTAGTACCAGTCACCTGAACACATTGCTGTGCGTACAGTTCTGGCCTATCAACCCCATGGTCTGTAGGGGGCCTTAACCCCGCAAAGGGGGTGAGAAACCTCATCTTGGAACAGGCTTCCCGCTTAGATGCTTTCAGCGGTTATCCCTTCCGAACGTAGCTAACCAGCAGTGCCCCTGGCGGGACAACTGGCACACCAGAGGTTCGTCCGTCCCGGTCCTCTCGTACTAGGGACAGGTTTCCTCAAGTTTCTTACGCGCGCGGCGGATAGAGACCGAACTGTCTCACGACGTTCTAAACCCAGCTCGCGTGCCGCTTTAATGGGCGAACAGCCCAACCCTTGGGACCTACTCCAGCCCCAGGATGCGACGAGCCGACATCGAGGTGCCAAACCATCCCGTCGATATGGACTCTTGGGGAAGATCAGCCTGTTATCCCCGGGGTACCTTTTATCCGTTGAGCGACACCGCTTCCACTTGCCGGTGCCGGATCACTAGTCCCGACTTTCGTCCCTGCTCGACATGTACGTCTCACAGTCAAGCTCCCTTGTGCACTTACACTCAACACCTGATTGCCAACCAGGCTGAGGGAACCTTTGGGCGCCTCCGTTACCTTTTAGGAGGCAACCGCCCCAGTTAAACTACCCACCAGGCACTGTCCCTGAACCCGATCAGGGTCCGAGGTTAGAAGTCCAATACGATCAGAGTGGTATTTCAACAACGACTCCATGAACACTGGCGTGCCCACTTCACAGTCTCCCACCTATCCTACACAAACCGAACCGAACACCAATACCAAGCTATAGTGAAGGTCCCGGGGTCTTTTCGTCCTGCCGCGCGTAACGAGCATCTTTACTCGTACTGCAATTTCGCCGAGTCTGTGGTTGAGACAGCAGAGAAGTCGTTACGCCATTCGTGCAGGTCGGAACTTACCCGACAAGGAATTTCGCTACCTTAGGATGGTTATAGTTACCACCGCCGTTTACTGGGGCTTAAATTCTCAGCTTCGCCACCGAAATGACTAACCGGTCCTCTTAACCTTCCAGCACCGGGCAGGCGTCAGTCCGTATACATCGTCTTACGACTTCGCACGGACCTGTGTTTTTAGTAAACAGTCGCTTCTCTCTGGTCTCTGCGACCCACACCAGCTCAAGCAGTAAATGCCGTCACCAGGATGGGTCCCCCTTCTCCCGAAGTTACGGGGGCATTTTGCCGAGTTCCTTAACCACAGTTCTCTCGATCGCCTTAGTATTCTCTACCTGACCACCTGTGTTGGTTTGGGGTACGGGCCGTGTACCAACTCACTAGAGGCTTTTCTCGGCAGCATAGGATCATGGAATTCACCTCAACGGCTACGCATCACCTCTCAGGCTGCATGAGTGACGGATTTGCCTATCACTCGCCCTACAGGCTTACACCAGTACAACCACTGACTGGCCCCACTACCTTCCTGCGTCACCCCATCGCTTGCCTACTACCAGCCAAGGTCCCATGCATCACCCCAACTCGGCACCCGAAGGTGCTCCCGGGGGATCAGGATGGTTAGTACAACTGATTCAGCATGGGCGCGGATACACGGGTACGGGAATATCAACCCGTTGTCCATCGACTACGCCTGTCGGCCTCGCCTTAGGTCCCGACTCACCCTGGGCGGATTAGCCTGGCCCAGGAACCCTTGGTCATTCGGCGGCAGAGTTTCTCACTCTGCTTTCGCTACTCATGCCTGCATTCTCACTCCCACACCCTCCACACCTGGATCACTCCGGCGCTTCCACGGATGCAGGACGCTCCCCTACCCACCCACACACCTGGCCGACCCTCCATAGAAGATCGACGGGCTATATGTGAGTGCCGCGGCTTCGGCGGTGTACTTGAGCCCCGCTACATTGTCGGCGCAGGATCACTTGACCAGTGAGCTATTACGCACTCTTTCAAGGGTGGCTGCTTCTAAGCCAACCTCCTGGTTGTCTTCGCGACCCCACATCCTTTTCCACTTAGTACACGCTTAGGGGCCTTAGCCGGCGATCTGGGCTGTTTCCCTCTCGACTACGAACCTTATCGCCCGCAGTCTCACTGCCACACTCTCACTTACCGGCATTCGGAGTTTGGCTGACGTCAGTAACCCTGTGGGGCCCATCGGCCATCCAGTAGCTCTACCTCCAGTAAGAAACATGTGACGCTGCACCTAAATGCATTTCGGGGAGAACCAGCTATCACGGAGTTTGATTGGCCTTTCACCCCTACCCACAACTCATCCCCTCCATTTTCAACTGAAGTGGGTTCGGGCCTCCACGACGTCTTACCGACGCTTCACCCTGGCCATGGGTAGATCACTCCGCTTCGGGTCTAGACCCGGCGACTCAAACGCCCTATTCAGACTCGCTTTCGCTACGGCTACCCCACACGGGTTAACCTCGCCACCGAGCACTAACTCGCAGGCTCATTCTTCAAAAGGCACGCCATCACCCGCCACAGTAAACTGTGCACAGGCTTTGACGGATTGTAAGCGTCCGGTTTCAGGTACTATTTCACTCCCCTCCCGGGGTACTTTTCACCTTTCCCTCACGGTACTTGTCCGCTATCGGTCACCAGGAAGTATTCAGGCTTACCGGGTGGTCCCGGCAGATTCACAGCAGATTCCACGAGCCCGCTGCTACTTGGGGACACCGTCACGCAAGACCATGTGTTTTCAGCTACCGGACTCTCACCGACTACGGCAGACCATTCCAGGCCACTTCACCTAACACATGATTTTCTCACTCACGCTTCCACAGGCAGATGGAAGAAGACGAACCCCACAACCCCACACGCACAACCCCTACCCGGTATCACATGCGCATGGTTTAGCCTCCTCCGCTTTCGCTCGCCACTACTCACGGAATCACAATTGTTTTCTCTTCCTATGGGTACTGAGATGTTTCACTTCCCCACGTTCCCCCCACACAGCCTATACATTCAGCTGGTGGTAACACGACATCACTCGTGCTGGGTTTCCCCATTCGGACACCCTCGGATCACAGCTCGTTTGACAACTCCCCGAGGACTATCGCGGCCTACCACGTCCTTCATCGGCTCCTGGTACCAAGGCATCCACCGAACGCCCTTACACACTTACAACAACACCTACAAACAACCCCCACACCACAACCCCACAACAGGGCCGCACCGCGAGGACCGAATGTAGACATCACACACTACAAATTCTGCTAAATCACAGACCAACAAAAAGTTGATTTGAAATAAAGATGCTCGCATCCACTATGCACTTCTCAAACAACACACACCGATCACCCCTTCGCCGCTCCACACCCCATCACAGGGTGGCTCAGCACGACGTCACAATGATCAGCTCAGAGAAAACGTGTGTTCTCTCAGAACCCCGATAGTGTGTTGGGAGCAGCAAGCCGGTCGCCCGGAAAGCTCGCCACCAGCGCCTGCCCATATGAGGCCGGCACCTTGTGTGGCGTGTTTGATGTTTCACCCTCGAACACACACGCGCCGCAGAACAAACGCCTGCTGAAACACGTGTTGTTGTGTGCTCCTTAGAAAGGAGGTGATCCAGCCGCACCTTCCGGTACGGCTACCTTGTTACGACTTCGTCCCAATCGCCGATCCCACCTTCGACAGCTCCCTCCCACAAGGGGTTAGGCCACCGGCTTCGGGTGTTACCGACTTTCATGACGTGACGGGCGGTGTGTACAAGGCCCGGGAACGTATTCACCGCAGCGTTGCTGATCTGCGATTACTAGCGACTCCGACTTCATGGGGTCGAGTTGCAGACCCCAATCCGAACTGAGACTGGCTTTAAGGGATTCGCTCCACCTCACGGTATCGCAGCCCTCTGTACCAGCCATTGTAGCATGTGTGAAGCCCTGGACATAAGGGGCATGATGACTTGACGTCATCCCCACCTTCCTCCGAGTTGACCCCGGCAGTCTCCTGCAAGTCCCCGGCATAACCCGCTGGCAATACAGGACAAGGGTTGCGCTCGTTGCGGGACTTAACCCAACATCTCACGACACGAGCTGACGACAGCCATGCACCACCTGTACACCAACCACAAGGGAACGACTATCTCTAGCCGCGTCTGGTGTATGTCAAACCCAGGTAAGGTTCTTCGCGTTGCATCGAATTAATCCACATGCTCCGCCGCTTGTGCGGGCCCCCGTCAATTCCTTTGAGTTTTAGCCTTGCGGCCGTACTCCCCAGGCGGGGTACTTAATGCGTTAGCTACGGCACGGATCCCGTGAAAAGGAACCCACACCTAGTACCCACCGTTTACGGCGTGGACTACCAGGGTATCTAATCCTGTTCGCTACCCACGCTTTCGCTCCTCAGCGTCAGTTACTACCCAGAGACCCGCCTTCGCCACCGGTGTTCCTCCTGATATCTGCGCATTTCACCGCTACACCAGGAATTCCAGTCTCCCCTGTAGTACTCAAGTCTGCCCGTATCGCCTGCACGCCTGCAATTGAGTTGCAGAATTTCACAGACGACGCGACAAACCGCCTACGAGCTCTTTACGCCCAGTAATTCCGGACAACGCTCGCACCCTACGTATTACCGCGGCTGCTGGCACGTAGTTGGCCGGTGCTTCTTCTCCAGGTACCGTCACTCACGCTTCGTCCCTGGTGAAAGAGGTTTACAACCCGAAGGCCGTCATCCCTCACGCGGCGTCGCTGCATCAGGCTTGCGCCCATTGTGCAATATTCCCCACTGCTGCCTCCCGTAGGAGTCTGGGCCGTGTCTCAGTCCCAGTGTGGCCGATCACCCTCTCAGGTCGGCTACCCGTCGTCGCCTTGGTAGGCCATTACCCCACCAACAAGCTGATAGGCCGCGGGCCCATCCCACACCGCAAAAGCTTTCCACCAACCACCATGCGACAGTTGGTCATATCCGGTATTAGACCCAGTTTCCCAGGCTTATCCCAGAGTGCAGGGCAGATCACCCACGTGTTACTCACCCGTTCGCCACTCGAGTACCCAGCAAGCTGGGCCTTTCCGTTCGACTTGCATGTGTTAAGCACGCCGCCAGCGTTCGTCCTGAGCCAGGATCAAACTCTCCATGAAAAAATGTAGAAACCAAACCGACCCGAAAGCCGACGTTTCAACACAAATGTTTCAACCAGGAAAGCAAAACCTGACCAAAATAATCCTCAAAAAAAAACTGGCATCAAAAAATAAACTCATCAGCGTCTCGCGACTTCGAGGTCGCGGACACATCATCTAAGCAAACCATCTGACACCAAATATATGGCATCAAACAATCCACCAACACACTATCGAGTTCTCAAAGAACACACACCCGCCAGACGTCTTCGATGTGAAGCCGGCTCCGACGAGCTTCCCAGAGCGTGACGAATACTCACGCTCTTGTTCTCGGGAGTGGCCCCGCACAGGCGGCCCGAGCGAATGGCTCGGGCACTTTTACTTCCCCGGGGCTTGCGGCTCCGGGGGAGTTGCTCTCTGCGGTGCGTCGATTAAGTTACACAGGCGCGAACAACGCGTCAAATCGCCTGGTCAGCGGCCTAGTTTGGCGCCGGCGAAACTCTTCTTGCCGCGACGGACCACCAACCACCGGCCATGGAGCAGGTCGGCATCGGCCGGCTGCCACTCCGGGTCGGAGATCTTGGTGTTGTTCACGTACGCGCCACCCTCCGACACGGCACGACGAGCGGCCTTGTTGCTCTCCGACAGCTTCGTGTCGACGAGCAGTTCGATGATGGTCGGCCGGCGATCGGGGTAGTCGGCGACCGAGGTCTCGCCGAGTGCGGCCGCGAGGGTCGCCTCGTCGAGTTCGTCGAGTTCCGCCCGGCCGAACAGTGCCTGGCTGGCCAACTCGACCGCGTCGGTGTTGGCCTTTCCGTGGATGAGGGTCGTCATCTCGGCGGCGAGGCGGCGCTGCGCCAGGCGCAGGTGCGGGGTCTCGACGGTCGCGCGCTCGAGTTCCTCGATCTCGTCCCGCCCGAGGAATGTGAACCACCGCAGGTAGCGGACGACATCGGCGTCTGCGGTGTTCACGAAGTACTGGTACCAGGAGTAGGGACTCGTCAGCTCCGGGTCGAGCCACAGACTGCCGCCGCCGGTGGACTTGCCGAACTTCTTGCCATCCGCGGACGTGACGAGGGGAACGGTCAACGCGTGCAGCGCCGAGCCGTCGAGGCGTCGGGCCAGGTCGACCCCGCCGACGATGTTCCCCCACTGATCGGAGCCACCGATCTGAAGCGTGCATCCGTACCGGCGATGGAGCTCGACGAAGTCGTTCGACTGCAGGAGCAGGTAGCTGAACTCGGCGTAGCTCATGCCGTCGGCGTCGAGACGACGCTTCACCGTGTCTCGGGCGAGCATCACGTTCACCGAGAAGTGCTTGCCCAGATCGCGCAGGAACTCGATCGCCGACAGCTGACCGGTCCAGTCGAGGTTGTTGACCACCACGGCACCTGTCGGGGAGTCGGCGATGTCGACGAACCGTCGGAGCTGCGCGTCGATGCCTCCGGCCCACTCGGCGACGGTGTCGGCCGAGTTCATCGTCCGCTCCCCCACGTCACGGGGGTCACCGATCAGACCGGTGGCTCCGCCGGCGAGGACGATCGGACGATGGCCGGCGAGCTGGAACCGCTTGAGGGTCAACAGCGGTACGAGGTGTCCGGCGTGCAGACTCGCCGCTGTCGGATCGAACCCCGCGTACAGGGTGACCGGCCCGTTCGAGAGGGCATCACCTAGGGCAGCCAGATCGGTGGACTGAGCGATCAGCCCGCGCCAGTGCAGCTCGTCGAGGATGTCGACGGTTGCGGGAACGGCGGTCGGCTCGGGGGTCTCGACGTTGTCAGCACTCACCCCTCGATCTTGTCATCCGACGAGATCGGGTCGCGGGTGAGGTGAGGCGCGCCGGAGCCCGGCACCCGGACCCGACCGACGATCGGACTACTTCGAGGAGACGATGCGCTCGTGCTCGGCGTCGTCGACCGCCCGCGCCTCGTCGACCAGCATCACCGGGATGCCGTCGGAGTCGATGCGGTACGCGACATGTAGCCGCGGGTTGTAGAGCTCGTCGCCGGCGTCGATCAGCGGACCGTGGTCCTGCGGGCAGGCCAGGCGTTCGCGCACGATCGGGTCGATGGCCTCAGCGCGTGTCGTCACCCCGATCACCCTAGGGCATCGCTCGTCCGGGAGCCGGTCCAGTCCAGCTTCTCCGCCACGGTCCGGGTGTACCTGCGGTAGCGGCCGTCATCGTCCCGGTACCAGACGCGCGCGCCGGGTTTCGGCAGTCCCTCCTCCACCAGGCCGGTGCTCAGCGGACGGAAGGACGCCGACTTCGGGATCTCCTCGACGACGTGGATCAGGTGAGGTCGGGCGTCGGCTCGGTACTCCCCCAGCGCGATCCGCAGTTGGCTGACCGTGAGCGAGTCCGGTTTGACTCCGGGCCGAAGGGTCATCGCGGCGACGACGACCTGGTGTCCGGGTTCGCCGACGCCGTACACGACGACCTGGTCGACACTCTTGAGCCGCGAGAGCGCGTGCGTGAGGGGCGGGATGAACACCGGCCCGTCGGCGGTTCGCAGCACGCGGTCGGTCGCCCCGAGGAAGTACAGGTCGCCGTCGGCGTCCCGGACGAACAGGTGTCCCGACACCTCCCACCGGTCCCGCGTCGTGAAGACGTCGCGAAGGACCGTCCCGTTGGTATCGAACTTGTGCTTCGCCTTGGCCAGGAGCAGACCGGGCTCCCCCGTCTCGGCACGCCGGACGAAGCCGGAGTCGTCGATGAGCAACCGGTCGCCGACGATGTCGTAGGCCGCGACCTCGACGGGATTGGTCTCCGGCAGCGGTCGGCCGACGGAGGAGAGTTTGTCCCCGGACACGTTCGCGAGGATCGCCGAACCGTCGGCGGTGGCGAAGAACTCGAGGATGCGCGCGCGAGGGAAGCTGGCGCACACGTCCTCCCACAGTCCCGCCGACATGCCGGAGCCCATGAACAACCGGATCGGGTTGTGCTGGTTGATGTGGAAGTCGGGGTCGCGCACGATGCCGCTGAGCATCGACCACGTGTAGGACACGACAGTGATCCCGTAGCGCTGCACCTCCACCGCGAAGTTCGCGGGATCGATGCCGTTGGACAGCGCGATGCGTGAGCGCCCGACGACCGTCGCGCCCAATGTCGTGAGCAGTCCCGACGCATGATGCAGCGGAGGCAGGCAGTACACGGTGTCGCGGTCGGTGAGCGCCGCCGCCGACGCCGCGCCGAAGGCCGACATCGCGAACCGGTGGTTGGTCACCGGCCAGGGGACGAGTTTGCCGTACGCACGGCTGAACAGGATGAATGCGAGATCTCCCGCGAGCCCGGGATCGGGTCGGTACCAGGTCGGCATGACGACCTCGTCGGGGTCGATGCGCTCCATGTCGACGATCGATGTCCCGTCGGCGCCGTCGATCGCACGGGAATCGCCACTCCCCCCGCCGAGCACCAGCACCCGGTCCGAGGCGGCGGTCGCGAGGTCGAGGTTGGTGGGATCGGTGACGATCACCGAACTGTCGGCGAGCCGCATCATCTCGCGGACGTCGGCATCCGCGGCGAGCAGCACCGCCACCGCCCCCAGGCGGGAGAGCGCGGCGATGACGACCAGGGCGCTGGGCCGGGTGTCCATCAGCACACCGATGTGCTGGCCCGGACGGATGCAGCAGTCGACGAGGCCGGCGACCACGTTGTCGATGCGTGCGTTCACCTGGGCGTGGGTGAGCACGCGGTTCTCGAAGAGGAACAGCTCGCTGTCGCCGCCGCGTTTGGTGTTCTCGGCCATCAGTTTCGAGAGGGAGATGCGCGTCCCGCTCTGGATCTGTCCGAGGCGGAACAGTCGTGGCACGGTCCGCACCGATTCCGACGCCACCGCCCGCGAGGTCCGTTGCAGGGAGTTGGCCAGACCGAGCAGTTCGCGCGACGCAGCGGTGCCGGCGTCGGCCACCGAGCCCACTCCGTGCGTGATGCGCGAGGACAGACTGACCCCGCCGCCGTGGCCCGGTTCGACGAGCGACATCTCGGTGATGAGCTCGGGGCGCGGACCGTTGTCGGAGAGCCAGTTCACCCAGTCGGAGGTCGTCGGCCAGGTGTGCTCGCCGGCCGCGCTGCCGACCACGAGTCCGAAATGTCCGACCGGGAGCGCGGATTCGTAGACCTCGGCGTCGGGCGCGGCCCTGACTATCCCGCGCACCGCCGCGGGTTGGCCGATGTCGTCGGCATCGCCGACGAACGCGAGGACCGGGCAGGTGATCTCGGCGAGCGAGACGAGGTCGCCGTTGATCACGAAGCCCCCGGACACCATCCGGTTGTGCGCCACGAACTGCCGCAGCAGCTCGGCGATCGCCGGGCCCGACCAGGCGACCCAGCCGTCGGCTTCGAGGAAGCGGCGCTGGTCCTCACGTGGCAGGAGTGCCTCGCGGTCGTGTAGTCGACGGAGGAAGTCGATCCGGCTGCGCACCGTCTTCACCGGGTCGAGTAGCTGAAAGCCGGTGCGCGCCATCCAATCCCGCACCCAGAGATTGCGTGAGAAAGCCTTGTCCGCCAGGAATTCGGCCGCCGGCGCCACCAGGCCGGCGGGCAGCCCCAGGGGCAGCGCGGCGAGCACGTCCACCGGGCTGCCAAAGGTGATCAGACTCGCGATCCCCTTGGATCGGCGATACGCCGCGGTCTGGTACGCGAACATGCCGCCCTGGGAGTAACCGGCCAGGTGGATGTCGCGCCCGGTGGCCTCGACGATCAGGTCGATCGCCCGGCTGATGGCGACCACGTGGTCGGCGAGGTTCCGTTCCATCCCCCCTTCTTCGGAGTCCGGCGATCCGAAATCGACGACCCACGGCGTGATGCCGTTGCGGTGCAGGATGGAAACCGCACCATTGTGTTCGGTCACGTCATAGACGTTGGCCGACACCATCATCGGCGGCACCAGAACGATGTTGGGGCCGGTCGACGGATCGTTCGGGAAATACCGGCGCAGCCGGAACATCTTGTGCGTCTCGACCACCGCGAACGGTGCCGGCTCGGTACCTGTCTCCAGTCCGCCGAACCGCAACACCTCGAGGCCGTTCTGCGCGGTGGCCAACACTCTGCCGACCACCCCCGCGATATCGGGGCCCCCGTCCCACACCGCCATCGTGTCGATCCTCCAGTCGTCGGTGTCCCGGTCTCACCCGCGTGTCGAACACACCGCGCCGGTGACACAGGTCACTGTACTCAGTCGTACCGGATCAGCGTCGCCCGCCGGGCCCAGCAGTCCAACGAGTCCGCAGATCGTTGGTCGCAGCCGTCACCACCTTGATTTGTCGCTGCACCTGCTCGGGCGCGGTACCGCCGTGCGCGCTGCGCGATTCGACCGAACCGCGCACCGTCAGGACCTCGCGCACGGCCGCCGTCAGCGCGGGATGCACACCGGCCAGCGTCGCGTCGTCGAGCTCGTCCAGGCCGACGCCGCGTGATTCCGCCTCGCGGACACAGGCGCCCGCGGCCTCGTGCGCGACGCGGAACGGCACGCCCTGCCGGACCATCCACTCGGCGATGTCGGTGGCCAGGGTGAAGCCCGCCGGAGCGAGTTCGGCCATGCGGTCGGTGTGGAACTCCAGCGTCGAGACCAGTCCGGTCACCGCCGGCAGCAACAGCTCCAGCTGGGCGACCGCGTCGAAGACCGGTTCCTTGTCCTCTTGGAGGTCGCGGTTGTAGGCCAGCGGTTGTGCCTTGAGTGTCGCGAGCAACCCGGTCAGGTCACCGATGAGCCGCCCGGCCTTGCCGCGCATCAGCTCGGCAACGTCCGGGTTCTTCTTCTGCGGCATGATCGAGCTGCCGGTGGACCACGCGTCGGCGAGCGTCACATAGCCGAATTCGGGTGTGCTCCAGATGATCACCTCTTCGGACAACCGGGAGAGGTCCACCGCGATCATCGCGAACACGAACGCGGCCTCGGCGGCGAAGTCACGCGCCGAGGTGGCGTCGATCGAGTTCTCGGCGGGCGCGTCGAAACCGAGGTCGGCCGCGATCGCCGCCGGATCCAGCCCGAGCGACGAGCCGGCGAGTGCACCGGAACCGTACGGCGACACCGCTGTCCGACGATCGGCGTCGGCGAGCCGATCGATGTCGCGCAGCAACGGCTGTGCATGTGCCAGCAGATGATGCCCCAGCAGGACCGGTTGCGCCGCCTGCAGATGGGTCTTGCCCGGCATGATCGCGTCCGGATGGGCGGCCGCCTGCGCGGTGAGCGCCTCGACGACGTCGAGCACCCCGAGCGCCACCCGACGCATCGCGGCGCGCAGCCACATCCGGAACAGGGTCGCGACCTGATCGTTGCGCGACCGTCCCGCGCGTAGCCGGCCACCGAGTTCGGGGCCGACCCGCTCGATCAGCCCGCGTTCGAGGGCGCCGTGGACGTCCTCGTCGGACTCGGCCGGCCCGAAGCTGCCGTCGGCGACATCGGCGGCGAGACGATCGAGACCGTCGATCATCCCGGTGAGGTCGTCAGCCGTGAGCAGCCCGGCCTTGTTCAGGACGCGGGCGTGCGCCTTCGACGCCTCGATGTCGAACGGGGCCAACGCCCAGTCGAAGTGGGTCGACTTGCTGAGCGCGGCCATCGCCTCGGCCGGGCCACCGGCGAAACGACCACCCCAGAGCGAACCCTGGTTGGTCGTCCCGCCCGTCTCCGGGCCGCTACCGCCGCCGGTGCCCGCACTCACAGATTCAGGTCCCGCTTCGCGGCGATCTTCGACGACAGGCCGTGCAGCTCGACGAAGCCGCGCGCGGCGGACTGATCGAAGGTGTCGCCCTCGTCGTAGGTGGCGAGGTTGAAGTCGTAGAGCGACTCGGAGCTGCGGCGACCGGTGGCGGCGATGGTGCCGCCGTGCAGGGTCAGCCGGATCTCGCCCGTCACGTGCTCCTGCGTCGAGGCGACGAAGGAGTCCAGCGACCGCTTCAGCGGCGAGAACCACAGACCGTCGTACACCAGCTCGGCCCACTTCTGGTCGGTGCCGCGCTTGTAGCGCCCCAGCTCGCGCTCAAGGGTCACGTGTTCGAGCTCCTCGTGCGCGCGGATGAGGACCATGGCGCCGGGAGCCTCGTACACCTCACGGCTCTTGATGCCCACGAGCCGGTCCTCGACGACGTCGAGTCGTCCGACGCCCTGCGCACCCGCGCGTCGGTTGAGTTCCTGGATGGCCTCGAGCACGCTCACCGGACGTCCGTCGATGCTGACCGGGCGGCCCTTGTCGAAGCCGATGATGACCTCGTCGGGGGAATTCCAGTTGACCGTCGGGTCCTCGGTGTAGTCGTAGACGTCCTTGGTCGGCGCGTTCCACAGATCCTCGAGGAAGCCGGTCTCCACCGCACGACCCCACACGTTCTGGTCGATGGAGAAGGGCGACTTCTTGGTCACGTTGATCGGGATGTCGTTCTCGCCGGCGAAGGCGATGGCCTTCTCGCGGGTCCACGCGTAGTCGCGGACCGGGGCGAGTACCTGCAGATCCGGTGCGAGAGTGGCGAACCCAACCTCGAAGCGGACCTGGTCGTTGCCCTTGCCGGTGCATCCGTGGGCCACAACGGTGCCGCCATGGTCGCGGGCCGCGGTGACGAGGTGCTTGGCGATCAGCGGCCGGGACAGTGCCGAGACGAGCGGGTACCGGTCCATGTAGAGCGCGTTCGAGGTGATCGCGCCGAGGCAGTACTCATCGGCGAACTCGTCGCGGGCGTCGACCACGACGGCCTCGACCGCGCCGCAGTCCAGTGCGCGCTGCCGGATGACCTCCATGTCCTCGCCGCCCTGACCGAGGTCCAGGGCCACGGCGACGACCTCTTTGCCGGTCTCCTTCTGGATCCAGCTGATCGCGACCGAGGTGTCCAGGCCGCCCGAGTATGCGAGTACGACACGTTCTGCCATGAGGTGAAGCTCCTGTTCTGCGCGTTGACCGAGTCCATCATCGGCCCCGGTGTTCCGGCGACACCGTCCGGGTACCGATTGGCGGTGTCGCGGCTGTTCGTTTGGTGTGGTCTGTCTGTTCTGTGCTGGTCGGCTGGTTCGGTTCAGGTCCGGCCGCGGCTACACGAGTCCCTCGATCCGCCGCGCGAGCCCGGCGCCGTCGAGCGGTTCGCGAGCCACCACGAAGATCGTGTCGTCCCCGGCGATCGTCCCGACGACGTCGGGCAGGCGTGCCCGGTCGAGGGCGGCCGCGAGGTAGTGCGCGGCGCCCGGAGGCGTGCGCAGCACCGCGAGGTTGCCGCTGCTGTCGGTCGACACCAGGAGGTCGGAGACCAGCCTGCCGAGTCGGTCGGTACCGCCGGACACGCCGCGGACGGGCGAACCGTCCTCGGGAACGACGTACACGCCAGCCCCGCCGTCTGCCGCGCGCAGCTTCACCGCGCCGAGCTCGTCGAGGTCGCGCGACAGGGTGGCCTGCGTGGCGTCGACGCCCTCCTCGGCGAGCAGCCGCTGCAGTTCGGACTGGCTGCGGACCTGATGCGTGGACAGGATCTCGATGATCCGCGCATGGCGTCCCGCCCGGGTGGCGGCCAGCCGGCTCTCCGAGGGTTCGGCCCCGGCGGTCATCGTGGATTCCCGGTCATGACGAACTCCTGCTCACTGCGATTCGCGAGTCACTGGTGCTCCAGCAGCCAGATCAGCAGGGCCTTCTGCGCGTGCAGGCGGTTCTCCGCCTCGTCGAACACGACGCTGCGCGGCCCGTCGATGACCGATGCGGTGATCTCGTCGCCGCGATGTGCCGGCAGGCAGTGCAGCACGATCGCGTCGTCGGCGGCGTGCGCGAGCAGCGCGTCGTTGATCTGGTACGGACGGAACGGCGCGGTGCGGTCCTTGCCGTCGTCCTCGTGCCCCATCGAGACCCAGGTGTCGGTCACCAGGACATCGGCACCGGTGGACGCGGCGACGGGATCGCCGACGAGCTCCACCGAACCACCCGTCTGCGCCGCGCGGCGCTCGGTGTCGGCGATGACGCCGGGATCCGGCTGGAAGCCGTCCGGTGCACTGATCCGAACGTGCATCCCGGCGGTGACACCGCCCAGGGCGAGCGAGTGCGCCATGTTGTTGGCGCCGTCACCCAGGTAGGTCATCGTGAGGCCGGCGGGAGAACCCTTGTGCTCGATGATCGTCTGCAGGTCGGCGAGCACCTGGCACGGGTGGAACTCATCGGAGAGGGCGTTGACGACCGGGACCGTGGCGGCCGACGACAGCGCATCGAGTCGATCCTGGCCGAAGGTGCGCCACACGATCGCGTCGACGAACCGGGACAGCACGAGCCCGGTGTCCTCCAGCGTCTCCTCGCGCCCGAGCTGCGTGGTGCGGCCGTCGACCACGACGGCGTGCCCGCCGAGTTGGGCGATGCCGACCTCGAAGGAGAAGCGGGTGCGGGTCGAGTTCTTGTCGAAGATGACGCCGACTCCGCGAGGTCCCTCCAGCGGTCGGAAGTCGAACGGCTTCGCCTTGACCTCGGCGGCGAGGGCGAGCACCTCGGCCTGTTCGGCCGGGGACAGGTCGTCGTCACGCAGGAAATGTCGGGTCATGCCTTGTCTCCCTCGGTCGATGTGGCGGCGGTGTCGAGCAGTCCCGGCAAAGCAGCCACGAAGCTCTGGCCCTCCTCTTCGGTGAGGATCAGCGGCGGCGCCAGCCGTAGGACGTCGGGTGCGGGCGCGTTGATGAGGAACCCCGCATCCCGGGCCGCGGCCTCGACGCGCTGCGACAACGGCTGGGTCAGCACCACGCCGAGCAACAGACCGGCGCCCCGGACATGGGAGACCAGCGGGTGCTGCAGGTCCTCGATGCCGGCAGCGATCGACTTGCCCACCGCCGCAACGGAGTCGACGAGACCCTCGGAGTCGATGACGCGCAGTACGGCGAGCGCGGCTGCGGCACTGACGGGATTGCCGCCGAAGGTGGTGCCGTGCTGGCCCGGTTCGAACAGGTCGGCCGCGCGGCCGGTGGCGATGCACGCCCCGATCGGCAGTCCCCCGCCCAGTCCCTTGGCCAGGGTCATCACGTCGGGGACGATCCCGACCTGCTGGTGGGCGAAGAAGGTGCCGGTCCGGGCCACCCCCGTCTGGACCTCGTCCAGGATCAACAGCGCGCCACGCTCTTCGGTGATCCGGCGAGCCGCGGCCAGATAGTCCGCGGGCGGCACGATGACGCCCGCCTCACCGAGGATCGGTTCGAGGATGACCGCCGCTGTGCGGTCGGAGACCACCGCGTCGAGAGCGTCGATGTCCCCGTAGGGGACGAAGCGGACGCCGGCGGGCATCGGCTCGAACGGCTCCCGTTTCGCCGGCTGACCGGTCATGGCGAGCGCACCCATCGTGCGGCCGTGGAAGGCCTTCTCCGCGGCGACGATCTCCGGCCGCCCGGTCCGCCGGGCGAGCTTGAAGGCCGCCTCGTTGGCCTCGGTCCCGGAGTTGCAGAAGAAAGCGCGGCCCGGGTGGCCGAAACGGTCGAGCAACTTCTCGGCGAGTTCGACGACCGGCGGGGCGATGTACAGGTTCGACACGTGCCCGAGCGTCTGGAGCTGGGTGGTCACCGCCTCGACGATCGCCGGGTGCGCATGGCCGAGTGCGTTGACCGCGATCCCGCCGAGGAGGTCGAGGTAGCGCTTGCCGTCGGCGTCGGTCACGTGGGCGCCCGATCCGCCGACGAGGGCGATCGCCGGTGTGCCGTAGTTGTTCATCAGCGACTGTGCCCAGCGCTGTTGCAGTGGCGCGGTCATGATTCCTCCTCCGGTACGACGACGGTGGTGCCCGTCGAACTCTCGGTCAGCAGTTCGGCGAGCACGGAATGTGCCACGCGGCCGTCGATCACGTGGGCACGGTCGACGCCACCGGTGACCGCGCGCAGACAGGCCTCCATCTTGGGGACCATGCCCGAGTCGAGTGACGGCAGCAGTCCGGTCAGTGTGTCGGTGTCGATCCGGGACACCAGGGATCCGCGATCGGGCCAGTTCGTGTACAGACCCTCGACGTCGGTGAGCATCACCAGTCGGGACGCACCGAGCGCCTCGGCCAGCGCCCCGGCGGCGGTGTCGGCGTTGATGTTGTGGACCACGCCGTCGCGGTCCGGGGCGATCGTGGAGACGACCGGGATACGGCCGGCGGCGACCAGATCCAGAACCGCCGAGGTGTTGACCGACGCGATGTCGCCGACGAGGCCGATGTCGGTCGGAACCCCCTCGACGAGCACCGTCCGCCGCGAAGCGGTGAACAGGTGCGCGTCCTCGCCGGTGATGCCGACGGCGTACGGGCCGTGCGAGTTGATCAACCCGACGAGTTCGCGCCCGACCTGTCCGAACAGCACCATCCGGGCCACGTCCATCACTTCGGGGGTGGTCACGCGGAATCCGCCCTTGAACTCCCCCTGCAGACCGAGCCGCTTCAGCATCGCCGAGATCTGCGGCCCGCCACCGTGAACCACCACGGGATGCATCCCACATGCGCGCAGGAAGACCATGTCCGCGGCGAACGCCTTCTTCAACTCGTCGTCGACCATGGCGTTGCCGCCGTACTTGACGACGACGGTCGCGCCCGCGAGTCGTTGCAGCGCGGGCAGCGCCTCGGCGAGGACCTTCGCCTTCGCGAGACCTGCGGCGGGGTCGATCGGGTGGACTCCCGATGTCGTCTCGCTCATGACGAGTACGCCGAGTTCTCTTCGACGTACGCGTGCGAGAGGTCGGTGGTCCGGACGCTCGCCGCGGACTCTCCCAGCTTCAGGTCGACGACGACGGCGATGTCGGTGCCCGACAAGTCCACGTCCCGTGCGCCTTCGACGCCGAACCCGTTCTCGCACACCGGACTGCCGTTGAACGACACCGCGATGCGATCAGGGTCGATGGTGACCGGCGTCGCACCGACCGCGGCCAGTACCCGACCCCAGTTCGGATCCGAACCGAACAGGGCGGTCTTGACGAGCGAGTCGCGTGCGACGGCCCGGGCGACCGTCAGCGCATCGTCCTCGGTGTGTGCACCGGAGACCGTGATGACGACCCGCTTCGTGACGCCCTCCGCGTCGGCCATCATCTGCGCGGCGAGATCGTCGCAGACGGCGAAGACCGCGTCGTCCAGGTCGGTCTGGTCGACCGGGATCTGGCTGGCGCCCGAACTCAGCAGCAGCACCGTGTCGTTCGTCGAACACGAGCCGTCGATGTCCAACCGGTCGAACGTGCGTGCCGTCGCCCTGCGCAAGGCGGTGTCGAGTTGTTCGGCGGTCGCACTGGCGTCGGTCGTGAGGACCACCAGCATGGTGGCCAGCGACGGCGCGAGCATCCCCGCGCCCTTACCCATGCCGCCGACGTTCCACCCCTGCGGGTGATGCAGCGCAGCCTGTTTGGGGACGGTGTCGGTGGTCATGATCGCGTGCGCGGCATCCGTCCCGCCGGACAGACCGCCACCCATGTCCTGGACGATCTCGGTGACCCCCGCCAGGACCTTGTCCATCGGCAGTCGATCGCCGATCAGGCCGGTCGAGCAGACCGCGACCTCGACCGCGCCGGTACTCGTCCCCCAGTTGCTGAGCGCGTCGGCCACCGCCTCCGCGGTCCGGTGGGTGTCCTGGAACCCGCCCGGGCCCGTACAGGCATTCGCACCACCGGAATTCAGGATGACAGTGCGCAGCCGGCCGGTGGTGAGGACCTGCTGCGACCACAGCACGGGCGCGGCCTTCACCTGGTTGCGGGTGAAGACGCCGGCAGCGGCGTAGTCGGGCCCCTCGTTGAAGACCAGAGCGAGATCGGGGGCGCCGGAGACCTTGATCCCGGCGGCCATGCCGGCAGCTCGGAAGCCGAGGGGCGCCGTGACACCCTGGCCCCGCACGAGCCGCGGGTGATCGCCGGGCGCACCACCTTCGATCCGATCCTGCTCTGTTCCCGCGCTGTCGGTCTGTCCGGTTCCGGTCACGGTGCCACTCCCACGGTGCTCAGTCCCTCGTTCTCGGTCCAGCCCAGCGCCAGGTTCATCGATTGGACCGCGGCGCCGCCGGTCCCCTTGGTGAGGTTGTCCACCGCACCGACGACCACGAGGGTCCCGGCGCGTTCGTCGACGGTGACGCCGAGCTGCACGGCGTTCGACCCGATGACCGATCCGGTCGCGGGCAGTCTGCCCTCCGGCAGCACGTGCACGAATTCCTCGTCGGCATAAGCCTTCTCATACACCGCGCGTGCCTCGGCGGCCGTTGCACCGGTCCGCGCGGTGCACGTGGCGAGGATGCCCCGCGCCATCGGCGCCAGGATCGGCGTGAACGAGACCGTCACCGGCTGCTCGGCCGCAGCCGAGAGGGCCTGGGAGATCTCCGGCGTGTGCCGATGGACGCCGCCGACTCCGTACGCGCGCGCGGACCCGATGACCTCCGAGGCCAGCAGATCGACCTTCGGAGACCTGCCGGCACCCGAGGCGCCGCTCACGGCGACCACCGTGACGTGCGGGTCCGCGATCCCGGCCGCGATGGCCGGCAGCAACGACAGGATCGACACCGTCGGGTAGCAGCCGGGTACCGCGATCCGGCTCGCATCCTTGAGGACCTCCCGATTGCCGGGCAGCTCGGGCAGACCATAGGGCCACGTCCCGGCATGATCGCCGCCGTAGTAGGCGGTCCACTCGCCTGCGTCCCGCAACCGGAAGTCCGCACCGCAGTCGATGATGAGTGTGGTCGGCGGCAGCGCGTCGGCGATCACCGCCGACGCACCGTGCGGCAAGCCCAGGAAGACGACGTCGTGTCCGGCGAGGATTTCCGGGGTCGTGTCCTCCAGCACCCGATCGGCCAACGGCAACAGGTGCGGGTGATGGGTCCCCAGGGGCGTGCCGGCATTGCCGCCGGCGGTGAGCGCACCGATCTCGAGGTCACCCGATCGCAGGCGGGGGTGCCCGCACAACAGTCGGAGGATCTCGCCACCCGCGTAGCCGCTCGCACCGGCCACCGCCACCTTCACACCGCTGGTTGAGCTCGTCGAAGCCATGTTGATCATTATGCAGCAGGATGCAAATCAATTCACGGCGGGGTGGTTCCCGCGCTGGGACCGGGTCAGCGCAGACGGGCACCCACCCGGGAGGCCGCGGCGTCGACGGCGGCCAGCTTCGCCTCGTTGGCCTCGTCTTCGGTGAGAGTCCGATCGGCCGCGCGGAACCGCAGCGAGAACGTGAGCGACTTGTTGCCCGCGCCGACCTGCTCCCCGGTGAAGACGTCGAACAATGCGATGTCCTCGAGCAGGTCGCCGGCTCCGTCGCGGAGTGCGGCCTGGACGTCCGCGGCCGGGACCTCACCGCCGACCACGACGTTGACGTCCTGCAGGACAGCCGGGAACACCGACACCGACGGCGCCGGGAGTCGCTGGTCCAGGGGAAGCGCATCGATGTCGATCTCCACGGCGCAGGTCCGCTTGGGCAGGTGCGCCCGCTCCAGCACAGCCGGATGCAGCTCGCCCGCGTAACCGACCGTGCGGCCGTCGACCGTGAGCCGCGCACAGCGGCCCGGATGCCACGGCCGGTGATCGTCGGCGGTGAGCTCGACGGTCACCCCCGCCGCCCGGCCGATCGTGCGGGCCGCCTCGAAGGCGTCGAGGTGATCGGCAGCGCGTCCCGGCCCCCAGGGCCCGGCGGGATCGCGCAATCCGGTGAGCACGACGCCGACGTGCAGCGGCTGATGCGGCAGTGAGGCGTCGAGTGCGGCGATCTCCTCGTCGGTCGGGCGACGCGTCACATCGAGCGCGTCGACAGCGGCCACGTGATCACCGGCGATGACGACCTGTCCGATGGTGAACAGCGACAGGTCACGCTGTCCGCGGGCGATGTTGCGCGCCGCCATCTCCAGGAGGCCCGGAAGCAGAGTGGTGTTCAGTTCGGGACGGTCGGACTCGAGCGGGTTGAGGACCTTGACGGTGCGTCGGCGTTCGTCGTCGGCCGGGAGGTCCCACAGGTCGAAGACGCCGGACGGCATGAACGGGTACGGCAGGACCTCGACGTAGCCGTCGAGCGCCAAAGTGCGGCCGACGCTGCGTCGACGACGTTGAACCGGGGTGAGCCCGGTGCCGCCCGGCGCCCGGGGCACCACCGCGGGGATGTCCTCGAGGCCTTCGAGCCGGAGGACCTCCTCCACGAGGTCGGCGCGCTGCCGGAGGTCGGGGCGCCACGAGGGCGGGAACACGTCGAGCTCGTCGGTTCCGGTCACCACGCAGCCGACCTCGGTCAGCCTGGTCAGGGTGGTGCCGGGCGGATACCCGATACCCGCGACGCGATCGGGTTCGTCGGCCGGGATCGAGATCGTCGACCGGATCGGGGTCTGGACGTGCGTCTCCGACAGCGGGGATGCGACGGTACCGCCGGCGATCTCGACGATCAGTCCGGCCGCACGGTCGGAGGCCACCGCGGTGATCTCAGGGTCGACGACCCGCTCGAATCTCTTGCTGGCCTCCGATGTCAGCTTGTGGCGCTTCGCGGTGCGGAAGACACGAACCGGGTCGAACGTCGCCGACTCCAGCAGCACGGTGGTGGTCTCCGGCCCCACCTCGGTGCTCGCGCCGCCCATGACGCCGGCCAGGGCGATCGGCCCGGTGTCATCGGTGATCAGCACATCCTCGGGGTCGAGGACGCGCACGGTGTCGTCGAGGGTGGTGAGCTTCTCCCCCGGTTGTGCCGAACGGACGGAGACGGTGCCCGTGATCCGGTCGGCGTCGAAGGCGTGCAGTGGCTGCCCGAGCTCGATCATCACGTAGTTGGTGATGTCGACGATCGCCGAGATCGGGCGGATCCCCGCGACCATGAGCCGCTTCTGCATCCACCACGGCGAGATGGCCGTGGGGTCGACGCCGGTGATCACCCGCGCGGTGTAGCGCGTGGCGCCGGAGTTCTCGTCGATGGCGACGGGCCACGCCGGGACCGAACCGTCGTCCGGCAGGTCCGCCGATCGCAATCCCGGATCGACGAACGGAACCCCGAAGCTGCCGGCGAGTTCGCGCCCGAGTCCGCGCACCGAGAACGCGTAACCGCGGTCCGGCGTCACGTTCACGTCGATGGCCGCGTCGTCGAGTCCGAGCACCTCGCGGGCGTCGGCACCGGGCTCGGCGGTTCCGGGCGCGAGGACGAGGATGCCGCTGTGATCGGTACCGATCCCCAGCTCGGAGACCGAACAGATCATGCCGTCGGAAACGCGTCCATAGGTCTTGCGCGAGGCGATCTCGAACGGACCGGGGAGCACGACGCCGGGCAGGGCCGCGACGATCAGATCACCCTCGGCGAAGTTGCGTGCACCGCAGACGATTCCGCGCGGCTCGGCCTCACCGACCGCGACCGTGCAGAACCGGATCGGCTTCTTGAACTCGGTGAGTTCCTCGATGGTCTCGACGCGACCGATCACAAGCGGGCCGGTGATCTCCGGGAACTGCTCGATGTCCTCGATCTCGAAACCCACGCGGACGAAACCGGCGTCGATCTCCTCGGTCGTGGCCGACCACTGCGGGTCGCCGGCGCGGAGGGCCTCGGTGTACCAGGACTGTGGTGCACGCACTGTGTATCAACTACTTTCGTCGCGTCGTGAGAAGTCGGCGGGGTCGGTCCGGGCCGGACGAGGTCAGGCGGCCGGACCGAACGGGAGGGTGAAGCGGATGTCACCCTCGACCATGTCGCGCATGTCGGAGATGTCGTTGCGGAACTGCAGGGTCCGTTCCAGACCCATGCCGAACGCAAATCCCGAGTAGACGTCCGGGTCGATACCGCTGGCGCGCAACACATTCGGGTTGACCATGCCGCAACCGCCCCACTCCACCCAGCCCGGCCCGCCCTTCTTGGCGGGGAACCACACGTCGACCTCGGCGGAGGGTTCGGTGAACGGGAAGTAGCTCGCCCGCATGCGGGTCGTCGTCTCCGGCCCGAAGAGCGCACGGGCGAAGGTCTCGAGGGTGCCGCGCAGGTTGGCGAGCGTGAGTCCCTTGTCGACGGCGAGGCCCTCGATCTGATGGAACACCGGGGTATGGGTCGCGTCGAGTTCGTCGGTACGGAACGTACGGCCGGGGCACGCGACGTAGATGGGCAGGTCGCGGCTCAGCATGGAGCGGACCTGCACCGGTGAGGTGTGCGTCCGCAGGACCTGCCGGGACCCCTCGGGTGCGATGTAGAAGGTGTCCTGCATGGACCGTGCGGGGTGATCGGGGAGGAAGTTCAGCGCGTCGAAGTTGTGATGCTCGGTCTCGACCTCCGGGCCCTCCGCGATCTCCCAGCCCATGCCGACGAACACGTCGGCCACCTGCTCGGCGATCACGGTGATGGGATGGCGTGCACCCACCGGACGTCGGCCGCTCGGCAACGTCACGTCGATGGATTCGGCGACGAGCACCGCCGCGTCGCGCTCGGCGTCGAGGACGGCGGTCCGCGCCTCCAATGCCGCCGACACCCGGCCGCGGACCTGATTCACCAGCTTGCCCGCCTCGGAGCGCTGATCCTTGGGGATGGAGCCCAGCGCGCGTCGGGCGAGCGCGATCGGCGAACGATCGCCGAGGTGCGCCGACTTGGCCGCCGCGAGCTGATCGAGGTCGGCCGCCGCCTCGAACGCCGCGATCGCCGCCGAGGCGGCCGCCTCGAGGTCGTCGGGTCCCGGGAATGCCGTTGCGTCGGCGGAAGTGGCCACGGTGGGCGTGCTCCTCATGCGTCGATCGGTGGATGGTCGGCATCGTCGTCGCGGTGTGCACGCCGACCCAGCGGGGCCGACGGGCGCCTCGGGTGCCGACGATGACTCCCGTCGAGGGTAGACGACTACCGCGGGGCGCTGACCTGCAGGGAGGCGTCGTCTCCAGGAGGCGATCCCGCCGCGGTCCGGCGACCGGCGGGAACCGCCAGCCGACGGGCGCCGATGGCACACGCGAGGCCCAGGACCAGCCACCACACGCCGTCCCCGGTCAGACCGCCACGCGCGAGCATCAGGATCGCCACGCCGAGGCCGGCCAGCACCGTAAGCAGGGCCGCGCTCCGCACCGGCCCGCTGCGCCGGGCGATCGGTTCGTCCCACCACGGGAGGGACCGGTTCTCGAGCGGAGACAGCACTGCGACCACCGGGACCATGACCGCGAGCAGCAGCACGGTCTGCGCCCCGACGATCACCGGGAACGACGCCGAGTGGACGTCGGCGCGGTCGACACCCAGCGCGGCGCACGTTCCGACGATCGCGGCGAGCACCGGCAGATGCCAGAGGTAGAGGGTCATCGCGCCGCGGTTGCCCAGCACCACCCACCACCAGACCATCGGACGGTCGGCGAGGACCGCGAGGAACCGGCGCACGGCGATCGCGCCCGCGCACAGCACGATCGCGTGGCCGGCGAGCAGCAGGCTCGGCGGGCTCATGTTCGACAGCTGCTGACCCGGCACGGTGACGAGCGAGACCTCATAGGGTCCCCACGAGACGAGGGCGGCGTCGACGGCGAGCCCGCCGACGGCCACCATGAGGGCGATCCCGGGCCGCAGGATCCTCTTGGCGTAGGCGATCCCGAGAACAGCGGGGATCGTCCACACGGTGAGGAAGTTCAGATAGCCCAGCGCAGCGGGTCCGTCCGCGAGCCGGACGGCGTCGACCAATGCGGTACTCCCCCAACACACGCCCAGCGCGACCGCCACACCACCGGCGGAGGAGAGCCGCTGCAGGAACGGGACCACGGCCAGGACCAGCAGGTAGGCGCCCAGGAACCACAGGAGCTGCACCCCGAGGCGCGCGACGACGTCGGCCGTGGCCACGGCACCGATACGGGACAGGACGGCGTAGACGGCCACGACCGCACCGAGGTACCAGAAGACCGGACGCAGCAGCCGCTGAGTCCGCGCGAGGAGCCACTGCCCCGCCGTCGGGGTGTCGCCCTCGCCGCGCGAGGTCCAGCCGCGGGTCGCCGCGGCTGCGCCGGCGAAGAAGAACAGCGGCAGCACCTGCAGCAGCCAGGTCGCCGGTTGCAGCGCGGGTACCTCGCCGAGTGTGTTGCCCAGCTCGATCGAGCCGTCGGCGACCTCGACGGTGAGCATGATCGAGTGACCGGCGACGACAACGACGAGGGACACGATGCGGATGAGGTCGATGACGCGGTCCCGGTGTCCGGTGAGGGCGTCGAGTTCGCGGGGAGTGGGCAGACCCGTCGGAACCGAGCGTATTCCGGCCGGTCGGCCTGATTCGGTGCTGAGCATGGCGTCAGTCTCGGCCGCCGTCGCCGGGCGGGCCTGAGCAAAACTACTCGGCCGGGGTCAGCAATCCCCGTGCCGACCAACCGCTCCGGGACGCTCGGAGCCCGGCAGCGTCGACCGCGGCGGCCCGGTCCGTGCTGACCGGACCGCCGGCCCAGGACTCTACTTGCCGAAACCGGCCCGCTTGAGCGCGTCGGCCATCGCCCCGCTGGGCGCCGGCCGGCGATCGTTGCGGTTCCCGCCCCGGTTGCCCTGGCTCCCCCGGGCGCCCTGGCCCTGGGGGGCGCCGCGAGTACCGCCGCGCTGGTCGTTCCGGCGCGGCTGACCACCACGCGGACCATCGTCACGTCCCTGCCCACGGGGTGCGCGAGCAGGCTTGCCGTCGGAGCCCGGCTCATCGTCGAGCCGCAACGAGAGCCCGATGCGCTTGCGCTCCACATCCACGTCCATGACCTTCACCTTCACGATGTCACCGGACTTGACGACCTCGTGGGGATCGGAGACGAAGCGATGCGCCATCGCCGAGACATGGACGAGCCCGTCCTGGTGCACACCCACGTCGACGAACGCACCGAAGGCGGCCACATTGGTGACCTGACCCTCGAGGACCATGCCCGGCGTCAGGTCGGAGACCTTCTCGATGCCGGTGGCGAACGTCGCGGTCTTGAACTCGGGACGCGGGTCACGTCCTGGCTTGTCGAGTTCGGCGATGATGTCGACGACGGTCGGACGACCGAAGGTCTCGTCGACGAACTCCTCGGGACGCAGCTTGGTGAGGGTCGGGGTGTCACCGATCAGCGACCGGACATCCGTGCCCACCTTCTCGATGATGCGGGTGACGACCGGATACGCCTCGGGGTGCACGCTCGACGCATCCAGCGGGTTGTCGCCATCGGCGATGCGCAGGAAGCCTGCGCACTGTTCGAACGCCTTGGGTCCGAGCCGGGGCACCGCGGTGATCTGCTTGCGGTCCCGGAACGCACCATTGGTGTCACGATGCGCGACAATCGATTCCGCGAGTCCCGCGGTGATGCCGGACACCCGGGACAGCAGGGGCACCGAGGCCGTGTTCACGTCCACACCGACCGCGTTCACCGCGTCTTCGACGACCGCGCCGAGCGACCGCGCGAGCAGGGTCTCGGAGATGTCGTGCTGGTACTGGCCGACCCCGATGGACTTCGGGTCGATCTTCACGAGTTCCGCGAGCGGATCCTGCAGACGGCGGGCGATCGAGACCGCGCCGCGGATGGAGACGTCGAGGTCGGGCAGCTCCTTCGACGCGTAGGCCGATGCGGAGTACACCGAGGCACCCGCCTCGGACACGACGACGCTCGTCGGCGGCTTCTTGCCGGCCTCCTTGATCGCGGACAGGAGTTCACCGGCGAGCGCGTCGGTCTCCCGCGAGGCGGTGCCGTTGCCGATCGCGATGAGTTCGACACCGTGCTTCTCGACGAGTGCGCCCAGCACGGCCAGCGCGCCGGACTTGTCCCGTCGCGGCTCGTGCGGATAGATCGTCGCGTGGTCGACGACCCTGCCGGTCGCGTTCACCACCGCGACCTTCACGCCGGTGCGCAGACCGGGATCGAGGCCCATCGTCGTTCGGGACCCGGCGGGCGCCGCCAGTAGGAGGTCCTTGAGGTTCGTGGCGAACACCGCGACCGCGTCGGCCTCCGCGGCCTGACGCAGCCGCATCCGGACGTCGAGCGACAGCCCGACGAAGAGCTTGGTGCGCCACGCCCAGCGCACCGTGTCGGTGAGCCAGCGGTCGGCGGGGCGGCCCTGATCGGCGATGCCGAAACGGGCGGCGATCCGCTGTTCGTACGGGCCGGGGCCGGCAGGTCGCTCAGCCGCTTCCGGGTCGGCGTCGAGGGTGACCGAGAGGATCTCCTCGCGCTCACCGCGCAGCACGGCCAGGACCCGGTGCGACGGCAACGAGGTGAACGGCTCGGAGAACTCGAAGTAGTCAGCGAACTTGGCGCCGGCCGACTCTTTGCCCTCGCGAACCGCAGTGCGCAGCACGCCCGTCTGCCACATCAGCTCGCGGAGTTCGCCGACCAGGTCGGCGTCTTCGGCGAACCGCTCCACGGCGATCGCGCGGGCACCGTCGAGTTGTTCGGCGGTGAACGTCGACGGATCCGTCGTCGGGTCCGAGAGCAGCGCATCGGCCACGGGCTCGTGCCCGGCCTCGCGCGCGATCTGGGCCTTGGTGCGGCGCTTGGGCTTGTACGGGAGGTAGATGTCCTCGAGGCGGGCCTTGGTGTCGGCTTCGAGGATGCGTGCGTCGAGGGCGGCGTCGAGCTTGCCCTGCGCGGCGATCGATTCGCGGACCGCCTGGCGACGGGCCTCGAGGTCGCGCAGGTAGCCGAGACGCTCGTCGAGCGTGCGGAGTTGCGCGTCGTCGAGGCCGCCGGTGGCCTCTTTGCGGTACCGGGCGACGAACGGGACCGTCGACCCGCCGTCGAGCAGTTCGATGGCCGAACGCACCTGACCGACCCCCACCCCGAGTTCGGCGGCGATCGCCGAGGCGATGCGGGAGTTCACAACCGCGGGATCGGGCGCGGGCACCGTCTGCGGTGCCGCGGCCGGCGAGTCGGGAGTCGCGGGTGCGGGTTCGGGCGCGGAGTCGGGTGACACAGTTTCTGACACGATCGCCGACCCTACCGGCCGACTCGGACAGCGGTCAGACTCGACCCGCCGCGCCGTGGACACGCGCGCTCTCGTACAGACAGATGGCCGCCGCGGCAGCGACATTCAGGCTCTCCGCGCGTCCGCGGATCGGAATGGACACACGGTGGTCCGCCGAACGCTGCACGTCGGCCGGCAACCCATGTGCCTCGTTGCCGAACAGCCAGGCGACCCGGCCGGAGAGCACATCGGCCGCGGAGTCCAGGTCGACCTCGCCGTCGGCCGCCGTCGCCAGCAGCGTGATGCCGGTGGCGCGGATGGCGTCGAGCGCGTCGTCGACGGAACGCTCGCGCACCACGGGCACCGTGAACACGCTCCCCGCGCTCGCCCGGACACACTTGCCGTTGTGCGGGTCGACGGCGTCGCCGAGCAGGACGACGGCGTCCGCGCCCATCGCATCCGCACACCGGATCAGCGTGCCCGCGTTTCCGGGTTCACGCGCCTCGACGGCGATGGCGAGAAGCCGCGGCGCCTCGGTGAGGACTGCCTCGAGCGACACGTCGAGGAGCGGGCAGATCGCGAAGATTCCTGCGGGCGTAGAGGTCTCACCGAGTTTCGACGCGGCGCGGGCCGTGATCACCGACACCGGGACGCCCGCCGCCGTCGCGGCGTCGACCAGTTCGCGGTGGCGTGGCTGCTCGTCTTCGGCGACCAGGAGCACCTCGATCCGTCCGACGGCGAGCGCCGACGCGACGGCGTTCGCCCCTTCGGCGAGGAATCGGCCCTGCTCGCGCCGCTCGGCGGAGCGATGCAGCTTCGCATACGACACGACCCGCGAGGATCGCTCGGACAGGATCTCCGTCATCGGAGACTCGTCCGCGCGACTCGCGGGTCGTGGGTGCTGGGGTGCAATCAGGCAGCCGGGGCGTTGACGTCGGCCGGCAGCGCCTTGCGGGCGACCTCGACGAGACCGGTGAAGGCCTCGGGATCGGTGACGGCGATGTCCGCGAGAACCTTGCGGTCGACCTCGACACCAGCGGCCTTGAGGCCCTGGATGAGTCGGTTGTAGGTGATGTCGTTGGCGCGGGCCGCGGCGTTGATACGCGAGATCCACAGCTTGCGGAATTCACCCTTGCGCGCGCGACGGTCGCGGTAGGCGTAGGTCAGCGAGTGGAGCTGCTGCTCCTTCGCCTTGCGGTACAGGCGCGACCGCTGTCCGCGGTAGCCCTTGGAGGCCTCGAGGGTGGACCGACGCTTCTTCTGGGCGTTGACGGCCCTTTTCACGCGTGCCATGTGTTAGATCCTTTTGCTTGTCAGATGTCTGGGGTCGCTGGCGTCAGCGGTTGAGCAGTCGCTTGATGCGCGGGGCGTCGTTCTCGCTGACGACGGTGGTGCCGTCGAGACGGCGAGTGCGCTTGGACGACTTGTGCTCGAGCAGGTGGCGACGGTTGGCCTTCTGGCGCACGATCTTCCCGCTGCCGGTCACCTTGAAGCGCTTCGCGGTGCCCTTGTGGGTCTTGCTCTTCGGCATGTTCTTCCTTCTCTCGGGCGAACTCGGGCACCGGACCTGGCGAGGTCCGGTGTGTGTCCGGGTTCGCGTGTCTGATCTCGGCCGGAACGGATCGGACTCTCGTCCGGCCGATCGACTCAGTTCTCGTCCGCTCAGTTCTCTTCTGGGGCGGCCTTCGGGCCACCGGAACGTTCGCGGCTCTCTTGCGCCTTCTGGCGGGTCTTCGCACCCTTGTGCGGGGCGAGGACCATGGTCATGTTGCGACCGTCCTGCTTGGCCGACGTCTCGACGAAGCCGTAGTCGGCGACGTCGTTGCCCAGCCGCTGCAACAGGCGGTAGCCGAGCTCGGGACGGGACTGTTCGCGGCCGCGGAACATGATGGTGACCTTCACCTTGGAACCCGCCTCGAGGAACCGGATGACGTGACCCTTCTTGGTCTCGTAATCGTGGTCGTCGATCTTGGGCCGGAGCTTCTGCTCCTTGATGACGGTCATCTGCTGATTACGACGCGATTCGCGCTGCTTCTGGGCTGCCTCGTACTTGAACTTGCCGTAGTCCATGATCTTGCAGACCGGCGGACGGGCGTCCGGAGCCACCTCGACCAGGTCGAGGTCGGCCTCGTATGCCAAGCGAAGCGCATCTTCAACACGCACGATGCCCACCTGCTCCGAGTTGGGTCCGACGAGTCGGACCTCAGGGACGCGGATGCGCTCGTTGATGCGGGTCTCAGTGCTGATGGGGCCTCCTTGTTCAATCCTGCAGTGGTAACCGTCGCGTCGTGGCGAGGGACGTATGCAAGAGAACCTGCGGGACACCTCAGCAATGAAGCCCCGGGACTGATGTCCGCGGGGCTCCGATACCGACCGGTTCGTTCTCCGCATGCCAGAACTGACACACGTCGCCGTCGACATGCAGCTCAGCATCGTGGGATGCGATCTGCGACGATCTGCGACGATCGGCGTGAACCGGACCGTGCAACTGCGAGAACCTCGCGTCGAACGGTGGGAGCGGAACTCCACTTACGACCCCGGCGCATACCAGGGCGGTCGTGCTATGGGAGTCTAACAGCCATGGCCGAGAACTCCTATTCGTCACCTGCACCGTTACCCCCGGAGGGTGCGACGGACGGCGGCGCCGGAACGGGAGCTCCGGCGGACACCGATCTCGACAACGTCCGTGACCTGGGCGATATTCCGGCGATCGAGGTCATCACCCGGTCCATCGTTCTGCTGATGAGTGCGGCGGCCGAGAAGCTCGGGCTTGCCGAGGGCACACCCGCGGAACGCATCGACCTGCCCGAGGCGCGCACCCTGATCACCGCCCTGGCCGGCATCGTCGACGCGTCGAAAGCGGATCTCGGCATCCATGCGGCACCGATCCGTGACGGCCTGAAGAGTCTGCAGCTGGCGTTCCGCGAGGCCAGTGCATACCCGGACGAGCCCGGCGAGGGCCCGGGCGAGAAATACACCGGTCCGGTTCGCGCGCCCCGGAAGTAGGTGGCTCTACCCTGGACCCATGACGAATGCCGATGAGCCCGGGCGGTCCGACGAGATCGTCGATGCGGAGATCGTGCCGACCGGCCCGGTGCCGGGAGCGTTCCCCGATCCGAATTACTCCGACAGCGGGGTCCCGACCTTCGACTTCGTCCGCGACAAGATCGAGAACCGCATCACGACTGCGATCGGCTCCCAGGAGCTCGCGGAGGCCGGCCCTGAGGGACAGAGCGTCGACGAGATGATGCGCAAGCGCGACGAAGCCGCGAAGAAGCGCCTCGAGGAGATCCGCAAGTCGATGGGGTCCTGATCGACCTCGCTCCCCCGAATCGCGTTCCGCGCCACCGGTCTGCGGTCAGCCGACCGACGCCACCGCCTGGTCGATGTCGACGATCTCGGCCAGGAACTTGCCGGTGTGGCTGCCCGGGGTCGCGGCGATGTCTTCCGGGGTGCCCTCGCCGACGACGGTCCCGCCGCCTGCGCCGCCCTCGGGTCCCATGTCGATGACCCAGTCGGCGGTCTTGATGACATCGAGGTTGTGCTCGATCACGACGACCGTGTTGCCCTTGTCGACCAGGCCGTTGATCACCGTGAGCAGCTTCTTGATGTCCTCGAAGTGCAAGCCGGTGGTGGGCTCGTCGAGGATGTAGACCGTCCGGCCCATCGACCGCTTCTGCAACTCGGCCGCCAGCTTCACGCGCTGCGCCTCACCACCGGACAGGGTCGGGGCCGGCTGCCCGAGCCGGACGTAACCGAGGCCGACGTCGACGAGGGTCTTGAGGTAGCGGTGGATCGAGCTGACGGGCTCGAAGAAGTCGGCCGCCTCCTCGATCGGCATGTCGAGGACCTCGGAGATGGTCTTGCCCTTGTAGTGGACCTCGAGGGTCTCCCGGTTGTAGCGCGCACCGTGGCAGACCTCGCACGGCACGTAGACGTCCGGCAGGAAGTTCATCTCGATCTTGATCGTGCCCTCGCCGGTACATGCCTCGCAGCGGCCGCCCTTGACGTTGAACGAGAAGCGACCCGGCTGGTAGCCGCGCACCTTGGCCTCGGTGGTCGCCGCGAACAGGGTGCGGATCTTGTCGAAGACGCCGGTGTAGGTGGCCGGGTTGGACCGCGGGGTGCGGCCGATCGGTGACTGGTCGACCTGGACGAGTTTGTCCAGGTTGTCCAGGCCCTTGATGCGCGTGTGGCGTCCGGGCACCTGGCGCGCGCCGTTGAGCTTGTTGGCGAGCACCGTCGCGAGGATGTCGTTGACGAGCGTCGATTTGCCCGATCCCGAGACGCCGGTGACCGCGGTCATCACACCGAGCGGGAACGACACGTCGATGCCGCGCAGGTTGTGCTCCCGTGCGCCGACGACGGTCAGCTGCCGCTTGCGGTCGATCGGCCTGCGGATCTCCGGCACCGGCAGGGTGTCGCGTCCGGCGAGGTACGCACCGGTCAGCGACTTGCGGTTCTTCAGCAGGTCCTTGTAGCTACCGCTGTGCACGACGTGACCACCGTGCTCACCCGCGCGGGGACCGATGTCGACGATCCAGTCGGCGGCGCGGATGGTGTCCTCGTCGTGTTCGACGACGATGAGCGTGTTGCCCAGGTCCCGAAGACGGGTCAGCGTGTCGATGAGCCGACGGTTGTCGCGTTGATGCAGACCGATCGACGGCTCGTCGAGGACGTAGAGGACGCCCGCGAGGCCCGACCCGATCTGGGTGGCCAGACGGATGCGCTGCGCCTCACCGCCCGACAACGATCCCGCTGCGCGCTCCAGGGACAGGTACTCGAGCCCGACGTCGAGCAGGAAGCGGATGCGGGCCTGGACCTCTTTGAGGACCCGGCCCGCGATGGCCGCCTGCCGTGAGTCGAGCCGCAGCTGGTCGAGGAAGTCGGCGCAGTCGGCGACCGACAGTGCACACACCTCGGCGATCGACTTGGGTCCGTACTCCGGGTGGTCGAGGGTCACCGCGAGGATCTCCGGACGCAACCGCGCACCCTGGCAGGCAGGACACGGCACATCGCGCATGTAGCCCTCGTAGCGCTCCTTCATCTGCTCGGACTCGGTCTGGTCCATGCGGCGCGCCAGGAACGAGAGCACACCCTCGAACTCGGTGTAGTACGAGCGGGTGCGGCCGTACCGGTTGCGGAACTTGACGTGCACCTGGTGATCGCTGCCGTTGAGCAGTGCCCGCCGAGCCTTGATGGGCAGTTTCTTCCATGGCGTGTTGATGTCGAACTTCATCTGGTCGGCCAGCCCCGACATCAGGCGAAGGAAGTAGTCGGCGTTGTGCCCGGTGGACCATGGTGCGATGGCACCCTCGGCGAGCGACATCTCCGGGTCGGGCACGACGAGTTCCTCGTCGACCTCCTTGCGGACGCCGAGGCCGTCGCATTCGGGGCACGCGCCGTAGGGCGAGTTGAACGAGAACGAGCGCGGTTCGAGGTCGTCGATCGCGATCGGGTGTGCGTTCGGGCAGGCCATCCGCTCCGAGAACCGACGCTCACGTTCCGGATCGTCTTCCTCGAGGTCGACGAAATCGAGCACGATGATGCCGTCGGCCAGACGCAGACCGGTCTCGACCGAATCCGTCAGACGCTGCTTGGCGCTGGTCTTGACGACCAGGCGGTCGACGACCACCTCGATGTCGTGCTTCTCCTGCTTCTTCAGCTTCGGCGGATCGGTCAGCGGGTGGACGACTCCGTCGATGCGGGCGCGCGAAAAACCCTGGGTCTGGAGTTCGGCGAAGAGGTCGACGAACTCGCCCTTCCGAGTGCGGACGACCGGTGCGAGCACCTGGAAGCGGGTGCCCTCCTCCATCGCGAGGACCTGATCGACGATCTGCTGCGGTGTCTGCTTGGCGATGGGCTCGCCACAGATCGGGCAGTGCGCCTTGCCCGCGCGGGCGTACAGGAGTCGGAGGTAGTCGTAGACCTCGGTGATCGTGCCGACGGTCGACCGGGGGTTGCGGTTCGTCGACTTCTGATCGATGGACACCGCGGGCGAGAGTCCCTCGATGAAGTCCACGTCCGGCTTGTCCATCTGCCCGAGGAACTGCCTCGCGTAGGCCGACAGCGATTCGACGTAGCGTCGCTGTCCCTCCGCGAAGATCGTGTCGAAGGCGAGGGACGACTTGCCCGATCCGGACAGCCCGGTGAACACGATGAGGCTGTCCCGGGGCAGGTCGACATCGATGCCGCGAAGGTTGTGTTCGCGGGCACCTCGGACGATCAAGCGATCAACCACTGCAGTCCTTACATTCTCGAGTCACAGGGCGCACGGCCGGCGCACGGGCACAGTACCGACGGCCACCGACAAGATTGTCATCGCGAGCTCGCCCCGGAAAGATTCGGAGTTCGGTGACCGGGCGATCGGTCTCGCCGCCCGCGTGTCATTCCCCGAACCGATGATCCAGGATACGCGCGCCACGCGAACTCCCATGGTCACGACCGTCACATTCCGACGGCCTGCTGTCATAGCCTGTCGACATGACCTCCCCAGCGACACCGATCAGCGACACCTACACCGGCGACCTCTCCGAGTCGAAGACCCCGCAGCGCCGCACGCTGGCGGCGGCCACCATCGTCAAGCTGTCCGTCGGTCCGATGGACAACAACGTCTACGTGGTGACCTCGCGCGCCACCGGCGATCAGTTGATCATCGACGCGGCCAACGACGCGGACACGATCACCGGAGTCCTGTCGGCCGTCGAGGGAACGCCGAAGCTGATCTTCACCACCCATCAGCACTTCGACCACTGGCAGGCCCTCGCCGCCGTCGCCGAGCACACCGGGGTGCCCACCGCGGCCGGGCGCCTGGACGCCGGCGAACTGCCCGTCACTCCCGACCGCCTCGTCGACGACGGTGACGTCATCGAGGTCGGCGACCTCTCGTTCGAGGCCATCCACCTGGTCGGTCACACCCCCGGTTCGATCGCCCTGGCCCTCACCGACGTGGGCGACGACGGTGAGCGCACCGTCCACCTGTTCACCGGCGACTGTCTCTTCCCGGGCGGGATCGGGAAGACCTGGAAGCCGGAGGATTTCGACACCCTTCTCGAGGACGTCTCGACGAAGCTGTTCGACCGGTTCGACGACTCGACCGTGGTCTACCCGGGCCACGGCACCGACACCACCCTGGGTGCTGAGCGCGACTCGCTGCCCGAGTGGCGTGAGCGCCGCTGGTGAGCACGGCGTGTTTGGTCTTCGCCGCAGACGGTTACCTGTTCCTCGGATCGTTCGGCGAGTCGTGACCCGAGACGCCCGCACACGCGCAATCTGATCACGGCACGCCGAGCAACCTGCAGATTCGTCGCGAGAGGGTAGCGTTGAACGGGCCAGAAACGCGCTCCACCCGACGGATCTCGATAGCCAAACCCGACTGAAGAAGGTTGTGACCGATGATTCTCCGCCGTATAGCCCGTCCGCTCCTCGCCTCGGCGTTCGTCGCCAGCGGCGTGGACGCCATCCGGAGCCCCAAGCCGATTGCGCAATCCGCGGAACCGGTCGTGGACAAGGCCCGGTCGTCGCTCCCACCGGAGGTGGCCGGCCGGATCCCGGAGAACACCGAGACGCTCGTACAGATCAACGCGGCCGCCCAGATCGGCGGCGGCATCCTCCTCGCGACCGGCAAGTTCCCGCGCTTCGCGTCGGTCGTCCTGGCCGGGACGCTGATCCCCACGACGGCCGCCGGCACCGACTTCTGGAACGAGGCGGACCCGGTCAAGAAGGAGGCCCAGCGCAACGCCTTCATCAAGAACGTCGGCCTCCTCGGCGGAGTTCTGCTGGCGGCTGTCGACACCGAGGGCAAGCCCTCGCTCGCGTGGCGTGGACGCCAAAAGGCCTCCGCGGTTGCGGCGGCCCTGCCGATCGGCGCGGCCGCCGGGTCGTCGACGTGGGAGCACCTCGTCGAGCGCACCCACGACGGCGCCGAGATCGTCTCCGAGCGGTCGGCCGATGCCGCGGCGAAGTTCCGCGAACACGCTCCGGAGATCGCCGAAGCCGCCCAGAAGCGCTCGCTGGAGTTCGCCGAGAAGGCCGCCGACACCGCCTCCGACGTCGCCGACCGCATCCGTGACCGGGCCCCGGTTCTGGCCGATGCGGCTCTCACCCGCTCGTCGGAACTCGCCGACACGGCTCTCGCACGCTCGTCGGATCTCGCCGACACCGCGCGCAAGCGTGGTCCGAAGCTGGTGAAGGAAGCGCAGAAGCGCGCCGAGAAGGCCCAGAAGCAGGCCGCGAAGGCACAGAAGCAGGCGAGGAAGAAGGCTCCGAAGGTCGCCGATTCGGCACGCGACCGCGCGTCCGAACTCGCCGACACCGCACGCAAGCGCGCCCCGGAGTTCGCCGACGTCGCGCGCGATCGGTCCGCCGAGCTGGCCGACGTGGCCCGCGCTCGATCGGCCGAACTCGCCGAGACCGCACGGCAGCTCGCCGCGTCCGCCGAGGACTCGGCAGAACAGAGCCGCAAGCGTCTGCGCAAGGCACGTCGCTGATCCCTCGGGATCCTCTCGCGCACGAGCAGAAGATACGAGCACGACCCTGAGCACAACCGATCTCACGACCACGGACGCGGTGCACCCGCCAGGCGACTATCCCTGGGTGCCCGCGTCCGTGGCGCTGAGAGACGTCGCACTACGGGACGTGATCCTGGGTGATCCGGCCTTCGGGTCCGTTCCCTCTCCCGATTCCCGGTTGGTGGTCGCGGTCGGGTCGAACGCCGCCCCACACGTCCTGCGCCGCAAGCTGGCACATGTGCGGTCGTCGGACATCGTCTGTCTGCAACCGGTCCACGTCACGAACATCACAGTCGGCCATTCCGCACACGTCGCGGCCCGCGGCTATCTACCTGCCGCCCCGATCTTCGCAGGTCAGCGATCGATCACGACCATCGCGGCATGGCTGGGTCCCGACCACATCGAGGCGCTCGACGCCACCGAACCGAACTATCATCGACAGACAGTGAATACGCGCGACCACCCCCTGATCCATGGCCGGCCCACCCCCTTCCTCCCCGAGGATCGGCCGCCCCTGCCCACGGAGTTCGACCTCTACGTGTCCCGTCACGGCGTCCTCGCCGACCCGGTCACCGGCGACCCGATCCCCTTCGGCCCACAGGCCGACGTTCTGTCGTGGTTGTCCCGACGCCTCGACGATGCGACCCTCGCCGATCCGGTGCCGGACGTCTGTACCCGTCTGGCGGGCGATCCCCCGGCGGTGACCGCCCGATTGCGGGCCGCCGGCCTGTCCCGGTCCGACGATCTCCGCTCACCCCGGTCGATCGGACACGATCGATGACCGCCCTCTCGCCGGACACCGATCCCCGGGTGGATGAGGAACAGCGGCACCTCGACCGCGTGTACGGCCGCCTCGATCGGATGCGGCGGACCACCCAGCGCCGGTTGTCGTCGACCCTGTCCGAACGCGGCGGCACGCCACAGGCACTGTCCGAACGCGAGTCGTACGAGCGGATGTACAACGAAGACCTCGCCAAATTCGATGCCGCCGAACACAATCTGTACTTCGGCCGCCTCGATCTCGACGACGGCGAGATCCGGCGCATCGGGCGTATCGGTGTGCTCGACGACGGTTTCGCCGACGACGGCGAGCTCGACGCCACCGCCACCGACGCCACCCTCCTGCTCGATTGGCGCGCTCCCCTGGCCCGGCCGTTCTATCTGGCGACGCCTGCGGCCCCCGAGGACGTCGCACGCCGACGCCACATCCGGACCCGTAGCCGCAAGGTCCGCGGTGTCAGCGACGAGTCCCTGACCGCCGGCGACGCCCTGCTCGACGACTTCGGACACGGCGACGTCGTCAACGAATCGGCGTTGGTGGCAGCCCTCAACGCGGCTCGTACCGGTGAGATGACCGACATCGTCGAGACCATCCAGCGCGAGCAGGACCTGATCATTCGCTCGACGCACCGCGGGGTCACCGTCATCCAGGGCGGACCCGGTACCGGCAAGACCGCGGTCGCGCTCCACCGCGCGGCCTACCTGCTCTACACCCATCGTGAGAACCTCTCCCGCAGCGGCATTCTCATCATCGGGCCCAATGACGACTTCCTGAACTACATCGGTCAGGTGCTCCCCTCGCTGGGCGAGTCCGGCGTGCTTCTCTCGACCATCGGCGACTTGTTCCCCGGTGTGCGGGCGGGCACCGACGATCCGCGGACGACCGCGGCGGTCAAGGGCGGCCTACGGATGGTCGACGTCCTCAAGCGAGCGGTGCGCGCCCAGCAGTCACTGCCGTCCCGACCCGAAGCAGTGGACTTCGACAGCTACCGGGTCGAGATCGACTCGGCGCTGATCAAGGCCGCGCGCGCCAAAGCCCGCGCGACGCGACGCGCGCACAACCTGTCGCAGAACGCCTTCCTCAAGGCCGGACTCGCCGAACTCGCCGCCCGGCATGCGGCGACGATCGGATCGAGCCTGCTCGACGGTTCGCAGTTGCTCAGCCCCGCGGACATCGCCGACATCCGCGACGACATGAGTCGCGATCCCGACATCCGTGCCGCGCTGCTGCGCTACTGGCCGACCCTCACCCCGCAGGCACTGCTGCGCGACCTCCTCGGCGACGAACGCGCGATCCGCAAGGCCACCCCGGGCTGGTCGGACGCCGACCGCGCAGCGCTGCACCGGCCGTCGCGGCCGGCGACGACATCAGGTGAGGACTTCTCCCCTGCGGACGTGCCACTGCTGGATGAGTTGGCCGAGCTGATCGGGTACGGCACCGAGGACGCCGAGCGGGCCGAGCGCGCACGGTGGCGCCGCCAGCTCGCCGAGGCCCAGGATGCCCTGGACATCCTGACCGGCTCGGCACCGCAAGACCTCGAGGACGAACTCGACCCCGAGATCCTGATGGCCTACGACCTGATCGACGCCGAACAACTCGCCTCCCGCCAGACCGAGACCCGGCGCGCCACGACAGCCGAACGTGCCTACGGCGACCGCACCTGGACCTTCGGCCACGTCATCGTCGACGAGGCCCAGGAGCTTTCCGCGATGGCATGGCGAATGGTGATGCGGCGCATCCCGAATCGGTGGATGACGATCATCGGCGACACCGCACAGACATCCGATGAGGCGGGCACCCGCTCATGGGGCGAGGTCCTGGAACCCTATGTCGCCAAACGCTGGCAGTTCAAGGAACTCTCGGTCAACTACCGGACCCCCAGCGAGATCATGGAGTACGCCGCCCGCGTCCTCGATGAGATCGGCAACGGCGAGAAAGCACCGACCTCGTTGCGCAGCAACGGGATCGAGCCGGTAGCCATTCGGGCGGACAGTGACGCACCGGCGGACATCGTCGACGCCGTCCGCCGGGCCGTCGAGCTCGCCGAACCCGACGGCCTCACCGCCGTCGTGGTCCCCGACCACCTGCGCGAGGTCGTCGATGCGGCATTGTCCCCGGACCGATTCGCCCTGGAGGACCGCGAGCCGCCCCGGGTCTACACCGTACGGAGCTGCAAGGGCCTGGAGTTCGACACCACGATCGTCGTCGAGCCCGCCGCCGTCATCGATCAGTCACCACGGGGACTCAGCGACCTGTACGTGGCCCTCACCCGGGCGACGCAGCGACTCGTCGTCGTCCATCGCGACGATCTCCCCGACGCACTCGCTGATCTGCCGGCCGGCTGACCGGCGGGGTCCGGTGGGTCCGCGATTGTTCGGATCAGGGAGCCGCGGGGCCGTCGCCGGCTCGCGCCTCGGCCGCGGTGATCGCGGCGTCGATCCGCGGTCCGATCTCGACCAGTGCGTCACTGCCGACGATCCCGAGGTGATCGGCGTCGACATCGACCCGGGTGATCCGTCCACCGAGGAATGGCGCCCAACGTCCGGACGTTCTGTCCGGATCCGCGTCTCCGGCCGCGGCGACGACGAGCATCGCGTCACCGTCGTAGGGTCGGGGCCGGTGGTCGACGGTGCGCCGGGCCGACGTCGCCATCCGCTGCAGCATGCGGTCGAACGCATCGCCGTCGAGCAGGCCGAGTCCGGTGACCCGCTCGCGGATCGCGGCAGCCACGGCAGCCGGATCGTCCGACGTCGCCACCGCGTCGACGTCGATGACGGCCTGCCACCCACCGAGCAGGTCCGCGACCGTCGACCGCGTGTCGTCCGGTGACACCTCCGAAACCCCTGCCGCGTCGTCGATCTCGAGTTCGTCGCCGACGGCGGGATAGCTGTCGAGGAGCCCGAGGAAACCGACCTCCGCACCCCGCGCACGGAGTTCGGCGGCCATCTCCTGGGCGATCAAGCCACCGATGGACCAGCCGACGAGGTGGTAGGGGCCCTGCGGAACGATCTTTCGGATCTCGGCCACGTACCGCTTGGCGAGGTCACGGATCGACGCGTCGGCCGTGTCACCGACCACGACGAAGGGGTCCTGTAGACCGAAGACCGGCCGGTCGTCGAGATACGGTGTGAGACCGGCGAACAGCCACGCCAGACCATCGGCCGGGTGGACACAGAAGACCGGGGCGCGACCGCCTTCTGCTCGCAGCGGCACGACCACCTGGTCCCCCGGGGCGCCCGTGGCGGCCGGGTCCTCGTGGGCGGCGAGCCGGGCGCCGAGATCGCGCGGCGTCGGTCCGGCGAAGACCCATGCGACCTCGACGGGCACACCGGTTCGCCTGCGCAACAGCGACACCAGCCGCACCGCGGACAGCGACGTTCCGCCCAGATCGAAGAAGCCCTGGTCCGCGTCCACCACCGGGTTCCCGGTGATCTCCGCCATCGCCTCGGCGACAGCCACCTCCCATCGTCCGGTCGGCGCCGCGGATCCGGCATCGTCATGCCCGGTTCCGCCCCCTTCCAGAAGTGCTGCGATCTCGCGGCGCCCCGGTCGGCCGTCCGCCCCGGCCGGGATCGCGTCGACGACGCCGATCGCAGTGGGAACCCAATGCGCGGGCAGCACCTGCGACAGCGCACGCCGGAGCTCGGGCACGCCCAGGTCGCCGTCGGCAACGACCCAGGCACCCACCTCGACGCCGTCGGCTGTCAGCGCACTCACGACGGCGGCCGCGGCCACGCCCGTCATCTCGGCCAACGCTCGCTCCACCGCATCGAGATCGATTCGCCGACCGTCGATTCGGGGATGCCGCGCGACCGGCCCCAGGATCTCGGGCCGTGTCGTGGACGCGTCGACCCACCGTGCTCGTAGGCCGGTCGGCGCCAGCGCACCGTCGTCGCCGCGCTCGTGCAGCTCGCCCGGCACCCGTGGCGGCACCGCCCGGCTCGCGCTGTCGAGGATCACCGGCCCTCCATCCTCGGCAACGGTCGCGTCGGCCGCGACCAGCGGGACACGATCCACGACGGTGTCGAGATCGCCGGTGACCGCGTCGAGCATGCGGAGGAAGACGTCGCGTATCGTCGCGACCGTCTCGACATCGAACAGTGCTGCGGCATAATCGAACTCGCCGACCAGCTCGACGCCGGTGCCGACCGGCCGTTCCGCGAGACCGAGTGTCAGATCGACCTTGGCGGGCGGCGGCCCCGGTTCGACGGGCACCACCTCGAGACCGTCCACGGTGAAACCCGCTGCCTCCGTACCGGAACCCGGCCCCGGAAGCGGGGTGTCACCCGAGGACTCGGCGAGGTAGTTGATCATGACCTGGACGAGCGGCGCGTGGGCGGTGGAACGAACCGGCGTGAGGTGCTCGACGAGCGTCTCGAACGGGATGTCGGCGTGTGCGAACGCCGCGAGATCGACGTCGCGGACCCGATGGAGCAGATCCCCGACCGTGTCCTCGGCCCGCAGCGGGGTCCGGAGCACGACGGTGTTGACGAACATGCCGATGAGTCCCGCCGTGGCCGCGTGACCGCGTCCCGACACGGCGGCGCCGACGCTGACGTCGTCCACGTCGGCCACCCGCGCCAGGGTGAGGACGAACGCGGCGTGACAGACCATGAACGGGGTCATCCCATGTGCGCGTGCGGTCGCCATGACCGCCGCGCTGCGCGGCTCGCCCAGTTCGAGGGGTAGGCGGCCACCGGTCGGGTCGGCGACCGGCGGGCGCGGACGGTCGCCGGGCAGCTCCAGCGCAGCGGGAACACCGGCCAGTGTCTCGGCCCAGAACGAGTACTGCGCGGCCATCGGCGACATCGGGTCGTCGAAGTCCCCGAGCACCTCGCGCTGCCAGAGCGCGTGATCGGCGTATGCGATGTCCGGGACGTCGATCGACCCGCCCGAAGGGCCTCCGCCACTGCGGTATCCGCCGAGAACCTCCGCCGCAAGTATCGACAGGGACGCCGCATCGCCGGCGATGTGGTGCAGGACCAGCACGACCCGATGCACCGGCGGCGTCGTACCCTCCGCCGATACCGCCGAGATCACCACCCGCAGCGGCAGTTGCGTCGACACGTCGAATCCCTCCGTGCACCACGCCATCGCGTCCGCGGGCGTGCCGACCGACTCCCAGCGCAGTTCGTCCGCGGCCGTCGCCGGATCGAGGATGTGCTGCGCGGGCACGCCGTCCTCGCCGAGCGGGTAGACGGTTCGCAGGGGCTCATGACGGGTCATCACGGCGACCACCGCGGCACGCAGCGCTTCGACATCGAGGAACCCGCGGATGTCGAGGGCGACGGGCATGTTGTACATCGGGGATGTCACGTCGAACTGGTTGATGAACCAGAGTCGTTGCTGCGCATACGACAACGGGATACGGGCGGGTCGTGGACGCGCGACGAGGGGATGCCCGGCGACTCGGCGTCGTGCCAGGGTCCGCGCGAGGTCGCGGACCGTCGGGGCGCGGAAGAGGTCGCGGACATCGAGGTCGGTGCCGAGTTGTTCGCCGATCCGGGCGACGACGCGCATCGCGGCCAGCGAGTTGCCACCCAGGTCGAAGAACGGCGCTGTCACCGAGATCTCGGCGAGTCCCAGAACCTCGGCGAAGACCACCGCGACCGCGCGTTCGGCGGCGTCGGCCGGTGGCACCATCTCGGTCGCGTCGTCGCTCGGCGCGGGGAGGGCCCGGCGGTCCAGTTTGCCGGTCGCGGTGATCGGGACCGCATCGAGGATCACCCATCGAGTGGGATGCATGTACTGCGGCAACGATTGTCGGAGGTGTTCGCGGATCACTTCGAGGTCGACGTTGCCGGCCACATACCCGACCAGCGCATCGCCCGCCGGACCGCTCCGGACGGTGACGGCGGCATGGGTGACGCCGTCGACGCGGGCCAGAACGGTCTCGATCTCCCCGAGTTCAATGCGCTGCCCGCGCAGTTTCACCTGGAAGTCGGCTCGGCCGAGATACTCGAGAGCGCCGTCGGCATCCCAGCGCACGAGGTCGCCGGTCCGGTAGAGCCGTCCGCCCGTCGGCCCGGTGGGATCGGCCACGAACCGTTCGGCGGTGAGATCGGGCCGGCCCGCGTAGCCGCGCGCCAGCTGATCCCCGCCGACGTAGAGCTCGCCGACCACCCCGGCCGGCGCCGGGCGCATCCTGTCGTCGAGCACCCACGTCGTGGTGTTCGCGTTGGGCCGTCCGATCGGAACGACCGCGTCACCGGGAGTGAAGCGATACGCCGTCACCTCGACGGCGGCCTCGGTCGGGCCGTAGAGATTGTCGATGTCGGCCTGCGGGGCCAACGCGGCCATCGCCTCGGCGGTCGCCGCGGGCAGGGCCTCACCGGAGGCGTTGATCCGCCGCAGCGACGACAGCGCCTCCCGCCGCTGCGGGCGGTCACCGATGTACTCGACGAACGCCGCCATCATCGACGGCACGAAGTGGACGGAGGTGACCCGATGCCGCTCGATCTCGGCGAGGACGTGGGCCGGGTCCACGTGCCAGCCGTCCTCGACGATGACCAGGCGCGCGCCGGCCATCAGCGGTTCGAACAGTTCGGGGACGGACACGTCGAAGGTGACCGGTGTCTTGAGCATGACCGCGTCATCAGGACGCAGCGGGGAACGAACCGACATCCATGCCAGGCGGTTGAGCACGGCACCGTGACTGACGGTGACGCCCTTGGGCGTTCCGGTCGATCCGGAGGTGAACAAGGTGTAGAGGGCGTTGCCCGGATACGGACGACGCAGTTCCGTACCCGGACGCGAGATGCCGTCGAGCGGTCCGCTTCCGTCGACGACGAGTATCGGCGTGGCCAGACCGGACAGCGCCGGCGGGCGGACGTCCGCCGTCAGCACCATCGCGATCGATGCCGAGTCGACCATGGCCGCGACCCGATCGGTCGGCGTCGTCGGGTCGATGCTGACGTAGCCGCCGCCGGCCATGACCACGGCATGGATCGCGAGTACGAGTTCGACGGAACGCGGGATGCACACGCCCACTGCGACATCCGGACCCACGCCGTGGGCGCTCAGGGTCTCCGCGAGCCGGGTGGTCCGGTCGAGGAACTCGCAATAGGTCAGCGTCCGATCGCCTGCCACGAGGGCGATCGACTCCGGCGAGCGTCGCGCGGCGGCCACGATCGCATCGGTGACGGTCGTCCACGGCACCGGCAGGTCAGGTCCGGACACGAGTGCGGCGATCCGCGCGCGCTCGTCCTGGTCGGTCAGATCGATGGCACCGACCGCCAGGTCGTCAGCGTCGACGACCGCCTCCAGAACCCGGGTCAGCCGGATGATCGCCGTCCGCGCGGTGTGCTCGTCGAACAGGTCGGTGGCATAGACGATCTCGACGGCCCACGGACGGTCGGGCCGGATCGTCACCGCGACGGTCAGGTCGAGCTGGGTGGTGTCGGTGGACACCTCCACCGGTTCGAGGGCCAGCGCCCGCGATGGCGATGCGACGGTTCCGGTCGCGTCGTCACCGTCGCGATCGTGCAGCACCGACAGCATCACCTGGCTGATCGGGGCGAACGCCTCCGACCGGACCGGGGCGAGGCGATCCACCAGGTATTCGAAGGGGACGTCGGTCCGCGCGAGAGCGTTGACGTCGTCGACGCGCACTCGGTCGAGGAACTCGCCGACCGGCGTCCGCGGGTCCACGTCCAGGCGCAGGACCACGGTGTTGACGAACATGCCGACGAGGTCATCGAGGTCTGCGTGCCCGCGTCCGGCGACCGGTGTCGTGATCACGATGTCGCGGGTGGCCGACAGTCGCGCCAACATGATCGACAGAGCCGCGTGGACGACCATGAACTCGGTGGCGCCGTGTGCGCGGGCGGTGGCCGCGATCCGCGCCGGCAGATCGGCCGGGAGGTTCGCCGTCACCCGACCACCACGCTGCGACGCCACCGCCGGTCGCGGGCGGTCCGTCGGCAACGGGAGCAGGTCGGGGATCCCCGACAACCGGTTCGTCCAGTAGCCCACCTGCCGACCGAGGATGGACTCCGCCGAGTCGATGTCCCCGAGCGCCTCCCGCTGCCACAGAGCGTGATCGGCGAACTGGATCAGTGGTGCCTCCACCTCGGTGGACCGCCCCTCGGCACGTGCCAGATACGCACCCCACAGGTCGGCGACGAGCGGACGCATCGACTCGCCGTCGGCGGCGATGTGATGCAAGACCACGACCAGGATGTGCTCGGTGTTCTCGACCTCGACGAGTCGGACTCGCAGCGGGAGCTCGGTGGTGACGTCGAACGTCGCATCGCCCACAAGCCCGGCCGGATCGATGGGCCCCGAGGTCGCCGCGACGATCTCCCAGCGCAGTCGGGCCCGTGCCTCGTCGATCGGCAGGATGTCCTGCCGGGGTTCACCGCCCTGCGCCGGGAACACGGTCCGCAAGACCTCATGGCGGGCGAGAACGTCGACGACGGCGTCGTGCAGGGCACGTCGATCCAACTGTCCGCGCAGGCGGACGGCCAGCGGGATGGTGTAGGCACCCGACTCCGGGTCGAGCCGGTTGAGGAACCAGATCCGTTGCTGCGCATACGACAGTGGGATGTGCGCCGGCCGCGGATCGGCGCGACGCAACGGCGGCGGTCGGTACGCGTCGTCATGGGCGGCGTCGATGCGACGCGCCAGCCGGCGCACCGTGGGCGCCTCGAAGACGTCGCGGACCCCCACGCGCACCCCGAAGGCGTCCCCGGCGCGGGCACTGACGCGCGTGGCCGAGAGCGAGTTGCCGCCGATGGCGAAGAAGTCGGCGGTCACCGAGATGCCGTCGAGGCCGAGGACGTCGCCGACGACGGTGGCGAGTACCCGCTCGGTGTGGGTCGACGGCGGCACCCGTTCGGCGTCGGTGGCCGACGGTTCGATCGCGGGGAGCCGAGTGCGGTCGATCTTGCCGATCGGGCTGCGCGGCATGGACTCGAGGACGGTGAGGGCGCCCGGCACCATGTGCGACGGCAGGTGGACGGCGAGATGCTCCCGCAGCGCGGATGTCAACTGTCGCACCTGGACCCGGCCGGCACCGGGATCGACGGGTTCCACGTAACCGGCCAGCGAGGTCACCGGGTTCCCGACGCCGATGACCGCGGCCGTCCGCACCTCGGGGTGTGCGGTCAGGACGGCCTCGATCTCACCGAGTTCGAGGCGCTGGCCGCGCAGCTTGACCTGGAAGTCCGACCGGCCCACGTAGGTCAGTTCGCCACTGCGGGATCGTCGTACGAGGTCTCCGGTCCGGTACATCCGTGCCCCCGGCTCACCGGCCGGGGCGGCGACGAAGCGCTCGGCGGTCAGGGCCGACCGCCCCTGATATCCGCGCGCGAGTTCGGGTCCGGCGAGGTACAGCTCCCCGACGACACCCGGAGGTACCGGATGCAACCGCTCGTCCAGGACGACGGCGCTCGCACCGGGAACCGGGCTGCCGAGATGGACCGGCTCGTCTACGCCGATCGGGGCCGAGGTGACGCTGATGATGGTGGTCTCGGTCGGTCCGTAGCCGTTGTGGAATCGCACATGCGGGGCCCACCGGTTCTTCTCGGTGTCGGGGACGGACTCACCGCCCACGAGTACGTCGGTCATCGGCAGACGCCCGGGGTCCGGCAGCGACGCCGCCACCGAGGTCACCAGGAAGGCGTGCGTGGTCGTGTTCGTCGTGATGAAGTCCGCGAGCTCTCGGCCGCCGTAGACGTCGGCGGGGGCGACGACGAGCGTCCCGGCGCTGCCGTGGGCGCCGAGCACCTCGAGCATGGCGGCGTCGAAGGCCGGCGAGCTGATCCCCAGCCAGCGCGACTCCGGCCCGGAGCGGTGCCGGTCGCGCAGGACCGCGGTGACGCCCGCCAGCCCGCGGTGCGTCACCAGCACTCCCTTGGGGGTTCCGGTCGACCCCGAGGTGAAGATCATGTAGGCGCCGGAATCGGGCGTCACCGGACGACGGCGACGAGGCAGGGCGATAGCGGGACGCGACCGCAGGTCACTGACGCGCGCCGGATCGAGCAGCAGTCGCGCCGTGGACGCGACCGGGCCGGCGCCCAGTCCGTCGACAGTCCCATCGGTGAGGATGAGTGCGGCATCCGCGGCCGCGAGGACGCGGGCGATGCGCTCGGCCGGGTACCGGGGATCGATCGGGCAGTACACGGCACCGGTCTTGGCCACCGCCCACAACGCCAGTTGCGCGGTCGCCGACCTCGGGAAGGCGCACACGACCACATCCTCCGCACCGATGCCGCGCTCGATCAGCGCGGCCGCGAGATGCGAACTCGCCGAATCGAGTTCGGCGTAGGTCCAGGTCTCCCCGCCGGTGGTGGCGGCCGGGTCGACGACAGCCGGATGGCCCGGCCGCATCCGCGCCGCACCGACGAGCAGGTCCGGGAGGAGCGTCGGATCGGGATCGGGGTCGCCCGACACGACCGGCACCATCTCCTCGTCGCCGGTCAGCAACTCGAGGTCACCGACCGGGCGCGTGCTGTCCTCGACCGCGGCGGCCAGCACGCGGACGAATCGCTCGGTGAGCCGGCGGGCGGCGGGTTCGTCGAAGAGGTCCGTCGCGAAGGTGAGGGAACCGCGCCACGGTGACCCCGGAGCCGGGTCGGTGAGCACACCCAGGGTGAGGTCCAGCTTCGCCGAGTTGTCCGCGACGGCAACGGGTTCCATGTCGAGATCGGCGACGCCGCCGTCGGTTGCGACGGGATCGGCGACTTCGGAGGTGGTCAGCAGCACCTGGACCAGAGGTGCGTGGGATGCGGCGCGGGTCACACCGAGTTCGTCGACCACGTCGTCGAACGGCACGTCGGCGTGATCGAGCGCATCGAGGTCCACCTCGCGCACAACCCGCAGGAGGTCGGCGAATGACCGTCCGGGAACGATCGGGGTACGCAGCGCAATCGTGTTGACGAACATGCCGATCAGGTCGTCGGTGTCGCCGTCCCGGCCCGCCGCGGCGGTACCGATGACGACATCCCGCGTCCCCGACAACCGGCCCAGCACGGCGGCCAACGCCGCGTGCAACACCATGAAGGCGGTCGCGTCGCCGTTCCGTGCGACTGCGCCCACCCCCTGCGCGACCCGCCCCGGGATGACGAAATCGACTGTCGCGCCGCGCATGGTCGGTGTGACCGGACGCGGATGCACAGTCGGTAGATCGAGCAGAACCGGCGCGCCGTCGAGTTGCCGCACCCACCACCGACGGCGTTCGTCCTGCTCGCCCGCACGCCCGGCCGACCGCACGACATGGTCTGCGTACTGGATCGGCAGGGGCATCCAATCCGGCCTCCGACCGTCACGTCGCGCCGCATACGCGGTGAGCAGATCACGTGACAGCGCTCGACCCGACTCACCGTCGGCCGCGACGTGGTGAATGCTGATCACCAGCAGCGCACCCGCGCCGGGTTCGACATGGGCGCGAGCGCGGAGCGGCAGGTCGCGGGTCAGGTCATAGGGTTCCGTGGTCACGGCCAGCGCCTCGGAATCAGACTCCACGGTCGCCCAGTCGAACGTGGAACCGTCGATGCCGGAATCCCCCGGGTTGACGTCGCGGATCAGCTGTTCCGGTCGCCCGTCGCGGCCGATCGGGTAGGTGGTCCGCAGGATCTCGTGGCGGGCGACCACGTCGGCGATCGCGCGACGAACGTGCTCGACGTCGACCTCGCCGCGAATGCGGAAGGCGAACGGGATGATGTACGACGCGACGTCGGGCTCGTACTGGTTGATGAACCACATACGCTGCTGCGCACTGGACAGAGGTACTACGGAAGGGCGGGGCACCACGGAAGGTCGGGGCACCACGGCGGGACGGCCGACCGCCGGTGTGACGGTGTCGGCGAGGGAAGTGTCGACGAGGCGCGCCAGGTCGCGGACCGTCGGCGCGTCGAAGACGTCCCGGACCCGTACCGTCATGCCGAGCATCCGGGAGACGCGGGCCGCGAGCCGGGTGGCGGCCAGCGAGTTGCCGCCGAGGTCGAAGAAGGTGTCGGTCACCGACACCGAGTCCGGGGCCGGCAATCCGAGTACGTCGGCGAAGACACCGGCGATGGCGACCTCGGTGTCGGTGTCGGGTTCCACCCGCGCTGCGGAGACGAAGTCCGGTGCGGGCAGCGCCTTACGGTCGACCTTGCCCGCCGTGTTCAGCGGCAACGCATCCAGCACGACCCACGACGTGGGACGCATGTACGCAGGTAGTTGCTCGGCCGTCGCGCGCAGCGCCTCGACCTCGACGCCCGTTCCGGTGACGTGAGCGACGAGTTGCTGTCCCGCAGGGAGTTCCATGACCGAGACGACCACCTGGGCGACACCCGGGGTGGTGGCGAGGACGGTTTCGATCTCCCCCAACTCAACCCGCTGCCCCCGCAACTTCACCTGAAAATCAACACGACCCACATACTCCAACTCACCCACACCACTCCACCGCACCCGATCACCCGTCCGATACAACCGCACACCCACCCCACCAAACGGATCCGCCACAAACCGCTCCGCAGTCAACCCCGCCCGCGACGCATACCCCCGCGCCACCTGCACACCACCCAGATACAACTCACCCACCACACCCACCGGCACCGGACGCAACCGCGAATCCAACACCCACACCGACACATTCGGCACCGCCCGACCAATCGGCACCACCACCTCACCACCAGCCACCACATACGACGTCACATCCACCGCAGCCTCAGTCGGCCCATACAAATTCACCACCCGCACCGACGGCACCAACCCCCGCAAACCCTCCACCGCACCCACACCCAACGCCTCACCCGAACAAAACACCTCACGCAACGACCCCAACCCAGCCACACCCCGCCGACCCGAACCCACAACACCCGAATCCCCCACACCCGAATCCCGCAACGCATCCACAAACACCGACAACATCGACGGCACAAAATGACACACCGACACCCCGAACCGCTCCACCACCGACGCCACATACCACGGATCCCGATGACCACCCGGCTCCGCCACCACCACCGACGCACCAACCATCAACGGCCAAAACAACTCCCACACCGACACATCAAACGACACCGGCGTCTTCCACAACACCACATCCCGCTGCTCCAACCCGAACAACGACTGCATCCACCCCAACCGATTCACCACCGCAGCCTGCGACACCGTCACACCCTTCGGCCGCCCCGTCGACCCAGACGTGAACAACGTGTACACACCCGCACCACCCGGCACCTCCCCCACACCCGACACCACCCCACCCAACAACCCCGCACCCCCAACACCCGAAAAACCCACCCCCTCACCACAATCCACCACCAACCGCCGCACACCCCCAACACCCTCAACGCCAGAAAACACATCACCCCCACCCACATCACCCGCACGCACCACCACCACACCCACACCAGCCGTCGACAACATGAACCCCACCCGCTCCGCAGGCGCATCCACCTCCACCGGCACATACCGACCACCCACAGCCACCACCGCATGCACCGCCACCAACAACTCCAACGACCGCGACATCACCACACCCACAGCCGAATCCACACCCACACCCAACCCCGCCAACTCCCGCGCCACACCCCCCACCAACCCACCGAACTCCCCATACGACACCACCCGCTCACCCACCCACACCGCCACATCACCCACCGACAACCCCACCCGCTCAGCAACCACCGACCCCACCGAACGACCCGACCACCCCAACCCCACACCCACACCACGCGACCAACCCTCGATGGCCGCGCGCTCCCCCTCGTCCACGAGATCGATGTCGCCGACGATCACCTCGGGATCGGCGAGGCCCGCGTCGAGAACATCGACGATGCGGGCAGCGACGCGGTGCGCCGTGCGCGCGTCGAAGAGGTCGGTCGCGTAGACGATCCGGCCGGCCAGCGAGGCGAGGGCACCATCGGGGTCCCGGTCGGCGGTCATCCCGATCATCAGGTCGAACCGGGCGGCCGGCGGACCGGCATCGACGGGCGTGAGCGTCAGGCCCGGTGCCGTCAGTTCCCCCACCGACGTCTGCTCCAGGGTCAGCAGCACCTGGGCCAGCGGGGCGAAGGCCTCGCTGCGAGTGGGTGCCAGCGCCTCGACCAGGTACTCGAAGGGCACGTCCGCCGCCGCGAACGCGTCGAGATCGGTGTCCCGCACCAGCCGAACCATCTCACCGAATGTCGCCGCGGAATCGACGGAGGTGCGCAGCACCAGGGTGTTGACGAACATCCCGATCAGGGCGTCGAGCTCGGCCCGCCCACGGCCGGCGACCGGCGAAGCCACCGCGATGTCCGAGGTACCCGACAGACGGGCGAGCACGACGGCGACCGACGCATGCAGCACCATGAAGACCGTCACACCGTGGGTCCGGGCGAATTGCTCGATCCGAGGCGCCAGGCCATCCGGGAGATCGAACTCCACCACCGCACCGCGGTGAGACGCCACCGGCGGCCGGGGCCGGTCGGCGGGCAGTTCGAGGACCTCGGGTAGGTCGGCAAGCCGACTCCGCCACCAGCGGGCCTGTCGACCGAGCTCGGAGGCCGGGTCGTCCACCGAGCCCAGTGCCCGCTGCTGCCACAGGGCCACGTCCGCGTACTGCACCGCCAGCGGAGCGCGGACCGGCGCGACACCGGCGACTCGAGAGCGGTAGGCCTGCAGGAGATCGTCGACGAGCGGCACCATGGACTCGCCGTCGGCTGCGATGTGATGCACGACGACGACCAGCACCTGGTCGTCGGGACGGTCCCGAGTCGGGACGGAATCGGCGATCCCCGCCCGGATCGGCAGGTCGCGGGTGACGTCGAACGGTTCCGCGGACAACGTGTCCACGCCGGTGTTCCGCCACCACTGATCGACGGTGATCTCCGATGCCGGGGCAACGTCCTGCCACGGCCGGCCGTCGGCGCCTTGCGGGTATCGCGTCCGCAGGACCTCGTGCCGCTCCATCACATCGGCCAGCGCCGCGCGGAGAGCGACCACGTCGAGACGCCCCTGCACGCGCAGCGCGATCGGGATGTTGTAGGCAGATGACGTCGGGTCGAACTGGTTGATGAACCACATGCGCTGCTGTGCGGTCGACAGCGGCGGACGTGTGGGACGCGGGACGGACCCCAATTCCGTTGTGTCCGTGACCGGGACGATGCCGGCCCGGCGACCCCCGCGATCGACGAACATGGCATCGACATACGCGGCCATCGTCCGCACCGTCGGCGCGTCGAACAGTTCGCGCACGCCGAACCGGACACCGAAGACGTGCGCGATGCGCGCGGCAACCCGAGTTGCCGACAGCGAGTGCCCGCCGATCTCGAAGAAGCTGTCCACCACCGAGATCGCCGGGGCGTCCCGCTCGCGCCCGAGCACCTCGGCGACGATGGCCAGGATGGCTCGTTCCGTGTCGGTGTCGGGTTCGACCCGTGCAGCGGAGACGAAGTCCGGTGCGGGCAGCGCCTTACGGTCGACCTTGCCCGCCGTGTTCAGCGGCAGCGCATCCAGCACCACGACCGTGTCGGGCACCATGTACGACGCGAGCCGGCGGGCAGCGTGCTCTCGTATCCGCGGTACCGCAGACCCCTCCGGGCCGGCGACATAGGCGACCAGTCGGTCGTCGCGCACCACCACCGCCACGGCGACCACGTCGTCGGCGCCGGCGAGGACGGTTTCGATCTCCCCCAACTCAACCCGCTGCCCCCGCAACTTCACCTGAAAATCAACACGACCCACATACTCCAACTCACCCACACCACTCCACCGCACCCGATCACCCGTCCGATACAACCGCACACCCACCCCACCAAACGGATCCGCCACAAACCGCTCCGCAGTCAACCCCGCCCGCGACGCATACCCCCGCGCCACCTGCACACCACCCAGATACAACTCACCCACCACACCCACCGGCACCGGACGCAACCGCGAATCCAACACCCACACCGACACATTCGGCACCGCCCGACCAATCGGCACCACCACCTCACCACCAGCCACCACATACGACGTCACATCCACCGCAGCCTCAGTCGGCCCATACAAATTCACCACCCGCACCGACGGCACCAACCCCCGCAAACCCTCCACCGCACCCACACCCAACGCCTCACCCGAACAAAACACCTCACGCAACGACCCCAACCCAGCCACACCCCGCCGACCCGAACCCACAACACCCGAATCCCCCACACCCGAATCCCGCAACGCATCCACAAACACCGACAACATCGACGGCACAAAATGACACACCGACACCCCGAACCGCTCCACCACCGACGCCACATACCACGGATCCCGATGACCACCCGGCTCCGCCACCACCACCGACGCACCAACCATCAACGGCCAAAACAACTCCCACACCGACACATCAAACGACACCGGCGTCTTCCACAACACCACATCCCGCTGCTCCAACCCGAACAACGACTGCATCCACCCCAACCGATTCACCACCGCAGCCTGCGACACCGTCACACCCTTCGGCCGCCCCGTCGACCCAGACGTGAACAACGTGTACACACCCGCACCACCCGGCACCTCCCCCACACCCGACACCACCCCACCCAACAACCCCGCACCCCCAACACCCGAAAAACCCACCCCCTCACCACAATCCACCACCAACCGCCGCACACCCCCAACACCCTCAACGCCAGAAAACACATCACCCCCACCCACATCACCCGCACGCACCACCACCACACCCACACCAGCCGTCGACAACATGAACCCCACCCGCTCCGCAGGCGCATCCACCTCCACCGGCACATACCGACCACCCACAGCCACCACCGCATGCACCGCCACCAACAACTCCAACGACCGCGACATCACCACACCCACAGCCGAATCCACACCCACACCCAACCCCGCCAACTCCCGCGCCACACCCCCCACCAACCCACCGAACTCCCCATACGACACCACCCGCTCACCCACCCACACCGCCACATCACCCACCGACAACCCCACCCGCTCAGCAACCACCGACCCCACCGAACGACCCGACCACCCCAACCCCACACCCACACCACGCGACCAACCCTCGACCGTCGAGCGCATGGCCGCCGGCATCGGATCGAGCGCCGCCACCGGCAGCGTCGGATCGTCGAGCACCGCATCCAGAACATCGGTGAGCGTGGCCGCGACCACCTCGGCGACCCCGTCGCCGACGAGGGCCAGGTCCGCCTTGACCGTCAGACAGAGGTCGTCGCCCTCCGGCGCGGCGATGAGTGCCAGCGGATAGTGCGTGGCATCGGCGGTACTCACGTCGCGGATCTCCAGGCCCGAGGTCCGTGACCCCTCCACCACCGTGTCCACGTCGACGGGGTACGACTCGAAGACCACGAGGGTGTCGAAGAGCCTCGGATGCCCCGTCGCGGCGGTGATGTCGCCGAGTCCGACGAACTGGTGGTCCAGCATCCGCGCCCGCGCGCGGTGCAACTCACCGATGAGTCCGGCCAGCGTCTGACGCGGATCGACGTCGGCTGCCACCGGCACGGTGTTGATGAACAGCCCGATCATGCCGTCGGCACCGTCGAGATCGGCGGGCCGCCCCGACACCGTCTCGCCGAAGACGACCCGCTGCTCCCCGGTGAAACGGGACAGCACGATCGACCACGCCGCATACAGCACCGTGCTCGTCGTCGTGCCCAATCGGCGCACGGTTCGTTCCACCGCCGCCCGGCGGTCCGCGGGAACCCGGACGGTCACCTCGTGGCGGCGGGGTCCATCGTCGGCGCCGGGGTGTTCCTGCGGAGCGAGCAGGGTCGGTCCGAAGTCGACGAGATGTTCACGCCAGGCGGCCACGGCGGCCTCGCGGTCGCGTCCGTCGAGCCACGCGAGGTAGGACTCGAAGTCGGCGGCCGGTGTGATCGCCGGCCGGCCCAGATGTGCCGCGAGGAGGTCGGCGACGAGGATCGGGCCCGACCAGCCGTCCAGGATGATGTGGTGCGCGGTGATGACCAGCGTGTGCGCCGGACCCGTCACCGTGTCATGCGAGACCGCGGAGAACCGGATGAGCGGCGGGTCGTCCAGTACGAACGGGCGGCGCAGATCCTCGTCGGCGATCCGGACGATCCGCGCTGCCGCCTCGGCCATGCTCAGATCCGTCAGGTCCACCCCACGGAAGTCCGGCTCCGTGACCACGGGATCGTCGCCCGGCGGAACGACCACGACCAGACGGCCGGACGGAGTGCGGGTGAAACCGGAACGCAGGACGCGTTGCCTGGCCAGCAGTTCCCGGATCGCCGGCAGGATGGTGTCGACGGGATGATTGCCGTCGAACTCGATGATCGACTGGGTGACATAGGGATCGGCGCCGACCAGGCGCTCCGCCTCGTAGAACAGGCCGTGTTGCAATGGCGTCGGCGGCCAGATCGCGTACCCGACGCGCGAGCGTGGGGTGCTCGACCGGGTGGCGAGCACATGGTCGATGTCGGACTGATCCAGCCCGCCGATCACGTCGGTTTCGCTGAGGCCCGGATCGCCCACGTCGTCGACATACGCGGCGAGCGACGACAGCGCCGCCTCCCAGCGATCGGCGATACCGGCCAGAGCGGACTCGTCGAACACTCCCGCCGGCGCGGTGAGGTCCACCCGCAGTTCACGACCGCGTGCAGTCGCCAACGAGCCCGCCGTCACAGTGAGTGCGGCCAGCGCAACCATGTCTCCGCGGACCGACGGTGGAAGGGAGGGCGCGTCCGCCACCGGTGCAAATTCCGTTGCAGCCATGTCGATATCGACATCCACGGGAACATTCGTCCCACTCGCTCCGCTCCCGGCGCCGCCACCACTCGGCCCGCTCGCTCCGCGCCCGGCGCCGGTGCGATTCGGCCCGCTCGCTCCGCTCCCGGCGCCGGTGTGATTCGGCCCGCTCGCTTCGCTCCCGGCGCCGGTGCCATTCGGCCCGCTCGCTCCGCTCCCGGCGCCGGTGTGATTCGGCCCGCTCGCTTCGCTCCCGGCGCCGGCACCCAGCAGACCCAGATAGTTCACCGTGATCGGCGGGAGGGGCCGACCCCGCAACGGTGAGTCGGGACGCGACCAGCGCAGTGGGCCGAAAGCGATCCCGTTGTCCGGCATGCGGGCCTGGGTGTCCTTGAGCGCTTTGACCATCGCCGCCAGCCGACGACCCGGGGTGGCGTCGGCGGCGGTCTCGACCGGGCCGGTCGAACTCCCGGCCCACGCGACTCCCGGGACATCGACACTCACCGGGACGAACGAGGTGAACCACCCGACCGTCTCGGCCAGGTCGGCGCCGGACGCGATGCTCTCGTCGCGGCCATGGTTCTCGATCATCATCGACACCGGATCCGAGGCCGGCACCGACTCCCGGACCGCGAGCGCGAGCGCTGCGGCCAGCACGGTGTCCGGGCGCGCGCCGAACGACTCGGTGACCGTGCCCAGCACCCGCTCGGCGAGACCGGGCTCGACGCTGCGGATCACCGAGACCGTGGTGGCGAGTCGGTCCCGAGCTCGGTCGATGGTCAATTCCGGCGGCGCAGGTGGCAGTTGTCGCGTCCACCAGTCGATCTCCGCTGTCCGGTCGGCGAGTTCGGCCAGGACGCCCGACCAGCGCCGGAACGAGGTGCCCGACGCGGTGAGGGCCGGCGACTCCCCGTTGCGGTACTGCCACCACGCGCGACCCAGACCCGACACGATGGTCGGCCACGAGACGGCGTCGACACCGAGATGGTGGGCCGCGACGACCACCCGGCCGGTACCGTCGGCGAACCGGACACCGACCGCGGCGAGCAATCGCCCGTCGGCCGGCGACAAGGTCGCCAGAGCTCGCGAATGCGCGGCGCGGATGGCGTCGTCCACCACGGGCGACGAAGTCGTCCCGGCGCCGGGGACGTCGTCACGGTCGAGGATCTCGACCGTGAGGTCACCGGGGTCGCCGTCGCCGGCCAGGATCGTCGGGGAGCCATCGGCGTCGAGGCGCAACGACGCGGTGAGCATCGGGTGGGCCGCGGCGACCGCGGTCACCACCGCCCACATCGCCGGCTCGTCGGCCTCGGCAGGAAGTGTGAGCACGGTGCTCTGCGAGAAGTCCGCGATGTCGTCCGGTTCGTCGGCGAGTTCGAGCATCCACGCCGCCCCCGGTGTCAGCTCGACCGGACCGACTGCGCCGCCGGGCAATTCGTCGAGGACAGCGACCGGCTCCGTTCGTGCGGCGCCGGCGAGCTCACGGATCGTCGACGCCGTGAACACATCGCGCGGGGTGAGGTGCAGCCCCGCTGCGCGCAACATCGACGTGAGCCGGATGGACGCGATCGAGTCCCCGCCGAGTTCGAAGAACGAACGGGTCAGCGGCACGTCCTCGAGCCCGAGCACCGACGCGACGATGGCGGCGACCATCTGTTCCGACTCACCGACGGGAGCAGAGTCGCTGTCCTCGGTCCCCGACAACAGATCGAAACGCGGAAGGGGCAGCGACTTGCGGTCCAGTTTGCCGGTGCTGCCGAGCGGGGCCTCGGTCAGCGAGACCCAGTGGGTCGGACGCATGTACGCCGGCAGCGACGCGGTCACCGCCTCTCGTGCGCGTCCGACGACCTCATCCCCGTTCGTTCCGCCGCCGTCCGGCGCGATGAGGTAGCCCACCAGGTGTTCCGAACCGCCCGGGGCGCTCGCGACGGTGACCACGGCCTGGCGGACACCGTCGACCGTCGCCAGGACCGCCTCGATCTCACCGAGCTCGATCCGCTGACCGCGGAGTTTGACCTGGAAGTCGCTGCGTCCCAGGTACTCCAGGTCGCCGGCGCGGTTGCGTCGGACCAGGTCGCCGGTTCGGTACAGCCGCGCTCCGCCGCCGGCGGGATCGGCGACGAAACGCTCGGCGGTGAGGTCGGGCCGGCCTGCGTACCCGCGCGCGAGCTGGGCACCACCGAGGTACAACTCACCGGTGATGCCGGCGGGCACGGGACGCAGCCGCGCGTCGAGGACGAACGTCCGGGTGTTCCACACGGGTCGCCCGATCGGCACCACCACGGCGTCGGGGTGCGGCGTCGCCGCGGTGACCTCGACGGCGGCTTCGGTCGGACCGAACAGGTTGGAGATGCGAACATGTGGGAGCGCGGCGCGCGTCGACTGCAGCACGGCCTGCGGCAACGCCTCACCGGAGCAGTAGAGGTGGCGCAGGGTCGGCAGGAGTGGAGGCCCGGCGCCGGGAGCGGAGCGAGCGGGCTGGAGTTCACCGATGAAAACCGCGAGCAGCGAGGGCACGAAGTGCACCGTGGTGATCTGTTCGGCATCGATGAGGCGCGCCATTGAGTGCGGGTCCAGGTGCGCGTCCTCGGGCGCGATGACCAGCCGGGCGCCGGTCAGCGCGGGGGTCAGGAGTTCGGGCACCGACACGTCGAAGGTGACGGGTGTCTTCAGCAGGATCGAGTCGTCCGGTCCGATCCCGAATTCGTCCACCCCCCACCGCAAGCGGTTCAGCACCGCGCGGTGACCGACCGTGACGCCCTTCGGCCGGCCGGTCGAGCCCGAGGTGAAGATGGTGTAGGCCGCGTGCTCGGGGCGCAGCACCGACCGGCGTTCGTCGTCGGCGACCGGCACCGTGTCGAGGGCAACGGGGCTTCCGGCGTCCACCAGGAGGGTGCGCGGGACAACGCGTGCGGCGGGTACCCGTTCGTCGCATACCAGCGCGATCGTCGCGCGCGAGGTGTCGACCATGTAGCGGACGCGGTCGGCCGGTGCATCGGGTGCCACCGGCATGTACTGTCCGCCGGCGGTGAGGACCGCATGGACCGCGACGACCAGTTCGACCGAGCGGGGCATGCACACCACGACGCAGTCCTCCGGGCCGATCCCGAGACCGATGAGTTCCCGTGCGAGAGCGGCCACCCGCGCGGCGAACTCGCGATGGGTGAGAGAGCGCTCGCCGCAGCGCAGCGCGATGGCGTCCGGAGATCGCAGCTGGTCGGCAGCCGCGATCGCCGCCGGCACCGTGAGGTCCGGCAGGACGACGGCGCGTCCGATCGAGAGGTGTTGCTGGGCCGCGGCTTCGGCCGTCGTGAGGATCGGGATGTCGGCGACCGGGAGGTCCGCGTCGGCGGCGAGGGCGGCGAGGGCCGAGGACAGCGCCGAGGAGATGGTCTCCGCGGTCGCCGCGTCGAACAGCGCGGTGGTATAGGTGATCGAGCCGGCCAGCCCGCCGTCCGAGGTCTCGCGGAAGCCGATGGCGAGGTCGAACTTCGCGACGGTGTCCTCGAGTTCGACGAACTCGGCGTCGAGATCGTCGAGTGCACCGAGGGTGGGGTCTCCGTTGACGGTGTGGACGAGCAGGACCTGCGCGAGCGGTTCCACGTTCTCGATCCGACGCGGGTCGGCGGCGTCGATCACGCGCTCGAACGGGACGTCGGCGTTGTCGAATGCCGCGAGGTCGGCGCTCTTCACCTGCTCGAGCAAGGCGGCGACGGTGAGGTGCGGCTCGACGTCGACCGACAGGACGACGGTGTTGACGAACATGCCGATCAGCTGGTCGATCTCCGCACGGCCGCGGCCGGCGACCGGTGTGGCCACCGCGATCCGGGTCGTCGACGTCAGGCGCGCGAGCACCGCGGCGGTGGCCGTGTGGGCCACCATGAACAGGGTGGCTCGTCGGGCCGCTGCTCGCCGCCGCAGTTGCGTGACGGTCGACGCCGGCAGCGACCACCGCACCGTGGCCGCCCGCCCGTCGGGCACGGCGGGACGGGGCCGGTCCGTCGGCAACGGGAGCACGTCGGGCAGGCCGGTGAGCCGTTCGGCCCAGAACCGCAGCTGTCGTGCCATCAGGGATTCGGGGTCGGAGGCGTCACCGAGCCGGTGTCGTTGCCACACCGCGTAATCCGCGTACTGGAACCGCAGGGCCGGCCAGTCCGGCGCCCGACCCGATCGTCGCGCCCGGTAGGCGCGGGCGATCTCCGCCGCCAGCACCGGCGCCGACTCACCGTCGGCGGCGATGTGGTGCAGCGCGATCACGAGTACGTGTTCGGTCGGCGACACGGAGACGATGCGAGCACGCACCGGCAGGTCGGCCGTCACGTCGAACGCGGCTGCGACGAGCTCGTGGATCTCCTGGTCGACGCCCTCGTCGGACGATGGGACGGCCCGCGGCGTGATCACCGTGTGGCCGATCGAGAGCCGTCCCGCCCAGTCGTCCAGCACGAGCGCCACGGGTTCGACACCGACCGGCACGGCGCCATCGGGCCGTCCGGCCCCGTTCGCCACGGCGTCCGAGGGATCGGCGGCGTCGGCGTCGGGAGTCTCCGTCGGATAGACCGTGCGCAGCACCTCGTGCCGGTCGACGACATCGAGGATCGCCGCGCGCATCGCGGGCACGTCGAGGTCGCCGCGCAGGCGGACCACGATCGGGATCACGTAGGCGGTTGACTCCGGGTCGAACTGGTTGAGGAACCACATCCGGCGCTGCGCGTACGAGAGGGGCACCGGGTGCGGCCGGCGGATGTCCTCGAGTGCCGGCAGGTCGCTGCCGGCGTGTTCCCCGGCGTCGACGGCGGCGGCCAGCGCGCGGACGGTGGGCGTCTCGAACAGCGCCCGCACCGATATCTCGACGCCGAGTGCGACTCCCAGGCGTGCCATGACCCGGGTCGCCGACAGCGACGTCCCGCCGAGATCGAAGAACGACTCCTCCGCCGACACCTCCTGGGCGTCGAGTCCCAGCACCTGGGCATAGACCGCCGCGACCGTCTGCTCGGTCGCCGTTTCCGGCGGGACGTGGACCTCCCCGCCGAACCGCGGCGTCGGCAGTGCTCTGCTGTCGAGCTTTCCGGTGGCCGTCAGCGGGATCTCGTCGAGCGGCAGGATGGCGGTTGGCACCATGTGGGCGGGCAGCCGACGCGCCGCGTGGGCCGCCACTTCCCCGGGGTCGGGCGCGACGCCGGCGACACCGTGGACCCAGGAGACGAGGACCGTCTCTCCCGACGTCGGGTGCTCGACTCCGGCGGTCGTCGAGAAATCCACCGACTCGTGCTCGCCGAGGACGGCGTCGATCTCACCGAGTTCGATCCGGAAGCCGCGGATCTTGACCTGGAAGTCGCTGCGGCCGAGGAAGTCCAGCGCCCATCGACCGTTTCGCATGCGCCACCGGACGAGGTCCCCGGTGCGGTACATCCGCTCTCCTGGCGCACCGAGCCCGGTGGTTGTGAACGGGGCCGCGACGAACCGTTCGGCGGTGAGCACAGTCTGGCCGAGGTAGCCGGCGGCGAGCGCGGAACCGGCCAGGTAAAGCTCACCGGTCACCCCGGCCGGAACGGGATGCAGGCGCGGATCGAGCACCGCGACGGTGATCCCGGCGATCGGACCGCCGATGGTGACCGGTGAGTCCGGGCGCATCGGTTCGGACGACGTCGCCCAGATGGTGGTCTCGGTGGGGCCGTAGAGGTTTCGCATCACGCGACCGGGCGACCAGGCCCGGACCAGTTCCGGCGAGCAGACGTCGCCGGCCACGCAGATGACCTCGAGATCAGGGAAGCCGCCGGCAGACGACACCTCCGACTCCGTGTCGGCGAGCACGTCGGACACCGTCGCCAGCGCGGTCGGGGTGATGGTCGCGTGGGTGACGTGCTCCCGGCGCAGGATCGCCGCGAGTTCGCCGCCGCCCGTCACTCCGTCCGGTACCACGACCATCGTCGATGCGGCCGCCACCGCGACCAGTGTCTCGAAGACCGCGGCGTCGAAACCCGGTGCCGCGAAGCGGAGTACGCGCGCGGACGGCGTGAGTTCGAATCTGAGGCGGGCATCGGCGACCAGGTCGGCCAACCCTCGGTGCGTGACCGCGACGCCTTTCGGCCGGCCCGTCGACCCGGAGGTGAAGATGACGTAGGCGGTCTCGTCGGGTCTTGGACGAGTGGTCGTCTCGACTCCGGTCGAGACGTTCCCGGGCACGCCGCCCCCGGCCTCGTCGATCCTGAGGTGGTCCTCGACGATGATCCATTCCACCGGCGCCGGGAGCGGAGCGAGCGGGCCGAATGACACCGGGCCGGATGGCGACAGCTCGGCGACGACTGCGGCCGAGGTGATCCCGAGGCGGGCGTCGACGGTGTCCAGCATGTGGCGCAGGCGCTCGACCGGCAGGGCGGGATCGATGGGCGCCACGGCCGCACCCGTGCGCGCGATCGCCCAGAACCCGACCGTGCCCGCGAGCGATCTCGGTGTGGCCAAGGCGATCACGGTGCCCGGTCCGGCGCCGCGCGCTCGGAGTACGGCGGCCAGCCGTCGCGTCTCGGCGTCGAGGCGGCCATAGGTCAGGTGCCGTCCGTTCTCGGTGACCGCGACGCCGCCGGGGTTCATCGAGATCGCCGCGTCCAACAGGTCTGCCAGGGTCGACCGCGACGACGCCACGCCCGGCGCGGCGACCACCGCGCCGGATTCGTCGTCCCCGGTGGGCAGGTCACCCACTGGCAGGTGCGGGTCGACCGCGGCGGCTCGCGCGAGGGCGACCATCCGCCGGAGGAATGCGTCCACGGTGTCGGCGTCGAACAGGGCGGTCGCATAGGTGATGATCACGCGGGTGTCGTCGTCGGCGGGGCGGCCCGGTTCGTCGAGGACGGTGACCTGCAGGTCGACCTTGGCCGTGGTGACCGGAGCCTCGATCTCGGCGACCACGAGATCCGGCAACTCGACCGCGGGCCGAGTCGCGTTCTGGAACGCGAGGGCGACCTGGACGAGGGGCGGATGTGCGGTGTTGCGCACCGCGACGACCTCGTCGACGACGGTCTCGAACGGGAGGTCGGCGTGATCGAGTGCGGCGACATCAATGTCGCGGATGACGTCGAGCAGGTCGTCGAACGCGACGTCACGAGGCACCCGGCTTCGCAGCGCGAGCGTGTTGACGAACATCCCGATCAGCGGATCCAGATCGCGCTCGCCGCGCCCGGCCACCGGGGTCCCGATGACGATGTCTTCGCCGGCACCGGACCGGACGAGTGTGACCGCGAGCAGCGCGTGGACGACCATGAACATCGTCGCGCCATGTCGGCCGGCCAGATCTCGCAGACTGTTCCAGGTGACCGCGTCGAACGTCGAGGACACTTCCGCACCCGAGTCGTTGCGGACCGGCGCCCGCGGCCGATCCACCGGCAACTCGATGAGCTCCGGTGCCCCCGCCAGACCGGCGCGCCAGTACTCGAGTTGATGCGCCGCGAGCGACGTGGGATCGGCGGTGTCCCCGAGCCGCTGGTGCTGCCACACCGCGTAGTCGGCGTAATGGACCGGCAGCGGCGCCCAGCCGGGCTCCCGCCCGGCCAGGCGTGCCTCGTAGGCGGTGACGAAGTCGGTGACCATCGGCGCGACCGAACCACCGTCGCTGATGATGTGATGCACCACCAGGACGAGGATCATGTCGTCGTCGGCGACGCGGAGCAGCCGGGCCCGGACCGGCGCGATGTCCTCGAGATCGAAACCCCGGCTGGTGATCTCGGCGATAGTGGCGGAGATGTCGGTCTCGTTTGCGCCGCGCATGTCGATCGGGGGCACCACCCGGACGTCGTGTCGGGTGTCCCCGGCCGGTGCGATCACCTGCTCGGGGACGCCGTCCACCGACACGAACCGCGTGCGGAGCACCTCGTGCCGGACAAGCAGATCCGCGAGCGCGGCGGCGACCACCACCGGGTCCGGCGAACGCCGGCCGGCGCCGGGACCCGGGTTCGGCGCGGCACTCAGGCGGAGGACCGCCGGGATGAGATAACCGGCCCCGCCCGGGTCCAGGGTCTCCAGGAACCAGATACGCCGCTGCGCGGGCGACAGCGGGAGCACCCCGTCGCGGTCGACCCGAGCCAGCGGAATTCGGCGCCGGGTCAGCGGATGCGCGGGGGCACCGGACCCTTCGGACTCTCCGTCGTCCTGATCGTCGATGACCGCCGCCAGACCGCGAACCGTGGGATCGGCGAACACCACTCGCGCGGAGACCGTGGTGTCGAACCGCTCGGTTGTCCGGGCCGCCACCCGGGTTGCGGTCAGTGAGTTTCCGCCGAGATCGAACAACGAGGTGGTGACTCCGACGTCGCTCACGCCCAGGATCTCGGCGACGAGCTCGGCCAGAGCGGCCTCGGTGGCGGTGGCGGGCGGCTCGGCGACGATCGGGCCGTCGTCCCCGGACGCCGGGTCGGGCAGGGCGCCTCGATCGAGCTTGCCGTTCACGGTGAGCGGGAGTCGCGGAAGCCGGACGAACCGGGTGGGCACCATGTAGTCGGGCACCGCCGTCGCGAGTCGCGCACGGATCTCGTTCTCCGGCAGCGTCATCGCCCCGACGGAAGACGAGCCGTGGACACCGGCGGTGGCCGGTTCGCCGCTTCCGTCGGTGGTCACCAGGTAGCCGACGAGGTGTTCGGTGTCCCCGAGCGTGCGGATGTCCGCCCCCGCCGCATCGACACCGTCGAGCGCCGACATCGCCGATTCCACCTCGCCGAGTTCGATGCGGAAGCCGCGGAGTTTCACCTGGCCGTCGCGTCGTCCCACGAATTCGATGGACCCGTTGCGGGACACACCGACGTCGCCCGTGCGATACATCCGGCCACCCGGCGGACCGAACGGATCAGCGACGTACCGCGTGGACGTCTGACCGTGCCGGTGCAGGAATCCACGGGTGACCTGCGTGCCCGAGACGTACAGTTCGCCGGGCACCCCGTCGGGCACCGGGGCGAGCCGACCGTCGAGCACGTGCACCCGCGAACCGAGCAGCGGCGTCCCGATGTCCGAGGCGGTCGCCCCGTCGACGAACGCACGCGTCAGTTCGCGGCGGGTCATGTAGACGGTCGTCTCGGTGGGACCGTACATGTTGTTCAGCTGCGGACCCGCGACGTCGGCGCCGGGACGGGTCGCCGACCCGTCGTCGGCCCGGTCCGACTGCCACTTCCGCACCTGCTCGTAGTCGAGCAGCTCTCCCGAGAAGTGCAGTCGCCGAACGGACTCGGGCAACCGTCGCCCATGGGGCGGGCGAACGACCGCGGCGAACTGATAGAACGACGACGGGGTGAAGTTGACGATCGTGACCCCGTGCCGGTCGAAGGCCTCGACCACATCGTCGGGGGCGCGTGTCGTCGCGTGATCGAGTACGAGGAGATGTCCACCGGCGCGCAGGGCGGCCCAGATCTCGCCCACCGACACGTCGAATGCGTACGAGTGGAACAACGACCACACGTCCTCGGGAGTGCTCTCCACGACGGTGTCGAGGGCTGCCAGCAGCGACACCACGTTGTCGTGGGTGACGACGACGCCCTTCGGCCGTCCGGTGGATCCGGAGGTGTACATCACGTACGCACACGCCTGCGGACTCACATGATCCGGCAGCGGGGACGGCGATGCACCGCCCGCGCGGATCTCGTACTGCGCCAACAGGTCCTGCGGTGTGCACAGCGGCGCGGACATCGCCGCCCAGGCCTCGACCGTCTCGGCGTCGGCCAGCACGACCACCGGCGACGCGTCCTCGACGATCCCGGTCAGCCGCGCGACCGGGTGGGTGCGATCGAGGGGCAGATAGGCCGCGCCGGTCCGCAGGACCGCCAGCAGCGCCACGACGAGGTCCGCCGATCGCGGCAGCGCGACGCCCACGAGGGTCTCGGGTCCCGCACCGCGGGCGGCGAGGGCGGAGGCCATCGCCTCCGATCGCTCGTCGAGTTCCCGGTAGGTGAGCGACGCCCCGTCGAGGTCGGTGAGAGCGACGGCGTCGGCCCGCCGCCGCGCGGCGATCCGGAAGAGTCCCGGTAGCGATTCGCGGTCACCGACTCCCAGGATCTCGTCGAAACGGCGGTCGAGTTCGACGACGATCTCCGCGGCCGCGGCGGCGAGCTGCGAACCACTCAGCCCGGCGCGTGGCATGAGTGCCGTCACCGTCGCGCGCAGGGCGGCGTCGGGCGCGACACCCCGTCCGGCCAGGGTGATCGCCGACGCCGACACCCTGCGGTGAAGGGCACGGAACGACACCGGGCCGGCCACACCGGTCATCGCGACGTCGTCGCCCGCATGGGTCGCGGCGAGCGCGAGCGAGCGCAGCGCCGACGGACGCGGCGACGACAGGGCGGACCCCGTCGAGGCGCGGGGAATCGAGGTGTCCGACGTCACGCGGGTCCCACACGATTTCGCGGGACCGCACCCGATCCGGCATCCGCGTCCCGTCGCAGCACGGCGTCGGCAGCGGTTCGCACGCTCTCGAAGACGTCGTCGATCGACCGGTCGGCGTCGGCCAGAAGCGTTGCCACGGCGATCGTCAGCGCCTCCGCCGGATCATCGTCGGGAACCGAGATCGACATCGCCACAGCGGTTGCCTCGAGATCGGCAAAGGTCACCTGCGGCGCCCCCGCGACGCCGATGACGGTGTCGGGAGCGACGGCCGCCACCTCCGACACGATCTCGTACAGCGGACGCGCGTCCTCGGTTTCGCCGGGGCCCGGCGTCGCCTCCTCCCAGATTGCGAGGTCCCCGACCGCGATGTCGGGCCGCGACACGATGTCGGTCAACAGAGTCCGGTAGCGCTCGGCGAACAGCGCCACCGTGCCCGGGTCGAACAGATCGGTGTCGAAGGCGATCTGCCCGCCGAGGGCACCGTTTCGGTCGATGCCGTCCGGATCACCGGGATAGAGCATGACCTCGAGATCCACCTTGGCCGGGAATGAGGCGGGCAACCGCGGGCGGACGTGCAGACCGTCGAGTTCGACGTCCGGGAACTCGAGGTTCTGATACGCGATCATCACCGAGAACAACGGATTACGGCGTCCGCGACGAACCGCCCCGCGATCGGCGCGGGCAAGGTGATCGACGATCTCGTCGAAGGACACGTCGGTGTGCCCCAGGTCGGCGAAGTCGTCGGTGTGCACTCGCCGCAGCAGGTCCGCGAACGGCTCGTCCAGGCGCAGCCGCGTCCGCAGTGGCACCGTGGTCGCGAGCATTCCCACCATGTCGGTCAGGGCGGGATCATCGCGGCCGGCGAACGGGGTGCCGATGACGATGTCGTCGCTGCCCGACAGCCGCCCGATCAGGACCGCGAGCGCCGCATGCAGGACGGCGAACTGGGTCGTGTTGCCCACCCGGGCCATCTGGCGGAGCATCGTCGCCGTCGACGACGGGATGTCGAGATCGACGACGCCGCCGACGTGGCGGGGCTCCACGGGGCGCGGCCGGTCGGTCGGGATCGTCGCCGGCTCCCCCACCCGGTCGAGACGCCGCCCCCAGTATTCGAGTTGCCGCTGCCGTTCGGTCATCCCATCGGGCCGCACGGTCTGCAGGCGCTCGGCATGCCAGATCGCATAGTCCGCGAACTGCACGCGTTGCCCGACGACGCTCCCCGATCCCGACCTGCCCGAGATCCGGGTGGCATAGAACTCGGCGAGGTCGCGAGCGAGCGGGGCGAGCGACCCGCCGTCGGCGTTGATGTGGTGCACGACGAACACCAGCACGTGTCGGTCGGCGCTCAGTCGCAGGATCGTCGCACGGACGGCCGGGGGTCCGGTCAGATCGAATCCGGCGTCGACGACCGCGGCGACCTCGGCGCCCACCCGGTCTCCGTCGGTCGAGTCGAGCCGGTCCCCGGCGAGATCGACCAGCGGAATCCGCAACGCGTGCACCGCATCTGCGGCCGGGATGATGAGCTGCACCGGGGTGCCGTCGTGCAGCGGGTAGCGAGTCCGGAGCGACTCGTGACGGGCAACGAGATCGCCCACCGCACCGGTGAGGGCGGGGACGTCCAACCGGCCGTCGAGTTCCAGGGTCAGCCCGACGTTGTACGCGGGCGACGCCGGATCGATCTGGTTGATCGACCACAGCCCGCGTTGCACTCCGGTGAGGTCGACGACATGGGTGCGGTCACGCGGCGTCAGCATCCGGCCGGCCGCCCGATCGGCTGTGGCGACCGCCGCCACGAAATCCGCCACGGTGGGATTCTCGAAGAGCGCCGACATCGGCACGCGACGGCCGATGTGCTGTTCGACGCGATAGGCGACCTTGGTCGCCGACAGCGAGCTGCCACCGAGTTCGAAGAACCCGTCGTGGACGCTCACCTCCCGTACGCCGAGCACATCGGCGAAGATCTGCGCCACCACGCCCTCGAGCCGGCTGCGTGGCGCGACGTACTCGCGGGCGGGTGAGATCTCCACCGCGGGCAGAGCACGCCGGTCGACCTTCCCGGTCCGGGTCATCGGCAACTCGTCGAGCACGACCACGGTGTGGGGCACCAGGTGTGCCGGGAGACGAGCAGCCGCGTGGTCGAGGATGTGCTCGGGTGCCGGCAGCCGGTCAGGTGGGGCGGTCACATACGACACCAGGACCGTCTCCCCCGCCGGCGTCGAAGTCCCGACGGTCACCGCGGTCTCCACATCGAGGTGGCTCGCGAGGACGCCGTCGACCTCGCCGGGTTCGACCCGCATACCGCGGATCTTGATCTGGAAGTCGTTGCGGCCGTGGTAGACGATGTCACCGGACGGCGTCCGGGTGACGAGGTCGCCGGTGCGGTACATCCGGCCCCCACCGTCGAACGGATCGGCCACGAAGCGTGCCGCCGTCAGTCCGGGACGAGCGTGGTAGCCGCGCCCGAGCGCCCGTCCCGACAGATACAGCTCGCCGAGAACGCCGTTCGGCACCGGACGCAGACACGCATCGAGGACCTTGACGCCCACTCCGGAGATCGGTCCACCGATGGTCACCGGTTCCGCGGGCCGCAGCGGTTCGGAGACGGTGGCCCAGATGGTGGTCTCGCTGGGGCCGTACAGATTCAGCAGCGGGCGACCCGCCGCGTGCCATCTCGAGACCAGCTCCGGCGGGCAGGCCTCGCCCGCCACCATCACGACCGCGAGTTCGGGCACCGCTGCGGGATCGAGGGTGGCGAGCGCGGTGGGGGTCATGATCGTGTGGGTGACCCGATGCCGGGCGATGACGTTCTCGAGTTCGGGGCCCGCGAAGACATCGGGTGGGCTGATCACCAGCTGCGCCCCCGAACACACCGCGAAGACGATCTCCCAGACCGCGACATCGAATCCCGATGCGGCGACGTGGAGTATGCGCGCGTCCGGGGTCGCGCCCAGCCGGTCCTGCTGCTCGGCGACCAGCTCGGCGAATCCGGCGTGGGTCAACGTGGCCGCCTTCGGACGGCCGGTGGAGCCCGAGGTGAACTGCAGATAGGCGACGTCGTCGAGGGAGATGGGCCGGACCCGCTCGGCATCGGCCACCGGATACGTCGGCCGTCCCGCGATGCCCAGATCCACCTCGAGATCGTCCAGGACGAGGCGGGCGTCCGTGGACGGGATCGTCGACGCCCCGGCGCCGGGCGGGCAGCCGTCGTCCCCGTCCGGCGCCTGCGCCGTGATCAGAAGTACCGCCCCACTGTCGGCGAGCATCGTGGCGCGGCGCGCGACGGGCAGACGGGAATCGATCATCACGAAGGCGGCACCGCTCATCGCCACCCCCAGCACGGCCAGGACCGACCGCGGTGACCGCGGAATACTCAACGCGACGACGTCACCCGGACCGATTCCGCGCGCGATCAGGACCCGGGCGAGCTGATGGGCGGTGGTCGCGATCTCCGACCAGCGCAGGACACTGTCCCCGATCAGGGCCGGCGCGCCGGGGTCGGCGCGGGCGAGACCGCGCGCCAGCAGACCGGCGAGCGTCTGTTCCGGACGCGCGCCGCGGGCGGGTGACGCCAGGGGGCGCGTCTCGTTCGGCCGCAGCAGGTCGATCGACCCGATGGTCCGGGACGACTGCCCCACCATCTGTGCCAGGACGAACTCGAGCCGCGCTGCCATCTCGCGCACCGTGGCGGCGTCGAAGAGATCGGTGGCATAGGCGATTTCGATGTCGTAACGATCGGTGTGATCGGTCACCGAGACGGTCACGTCGTACTTCGCGGACGGTACCCGCGCATCGAGGATCGCCGCGGACCCGGTCCAGTGCACCAGCTCGGCCAACTGGTCGGGCTGTACCGTCAGCGCGACCTGGAACAGCGGCGAATGCGCGGGTGATCGATGGGGCGCGACGGCGTCCACGACCCGCTCGAACGGGACATCGGCGCAACTCATCGCGCGGGCGCAGCGGCGATGGGCAGCGGTGACGAACTCGGCGACGGTGTCCGCCGGATTCACGGTCGTTCGCAGCACGACGGTGTTGACGAACATCCCGACCAGGTCGGCGACCGCCGGATCGTCTCGGCCGGCGACCGCGGTCCCGATGCTCACGTCGTCGGTCGCGGCGAGCCGTCCCAGCGTGATCGCCAGGGCGGACTGGAACACCGCGAACGGGGTGGCCGACAACGATCTCGCGAGCTGCCGGATACCGTCGGTCAGCTCCGGGCCGAGCACGGTGTCGACGTGCGCTCCGCTGCTCGACATCACCCGGGGACGCGGCCGATCGGTGGGCAGCTGCAACAGGTCCGGCGCCCCACGCAACTCCGTACGCCAGAACTCCAGACCCTCGATCAGTGCCGGCGACGGCGACTCCGGCGTGCCGAGCGTCTCGGCACGCTCGACGGCGACATCGGCGTACTGCATCGGCAAGGGCGCGAAACCCGGTACTTCACCCGTACGTCGACTGTCGTACGCGGTCATCAGATCTCGCAGCAACGGCCGCAGCGAATGCCCGTCGGCCGCGATGTGATGCACCACCAGCACGATGACATCGCCGTCCGGATGACCCGTCACCACCCGGTACCGGAACGGGATCTCCTCGGCCAGGTCGAATCCCACCTCCGTGACCGCCGAGATCGCAGCGGCCAGATCAGTCCCGCTCGCTCCGCTCCCGGCGACGGTCACACCAGTCCCGCTCGCTCCGCTCCCGGCGACGGTCACACCAAGGCGATCGGCGGCCACTTGCAGATCCAGGATTCGTTGCTCGGGCTCCCCGTCGACGACGGGGAACACGGTACGCAGGATCTCGTGCCGATCCACGACATCCAGGACGGCGCGGTGCAGGGCGGCGGTATCGACCGGATCCGTCAGGCGCAGCGCCCCCGACATGTTGTAGGTCGACTCGGCGGGCGACATCCGGTTGATGAACCACAGCCGGGTTTGCGTCTGCGACAGCGGGATTCGTGCCGGCCGCGGCATCGACCGCGTCTGTCTCGGGGCGGCCTGGTCGGACTCCGGGATGACCACCGCACGCGAGGCGAGATCGGCGAGGTCGACTGCCTCGAAGACATCGGTGAGGGCGATCCCGAGCCCGTGGTCGACGCGTGCGCGCGACACCATCCGGGCGGCGAGCAGCGAGTCGGAGCCCAGCGCGAACAGGTTGTCCGAGACGCTGACCCCGTCGCGGCCGAGCGCCTCCTCGACAAGCCCCACGAGCGCCCGCTCCGCAGGCGTGTGCGGCGGCCGGAAACCGGTTGCGCCGGAACCGAGTACCGGGACCGGCAGGGCGCGCTGGTCGAGCTTCCCCGATCTGGTCGTCGGAAACGAGTCGAGCAGGACCACCCCGAGCGGAACCATGTGGCCGGGGAGCCGCCGCCGGCAGTGTGCGCGGACGCCCTCGGCGTCCAGCACGCCGCCGACAGTGCCCGACAACACCTCCCGCCGAGCGCGCACGTAGGCGACCAGAACCGGCGCGGACCCGAGATCGTGGCGTGCGACGACCGCGACCGCATCGACGCCCGGAACCGTGGCGATCACCGCCTCGACCTCGCCGGGTTCCACCCGCCTGCCCCGGATCTTGATCTGGTGATCGGTCCGTCCGAGGTACTCCAGCTCGCCGTCGCCGGTCCATCGGACCAGATCGCCGGTGCGATACATCCGCGCACCCGCGGTGCCCTGCGGATCGGCCACGAACCTGGCAGACGTCTGACCCGGGGCGCCGACATAACAGTTCGCCAGTTGCGCACCCACCAGGTGCAACTCGCCGGCGACGCCGACCGGGACCGGACGCAACCGGGCGTCGAGCACCCGGACCACGGTGCCCGGCACCGGACGACCGATCGGCACGACCGCACGATCCGTCGTGATCCTCTGGGCGGTCACGTCGATCGCGGCCTCGGTCGGCCCGTACAGATTCACCAGTCCGGCGCGACTCGTCGACCGTGCCCGGAGGGCGAGCCGCGCGGGCAACGCCTCCCCAGAGGTGAACAGCCAGCGCACCTGATCGGGCAACGAGACGCGTTGATACGGTGCGGCGTCGCGTGGGCCCGGGGCACCGGCCGCCTGCCGATCCTCGGGCTCCGGTCCGAGCGCCACGTCGAGGTAGGCGTCGAGCATGGACGGCACGAAGTGCAGGACGGTGACCCCCGACCGTGCGATGAGGTCGCGGAGGTAGGCGGGGTCGCGATGCCCACCCGGTGCCGCGATCACCATCCGCGCTCCGACGCGCAACGGCCACAGCAACTCCCAGACCGATACGTCGAACGTCGCCGGGGTCTTGTACAGCACGGCATCACCGGCAGCGATCGGGTGGTCGTGCTGCATCCAGGCGAGGCGTTGCCCGATCGCCCGATGATCGATCTCGACGCCCTTGGGGACGCCGGTCGATCCCGAGGTGAAGATGACATAGGCGGGCAGGCCGGCCGGAGCCCGCCGGTCACGGTGCGCCGGTGTCGGCCCATCCGGACGAGGAGAGTCACGACGCCGGAAGCGAGGCGAATCGTGCCCCGGGCCGACGTCGGCGACGAACTGCGCGTCGACGATCAGCGACGGTCCGACCGCGGCGGTGATCGCCCGGCGACGTTCCTCCGGCTCGGCCGGGTCGAGCGGCACGTAGGCCGCACCCAGCGAGATGGCGGCGTAGACGGCGCACACCTGCTCGATCGACCGGTCCAGCGCAACGACGACCCGGTCACCGCGCCGCACGCCCCGCTCCGCGAACCGATCTGCGAATTCCGCACAGGCACGCTCGAACTCGCGATAGGTCAGGGTGGCGTCACCGAACGTCACCGCGGGTGCGTCGGGTGTCGAGTCGACCTGGCGATCGAAGGCGGCCAGTACGTGCTCGTCGCCGACGACGATCGCCGGTCCGCCGGAACCGAGGCGGTCCACCGTCGCCGACTCCCCGGCCATCAGGAGCTCGAGGTCTGCGACGGGTCGGCGCGGCTCGGTCACGAACTGCGTGAGCAGGTGCAACAGTCGCCTGCGGTGCATGTCGAGTTCGGCCGGCTCGTACAGGGTGGGGTTCGCGTGCAGACCCACTTCGAGCGGCGCGTCCGGGCCGGCCGCGAAGACGTTCATCACGAGGTCTTCCACCATGCCGGCGGACAACATGTGGTAGCGCACGCGAGCGCCGTCGATCACGATCGGCTTGTCGAACAGCAGCAGGTTGACCAGCGGACCGAAGCTCGTGCCGAGGGTGTCACCGAATCCGGCTGCCGCCCTGATGTCCTCGGAGCGATAGCGCTGGTGGCGGAGACCCGCGGTGATCTCCGCGGTCACGGCCGCGACGACGTCGGCACATGTCGCCGTGGCGATCCCGTTCACGCGCAGGGGCAGCATGTTGGAGACCATCCCGGCCGAGTGCCGAATGCGCGCCGTCGTCCGCGCGGTCACCGGGAGGCTGAGGACGATGTCGTCGTTTCCGGACATGCGGGCGAGGAACGCGGCGAACGCGGCGGTGAGGATGGCGGCGACCGAGGCGTCGAGGTCCCGGGCACACCTCCGCAGCGCATCGTCGAGCTCGGGACCGAGCAGGCCGGCGGAGACGACCGTCTCGTTGCGGACCCCGGTGGTCGCGGGATGCGCGGCCAGGCTCACCCGCTCGGGGAGTCCGGCGGCGCGCTCGGACCAGAATTCCCGGTCCTTCTCGAACCGCGTGCTCTGCCGGTACGCGGCGTCGTCGGCGACCACCTCGGCGATGCCGGCGCGACGCACCGGACGGTGACCGATCCGCGCGGGTGCAGAGGCGGTGGGGTCGGCCCCGCCGCCGGGCTCCCGGTGCTGGTTGTACCGCTCGACGGCCTCGTGCAGGCACATCAGCGCGCCGTATCCGTCGAAGGCGATGTGGTGCCCGCGCATGTACCAGTAGGTGCGATCGTCGGTGACCCGGATGAACGCGGCGACGGCGACCGGGTCGGCGAGCAGGTCGACGGGCCGCTGATGGTCGGCACGCATCCAGTCCTCGGCTGCCGCTTCGGGATCCGGTTCGGCTCGCAGGTCGACGTCGATGACGTCGAAGGGGACGGAGTAATCGATGTACTGCTGAGGGGTGCCGTCGACCTCGGTGACGCGGGTGTATGCCGTCTGGAGGTCGCGCGCCGCCTCGAGGACGCCGCGGCGGAACAGTTCGCGATCGAACGGGCGCCCGTCGTCGACGATGTCGAGGTAGTGCGCGACCGTCACCGAGTGGTCGTCGACGAGGTTCTCGGCAAACCACATGGCGCGTTGCGCCGCGGTCAGATCCAGCAGATCAACCCCTTCAGGCGCTCGGGGTGTCCCCGGGCGCCTGTCTCCCCCAGTCCCATCTCGGTGGGACGCAGTGTCATCCATGCCTCGTCCGACGTCGGTTTCGGCGATAGGGTCGCTCGACGAAGACGCCCCCGCGTCCCCCCGCAGCGATCGTCGAACAGCAACGAATCATACGCGGTACATCGCTTTCGCTTCCGAAAGTGATACATCCCGCATCAAAGGACCCTCTGTGCCTGTGGTCCATTGTGAAAACTGGTGTGACAGATGGGATCACCCCAGTCAAGCAGGGTCACTCTGGTCACTCTCGCACCGTGTGTGCCGGCATGGGCCCCGCGGGATTCGGTCGTTCGACCGACAGCGGGATGGACTGAAGCGGAATGAGCGGGCCGAGGAGGCCCGATGGAGTCGCGGGAGCAGAACGGGCAAGATCGATCTCATGTCAGACGTGCAGTTGATCGAGGTCGGCCCGCGGGACGGGCTGCAGAACGAACAGACCCTGCTCTCGATCGACGAGAAGGTCGAGTTCATCACCCGGGCCGTGGACGCCGGCGTGCGTCGCATCGAGGCGGTCAGCTTCGTCAACCCGCGGCGGGTACCGCAGATGGCCGGCGCGGAAGAAGTCATGGAACGGGTGCCGCGAGGAGACGACGTCTCGTATATCGGGCTCGTCCTCAATCGCCGTGGCCTCGACCGCGCTCTCGCATCCTCGGTCGACGAGGTGAATGCCGTGGTCGTGGCCACCGAGGAGTTCAGTCACCGGAATCAGGGGTGCAGCGTCGCGGACACCATCGCGGCAGCCGTCGATGTCGTCCGCGACGCGCGGGCGGCCGGCCTCGCGACGACGGTGACCATCGCGGTCGCCTTCGGTTGCCCCTTCACCGGAGAGGTCAGTTCAGGCCGGATCTCCGACATCGTGGCCCGGCTGGCCGATGAGGCCGCCCCGGACGAGATCGCGCTCGCCGACACGATCGGAGTGGGAGTGCCGGCACAGGTGCGCGACCTCGCCCGGCGGACGGCAGAACGTGCACCAGGGATTCCGCAGCGGTGGCACTTCCACAACACGAGGAACACCGGCTACGCGAACGCCCTCACCGCACTCGATACCGGCGCGCGTGCCCTCGACGCGAGTATCGGCGGCTTCGGCGGATGCCCGTTCGCGCCCGCGGCCACCGGCAACATCGCGTCCGAGGATCTCGTCTACGCACTCGACCGGTCGGAGGTCACGACCGGTGTCGAGATGCAGCGATTGGTCGACGCCGCACAGTGGCTGGGCAAGGCCCTCGACAAGGATGTCCCCGCACTCCTCGGACGTGCCGGACCATTTCCGGCCGCCCGCTGAGACGGGGACATCTCGTCCGGGGCCTCATCACGATTGCACGGTGACGACCCGCGACACCGGTTCAGCCGGTGGTGTGCACGATCAGGACGTCGCAGGCCGACTTGCGGGCGACATCCGCGGGGACCGAACCGAGAAGCCGACCGGCGATCGAGTTCAGGCCGCGGTTGCCCACCACCAGGAGGTCGGCCTTGACGTCGCTCACGAGCTGCAGGAGCGCGTCGACCGGGGCTCCCTTGACCGGGCGCTGCACCACGTTGGTCGCACCGGCCTTGGCCGCGCGTTCTTTCGCGGTCCGGAGGATCTCCTCGGTCGGGGTCGACCCGGTGACCTGATACGCCTCGTCCTTGAGGACGTCGGCCGCATCTCCGGCGCCGCGCTCGTTCGGGAAGTACGCGCAGGCGATCACCAACTGGGCGTCGCCCGCGAGTGCACCCGCACGTTCCACAGCCTTCATCGACGACTCGGAGCCATCGGTACCGACGACGACGGTTTCGTAAGAGCTCATCCCAACCTCCCGACATGAAATCGCCTCGCTGCCCATCAGCGAGGCGTCACCGCGTATACCCGAACTGCAGGGGTCCTGCATCGGGACACTAGTTTGCCACGTACGTGTCTGTCCCCCGTTCGTGGTGATCGGCACACCGGCCGGTCACACAGCGCAGGGTGGAAGACGAGACCTCACTTGATGCCGGCCGCGTCCATCCCGCGCATCTCCTTCTTCAGATCGGCGATCTCGTCGCGGAGTCGGCCGGCGAGCTCGAACTGCAGATCCCGAGCCGCGCTCATCATCTGATCGGTGAGTTGGGACACGAGATCGGCGAGCTCGGCCCGCGGCATCATCGAGACGTCGCGCTTCTCGATCACGCCCGAACTGCCGGCCTTCGAGACCTCGCCCTGTGCGCGGCGTCCGCGGCTGGCATTGCGCCCGGAACCGCCGACCGCCACGGCCTCGTCCTCGGCCTCTCGGTACACCTGGTCCAGGATGTCGGCGATCTTCTTGCGCAGCGGCTTCGGATCGATGCCGTTCGCCTTGTTGTAGGCGATCTGCTTCTCGCGGCGTCGCTCGGTCTCGTCGATCGCATTGCGCATCGAGTCGGTGATCTTGTCCGCGTACATGTGGACCTCGCCGGACACGTTGCGGGCGGCGCGACCGATCGTCTGGATGAGTGAGGTGGTGCTCCGGAGGAAGCCCTCCTTGTCCGCGTCGAGGATCGCGACGAGGGACACCTCGGGAAGGTCGAGACCCTCACGCAGCAGGTTGATGCCGACGAGGACGTCGTAGTCACCCGAGCGCAGCTGGCGCAGGAGTTCGACGCGGCGCAGGGTGTCCACCTCCGAGTGGAGGTACCGGACCCGGATACCCAGTTCGAGCAGATAGTCGGTGAGGTCCTCGGCCATCTTCTTGGTCAGGGTGGTCACCAAGACACGCTCGTCGCGGTCAGTGCGCTCCCGGATCTCGTGGACCAGGTCGTCGATCTGGCCCTTGGTCGGCTTGACCACGACCTGGGGATCCACGAGACCCGTCGGTCGGATCACCTGCTCGACGAACTCGCCGTTGGACTGGCCCAGTTCGTACGGCCCCGGCGTCGCAGACAGGTACACGGTCTGGCCGATACGATCCACGAACTCGTCCCAGGTCAGCGGCCGGTTGTCCACCGCGGAGGGGAGACGGAAGCCGTACTCGACGAGGTTGCGCTTGCGCGACATGTCGCCTTCGTACATGCCACCGATCTGGGGCACCGTCACATGCGACTCGTCGATGACGAGAAGGAAGTCGTCGGGGAAGTAATCGATCAGCGTTGCCGGTGCGCTCCCGGCGGCGCGGCCGTCGATGTGCCTCGAGTAGTTCTCGATCCCCGAGCAGAACCCGACCTGCCGCATCATCTCGAGGTCGTAGGTGGTCCGCATCCGCAGCCGCTGGGCCTCGAGCAGTTTGCCCTTGCCCTCGAGGTCGGCGAGTCGTTCCTCGAGCTCTCGCTCGATGCTCGCCATCGCCTTCTCCATGCGCTCGGGCCCGGCGACGTAGTGGGTGGCCGGGAAGATGCGCAGCGAGTCGACCTGGCGCACGACGTCACCGGTCAGCGGGTGCAGGTAGTACAGCGACTCGACCTCGTCACCGAAGAACTCGATCCGAACCGCCAGTTCCTCGTACGACGGGATGATCTCGACGGTGTCGCCGCGGACGCGGAACCCACCGCGGGTGAAGGACACGTCGTTGCGCGTGTACTGGACGTCGACGAGCAGCCGCAGCAAGGCGTCGCGGTCGATCTCCTGGCCGACCTCGACCTCGACGGATCGGTCGAGATACGACTGCGGAGTGCCGAGGCCGTAGATGCAGGACACCGAGGCCACCACCACGACGTCGCGCCGCGACAGCAGGCTCGAGGTCGCCGAGTGCCGCAGACGCTCGACGTCGTCGTTGATCGACGAGTCCTTCTCGATGTAGGTGTCGGTCTGCGCGATGTACGCCTCGGGTTGGTAGTAGTCGTAGTACGACACGAAGTACTCGACGGCGTTGTTGGGCAGCATCTCGCGCAATTCGTTCGCCAGCTGCGCCGCGAGTGTCTTGTTGGGCGCCATCACCAGGGTGGGGCGCTGCACCTGCTCGATCAGCCAGGCGGTGGTCGCCGACTTACCGGTGCCGGTGGCGCCGAGCAGGACGATGTCCTTCTCGCCTGCGTTGATCCGTCGCGTCAGATCCTTGATGGCGGCGGGCTGGTCGCCTGCCGGTTCGTACTCGCTGACGACCTCCAGGCGCGCGTCGGACCGCTCGATCTCACCGACCGGCCGGAACTCCGAGTGCGCGATGACGGGGCGCTCTGCTGCAAAAGCCATAGTGCCAGGGTAAACGCGGCCTATGACATCGATGTTCCCGCGCGGTGCACGACCCCGAAGCTCGACGAACGCGACGACTCCGAGTTCCGGCCCCGAGATCATCGGTCGCCCGGTGCAGACGCGGTGGCCTGTCTAGATTCGAGGCATGACGAACCCTCGCGGAGGCGCGGCCGAGACGGCACCCGAATCACGCCCGGCGCACCCGCCCAAGCGGGAGGTCTTCGACGTGCCCGCGATGACGAACACGGACAACAAGGGCTTCGTCCGTCAGGTCGAGGAGTACCGCGTCACCGATTACGGGCTGTACATGTCGCGGCACGCACCCGGACATCCCCGATTCGACCATCTAGAATCCTGGCTGCTACCCGCATTGGGCCTGCGCGCCAACATCTTCCACTATCAGGGCGGTTACCGCGAGGGGCAGCGCCTCTATCTGGATGTCGGCCACTTCGCCGGCCCCGACGACGACGGGCGGTGGCACGCCGAGGACTGGTATCTCGATCTCGTGGACGTACCGGGCACCCCGCCGGTGCTGCTCGACACCGACGAGTTGCTCGAGGCGCATCGGGACGGACTTCTCGACACCGCACAGTGTGTCGAAGCCGTGGAGATCGCCACGCGCGCACTCGTCGGCACGGCCGAGCACGGGAACGACGTCCAGGCCTGGCTGGACGCCGCGGCGGGGGGCGTGGTCGCCTTTCGCGACCATGACCATCGCCGCCGCGGCGACGCCCGGTAGCTCACCACCTCAGACCGGCAGACCTCAGTAGGTGGGTAGGACGAAACACGATCCGTTTCGGATGAAATCCGGGAGCTGCACGCCGGTGCCGACGGTGACGGCGCGCGTCTTCTCCACCCCGTCGAGCGTGGCCTTCAGCACATAGCGCCCGGGCGTCGACGGGCGCCAGGTCGGACGCACCTCGGAACTCGTGGGCTTCTTGTCGTAGATGGTGACCGTGCGGCCGGCACCGACCAGCGTGACCTTCAGATTCGACTTCGCCGACCCCGGATCACCCACGAGCACCGACAGCTCGTAGGCACAGCCCGCGCCGTACACGCCATAGTTGAACGAGCCGTTGGCCGACGACCCGTAACCCGGGAGGGTGTCCACCGCGATGCCCTGCAGTGCCGCCTCGGCCGGCGCGGCCAATGCGACACCGGCGCATGCCACTGCCCCGAAAGCTATTGCGCCACCGACAATCCGCGCGCGACCCCGCTGTCCCCGACCGACCATGCTGTGCTCCACTCCTACGCTCGTCCTCGACCACACCACCGTCGCGGTGGCGTGCGTTTCACAAGCTAGCAGCGCACACCGCGCCGTGTACGCATTTTGGCAACGTTTGTAGTCAGTTTCTGTGTCGCGGGACTCGTCAGCCGACGACGACGCGCACCGTGGCGGGTCGGCCGGGGTCGCACGAGCCGTACAGATCCGGCCCGGCCGGCGCGAATCCGCCGTCGGCGAGCCGGTTCGCCAGCCCCTCGGCGGCGTCGGCATCTCGGGCGGTCACCCGCAACTCGACGGCCGCGGCATCGGTGACGTCGACCGCGGTGGCCAGTTCACCTGCCACGGCCCACAACCGGTTCACCAGGCGCGCCGACGGGCCGTCCGGGTTGGGCTCGGCGGCAACGAGTCCGGGGACCGGCTCGGCGACTCGGCGAGCGCGGACATTCATCTCGAGAGGGACGAGACGCTCGTCCCAGATCCGCGCCGCGGACGCCGCCAGGTCTTCGGGGGCGCCGGAGTTGTCCAGCCACACGTCGGCGACGGCTCGACGCTGTTCGTCGGTCGCCTGCGCAGCGATGCGGGCGCGGGCATCGGCCTCGGCGACCCCCCGCATCGTCGTCAACCGATGCAGCCGTACGTCGGCCTCGGCGAACACGATCACGACGAGGTGGAAGAACGGGGCCGTGTGATTCTCCACCAGCAATGGGATGTCTTGCACCACAATTGCATCCGCCGGCGCGTCGTCGAGGATCGCCTGTGTTCGCGCCCCGATGAGCGGGTGGGTGATGCCGTTGAGCGTCGTGCGGGATTCGTCGTCGACGAAAGCCTTCCCGGCGAGCGCCGGACGGTCGAGACTCCCGTCGGCGGCCAGGATCTCCGGGCCGAACGCCTCGACGAGCGCGGCCAGACCCTCCGACCCGGGCTCGACCACCTCCCGGGCGATCTTGTCCGCGTCGATGATGTACGCGCCCCGCTCGACGAACGTCTTTGCCACGGTCGATTTGCCGGCTCCGATGCCACCGGTCAGTCCAAGCCTGATCACGCCCACCAGTGTGACAAACACCATGGCGCCGGAGTGGCGTCGGGGCGGTTGCCCGGGTCAGACACGCAGAGACCTCGTCTCGCGCAGCGCGGCCTGAGATCAGGAACACGCCGTCGAGACGAGGTCTCGTCGGATCGCCGGTGTCAGCCCGTGACGGCGGCGAGTTCGATGGTCTCGTGCGGCAACTCCGCCTCACCGACCTTCTCGTTCTTGTTCAGATCGACGGCGACGATCTTCTTGGCCGCCGGATCACTGACGTAGGCGATGCCCTCCTGGACCACGACATTCGGCATCGGGGACTGCCACTCGTCCGGTTCGCTCCACGCGCCGATCGTCGGGATGGTGGCGGTCTTCGTCGCCGTGTTGACGTCGTAGACGTGCAGGGCACCATCGGTTCCCAGGATCACGCCGGACCCGCCGGGCCCGCGCTCGATGGACCGGAAGCTGTACGAGGTGCCGAGATCGACCAGCCGCAGCTGACCGGTGCGGGTGTCGGTGAGCGAGAACCGGGTCGGCCGTTCGAGCTCGGCATCCGGGTCGGACTTGTAATCGCCGAGGATGATCGGCGACTCGTCACTGCCGGCCTGGTTGCCGATGCGGCCGTACGGGTCCGGGCTGTCGACCTTACGGATGTCGTTGCCGTTGACGATGAGCAGGCCGTCCTCACAGCCGAAGGCAAGGACCCCGCCGGCGCCGGCGGCTTCGCCGTGCACGCCCGGGCACTGGTCATTGCGCACGATCTCCTTGCGCTCGCCGTCGAGGATCGCGACACCACTGCGCGAATCCTCGTTGCCGACGGTCACCACCATGGTGCCGTCCTCACGGAACACCGCGACCCCGTGGTGGGGCTCGGGAAGGGTGAAGGAGGTCGACGCCGCGTTTCCACGCAGGAGTTCGGCGGGTTCGACGATGTCGACTTCACCTGTCCCATCGGTGAACAGGGCGATCCGGGAATCGTGGGGCACAACGTGTCCCGGCTCCTCCCCGCCGAAGGTCATGTCGGTGAGGGCCGGAGTGGTCGTGTAGTAGTGACCGTGATCGCCGTGCTGACGCGTCCAGGTACCCATGTCGAGGACCCGGAACCCGTCCGATTCGGAGACGAAGACGTTCCGGCCGTTGTCGGCGCTGTTGAGCCGGATGAAGCCGTCGACCGGCAGGTCGGCGACCTGCTCGAGCGACTCGGCGTCGAGGACCAGGATGCCGCCGTCGTAGCTGAGTGCGAGACGTGGTGTGGCGCTCTGCTGCTCGACGGCCTTGGCCGAACTGGAGGCGGCCGGCGTCGAATCACCGGAATCCTCACTTCCACAGGCGACGAGCGCGAACGATGCGGCGGCGAGAAGCGCCAGAGATCGGGTCAGATTTGTCCGTTGTGCAAACACCCGGACAGTCAACAGTGGAATGAAAATCATTGTCAACAACGCATGGTTGCGGCGTCGCACCTCCACCACCATCGATCCGCACATCGACGCCGGACATCAGGACAGCAGTGGCTGCAATCCATCCAGGACGCGCGACAGCCCGAACTCGAAGGCCTCCGCGGGCGCGCCGGGCGCCTGCCGGAGCTCGCCGACCGCAGTGCCGACCCGATCCGACAGCGGAAACGCGCCGTCGGGCACGACCGCCGCGAGTTCGGGCCCGACGATCTCCCACCAGTGCGCATCGCTCATCCCGGTCTCGGCCGCGGCCACCCTCTCCCCGACCGCCTCGCGGGCGTTGCCGACCACGAAGGCTCCGATCAGCGCGATGATGTTGTCGCGCTGTACATCCGAGATGTCGAGCGGCTCGAGCAGCTCGAGCTGCCGCTCGTAGCGGGCGAGCCGGTGCGGCCCCAGCACCTGACGCCAGGGCGAGGCCTCCAGCAACCAGGGGTGCGTCAGACACTCGGCACGCAGAGCGCGCGCGACACCCGCCAGGGATTCCACGACTGTCGGCGAACTCGGCGGCATCGGGGTGTCCGCCGCCACCGCGTCGACCATGAGCGCCACCAACACGTCACGTGTCGGTACGTAGGTGTACAGACTCATCGGCCCGACACCGAGATCGGAAGCCAGCGAGCGCATCGACACGGCGCCGAGTCCCCCCGCATCCGCGCGGCGGATCGCGGTGGTCACGATGTCGTCGACCGACACCCGCTGCCGCGGACCACGCCGCGGCCCCCCGGCGCCGCACTCGGCCCGCCACAGGAGGCGGACCAACATACGTGCATCATCAGCGGTCGACACGGCAACGCCTTTCCCGTACGGTGTACCGAGTATTTAACTCCGTACACCGTACCAAGAGGAGCGTCACGCTGACCAGACAGGCCACCTATCTGCCGGATCTCCATCAGTTCGCACTCTGGTCGTCGCATGGTCCCGACGCCGGAAGCCGCGCGGACTCATGTCGCCTCGCGATTCCGGAGGGCGGCGATCTCGTCGTCCGTGACGTCGCTTGCGACCTCGTCGACGTCCCGACGCTCCTCTCGGGTCACGCATCGGACGATCCGAGCAGGGTCGCCGAGTCGGTTCACGCGTGGCGACTCACGCTTGCCGGCGACACCTCGACGCAGCTACCTCTCGCCGCTCACGCCGAGGTCGACCCCACGGGAACCGCGATGACGACGGCCGAGTTCGCCCGCGCGGCTCTGCGGGACTGCCTGGTGGTGGAGGAAGCTCTGCGCGACAGGCTCCGGGCAAGCCTGCGGCCCTACCAGATCCGCGGCGTGGCGTGGCTCGCCCGAACCGCAGAGGTGACCGGCGGCGCCGTACTGGCCGACGAGATGGGACTCGGCAAGACCGTCCAGGCGATCGGACTGTTGACACTACGCGCCCCCGAGGGGCCCCAGCTGGTCGTCTGCCCGACGAGTCTCGTCACCAACTGGACGCACGAGGTGGCCCGCTTCGCGCCCGCACTCGACGTCCACACCGGACCCCTCGAGGACGCCCCGGTCGCGGCCGGTTCGGTCACCGTGATCTCCTACGCACGACTGCGGTTGAGCGTCGACGTCGTGCGCCGGTCTCGTTGGGCGACAACCGTGTTCGACGAGGCACAGAACCTGAAGAACCCGCGGACCCAGGTCTCCCGCGCGGCCCGCTCCGTCGATGCCGGTGCTCGTGTCGCGTTGACGGGCACCCCGATCGAGAACAGTCTCGACGACCTCTGGGCGATCCTCCGCGTCACTGCGCCGGGGCTGTTCCCCCACCGGGCGGTGTTCCGGCGCCGGTTCACCAAGGCGGTGGACGACGGCGATACCGGAGCGCTGCAACGACTCCGGGTCGCGGTGTCACCGGTCCTGCTGGCGCGCACCAAGTCACGGGTGGCGTCGGCGCTCCCACCGAAGATCCCGAATCCGGTTCTGGTCGACCTGACGGCCGAACAGGCGCAACTCTACGATGCTCACCTGGCGCGTGTGGAGGACGACGGCTTCGGCGATGGATTCGAGAGACACGGAAGGATTCTCGCCACCCTCACCCGCCTCAAGCAGATCTGCAACCACCCCGGTCTCGTCACCGGCGACACCCGGGTGCTCCCGGGCCGTTCGGGCAAACTCGACGTGTGCGCGGAGATCCTCGGCGAGAATCTACGCACCGATTCCCCCACCCTCGTCTTCACCCAGTATCGCGACACCGGTGAACTGCTCGTCCGTCACTTCGCCGAACAGTTCGCGGTCGACGCCCCGTTCTTCCACGGCGGCCTCCCGGCGAGTCGGCGCGACGAACTCGTCGCCGACTTCCAGTCGGGCCGTGGCCCCGGGATCATGGTGATGAGTCTCAAGGCCGGTGGCGTCGGGCTCACACTCACACGCGCCTGCGACGTCATCCATTTCGACCGCTGGTGGAATCCGGCGGTCGAAGCCCAGGCCTCGGATCGCGTGCACCGCATCGGCCAAGAGCGTCCGGTCACGATCACCACCCTCACGACGGCCACCTCGCTCGAGGAACACATCGACGACCTGCACCGGCGCAAGTCCGCACTCGGCACGCACGCCGACGACTCGTCGGCCCTCGCGGAACTGACCGGCCTCAGCGACGAGCGGTTGATCGACGTCCTTCGCCGCAATCGGGAGGTCCGATGACCAACTCACCCGCCGAGTTCGGTTTCAGCCGCTGGGGCGCCGAGATCGTCCGGCTCGCCGAGCCCATCGCGACCCGCTCACCGAACCCGGTGGCGCCGCGCGCCCGCAGTGTCGCCCGCAATGGTGGCGTCGCCCTGACCGTCGAGGGACGTTCGGTCAGCGGACTGGTCCAGCGAGGTGGCCAGGCGTCCGTGGCACACCTGGAATTCGAGCCGATGAGCTCGGCCACCGCGTCGGCTCTGCGCGAGCTGCTCGGCGCGTCCACCGAGCCGACCGACGACATGCACCGCAAGCTGGTCGAGGCGGCGTCGTGGTCCGCTGCGGGTCTCGACGTCGCGGACTGTTCATGTCGGGCTCGCGGCGATCGGTGCCTGCACATCCTCGCCACCTTGTACGCACTCGCCGCGGCGATCGATCGAGAACCCGCCCTGGCGCTTCGGCTACGCGACTTCGAGGGTCCGCTCGACGGCGCGCCCGGCGACGACACATCGGACCCGGACGAAGTATCGCGCCGGACGCCCCCACGCTGGTCGGCACTGACGGCCTTCGATGTCCGCGACTATTGGCAGACCGGGCCGCACGGGGAGCGCCAAGACCCGCCCGGCACGGACGAGATATGAGAGAAGCCCTCCCGGTTTTCCCGGGAGGGCTTCTCTCATGTGCTCAGTGAGCGTGCGTGTCAGGCGTTGCCGGACAGCTTCTCACGCAGGGCGGCGAGCTGCTCGTCGCTGGCCAGCGAACCGCCGGCCGACGATCCACCGGTCGAGCTGCTGGACGAGGAACCTCCGCGGCTCTCCGACGCCGACGAGTAGTCGGTCGGGGCGTTGGCGGCCTCGGCGGCAGCAGCGGCGAACTTCTCCATCTGGGCGGTATGCATCTTGTGACGACGCTCGGCCTCGGCGTACCGGGCCTCCCATGCCTCACGCTGCTTCTCGAAGCCTTCGAGCCATTCGTTGGTCTCGGCGTCGAAGCCCTCGGGGAAGATGTAGTTGCCCTGCTCGTCGTAGCTGTCGGCCATGCCGTACTTCGACGGGTCGAACTCCTCGGTGTAGTCCTCGTTGGCCTGCTTGAGGCTCAGCGAGATCCGGCGACGCTCCAGGTCGATGTCGATGACCTTGACCATCGCGTCGTCACCGACGGCGACAACCTGATCCGGCACCTCGACGTGACGCTCGGCCAGCTCGGAGATGTGGACCAGACCCTCGATGCCCTCGTCGACGCGGACGAACGCACCGAACGGCACCAGCTTGGTGACCTTGCCCGGCACGATCTGGCCGATGGCGTGGGTGCGGGCGAACTGACGCCACGGATCTTCCTGGGTTGCCTTGAGCGACAGCGACACACGCTCGCGGTCCAGATCGACGTCGAGGACCTCGACGGTGACCTCGTCGCCGACTGCGACGACCTCGGACGGGTGATCGATGTGCTTCCAGGACAGCTCGGAGACGTGGACCAGACCGTCGACGCCGCCGAGATCGACGAACGCACCGAAGTTGACGATCGAGGACACGACGCCCTTGCGGACCTGGCCTTTCTGCAGCTGGTGCAGGAACTCGCTGCGGACCTCGGACTGGGTCTGCTCGAGCCATGCACGACGCGACAGGACCACGTTGTTGCGGTTCTTGTCGAGCTCGATGATCTTGGCCTCGATCTCCTTGCCGATGTACGGCTGCAGATCGCGGACGCGACGCATCTCCACGAGCGATGCCGGGAGGAAGCCGCGCAGGCCGATGTCCAGGATCAGGCCGCCCTTGACGACCTCGATGACGGTGCCCTTGACGGCCTCGTCCTTCTCCTTGAGCTCCTCGATGGTGCCCCAGGCACGCTCGTACTGCGCACGCTTCTTGGAGAGGATCAGACGACCTTCTTTGTCCTCCTTGGTGAGGACCAGGGCCTCGACCTCGTCACCGACGTTGACGACCTCGTTGGGGTCCACGTCGTGCTTGATCGACAGTTCGCGAGAAGGGATGACGCCTTCGGTCTTGTAACCGATGTCGAGCAGAACCTCGTCCCGATCGACCTTGACGATGGTGCCTTCCACGATGTCGCCATCGTTGAAGTACTTGATCGTGGAGTCGATGGCGGCGAGAAAGTCCTCGGCAGTGCCGATGTCATTGACGGCTACTTGCGGCGAGGTGATCGTGGGGGACGACATATGTTGAGTTGCTCCGGACAGGTGTGTAGTAGGTACGATTCTGAAAAGCGCTGTTGATCGACACCACCTGGACCGGCCTGTCACCGGTCAGGGCAGGTGCGAACCGCGCGTCATCGGGCACACGCGCGTGTAGAAGCCTACTCCAGCGGCGTTGTGCTGGGCAAATGGCTCGTCTCGCGAGGCCGCCGAGACGTGCGGCCCAGCGGAAAATGAGACGATGCCCACGTGGCGCACTCCCTCGAACTCCTCCTCGACGACTCGTCCGACCAGCAGGTTCGGGCCGAATGGGACGCGCTGGCCGCAGCCGGACTGCCCCATCAGGGACGCGTCGCGTCGGCCACCAACCGCCCGCACGTGACGCTCGTGGCCGCGTCGCGCATCGATCCCCACGCCGACGCGGCGTTGGCCGGGGTCGCCATGCGCCTCCCGGTCGGCATGCGACTCGGCGCCCCGATCCTCTTCGGAGCCGCCGGCCGGTCGACACTTGCGCGGCTCGTGGTGCCGTCGACCGAACTCCTCTCGGTCCACGCTCAGGTCTGCCGACTGGCGGCCGGGTTCATCGGGTCCCGACCGGCCGGTTCCGCAACGTCACCGGGACACCACGGGACTGCGTTCGCGCACACCACCCCCGGACGGTGGACGCCGCACGTCACCCTGGCGCGGCGGATGGACGCCGAGCAGCTCGCCCGCGCGTTGGTCGTCCTCGACCTGCGCGCCGAGATCGCCGGTGAGTTCACCGCACTCCGTCGCTGGGACCCGGACGAGGGAACCGACGTCATACTCGCGGGGCGAGCCTGCTGATCGAACGGCGTCGACGGACCGCACGGAGCAGCCGACGAGAGCCGAATGGGCGATCAGGCTGACGGGCGGCCGGAGCCGCGCGCTCCGGGCAACGCGCCGAGGAGACGACGAACCCGGGACTTCCGCCGGAAGCGAGGGCAGTCACCCGCGCCGCACAGCGCGCAGTCGGTCCCCGCCCGATAGTGCTCATGAGCCGCTCGGTCGTGACCGCATCGGCAAGTCTCGTCGCCCACGACGCACAGGTTACGCACTCCCGAACCGGCGGTCCGGCGAAGTTCGCGCGACCGCGTTCGCCGAAACGAGCGCGCGCCGCCCGGACTCGGCCACATCATGGTTCATGACCGAAGCAGCGGGTGGCCACCCTGACCGGCCGGGACCGAGTGCCGACGAGTTCGCCGAGCGCCTCTTCGGCTCCGCCCTCGCGACCGCCGAGACGCTGAGCGTGTATCTCGGTGAGCGCCTCGGGTGGTACCGGTGCCTGGCCGAGGCGGGACCACTCACCGCCGACGGACTGGCCGAGCACACCGAGACCAACGCGCGGTACGCCCGGGAGTGGCTCGAGATGCAGTGCGCCTTCGGCATTCTCGACGCCGACCTGACCTCGCGGCCGCCCACCTTTGCGATCTCGCCCGGCGTCGCCGAGGTGCTCACCGACACATCGAGCCTGTCGTATCTGGGTGCCCTCCCGCGCATGTTCGCGGCGTCGGCTCGCCACCTGCCCGAACTGCTCGACGCCTATCGGCACGGTGGTGGCGTGAGCTGGGCGACCCTGGGCGCCGACGCGCGGGAGTGCCAGGCAGATCTCAACCGGCCCTGGTTCGACGCCCGGCTCGCGCCGGCGCTCGCCGGTGTCGAACACCTCCACACGCGTCTGTCGCGGCCCGGCGCCCGCATCGCCGACGTCGGCTTCGGGGCAGGGCATTCCACCATCGCACTCGCTCGTGCCTACCCGGAGGCGACCTTCGTCGGCCTCGATGTCGACGAGGCATCCGTCCAGATGGCCCGCGCGCACGCCGCAACCGCGGGGGTCTCCGAGCGCGTGACATTCCTCGTGGCCGACGGTGACGAGGCGACGGCGCACGGCCCGTTCGACGCCGCGTTCGCGTTCGAGTGTCTCCACGACATGCCCCGCCCCGTCCAGGTTCTCGCGGCGGTCCGTCGCGCACTGACACCGGGGGCGTCACTGATCGTCATGGACGAGGCGGTGTCCGACGAGTTCAGCGGTCCGGCAGACGAACTCGACAAGATCATGTACGGGTTCTCGCTGTTCGTCTGTCTGCCGGACTCGATGAGTTCGCCGCCGTCGGCGGCGACCGGCACCGTGTTCCGGCCGTCGACCGTGAGGCAGTACGCCCGCGATGCGGGATACGCCGACGTGGAGGTCCTCCCCATCGAGGACTTCAGCTTCTTCCGCTTCTACGAGCTCACGACCTGACCGGCGCCGGCGAGCGCTGCCGGTCGGGCCGACACCATGGGCCGGCGGAAGTGGCCGCCACGACCCGGGCCCTATCATCGCAGGATGTCCCCCAACCAGGCCGAACCCGCGGACACGATGTCGAACGAACCGGCAGCAGGCCGTCCCCCGAGGATTCTCGGCGACGTCGACTCCACGTCCAGCGACCGTGCCAACCGTTGGTGGTGGGATCACGACGCGGAGAACTACCACGTCGAGCACGGCGAGTTTCTCGGCGCGCATGCCGCAGGCGGTGACTTCGTCTGGTGTCCGGAGGGACTCCGCGAGTCCGACGTCGGCCTCCTCGGGGACATCGACGGACGTGACATCCTCGAGATCGGTTGCGGTTCGGCGCCGTGCGCCCGATGGCTGTCCGCCCACGGCGCCCGAGCGGTGGGCGTGGATCTGTCCCGGCGGATGCTGGGCATCGGACTCGACGCGATGGCCGCCGAGGGCGTGCGGGTACCGCTCGTGCAGGCCACCGCGGAGACGCTGCCCTTCGCCGCCGAATCGTTCGACACCGCATGCTCGGCATTCGGCGCGGTACCGTTCGTCGCCGACTCCGCCGGCGTGATGAGCGAGGTCGCGCGAGTGCTGAAACCCGGTGGCCGTTGGGTTTTCGCCGTCAACCACCCGATGCGCTGGATGTTCCTCGACGACCCCGGGCCGGAGGGGTTGACTGTCCGGATACCGTATTTCAACCGCACGCCGTACACCGAGACCGATGCCGACGGCAGGCTGACCTACGTCGAGCACCACCGCACCATCGGTGACCGTGTCCGTGAACTCCGTGCGGCCGGATTCGTTCTCGACGACATCATCGAGCCCGAATGGCCGGACGGTTTCGACCGGACATGGGGCCAGTGGAGTCCGTTGCGGGGCAGCTACTTTCCGGGAACAGCGATCTTCTGCAGCCACAAGGCCGGCTGACGGCTGTCACAGCAGCTTCGACAGGAACTCCCGGGTGCGCTGTTCTTTCGGGTCGGAGAGGACCTCGCGGGGATCGCCCCGTTCCACGACGACGCCGCCGTCCATGAACACGAGTTGATCCGCGACCTCCCGGGCAAAGCCCATCTCGTGGGTGACGACCATCATCGTCATCCCCGAAGCGGCGAGCTCGCGCATCACCTTCAGCACGTCCCCGACGAGTTCGGGGTCGAGTGCCGAGGTGGGCTCGTCGAAGAGCATGAGCTTGGGATCCATGGCAAGTGCGCGCGCTATCGCGACGCGTTGCTGCTGGCCGCCCGACAGCTGCGCCGGGTAGGCGTCGGCCCGTGTGGACAGCCCGACCCGATCCAGCAGATAGCGGGCCTTGTCGACCGCTTCCGAACGCGACTGCCGCTTCACCTGCATCGGCGCCTCGATCACGTTCTCGAGGGCCGTGCGGTGCGGGAACAGATTGAAATGCTGGAACACCATGCCGATGTCGCGGCGCTGGGTGGCCGCATCCTTGGCACTCATCTCGTAGAGTTTGCCGCTGCGTTCGCGATACCCGATCAGATCACCGTCGACGTAGAGCCGGCCGGCGTTGACGACCTCCAGGTGGTTCACACACCGCAGGAACGTGGACTTCCCCGAACCCGACGGTCCGATGAGGCACAGCACCTCGCCGCGTGCGACCTCCAGCGAGATCCCCTTGAGGACCTGCACCGAGCCGAAACTCTTGCAGACACGGTCGGCCACCACCATCGGGGTCGGTGACCCGCCGGAATTGGCCGGACCGGCCGTGTGCTCTCCCGGGCTCATGCCTTCTCTCCCCCTGCCGGGCCGGCGGCGCCGCCGGGGGCCGTGGCCGCCCCGTCGGCCATCGTCTTGAGCTGTCGCGCGGTCAGCGCCCGGGTCGCGCCCTTGGCGTAGTAGCGCTCGACGTAGTACTGACCCACCATCAGGACGCTGGTGATGACGAGGTACCAGGTCGATGCGACCAGCAGCAACGGGATCGGCTCGAAGATCACACCGGAGATGTCGCGTTGACGGCCGTAGAGGTCGAGCGTCAGCGGCACCGCTGCCACCAGGCTGGTGGTCTTGAGCATGCTGATCAGTTCGTTGCCGGTGGGCGGGATGATGACCCGCATGGCCTGCGGCAGGACCGTGCGTCGCATCGTCTGCGACCACGACATGCCCAGCGCCACCGAGGCCTCCGTCTGCCCCTCACCGACCGACGACACACCGGCGCGGACAATCTCGGCCATGTACGCGGCCTCGTTCAGACCCAGACCGATCACCGCGAAGAGGAACGCGGCGTTGAGGGTCTGGATGTCGAGGGTCACGAACTGGTGCACGAATGGGATGCCGAGGTCGATCTGCTTGTAGATCGCCGGGAACAGGCCCCAGAACACGAGCTGGACGTACACGGGTGTGCCGCGGAAGATCCACAGGTAGACCCACGACGTCCCGCGCAGCACCGGGTTCGGGCTCAGCCGCATGATCGCCAGGAGCACACCGAGCACGATGGCGATCGCCATCGACAGCAGGGTCAGGGCCAGGGTGTACCCGACACCCGACAGGATGCGCGAGTCGAAGAGGTAGTTGCCGTACGTGCCCCAGCTGTAGGCCTCGTTGGTGGCGGCACCGTAGATGAACAGTGCGGCCAGCACGACGATGATCACCGCGGCGATCCACTGCCCGGGTCGGCGCAGCGGAACCGCCTTGATCGGTTCCGGTTCGGTCGCTGTGGCGGGGTCGGCGTGTGGTGACGTCACCTCAGTTCACCGCCCCGTTGATGACGGAGACATCGATCATCCCCTCCTCGAGGCCCCAGTTGGCCGCGATCTGTTCGTAATGTCCGTTGTCGATGAGGTACTGCACGGCGCGCTGCATCGCGACCGCGAGCGGCGAACCCTTCCGGATGGCCCAGCCGTAAGGCGCGGAGTCGAAGATGCCGCCGGCCGGCGTCAACCGGCCGTCCGTCCGCTTGATGGCGTAGGCGGTGACCGGCGAGTCGGCCGACATCGCGTCCACGCGCCCGAGGAGCAGCGCATTGACCGCCTCGTCCTGGCTGTCGAACCTGACCTTGTCGATTGCCGGTTTCCCCGCAGCCACGCAGGCCGCGCTCTTGGCCGGGACCTCGTCGGTGTCCTCGTAGGTGGTCGTCTGGACCGCAACCCGGAGACCACAGGCGTTGTCCGGATCGATGTCGTCGTCGTTGTCGGTGGCCTGCGCCCACTGCACGCCTGCGCTGTAGTAGGTCACGAAGTCGACCTGCTTCTCGCGTTCGAGTGTGTCGGTGAACGAGGACATGCCGACCTGGTAGGTGCCGGCCTGGATCGACGGGATGATCGTGTCGAACTGGGATTCCTTGTAGTCGGGTACGAGTCCGAGCACCTTGCCGACGGCGTTCATCAGGTCGACGTCGTAACCGACGATCTTTCCCGACGCGTCCTTGTACTCGTTCGGCTGGTACGGGATGTTGACCCCGACGATGAGGCGTCCGGTGCGGGCGATCTCGGGTGGGACGAGAGCCGAGATCTCCGGCACCTTCGCCACGTCGATGTCGATCGGGGTGACCTGGTTCGCACGCTCCCGGGCTTCGTTGTCCACGCATCCGGTCACCACGACCAGGACGGCGAGCACGACGCCGAGCCAACGAGCCACCCGCGTCACACCACTTCCCTCCGTCCGGCCGAGCGCATCAACTCACTGTAGTTCGCCTACTGCACCCCGGCTCGATACCCGCGATTCACGCGTGTTCGTGCACCTCCCTCTGCTCGGTGATCCGAAAGAACCACAGGCCCACTGGTCCCTGAGGTGCGAGGAGCGATAGCGACGAGCCACGAAGGGCCTGGTGGGACACGTTGCTACACCCTTCGTGGCTCGCTTCGCTCGCACCTCAGGGAGCATAGAATGTGCACGCTCACCAGAGTTCTTCAGTAGCACAGGACGGCAGCCTGCCTCATTTCGTAACCGATCACTTCGCCCCAGCGAGCAGATGGTCGACCACCGCACCCGCGAACTCCGACGTGGTCGCCTCACCGCCGAGGTCGCGAGTCGACGTGTGCGCGAGTGTGTCGGCGACCGCGGCGTCGATCCGGGCCCCGGCCGCGACCAGTGCCGCGTCCTCGGTCATCCGGCCGAAGCGACTGAATCCCATTGCCACCGAGGCGATCATGGCGACCGGATTCGCGATGCCGCGCCCGGCGATGTCGGGCGCCGCACCGTGCGATGCCTGCGCCATCACGCGGGTCTCCGAGCTGTTGACGGAACCGGCGATACCCAGCGATCCGGCGAGCTCTCCGGCGAGGTCGGACAAGACGTCACCGAAGAGGTTCTCGGTCACGAGGACGTCGAAGTCGGCGGGGCGCCGAACCAGCAGGGCCGCCATGGCATCGACGTGTTGCTCGGACACCTCGACCTCGGGGAAGTCGGCGGCGACGGCGCGGCACGCATCGCGGAACAGTCCGGTGGTCATCCGCAAGACATTGGCTTTGTGCACGATCGTCAGTCGCGGTTGCCGTTCGGAACCCGCACGCTCGATCGCGGCTGCGCATGCGACCCGCGCGATGCGCTCCGACGCCGCACGGGTGACGAGCCCGACTGCGAGGGCCACATCCGGAGTCGGCATGAACTCGCCGCTTCCGACCGCCATGTTGCGGTCGGCATAGAAGCCCTCGGAGTTCTCCCGCACGATCAGCACATCGATGTCCGGCCGCAGCGCCGGGACACCGGCAAAGGCCCGAGCGGGACGGAGATTCGCGAACAGTTCGTACCGGGTTCGGAGCGTCGCTCCCGGAGTGCGATCGCCGTGACCGGGCGGGTAGGCCGCCGAGTCGTGGGGGCCGACGATCCAGAATCCGAGGCCGTCGAGAGCCGTCAGCGTCTGCTCGGGCACCGGATCACCGTGCGAGGCGATGGCAGACAACCCGAAAGGCAGTTCCTGCCAGTCGATCTCGATCGACTCCGCGGCGGCGGCCGCGTCCGCGACCGACACCGCCGCGGGAACGATCTCCGGCCCGATCCCGTCGCCGGTGAGGACGCCGAAAGTTCTCTCGCCCACGCCCATCAGTGCGCTGCGTCGTCCCAGGACCGCCCGAAACCGACCGACACCTCCAGGGGCACCGACAAGGTGATGGCGTTGCCCATCTCCTCGCGCACCACCGCTTCGACGGCGTCCCGCTCACCGGCGGCGACCTCGATCACGAGTTCGTCGTGGACCTGGAGAAGGGTCTGCGATGTGAGACCTTCGGCCGCAAGGCGTTTGTGGACGTTGATCATCGCGACCTTGATGATGTCCGCGGCGGTGCCCTGGATGGGCGCGTTGAGCGCCATGCGCTCCGCGGACTGCCGCCGCTGCCAGTTGTCGCTGTTCAGATCCGGCAGGTAGCGGCGCCTGCCGAACAGGGTCGCGGTGTACTCGTTGCGGCGGGCCTCGGCAACGACGTCGTGCAGGTAGTCGCGCACTCCGCCGAAGCGCGCGAAGTATGCCTCCATCTGCTCCTTGGCCTCGTCGCGGCTGATCTTCAGCTGGGCCGCGAGCCCGAACGCACTGAGGCCGTAGGCAAGTCCGTACGACATCGCCTTCACCCGGTGACGCATCTCGGTGGTGACCTCGTCGATCGGCACCCCGAAGGCGCGCGACCCGACGAAGTTGTGCAGGTCCTCGCCGGTGTTGAACGCCTCGATCAAACCCGCATCCTCCGACAGATGCGCCATGATCCGCATCTCGATCTGGCTGTAGTCGGCGGTCATGAGGCAGTCGTAGGGAACACCGGTCGCGGTGTCGGCGCCGACGACGAAGCCGCGCCGGATCTCCCGCCCGGCCTCGGTGCGTACCGGGATGTTCTGCAGGTTCGGCTCGGTGGACGAGAGGCGCCCGGTCGCGGCGATCGTCTGATTGAACGTCGTGTGGATGCGCCCGTCGTCGGCGACCGACTTCAGGAGTCCGTCGACGGTGACCTTCAGTCGTGTCGCATCGCGGTGCTCGAGAAGATGGGCCAGGAAGGGGTGTTCGGTCTTCTCGTAGAGCGACTGCAGCGCGTCGGCGTCGGTGGTGTAACCGGTCTTGGTCTTCTTCGTCTTCGGCATGTCCAGCTTGTCGAAGAGGACGGTCTGCAACTGCTTGGGTGAGCCGAGATTGATCTGCTCCCCGATGACCTCGTACGCTGCCTCGGCCGCGGCACGGATGCGGTCGGCGAACATCCGCTCGAGTGCGCCGAAGTGATCGACGTCGACCGCGATGCCCGCCGCCTCGGCGTCGGCCAGGACGAACGACAGCGGCAACTCCATCTCGGTCAGCAGCGGCTTGGAGTCGATCCGGTCCAGCTCCGTGTCGAGCGTGTCGGCCAGTTCCTGGACAGCACGTGCCTCGAGCATGTGTTGTTCGGCGACGCGGCCGTCGGAATCGTCGTCGAGCAGCGACATCTGGCCATCGCCCGGCCCGCCGTCGGCACGGAGTTCGCGACGCAGGTAGCGCAGCGCGAGGTCGTCGAGATTGAAGGTGCGCTGCCCGGGCCGGACGAGGTAGGCCGCGAGCGAGGTGTCACTGGTGACCCCGTCGAGCTTCCAACCGCGCGACCGGAGTGCGTGCACGGCCCACTTCGCCTCGTGGACCGCTTTGAGTGCCGACGGGTCGGCGAACCACTCCCCCAGTGCCGCTTCGTCTTCGGGAGTCAGTGCGGTCACGTCGACATAGGCCGACGACCCGTCGGCCGCTGCGATCGCCACACCCGACGGGTCGGACCCGACGACGACGTGCGGCGCGGTCACTGCAAGACCGACCCGGCCGGTCCGGGCGTGCGTGGTGAGCCACTCGCCGACCTCGCCGGCACCCAGGACCGCGCCGTCGAGATCGAAACCCGCTTCCGCTTCGGGCTCAACGGAACTCAGCGTCGAGAAGAGCCGGTCCCGCAACACCCGGAATTCCAGGTCGTCGAACAGTTGGTGGATGCGATCGCGGTCCCACCCGACCATGGCCAGGTCGTCGGGGGACGCCGGCAGCTGCATGTCCCGGACGAGCTCGGTGAGCTGCCGATTGGTCTGCACCGACGCCAGATGCGCCCGCAACGCGTCGCCCACCTTGCCTTTGACCTCGTCGACGTGATCGACGAGCGCGGCGAGCGATCCGTACTCGCGGATCCACTTGGACGCGGTCTTCTCGCCGACTCCGGGTATGCCCGGGAGGTTGTCGCTGGGGTCGCCGCGCAGCGCCGCGTAGTCCGGGTACTGGGTGGGGGTGAGACCGTACTTCTTCTCGACCTCCTCGGGCGTGAAGCGGGTGAGGTCGGACACTCCCTTGCGCGGGTAGAGCACGGTTGTCGACGCGTCGACGAGCTGCAGTGAGTCCCGGTCACCGGTGACGATCAGGACCTTGTATCCGTCCTCACGGGCCCGGGTCGCCAGGGTCGCGATGATGTCGTCGGCCTCGTAACCCTCGATGGCCAGCACCGAGACGCCCAGCGCATCGAGGACCTCCTTGGTGAGGTCGACCTGGCCGTTGAACTCGTCGGGCGACTTCGACCGCTGCGCCTTGTACTCGGGGTACATCTCCGACCGGAAGGTCTTCCGTGAGACGTCGAAGGCGGCGGCGATGTGCGTGGGCTCCTCGTCGCGCAACAGGTTGATCAGCATCGAGGTGAAGCCGTAGACGGCGTTGGTCGTCTGGCCGGAATGCGTCTTGAAGTTCTCCGCGGGAAGCGCGAAGAACGCCCGGTAGGCCAGGGAGTGTCCGTCGAGCAGCATCAACACCGGCTGCTTGGTCTTGCCCTTGGCGCGGGGTGCCGCTGTGCCCGTCGATCCGGGTGCCTTGGCGGGGGTCGTTGCCGGGGAACTCTGCGCTGGACTCACAGTCGCCGAGTCTAGTGACCCTGTCCGACACGCCTGGGACGACTCCTCACACTCGGCCTCTCATCGGAGGGGCCGGTACATGGCCCACACCGTGGGACCGTCGAGCGGGAGCTCGAACTCCTCGGTCACCGTGAACCCGAAACGCTCGTAGAGCGGCACGTTGCGGACGTTCGAGCATTCGAGGTACGCGGGGCCGTCGATCTGGTCGAGCCGATGTCCCAGCAGCGAGGTGCCCACCCCGACTCCGTGCACCGGCGCCCCGATCTGGCCCAGGTACCAATGCGGCTCCTTGGGTCGACGCTTGCCGAATTCTTCCTCGAGTTTCATCCCGCGACTCATCCGCGACCCCATCGCCCGGAAGAACCCGACCATCGACACGACCTGTGCCGTCGCCGACACCTTGTGTCCCGGGGGATCCCACGCGGCCGCGCCGACCGGTTGGCCGTCGCGCATCGCGAGGTCGAGCGTCGCCTTCGGGCCGTGGCTGTACTTCAGCAGCGTGCGGAACATGACGAGGTGACGCGAGGTGTCCGGTTGCATCCACACCGTCACCGGGTCGTCGGCGAAGGCCTGCGCCAGGAGCGCTGCGGCGAGTTCGACGTCTGTGGTTGTGGACACGCTGACCGGGACCATCGGACCAGCGTACGACCCGGATCGGGTCTCCGACAGCACATCGCGACTTCTCGGCGCGGTCGGTCGGCGCGAGAAGTTACCTCTGGGAAACGTCGTTGTCGCCACGTGGTGACGACGCTGGCGCTAATGTCCCGCAGGATGACATCGCAACGCGCCGGCACCTCGCCGCAGACGCCGCCACGATGTGCTCTCGGCGAGGATTCCGATCTCGAGAGCCATCCCCCTGCTCCCCCGCCATCGGTACGACGCCCGGCGATCGCGATGCTGCTACTGCTCGCCGCGTCGATCCTGTGTGGACTGTTCGTCGCCTCGCCCGCGGTGGCCGCACCGGAGGACTCGGTACGCGTCTTCGGGGTGCTGCGCAACGGTGCGGACAAGGTCGAGGGCGTCGAGCTCGAGGCGAAGGACGCGTCGGGGACCGTCGTCGGCACGGCGACGTCGTCGGCGACCGGGGCCTGGTCGATCAACGTGCCCCCGGGCCAGTACACGATCGTCGTCGACACCGATTCGCTCCCCGACGGCGTCGAGGTCCAGAAGTCGGAGTTGCCCGTCGACGTCAGCGGCGGAACGGCACGTCCGGTCATCTTCTCCTTCGGGGACGTCCGGACCGGCACCGAGGTGTCCGCGGTCGCCGAGCTGACGCGGCTGGCCATCGACGGGATCCGGTTCGGTCTGATCATCGCCATCACCGGGGTCGGTCTGAGCCTCATCTTCGGCACCACCGGACTGACGAACTTCGCCCATGGCGAGCTGGTGACACTCGGCGCGGTGATCGCGTGGGTGATCAACGTCAAGCTCGGGGTGCAACTCATCCCGGCGACGATCCTGGCGGTCATCGTCGGCGTCGGCATCGGGATCCTGAACGAACTCGGTCTGTGGAGACCGTTGCGAAGACGACGAACCGGGCTGATCGCCATGCTCGTCGTGTCGATCGGCCTGTCGCTGGTGCTCCGCTACCTGATCCTGATCTTCTTCTCCGACCGGGCCGAACCGTTCGACGACTATCAGGCGCAGACCCAGATCGGCTCCGGTCCGTTCGCGATCACACCGGTGAACCTGGCCTGCATCGTCATCAGCATCGTGGTGTTGCTCGGCGTCGCGGTGTTGTTGCAGCGCACCAGGATCGGCAAGGCGATGCGCGCGGTCGCCGACAACAAGGACCTCGCCGAGTCGTCGGGTATCGACGTCGACCGCGTCATCCTGTTCGTATGGGCGCTGGCCGGCGGCCTGGCCACACTCGGCGGCGTGATGTTCGCGCTCTCCGAACTCGGCGGCCGGGTCCAATGGGAGATGGGCTTCAAGCTCCTGCTGCTCATGTTCGCGGGCATCACACTCGGCGGACTCGGCACGGCCTACGGCGCACTGCTGGGCTGTCTCATCGTCGGTCTGCTCGTCCAGTTGTCCACCTACATCCTCAGCCCCGACCTGAAGTACATCGGCGGCCTGCTGATCCTCATCATCATCCTGACCATCCGGCCCCAGGGCATTCTCGGATCTCGAGCGAGGATCGGCTGACCCATGGACATCATCTCAGCGCTTCAGATAGCCATCGCGCAGCTCATCGGTCCATCGGCGATCTTCTACGCCCTGCTGGCCATCGGCCTGAACCTGCACTTCGGCTACGCCGGACTGCTCAACTTCGGCCAGATCGCCTTCGCCCTGCTCGGCGGTTACGGCGTGGGCATCATGGCCGTCAACTACGACCAGCCGCTCTGGCTGGGCGGGATCATCGGCATCGCCGCCGCCGGGATGCTGGCGGTCGTTCTCGGCCTTCCCACCCTGCGCCTGCGGGCGGACTACCTGGCGATCGTCACCATCGCGGCGTCGGAGATCCTGCGCCTGGTCTTCCGGTCGACCTCCGCCGACGACTTCACCCGCTCCACCAACGGCATCTACGGCTACGCCGGCAGTTTCTTCTCCATCAGCCCGTTCGACAACGGCAAGCAGTACTCGTTCCTCGGCGTCAAGTTCCTCGGTGGCGACCTGTGGTCGATGGTGGTCGGCTGGATCGTCGTCGCGCTCTTGTGTCTGATGGTCTATCTCCTCGTCCGCAGTCCGTGGGGACGCGTGCTCAAGGCGGTCCGGGAGGACGAGGACGCCGCGCGGTCGCTCGGCAAGAACGCCTACTTCTACAAGATGCAGGCCCTGGTGCTCGGCGGCTGTATCGGTGGGCTGGCGGGAGTGTTCAACGCATTCGCCACCCAATCGATCAATCCCGACTTCTACTCGACGGCACAGACGTTCTTCGCCTACGGCGCACTGATCCTCGGCGGTGCGGCGACGGTGTTCGGCCCGGTGCTCGGCGCGATGTTGTTCTGGTTCCTGCTCGCGATTCCCGACGCGCTGTTGCGTCAGGCCACATCCGGCGACGACCCACTGCTGAATCTGTCGGCGCAGCAGGTCGGCGCATTCCGCTACGTGCTGCTCGGTCTGGCGATCATCCTGATGATGGTGTTCAGACCCCAGGGACTGCTCGGCAACAAGAGGGAGGTGCAGCTCGATGCCTGACGACTCCACGGGTTCGGCTCCCGTCCGGGCGACCCGCCGGGACCTCTCCACGCTCCCGGCCGCGGAGCGGTCTCGGTTGTTCGCCGGGGTCACCGCCGAGCCGGGCTCACCCAAACCCGATCCGATCATCGTGGTGGACAACATCTCTCGGACCTTCGGCGGCATCAAGGCCGTTCAGGTCGATCACCTGGAGGTGCAGCGCGGCGCCATCACCGGTCTCATCGGCCCCAACGGAGCGGGCAAGACCACCTTCTTCAACCTGATCACCGGATTCGACAAGCCCGACTCGGGCACATGGTCACTGAACGGCGACTCCCTGGGCCGGATGGTTCCCCACCAGGTGGCCCGTCGCGGCATGGTGCGCACCTTCCAGCTCACCAAGGCGCTCGCGAAACTCACCGTGCTCGACAACGTCCGGCTCGGGGCCACCGGGCAGCGGGGCGAGCACTTCCTCGCCGCGCTCGCGCCCTGGGTGTGGCGCAAGCAAGAAGCCGAGATCACCGACCGCGCACACGAACTGCTCCGGCGCTTCAAGCTCGACGCCAAGGCCGGCGACTTCGCCGGCTCGCTGTCGGGCGGACAGCGCAAGCTGCTGGAGATGGCACGAGCGTTGATGACCGACCCCGAGATCGTCATGCTCGACGAGCCGATGGCCGGCGTCAACCCGGCGCTGACCCAGAGCCTGCTCGAACACATCAAATCGCTGCGGGACGAAGGGGTCACGGTCGTCTTCGTCGAACACGACATGGACGTCATCCGCGACATCAGCGACTGGGTGGTCGTGATGGCCCAGGGCCAGGTCATCGCCGAATCCCTCCCCGACCGACTGGGCGACAACGAGGCCGTCGTCGACGCGTACCTCGGGGGTCATCACGATCAGGCACTGGAGTTCGACGACCAGGGTCGTCCGGTCGGGGCCACCGCGGTGCTCGCGGAGAAGGTCGAGGCAGCCATCGAGGCGACGCTGGAGGAGGGCGGGGACCTCTCGGAGGTCACCGAACTGCCGCCGTCGGCGCCGGAGACGAAGGAGGGCGGACGATGAGCACCGAGCCCGAACCCGGGCAGTTGACGCCGGCGCAGCTCGCGGCCACTGCCGAGGAGCATCGCAAACTCGCGGGAAACGCACTGATGCGCGCCGACGACATCACCGCCGGTTATCTCCCCGGCATCAACATCCTCGAGGAGTGCAACTTCTACCTCGGTGACGGTGAGATCGTCGGGATCATCGGCCCCAACGGCGCCGGCAAGTCGACTCTGCTGAAGACGCTGTTCGGACTGATTCCCGTGCGCGAGGGTTCGGTCACGCTCCGTGGCGACGACATCACCTCAGCGAAGGCGCACGTCCTCGTCGACAAGGGTGTCGGCTACGTTCCGCAGACACAGAACGTCTTCCCCGCCTTGACGATCGAAGAGAATCTGGAGATGGGCGTCTACCTGCGGCCCAAGACCTTCGCCACGAGGTTCGAGTTCGTCTCGGAGCTCTTCCCGCTGCTCTCCGAGAGGCGAAAGGTGAAGGCGGGCGCACTCTCCGGTGGTGAGCGGCAGATGGTCGCCATGGGACGCGCCCTGATGATGGACCCGGCGGTGCTACTGCTCGACGAGCCGTCGGCGGGCCTGTCCCCGATGTTCCAGGACGAGGTGTTCATCCGCTGCAAGGCGATCAACGCCACCGGTGTCTCGATCATCATGGTCGAGCAGAACGCCCGCCGCTGCCTGCAGATCTGCGACCGCGGCTATGTGCTCGATCAGGGCCGCAACGCCTACACCGACACGGGCCGCAACCTCGCCAACGACCCCAAGATCATCGAGCTCTACCTCGGCACGCTCGCGGGCAGTTCGGAGAAGAAGGCGTGAGCCGTCGGCCTGTGCCGTGACCGCTGCCGCCGACGCGTTGGGCGACAACGGGATACGAGATCAGGACCGCTGACACGACGAGACCCCCGGCCGGAACCGGGGGTCTCGTCGTGTGCGGGGGTTCTACTGCGCTGCGACCGAGACGTATTTGCGCGTCGGGGTGAGCAGGGCGTTGTTGTCGTCGAACTCGAGTACACCGTAGGAGCCGACGCTCGGCTCCCCGGCGGCGTTGAAGGCCAGGTTGCCGGTCTTGCCGACGTAGGCGATCGTCTTGCCGCCGTTCAGCAGTTCCAGGCAGGCCTGGTACGAGTCGCAGTTCTCGTCACCGTTGGTCACGCCGATGATGTTGGCCGCGATCGTCCTACCGTCGGTCGACTTGGCTGCGGTGGCCGCGAGTGCGCTCAGCACGGCGGCGTCGTAGCTCTCGCCCGAGTAGTTGAAGTCGATGAGTTCGCTGTCGAGCTCCTTCAGTGCCGCCTGGAACTCCCCGCTGGTCTGGGTCAGCGGGGTCGTTCCCTTCATGCCCTTGAGGAGACCCGGTCCCACCGATTCACCCAACGCGTTGCCCATGTTGCCGTCGACGCCGTAGACGAGCTTGCCGTCGCTCGGACCGATTCCGACCTCGTGCATGCGCGTGATGATCTTGGCGCTTTCCTCGAATCCGATGACCGCGATGCCGTCCGGGTCGAAGTTCTTCACTTGATCGACCTCGGCGTTGAACGACTGTGCGTTCGGGTCGTAGATGATCTTCTGGATCTGGTCGGCCGGGACGCCGGCCGCCTCGAGATCCCGAACGGTGTTGTCGGCCAGTCCCGTTCCGTACGGATCGTTGAGCGCGAGGATCGACACGCGCTGCACCCCGTCCTCGGCCATGGTCTGCGAGAGCGCCTGCGCCTGGAGGACATCGGCGGGTGCGGTGCGGAAGTACTGACCCTTGTCCTGGTAACAGGTGAACTCGTCGGAGGTGTTCGCCGGCGAGAACATGACCGCGCCCGCGTTTGCGACCTTGTCGATGACCTTCAGCGACACCGAGGACGACGCGGCGCCGATGATGACCTGGGTGCCGGCACTGAGTTCGCGGTCCACGGTGGCGTTGGCGGTGTCGGTGGTGGTATCCCCCGAGTCACCGGTGACGAGCTCGACCGGCTGGTCGAGGACCCCGCCCGCGGCGTTGATGTCCTTGACCGCGAGGTTCACACCCGCTTCCATGGGCGGCCCCAGGAAGGCCAGCGATCCGGTCGCCGGGAGCAGGGTGCCGATCTTCAGCGCGGCGGTGCTGGCCGGGCCTGGGGTGGCCTTCGGCGGGTTGCACGCCAGCTTCTGCGCGAGGCCAAGACCCGGAGGTGCGGGCGTGGACTCCACTGCGGCGCTCGACGACGCCTCGGAACCTCCGTCAGAACCCGAATCAGAGCTGCTGCAGCCGGCGACCACCAGCGCTGCCGCCGCGGTCACGACCACTGCCCCGCTCCTCAAAAAGCGTAAGGACATCGATGCTCTCCTTGCGTCTGGCCTGCGCGTTCGGCGTTCGGCCTGTGCGTTCGGCATTTGTGACGAGGACGGCACCTCTGAGTACAGCGGACCGCGCCTCGCTGGAGAAAAGCTAGCGCGATCTTGTTGCGGCTGCGTAAAGACAGTGAAACTGGCTTGCGCACAGACGCATTGCGTCGGCGAGGCGCTCGTGGTCAGTCGCTCCCGAGGGTCTCCACGACAACCTGCGCAACGGCTTTCATCGTGGTCCTGCGGTCCATCGCCGCGCGCTGGATCCATTTGAACGCGTCGGGCTCGGAGAGGGCCTGCTTCTTCATCAGCAACCCCTTCGCCCGCTCCACGAGCTTGCGGGTCTCCAGCCGCTCGTTCATGGTCGCGACCTCGCGCTCGAGCTGTTTGAGCTCCTGGTAACGGCTCACCGCCACCTCGATGGCCGGGACCAGGTCGGCCTTCGTGAACGGTTTGACCAGGTAGGCCATCGCGCCTGCGTCACGCGCCTTGTCGATGAAGTCCCGCTGACTGAACGCGGTCAGCATGACAACCGGCGCGAGACGCTTCTCGGCGATCTCGGTTGCCGCATCGATGCCGTCACGAACGGGCATCTTGATGTCCATGATGACGAGGTCGGGCGACAGCGACTCGGTCAGTTCCACCGCGACCTGCCCGTTCGGCGCTTCCCCGACGACGTCGTACCCCTCTTCGCGGAGCATCTCGATCAGGTCCATCCGGATCAAGGAATCGTCCTCGGCCACCAGAACCCGATGCGTTGTCGTGGTCTCACCGGCTGCTGTCGTCGCACTGTCGGTCACCGTCACCATCCCCTCCTTCACGTCGCTCACGCCGCGTCCGTGTGCACGCAGAGTACCGGTTGGCAGGCCGCTCGGCCGATCATCTAGAGTTGGACTCCGGCGCGGGGCGACCCGTGTACTGGCCCCCGTAGCCCAATTGGCAGAGGCAACGGATTCAAAACCCGTCCAGTGTCAGTTCGAGTCTGACCGGGGGCACGTAAAAAACCTGCTTGCAGGGTGGTTTGTTCTCTGTTGGCCGTGTCATGCACGTATGACGCATGGCAATTGCATGACAATTGGCCCCCCGCACCTAGTTTCTACCCCGTCGGTCGCCACAGGTCCTGAGCGATCGCGACGATGTGCCACCCGGCCAGCGTGGCGGACGGCATGCGGCACGTGATCCTCGAGGAGTTCACCTCCGACAACGTCACCGCCCTCCGAGTGGAGGTCACCTACACGATGCAGAACGGTGAGCAATTCACCCTCCCGGCGGTCACCCGCACCAAGGTCGAGAACGGTGCGATCACGGAATACCTCATCTTCATGGATGTCAGCCCGGTGGTTGCCGCGACGTCGGGCTAGGGCATCCATCGAGGTTGAGCCGAGTGCCATCCCGCGCATCCCATTCGCGACTTCTCAACGACGAGAGAGTTTTCCTTTGCGACGCACTGTCAGTTCCAGATTGTCCGGTGGTTCCGCGCTGTGCGCGTCTCTGTGCGCTTCAGCGCTTCTAGCGGTTGTCGCCAGTGGCTGCTCGAGTTCGGACCCGACGCCGTCGGCTCAACCCGCCGACAAACCGAACATCCTCATGGTCTTGCTCGACGACCTCGGTTACACCGACCTCGGTCCCTACGGTGGTGATGCAGCGACCCCCAACATCGACTCGCTCGCCCAAGAATCGCTGCAGTTCACGAACTTCCACGCCTACCCGGTCTGCGCGCCCACCCGGGCCGCATTGATGACCGGCCAGGACCCCCACCGGGTCGGGCTGGGTTCGATGGAGGGGTTCACCGCGCCCGGCGTACCGACGACGACTCCGGGATACCAGGGAACACTGGAAGGCGAGTACACCGGTGTGGCCGAGGTCCTCGCAGGAACCGACTACTCGACCTTCCAGGTCGGCAAGTGGCACCTCGGCGAGGAGCCCGGGCAGACTCCTCGCGACCTCGGTTTCGAGCAGAACTTCACCATGTACGACGGGGCCGCTTCGCACTACGCCGACAAGTTGCGGCACGCTCCTCGCGACATACCACCGGTGGACACGGTTGTCTATGAACGCAACGGAGCGCCCATCGAAGAGTTGCCCGACGACTTCTACTCCACCCACGCGTACACCGATGAGATGCTGCGCATGATCGACCAGAACGAGGAGACGGACAAGCCGTTCTTCGGATATCTTGCCTACACCGCGGTCCACGATCCCCTCCACGTGCCCGACGAGGCGCTGATCCAGAAGTACCTCGACGAGTATCTGGACGACAACGACTTCCGAGCGATGCGCACCGAACGCATCAACCGACTCGCCGAACGGGGCCTCATCAACAAGAACGTCGCCACGCGTTGGCCGGTTCAGACACCCGAATGGGACAGTCTAAATCAAGGGCAACGCCGCGACCTCGCCTATCGAATGGCCGTGTACGCAGCCATGATCGACGACGTCGATCAGCAGATCGGACGTCTGACGGATCGTCTGCGCGAGACCGGGGAATACGACAACACCCTGATCGTCCTGACCAGCGACAACGGCGCCGCCAGCGCGTCGCGAACCGTCTACACCGCCAAACCGGGTGCCGCAGAATGGCAGGACGAGCACTATCAGCGCACCGGCGACGTCGAATCCTACGGTGCGCCAGGGTCGTACCCGACTCTCGGACTACCGAACGCACAAGTGTCATCGGGTCCGTATTTCCATTCCAAGACAACCGTTTTCGAAGGCGGTACGCGCGTGCCGACCCTCGTGAAGACACCAGGTGACAGTGGTTCGTCATCGGGTCCCCGCGTGATCGACACCTACACGCACGTGGTGGATCTGTACCCGACCTTCACCGAATACGCGGGCACGGAAACGGTTGCCGGTGAGCCGCTTCTCGGCGACTCGGCCAAGCCCCTGCTAGACGGGACGTCGGACAGTGTCGGCACCGACGAGTTCGGTATGGAGCTCTTCGGGCATCGCGTCTTCCGCGAAGGCGACTGGAAGCTCGTCTACGCACCAGCGGTGGCCGGCGGGACAGGTCGTAACGCGCTCTACGACCTCGCTGCCGACCCCGGTGAGACCGCCGACGTGTCGACCCAGAACCCAGAGGTCGTCCAACGACTCTCGACCAAGTGGGATCAGTACGCGCGCGACAACGGTGTTGTCCCAGCGCCGTTCGAGGCAGTCGAGGCGGCGGCACCCCGGGTCGCATCCCTGATGTACTCCATCGACTGGACGAACTAGGGCGCGCGGTATGAGCGGTGACAACGACACGCCCCCATGCTGTGCACCGTCCTCGGCCCCTTCCGGCCGGGGACGGTCGTCGGCGGTCGCCGCGCCGTCGAAGAGCGCACCGCGACAAGAGCGCTCACGGATACCTCTCCTCGACATCAGAGCGGGCCGCTTCGCCATGGGTGACCACTTCGCGGAGGGATACCCTCAGGACGGCGAGGGGCCGGTCCACGAAGTCGACCTGCCCGCTTTCCGCCTCGCGGCGACGCCCGTGACGAACGCCCAGTTTGCAACCTTCGTCAAGGAGACCGGTCACGTCACCACCGCCGAGCAGTTCGGGGTGTCCGCCGTGTTCCACCTCGCGTTCGCCGGCGACAGCTCGGCGATTCTCCACCGGCTGGAGCAGACCCCCTGGTGGCTCGCGGTAAAAGGCGCCGACTGGAAACACCCGCATGGACCCGGCACGAACATCTCCGACCGACAGAATCACCCCGTCGTGCACGTGTCATGGGCCGATGCGACGGCCTACTGCGACTGGGCGGGCACCCGCCTACCGACCGAGGCCGAGTGGGAGTACGCGGCACGCGGCGGCACGGACGGGCGTCGGTACCCGTGGGGAGATGAGCTCACGCCCCACGGTCAGTGGAGATGCAACATCTGGCAGGGCAGCTTCCCCGTCGAGAACACCGAGGACGACGGCCACCTCACCACCGCGCCGGTCAAGAGCTACCGCTCGAACGGATTCGGCCTCTACCAGATGGCCGGCAACGTCTGGGAGTGGTGCCAGGACTGGTTCGACAACACGTACTACGAACGCTCACAAAGAGTGTCACCAACCGGCCCCACCGATGGTGAGCGTCGGGTCATGCGCGGCGGCTCATACCTCTGCCACGACTCGTACTGCAACCGCTATCGGATCTCCGCACGGTCGTCGAACACTCCCGAGTCGACGGCCGCGAACATCGGTTTCCGGTGTGCACGGTCAGCCCTCTAGTCGCGCTTACGAACCACTTGGTACTTGGGCTGCGCGTGTGAGCCTTCAGCGATTGTGGGTACACCCGTGCCGTCGGCGGAGGTCAATGCGCTTCCCCACCCCATGAAGCTGCTTCCCCACCCCACGAAGCTCTTGTAGGTGCCCATAGTCGTCCTCGCCTGCGCGCCAGGGCGGCGCGCGAACGCTGCGAGCGCTTGCCGAGACGAGGGCGCTTCAGACAGGGCCTCGTACCCCATCGTCCCGCAACAGCCGGGATGAATAGACCATTGGTACCATTATTCACTCATATGTGGATCTTTCGGCAATTGGGGCGCTAGCGTCGCTGACCAGTGATCGGCGTCACTTCCAGACCCACCAGGTGACGCCCGCCCCAGGCCACCGATCCAGGAGAAGAATCGTGACGACCAAAGAACCAACGCACGACGCGCCGCCGGAAACGGGTTCCACCGACGAACCCGGCCGCGCGCGCATCCTCGGCCTGCCCTGGCCGTGGTACGCCGCACTGGCGGTGATCGGGCTCGCGGCCGTCTACACGGGAACGCTGCCGGACAACATCTTCGGCGGTCTCGCGATCAGCATGATCATCGGGTGTGGGCTGTTCGCCATCGGTGATCGCACGCCGGCACTCTCGGCCATCGGCGGTGGACCGCTCCTCTGTGTCTTCGGTCCCGCGCTGGCGGTGTACTTCGGTCTCGTACCCGACAGCTTCTCGACGATCATCAAGGACTGGTTCAGTGGCTACGGGTTCGTCGAGATCCTCGTGGCGTCCATCATCGCGGGCAGCATCCTCGGCATGGACCGCCGGTTCCTCATCAAGGCCGGCGGCCGCTTCTGCGCCGTCATCGTCATCGCGTTCGCAGTCGTCGTCGCCATCATCGGCGGAATCGCGGCCGCCACCGGATTCGGGTTCCGCACCGCGATTTTGGAGGTCACCACGCCCATCATGGCTGGCGGCATCTCCGGAGGCGCGATCCCGCTCTCCCAGATGTACGCCGACGCCATGGGCGGTAGCGCCGAGCACTACATGTCGACGATCGTCCCGCCGATCATCTGCGCCAATCTCCTGTGCATCTGCCTGGCCTCGATGTACGCCGCGCTGACCCGGCGCCGCACCCAGCTCTTCGTCGGATTCAACGGGCACGGACAGATGCTGCGCATCCGGGCGACCAAGGAAGAGGTCGCGGCCGTCACCCGCAAACGCCCGATGACGGTCAGCACCCTGGGCACCGGCCTGTTGTTCACCGGTGCGATCTATCTGACCGGGGCGATGCTCGAGGCGGCCGTTCCGTCCATCCATCTGTACGCCTGGGTGATCGTGCTGACCGCGGCGCTCAAGCTCAGCAGCATCGTGCCCGCGGAGGTCGAGGAGAGCACGACCCAGTGGTATGAGTTCGTCGTCAAGCTGTGGGTTCCGGCCGCCCTCGTCGGCATCGGTGTCTCGTTGATCGACATCGACAAGATCGCCGAACTGGCCTCGCGACCGTCGTTCCTCGCCTTCACCGTCGCCACCGTGCTGGTCACGGCCGTCGTCGCCGGGACCGTGGGCTGGCTCCTCAAGCTGTACTTCGTCGAATCGTCGATCACCGCGGGTCTGTGCATGACCGACCTCGGTGGTTCCGGCGACATCGCGACTCTCGGAACGACCCGCCGTATGCATCTGCTGCCGTTCGCCCAGATCACCTCGCGCCTCGGCGGCGGAATGGTGCTCCTCGCGGCGTCGGGCTTCCTCGCCTTCTTCTACGGATGACACGCCGATTCAACTCGGATCACCCCAGACCACCCCAGGAAAAGGAAACGAACGAACACATGTGCAAGACACTGGCCGACAAGGTGTGGGATGCGCACGTCGTGCGGCGACGCGCGGGTGAACCCGACCTGCTCTACATCGACATGCACCTCCTCCACGAGGTCAACACCCCGCAGGCGTTCGACGGCCTCCGGGCCGCGGGCCGCACCGTGCGTCGTCCCGATCTGACCCTGGGCACCGAGGACCACAACACCCCCACCGTGGCGGTCGACAAGGAGATCGTCGATCCGGCTGCGCGCGAGCAAGTCTCGCTCATGCGCAAGAACTGCGCGGAGTTCGGGATCGAGCTCTACCGGCTCGGTGAGGACCATCAGGGCATCGTCCACGTCATCGGGCCGGAGCTCGGCCTGTCGCATCCGGGTTCGACGATCGTCTGCTGCGATTCGCACACCGCGACCCAGGGCGCGTTCGGTGCGTTGGCCTTCGGCATCGGCACCAGTCAGGTCGAACATGCCCTGGCGACCCAGACGCTGCCGATGAACCCGCTCAAGAACATGTCCGTCACCGTCGACGGATCGCTACCCCCGGGCGTGACCGCGAAAGACGTGATCCTGGCGATCATCTCGAAGGTCGGCACCGCGGGCGGCCAGGGCCACATCATCGAGTACCGGGGTCAGGCCATCCGGGAGATGTCGATGGAAGGCCGGATGACGGTGTGCAACATGTCCGTCGAAGCCGGTTCGCGGGCCGGGATGATCGCGCCCGACGAGAAGACCTTCGAGTACCTCCGCGGCCGGCCCGCCGCCCCGACCGGCGCGGCGTGGGATCGGGAGGTCGGATACTGGAAGACGCTGCACACCGACGCCGACGCCCGGTTCGACAAAGAGGTGCGCATCGACGGCTTCACGCTCTCGCCGTTCGTCTCCTGGGGTACGACGCCGGCACAGTGCGCGCCGCTCGGCGACCCCATCCCGCTGCCCGAGCACTTCGACGACCCGGTCGAGCGGGCCGCGGTCGAGCGCGCGCAGGCCTACATGGACGTCGCGCCGGGCCGACCGGTACGGGGGCTGCCGATCGACGTCGTCTTCGTCGGTTCCTGCACCAACAGCCGAATCGAGGACCTCCGTGAGGTCGCCACCGTGCTCGACGGCCGCCGGGTCGCGCCCGGTGTCGAGCTGATGATCGTCCCCGGCTCGATGAAGGTGCGCCAGCAGGCCATCGACGAAGGTCTGGACGATGTCTTCCGTGCCGCCGGAGCCGGTCTGCGTTTCGCCGGATGCTCCATGTGTGCCGCGCTCAACGAGGACCGGCTCCGTCCGGGCCAGCGCGCGGCGTCGACCAACAACCGCAACTTCGAGGGCAGGCAGGGCAAGGGTTCGCGGACCCACATCGTGTCCCCGGCCGTGGCTGCGGCGACCGCCGTCGCCGGACGGCTCGTCGCCCCCGCCGACCTCTGATCACCCCGACTGGAGCCTCCCATGGAACCGTTCACCGTCCACTCCGGCGTTGCGATGCCGTTGCGTCGCACCGATGTCGACACCGACCAGATCATCCCCGTGCGCTTCTTGACGCACAGTTCACGAACCGGCTTCGCGGACAAGCTCTTCCATGACTGGCGTGAAGAGTCCGACTTCGTCTTCAACGACCCGGCGTATGCCGGCGCGACCGTGTTGGTGGCCGGCCGCGACTTCGGCACCGGGTCGTCCCGTGAGTACGCCGTGTGGGCCCTGCAGAACTACGGTTTCCGCGCGGTGCTCGCGCCCCGGTTCGGCGACATCTTTCGCGGCAACGCCCTCACCAACGGGTTGGTGGCGGTGACCCTGCCGGCACCGGACATCGAGACCATCTGGGCTCTCGTCGAGGAGGAGCAGGCGCGGACGGTGACCGTCGACCTCGTCGCCCGCCAGGTACGGGTGGCCGACCTGACGGTGCCGTTCGATCTCGACGAGAACACCCGCTGGCGGCTCCTGGAGGGGCTTGACCACATCGATCTCACGCTGCGGGAACAGGATCTGATCGCCGGGTACGAGAGCGAACGACGTGACGCTCTGCCCGCGATCAGCCGACTGAATCTCTGACCCGTCCGATCCACCCGGTCCGGGGTCCGCACCTAGCGGACCTCGGACCTCTTCTTTTCCAGCAGCGGCACGATCCGCGGCGCGATCCGGCGGCTGAGGACGAGTTCCGAACGCGACCGCAGGACTCCCTCGGTCGCGATCATCGCCTGCAGGATCCGTTCGAAGTCCGCGTGGTCGACCGCCACGACACGGCAGAGCAGGTCGCCCTCGCCGGCCACCGAATTGACCTCCAGCACTTCGGGAATGGTCGCCAGGTGCGCGACCGTGGCGTCCATGATCGATTGCGCGATGTGCAGATGGACGAAGGCGAGGATGGAGTAGCCGAGTGCCGTGGGCTGCATCTGCGGCCGGTAGCTCGTGATCACGCCGTCGCGCGCGAACTTGTCGAGGCGTGCCTGGACGGTTCCACGTGCCACGTTCAGCCGCCGCGCGTACTCGCGGACACCCGCCTTCGGTTCCTCGACGATCAGTTTGAGGATGTCGAGATCGAGTTTGTCGAGCCGTTCGGACATCTGGGGATCACCTCCGCATCGGGTCAGTCGAAGCACGCGGTAGTCGTGCAGGCGAAGTTGCGCACCGGGATCGGACCGTTGGCCGTCGCGAGGGGCAATTTATCAGACCGATGGACCGAGGATGTCTGATCGGCGGGGAGTCACCTGTCGATGCTCGACGCGTCGGCGCCCGCACGGGCGAGCCGAGCGTGCAGATCTGCCGGCGAGTCACTCTCGGCCATCGTGCGCAGGAGGGTGCGTTCGACGGCGTCGGCGCGCACGCAGAGGTCGACGACCTCGGCGAGCGCCGCCGGCGGCACCACGCAGAGGCCGTCGTCATCGGCGATCACGATGTCGCCGGGCGTGACCAGCATCCCGCCGATCCGCACCGGGACCCCGGTCGCATCGGTCGTGTACCGGTGGCGGGCCGCGCGGGCGACGCGGGCCGAGCTCCACACCGGCAGACCGCTGTCGATGATCGACGCGGAGTCCCGGATCGCACCGTCGACGATGCATCCCGCGACCCCCGCGAGGCGGGCCCATCGTGCCGAGATCGCCCCCACGACAGCGGTGTCCGCGGGTGGAGGGCATTCGAATACGGCCACGGCACCAGGCCGAGCGGACTCATAGAGGTCACGGTCTCCCAGTACACCGAGTCCGTCCCGCCGACTGTCGGCCACCGACCCGTCCAGTCGTCGATACCGCAGGGTGATCGCGGGACCGCAGATCCGGGTGCCGGGGGTCAGCGGCACGAGGATCCTCGTCCCTGTGCTGTCTCCACAGCCGAGATGATCCAGCGCATCCGCGACCGCGGACGACACATCGGGGATGCGGTACAGAACGGACAACGCTGTGTCCGCGGCCGCCTGCTGGGTGGGGTGCACGTCGGGTACCTCTCAGTTCGTCAGGATGCCGGCGGTGTCGATGCCGAGGCTCCGGAGTCGGCCCAGGTACTGATCGACGTTGCGCAACTTGACATCCTCGTAGCCACGCACCAGGTCGGCGGCCTCGGCGACCGCGAGCGCGGTGGCGTGGGTGTCGGCGGTGAGGTCCGCGATCAGCCGACGCACCGTCGCCTCGAAGTGCTCCACCAGGCGACGTTCGATGCGCCGCACCTTGGTGTACCCGAAGGGGTCGAAGCGGGTCCCCCGCAGCCGCTTCCCCTTCGCCAGCAGACGCAGCGCGCCGTGCGAGCGGGGACCGAGCCCGATCTTCTCCGACCGCCCCAGCGCCTTCAGGGTCGGCGGGTGCAGCTTGTAGGTGAGGTTGCCCGCGCCGGGTACCTCGGCCCGCAGTGCGTCGAGGAAGGCGGGATCGACCAGCATCCGGGCCACCTCGTACTCGTCCTTGTAGGCGAGCAGCTTGTGGTGGGCGTGGGCGACCGCCGTCGTGAGCTCATCTCCGTCGCCCAGGGCCTGCTCGGCCACCCACGTCGCCTGCACGAGGTCGAGGTACCGTGCCGCGAGCTCGTTCCCCTGGTACGAGATCAGCTGCGACGCGCGGCGTTCCACCATCTCGCGGCAGTCACCTCCGACGGTGAGGCCGGCGAGCAGGTCAGACGGCACCGGAAGGTCGTCACTCCGATGGCTCCGTGTCCCCGCGGTCGTGGCGGCGCGGAAGACATCCGGCTGATCCACCGCGACCCGGCCCCAGGTGAAGGCCGCCTGATTCACCGAGACCGCCACGCCGTTCAGCTCGATCGCGGCATGGATCGCGTCGGCGTCGATGGGTAGGGCGCCCGCCTGATACGCGGCCCCGACCAGGAGGAAGTTCGCGGCCGCGGTCGTGCCGAACAACATCTCGGCCGCCGACATTGCGTCGAAGCTGACGAACTGCTTGCTCCGTGCCTCGAGTCGTCCGGTCAGATCGGCGTCGTCGGGGTAGGCGACCGAGGCGTCGTAGACCATGTCGCCGGTCGGCGTTTTGCTGGTGGAGGCGACGGTGACCGTGCGGTCGCTGCTGCCGTAGCCTGCGTTGCGGCTGTCCGCAGCGGTGAGCATGTCGAACGCGAGGATGCAATCGGCGGTGGCCGGGGTGATGCGGTTGGACCGTTCGGCCGGGTCACGACTGAGCCGCAGATGCGAGGTCACCGGCCCCGCCTTTTGGCTCAGGCCCGTCTGGTCGAGCCCTTCGACGTGCAGGCCGGCCCGTAGGGCAGCGACCCCCAGCACCTGGTTGACCGTGACGATGCCCGTTCCGCCGACACCCGCGAGGAAGACGTTGTGGGTGCCCGACAGCTCGACCGTCGCCGGTGTACCGACGGCCGGCGGCGTCGGGGTCTCGCGCCGGCTGCGCTCCGGATTCTCCGGGAGTTCGACGGTGACGAAGGACGGGCACTCGCCGTCGAGGCAGGTGTAGTCGGTGTTGCAGCTCGTCTGGTCGATGCGCGTCTTCCGGCCGAACTCGGTCTCGACGGGTTGCACCGACAGACAGTTCGACTTGACGCCACAGTCGCCGCAGCCCTCGCAGACCGCCTCGTTGATGACGACCCGGGTGCGCCGGGTGGGCAGGGTGCCCCGCTTGCGCTTTCGTCGAGCCTCGGCGGCACATTGCTGGTCGTAGATGAGGACGGTGACCCCGGGGGTGTCCCGCAGGAGGCGTTGGGCCTCGTCGAGCCGACTCCGGTCCCAGACCGAGACACCGGCCGCGAAGTCCGCGCCGCGGTGCCGCTCGGGTTCCTCCGCGCAGACGATGATCGTGCCGACGCCCTCGGCGGCGAGCTTGTGGGTCAACTGCGGCACCGTCAGCGCGGCCTCCGCGTCCTGGGCCCCGGTCATCGCGACCGCCGAGTTGTAGAGGATCTTGTAGGTGATGTTGACACCCGCTGCGACGCATGCCTGCACAGCGAGCTGACCCGAGTGGAAATACGTTCCGTCGCCGACATTCTGGAAGATGTGATCGACATCGGTGAAGGGCGCCTGGCCGATCCACTGGGCACCCTCCCCACCCATCTGGGTGAGTCCGGTGACCTGGGAGTCGGTGCGCGAGGACATCGTCACCAGTGTGTGGCAGCCGATGCCGCCACCGGCGAGCGAACCGTCGGGTACCGCGGTGGACCGATTGTGCGGGCAACCGGAGCAGAAGTACGCGGTGCGCTTGGTCGGCAGCACCGTCAGCTGCAACTGCGGTGGCGGCGGCGCCGGTAGATCGATGTGTCCGCGCAACACCTTTCGCAGCGGCGCCGTCAACCGCGCCGCGGTGAGCTCACCATCGGCCGGCACGAGTGGGCGCCGGTCCGCGTCCAGCTTGCCGACGATCGTCGGTGCATTCGCGGTGCTGTAGAGCGCGTCGACGACCTGTGACTCGACGAAGCCGGTCTTGTCCTCCACCACCAGCACCGTCTCGACGCCGCGCGCGAGGCTGCGCACGCGACCTTCGTCGAGCGGATAGGGCATTCCGACCCGCAGGATGCGGATCCCGCTGCGCTCCAGGTCGGCATCGGAGATCTCGAGATCCCGAAGTGATTGGCGCAGTGAGTCATACGCCGTGCCGACGGCGACGATACCGAGCCAGGCCCGTGCGGGGTCGACCTCGATCTCGTCGATGGGGTTGGCAGAACCGAAGGCGCGTACCATCGCCCACCGCGGTCCGTACAGGTCGGCTTCGGCCAGCACGCTGTCCGGCGGCGCGGCGAGCACCCGCTGGCGGTAGGTCCACGGTCGTCCCTCCCACTCGATACTCGGCGTGACGATCTCGAAGTCGCCGAAGTCGCGGTCGAGCGTCCACAACCCGTCGGCGACGTCGGCGACGAGTTTCAGAGCCGGCCAACAACCCGACAGGCGCGACAGTGCGATGCCGTACATGCCGAAGGCCACGATCTCTTCGGCGTTGCGCGGGAACAGGATCGGCATGGACAGCGCGGCCAGGGAGCGCTCGCTGGCGGCGGGCACCGAGGAGGACTTCGCGGCGGGGTCGTCGCCGACGAGCGCGAGCGCACCACCCGCGGGATGCGCCCCGTACATCGCGGCGTGCCGCAGTGCGTCGCTGGCCCGGTCGAGTCCCGGGCCCTTGCCGTACCACATGCCGATCACACCGTCGTGGGTACGAGCGCCCTTGGGGAGTTCGAGCTGACTGCCCCACACCGCGGTCGCGGCCAGCTCCTCGTTCATCCCCGGGACGAGCCGCACATCGTGATCGCCCGCGAGCTCCGGGATTCCCGCCAGCAGGGTGTCGAGTCCGGCCAGCGGGCTCCCCTGGTACCCGGAGACGAAGGTGGCGACACGTCGGCCACTCCGAACCTCCCGGGTGTGCTGTTCGACCATCATGCGGGCGATCGCCTGGACACCGGTCATCAGAACCGGCCCCGACGACGGCCGATACCGGTCGGCGAGGTCGCCTGCGGTCGAAGTGCGCTCTGTTCGCTGCACGTGAGTCATGGTTCGCCTCCTGGTCCACCGGGCTGGGTGGACGAGTATGGACACTTGGACCACTGATTTTTCGTACAGATAAGCCGTTGATCAATAGAACGCCAGATTTAGGCACCATTGGCACAACTGTGATCTGGAGCACTCACAAGGGTTGGGCCGATGGGTCAGCATCGGCCGCTTTCGTCAGGTTGCTCGTTCGTAGTTGTACACCCCTGAACAGCGACGGGCCGCCTTGCGGACCTGCTCGCCCACCTCGGCGTGCACCGACTCCGGCAGGCGTGCCGACGGCGCCGAGACGCTGATCGCGGCGAACGGGTCACCGCCCCGGTCGAGGACGGCCGCGCCGATCGCCGAGATCCCCTCGTGGCGGGTGCCCTCGGTCACCGCGTATCCCGACGTACGAGCCGTGGCCACCCGCTGCTCGATCGACGCGAGGTCAGTCGGCGTCGCCGCGGTGAGCTGCTCGAGCGGCTGACCCGCGTCCAACGACTCCCGGATCGCCGAGGCGCGCATGTCGGCCAGCATCGCGATACCGGATGCCGTGGCGTGCAGTGGAAATCGGTCACCGATACGCGTGTGGGTACGCACCGGCGCGGTCGTCTCCAGCAGCTCCACGACAACGAGGTGGCGCCCGTCCAGGATCGACAGGTGGACGGTCTCGCCGAACGCGTCGAAGAGTTCGCCCATCGCCGTCCGGGTCAGCTCACGAACACTGGTCGCCCCGGCGTGCCGGCTGCCGAGCGCGAAGGCCTTGGTGGTGATGACCCATTTCGTCGAGTCGTTGTGGGAGGGCTCTATCCAGCCCTCGTCGGCCAGGGCGCGCAGTGCCCGCTGAGTGGTGGATTTGCTCATGACCAGGGACGACGCGACGGCTGATACGCCGATCGGCTGCCACTGCGCCACCGCCTCGAACACGCGAAATGCATGCGAAACCGCACTCACAGTTGACCTCCATTGTGATTGGTGCCATAGTTCCGTATCGGAATACGAACTACCGTACCGTATAACGGCACAGGAGGCAAGCATGAACGCTCCAGAAGGAGCCCTATCCGGGGTCCGGGTCCTCGACGTCACACAGGTCATGGCGGGCGCCTACTGCTCGCTCCTCCTCGCCGACATGGGCGCGGACGTCATCAAGATCGAGCGCCCCGTGACCGGCGACGACACCCGCCGGATGTCGGCGTCCACCGACGTCGAGGCATCCCCGGCGTTCGTGGCGATGAACCGGAACAAGCGCGGACTCGCCCTCGACCTCAAGTCGGCGGAGGGCGCCGACGTGCTGCGGCGACTGGTCGCCGACGCCGACATCCTGGTGGAGAACTTCCGGCCGGGCGCGATGGACCGGCTCGGACTCGGCTACGACGACCTCAAGAAGATCAACCCCGCGCTGGTGTACTGCTCCATCTCCGGCTTCGGCGCGACCGGCCCGTACCGCGACCTCGGTGGCTTCGACCTGGTGGCCCAGGCGATGTCCGGGCTGTTGAGCGTCACCGGCACCGCCGCCGGGGACCCGGTCAAGGTCGGCGTACCGATCTGCGACCTCAACGCCGGCCTCTTCGGCGCCTTCGGTGTACTCAACGCCTACATCCACCGGTTGACCACCGGGCAGGGACAGCACGTCGACACCTCGCTTCTCGAGGCCGGTGTCGCGGCCACGGTCTGGGAGTCCAACGAGTACTTCACCTCCGGCCGGGCACCGCAGCCGACCGGTTCGTCGCATCGCCTGTGCGCCCCCTACCAGGCGCTGCCCACCGCGGACGGCCACATCGCGGTCGGCGCCGCGAACCAGCGGGTCTGGGAGAAGCTGTGCACCGCCATCGGCCGCACCGACCTGCTCGACGTCGACCGGTACTCGAGCAACGCGAAGCGGATGCTCAATCAGCACGACCTCGCCGAGGAACTGGGCAGGCACCTGAGCACCCGGACCACGGCCGAGTGGGTCGAATTGATGCGATCCGAGGGCGTCCCCTGCGGCCCCATCTACGACATGGCCCAGGTGCATTCCGACCCCCACATGGCCGAGCGCGGGATCACCGTGCGCACCGAACACCCGGTCCTCGGCGAGGTCGCGCACCTCACCGTTCCCGTGCGGATGTCCGAAACACCCACCCGCGTCGCCCGCACCGCCCCCCTTCTCGGACAGCATAGCCGGGAAGTGCTGGCGGACAACGGATTCGACGACACCGAAATCGAAACCCTTTTCACCGCCGGCATCGTCGGCGAAACCGTGACCACCGATGACCACACCGACTCAGTGAGGGCTGCACTATGACACACCTCGTACTCGACGACATCCAGAAGACCTACGGGTCCGTCACCGTCGTCAACGGGATCAACCTGTCGATCGACCAGGGGGAGTCCATCGTCCTCCTCGGTCCCTCGGGATGCGGGAAGACCACCTGCCTACGTATGGTCGCCGGTTTCGAGCGTCCCGACCACGGTGAGATCCGGCTCGGCGACCGGGTTCTCGCCGGCTCGTCGACCTTCGTGTCCACCGAGAAGCGGAAGATGTCCGTGGTCTTCCAGAGCTATGCCCTCTGGCCGCATATGAGCGTCTTCGACAACGTCGCCTACGGACCGCGGACCGCGCGGGCCAAACGTCCCGACGTGCAACGACGCGTCGGCGAGGCGCTCGAGATGGTGCAGCTTCCCCATATCGCCGACCGGTTCATCCATCAGCTCTCCGGCGGCCAGCAGCAACGCGTCGCGTTGGCACGAGCACTCGTCAACGAGCCCAGCGTGCTGCTGCTCGACGAGCCGCTGTCGAACCTGGACACGCGCCTGCGCGAGGAGATGCGGACCGAGATCAAGAAGATCCAGCGGTCCCTCGGGGTCACGATGATCTACGTCACCCACGATCAGGCCGAGGCGCTGTCGCTGGCCGACCGGGTCGTGGTGATGAACGCCGGGAAGATCGAGCAGATCGACACCCCCGAGAACGTGTACCGGCGTCCCGTCTCGAGTTATGTGGCCAAGGCCCTCGGTGGCACCAACATCCTCGACGCCGAGGTGCTCGATGCCCGCGGAAGTCTGGCGACCCTGCGGCTGTTCGGTGACGTCATCACGACCGGTCAGGCACCCTCCCCCGACGCCGTCACCGCAGGAACCGCGGTCCGGGTGTCGATCCGGCCCGCGCAACTCAACGTCTGCGCCGAGGGAACCGAACCGTTCAACGCCGTCGTCGTCGAAGCCGCGTTCTTCGGTGATCACATCGCCTACGTCGTCGCGCCCGACACCGGCGGCGACGCGATCAAGGTCATCGGGACACCGGACGCGCGACTGTCGGCGGGGCAACGCTGCCGCCTGTCGGTGCACGACGGCGACACCGCCATCCTCACCGACGCACCGACGAGCAGGGCCGGCTCCGACCGGCTCCTCAAGACGGCCTGACGAGCGAACAGGGTCAGCAGATGTCGCACTCATCAGAGGATCTACCCACCGTCCCGGAAGCCCGGGCCCGCCTGGTGGGCAGAGCCGTCACCCTCCTGGTCACCGTCGCGATGTTCGCGATGCTCGCCGGATGCGCCAAGTCGGTCACCCCGAGCGCGGGTACCGAACCGATCCCCGGGATCAGCCCGGACCTGATCGCCGCCGCACAGCGCGAAGGCCAGGTGGTCCTGGCCGGGGGCGGACACACCCGGACGCAACTCGAACAGCTCAAGGTCAACTTCGAGGAACGCTTCGGGGTCGAATTGTCCTACGTGCGAGCCGATTCCGGTAGCACCGTCAACGCCGTCAACTCCGAACTCGCGAGCGGCCGGGTGAACTCCGACGTCGTGAGTCTCGCCGACCCGATCTCGATGAAGAAGTGGGACGACGAGGGGATCCTGAAGCCGGTCGCCATCAGCAATCAGGACCAGATCATCGACGGACTCGACGCCCCGGACTCGGCGGCCGTCCCGTTCGCCGTCGTCCCCATGGGCATCATGTACAACGAGGCGGCCATACCCGGCGCCGACGTACCGGTCACTTGGGAACAGTTCGTCCAACCCTCCGACCGTCTGACGATCAGCGCCGACCCGCGCGCATCCGGATCAGCACTCGCCTTCTACACCGCTATGGTCGCCGATCACGGGCAGCAGTGGCTCAGATCGTTCGGCGCCACGCACCCCCTCGTCACCGACAGCACCCTCGGGCTCAACCAGCTCGTACTCACCGGCGAAGCCGACTACGGCATACCGGCATTGGAGTCCGGGGTGCTGACCTCCGCCAAGGAGGGCGAGCCGTTGCGGATCGCGTACCCGGACGGTCCGATCCCCGCGACGACGCTGATCATGTCCGCACTGGCCGCCGCCCCGCATCCCGCCGCCGCCGAACTGCTCATGCGGTACAGCCTCAGCGACGAGTTCCAGGGAATCCTCGGCGACGGCGGCACGCGCGGCGTCCTCCGGGATCTGCCGCCACCCCCGAACGCACCCCAGATCGACCCCGCGCGACTGCGTCCGGTGACCGTCGACGAACTCGCCGACGCCGCGCAACCCGTCCGCGCCGAATTCCGTCAGGAGGTGGCTGAGTAATGGCCACGACACTTCAACCGGCACCGCCGGATCGTCCCGCCGCCGCTAAGCGCCGCCCCTTCCGGGACGTCACCGGACCGGCCACCGTGTCGCGCTGGGTCTGGGCGGCCCTGATGATCGCCCTGGTCGGCTACCCGGTCGTCCGCATCATCTGGGAGAGCCTGCGGACCGACGGCGGACTCGGACTGTCGAACTACTCGATCCTGTTCGAGGACAGTCTCATCGGCGAGGCGATCTTCAACTCACTGTGGGTTGCGATCGGCTCGTCCGTGGGTTCCCTGCTGATCGCCCTGCCGATGGCCTGGCTGCTCGTCCGCACCGACGTACCAGGGCGGCGGATCTTCCGTAGCGTCGCCGTCCTCACCTTCGCCGCACCGAGCTTCATCGCCGCTCTCGGCTGGGTTCTGCTCCTCGGACCGCGCAATGGTGTGCTGAACAACGCCATCGCCGGCCTGTTCGGCCTCGAGTCCAACCCCTTCGACATCTTCGGGCCGTGGGGCATCATCTTCGTGCTCTCACTGTTCCTGTACCCGCTGATCCTGATGCCGGTCTCCGCGGCGCTCGAGGGAATCGATCCCGCGCTCGAGCATGCGGCGTCCAGCCTGGGCGGTGGACGCGCGAGGGTGCTCCGGACCATCACCTTCCCGATCGTGATGCCCTCGGTGGTCGCCGGCACGATCCTCGTGTTCGTCACCTCGGTGGTCGTCTTCGGACCTGTTGCGGTACTGGGCAGTCCGGCCGGATTCGACACCATCCCGACCGTGCTGTTGCAGTTGCTCAAGTTCCCCCCGCGCATCGAGCTCGCAGCGGTCATCGCCGTCCCGATCGTCGTCATGATCGCCGGTCTGCTGTTGATCCAGCGCCGGATCGTCGGGTCCAAGAAGTTCGTCGTCATCGGCGGGAAGCCGGGCCGGCAGGCGCCGATGCGACTGGGGCTGTGGAAGCTTCCCGCGTTCGCCTTCGCCATGCTCGTGGCGACGCTGAGCCTGATCCTGCCTTTCGGGATGCTGCTCGTGATGAGCTTCCGCAAGGCGGTGGGCATACCGATCGGCGGCGACAACTGGACCTGGACCGGGAACTACGAGAAGATCTTCTCCTCGCCGGGCATCGTCTCCGCCTTCTTCAACAGCATCTTCCTCGCGTTGACGGCGACCGTTGCGGCCATGGTCGTCGCGGTCCTGGCCGCCTGGCTCCGGCACCGCACCACCAACAAGAGCAACGGGATCATCCCGGGCGTCATGGCCTCGCCGCTGGCCTTCCCCGGTGCGATCTTCGCCATCGGCATCATCATCGCGTACGCCGGTGTCCCATTCGGGCTCGCCGGCACCCTGATGATCCTCGGGATCGCCTACACCGCACACGCACTCCCGATGACGTTCTCATATGTCGATGCGGGAATGGGACAGATCGGCGCCGAGATGGAGGAGGCGTCGCGGAGTCTGGGCGCCGGGTGGTTCAAGACGGTCGGCCGGGTGACGATTCCGCTCCTCAAGCCGTCGCTGCTGGCCGCCGGACTGCTCAACTTCGTCATCCTGCTCCGTGAGCTGGAGATGTCGATCTTCTTGTACACGGGCTCCAACCCCACGATCGCCACCACTCTGTACGGCCTCGCCAACGACTCTCTCTACCAACAGGTCGGCGCCCTGTCCGTCGTCGTGCTCGCCATCAACCTCGTCGTCGCGCTCCTCGCCCTGCGGATGATGCGGCAACGCGACTGACCGACCCCACCGCCGTTGAGAAACCGATCCCCTCACCCAGATCCGACAACACAGGAGTACACGTGAGCATCAACACCGAACCGTCCGTCGTCAACACCGTCGCGGCACCGGTCGCGACCCTGGCCAAGGACGGACCGCACGTCGCCGTCATCACGATGAACAATCCACCGGCGAATGTGCTGACTGTCGACCTCCGCCGGGCCCTCCACGAGATCTTCGACGAACTCGAGCGGGATCTCGACGTCCGTGCCGTGGTCATCGCGAGTGACCAACCGCAGTACACCGCGGGCGGCGACCTCAAGGAGGACCAGTCGCTCACCAACGACGATGTGCGGCACTACATCGAGGAGTTCTTCTCCGTCCTCGAGCGCATCGAACGGTTCCGGACACCGGTGATCGCCGCCATCAACGGGGGTTCGATCGGTGGCGGGCTCGAGTTCGTCCTCGCCTGCGACGTGCGGATCGCCTCCACCGAGGCGTTCTTCGTCGCCGCCGGGGTTAACGTGGGCCTCATCGTCTCCTTCTGGCGCCTGCCCCGGGTCGTCGGACTCGGTGCGGCGAAGGAGATCCTGCTGACGGGGTCCCGGTACACAGCGGCACAGGCACTCAACTGGGGCCTGGTGACCGAGGTCCACGAACCCGATGCGCTGCTGGGCGCCGCGCTGGCGAAGGCGCATCGGATCGCGAGTCGCGCACCGTTGTCGGTGGAGCTGACGAAGAAGTCGGCCTCCGAAGCCCTCGACCTCACCGCACAGCAGGGCGACGAGTTGCAGATCGAGCGGTTCCTGCAGATGTTCCGGACCCGCGACCACCAGGAAGCCCTCGATGCGTTCTTCGGTCGACGTGAAGGGAACTACGAGCGCCGATGAATCCCGCGTCCATCCCCACCCCGCAGAGCGGGCTCCTCGACGGAGTCCTCGTCGTGGACCTGACCCGCGCCTTGGCGGGCCCCCACGCGACGATGATGCTGGCCGACCTCGGGGCACGAGTCGTCAAGGTCGAACCGCCGAACGGTGACGAAAGCCGGAGCTGGGGACCACCGTTCGTCGGTGACGAGCAGATCTCCACCTACTTCCTCTCCTGCAATCGCAACAAGGAGTCGGTCACCGCCGACCTCAAGACGGACGAGGGCACCGACTTCCTCGCGGACCTCATCGCCGTCGCCGATGTGTTGGTCGAGAACTTCCGGCCGGGGGTCCTGGCCCGCCTGGGCTTCGACGACGAGCGCCTGCGCGCCCTGAACCCCCGCCTGGTGGTGTGCTCGCTAAGCGGATTCGGACACGACGGTCCGGAAGCACAGCGGCCCGGTTACGACCAGATCGTCCAGGGCGAGGCCGGACTCATGAGCATCACCGGCCCGGACGAGGCACACCCCACGAAGGTGGGCGTGCCGATCGCCGACCTCCTCACCGGGATGAACGGGGCCTTCGCCATCGTCGCGGCCCTGTTCGACGTCCGGCGCAACCCTCGAGGACCCGGCCGGACCGTTCGGACGAGTCTGCTGGCAGGCGTGGTCGGCATCCACGCCTACCAAGGGACCCGCTACACGGTCGGCGGTGAAACCCCGGTCGCGCAGGGAAATCGGCACCCATCGATCGCACCGTACGGCATGTTCCACGCCGCCGACGGAGCTGTGCAGATCTCCGTGGGCAACGAAGCCACGTGGCGGAGGTTCGCGAATGCGCTCGGACTCGATGCCGAGGTGGAGCGGTTCCGGACCAATCGCGATCGGGTCGGGCATCGTGCCGAGCTGGAGGCGGAGATCAATTCCGTTCTCGGCGAGTCGAATACCGAACACTGGCTCCGCGCTCTGACCGCCGCCGGCGTACCGGCCGGACGGGTCCGCGATCTCGAGCAGGTCTACTCATGGGACCAGACACGCTCGCAGGGTCTCGTCGTCGAGGTCGACCACCCGGACCTCGGCACGGTCGAGTTGCCCGGCCCGCCCATTCGAGTCGATGATCGCGAGTACGCCGGAACCCGGGAGACACACCGTCCTCCTCCGCGTCTCGGCGAACACGACGAATCGGTCCGGGCGTGGCTACGAGAGCAGGCACGCCCCACCGCTGCCGCGATGTGATGCGGCACCCCGGCACCCCGCACGCCCGACGCTCACCCGGGCGTGCGGGGTGCCGTCGGTGTGGCAAGTGCGCTAGATGAACGACTGAGGTCGCAGGGTGCGCAGGTCGGGTCTTGAACCAGGGTGTCTAAGTCCCATGAGTCAGCTGAGTGTGTGGGCACGAGTGGTCTGTACATGACAGCTACAGCACGATCAGCCCAGCACACCGCGAACAGCGTCCCACTGGGACTCACCCGCCTATGCATACCGCTGGGTGACGAGGACTGAGGAGCGCCCTGTGAACTTCGAAGAGGTCCAGCGGGACACCATTCTGGACAAGCCGACTCGCGTAGCTGTGTCATAGATCGTGGGGTCTTACATTGCCAACACGCTTGCGGTTGACACCTGTACCAGTGGTGCCCTTCGCGGCCGCTGTCGGCCCGCCGGCGAATGAAGTCCCGTTCGGGGGCGCACCCCGCGGTGGTGCGTAAGACAACAGGGTAAAAAGAGGTCGTGAACCGCCCCGATAGTCAACCTTCGGGGGCTCACCAAGTCCGTACCGACCTAGCCGTTCGCGCAGGTGAGCTGTGAGCTTGTCCCGATGGGAACGACCCTTATTCGACCCGTCTTTGGCGCCTTAGAGTAGTCCCACGACCTCACCAAACGGATTCGAAACCCGCCTAGTGTCGGTTCGAGTCTGACCAGGGCCACATAAACTAGATGCTAACCGGTGGTTCTCGGTTGTAGTTCTGCCATACACCCCTGGACGCATGGCAATTGCATGACATCGCATCTTCCCGCTCGGCATTTCTCCTGCTCCCCCGGCGTCCACTTTCACGGATTCGGCGCGTACTCGACCCGAAAGATGGGCTGGCGGTCTGGATGCTGGTGGTGATCAGGCCGTGCGGGGTGCCGATCGTCGACGTGCGGGGTGGGTTCATCCCACCGCGGCGAACTGGCGGGCAGCGTTGAGTACCTGGGGGCCGACGTCGGCGAGCTCGCCGTCGCGCAACAGCAACGCCGGCGCCCGGTCGTCGAGGACCGGGTTGAGGCCCTGGAACCACGCTTGTGCGACGGCGGGGGTGTCGCGTTCGGTGATCAGGCGGGCGGCGCGGTAGGCGATCCGGAGCCGTTCGACGTCGTCGGGGTTGGCGATGGTGCGGGTGCCCTCCGCCCACTGCCGCACCGCCCGGGTCTCGCTCACCCGCCCCAGGTAGGCCACGAGTTTCGCGCCGAGCAGATCACGCAACGCGGCCACGAGTTCGGGCTGCGACATTCGTGCCGCTTCGGCGTAGGCGGCCAGATCGGGCCGGGGATGCGCTGCTCTCATCGCGATCACCTCTCGATCACCCCTTGACCACAGCATAGATCCCTGGCTCGATGACGCCTAGACACCAAAACGGGGCGACGGCACCAACCTTCACAGTTATGACCGAGAAGCGTCCGTGTGGGTGGTCGACCGGTCGCAGCAGCGCGCACACTATGACGGCCAGAATAGGATCCGCTTCAACGGCATCCGCCCAACCCATGCCAAGACGGCCCTCACCCGAGGTCATTCGACGACGAAGACTTCGACACCGCACTCACCGCATCATCCCTCAAGCGGTGGGGCGAGGTCGACGACCTCTCCAGACTCGGCATCTTTCTCGCATCCGATGACCCGAGCTACATCTACGGCGACCTGACCGGGATCGACGACGGCGAAACGCTCTGCCGCTATTCCGCGTATCACCAGCTGGCCGGGTGGCGATGCCCCAAATATCCGCCATCCAGCCAGCTCTCACGCTTTCTACACGCAGTTCCATAGTGAGTTGGCCATCGGTGTTTCTCTTCGCGTCGTGATCCCGAAGCCGTCGGGTTCCGAAACAGGCTTCTGGGAGAGATTACCAGCGATAATTCCATACTATCTATTGTCGGCACCTCGATGAGGCTGGGGGAGAACGGTTCTCGGCGCTGTCTGACGTAAGGCTTGCTGGTCGCGATCTAAGGATTCGACTGTCGGACCTTCATGAGGTCGGGGATCGATCAGTCGGAGTAGCGGGGTACGACGGCGAACACCTCGATGTCGCGCGGTACCCCCTTGGCGCGGAATCGCCGGCGACGAGTGGCGTACCGATCGGCGCCGGCGGCCTCGACCGTCGCTCCGCTGACCAACAGCTCACCGGCTCCCGCGGCTGCCGCGACCCGAGCGGCGACGTTCACATCGACACCGAGGAAATCGTCACCGACCGCCCGCGGTTCACCGGTGTGGAGACCGGCTCGCAGCTGTGGCCGGTAGTCCCCGATCGTCAGGGCACTCACGGCGACGATCACCGCGTGACCGGCCTCGATCGCCTCGACACCGTCGATGAACACGGCCATCGTCCCGTCGCCGAGATGTTTGACGATGCGTCCGCCGCGGCTGCGCACGATGTTCTCGGTGACGTCGTTGACGTCGCGCAGGAGTTGGAGGACCTGGTCGTCTCCGGCATGCAGGGCCCACGTCGAGAATCCGACGAGATCGGTGAACAAGATGGTGGCGGGGACTGGGGTGCGATCGGATCGACGACGTCGTGTGGTCACCAACGCCTGCCACACCTGGATCGATGCGAGGCCGAGCTCTCGTATGGCACTGGGTTTCTCGGGCCGGGACTCGCTGATGAGGCGTGCCACGCGGTCGGATGCACGCGGCCCGGTGATCGGGTTCTCGTTGTGCGGGATCAGATCTCGTGCGGCGCGAGCCGCCTTGACGACCCCGGCGCTGGAGTCGGTGCGGGCCAGCAGGTCGGCCATCCGGCGCCCGGGTCCGGGACGGTCGGGATCGTCGCGTCGGACGGGAAGCCGGTCGCCCCGACGACGGGTCGACCCACCGGTCCTATCGTTCGCTGCGGAGGGTTCGTCCGGGCCGTCCGCGGCGGATGTCGCATCGTCGTCGGTCGGGCCGGGAACATCCGGGAGACCGTCGCGGTCGCGGTCACGTGTCGAGTCGTCGGCTCCGGTCACGCGTCGAGTTTAGTGGCCCCGCTCATCGCGAGACCGACACCGCGGCGTCCTCGGTGACACCGTTCCGCAAACGCTGATGTACGGCCTTTGTACCGTGCTGTCATCGGCAAGACGCTCGCCCGAACGGTGTTCGTACTTCACGCCTGGCCGAGTATGTTGTCACCCCTGTGCCTACGACAGCCATGACCAGCCCACGTCAGGGTCCAGTACCACAACAGTGACGTGACAGCGGTGGTGATCGCCGCAGTGTTCCGCGAGTCAAGCATGGTTGTACGGGAGTTGGTGTTCCGGGCACAAAGCCGCCGACCGCTGGTGGGTCGAACGCAACGGCGACGTCGTGCATGTCTCAGCGACCACCGCCGAGGACGTGCCGGTGGCCCGGATCGACGGTCAAATGGTCTATCAGCGCGCCGCGACGTTGCAACCTGCATCTTGAGCTAGAAGAAACAACGACGGCGGCCGAGAGCACTCCGCGCATTCGGCCGACGTTGACCAATGTCGGCGACAGAGTGTGCCATAACATCGCGGACGACTACCCGAGTGTGTACATCTGGGATCTCGACAGCAACGTAGACCCCATCGCAAGTTCTGCTTACAGACTCTGGACTCCGCCAGCTCACACGTTGCCGGACCTGCAGCCCGGGGAGACTATTGAGCTTGATGACATCGAATCATCACCGACCCTATGATCGAGACGTTCACGGAGGGCACCTACCAGGTCGTCGGGGTGCTACAGGACATCGAACTGCGTTCTGAACCCGGCATACTCCATGTCAGGTAGACCAAGTCGGGGCCGCGCTGCCTTGGCCCGCCGAGGTGAACGTCGCTTTTGGCACGAGCAGGACAATCCTGTTGTGGGGTGCGCAGTAGGGGTGTGACGACGCGGACGATCCGTGGGGACGAAAGCCTGAGACGCTCGTCGTCGCCGGCGAGACTTTCGTGGTGCGACCGAGACCAGACGGTGGGTACGCCTACGACTGGACCACCGGGCCGAACCCTGGCTACGGGTTTAGCGTAAGCCGGCGGTCCGTCGCCGGCGATGACAGAGAAGCAGTCGCCGCCGCTGATGCCGCCGAACGTGCTTCACCGACACCGAAAACGACCGAAGAGCATCTGCATTCGATCAGGGAGTTCTTAGAAGACGTCGACCCGGATACGGGCTACATCGAGTAAGTCCTCCGGACCTAGTCGGCGGCCGCTGCCCTCGAGACCCACGAAGAAGACGGTTCGTGTCGTTCTTCTCGATGTCGAGCCCCGTGGCCTGTCGGGGGTCGCAGGTATGATAATGACAGCTGTGTAAGACACATGGCCGTCGGCCCCAGGTCCGACCCACCCAGTACGCGCACACGTCTTCTAGGACCCTTTCGATGCCCACGACCGCGACGCACGAGCCAAGCTCGACCGACCCTGTGGATCGACCCGAACTGATTGGTGCTTTCGACCGCCGGGGTAGGCGTGTGAACGTCAATGACCTCGACGCCAGGAGGGTGTGGGTCGCCGCTGGTGGGCGGTGCACGTTCTGTAAGGAGTTCTTGGCCGAGGATGAAACGACCGGTCAGGCGGTTTTCACGGGACAGCTGGCCCACATCGTCGGCGCTACCACCGAGAAGGGATCGCCGCGGGGCGAGAGCGCAATGCCGCTGCCGCAGCGAGCCCTGCCGCAGAACCTGATGTTGCTCTGCCCAGGTGAGCACAAGGTCATCGACACATTCGAGCACTGGCACACCTACGGCGCGGATGAGCTACGTGCGTTCAAAGAGCAGCACGAGCGGGACATCCGCGAGCTGACCGGGCTGCTGCGCAAACCAAAGAGCACCGTCATCCGCGTGGCGGGCGATGTACGCGGGCGCGCAGTCGATTTCAGTAAGCAGGCCGTGATCCGGGCTCTGCTGGAGGAACAGCGATTCCCCGACTTCAGCCTGCATGACGACAGCCGAAACTGCGAGGTTGATCTTCGATCCTACGAAGGGGAGGACGACAGCGACCCCACCTACTGGGAGGCAACTTCCCTCGCCCTCAAGCGACGTCTTCGGCCTCTGAGTAACCACCTCAAGACCAAGCAGATCGACCACATCTCGGTTTTCGCGCTCGCGCGGATTCCGATTCTCGTGCAGCTCGGCGTGCTGCTCGACGACGTCACCAACGTGACCGTCCACAACCGTCGACGCGGCACCAGCGAGGGCTGGGGCTGGTACTCCCACTCCCGTAGCGACAACTTGCAGTTCCGTGTGACCGCCGTGGCGGGTTCCGGAGATCCGGTTGTGACGGTCAGCGTCAGCGGGCCGGTCGACCTCGAAGCGCTTCCCGACGCCCTGCGCGGAGCACCGCGCTATGACATTCGCGCAGAGGGTGTTCCGTTGAGTCCCACGATCCTGCAAAGCCCCGAGGATCTACAGGCGCTCATCGACACCTGGCGCGAAGTCCTCGCGACACTCGAGGCCGACCACCGCAATCAACCCATCAGTCTCGTACTCGCGGTGCCCGCTGCCGCCGCGGTCGAGATCGGTCGCGCGCACATGGCCGCAGCTCACGCTCAGCTCCGCGTGTTCGACCGCATAGACAACACCTACGTCCTCGCGCTGGAAACAAGCTGACGACCCCCTCACGTCCACTATCACCACCACCGGAAGCAATCAAGCATGACAATTCTCGCCGACACCAAAGAAGAACAGATCTCTCAGCTCCTCGGAGCCACCATTGCTCAGCTCGACATCAACGAGGCGGCTTTCCGGACCGCCGAATCCTGCTACCAAGATCTTGGTTACCACCTCTCGGAAGCTGGCGCGCAGGTGTACGTCCAAGGCAGCTTCATGCTCGGCACAGTCGTACGTCCTTATCATCGCGCCGGCGAATACGACCTCGACCTGGTGTCCCTCCTTGACATCGCGAAAACGTCCATCACCCAGGAAGAGCTCAAGAAACGAGTTGGACGACTGCTCGCGGACTACAACCGCGATCACAACAGCACCGCCTGTGAAAGCCCCGGCCACGTGTCCGAGGGCCGGCGTTCCTGGTGCCTGCACTACGAGCACTTTCACATGGACGTGCTGCCGGCCATTCCCGACGCCGAGTCACCATCGGCGACCGCAATTGAACTCACCGACCTCAACCTGCGGAACTGGCAGAAGTCCGACCCACTGGCCTACGTCGAATGGTTCCGCAGCCAGTGCGCCACACAGTTCGACTCGGAGCGGGCAGCGCTCGCCAAGTCTTACGGCTCAGTCGACGCCGTGCCCAAGCACCGAGTTCGCACGCCGCTTCATCGCGTGGTCCAGATCCTCAAGCGACACCGAGACATCTTCTTCGCCAACGACCTCGACGACCGGCCGCCGTCCAGCCTCATCACGACACTCGCCGGCCTGGCGTACCAGGGTGAGACCGATCTCATCGACGCGACCGTCAGCGCCGTGCAGCGCATGCACGATCACATCGAAAACCGCGGTGGACGCTACTGGGTAGAAAATCCGGCGTGCAAGGGCGAGAACTTCGCGGACAAGTGGAACGACTACGAGATCCGCCGACTGAAGTTCGACCAGTGGCGCGCAGCGGTCGAGCACGATCTCACCAGTTTCGTCCTGGAAACTTCCGGCACAACCGCACTGCATCGGCGAGTCGCGAGTGCCTTCGGCAGTGATCCGGTTGAGAAAGCCCTGCAACAGATCGGCGCAACCACCAACCGCGCCCGGGTGGGCGGACAAGTTAACCTCACACCCGGCGGGCGCCTCACGACCTCTACGACCGCCACCACAGTCGCTGCTCACAGGTTCTACGGTGGCCAGACCACGCGGTAAGCAGCTAACCGTCATCCAGCAAGCCGTCGGCCTCCAACAACGATTCCCCGAAGAGCGAAGGCCGTTGGTCAAGGCGGGCTTGCTGATCTGGTCTGTCACTCTGCAACCAACACCGATGAGCGTTCTCTACAAGGTGGGCATTCGCTACGTGCACCGGCGGCGGCCCAACGTGACCGTGTTGACCCCGACTCTCGAGACACGCCCCCACGAACCGCTACCCCACGTATACCCGGGCAATGAGCTCTGCCTGTATTACGGCAACGAGTTTGACGGATCTAAGCACTTCATCGCGACCACCATCGTTCCCTGGGCCAGTGAGTGGCTCTACTTCTACGAACATTGGATATCCACCGGACAATGGCTCGGGAGCGAAGCGCCACACCCGCCGGGCTTTGAAAAGGGCTGAGCCGCGGACTCACGTACCTCAGCTGTCGAGCAAGTGTGCTGAGTCGGGATGATGCTGAAATCGGCCGACGGCATGTGGGCCGAACACGACGCGCACGCCGGCCAAGACGTCGCCCGGGACGATCCCGGGATTGGCGGCACCGCGAATGGACGGGTTCGATTGCGCGGGCCCGTCGAAAGATCCCACTCGCTACCTTCACGACGCCAACTGGCATCGGACGTGGTCAACCGGTGATGGCATGACCAGCACATCGAGTGCTCGTTGTCCGTGGGCGTGGTTGTCTTCTGGCGGCTTCGTGGTGCTCTCGTGCAGATCACCCACCACACCGATTGCTATTATTGCTGCATGATCGACGCTGGCCGGTGGGCCGCGATCCGCGACCTGGCGGATCGCCAGTTCGGCCTGTTCACCACCGCCCAAGCCCGCCACCTCGGCATCGCACCCTACGCACTGGCCCGGCTCGCCGAGCGCGAGGCCATCGTCCGGGTGCACCACGGCGTCTACGAACTCCCCGAATCCTCGGCCTGGACCACGGTCGGCGACTGGGCGGCGCAGTGGTTGGCGCTACACCCCACCGCCGACATCGACGACCGCCGCGCCCACCCCGACAGCGTGGTGAGCCACGCCGCCGCCGCCCAAGTGCTGCGGCTGGGCACGATCACCGCCTCCGGGCTCGAACTGAGCAGCCCGCACCGGATCAACGTTCGTGATCCCTCGGTGCGCACCTGGCGCCGGCCGATCGGTACCCGCGGCCTTGATTGGGATCTCGTCGACGGACTGCCGGTGACCACACCCGCCCGTACCGTGGCTGATCTGCTGTTCACCCACGGCGACGGCGGACACATCGGGACCGCGCTGCACACCTGCCTGAGCGAGTCACTGGTCGACGCCGACGAACTGATCGCAGTCTGTGACCGGGCCGCGCCGCGCTGGAACTACGCCTCGGGCGCCAAGCTGTTCGCCTCGCTGCTCGATCAGGCCCAGATGCCGGCCGAACCGGCGCTGGTCGGCTGATGCCGTATGCGTCCGAAGAGGCCTTCCGCGCCGGACTGAGAGCCCGCCTGTCCGCCGAAGCTCGCACGAACAGGTTCAGCCGCGACGAGCTCGCCCAAACCGTCACCCTCCAGTTGTTCCTGGCCCGGCTGTTCCGCTCCCCCGACGCCGACCAATGGATCCTCACCGGCGGCACCGCCCTGCACTTCCGGGCACCGACCCAAGCCCGCCCGACCGCCGACGCCGACCTGGCCACCCGCCTCGACGCCGAACACATGCAACGATCGCTGCGCCAGGCCGCCCAACCCGGCCCCGGCGACTTCGGCGAGTTCGACGTCAGGATCACCACGACCCGTAACCCAGGCTTGTTCGCCGGACGTATCCACTACAACATTGCCGGGCAACGGTTCTCCAACGCCAAACTCGACATCGCCACCCACCGGGAGATGCTGCTACCGCCCGAGACGGTGAGCCCGCACCCCGTGCTCGCGCTCGACGAACTCGACCCCATGCCCGTGATCCGGATGCAAGCCGCCGCCGAAGCGGTCGCCGACAAGGTCGCCGCGCTCTACGAGCTACACGGCACCCACGGCGACACCCCCTCAACCCGCGCCCATTACGTCTGACTTAAGAGATCGTCGCGCTGCGGCGCAGCTTTATTGTGCTCACGCGATCAGTGGACGCTGGCCGGTGACAGAGAAAATTCGACCTGAGTGCAACCTGGTCTCCGTCGCTAACCCGGAGGTGGTCCCCGAGCGACCGGCCCTTGTTGACCTGATCTCGCCGCCAAATGTGCCGCGGCAAGCACAGTGCATCGGCCTGGGGGACCGCTACCGATTCTCGTCTCGCCCCAACAGCTAAAGCACGATCAGCCCAGCACACCTCGAACCGCATCCCACTGAGACTCACCCGCCGATGCGTACCGCTGGGTGACGAGGACTGACGAATGCCCCATCAGCTTCGAAACCGTGTCCAGCGGAACACCACTCTGGACGAGCCGACTCGCGTAGCTATGTCGCAGATCGTGGGGTCTCACATTGCCAACACGCTTTCGGTTGACGCCTGTACCAGTGAATGCCGCGTTGCCGGCCGCTGTCAGCCCGTGGGCAAATGAAGTCCCATTCGGGGGCGTACCCGCGTTGGTGCGTAAGACAACACCGTAGAGAGGTCGTGAACCGCCCCGATAGTCCACTCTTGGGGGCTCACCAAGTCCATCCCGATCCAGCCGTTCGGTCAATAAAGCTACGAGCTTTTCACCGATGGGGACGATCCGGGAGTATCAGATTAACGGTGTAAGTGGCGTTTTCGGTTAGTTGTCCTCGCTGGCCGGCATGCGGTCGGCGAAGGTGATGGCGAATGCGTTGAGTGCTGGTTTCCACCGCATTGTCCATCGTTTCTGTCCGGTGCCGGTCGGGTCGAGCGACCGGGTCACCAGGTACAGGCACTTTAGCGCCGATTGCTCGTTCGGGAAATGCCCACGAGCCCGCACTGCGCGCCGGTAGCGGGCGTTGAGTGACTCGATCGCATTTGTCGAGCAGATCACCTTACGGACCTCGATGTCGTAGTCGAGAAACGGTATGAATTCTTGCCATGCGTTGCGCCACAACCGGATAGCTGCCGGGTACCGGTGCCCCCACTCGGCGTCGAACGCATCCAGCGCCTCGGCCGCGGCTGCAGCGGTGGGGGCGGTGTAGATCGGTTTGATCGCCTTGGCGATAGCATCGCGGTGCTGGCGGCCGGCATAGCGGAATGTGCCCCGGATCAGATGGATGACACACGTCTGCACCACCGTGTCGGGAAAGACCGCCCCGACCGATTGCGGCAGGCCTTTTAGCCCGTCGCAGACGAGGAAGAAGATGTCGGCTACACCCCGGTTCTTCAGCTCGGTAAGCACCGCCAGCCAGTACTTTGCCGACTCACCATCGCCTTCACCTGCCCACATCCCGAGCACGTCACGATGCCCGGCCAGATCCACCCCGATCGCGGCGTAGATCGGCCGGGGCCCTACCTGCCCATCGCGGATTTTGACATGGATGGCGTCGATGAACACCGCGGCGTAGACGCGTTCGAGCGGACGGGCATGCCAGGTGGCCATCTCTTCGAGCACCCGGTCGGTGATCCGGCTGATCGTGTCTTTGGAGACCGCAGCACCGTAGATGTCGGCGAAATGGGCGCTGATTTCACCGGTGGTGAGCCCACGGGCATACAGCGACAGCACCACCTCATCCACATCAGTCAAGCGGCGTTGGCGCTTCTTCACGATCTGCGGCTCGAAGGTGCCCGCCCGGTCCCGGGGGACATCGATCTCGACCTGCCCACACGCATCAGTCAGCACGGTCTTCGACCGAGACCCGTTGCGCGAGTTGCCACTCCCACGACCACGCTGGTCGTGCTTGTCGTAACCGAGATGCTCAGACATCTCTTCATCGAGCGCCGTCTCGAGCACCGTTTTGGTCATCGCTTTGAGCAACCCATCCGGACCGGTCAGGCGGACCCCGGCCTCCCGGGCCTGGCGGACCAGCTCGCGGGCTACCTCAAGTTCATCGACGCTGCGGTCCGCAGGCACCTCGACGATCCCGTCATCGTGTTCATCAGATGGCTCCACAGCCACCAGAGTGTCGGTCATGATGCGACCTTCCTGCCCCCGACACACCGAGGGCGGTAAGGCCACTTACACCGTTCTCACGACAGTCCCGGACGTCTCGGAGAGCGCCTGTCTCTGCGGTTGAGAGCCAACGTTCTGGCGATGGTGGGATTGCTGGGTATTCCAGTGTGGTGCAGGGGTTTGCGTCAATCAAACCCTCGCGCATCGCAGCCTTCAAAGACGCGGAGAAGACACCTACCGTCTTGCGGACGGTGGACGGCGACAGGCCGGCCCCGCCCTCAGACTTGGGACGTGAGAGGTGTCGTACCCACGCTTGAACCGCTGGCCGGGCGATGTCGTCCAGCCTGGTCGCGTCCCATTGAGGGGCTACGTGTTTGGTGATCCGTATGTTGTCTCGACTAATGGTGGAAGCTTCGACGTTGCGTGTCTTGACCCACCGCTGGCGCCATTCAGCCCAGGTAAGGGATTTTCGGGGTTTGCGGGTTCGGGCGTCGTCCTCGGCTGCCTGTGCCTTCCCCAGGGCGATCTTCTCCCGGTCGAAGGTTCCGGCGCTGCGACGTCTGCCGTATTCGTCTCTGAACATGCCCCTGTAAGTGCCCGAACGATTCTGCTCAGTCCACGCCACGGCGCCCGACCCCCTCCAAAGTTCCGGTCCGAGACTCACGAGACGCATGACAACCGTCAGTACGTTGCGTGGCAGCGCATGGCAAAATGAGCCCACTCCTGTCACCTAGTGGGGTCCCAGATACCCGTCCGAACAAGCCTCGGCACCCTCACCAGCATAAACCGCCCTCTTGACCTGCGCATAATCCGCGTGATAGCGGGTCTAGGGAAATGGTTTCAAAACCCGTCCAGTGTCAGTTCGAGTCTGACCGGGGGCACTCGCGCCACATGACCTGATAGGGTTCTCGACACTTACCAGGACAGCGAGGGTTCGCTGCCGAGCACCGCGATCCCGACATCGCTGTGGTCCACCGTCCGAAACCCGAACAGCCGGTCGAGAAGCTCGTCGGCCGCCAGGTCGGTGTGCGCCTCCCAGCGTCGGACCCGGTGGCGTGCGCGCGACGACGCCATCGTCACCGACGATGATGCGCCGAAGTGCACCGTAACCTGGCCGCACTCCCCCGGTGCAACCTGCGCTGTGAGCAGGGCCAGCGAATGATCCGAGAAGACCACCGGCCCGGTGATCTCGAGGACTAATCTGCACCGCGACAGCGTCGACGCGTCCGGGCTGCCGGTCCGGATTCGCGAATCGTGCACGCCCAGTTGGGCGAGCAGAGTGTCGGCACGTGCGCCGACGAGCCAGATGGCCGCATCCACGCTGCGACCGTCCGCCCCACGCAGCACGCTGCCGACCGTTCGCATCAGCGATGCCGCGGTGTGTCCCTCGACCGACAGCGCCACGACGATGTCGGGGATGCAATACAAGAGCCCGGCGGTCCGGGCCGCCGGATCGGTGACGAGTGGCGCGAGCGCCAGGGCTTCGGCGTTCTTCTCCGAGATCCGTTCTGACACCGGACGCTCGGCCCAGTCGGGACCGTCGTGCCACGCGACCGCTTCGGGTTCGTGCGCGAACACCGCGCCCATCATGAACGCCCGGTTCGCGAACTCCCAGTCCTCTCCCCCGTACCGGACGAACGACGGATCGAACCCACCGATGTCGTCGAACAGCTCACGGCTGCAGGTCATCACCGCGCTGATCATGTACTTGTAACCATCCCAGCCAGGGGCCAGGAGATCGGCCGTGCGATCGTACGCGTCGACCAGCCACCCGGGTTCGTACTCATGCGAACGTTCGAGATGCCCCTGTGCGCACAACCATTCGTGCACCCCATCCGGGCTGACCTCGCCGAGATCAGCATGTTTGCGCCGACCGACGACGAGCGCGTCGGGTGCCGCGGCCGGCAACCTGACCGCGTGGCGGATGTATCCGGTTGTCGGAATCGTGTCCGCGTCGAGGAAACACAGGATCGTGCCGTTCGATGCCGCGACTCCCAGGTTGCGGGCGGCCGCCGCCCGAAAGCCCTTGTCCTCCTGCGACACCACCGTGATCGTCAACCGGGACTTCCACGCGCTGACGTCCGGCGAACTAGACGAACCGTCGTCGGCCACGACCACCTCCAGGCGATCAGCCGGGTAGGTCTGGGCCGTCAACGCCTCCAGGGCCAGCGCCAGTTGACGAGGTTGGTTGTAGTACGGGATGACGACACTCACCAGGGGCGTCGGCGCGGCATCGCCGATCAGGTCCCACCGGTTGTCGGGCACGACGGTCCGACCATCACCGAGCCCGACGACCGTCACGCGCTCCACCGCCGCAGCAGTCGCTCGTGCTCCAGCCCGACATCGACGGCCGAGGGCGACGGAACCACGGACGGATCGATCCAGGTGTCTGCAGGATGCGCGAACGCATGCTCGATGGCGGCCTGCAGCGCATCGTCGTCGTTCGCGTGCATCGTCAGCACGCCCGGGGACCGCGCGGCGAGCTCCTCGGTGTAGGTGGTGCGCGGGACCAGTGGCCTGCGCCCGGCGGAGATCCAGGAGTTGATCGAGCCGGATGCCGACATGTGCCGGTGATAGGCGACGGGGACCGTGACCTCGGCCGACGCCCGCCGGAGTTCGTCGTCGGTCAGGTAGCCGGTGATCTCACACCGCCTACCCATGTCCGCCGCCAGCTTGGCCAGGTCGTCGGCCAGATCGTCGTGTCCGGGTGACGGGGTGCCGAGTGCCACGAAGCCGATCGACGGATCGAGACCGGACATCGCCCGGAGGGTCTCGAGATGCCCCTTCCCGGGATACAGGTAGCCGAGCACGCCCACCGTCGATTCCGCTGTCGCCGAGGGTTTGTCGACGCGTCGGGAGTCGATCATCAGCGGAACGACCTCGACATCGATCGTCGGGTCGACGAATTCGGAGAACAGCGACGCCTCGTGACGGCTCGACACGATCACGCCGGTCGCCGATCGGGCCACCGACCGGAAGAACTCGATGCGTGCCTGCATCGACCGCCCGTCCGATGGCTGGGGCAGGTCGTGCAGCGTCACCGAGACCGGTCGGTGCATACCCGCGATCATCGCGAGCAGATTGTCGCGCGCCTGCAGGGGCGTGCGCCCGAACAGACGATCAGTCACATGCAGGTGCACGAGCGCACAGTCGGCCAGTCCCGCCGGCAGGCCGGCGCAGAGTGTGCGCATATGCGCCAACCGATGATGGCCGCCCCCGGCGGTCACCGCGTCGTACACCGACTGCGCATACCGCACCACACCGTGCGACCGGGGCCCGACGAGGAGGTGTCCCAGGGGTCTCGTCATGCCAACCCCAGGATGTCGATGAGCTCGACGTAGCGGTCCAGCACGGCATCGATGAACTCGGGATGATCGGCGTACCACTGCATCTGGCTACGGTGGACGACCTCCTCGGTCATCACCGCACCGTCGACGTCCCAGGCGATCCGCGCGGAGGCGTCGATACCGAGCGCATCGATCACGCGTTGTTCCAGCGGCGCGCGAATGTTGCCGAGCAGCTCCCGCGTCGGTGGGATCGGCGCCGACGCCCCGAGTGCATCGAGGATTCGACGACCGAGCGTCACCAGCACCCGGTTGCCGGGATGGTTGATCGTGTGGGCGGCGTCCGCCCCGGCGTCGAGCAGGATGTCGGAAATCGCGATGTCGCACTGGCGGCGTTCGCGCATCGCGAGCTGTTCCACACTCCAGCGCGCCGCTTCTCGGAGGTGTTCGCCCGTGACGTCGACATCCCGCTCGGCGAACGATCTACGTCCGTCCCGCACCGCCAGGACCGTTCGCAGATCGTGATACGGCACAGCAGCGGGTACCGCGGACGGCTGCGCGGGATGTCGCGCGATGACCTGAAACGGATACAACCCGCCATAGCGGACGACCGGCCACACGATGACCGTCGCCGACGGCGCCAGGTCGACCAGGTCCGGTCCACCGATCGGGAGTCCCCGGTAACCGGCGCGCACCGGCTGGGAGACGATCACCGCTGCTCGACGGACGAGGCGTTCGACGTGGTCGACGTCGGAGGACTCGAGTTCGTGCACCGGTGGGACGCGAACGGTGCGGAACTGGAGGTCCGCGGAACTGGACAGCACTATCCGCAACGCTTCGGCCTGGCAGTTCCCCCACACCAGCAGTAGCTGCCTGTCGTTGGCCAGCGGGGTCTCGGTGACGCCGTAGAAGTCGCCGTAGTGCCTGGTTCGACCGTCGACCGGCACGTCGTCATGCGGAGTCATGGTTGCTCTGAAGTGGTCGAGAGACGCGATGGTCGCTGTGACATCGTCAGTTCTGGCTCCCCTCTGGAAACGCTTCGGCCGTACCCAAGGCTCCCCGTATAACCGTTCAGCCCGCTAATGAATCATCGACTTGATCACTCCAGGGGCCACCGGGACGGCGACGGCCCCGGTGAGCGGGGTCACCGGGGCCGTCGCCGAGTCGGGAATCGTCACATCGTCACAGTGTCCGCGCGATGATCTCCTTCATGATCTCGTTGGTGCCGGCGTAGATCTTCTGCACACGATTGTCGGCCCACAGGCGAGCGATCGGGTATTCGTTCATGTAGCCGTAGCCGCCGAACAGCTGGAGGCATTCGTCGGCGACCACCATGGCGCGGTCGCTGGTCCACCACTTGGCCATCGCGACGGTCGGGATGTCGAGTTCGCCCTTGATGTGCTTGGTGATGCAGTCGTCGACGAAAACCCGGCCGATCCGGGTCTCGGTGGCTGCCTCCGCGAGTTTGAACTTGGTGTTCTGGAAGCTGAAGATCGGCCGCCCGAAGGCCGTGCGGTCCTTGGTGTAGGCGATGGTCTCCGAGACCGCCTTCTCCATTCCCGCCACCGACGCGACGGCGATGATCAGACGTTCCTGCGGGAGCTGCTGCATCAGCTGGATGAAGCCCTGCCCCTCCTCGGTGCCGAGCAGGTTCGAGGTGGGAACACGCACACCGTCGAAGAACAGCTCCGAGGTGTCCTGCCCGCGCTGGCCGACCTTGTCGAGCACCCGGCCACGACGGAAGCCCTCACGGTCCGCCTCGACGAGGATGAGCGAGATGCCCTTCGCGCCCTCGGACACGTCGGTCTTGGCGACGACGATGATGATGTCGGCCTGACTTCCGTTGGTGATGAACGTCTTCGAGCCGTCGATGACGTACTCGTCACCCTGCTTGATCGCCTTGGTCTTGACGCTCTGCAGGTCCGATCCCGTACCGGGCTCGGTCATCGCGATGGCGCCGACGGCCTCGCCGCTGGCCATCTTGGGCAGCCACGTGGTCTTCTGCTCCTCCGAGCCGTACTCGAGGATGTAATGCGCGACGATGCCGTTGTGCAGGCTGACGCCCCACGAGCTGTCGGCGACGCGCGCCTGCTCCTCGATCAAGACGGCCTCGTGCGCAAAGTTGCCGCCCCCGCCCCCGTACTCCTCCGGGATCGACATGCAGAGAAGACCCAGCTCGCCGGCCTTGTTCCACAGGTCGCGGTCGACGTGGTGCTGCTCGATGAACTTATCGGCGTTCGGCTTGATCTCCTTCTCGCAGAAGCTGCGAGCCAGATCGCGCAGGGCGCTGAGATCGTCGTTTTCCCAAGAAGACCGTTCGGCCATGGTGCGAGTACCTATCCACGATTGACAATGTCAATGGCGAGCGTAACAGTGCTCGTTGGCAACGTTACGTTGGGATGACCGGAACGCTTTGTGTCAGCCGGACGCCCCACCACCGCGGAGCACGTTCTTCTGGATCTTGCCCGTCGACGTCTTCGGCAGTTCCGCGAACACGACTTCTTTCGGCACCTTGAACCGGGCGAGCGTCTTGCGTGCGAACTCAACGAGACCCTCAGCGGTCAGGCTCGCCCCGGCGCGCACGCTGACATAGGCGATCGGCACCTCGCCCCATCGTTCATCCGGACGGCCGACGACCGCCGATTCGACGACGTCGGGATGGCTGTCGAGCACCCGCTCCACCTCGACCGACGCGATGTTCTCGCCGCCGGAGATGATGACGTCCTTGCTGCGGTCCCGGATCTCGACGTACCCGTCCGGATGCATCACCGCGAGATCACCGGTCCGCAGCCAACCATCCAGGGTTGCCGCGGCAGTGGCATCGGGATCGCGGTAGTAGCCGAGCATGACGTTGTTGCCGCGCACCACCAGCTCGCCGATCGTCGCCGAATCGGGTGGCACGTCGACACCATCGGCCGTCACCACACGAACCCGGCCGGCCGCGATGTTCCCGATGCCCTGTCGCGCTTTGCGTTCGGCTCGCTCGGCATCGGTGGCGTCGTCCCATTCCGGTTGCCATTCGTTGACGACGATCGGACCGAACGTCTCGGTCATGCCGTACAGATGCGTCACCTCGATGCCCAGGCGAGCCATCCGGGCGAGCAAAGCTGGTGACGGGGGCGCCCCGCCGGTTCCGGCCTGCACCGTCGTCGAGAGCCGGGTGGCGGCCGGGTCCTCGGCGATCATCGTGAGCACCGTCGGCGCTGCACTGAAGTGAGTGACACCGTCAGCCACGAGGTGATGCCAGATCTGAGCGGTGTCGATGCCCCGAAGGCACACACTCGTGCCACCGGCGGCGATGACCGCCCACGTGAAACACCAACCGTCGCAATGGAACATCGGCAGTGTCCACAGGTACTTCGAGCCCGGTCCGAGGCCGGAGTGGTACGCCATCGCCACCGACTGCAGATACGCGCCCCGATGGTGGTACATCACGCCTTTCGGGCGACCGGTGGTGCCCGAGGTGTAGTTGATCGCGAGCAGTCCACGCTCGTCGGTGTCCCGACGAACCGGGGCGCCCGCGTCTGCGAGCAGTCGCTCGTACTCGTCCGAGCCGTCCGCCGACCCACCGATCACCACCCGGAGTCCGACCGCTTCGCCGACTGCTCGCGCGCGGCCGGCGAACTCGACCGTCGAGACGAGAACCGACGCGCCACTGTGTTCGAGGATGTAGGTCAGCTCCGGTTCGGAGAGCCGGACGTTCAGCGGCACGAGTACAGATCCGTGAGCGGGCGCAGCACTGTGTAGTTCGAGCATCACGTGCGAGTTCGCACACAACGCGGCGACACGGTCACCGGGGCCGACACCGAGCTGTTCGATCACCGCGGTCAACCGCTGGACCCGATCGTGGAACTCGGTGTAGGTGAAGCGACGTGACCCGTCGATCACCGCGATCCGTCCGGCGAATGCCGCAGCGGCTCGATCCAGGAACGTTGCCGGACTGAGCGCGGAGAAGGTGAACTCGGCCGCGGGCGGCACCGGACTCCGGGCGCTGTCGATGTCCGGGTCCGGGCCGTGTTCAGTCACCATCGATCGCCGCCTCTTTCTCCACCTGTTCGATGGCCGCGATGATACTGGGGACCGATGCGTCGACCCAGGTGTTGGCCACGTGCGGTGCCGACGCGGCGGCGACTGCCAGTGCCTCGATCTCGGCGTTCGACGGTTCGCCCATATCCAGATCGGCCAGTGAGGTCGGGAGACCGAGGGCACGGAGGAAGCTGCGGATCTCGTCGCGGTCGACCTCGGGATCGTCCTCGAGCGCCAGATGGACGAGCAACCCGTAGGCGACGTGGTAGCCGTGCAGGTGCGCCGACGACCCACGACCGACCTGCAGTCCTCGCGTCATACAGTGCGCGATCGACAGGCCGCCGTTCTCGTAACCGATGCCCGACAACAGGATCACCGCCTCGACGACCGCCTCCAGCTCGGGGGTGACCTGGTGCGCGAGCGCATCGCGCACTGCAGCCTCACTGTCGCGCAACAGGATTCGAGAACATCCGTCGGCGACCACCTCGCCGATGATCAGCGGACGGGTGCCCTGCGTGGTGACACCGCGCCCCCGCGCACACGAGTGGGCCTCGTATTTCTTGGCGAGCGCGTCCCCGATGCCCGATACCAGAAATCGGATCGGCGCCTTCGCGATCACCTCGGTGTCGACGACAACCGCAGCCGGATTCGCGGGCAGACGACCGAGTTCGGACAGCCGTCCGAACTCGTCGTAGAGCGCGAACACACTGGCGGTGGGGCCGTCGTTCGACGCGACCGTGGGGACCGAGACCATCGGCCGTCCGACGGCCTCGGCCACACCCTTGGCGATGTCGATCGCCTTGCCTCCCCCGATGCCGACCACCACGTCGCCCTGCCCGGCTGACACACGCGTCAGGGTGTCGGCGATGACGCCGCGCGTCACCGGTCCGGTCACCGGGATCACCTGGGCCCGTAGTTCGGCGGCGGCGAGCGACGCCTCGATACGCGCCCCGAACAGTTCCGAGATGTCGACGTCGATGACGACGATCGGCGCTCCCCCGATCTCGGCCACCACCCCACCGACGTCATCGAGAACCCCTGGGCCCTGCAGATACTGTTGCGGTGCCGCGAACCGACGGGCGGCTCGGGCGACACCGATCCCGTCCAGCAGCGCGCTCATGCGTGCGGCCAGTTCCCGGTGATCACCGCGCGCGTGATCGCCGGCTCGTCGAGCCCGAACAGCGCCTCGTTGTAGCCCTGAGAACCGCAGGGGTGAAAGCGATCCCCGAGACCGATCCTGGTGACCGGTAGCGAGATCCCGCGATCGGCGAGGGTCTCCACAACCGCGGTGCCGAGACCGCCGGCGCGCAGCCCGTTCTCGACGGTCACGATCCGACCGACGTCTGCGGCGACGGCGGCGATCGCGTCGGTGTCGAGGGGCTTGATGGTCGGGACGTGCAAGACCGCCGCCGACACCCCGGCCGCTTCGGCGGCCTCGGCGGCCTTCAGCGCCCGCGCCGTCATGAATCCGGTGCCGATCACCGCGACGTCGAAGCCCGGCCGCAGCATCCGTGCGCGGCCGATCTCGAACTCGAAGTCGTCCTCGTCGAACACGACGGGCACCTTGCCGCGCAAGTTGCGGATGTAGAAGGTACCCGGCGTGGCCGCGGCAGCGCGGATGACGTGACGGAGTTCCACCGCATCGCACGGATCGATGACCGTCAGATCGGGGATGGACCGCATCACGACCAGGTCCTCGAGGGACTGGTGTGTTGCTCCATAGGGATTTACGAGCCCCGGCGAACCGGCGACGATCTTCACGTCGGCCTTGCTGTGTGCGCATGACACGGCGATGAAGTCGAGGGCCCGGCGGGTGAGGAATGCCGCGTAGGTCGCGCAGAAAGCGATCTTGCCGACCTTCGCCAATCCCGCGGCCATCATCACCGCGTTCTGCTCGGCCATGCCGGCGTTGAAGTAGCGCTCCGGGAAGCGATCCCGGAACGGGATGATGTCGGAATACTTCGACATGTCGGCACTCAGTCCGACGATCCGCTCGTCGCGGGCACCGAGTTCGGCGAGTTCGGTACCGAAAGGCGCCCGCTCGTAGGGTCCCTCGACGTCGGCGATCTCACCCATGCCGCCGGCACGGTTCTTGAGCTCAGCCACGATTCTCCTCCAGTTCGGCGATGAGTCCGGTCCACTCGGTGTCGTGGACGCGGACGAAATGTGCCCGTTCCCGCGCGACCAGCGTGGGCACGCCGGTGCCGGGAGTCGTTCGGGCGATCAGCACGCGCGGGACGTCTGCCGGGGCGGCTGCCAGCGCGTCGAACGCCCGGACGAGGGCCTCGATGTCGTTGCCGTCGACCTCCTCGACCGCCCACCCGAAGGCGGCCCATTTGGCCGCGATCGGTTCCATGTCGAGCACGATCGGACCGTCGGCCTGGATTCCGTTGCAGTCCACCACCGCGGTGAGGGAGCCGAGACCGAAGCTGGCGGCCGACATCGCCGACTCCCAGGTCGACCCCTCCTGCAGCTCACCGTCGGAGAGTTCGACGATGATCTTCTGATCCCCACCGTCGAGGCGGAGCCCGAGCGCCATCCCTACGCCCTGCCCGAGACCGTGTCCCAGTGAGCCACCGGTGATCTCGACCCCGGGCGTCTCGTCGAAGGTGCTCATGGGCAGCTCGCTGCCGTTGAGCCCGTAGTCGGCGATCTGCTCCTCGGTCAGGATGCCCAGCTCGGCGAGCACCGCATAGAGCGCGATCGAGTAGTGCCCGGTCGACATGAGGAACCGGTCACGGGAGGGCGAGTCCGGGTCAGTGGCGTCGAAACGCAACTGCCGGAGGTAGATGACCGCGAGCAGGTCGGCGATCCCGAGCCCCTGAGCGATGTATCCCTCGCCTTTGTCCGCTGCCATTCGCATCATCGCCGACCTCAGCCGGAACGCGGTGTCGGCCAGTTGCGCGGTCGACGGGCGATCGATGTCGTTGTCTACGAGCATGTGTCAGGTGCCCTCTCTGGTCATCTCGGCGTCGGCCGAGTGGAATGTGCCGTCGATGGTGATCCCGCCGTCGACCCGGAGCACGGTGCCGGTGACGAACGACGCGTCCGTCGACGCGAGGAAGGAGGTGGCTGCAGCCACCTCGTCGGGAGAACCGAACCGGCGCATCGGTGTTCGATCTATCAGTCGCTTCTCATCGAGGGTTCCGGTGTCGAGACCCGTTCGCATCATCCCGGTGTCGATGTATCCGGGGGCCACCGCGTTGACCCGGATCCCGTGCGGTCCCCATTCGGCCGCGAGTGTGCGTGTGACACCCAGGACGCCGGACTTCGCTGCGGTGTACGCCAATCGTCCGGGTAGACCGAATGTCGAACCCACCGAGGCGAGATTGATGATCGACGCGTTGGGCGCCTCGCGGAGGAGGACGAAGGCCTCCCGGCTGCACCGCATGGTGCCGCCGAGGTGGACGTCGAGTTCGGCCTGCCACCGGCCGGAATCGATTGCCTCGGCCTGGGTCCGCGAGATGATTCCCGCATTGTTGATCAGGGCGTCGAGCCGTCCGAACCGTTCTCGCACGGCCTCGATCGCGCGGCTGACCGACTCGTCGTCGGTGACGTCGACGACCAACGCGGACCCGCTGACGTCGGCGGCCGCCTGATCAGCACGTCCGGCGTCGATGTCGGCGATCACCACCTGGTGTCCGTCGGCTCGCAACCGTCGCGCCATGGCAAGGCCCAGACCCTGCCCGCCACCGGTGATCAGCGCCACCGAGCCGGGGATCGTCACACGTGACCCGGTCATCGTCCGTACACCTCCCGGACCGCCATGTCGCCCTCGGCGGCGGCGATCTCGTTGGCGTCGTGAGTGGTGTCGAACGGCTCCCAGCGGATCAGCATGCAGATGGCCGCACCGATCAACGGCACCGCGACGAAGATCGTGATGGTCGTCGACAACCCGAGCGCCTCCGACATCCGCGGGAACGCATACAGACCGACGATGCCGCCGATGCTCTGGGAAATGGTGGCCAGCTGTCCGCCGCGACCGCGCAGATCCGACGGGTACGCCATCGCCGCCATGGTCAGACCGGATGCGCCGGGTCCGGCGGAGTGGAAGAAGATGAACATGGCCGGGACGATGAACGCCAGGAGGATCGGGAGCGAGTCGAAGAAGACGCCGAGGACCAGGATCATCGCGGCGACCGCCAGGAATCCGTACTTCGCAGCGCCGTTCGCACCGAGTTTGGATGCCACCCAGATCGAGGCGACACCGCCGACGATGCCGAAGACGTTGAACACGATGGAGCCGAAGGTCGCCTCGCCGAAGTTCTCACCGAACAGGCTCAGCGCGATGACCGGCAGGTAGTACGCCACGGCGTAGTACTGCAGGGCCTGCATCATGGTGACGACGTTGGCCAGGATCGTCCGCGCACGGAAGCGGACGCTGAAGAGTTCGGTGAAACGGCGCTCCTTCCGTGGTTCCTCGATGGCCGCGTCGAGATGCCCGGTGGGATATGTGGCGTCGATTCCGTACATGGCTTTTAGCGACTTGGTCAGCTCGGGGAGCCTGCCCTTCTTCGCAAGCCAGCGCGGGCTGTCGGGCATCAGGGCCCACTGTGCGACTGCGACGACGAAGGCGAAGATCGCGGCGGTGACGAGGCCCCAGCGCCAGATGCTCAGTCCCACGTCGAGGTGGTAGAGACCCAGGACGATCGCCAGGGCGACGACCGTGGAGATGTACCACTGTGCCTGCCAGAAGTTGAGCAGGTACTGGCGCTTCTTCGGCAGGTTCTCCGACAGGTATGCCATCGCAACGCCGAGGTCGACGCCGTAGGCCGCGCCCGCGATGCACCGGGCCAAGACGAGCATCGCGAAACTCGGTGCGGCGGCCATCATCAGGGCGGCGATCACCGCCACGATCTTGGCGACGACCATGATCTTCACCCGACCGTATCGGTCGGCGAGCAGGCCGCAGGTCGCCGCGGCTATCAGGGTGGCGACGTAGCCGTATGCGCTGACCAGCCCGACGCCGTTCGCGTCGAGGTTGAGCTGTTCGCTCATCGGGGCCGTGCCCGAACTCAAGACCGCCAGGAAGTACGCCTCGAAGGCGATGCCGGCGAGACCGAGAACAAGCATGAGTTTGTGCCTGCGGGTCCTTATGTCCTCGGAGTCGACGAGGTCATCGACCTCGGCGACAGTGGTCAGCGCCCGATTTCGGGCAGGGAGTAGTTGGGTCATGACGACATCCGTTCGTGAGAGTGCCCACTCTCCAGGGGTGGGCGAATCGATGGAAGGTTCTGCGCCGGAGGAAGCTCGGGGCAGCGAGTGGTACCGCGCCACCGGGTGTGGTGCGGGACCGTATGTGTGGTCGGTTCGCTAGATGTGGTGCAGGAGTTCGCTCAGCGTGTCGAGGAGATGGTCGGGGCGGTGACCGGCGAGGGTGTCGGTTCCGTAGTAGCCGTAGGCGGCGCCCATCGTGCGGGTGCCGGCGGCGGCGCCGGAGCGGATGTCCTGCGGGCCGTCCCCGACGTACCAGGTACGCGCCGGGTCGAGTCCGGCCCGCTCGAGTCCGAGCAGCACCGGGGCGGGGTGCGGTTTGCGTTCGGTGGTGTCGTCGGCGGTCACGATGGTCGCGAACGACTTCTCGTCGATGCCGAGATGGTGGAAATCTTTGTGCACGCGGCTCATTCGCTTGTTGGTGACGATGCCCACGGTGATGCCGCGCTCGGTGAGAGCGGCGAGGGTCTCACGCAGCTCCGGGTAGGCCGCCACGCGGCGGAAGGCGCCCGAGGTGTAATGCGTGCCGTACGCGCGTTCGAGTTCCAGCGGATCGCGGTCAGAGAATCGCGCGAAGATCTCGGGGGGCCGGGGTGCCATGATGGCGCTCGGATCCTCGAGTTCGTCGGGCAGCGGTTGTCCGAGTTCGTTCTCGAATGTTGCGCGGTAGGCCTCGATGATGGCGTACCGGGAGTCGATGAGGGTCCCGTCCAGGTCGAAGAGCACGCCGTGTGTCGTCACCGGGGCTTCGACGCCGCCCGCGGAAGCCGGTGCGGTGGAGGTCATGCCACCCCCTCGCGCGGTGTGAACGCGAAGAACGTCCGCGGGTTCTGCACGAAGACACGCTCGGCGATGTCGGCGGGGAGCCGGTCGCGAATCTGCTTGAGCAGTCCCGCGAAGCCCGGCGTGCCGCCATGGTGGGGTTGATACGACGGCCGGCCCAGATCACCGGACACCATGATCTTGGTGAAGCCCTCGTCGGCCAGGCGCCGGATGTGGTCGACCCGGAGGTCGTCGGACGGGTATTTGGGTTTGGTCCAATGGTCGAATCCGAGCCACACCCCGGTCTTCGCGACCTTGCGGAGGTAGTCGTAGTCGAGGTTGCGGTCGAGGTGACCGATCAGGACGTGATCGGGATCGACGCCGAGGTCGGCGAAACCGTTCGCCTGCAGGTCACCCAGCGTTCCGGCCTGACAGTGGGTGGAAATCGGCGCGCCTGTCTCGAGATGTGCTCGCGCAACGGCCTTCTGGACCTTGCGCTCGTCCGCGCGGATCTCATCGGTGCGACAGGTCCCGAACTTGATCACGCCGGCCCGCGCCGACGTGCCGTCGACACCGGCCGTCACGTCGGCCGCGAACCGGGCGGCGATCTCCTCCACCGACTCGGTGGCGACCGACTCGGGATAGTAGATGCCCTTCTGATAGCCGCTGGCGCTGATGATGTGGACGGGCGTCGCCCGGGCGACGGCCAGCAGGCCGTCGCCGCGTCGTCCGTAGTCGGCGGTGGTCATCTCGACGAGTGCGCCCCCGCCCAGGCTGTCGAAGTCGGTCACCTCACCGATCGCCGCGTCGACACGGTCGAGCACCATGTCGGGGTCCTTGTCCTGCGCCCACTTCGGCGGGTTGGTGAAGAGGTGCTCATGACACAGGGTCACTCCCAGGCTTTCGGGGGCGATATCGCCGAGCACGGTTCTGATGACGGGCACGAGTTCTCCGTTTCGCGTGTGTCGTGCGGTGGGTCGGCCGGTCAGGCCGTGATGAGGCGCTCGGTCTCGGCCGTCGCGGCCCAGACGTCACGCAGGGGTTCGAGGACTGCCCGGTAGATGGCGAAGGCCTCGTCGTAGGTACTCGCTGTCTCGGGGTCGGGTTCGTGGACGCGCCCCGGCCGTACCAGTTGCGCGGTTGCGGCGTCGAGGTCGGCGTACTGCCCGGTGGCAACCGCGGCGAGCATCGCCGCCCCCAGCGCCCCCGACTCGGGGACATCGGGTGCCACGATGGTCTTCTGCAGCACATCGGCGATGATCTGGCTCCACTCGACACTGCGGGCCCCACCGCCGGTCAGGCGGATCTCGTCGATGCGTACGGGCATGGCGTCGTAACAGTCCCGCACCGAGAGCGCCGTGCCCTCCATGACGGCCCGGACGAGTTCTGCCGACGACGTGTCCGGGCGGAAGTCGACAAAGCTGCCGCGCGCGTTGACATCGAGGAACGGAGCTGTCGCGCCCGCGGTGTTGAGATACGGATGAAACACGAGCCCACCACTTCCCGGCTCGGTCTGGCGGGCGAAGCCGCGCACCACATCGCCGAGCGTGGTGGCGCCGCGCGCCATGCGCTCCACCTCTGCCGGACAGAAGGTGTTGATCACCCAGTCGAGGCACAGGGTTCCGCCGCCGGAATTGGTGATCTGACGCTGCCAGCGGTTCTCCGGCATGAGGAAGCCGAATCCGACTCCTGCCGGCTCGAGAAGCGGGTGGTCGGTGGACGTCCCGTTCATCAGGCTCGTGCCGATGGTCGTGACTGCTTGACCGTCGTGAGCGGCACCGATGCCGATCATGTTGGCCGTCGCATCTCCGGTGCCCGCAGACACCGGGGTCCCCACCGGGAGCCCGGTCTCGGCCGACGCCGCGGCGGTCACGGTCCCCAGGAGGTCGGTGCTGACGCCGACCTCGGGCAGTCGCGGAGACATCTCCTCGATGCCGAATGCGGTGAAGAACTCCTCCGCCTTGCGGCGATTGCGGAAGTCGCAGGGTGCGAACGACAGGTCGGATTCCTCGGTCGCCACGACTCCGGTGAGCCGGTAGTTCACGTAGTCCTTGGCCATGAAGAAGTGCCGAATCCTCGCGTACCGTTCCGGCTCGGCGCGCTTCATCCACGCCAGCAAGGGGTATGGCGTTCCCGGAATGAGAGCGTTCCCGCTGATCTCGAACAAGGCGTCGAGGTGGCCGCGGTCGTGTACTGCGTCGAGAACGCCGGTCGCGCGGGCGTCGGGCCAGCAGATCGCGTGGCCGACGGGCGCGCCGTCATGGCCGACGGTCCATAGTCCACCCATATGACCGGTCACCCCGACGCCTGCGATGGACGTCCCCACGCCGAGCGCGTCGACGACCGCCCGGATCGTGCCTGCGACTGTCGCCCAGGTCTGTTCGGGGTCCTCCTCGTGCCGGCCCGCGGTCGGGTAGACGCTCGGGGTCCGAGCACCGCACTCCGCGACAAGCTCTCCGGTGGCGAGGTCGACGGCGATCGTCTTGAGCGAACTGGTCCCTTTGTCGATACCGATCACCACCGAACGGGTCACCGGGACACCTCCCGTGCGGTGTCCGCAACGGCGCGGACGAGTGCGTCGATGCGCACCCGGTCTTCCGCGTCGACGGGTGTGCGGACGCCCTGGACACGAACTCCCAAGCGACTCAGGCGGTCGGCCAATACGTCGGCGCCCGGATGACCCGACTCGAGCCGGACCGGGCCGTCGACACCGTTGTCTCGCAGCGTGCGCGCGAGCGACACACACAATCCGCGCCAGACAGCGGCGAGCACTTCTTCCGGCGAGGTCTGATAGGACAGCCCGACCAAGACATCTCGGCCCCCGACGACGCCGTAGGTGACCCTGGTGGGGTTGGCTTCCCACTCGGCAATTGTCGCGGCGAACCGGGTGGACAGGTCGACCGAGACATCAGGGGCGAATCGATCGACGAAAGTCCGTAGGACGTCCCACCCCGGCATCTCGAAAGTCGACTCCGGGCCTCCGCCTACACACAGGACCCGGGCCGGGCCGTCCATCGGCATGATCACCCGTGCGACAGAGGAAGCGGGGTCGGTGCCCGCGAGTTTCGGGGCTTGACCCGGTGTCCGGAATCCGGATAACGTGTGCGCCATACGGAACGATTGCATGTCCGGTGATCTGTGTCAACCATCACATCATGGCCTCAGTGTGTTCGGACACCCAGATCGAAGACATGCACCGGGTTGGCGTGAACCGTCCGGCGGACATGTCGTTCTGGAGTGAGATATCAAGGCTTGCAACGAATCACAGAAGGAGACCGGCAGCCATGACACCCGCGCGATCGATAGAGCTCGACCCGAAGAACCACATCGCGTCGATCGTGAAGGCGATCGATGTCCTCGAAGCTTTCAAAGGCGATCGCGCCGAGCTGTCCCTGGCGGAGCTGATGACGAAGTGCGGGCACAGTCGCACAACGATGTACCGGATTCTCAACACCCTCGAGGTCGCCGGCTGGGTCGAGCGCACCCGCTCCGCCGACTACCGACTCACGTTGCGCGTCTTCGAGCTCGCTTCCGCCGTGCTGGGCAGCTTCGACCTGCGCACCGAGGCCAGTCACGTGATGTCCGAACTCGCAGCCCGATTCGATGAGCACGTGTATCTGCTGGTCCCGGACGGCGCGCGGGCGGTCTGCCTCGACATGATCGAGAGCAGCCAACCCATCCGGGTGATGGTTCTCTCGGTCGGGCGGTCGTTACCGCTCTATCTCGGCGGAGCACCGGTGGCCCTGTTGGCCGAACTCGAGGAGACCGCCCTCCCCCAGGTTCTCGAGTCGCGACCGATGCTCACCCCGGCCGGCGACGAGATCACCGAAGAGGAGTTGCGGGCGACGCTCGCCGAAACACGCAGACGCGGCTACTCCATCAGTGTCGGCGACGTGACACCCGGTGTCGCCGCACTGGGCGCGTGCATCCGAGACCGCAAGGGAAATGTGGTGGCGGCGTTGAGCATCGGCGGGTTGTCTGCGGATCTGTCCGATGAACGCCAGGACGAGATGGCCGCCGCGCTGGTGGATGGCGCGCTCACCGTATCCCGTCGCCTGGGGTACGCCGGCTGAGGCGCACAACGTCCCGGCGCACAGTCAGTGCCGTCGAAACAGCTTGTTACCCAACCACACCAGCGGATCATAGTGTCGGTCGGCGACGCGTTCCTTCATCGGGATCAGCGCGTTGTCGGTGATCTTGATCTGCTCGGGACAGACATCGGTGCAGCATTTGGTGATGTTGCAGAGGCCCAGTCCGTGCTCGGTTCGGGCCGTGTCGCGGCGCTCGGCGACGTCGAGGGGATGCATGTCGAGTTCGGCGACGCGCATGAGGAAGCGCGGACCGGCGAAGTTCTGCTTGTTCTCCTCGTGATCGCGCACGACGTGGCAGGTGTCCTGACACAGGAAACACTCGATGCACTTGCGGAACTCCTGCGAGCGCTGCACGTCGACCTGCTTCATCCGATACTCCCCCGGCCCGAGACCCTCAGGGGGCGTGAACGACTGGATCTCCCGCGCTTTCGCGTAGTTGAACGAGACATCGGTGACCAGGTCGCGGATGACGGGGAAGGTCCGCATCGGGGTCACCGTGACGACCTCGTCTTCGGTGAAGGTGGACATCCGGGTCATACACAGCAACTTCGGGCGACCGTTGACCTCGGCCGAGCACGAACCGCATTTGCCCGCTTTGCAGTTCCACCGCACCGCCAGGTCGGGTGCCTGCGTCGCCTGCAGTCGATGGATGATGTCGAGCACCACCTCACCCTCGTTGACAACCACCGTGTAGTCCTCGAGACCACCGGCGTCGGTGTCCCCGCGCCAGATCCGGAACTTCGCGTCGTATCCCATGTCAGTCCTCCGAGTGCCCTTCGGCTCGCTCGCCCCCGGCGCCGGGGTGCCCGGCGATCTCGGCTGCGGTGTAGTACTTCTCTATCTCCGGGAACTCGAACAGCTCCAACAGGTCCGGACGCATGGGGGTCTGTTCCGTCCGCACCACGCTCACCTCCGGCACCGGGCCGTCCCCGTCGAGCTCGGCGGTGCAGACCAACAGAGCGTTACGCCAGTTCGAGTCCATCGACGGGTGATCGTCGCGGGTGTGCCCGCCACGGCTCTCCGTGCGCATGAGCGCGGCCTTAGCGACGCATTCACAGACCAGCAGCATGTTGCGCAGGTCGATGGCGAGATGCCAGCCCGGGTTGAACTGCCGGTGCCCTTCGACCTGCATGCCGCCCAGTCGGTTTCGCAGATCTGCCAGGACGTCGAGCGCCTCCTGCATCTCGGCCTCCTTCCGGATGATCCCGACCAGATCGTTCATGGCCTGTTGGAGGTCGGTGTGCAGGGTGTACGGGTTCTCCGGTTTGCCCTCGGCCGGCGGATCGAAGGGCGCCAGAGCCGATGTCGCCGCCCGCTCGATGTCGGCAGCGGAGACGGTGGGCCGCGTCGTCAGCGATTCGACGTACGCCGCCGCACCGAGTCCGGCCCGTCGCCCGAAGACCAGCAGGTCGGAGAGTGAGTTGCCGCCCAATCGGTTGGAGCCGTGCATCCCTCCCGAGCACTCACCCGCCGCGAACAGCCCCGGGACCCGCGAGGCGGCCGTGTCCGGGTCGACCTCGATTCCGCCCATCACGTAGTGACACGTGGGCCCGACCTCCATCGGCTCGGCCGTGATGTCGACGTCGGCGAGTTCTTTGAACTGATGATGCATCGACGGCAGCCGGCGCATGATCTCCTCGGCGGGCATCCGCGACGCGATGTCGAGGTAGACACCGCCGTGTTCGGTGCCGCGTCCGGCCTTGACCTCCTCGTTGATCGCCCGGGCGACCTCGTCGCGGGGCAACAGGTCCGGGGTCCGACGCGCACTGTCGTTGTCGGCCAGCCACTCGTCGGCCTCCTCCTCGGTCTCGGCGTACTGACCTTTGAAAACCGGTGGGATGTAGTCGAACATGAAACGCTTGCCGTCGGTGTTCTTGAGGACGCCGCCATCGCCGCGGACACCCTCGGTCACCAGGATGCCCTTGACGCTGGGCGGCCAGACCATCCCGGTCGGATGGAACTGGACGAACTCCATGTTGATCAGGCTCGCTCCGGCCCGGAGGGCGAGCGCGTGGCCGTCGCCGGTGTACTCCCACGAATTGGAGGTCACTTTGAACGACTTGCCGATGCCTCCCGTCGCCACGACCACCGCAGGCGCCTCGAACAGGATGAAGCGACCGGACTCACGCCAGTACCCGAACGCGCCGGCGATGGCGTCGCCGTCCTTCAGCAGATCGGTGATGGTGCATTCGGCGAATACCTTGATGCGTGACTCGTAGTCGCCGGTGGCGGCGAAGTCCTCCTGCTGAAGCGAGACGATCTTCTGTTGCATCGTCCGGATCAGTTCCAACCCGGTGCGGTCGCCGACATGCGCGAGCCGCGGATAGGTGTGACCGCCGAAGTTTCGCTGCGATATCCGGCCGTCCTCGGTGCGATCGAACAGGGCGCCGTAGGTTTCGAGTTCCCAGACCCGATCCGGGGCCTCCTTCGCATGCAACTCGGCCATACGCCAGTTGTTCAGGAACTTGCCGCCACGCATGGTGTCCTGAAAATGCGTCTGCCAGTTGTCCTTCGAGTTGGCGTTGCCCATCGACGCGGCGCACCCACCCTCCGCCATGACCGTGTGGGCCTTGCCGAAGAGTGACTTGCACACCACGGCGACCGAGTAACCCCGTTCGCGGGCCTCGATGACCGCACGCAACCCGGCACCGCCCGCACCGATGACAACGACGTCGTACTCGTAGCGTTCCGGCTCGGTCATCTAGCGCGACTCCCAACGTTGAAAACGGCTGCACAACAGACGTTGTGCCGTCAAACGGTCAACCCACGAACCTCAGATCCGAGATGGTGTTGCTGGCAACGAGCATGATGTAGAAGTCGGTGAGCACCAACGTACCGAGCGTGATCCAGGCGAATTGCATGTGCCGGGTGTTCAGCTTCGAGACCCGGGTCCAGATCCAGTACCGCACCGGATGCTTCGAGAAGTGCTTGAGACGGCCGCCGGTCACGTGGCGACACGAGTGGCACGACACCGTGTACGTCCAGAGCAGCAGCACGTTCACGACGAGGATGACATTGCCCAGGCCGAAGCCGAAACCACCGTCGGCGCCGTGGAACGCGATGACGGCGTCGTAGGTGTTGATCACCGAGATGATCACGGCTGCATAGAAGAAGTACCGGTGCGAATTCTGGATGATGAGCGGCAGTCGCGTCTCGCCGGTGTACCTGCTGTGCGGTTCGGCGACAGCGCACGCCGGCGGCGACAACCACACCGACCGGTAGTAGGCCTTGCGGTAGTAGTAGCAGGTCAACCGGAACCCGAGCAGAAACGGTAGCGACAAGAACGCCAGCGGAATCCACATCGGGAGTTCGGGGAAGGGCGTACCGAAGTGACTCGCACCGGGCACACACGACTCACTGAGACACGGCGAGTAGAACGGTGACAGGTAGTGATACTCGGTCGAGTAATAGGCGGTCCTCACAAAGGACCGCACGGTCGCATAGATGACGAAGGCCGCGAGACCGATGACGGTCAGCAGGGGCGACAGCCACCACCTGTCCTGACGGAGTGTGCGCGCCAGGATCCGCGCGCGACCGGGAGAGAAGACCCCGACTGCGTCCCGCTCAGTCGCGGGGGCGCTCACTTCGTGCGCTCACGCGAATGAAAGCCCAGCCCTTCGTCTTGCGCGCCCAGCCAGGCAGATTCGTCTGACTTGCTGTCGGGCACATAGATCACCTGGTCTCGTCCGAGCTTCGCCTGCAGAAGCGGCGGCGGCGCGTGCTCGAAGTCATGGAGGTCGATCTCCAGACGGTCCAGGTCGTTGGACATCCGCCGAACGGCGTCGACATCGCCGTACTGTGTCTGCAGCGTCGTCATGTGATGGCGTAAGGCCCCGATGCTGCGATGCAGATCCCTGATCTCGGTCGGTATCATGGCACATCCCTTCCTGCCTATGTGATGAAGAACACAGTACCGGCCGGGCACGCCGAGTCAACGGTCTTGACCGAACGTGTCGGGGCCCCGGACCGGAGGAGGCCGCCGGATGAACGACGACGACCACCGCCCGGGAGAGAACCTGCCCCGCGCCGAGCAGCGATGGACCGCATCGGCGTTCGTGCTGGTCGCGATGGCGATCCCGTTCCTGCTCCCGGCGCGTTACGCCGCCGGGACCGCATGGTTGCTGCCCGCGATCGAGGGGATGGTGCTGCTGACGCTCGTCGTCGTGGATCCCGGCCGGATCGACCGCCCCGGCCGGTGGGTCCGCGCCCTCTCCGTGTGTCTCGTCGTCGCCATCGCGGCCGGAGCAGCATGGGGTGCGGGACGACTCGTATGGGATCTTCTCCATGGCAATCCGCAGACCGAGGCGGCGAACCAGTTGCTGGTCGCCGGCGCCCTCGTCTGGCTACAGACCGTCATCGCCTTCGCGTTTCTCTACTGGGAACTCGACGGCGGCGGGCCGGTGAACCGGCACCTGCACCCCGCCGAGCACCCGGATCTCGCGTTTCCCCAGCAACTCGAGCCGCGGTTGGCAGCCTCCGGTTGGCGACCGGTGTTCTTCGACTACCTCTACCTGGCCCTGACCAATGCGACGGCCTTCAGTCCGACCGATGTGATGCCGCTGGCGCGGCGCGCGAAACTCGCGATGGCCTCGCAGTCATTGCTGTCGATCGTCATCCTGAGCCTGGTGGTGGCCAACGCGGTGAACCTGCTGGACTAGCGAGGCGCCGCCACGGACCGGAATAGCGCCTGTGCGGCGACGGTTGAGTCGGCCGAGTTCCCGGACCAGATCGGAGTCGACGATGAGCGAAGCACGAGCCGCGGCCGTCACCACACGGCAGGTCATCCGAGCCGCCGGCCGACATGGCTTCCGGAGCGAGTGGCTCGATTCCCGCCAGTCCTTCCCGGTCACCGGCAACTTCGATCTGACCGCGAACGCCCACGGGGTCCTGCTCGTGCACAACGATGATCGCGTCGACGCGGGCGAAGGCTTCGACGCACATTTTCACCGCGACGCCGAGATCATCACGTGGGTGCTCGAAGGAGCTGTCGCTCATCGTGATTCGTTCGGCAACACGGGCGTGATCACCCCCGGCGTCGCGCAGCGGATGAGCGCGGGCCGCGGTATCACCCATACCGAGGCGAATGCTTCTCGACGGAGCGAGGACCGGGACCTTCGCGTCATCCAGATGTGGGTTGCGCCCGAACACGCCGGAGGTGAACCCGGCTATGCCGAGCGCGATTTCACCACCGACCTCGCAGCCGGCGGCCTGGTCACCGTCGCCTCCGGAATGCCCGAGCACACCGACACCACGGCGATCTCGATCAAGAATCCCCATGCGGCACTGCATGTCGCGCGTCTCGGGTCCGGGCAGTCGGTCATTCTCCCCCCGGCGCCCTTCGGACACCTGTACGTGGCGCGGGGCGGTGTCGAGTTGGACGACGGCATACAGCTCGCCGAGGGTGATGCCCTGCGCACCACCGATCACGGCGACGTCACCGTCTCCGCGACGATGGACACCGAGATTCTGTTCTGGGAGATGCACTCGACGTTTCGCCGTTGATCCCAAGGGACAACTCTCGTCCACCCCATCTTCACTGACGTGTACAGGATTTGCCGTAACGCTGCCGATTCACGGTGGCACCGCTACTGTGTGAGCCATTCGAAGGATGAGGCACTTCGCGCGCCTCGACGGTCAGGTCACCGAGCGAAAGGACGTCCATGCCTTCCCCGTCACCCGCAGCACGACTCGCCGCTGAGTTCTTCGGCACATTCTGGTTGGTCTTCGGCGGATGCGGCAGCGCGATCTACGCCGCCAAGCAGATAGCGCAATCCGACGACGGTCAGGACACCTTCCAGGTGGGGATCGGATTCCTCGGCGTCTCGCTGGCTTTCGGCCTCACCGTGGTGACCATGGCCTACGCGGTCGGACACGTCTCGGGAGCACACTTCAATCCCGCGATCACGTTGGGCGCCGCCATCAGCGGACGGATGTCCTGGAAGGAGCTGCCCACCTACTGGATCGCACAGGTCGTGGGTGGCCTGCTGGCCGGCCTGATGCTCTTCCTCATCGCGAAGGGTCGACCCGGGTTCGTGGCGGAGGGCAACATGGCTGCCAACGGATACGGCGAACACTCCCCCGGCAACTACTCCCTCACCGCGGTTCTCATCGCAGAGGTCCTGTTGACGGCGTTCTTCCTCATCGTGGTCCTGGGCGCGACCGACGGGCGCGCCCCCGCGGGCTTCGGGCCGCTGGCGATCGGTTTGTGCCTCACCCTCATCCATCTGATCTCGATCCCGATCAGCAACACCTCGGTCAACCCGGCCCGCTCGACCGCGGTCGCCTTCTTCAACGGCAACGGCGCGCCCGGTCAGCTGTGGGCCTTCTGGCTCGCCCCGTTGATCGGTGGTCTCATCGGCGGTCTCCTCTACCCGTTGCTGTTCCAGAACGGGAAGCGTGCAGCGCCCGAGCCGGCCCGAACCGAGACCGCCGACGCCTGAGCGGGTCCGGTCAGGCGTCGGATCGCTCCATCAGTTCCGGCGGAGTCCAGGTGCCGTCAAGAATTTCCGGACGCGGACGATAGAGCCGGATGAGATAGTTCCATCCGCGCGGTGTGACGATCGCATTTGCCGGAAGCTCCCCGTCCGCGGTGGGCACGAAACGCACGGTGACCGAACCGTCTTCGTTCCGCTCGCCGGTGACGCTGTTGACCGTGTACAGGTTCCTCGCATTCGGTTCGAAGAACCCCGCGGCGTTGTACACCGACACCGACCAGAAGGCGTCGACCGGGACCTCGTCGAAAGTCAGCTCGTACAAACCCGGCTCACGTTCCGGGTCGACCCCGATGTACGTCGCCTCGGAGGTGGGGAGGCCACCCCAGCCCGCCGCGCAGCCGATCAGGTGGCGAACTGGATCGACGTCGCCGCGCGTTCCGAAGGTTCGGTCGAACGACTCCAGCCCTCTGGCCAGGGCGAGCAGGGCTGCTCGGGTGTCGTCGAGAGTCGCAGTGTCGTAGTCCGGCGATACGAACGGTTCCGACGAACCGGGTTCGACGGACACCTGGTCCTGCAGGGTGACGACCTTCGCGACGTCGTCGGGGTCCACAGGGTCGACGAGGATACGTACGGCAACGAGGACGTACCGCGAACCGAACCGCTCTGCGGTGAGTTCGTGACGGCCCTCCGCATGCAGAACCCCGCCCACGTAATGGTCCTCGTTCACTATCATCGCCGAGACGTAGCGTCCCTGCGCGTCAGGCAGCGTCAGGACAGCCGGCCGGGCGAGGTCGACCACCGCGAAGCTGTACAGCGTGTCCCGGTTGAGCCGGATGACCGTCTGTTCCTCGATCGAGGCGGGTTCCCGGTTGTGACGGAAAACGCCTACTCCTCCTGCCGCCCGCTGGATGTCGGCGAACATCCGGTGCGTCTCCGCACGGACGAAGTTGTCGGCGTTCACGCGAACAGGCTCTTGCTGAACCGGCATCTGTCGCTCCCTCTCGATGGTCGCGGAAATTCTAACCGGACCCTTCGAGGCTCGTCGCTAACGCTCCTCGCACCTCAGGGAGCAGGATGGGACTGTCGCTTTCGCTCCTCACACCTCAGGGAGCAGGGTGGGACCGTCGCCAACGCTCCTCGCACCTCAGTATCTGCGGCCTGGCGGCCGTCGTTGCCTACGAAAGAACACCGGCGCTGCCGCTCAGCATGTATCAGGACGGAGTGACGACGCGCAGGATGTCCCGTCCCGCGAGCAGCCGGGAGATGTTGTCGGTGATGTCGTGAACCCGGCCGACGAAGGTGTCGCGGGTGACCCCCGAGATGTGCGGGGTCATCAGGACATTGGGCAGCTCGGCGAACGGCAGGTCCGACGGAGCCGCCTCGTCACCGGCCGTCGGATAGCGATACCAGACATCGACCGCGGCCCCGCCGATCACCCCGTCCTGCAACGCCTCGAACAGATCCTGCTCGACCACGAGCGGACCGCGGCCCACGTTCACCAGCACACCCGAGGGCCCGAGCCGGCGGAGATGCGCGGCATCGATCATCCCGGTGGTACTCGAGGTCAGCGGTGCGGAGACGACCACGACGTCGGATTCCGTCATCAGTCGGCCGAGATCGGTGGTGTCGCCGTGCCACTCGAGTCCGGAATCGTCGGCGACCCGGCCGGACCCCGTCACCGCGCAGGCCCGCGCGCCGAAAGCACCCAGCAGATCCGCGGTTCGCCGCCCGATGTGGCCGAAGCCGACGTAACCGACCATGGCCCCGCGGAGGGTCTGCGGTTGCGGCACACCGTCTCGATAGACCGCCGACGCCCAGACACCCTGCCGAAGCGCCGCATCCTGGACGAGCAGGTCTCGGCGCACGGTCACCGCCGCGGCGGCGATGTATTCGGCGATCGAGTCCTCGTGGTGAAACGTGTTGGCCACCAGAGTGTGCGCGGGAAGGTCGTCGAAACTCACCTTGTCGGTGCCGGCACCGCCGGTGAGCACCAGCCGCAGCCGCGAACCCGCGCGAGCCATCGACGGAGTCACCCGGCCGCCGATATAGACATCGGCATCGGCCAGATCCGTCACGAGCGCCGCCTCGTCGAAGGCCGCGTGCCAGGAGGTGTCCACCCCGACGGGCAGCAAACTCTCGAACAGGTCGCGGTGTGGCGCGAAGTTCCGTTCGCCCACCACGACTTTGAGACCACCACCACCGCTGTGCGATTCCGCCACGACGTCAGCTCCGCACGAGAGCGGGCCGTTTGCTGTCGAAGGTCCAGTCCGGGATCAGGAACTGCATCCCGATCGAGTCGTCCCGGGCGCCGAGCCCTTCGGTGAGATACAGATGGTGGGCGGCGTCCACCTGTTCCATGTCGAGTTCGACACCGAGTCCCGGGCGGTCGGGAACCGTGAGGTGACCGTCGACGATCTCGTACGGCTCGGTGGTGAGGCGCTGTCCGTCCTGCCAGATCCAATGCGTGTCGATCGCGGTGATCTCACCGGGTGCGGCGGCGGCCACATGCGTGAACATGGCCAGCGACACGTCGAAGTGATTGTTGGAGTGCGAACCCCAGGTCAGCCCCCACGCATCACACAGTTGCGCGACGCGGACCGAGCCGGCCATGGTCCAGAAATGCGGGTCCGCCAGAGGGATGTCGACCGCATTCGTCCGGATCGTGTGCCCCAACTCGCGCCAGTCGGTGGCGATCATGTTGGTCGCCGTCGGCAGTCCGGTCGCGCGTTTGAACTCGGCCATCACCTCACGGCCGGAGAACCGGCCCTCCGGCCCCACCGGGTCCTCGGCGTAGGCGACCACGTCGCGGAGACGACCACCGATTCGGATCGCCTCCTCGAGCAGCCAGCCACCGTTGGGGTCGAGGGTCACCCGCGCCGCCGGGAAGCGTTCGGCGAGTGCGGTGACGACATCGGCCTCCTCCTCGGGCGACAGGACCCCGCCCTTCAACTTGAAATCGGCGAAGCCGTAGCGCTTCTGGGCTGCCTCGGCGAGGGCGACCACACCGTCGGCGTCGAGAGCCTCCTGATGGCGCAGGCGCATCCACTCGTCGGTCTCGTCGGCACCGTCGGCGTAGTCCAGCGTTGTCTTGGTGCGGTCCCCCACGAAGAACAGGTAGCCGAGCGCCGCGACCCGGTCGCGTTGCTGTCCCTCGCCGAGCAGCGCCGCCACCGGAACACGGAGGTGCTGGCCGAGGAGATCCAACAGAGCTGATTCGACGGCGGTCACCGCGTGAATCGTGATGCGCTGGTCGAAGGTCTGATCTCCCCGTCCGCCCCGGTCGCGGTCGGCGAAAGTTCGCCGGATGTCCTGCAGGACGGCGTTGTACTCCCCGATCCCGCGCCCTTCGACGATCGGCCGGGCGTCGTCGAGCGTGGTGCGGATCGGTTCGCCACCCGGGACCTCGCCGACACCCTGGTTGCCCTCGGAGTCGGTGAGGACCACCAGATTGCGCGTGAAGAACGGAGCGTGCGCGCCGGAGAGGTTGAGCAGCATGCTGTCCCGGCCGGCGACGGGGATCACCCGCATCTCGGTGACGACCGGGGTCGTCGTGGCGGCCGGCGTCGGAGTCGCTGTCGTCATGGTTGGTCCTTTCGAGAATTCAGAAGAAGAGCTGCTGGCCGATGAGCAGGACCGCGCCGATGCCCGACACCGTGATCGACACCATGCGCAACCGGTTCCGGTCGAGCAGCCGGTTGACGAGACGGGACGCGACGAAGCCGAGGACGACGACCGGTGTCAGTGCGACGAATGCCCAGAGGATCTCTGCGCGCAGGCTGCCGGTCGCGGCCAGGGCGGCCAGCGACATCAGACTGCCGGCGAGGAAGAACGCACTCATGTTGCTGCGAACATGTGCGCTCTCCTTGCCGGAGTACACCAGGGCCATGGGTGGGCCGCCGATCGACGTTGCCGTGCCCAGCAGTCCGGAGGCGGCTCCCGCGGTCGCCAGGTTGCGGCGCCCGGGGGCGGGCCGCCACCCGACCGATGCGACCGCCACCCCGCCGAGGACGACCGCGGCCAGCAGCAGCGACAGCCCGCGGGTCGGTAACCACACCAGCAGCAGGGCGCCGGCGATGGTTCCGGGCACTCGACCGATCAGCGCCCACCCGGTACCGCGCAGGTCCAGGCTCCCCCGCTCGCGGATCACGACCAGCAACGTCACGGTCGTCGCGGACGCGATCAGCATGCCGGGGAGCAGCGTCGGCGCCACCAGGGCGACCACCGGAGCGGCGAGCATGCCCATCCCGAACCCGATCGACGCCTGCATGCAGGACGCCAGGAACACGGCGACGGCGATGATCACGCATGCCACGACACTCACGTGGGCTGGGCATTCGTGCTGTCCGGCGCGGTCATGCTGCCGGCGCGGGCATACCCAGTCCGACCCGCCCGCGGGGGTGGTAGCACTCGGCGACGTGCCCGATCTCGCCGTGATCGGTGACGGCCGGCGGGAGCGCGGTCGCACAGAGGTCGGTGGCATGGGCACAGCGCGTGCGGAACCGGCACCCTGACGGCGGGTTGAGCGGCGAGGGCACCTCACCGCTGAGAAGGATTCGCTCACGACGGTTCTCGGCGTCGAGCGTGGGTGCCGCAGACATCAGCGCCTCGGTGTATGGATGCGCGGGATGGTCGAACACGGCCTCGGTGCTGCCCGTCTCGACGATCCGACCGAGGTACATCACCGCGACCCGGTCGGCCACGTGGCGGACCACGGACAGATCGTGCGAGATGAAGATGTAGGAGATGTCGAGTTCCTGCTGGAGTTCGTTGAGCAGATTCAACACCTGCGCCTGGACCGAGAGATCCAACGCGGAGACCGGTTCATCACAGATGATCACCTCGGGATCGAGAGCGAGCGCCCGGGCGATCCCCAGCCGCTGGCGCTGACCGCCGGAGAACTCCTGCGGACTGCGGTGTTCGTCGCTCGGTCGCAGCCCGACGAGGTGCAGCAACTCGCGCACCCGAGCGGCCCGATCTCGCTTGCGCGGGTACAGATCCCGGTGGGTGCGCCACGGTTCGCCGATGATCTCGGCCGCCGTCATGCGGTTGTTCAGCGAGGCGTAGGGATCCTGGAACACCATCTGCACCTTACGACGCAGAGCGAGCAGGTCCTTGCCCTTGAGCCGGTAGGGATCGGTACCGTCCCAGCGCACGGTGCCGGTGTCGGGGCGCTCGAGCATCATCAGCGTGCGCGCGAGAGTGGATTTGCCACAACCGGATTCGCCGACGAGTCCGAGCGTCTCACCGCGACGGAGCTCGAGGTCGATACCGTCGAGCGCCCGCAGTTGCTTGCGGCCGCCCTTCCCGGACACGGCGAACGTCTTGCCGACGTCGCGCACCTCGAGGACCCGGCTGGTGCCGTGTGACGTCTCGCCGCGCGGTGCACCGCCGTCCGCGGTCGAGGCCTTGGCGAACCTCGTCGTCGTCTCAGACATTGTCGATCTCCTCCGAGAAGTGGCAGGCGGCGGCACGGTTGGTGCCGGTTGCGGTCAGCGTCGGACGTTCCTGGACGCACTGCGCCCGAGCCAGCGGGCACCGCGCCTGATACACGCACCCCGTCGGGATGGAGTGCAGGTCGGGCGGGGTTCCACCGATCGACTTGAGGTCGGCGCCGCGTTCGGCACTGACGGGCACCGAATCGAGAAGTCCCTTGGTGTACGGGTGTTTCGGACTTCCGAAGACCTCGGCCACCGGTCCGGTCTCGACGACGTTGCCGGCGTACATGATCGCGACACGGTCGGCTTGTTCGGCGACGAGCGCGAGATCGTGGGTGATCAGGACGACCGCCATGTCGTGCTCGGCACGGAGCCGGCCCAGCAGGGCCATGATCTGGGCCTGCACGGTCACGTCGAGCGCGGTGGTCGGCTCGTCGGCGAGCAGCACCTTGGGGCTCAGCGCGACCGCCATCGCGATCAGCAGACGCTGGCGCATGCCGCCCGAGAACTGGTGGGGGTAGGAGTCGACCCGGGACTCCGGTTCCGGGATGCCCACGTGACGCATCAGCTCGATCGCCTCGAGACGGGCCTTCTTCTTCGACATCCGACGATGGATCCGGAACGGTTCGGCGAGTTGGGTGCCGACCGGATACACGGGGTTGAGGGCGGTCAGCGCGTCCTGGAACACGATGGCGAGCTCGGTGCCGGCCACGTCACGCCGCTTCGACGGCGACGCGGAGACGAGATCGACGGAATCGAGCGTGATCGACCCGTCGGAGACCGAGGCGATCGGGTCGAGCAGGCCGACGAGCGCCTGAGCGGTCATCGACTTGCCGCACCCCGATTCGCCGAGAAGCGCCAGGGTCTCGCCGCGACGGGCACGGAAGGAGACGTGATCGACGGCGCGGACAGTGCCGGTGGGGGTCCGCAGATCGACGGTCAGGTCGACGACGTCGAGTGCGACCCGGTCGTCGGTGCCGGCATCAGGCCGGTCGAGGGCGGGAGCACTCATCGCAGCGCCTTTCGTGAGGAGAAGAACCGCTTGCGCGCGTTCGGGGTGGTCAGTCGCCACCGCTGACCGGGGTCGGTCGCGATGCGCGCCCATGCCGCCAGCATCGTGGCCGACACGGTCGTGATGACGATCGCCAGACCCGGGAAGAACGACAGCCACCATGCCGTCTGCAGATAGGTCCGACCCTGCGACACCATCAATCCCCAGCTGATGTCGGGCGGCTGGATGCCGATGCCGAGGAACGACAGCGACGACTCGGCGAGCATCACGTAACAGAAGTCGAGAGTGGCGACCGTGAGCAGCGTCGGGAGCAGGATCGGCAACACGTGACCGCGGAGGATCGCACCGCTGCTCGCACCGAATGTCCGTGCCGCGTCGACGAACACACGGCTCTGCAGTTCGGCGGATTCGGCGCGTGCCGTACGCAGGTAGATCGGGATGCGGGTGATCGCGAGCACCGCGATGATGTTGGCGGCGCTCGGCGAGAACACATACAGGATCACGACGGCGAGCAGCAGGGACGGGAAGCTCATGATGACATCGGCGATGCGCATCGCGGTGGTCTCCCGCCAGCCGCGGTGGTAACCCGCCCACATGCCGATCGCCGATCCGACGACGCACGAGATGATCACGGCAGGCAGGGAGACCATCAGTGTGGTCTGACACGCGACGATGAGCCGGGCGAGCATGCTGCGGCCGAGCGGGTCGGTGCCCAGGATGTTCATCCAGCCCGTGTCCAGGTTGAACGGCGGGAGATTCGACTCGTCGAGGTTCTGGTCGGTGGCGGCGTCGCCGACGAGCCACGGACCGAAGACCGCGGTGAGCAGGACGAGGGTCAGGATGCCTGCCGCGACGGTCGCGAACTTGTCGCGGAACAGCAACCGCCACAACGGCAACTGCCCGGCGGGCACCTTCTTGGTGGCGACGGAGTCGCCGGTGATGTCGGTCGAGGCGACGGGACTCGTCGAGTCGACGGGATCGGTGACGATGGACATGGTGTCAGTACTCCTCGATGGTCGCCGGCGACTAGACCGTGGCCTTGTCACGAACGCGTGGGTCCAGCAGCGCGAGGCCCGCGTCGATGACGATGTTCAGGATGAAGATGCTGATGGCGGTGAGGAGCACCGCTGCCTGCAGGACTGCGAAGTCACGCTGCAGGATCGAGTCGATCATCAGCTTGCCGATGCCGGGCCATCCGAAGATGGCCTCGACGATGACCGCACCGTTGATGAGGCCGACCGCGAGATCGCCTGCCACGGTGAGGGCGGGGGCAGCCGCATTGCGGAGGGCATGGTGGGTGACGATCCGCAGATCCCCGGCCCCCTTGCTCCGCGCCACCTTGACGTAGGGAGCCGACAGCGCGGAGACCATGGCGCCGCGCACGACCTGGGTGAGCACGCCGAGTGGCCGGATCATCAGGGTCGCGATGGGTAGGACCCAGGCCAGCATCCCGCCGGTGCCCGACGTCGGCAGCCAGCCGGCGACGACCGCGAAGATCCAGATCCCGGTGATCGCGAACCAGAAGTCGGGGACGCTGGCCGCGGTCATCGACAGCAGGCTGGAGAACCGGTCGGCCAGCGAGTTCGGGCGGTAGGCCGCCCAGCAGCCGATGATGATCGAGCCGAGGATCGACAGCACCAACGTGACGAATGCGAGCTGCAGCGTGGCCGGGAAAGCCCGCAGGGCCATGCCTGCCGCCTCCTGGCCCGTCTTGAGTGATTCACCGAAATCGAGGTGGACGACACCGGCGAGGTAGTCGGTCATCTGTTGCCAGACCGGCTTGTCGAGACCGTTCGCCGCCGCGAACTCGGCACGCTGGTCGGGGGTCGCGGAGACGGGCAGGTAGAGATTGGTGGGGTCGCCGGTCAGCCGAGCCATGAAGAACACGCCGAACAAGACGATGATCAGCGGGATCAGGCTGGTGAACATCCGGCGCCGGAGGAAGGTGAGCATCGGTCATCGCCTCTGTTTCAGTCGTTCTGGGCTGGCGCGTGGGTCATCTCGGCGAGACGCATTTCGTCGCCGGTTGCCGAATTGGGCTGGTAGGCAACACGGCTCGACTTCGCGAGGACGGCCTGCATGTGTGCGATGTAGGCGTACTGGCGGATCTCGCGTGGCTCGGCGGCCAGGACGTCGGCGAGCGCGTTCTGGCGTGCGGCTCCGGTCAGGGCCTCGGCCGCGCGGATCTGCTCGTCGTAGGCCGGAGTGCCGTATGTGCTCTGGTAACCGTCGGACAGCATGTACTGGTCCAGGGTGAACTGGGTGTCACCAGCCTGGTTGCCGTGCATGATCATCAGCAGCACCGGACCGGAGCCGGGAACGAAAGGCCTTGTCTGATATTGCATCTGACCGGAGGTGTCCATCATCTCGATCTTGACGTCCAGGCCGATCTCGCTGAGCGTGAACTGGAGGTTCTCGATGGTCTCGTTGATCTTGGGGAACTGGCCGGTGCGTCCGATGAGCCGGATGGTCCGGTCCACCGGTACCCCGTCCGCACGAGCTTCGTCGACCAGTTCTCGCGCCCGGTCGAGGTCGTAGGGCGTCGGGGTGAGCCGATCGTTGTATCCGACGATGCCCTTGCCGACCAGCTGGGCCGCGGGGATGCCCAGGCCCTGGAACAGCGCGTCGACGATGCCGTCGCGATTGATGGAGTGGTCGATGGCCTCGCGCACCCGATAGTCGTTCAGCGGCGCGTCGGTGGCTTGCATACGCAGGGCCGTCGTCTCGTTGTTGGTGTAGGCGATCCCGAGGTCACCGGCTCCGTCTTCGGGGCCGAGCGATGTGGCGACGTCCGCCTCGTCGTTGGTGACCATCGCGGCACGGACGCTGCCCTCGCTGCGCCACTGATACACCGCGCGGGTGAACTCGGGCGCCTCGCCGTGGTAGTTCGGGTTCGCCTTGAGCGCGACCCGCTGACCGGAGTCCCAGAAGTCGACCATGTAGGGACCGGTCCCGATCGGGACCCGCACCTTGTCATCGGCGACGGTGGTGCGCGGGACAATCTCGATGAAGGACAGGCGCAGCGGGAGGATCGGGTCGGGGGTCGCCGTGCGGACCTCGACGGTGTTCGGGTCGACCACGGTCACCTCACGGGTGCTGTCGTCGAAGACGTAGCCGTTGACGTCGCAGCCGATCGCCCCGTTGAACGTGCGGCGGATGGAGAATGCGGCATCCTCGGCGTCGAATGGTTGCCCGTTGCTGAATCGGATGCCCGACGCCGTGGTGAAGCGCCAGACATTCGGTTCCACCTGGGTCCACTCGGTCGCGAGACTCGGCTCGAGCGCACCGCTGTTCGGGTCTCGTTCGATCAGCGGCTCGGTGATGTTGGACCGGACGACGACGCCGGTCGCCGTGAGCGAGGCGTCGCAGGGCTCCAGGGTGGGCGGCTCCTGGGGCAGGACGATGCGCAGGGTGTCCGGGGAAGCGCTCTCGCCGGCGGTCGTGTTGGCGACGCTGCAGCCGGTGGCCGCGAGCACGGCCACCGCGGACAGGGCCAGCAGCCCGGCGGGGCGCTTCCGGGATCGCAGGACTGCGATCTGCATGGGGACCTCCGTTGAAAGAAAGACTGCGAGTGATCTCGCGGTGGGCTCGACCGCGTTTGTGACGGTAGACACACGCTATGAGCGTCGGATTGACGGCGTCAACAGCACAAAAGCCCAGGAAACGGGCGTTTCGGTGGGTTTTGGCCGCCCCCGGAAAGCGCCCGAGCCGACGTCCGGATCGCCAGAAAAGGCCGCTGACCTGACAGTTCTCCGCTAAGGCGTTCCGCCTTCCGAATCGACGGCGTCACATCTATACAGTTTCAGTATCGATCCATGTTATTTGCGTGTTGGACAGGTATCCGTGAGCGCTTCTAGCGTGGAACGCATCCACCGAAGGACCGGTCTGTGTCCTGCACTCCTGGAGGTCAAGCATGACGAGCAGTTCGGCCGGCACCACAACAGCCTCGGAAACCGTTGCCACGAACGGTTTCTCACCCATGCACGGCACGATTCTGCGAGTGGGCCCCCTCAAGCCCTCCCTGGAAGAGCGTCTCGCCGAGACCTACGGCGCCGAGCGGCTGCCGGACGATGACGAGGAGCGGACCTCTTTCCTCGCGCGGAACGCCGACGCGGTGACCGCGGTCGTGACCTCGGGACGGACCGGGGTGGACGCCGGCCTGATGGCCGCGCTGCCGAACCTCGGCGCCATCGTCCACTTCGGCGTCGGATACGACACCACCGACGTCGATCGAGCCACCGAGCTCGGTATCGGGGTCAGCAACACCCCCGACGTCCTCACCGACTGTGTCGCCGACACCGCTGTCGGGCTGCTGCTCGACACGATGCGCGGGCTCTCGGCGGCCGACCGCTTCGTCCGCGCCGGACGCTGGCCCGACGAGGGCAACGTTCCCCTCACGCGGAAGGTCTCCGGCACCGACGTCGGCATCCTCGGCCTGGGCCGCATCGGCTCCGCCATCGCTCACCGTCTCGATGCCTTCGGCTGCCGCATCGCCTATCACAATCGCCACCGCGTGGCCGACTCCCCGTACCGCTACGCGGCCTCGCCGGCCGAGCTCGCCGCGCAGGTAGACGTGCTGATCGTGGCCGCCGCCGGTGGCGCGAACACACGTCATCTCGTCGACCGGCACGTCCTCGAGGCGCTGCGCCCCGACGGTTTCCTGATCAACGTGGCCCGCGGCAGCGTCGTCGACGAGACCGCGCTCGTCGACCTGCTGCAGCACGGACGACTGGCGGGCGCCGGCCTGGACGTGTTCGCGCACGAGCCGGAGGTGCCCGAAGCGTTGCTCTCCATGGACAACGTCGTGCTGCTCCCCCATCTCGCGAGCGGCACCGTCGAGACACGCGCCGCCATGGAAGAACTCACCCTTGCCAACCTCGACTCGTTCCTGCGGACCGGCGACCTGTCGACCCCGGTTGTCGCACCGAATCCCGCACTGCGAAAGGACATCTGATGTCTGTCGTGCTCAGCTATCTTCCGACACCCGAAGGTCGCGGCGCCCTTCCGTTCGGCTTCGCCGAGGCTCGCATGCGCGGTACCGACGTCGTGGTCGTGGCGGATGGCGACAACGCCTCGTCGCCGGAGTTCCTGGTCGACCTCGAGAACGCGCGTGACCTGGCCCAGGCCGGCGAGGTGGATTACCGTGTCGCCGAGAACGATCCCGGTCTGTCGCATGCCGATCAGCTCATCGACGCGTCGTACGACGACGCGGCCGAACTCCTGGTGATCGGTCAGCGCAGGCGTTCGCCGGTCGGCAAACTGCTGACCGGCAGTGTGGTCCAGCGCGTCCTGCTCGACGCGCAGTGTCCGGTGGTCGCGGTCAAGCCACCCGTACGCGCCGCAGTCTGACCGGGTTCTCCCCCGCGCCTACTGCCGGTCGAGCAGCGTCGAACGAGCGAAGCGAATCCGCCGCGTCCGTCGAGGCCGCCGTCAGATCCACTCTCGTTCGGGGAGAACGTCTCTCATCAACCGGGCGAGAGCCGGGTTGGAGTTGTCGGCCCGCCACGCGATGTTCATCTGTACCGGACGATCGCGGATCGCGGTCACCTCTTTGAACACCACCCCATCGGGGTGCATGGTCATCGCCGATTCGGGCACCAGGGCCATCCCCAGCCCGGAATGCACCAGTACGAGCATCGTGTGCACCTGGGTGACGTACTGGACATAGCGGGGTGAGGCCCCCACCGCGGTGAAGGTGCTGATCAACAGCTCGTTGAAGTACCGCGCGTCCGTGGGCGAGTACATGATGACCGCCTGACCGTCGAAGTCCTCGATCGCCAGGTGCTCGACATCGGCGAACTCGTGGTCGGCGGGGAGCGCGGCGACCAGCCGTTCATGGTGCAGCGGACGAGAATTCACACCCGGTCGAGAAATCGGCGGACGAACGATGCCGAGGTCCAGATCCCCGCGGACCAGGGCCTCGACCTGCGCGACGGTCACCATCTCGCGCAGCACCAACCGCACATCCGGCAGCTTCTCGCGCGCCGTCTGCATGAGCCGGGGCAACACCGCCCGTGCCGAGGCCCCGGTGAAACCGATGTTCACGGTCCCCAGATCGCCGGCCGGCACCCGTCGGACGGTCAGGGCCGCACCCTCGGCGAGCGCGACGATCCGCCGCGCGTCGGGCAGAAAGGCCGCGCCGGCCGCGGTGAGCGACACGGCCCGGCTGCTGCGTTCGATCAACTGGACGCCGAGTTCGTGCTCCAGCTGTTGGATCTGCCTGCTGAGCGGGGGCTGCGTCATGTGCAACCGCTCGGCCGCCCGGCCGAAATGCAGCTCCTCGGCGACCGCGATGAAGCAGGACAGGCGCGACAGAGAGAACATCGATCCACTTTCGGCATCGTCAGCCCGCAATCTGCGGGCCGGTGTGGATGACGCTAGCCCACCGCGGCGACGCTCGTGGGCGCGTTCACCACCGCGGGCTCGAGTTGACGAAGCCCGGATCGATGGACTGCATGTAACCGGTGTCGTCCCGATCCCGGATCCCGCAGTCGAGGTACTGCTGGTGCAGCGCCTCCAGCGACTCCTCGTCGAGTTCGACACCCAGCCCCGGACCGGTCGGGACGGGCACCGCGCCGTCGACGATGCGGAGGGCACCCGGCTTGACCACGTCCTCGGTCTTCCACGGCCAGTGGGTGTCACAGGCGTAGGTGAGGTTGGGCGTCGCAGACGCGAGATGCACCATCGCGGCCAGGCTGATGCCCAGGTGCGAGTTCGAGTGCATCGACAGACCGAGTCCGAAGGTCTCGCAGATACCGCCGAGGAGGCGTGACCGCTGTAGACCACCCCAGTAGTGATGGTCGGACAGCACGACGGACACCGACCGCTTGCGCACCGCGGGTTCGAGGTGATCGAAGGCGACGACGCACATGTTGGTCGCGAGCGGCATGGTCGCCTGCTCGGCGACCCGGGCCATCCCCTCGAGTCCGGGGGTCGGATCCTCCAGATACTCGACGATGCCGTCCAGCTCGGCCGCGACGCGCAACGAGGTCTCCACGGTCCACGCCGCATTGGGGTCCAGGCGCAGGGGCACACCGGGGAACTCGGCGTGCAGCGCCTTGATCGCGGCGATCTCCTCGTCGGGGTCGAACACCCCGCCCTTGAGTTTGATCGCGGTGAACCCGTAGCGGTCGATCATCCGGTGCGCCTGCCGGATCAGGCCGCTCGGGTCGATCGCCTCGCCCCATTCGTCCGGGAGACCGTTGGTGCCGGCGGCACCGGGATGCGCCGCCCACTTGTAGAACAGATACGCGCTGAACGGCACCTGGTCCCGGACACGCCCACCCAGCAAGTCGCTCACCGGACGTCCGAGGGTCTTGCCCTGGATGTCCAGACACGCGACCTCGAACGGCGAGAACACGCGGTCGGTGGTGCTGGCCGTGGTGATCATCCCGGCCACCCCGTCGCCACCGGTGACCGCCAGCGTCGAGACCCGGGCGTCGATCGCGTCCCGGAGACGGTGCAGCGCGAAGGCGTCGAGGCCGGTGATCGCGTCGGCAGCGGCCTCCATCCGGGTGAGATGTGCGGTGTCCGCGTATGTCTCGCCGAGTCCGCGCACGCCGCCCGCCGTCTCGATCACGATGATCGCCCGGAGTGCGTAGGGCTGGTGGACACCCACCGTGTTGAGCAACGGCGGGTCGACGAAGGCGACCGGGGTGACGGTCACCTTCGTGATCGTGGTGTCCGTCCGCGGACCGGTGAGGGGGCTCAGCGCGACCGCGGCCGCGTCGATCGTGTTCGTCGACATGGCTTCCTAGACCGCGGCCGGGGTGGCGAGAGCGGTCGCCAGCACCGCCCGGCCGGCGGCGGTGATCCGCTCGAGCTCGGCCTTGTGCTCGGGAGTCGGCTGGACCAGCGGCGCACGGACGGGACCCGCCTCGATACCTTCCATCGTCACGCCGTGCTTCACGAGTGCGACGGCGTACCCGGGGACGGTGTTGCGCAGCCGGACCAGGGGGTGGAAGAACTCGCGCAGCAACGCCTCGGTCAACTCGACGTCGCCGGTCTCCAGCGAGTTGTAGAAGGCCAGGGCGAGCTCCGGCGCGAAGGCAAACGTCGCCGACGAGTACAGGGTGACCCCGATCGCGCGGTAGGCCTGCTGCGTGATCTCGGCGGTGGGCAGGCCGTTGAAGAACAGGAACTCCTTCGTGTCGCCCAACGCCTCCTTGACCGCGATCACGATGCGCGACACATTGTCGAGATCACCCGTGCCGTCCTTGAACCCGATGACCGTGGGCAGCTGGGCGACCTCGATCGCCGACGCCTCGTCGAACACGGCGTTGCCGCGGTTGTAGACGATCAGCGGCAGATCGGTGGCCGCGGCGACAGCTCGCGTGTACTCCGCGAGGCCGGCGGGCGGCATCGTCACCAGGTACGGCGGAAGCAGCAGGATGCCGTCGGCGCCATTGGCTTTCGCACTCACCGCGAACTCCTTGGACTGGACGAGCGAGCCGCCGGCGCCGGCGAACACCGGGACGCGCCCGGCGACGGTCTCGACCGCGCACCGGACGATCCGGCCGAACTCCTCGAGACCGAGCGCGTGGAACTCGCCGGTGCCGCAGGCGACGAACACGCCCCCGGGGCCGGCCGCCACCCCGCGGTCGATGTGTTCGGCGAGGCGGCGGTAGTCCACCTCACCACTGCTGTCGAAAGGTGTGACGGGAAAGAACAGGACGCCGTTGAGCATTGGGACTCCTTGGATGGGGTGTGGTTCAGTCGCGGATGAGTTCGCCGTCGACACGGCGCCAGATGTGTTCGGGGTTGCCGTCGGCGATCGGCCGCGGCAGCAGTGACGCCGGCACGTCCTGATAGGCCACCGGTCGCAGGAATCGCTCGATGGCGAGCGATCCGACGCTGGTGGTTCGGCTGTCGGAGGTGGATGGATACGGTCCGCCGTGCACCATCGCGTGTCCGACCTCGACACCGGTCGGCCATCCGTTGAACAGGATCCGGCCGGCCTTGAGTTCCAGCGCCTCGAGCAGGTCGCGGGCATCCTCGTGGTCGGAGTCCGCGGCGTGGACGGTCGCGGTGAGCTGACCTTCGAGCTCCGCGGCCACCTCCCGCACCTGCTGCAGGTCTCGACAGCGCACAACGAGGCTCGACGACCCGAAGATCTCCTGCTGCAACGTCGTCGACGCGAGGAAGGTCTCGGCGTCGGTGCCGAAGAGCGCGGCCCGACAGGTGTTCGGCCCGGTCGACTCCTCGGACCGGGCGAGAACGTCTGCGGCGGAGACGAACTCGTCAACTCCGGACGCATAGCTCGCGGCGATGCCCGGGGTCAGCATCGGCGTCGGCGTCGACGACGAGATCGCTTCGGCGGCCGCGGCGACGAAGGCGTCGAGGCCGGGGCCGTCCACGGCGATCACGAGACCGGGGTTGGTGCAGAACTGTCCCGATCCCATCGTCAGCGAAGCCACGAACGCACGGCCCAGGCCCGCCGCGTCGTCGCGCAATGCACCGTCGAGCGGGAAGACGGGGTTGATCGAACTCATCTCCGCATACACCGGGATGGGTTCGGGGCGCGAGGCGGCAGCGGCGACGAGAGCCGTTCCGCCCGAACGTGATCCGGTGAAGCCCACCGCCTTGATGTGCGGGTCGGTGACGAGTGCGATACCGAGTTCACGGCCGGTGCCGTACAGCAGCGAGAACGTGCCCGCGGGCATACCGGTGGCGGCAACCGCATCGGTGATCAACCGTCCGACCAGTTCCGAGGTACCGGGGTGGGCATCGTGCGCCTTGACCACGACCGGACATCCGGCCGCGAGCGCCGACGCGGTGTCGCCGCCGGCGACCGAGAACGCCAGCGGGAAGTTGCTGGCGCCGAACACCGCCACGGGACCGAGCGGGATCTTCCGCTGCCGGATGTCCGCACGCGGCAGCGGCGTGCGGTCCGGTTGCGCGGGGTCGATCCGCGCGCCGTGCCAGCTGCCCTCCCGCAGCACCGAGGCGAACAGACGCAGCTGACCCGACGTGCGTCCGACCTCGCCGGTGATCCGCGCCGGCGGGAGGCCGGTCTCGGCGACGGCGCGCTCGACCAGGACCTCGGACGCGGCGTCGAGGTTGTCGGCGATCGTCGAGAGGAAGTGCGCCCGTTCCTCGGAGGAGGTGGCCCGATACGGCCCGAAGGCATCCGCCGCGGCTGCGGTGGCCCGAGCGACGTCGGCCTCGGTGCCGTGTGCGTACGCCGGCAACAATCGCCCATCGGTGGCCGGGTCGATGCCATGGACGGCGCTCCCGGAGCCGGTCACCCGCTCACCGGCGATGATGAGCTGACCGGTCAGGTCGTGCGTGGTCAACGGTGCGGGTCGGTGCGCAATGGTCATCGTGGTCCCATCCCTTGTGAGTTGGCGTCTGCCGAGATCGCCGCGCCGTGGTCACGCCCCGAGCGATGTCGTCTGCTCTCGATCGGCCGCCGCGGTCGGCGTCGGCCTCGCCCTGAGTTCGGCCTTGTCACGACCGTAGGTCCGGCCATTCATTCATGTCCAAGTCAATTACTGACGCCATCAATGCGGGTGGTGCATCGATCCAGGTGAGTGATTCACGAGGGGACGAGACGATGCGCATCTTCGGTGTCATCCGGCCGGCCCACGCCGGGGCTCAAGCCCGCCCTGCGACGACGGGCAATGAGACAATCACAGCGCCGAACCCGACATAACGCACATGCGCCGAGCCACGGCGGATGTGCCGATCATCGGACCGGGCACACCACCCACTCGACGAAAGCGGAATCCAGAACCGATGAAGCGCATTCGCCTCCTCGCCATCATGGCCCTGGCCATCGCGGCACTGACCATCTCCTTCGGCACCGCCAACGGCGCCCCCGCGCCTGCCGCGCCGTCCCACCACTCGAGCGCCTCCGCCGACGGAACCTCCATCATTTCCCAGCTGCGCAACGCGACGTTCGTCGCGGGCGAGCAGGAACTCCGGGTCGTCGACGCCCGCGGACAGACCATCGAACGGATCGGACTCGTGCTGCCGTTCGACGGGGCCGCGGTCCCGATGCGCGCGCAGGTCTCCGCCGATCGCACCCAGGCGACGGTCACGCCGATCCTCTCCCCCGAGGCGCGTGCGGCCATCGCGGCCGGCGTCCACCCGGCATCCGCCAAGAAGGACCGGGCCTACCAGCAGATGATCTGGCACATCACCAACGGCTGGAATCGCGGCGGCAACGTCACCACCGCGATCGGCGCGCTCGCCGGACTCGTCATCGGCTGCATCGTCATCGTCGGCTGCGTCTGGGGCGCGGGCGTCGGCGCTGCCATCGGCGCGGTCATCGGCATCAACAACGGCGACCCGCGTGCGGGACAGTCGATCCTGAACTGGATCAACACCCCGTAGCAGCACCGAAGCCCGACACGCGTGGGCATCGACACGAATCCTCGACCCTGATCTCCAGGGTCGGGGATTTCTCTTCTGGCCCGGTCCCATCGGCAGCGATCCGCGCACAGTCAACGCATATCGACGCACAGTCGACGGGAGCTGCGACTCCGGAACCCTCCCGGCGTTTGCTTTACAAATTGCCCCGATTGTCTAGACAACGGACATTGTCTCGGTTAATGTCCAGTGCTGTACATCACAGCCCCGTCCAGACAGGAGTGCGCATGAGTACCGCACCGACCCCGCCCACCGCGGACGACTCGCCCGTCGAGTGGAAGGACCGGAAGCGCCATCTGTGGCTTCTCGGCCTGATCCCACCGACATCGGTCTTTCTCGCGATGCTTCTCGTCGCCGGGTTCAATGCCATCGGCCACGGCCTCGATGTCGTGTCACCGGTGTGGTGGTGGATCGGGCCGATACTGGTCTACGTCCTGCTCCCCATCCTCGACGTGTTCTTCGGGCCCGACGGTTCGAACCCGCCCGAGGAGCTGATGGAGCAGCTGGAGAACGACAAGTACTACCGCTACTGCACCTACATCTACATCCCGTTCCAGATCGCGAGCCTCGTGATGGCCTGCTACCTGTGGACGGCCGACGACCTCGGCTGGCTCGGCATCGACGGCGGATTGGGCCTGGCGTCGAAGATCGGGTTGGCCCTGTCGATCGGCGCGATGGGCGGGATCGGGATCAACACCGCCCACGAACTGGGCCACAAGAAAGACGACCTCGAGCGCTGGCTGTCGAAGATCACGCTCGCCCAGACCTTTTACGGTCACTTCTTCATCGAGCACAACCGCGGCCACCACGTGCGGGTCGCGACGCCCGAGGACCCGGCCAGCTCGCGGTTCGGAGAATCGTTCTGGCGCTTCCTTCCCCGCAGCGTCTGGGGAAGTCTGAAGTCCTCGGTCGAACTCGAACGCAAGCGACTCGAGCGTGCGGACAAGCCGTTCTGGCACCCGAGCAACGACGTCCTCAACGCCTGGGCGATGTCGATCGTGTTGTGGGGTGCGCTCACGGCGATCTTCGGCTGGGAGATCCTGCCGTTCCTGGTGATCCAGGCCGTGTACGGCTTCTCGCTGCTGGAGACCGTGAACTATCTCGAGCACTACGGTCTGCTCCGCCAGAAGACCGCGACCGGTCGCTACGAACGATGCACTCCGGAGCACAGCTGGAATTCCGATCACATCTGCACGAACATCTTCCTGTACCACCTCCAACGGCACAGCGATCATCACGCGAATCCCACCCGGCGGTACCAGACCCTGCGCAGCTTCGACGGTGCCCCGAACCTGCCGAGCGGGTACGCGAGCATGATCACGCTCGCCTACTTCCCCCCGGTCTGGCGGCGCGTGATGGATCGGCGGGTGCTCGACCATTACGACGGTGACGTCGAACGCGTCAACATCGCACCGCACCGCCGCGAACGCGTCCTCGCCGAGCACGGGGTGTCGCCGCGATGAGCACATTCCGTTGTCCGGTCTGCGATTACGTCTACGACGAGGCCGCCGGCGCGCCCCGTGAGGGCTTCCCGCCCGGCACCGCGTGGGCCACCATCCCCGACGAGTGGCCCTGCCCCGACTGCGGGGTTCGCGAGAAGATCGACTTCGAAGGAGTGGCGGTACGATGAATTTCAAGCTTTTCCGTTGCGAGGTATGCGGTTTCGAGTACGACGAGGAACTCGGCTGGCCGGAGGACGGCATCGAACCCGGCACACGCTGGGCCGACATCCCCGACGACTGGAGCTGCCCGGACTGCGGGGCGGCGAAGACCGACTTCGAGATGGTCGAAGTGGCGCGTCCATGAGCGCCGTTCGCGTCGGTGACTCCGGGAGAGACGTGTCGGTGGTGATCGTCGGCACCGGTGTCGCCGGCATCACCGCCGCGGAGACACTGCGTGGCAACGGTTTCGACGGGACGATCACCGTCTTCGGGGAGGAGCCACATCTCCCCTATCGTCGAACGGCGTTGAGCAAGAACCTCGTCGTCGGCGACCTGTCGGACGCCAAGATCACGCTTCGTCCGCCCGGGTACTGGTCGGAGCGGAGCATCGACATCGTGACCTCGACGCGAGTCGTCGACGTCGACACCTCGTCCCGCCTGGTCCGCCTCGCCGACGCCACCGAGGCCGGTTATGACGCGCTGGTCCTGGCCACCGGCGGACGTGCCCGGCAATTGCCCGGCGGGTCGTCGTCCCCATTTTCGTTGCGCACCCGGCGCGACGCGGAGGGACTGCGGGAGGCGATCGCGGACGGACCGGTGGTCATCGTCGGCGGCGGACTGATCGGTCTGGAGATCGCCGCGGCCGTGGCGACCGCGGGTGAGGGGTCGCAGGTGACCGTGGTCGAGCGCGGATCGTCGTTGCTGTCCCGGGTCGTCCCGGCGTCGGTGGCCGAGGCGGTGGCGACCCTGCACCGTGAACGCGGTGTACGGATCCTCACCGGCGCGGAGCCCATCGCACTCGGCGCACAGACGGTGACACTCGCCGACGGGCAGACGCTGACGGGGACGGTGATCAGTGCGGTCGGAATGGAACCCGAGCTCGACTTGGCGCGCAGTGCCGGACTTTTCGTCGATTCGGCCGGTGTCGTCGTCGACGATGCGCTCCGCACGGGGGTGCCCGGTGTCTATGCGGCCGGAGATGTCGCGGCGCGTCCGCATCCGTTGACGGGGGCACCCATGCGTGCCGAGCAGTGGCTCACGGCGACCGAGCACGGCAGACTGGTCGCCATGACGATCGCCGCCGACCTCGGATCGGGCGCCGACACCTCGGTTCCGGTGCCGCGAGTGCCACTGGCCTGGACGATGCAGTACTCCACCAACATCCAGGTCGTCGGGTGGCCGACCTCCGGGGACCGAGTCGACGTCGAACTCGTCGACTCCAGCTCGGTCGTCCGGACCTTCGCGGGTGATCGACTGGTCGGGGCGGTCTGTATCGGACGGGGCGCGTCCGGGCGCGCCCTGCGCGCCGAGATCGAGTCCTCGCTCCAGCCGGCCGGCGTCGGATGACGACACGCAACTTCGCCCAGGACAGCAGGGCCCTCCTCCGCAACTCCCTGCTCGACGGGCTACACGACCTGCTGCTGGACCGGGATTGGGCGGCGGTGCGCATGTCCGACGTCGCCGCCGCCACCGGAGTCAGTCGTCAGACCGTCTACAACGAGTTCGGGTCACGCTATGGCCTCGCCCAGGGCTACGCGGTCCGGTTGGCCGGTCGTTTCGCCGGCCACGTCGCGGACTCGCTGGCCGGTTCCGTCGACGACGTCACCGAAGCCCTGCACAAGGGTTTCGGTGAGTTCTTCGCCGGGGTCGCCACCGATCCGCTGATCGCGTCGCTGCTGTCCGGCGAGGCCAAACCCGATCTGATGAAGCTGATCACCACCGATGCCGCACCGATCATCACCACCGCGGCCGACCGGCTGGCCGATGCCTTCCGCCAGTCCACCTGGCTGACGATGGCGGAGTCCGACGTCGTGCGTATCTCACGCGCGATCACCAGGATGGCCCTGAGCTACATCGCCATGCCGCCGGAGGGCGATCGGGATGTCGCCTCCGACCTCGCCGCCATCATCGCCCCGGCCATCGAGGTGGCCCGCGCACGGGTCTGACGGTCAGCCGCGCAGGAGGCTCCGCGTGCCGCGCCGGATGACCGCGCGATAGATCCGGTCGATGGTGCCGACCCGTGCGTCCTCGGGGTCCACGAGTTCGTTTTCCGCGATGACCGATTCTTCGCCGTCGATCGTCTCGCGATCGAAGGCCTCGAGTGTCCGGCCGGGGCCGGTCAGCCCGTCGATCGCCCTCACGAGCGAATCCGCCTGAGCCACGGCGTCGTCGAATACCCGGTGCTCGACGCCCAGATGCTCGGACAGCAAGCGCGTACGCATGGACAGGATCGTCGACCGCAGGGTCCGGTCCGCCGGATCACGCGGATCGGCTTCGATCGCGACGTCACATTCACTGTCGAATCCCAACGACCGGTTGTTGAGGTTCGACGACCCGATGCGCAGGAGGACGTCGTCGACGATCAGCACCTTGGCGTGCACGTAGATCGGGTCGCCGTCGGCGGTGACCGGATAGTAGGCGCGGAATCGGTCGTACTTGTCGGCGCGCCACAGCAGTTGCAGGAGTTTGTGCCGCGCACCATCCATCGCGAGTCGCTCGACCGGGCTGTCCGCATGCCGAGGCAGCACCACGACGATCTCGGGACCGTCGGGCTCGGCGAGGCGTTCGGCCAGCGCATCCGCGACCTCCCGGGCCGCCAGGTACTGACTCTCCACGTAGATGGTCCGTTGCGCCGCGGCGAAGGCCGCGCGATAGAGGCGACGGATCTCCTCGACCTGGGGCCGCGCGTCGTACTGCGGAATCGTCCGCGCCACCGCGACGTCGCAGTCGGTGAACGTGACGTCGAGATCCGCCGGCCAGATGTCGGGGCCGTCGGTGTCGACCAGGGGCTTGAGACACTCGCCGGTGGCTGCTTCCCAGCGGTCGAGGGCGACGGACGCGACCACGCGCGCGGCGTCGCCGTCGAGCGCAACGGTGACGTCGTGCCACGGCCCGTGCGGCCGGCCGTCGGGATCTCGGCGAAAGTCGTTCTGCGACAGATGCTCCGAGGTATCCCAGCGGTCCACGGTCATGTCGATGCCGCCACAGAAGGCGAACTGGTCGTCGATCACCGCGATCTTCTGGTGGTGGGCGGCCGAGACCGGGTGCGCGGCGTCGATCCGGTAGTGCAGACGACGACCGGTGAGCAGGTCCTGGACGAACGGCGGTGCGACCCCGCGCAGGATTCCGGTGAACGCTCCGGTGCTCCAGCGCAGGACGTGGATCTCCAGCTCCGGACGGGTGTCGATCAGCCACCGCAAGAAGTCGCCGAGCACATCGGGGACCTCATCGTCGGTGGTCGTCGGGTCGAGTCTGATGCGGGTGTCCACATCCCACCCGATGAGCACGATTCGTCGCCGGGCCTGCAACAACGCCGACTTCGCATGCAGAAAGTAGTCCGCCGCATCGACGATGCAGGCCACGCGGTCCGCGGTCGCGATCTCGCGGCACGTGTCCCCGGCACGCAGGATCGGCTCGTGAGCTGACTCGTCCACCGCGTTCACTCCTCGCATCGCCTCGGGCCCCGACCGGCGCCCATTGTGCCAAGGCACCGTAGCGCCCGCGAGGGCGAGGCGGGTCGCCGCCGGGCTGCGCGTCGGATGCCTACACTCGTCGAGGTGACCGCCGACCCGACTGCCGATCGACCAGAGGACGCTGCCGAGCGCGCGCGCCCGACGCGTCAGAGCGGCCGGCGCATGGCGATCGCCGCGGCGCTGGTCGTGGTCGTTCTCGCCGGCGTCGGCCTCGTCGCCTGGCGGACCGTGCCCGAGCGGTGGTTGCCCTGGGACACCGCCGAGTTCCCCGAGGTCGACGCATCCGAGCTCACGCCGGGGCAGGTGCGGGTCGTCGAAGCGGTGCGGCGCGAACACGCCGCCCAGCGCCCGGGGACGTTCTTCTCCGAGGGCGCCGACGAGCCGTGGTGCGCGAACTTCGTCAGCTGGATCATGCGGGCGGCGGGCAGTCCGCTGGCCAACCCGCATTCCGGCCACTGGCGCATCCCCGGCGTGTACACGCTCCAGGAGTACTACGCGGCCGAGAACCGGTTCGAGGCCGTCGGCGGTTACGTACCCCGGGTCGGGGACGTCGTACTGTACGACCGGTCGTCGGGATTCGGTCAGCACACCAACATCGTCGTGGCGGTCGACGGTGAGACCGCCGTCACGGTGGGCGGCAACGAGATGGGGCGCATCCGGATTCACTCGCTGGACTGGCGGTCCGACGGTGGTGTCGTCGGTTTCGGACGTGGCCTCCCCGGATGACGGCGATGGACTTCACCGGTTTCCCCGAGGCCGCACTCGACTTCTACGACGACCTGGAGATAGACAACTCCAAGGTGTTCTGGGAGGACCACAAGGACGTCTACCGCTCGGCGGTCGCCGAGCCCATGAGGGCCCTGACCGACGCGTTGGCCGACGAGTTCGGTCCGGCCAAGATCTTCCGGCCACATCGCGATGTCCGATTCTCGAAGGACAAGACACCGTTCAAGACCCATCAGGGCGCGTTCGTCGCCGTGGCCCCGGCCACCGGGTACTACGTCCAGATCGGTGCTCCGGGTGTCCGGGTCGGCGCCGGCTTCTACGAGGCGTCCCCGGCCCGGCTCGCCGAGCTGCGGAAGTCCATCGACCACGACCGCAGCGGACCGGAGCTCGAGAGGATTCTCCGGCGGCTCACGAAGGACGGCTGGGAGATCGCCGGGGACCGGCTCAAGACCGCGCCACGTGGATACGACGTCTCCCATCCGCGGATCGAACTGCTTCGCCACCGGTCGTTGTCGGTCGGCCGGGACTACGGATTCGACGAGATCATCCACTCGCCGGAACTCGTGGATCGCATACGCCGTGACTGGCGGGCGACTGTCCCCTTCGTCGAGTGGACAGCGATCCGCATGAACAGCTGACGCCGTACCGCTCGGGCGGTTCGTGCTGGTCCACCCGGACCAATTCACGACGAGTTCTCCGGTTTGGCGCGCGCATGCGGATGCGGCGGGGTGATACTTGCGCCGACCGCGTCCGAGATCACACCCAGCGTCTCGGACGATCACGAGTACCGGGGCGGACGGCCGATGACGACCCTTTCCGACGGCATCGCCGCCGAGCTCGACGCCGCGCTGGCGGGGCGCGTGCATCGACCCGGGTCCGCCGGATATCGAGAGTCACTGTCGCGCATCTTCTTTCCCGACGCGTCCCGACGCACTCCGCCATGTGTGGTGCACCCCCGGGACACCTCGGACGTGGCCACGGCCATGCGGATCGTCTCGGCCGGCGGTGGTCGCGTCACCGCCCGTGGGGGCGGACTCAGCTCCACCTGCGTCGACGACTCCGCCGTGCTGATGGACCTGTCGGTTCATCTCACCCGGATCGACGCCCACGACGGCCGCGTCCGGGTCCAGGGCGGCGCCACCGTCGGCGCGGTGCTCGAGGCACTGACCGGGTCCGGGCGGGTCATCCCGGTGGGCATCGTCGGTCTGGCCGGGTTCGGCCTCGCCACGCGCGGCGGCATCGGATACCTCACGCGGAGCGCCGGACTCACCCTCGACCATCTCGTCGAGGTCGAACTCGTCCGGCCCGACGGCGAGGTGGTCCGGCTCGACGCGGACAGCACGGGCACCGAGGCCGACCTGTGGTGGGCGGTGCGCGGATGTGCCCCGAGCTTCGGCGTGGTCACCGCGGCGGAACTGCGCACGGTGGCGCAGGGCCCGGTGCACATCGACCGTGCGGTGGTCGAACTCGATGCGCTGGCCGACTACTTCGCGGTCGCGCCCACACTCCCCCGACACACGACGATGGGCGCGGTCCTCGGGTACGGCGCCGACGACGACGAGCCCGCGCTTCTGGTCTACACCGCGTGCCGTGGTTCCCGGGCGGCCGACCTCGCCGAGGCACGCGAAGCCACCGACGCCGTCGTGGCCGGTTCCACCCGTCCGCCCCGCTTCCGGTCGCAGACCACGGGTCGCTATCTGAGCGGGTTGCCCGAATTCGCGCACCCCGGTCCGGGCGGCACCGACCCGCCGCCCATCCGGGCACCCGGCCCCGGCACGTCGTCGGAACGCGGGCACTTCTTCGGGAAGTCGGTGTTCGTCGGCCCGACGCTCGGGGACGACGTCGCCGACGGATTGCGGAACGCGATCACCGCCGCCCCGACCCGGGCGTGCCGTATCGATTTCCAGCACACCGGCGGCGCCCTCACCGACGTCGACGACGCGAGCACCGCCTTCTGGGGCCGTGGCGCCGAGTGGAACGTCCCGCTGAACGCCATCTGGTCCGACGACGCCGCCACCGATCGGTGCGAGGCCTGGGCCCGCGCCGCCCTCGATGTGCTGGCCGCGGACACCATCGGCGTCTACAGCGTCGAGCTCCGGCCCGGATTCGCCGAGACCGAGCGGGAGACCGAAGCGGCATTCGGCGGCAATCTCGCGCGACTCCGACGACTGCGGGACCACATCGACCCCGGTCGGGCACTGGGGGTTCTGCCGCTCTGATCGCCCACCCGCCCGAGACCACGCCGGAGGACCCATGACCAACGAGATCTCCCGCCCCGAGACGGGGCGGAAGTCCGGAGCCCCCGAGGGCGCCGCGACCCTCATCATCGGCCAACGCGTCCATCCGGGTATGGATGATCGCTACCGGGAGTGGTTCGGGAAGATCGAGACCGCGGCGGCCCGGTTTCCCGGCTTCGTCGGCTCGAAGCTGCGGGCGCCGGATCCCAGCCAACCGGACTGGACGGCGATCTACGGATTCGACTCGGTCGGCCACCTCCAGGACTGGCTCAACAGCGCCACCCGGCTCGACCTCGTCGACGAGGGCAAACCCCTCTTCGACGGTCCGGCCACCGCCCAGGTCCTGGCGCCGGGCACCGCCGAGCCGGAGACCCTCGTCACCGTCGTGGTGTCGCACCGGGTCGCCGAGTCCAAGGTCGACGACTTCCTGACGTGGCAGCGACAGGTCGACGCCGCCGAGCACCGATTCCCCGGCTTCCGCGGCACGGAATTGTTCCGGCCGATCCCCGGCGTTCAAGAGGACTGGACGATCTCGTACCGCTTCGACACCGCCGAGCACCTCGACGCCTGGCTGACATCCGGAGAGCGTGCCCAACTCCTCGCCGAGGCCGAGTACTTCGGCGACTTCACCCTTCGCCGGATCGACCACTCCTTCGGCAACTGGTTCTCCCACGGCGGGGATGACGCTCCACCACCGTCGAATGTCAAGACCTCCGTGGCGGTCTGGGTCGGCCTCTACCCCACGGTGGTGTTCCTCACCCTGATGACGGCGCCGCTGGGAATGCCGTTGTGGCTGGGCATGTTGATCGGAAACCTGTTGTCCAGCTTCGCGATGAGTTATCTCACGATGCCGTACTACGTGAACCGGGTGCTCGGCTGGTGGCTGCAACCGAAGTCGACGGCGCCTCAACCCCGGACCAACCTCCGGGGCGCGTTGCTCATCATCGCACTGAACGCGGCCTGGGTCGCGATCTTCTACCTGATCACGGTCCAGTTCTGGACACTCCCGTGAGTGCGTCGCCGTGACAACCGGTGTCGCCGGGCCTCGCCCCGGTCGGATCGTGGGCATCCTCCTGTGCGTTGTCCCGCTCAGCCAGATCCCCCTCGACATCTACACGCCGGCGATGCCCGACATGGTGACCGACCTGTCGTCCACCTCGACGGCAGTCCAGGCCACCGTCACCGCCTACATGGTCGGTCTCGCAGTGGGTTTCGTACCCGTCGGGGTGCTGGCCGACACGTGGGGACGGAAGCGGGTTCTGACAGCCTGCATGGGCGTGACGATCGTCGCCGGCCTCGTCTGTGCGGCGGCGACGACAGTGCCGATGCTGCTCGGTGCCCGCTTCGTCCAAGGGCTGGGCGCATGCGCGTGCATGGTCCTGGGTTACGCCGTTGCCGCCGACTGTTTCCGCGGCAGGAAACTGACCTCGGTCGCCGGATTGCTGGGTGCCGCCTGGGGTCTCGCACCGGTCGTCGCGCCAGCCGTCGGCGGTGTGCTGGCCCAGTTCCTGACCTGGCGACTCATCTTCGTCCTGACCGCGGCGATGACCCTCCTGGTCGGCATCGTGGTCGTGATGGCCCTGCCCGAGACGCTCGCCCCGGGCGACCGTGTCCCCGTCGATGTGCGCGCCACGTCCCGGACCTCCGTCTCGATCATCACCCACCCCGTCTTCGCCTGCTTCGTCGTCGTTTTCGGGTTGATGGCGGCGGCCCAACTCGCCTTCGGCGTCGCGGGCCCGTTCCTCTATCAGTCCGAGCTCGGATTCACGCCGGCCGCATACGGTCTGATCGCCCTGTGTGTGGGCGCGGCGAATCTCGTCGGCGAACTGGGGTGCAGCTACTTCGCCACCCGGACGTCGACGCGTCGGCTCGCGTACGGCGCCTTCGCCCTGTTCGGCGCCGGCACCGCGGTGATCCTGACATCGGCACTCACCGTCGGTTCCGATGCGTGGGCCCTGACGATCGGCGCCGCGCTCGCCCTGGCCGGATGCGGCATACTGTGCCCGCAGATGTACGGCCTCGCTCTGGGACTGTTCACCAGGAACCTGGGGCTGGTCGGCGGGATCGCCACCGCCGCCTCGTATCTGATCGTCTCGGCGGCGCTGACCCTCGTGGGCGTCCTCCCTGAGACCTCTCCCGCTCCGCTGGGCTGGCTGTACGCCGGCTGCGGACTGGCCGGGGTCCTCCTCCTCGGGTGGGCGACGTCGGCCCGACACCGAACCGAACACCCTACCTTCCCTCAGACGCCGAGACTCACCGACCCACAACGCCTCTGACCTCCCGAACGCAACGACCGCACCACATCAACCGAGGAGCACCGATGACCGACACCGTCCACTACGGGCACATCTTCCATCTGGCCGGCAGTCCTGCCGTCACCGAGGCGGTCGACGCACTCGTCTCGATACCCGACGGGGCGCTGGTCGTCGGCGACGACGGCACGGTCAAGTTCGCCGGCGAGAAAGCCGATGTCCCGGACGAATTCGCATCGGCGGAGTCCCACGACCACCCCGGCGGGTACCTCATCCCGGGTTTCGTCGACACCCACATCCACTTCCCGCAGACCTACGCCGGCGACTCCTACGGCGGCGGGCAGCTGCTCGAATGGCTCAATCTCTGCATCTTCCCGTCCGAATCCAAGTTCGCCGACCCTGAATTCGCCCAGGCCGCCGCGGTCGAGTTCACCAGCCGTCGGGTCGCCGCGGGGACGACCGCCATGATGGTGTTCGGTTCCGCCTTCCCCCACGCCCAGGACTCCCTGTTCACCGAGACCCAGAAGGCCGGACTGCGTATCGTGGCCGGCCGCGGAATCCAGACCGTCGGTGGTGACACCGCCAAGCCGCTGCTGACCTCGGAGGAAGAGGCGATCCGCCTCACCAGGGCCGAGATCGACAAGTGGCACGCCGCCGACACCGGCGACTACCGCACCGCGTTGCTGCACGTCGCGATCGTGCCGCGGTTCTCCCTGTCGGTGACCACCGAGACGCTGAAGAACCTCGGCGACCTGTACGACGAATACCGGGACCGAGGCGTCTACGTCCACAGCCACCTCAACGAGAACAACCGACCCGGAACCGGGGAGGTCGACACCACCAAGGAGGTCTACCAGGTCGACTCCTACCTCGACACCTACGACGGCAAGTTCCTGCCCGGATCGCAGGTCGGCGGCAAGAGCCTGCTCGGTCCGCGGACCATCCTCGCGCACTGCGTGCACTGCCAGGATGCGGAGCTGGCGCGCATGGCCGAGACCGGCACCTCGATCTCGCACTGTCCGGTGTCCCAGTTGTTCCTCGGGTCGGGCACGATGCCGTGGAAGCGCACGGTTGCGGCGGGTGTGAACATCTCCGCCGGAACCGATTTCGGCGGCGGCGACGAATGGCTGATCCCGCGCGTCCTCGGCGACGCGTTCAAGCAGCACATCACCGAACCCGGAGACGCCGGGGTGTCGATGCACCCGGCCGAGATGCTGTTCATCGGAACCGTCGGGGGCGCCCGCGCGCTCGACATGGAGGACCGCTTCGGCAACTTCGATCAGGGCAAGGAGGCCGATTTCCTCGTCATCGAACCCGTGGACGCCCTGAAGTCGACGCTGGACAACGCCGTCCGTTCCGACGATGCCGATCTCGCTCGCGACCAGACCCTGTTCGGCCTGTTGATGGGCCTCCGCGAATCATCCATCGCCGAGGTCTACGTCCAGGGGCGTCGGGTCACCGTCTGACCGGCCACCGGAACACTCGCCGGCAGGAGACGATCGTCACCACACACGACGCCACCGACACCGCAGGCACCACCGCGATCATCGCGGTGTCGGTCTTCCACGCCGGCACCAACGGCGATTTCGCGGAGTGGGCCGCGACGCTGGCCGCCTCGGCAACCGATTCCGCCGGCTGCCTGGGCGTCGCGATATCGGCGGTGACCGACGGACATTTCGATCCGGCGGTCGCGGCCACGTTCGTCGACGAGGACGCCTTGGACCGGTGGCTCGCCGGTCCGGGACACCGGTCTGCGCTCGAGGCCGGACGAGCGCGCGGTTGGCTACCGGCGACGCCCGTCCTCGAGCTCGTCGACGGACAGTCGCCGCCGCCCGGAGTCGGCGCGTTCCGGCACGACATCGTCGCCGGCGCGGTCGGCGACTTCGTCGCGGCGCAACACGTGTTGACCGATGCGGCAAGCGGCTTCGGCGGCTACGAGGGCACCGCCCTGTTCGTCGACGACGAACGCGAGACGTCGCTGTCGGTGTTGCGGTTTCGCACGGACCGTCAGCTGGCGGCCTGGGTGTCGTCGAGCCGACGCAGCGAAGCCCTCGCCGGGCTGCGTTCGAGTCTCACCCACGATTTCGAGACGATGGCCAGCACGACGGCCTTCGGCACCACCGTGCGCACCGACCGCGGCCGGATACTGCAGACGCCGAACTGGAAGTCGGCGATGATGGTGCTGCTGGTGCTGTACCCGACGGTGATGACACTCTCGAGGTTCCTCGGCCCGACCCTCGATCGCCTCGGCGCGGAACCGTGGCTGGCGCTGTGGCTGAGTCAGGTGGTCAGCGTCTCGCTCATGCAGTGGTGGCTGATGCCGTGGGCGTCCCGCCCCTTCCGGCGGTTCCTCGATCCGGTCGACGGGAACAACTGGCGCAGCAACATCGCCGGAGCGGGCACGATCCTGGCGCTCTACCTGATATGCCTGACGGTCTTCGCCAGCGTGACGTGGCTGCAGTTCTGGGATTTCGCCGACGCCTGAGTGTTCGTCAGTCGACGATCCCGTCCAGGTAGACCCATCGACCATCGAGTCGCGTGAAACGACTGCGCTCGTGCAGCGATCCCGGTTCCGGTCCTCGTCGGTAATACGCGGTGAAGGTCACCTCGCCCTCGACGTCGAAGGGTGATCCGGCAGCTGTCGACTCGATGTCGAGGCGATACCAGCGCGTCGACTCGTCCAGATCCAGCGTGTCGGGGCGGGTGTCGGGATGCCAGCTGACCAGCAGATGGTTCCGATCTCCGAGCGCGAAAGCGGTGAAACGCGAACGCATCAAGGCCTCGGCGGTCGGTGCGGGGCGCTCACCGGCGAGAACGGGTCCGCAACAGTCGCCGAGGACCAGACCCGACAGACACGGGCACCTCGCGGAGACGTTCCGGTTTACCGATTCACTGGTCACCTCTCGATCTTAGGGGTAGACAGGAGGAGCGGCCGTCCGCGCTGCGGACCCACCGCACCCCACGCCCGAAGGTTCTCATGATTGGAGCGGTTCCCTTGTCGGACAACGTGTATCGAGTCATCGAAGTCGTCGGGTCCTCGGCCTCCGGCACCGATGACGCCATCCGGAATGCGATCACCCGCGCCTCGTCGACCGTCAACCATCTCGATTGGTTCGAGGTCACCGAGACCCGCGGCCACATCGAAGACGGTCAGATCGCCCACTTCCAGGTGACGCTGAAGGTCGGCTTCAAGATCGAAGGCTCCGGCGACGCGACACCGTGATCGCCACGGCGCGTTCCACACGGCGGATCTCACAGCGTGAGGAACGCGCCGGGCCCGGAGGCCAACCGGTCCGTCATCGCCGTCCCCGACCCGCTGCGGCGGTCGAGGCGCGCCGACGGCCCCGTCCGCGTTCGGCGTGCGCCTCTTCGACACCGAACCTAGACTTCGGGGACCATGATGCGCGACCACGTCCCTGGGGGCCGGAGTATTCGATGAGGTACCACCAGACCATCGCCGGCACCACCCATGAGTTCGACGGCCTCGTCGAGCTGATGGCGAAGGCGACGCCGCGCCGGTCGGGAGACGAGCTCGCCGGTTGCGCCGCGGAGTCCGATGCCGAACGAGCAGCTGCCGCATGGCAACTCGCTGACGTACCGCTGAGCCGGTTCCTTGACGAACCCCTGGTGCCGTATGAATCCGACGAGGTGACCCGACTCATCGTGGACACCCATGACCGGGCCGCGTTCGCCGAGATCGCCCACCTGACTGTCGGCGGGTTCCGGGACTGGCTGTTGGAGATCGCCCCACGCGCCGACGCCGCCGATCGGCTCTCCCGGATCGCCCCCGGACTGACGCCGGAGATGGTCGCAGCAGCGTCGAAGATCATGCGGAACCAGGACCTGATCCTGGTGGCCGCCGCGGCGAGGGTGACGTCGGCCTTCCGCACCACCATCGGACTGCCCGGCCGGATCGCCACGCGCCTGCAACCCAACCACCCCACCGACGATCCCCGGGGTATCGCCGCGGCCACCCTCGACGGGCTCTTGATGGGATGTGGCGACGCGGTCATCGGGATCAACCCGGCGTCGGACTCACCGCGAGCGACCGCGGACCTGCTCCACATGCTCGACGACATCCGGCAGCGTTTCGAGATCCCGATGCAATCGTGTGTGCTCTCCCATGTCACGACCACCGTCGACCTCATCGAGCAGGGTGTACCCGTCGACCTCGTGTTCCAGTCGATCGCGGGTACCGAGGGCGCCAACAAGGGATTCGGGGTGACGCTGGACATCCTGCGCGACGCCGACGAGGCGGCACGGTCACTGCGTCGCGGAACCGTGGGCGACAACGTGATGTACCTGGAAACCGGTCAGGGATCGGCACTCTCGGCCGGCGCGCACCTCGGCGTCGGCGGCAAACCGGTCGACCAGCAGACCCTGGAGAGCCGCGCGTACGCGGTGGCGCGCGTGCTGAAACCACTGCTGATCAACACCGTCGTCGGGTTCATCGGTCCCGAATACCTGTACGACGGCAAACAGATCATCCGTGCCGGACTCGAAGATCACTTCTGCGGCAAGCTGCTCGGGCTCCCGATGGGCGTCGACGTCTGCTACACCAACCATGCCGAAGCCGACCAGGACGACATGGACACGCTCCTCACGTTGCTCGGCGTCGCCGGGGCCGCGTTCGTCATCGCCGTGCCCGGGGCGGATGATGTGATGCTCGGCTATCAGAGCCTGTCGTTTCACGACGCTCTCTACGTGCGTGAGGCACTGCACCTTCGGCCCGCTCCCGAGTTCGAGTCGTGGCTGGCCCGACTCGGCATGACCGATGGCGACGGTCGGGTTCTACCGGTGGACCCCGGCGAGTCTCCCCTGCTACCACTGACGGCCGGGCGATGACCGCGGACCGGCCCGCATCCGCCGACGAGGCGCAGCACCCCGACCCGTGGGCCGAGCTGCGCCGGACGACCCAAGCTCGTATCGGACTCGGCCGCGCGGGCAATTCGCTTCCGTCGCGGCGGGTCCTCGAATTCCAGGCCGCCCATGCACTTGCGCGCGACGCCGTGCACGAACCGCTCGACGTCGACGAGTTCGCCCGTGGCATCGGCGAACTCGATCTCGATCTCGATGCCCCGATCGTGGTCACCAGTCGGGCGGCGACACGCAGCGAGTACCTGCGCCGGCCGGATCTGGGCCGGGTACCCGACGACCTCTCGCAGGTGCCGCGCGCCGACACCGAGATCGGGATCGTGCTGGCCGACGGACTGTCGCCGCGGGCTCTCGCCGACCACGGCCACGGCCTCGTCGCGGCCCTGCTGCGACAGTTCGACGGCCGCTACTCCATCGCGCCGCCGGTCATCGCGACCGAGGCACGCGTCGCCCTCGGCGACCACATCGGCGAGGCCCTCGGCGTCACCACCCTCATCGTGATCATCGGCGAACGTCCCGGCCTGTCGGTCGCTGACAGCCTGGGAATCTACCTCACCCATCTCCCCCGGCCGGGGCGGGCCGACTCGGATCGCAACTGCATCTCCAACATCCACCCACCCGACGGCCTGCAGTACGACGTCGCCGCACGGACGACGGCCGCACTCATCGACGGCGCCCGCCGACTCGGACGATCCGGGGTCGCACTGAAAGACATGTCGCGCACGGACGCCCTCGAGCAGATCGACGACGCGGAGGCACTCACGCACGAGTCGTGAGTGCCCCTGCGGTGGCCGCGAACCTGCTTCCCACTGGGCAGCGGCGAACTTCAGGTCCCCAGGATCTTCGCCTTCTGCGCGGCGAACTCGGCCTCGGTGAGGATGCCCTGCTGGTAGAGCGCGCCGAGCTCCTTGAGCGCCGAGATCGTGTCCGTCGGGCTCGGCGTGGGCGCTTGCTGGGGCGGTTGTTGAGGCGGCTGGGAGTACTGGGGCTGGGCATACTGCTGCTGCGGGTCCTGTGCGGCACCTTGTTGTGCCCACCGGCTGGCCTGGCGACGGGACACCCGGTTGCTCACCGCTGTCGCGGTGCCGGAGATGACCGCGGTGCGGGCGACACCGCGAAGAAGTCCTGGCATGTTCTGTCCTCTCGAGATTCAGGTCGGTTGTCGAGGTGGCGGCTACGCGGTCGGCGCGGCCGGGGTCGCCGCGTCGGCGGCATCGAGTTGGGCGAGCAAGGCGTTCACCGGTATCCGTCCCGAAGCGACGAGCTGTCCACCCCCTTTTCGGACGGCCGTGGCGAACGGAGCAGCCCATGCGTTCTCCCACACGAGGACCGCCGCGCTCGACCCCGGATCGATCACCGTGGCCGCCTCCGCGAGGTCGGAATCGTCGAGCAAGGAGGTCGCCGCGCCGTCGAAGATCGCGAAATCCGCGCCGAGGGAGTTGATCTCGAGCCGGGCGACTGTTCCGTCGGCGTCCTTGGTGATGAAGACGATGTCGATCAGCCGCACGATCCCGCGGTCGATCAGATCGATCAGATGTGGAAGTGCCTCACCAGTCGGCTGCTTGCCCGTCCACTCGACCACGATGTAGTCGATGGGTCCGAGTTCGCGATCGGCCGTCTGGTCGACACCTGCTTGGTCGTCCAATTCCTTCTCCCTGTCTCATGCCGGCGATGTGACCTCATCGAGGCCCCGATCACGACCGCAGGTCGACCACCGACCGTCCGGGTTGCACCTGATACAGCTCACCGATCTCGTTCGCGTACTTTATCGCAATCGGCTTGCGGCGCAACTTCATCGTCGGGGTGAGCTCGTCGCCGCCGGGGTCCCAGGCGGTCGGCACGATCGTAAAACGCTTGACCTGCTCCACGCGGGACAGTGACTGATTCCCGGCACGAATTGCCACCGCAACCTCGTCCACCACCTCAGGATGTGAGGACAACTCGGTCAGATCGGCGCCGGAGAGATCGAGCTTCTTGGCACGCGCGGCGGCGGCATCCGGATCGAGCACCACGAGTGCCGACACATAGGGCCGGGCGTCGCCGATCGCGGCCACCTGACCGATGAGCGACGACGCCGCCTTCATCGCGTTCTCGATATTGGTGGGCGACATGTTCTTTCCGGACTCGTTGATCATGAGTTCTTTCTTGCGGTCCACGATGGTGACATTCCCGTCGTCGTCGATCGTCGCGATGTCACCCGTCGACAGCCATCCGTCGGCATCGATGGTCTCGGCGGTCTTGTCGGGCTGTTTGCGATAACCGCGCATCACCACCGGCCCCCGGACGAGGAGTTCACCGTCGTCGGCGAGTTTCACCTCCATGCCGCGTACCGGAGTGCCCACGGTACCGATCCGGAGATTGTCGCTGGTCGTCATCGTCGAGACGCCGGTTGTCTCCGACATCCCCCAGACCTCGAGCACCGGGATACCGAGTCCCAGGAAGAATTTCAGGACCTCGGGCGGAATCGCGGCGGCACCCGAGCCGGCGAAGGAGACCTGATCCAGCCCCAGTGCCGTGCGGACCTTGTGCAACACCAGACGGTCCGCGAGGCCGTGCGCGAGGCCACCCGATTTCTTGCCCTCGACCCGAGCCTGCGCCGTCGACGCCCCGACTCCGAACGCCCAGCCCGCGAGCGCCTTCTTCACCGGACTGGACTCCTCGGCCAGCTTGGCCTCGATGCCCGCGCGGATCTTCTGCCACACCCTCGGCACGCCGAAGAAGAAGGTCGGGTGAACGTCGGGAAGTGCGGCGGCGATCTCGCGGGGATCGGGCACAGTGGTGATCTGGATACCGCGCATCATGTTGGCCGCGTGCGACGACACGCGGTCGGCGATGTGCGCCGCGGGCAGGTACGAGATGGCACGGTCGTCGAAACCCGCCTGCACGATCTCGGCGAGCGCAGCCATCTCGGCGACGATGTTGCGATGGGTGATCTCGACACCCTTGGGCGGACCTGTGGTACCCGAGGTGTAGATCAGGGTGGCCAGGTCGTCGGGCTGCACCGCCTGCCACGACGCGGTGAAGTCGAAACCCTCCGGCGCCGGCGTCTGTTCGACGTCGGCGAGTGAGACGGCACCCGTGGCCACTCCGTCGACGACGACCGTCCTGGACACCGCGGTGTTCGCTGCGGTGAGCACTGGGAGGAACACCTGCTCGGTGACGACGACGGAGTTCTCCGCGTTCCCGAAGAGATACTCGATCTGTTCCGGCGAACTCGTGTTGTAGATCGAGAACGGAATCGCGCCGAGGTGGAGCGCGGCGGCGTCCACCAGATGGAACTCCGGACGGTTGGTCAGCATGATCCCGACGGTGTCGCCGCGCTTGACGCCCAACGCCGCGAGACCCCCGGCGATGGCCTCCACCCGGCGCGCGTACTCGGCCCAGGTGATCTCCTGCGACCCGCCGACGGTGCGGAGCGCGATGGCGTCGGGGCGCACGGTGATCGTCTGCTGGAACGCGGCGGGAAGCGTCGCGACGGCGACGCCGGTCTGGTGGGGAAACGTGATGGTCTCTGCAGCGGTCATGAGAGTCCTCGACTTGCCGGAGTGATGTGTCGTACGTCACAGTAGCGAGTGAGGACGGGTGTCACGACCGGTTCCGCCGAACGGTAACCGGTTGGCAAAAATCCCAGATCAGAACTGTTTGTCGAGCGAAGGACCGTGTGTCAGCGACTCGAGGTTCCAGCCTCCGCCGCCAGTCAGTTCGAGCAGGTCCGTGTGATGCTGATCGGTCGTGCTGCGGTGACTGACCGAGACCAGAATCGTCTCCGGCAGCTCCGTGCGGATCAGCGAGTACAGCGAGAACTCCAGACCCTCGTCGACCGCCGAGGTCGCCTCGTCCATGAACACGGCCTGCGGACGGGTGAGGAGGATACGAGCGAACGCTACGCGCTGCTGCTCGCCCGGCGAGAGCACCTTGACCCAGTCCTCCTCATCGTGGAGCCGGCCGACGAGGTGCGGGAGGAACACCTTCTCCAGCGCCGCCTTGATGGCCTCGTCCCCGACGTCGTCGGGTAGCGCCGGGTAGGCGACCGCGGTCCGCAGGTCCCCCAGCGGGATGTAGGGCATCTGCGACAGGAACAGGGTGTGTTCGCCTGGCGGCCGGGCGAACTCGCCATCGATGAACGGCCACAATCCGGCCAGGCCGCGAAGCAACGTGGTCTTGCCCGACCCCGACCGTCCCTTGACGACGAGGGCTGCGCCGGGAGCGAGTGACAGGGTGAGCGCACTGATGAGATCGTCGCCCGTCGGAGTCTTGACGTCGATGTCCGACAACGCTACGGCGCGTTCCCGATCCACGGTCGTCACCTCGGGCAGGTCACGCGAGCGCGAATCGGCGTCGGCGAGTCCGTCGAGACGGATGATCGACGCGCGCAGGACAGTGAAATCGTCATAGGCGTTCCGGAAGAACGAGAGCGCGTCGTGCATCTCGGCGAAAGCCGACGACGTCTGCGATACGTCGCCGAGTTTGATCTGCCCGTCGAAGAAGCGCGGCGCCTGCACAAGGTACGGGAAGACAACCGACAGTTGGGTGATACTGAAGTTCCAGCCGACAAAGGCCAGCTGGACGTAGATGATCTGCCAGAAGTTTTTGACGACGGCACGAAAGCGGGTCATCAAGTTGTTGTGTTCGACGCGCTCGCCACTGTAGAAGGCGACGTTCTCGGCGCCATCGCGAACCCGGACCAGTGCGTAACGGAAGTTCGCGGTCAGGCGTTCGCGCCAGAAATTCAGTCGGATCAGCGGTCGGCCGATCGCGAAGGCGACCACGCTGGCGATGAGAACGTAGACCAGCACAAGCCACATCATCATTCGCGGGATCTCGACACCGAAAACTGTCAGCGGGCCGGACAGGCCCCAGAGCACGATCGCAAACGACACGATCGACGCACACGCCGGAAGGACACCGTTTGTCGACGACCCACCACCGCCCCAGAACAACGACGAACCCGATGACACAACAGTGGTGATGTCGGCCTCGATACGTTGGTCGGGGTTGTCCACACCCGGGTGGATGTCGACCGACTTGCGATGCGGATCAGATTTTCCACGCCCGAACCGCCTGCGGCGCAGCAACCCTGCGCTCAGGTCCACGAAACGATTCCGGTAGAACGCGCGGCCTGCCATCCAGTCCGCGGTGGCTCCTTCGGTGAGCCAGTAGCGTAACCGGATCTCGAACGCAGCACCGACGTAGATCTCGACCATCGTGCGAACCACATGGATGGTCGCGAGAATGCCGAACACAGCCATCGAATGCCAAAAGGCCTGCTCCCCTACCTCGAGCATCTCTGCCCCTTGGGGCCCGCCGGCGGCTAAACCCTCACCTGCTGTCTGGAGAGAGGTGAACAAATCGTTGCTGAAGTACGAGAACAACACTGTGACACGCACACCGAGCAGTGCCAGCAGAGTGAGCACGACGGCGAGACCCCAGGCCGCAACCCGCGTATCGCGTCCGGTGAAGAACCCGCCTATGACCCGCCACAGCGGGCGACCCCATCTGCTGAACCGGACCAGCAGATAACCGATCACGAGGACCGCCACGGCGGAGATCGCGAACGCGATGGCCAACCATTTCAGACTGGCCCACACCTCGTTGCCCCAGTCGATGCTGTACTCCACGCACTCTCCTCGCTACGGACGCCACGACGGGCATCCCGGTTCACCATCGCCGATCGGTGTCATCGAGGTTCCGGCCGCCGCAACGGGTTCGGGAACTCCGATGATGATCCGGCGCAGTTTAACCCGCCGTTCACCCGGTGTCCGGACAACCGCACGGGCGTCTCGCGGAGCGGTGTCGGCGGACGCGTGGATTGTCGGGTTTCGTCCGCGATCCGGTGTCTCAGCCCAGTGGCCGGAGGACCGCGCCCTGCTGGAGGGCGGCGGTCGAGATCGATTCCGAGAAACGATCGTCGGCGTCCCCGACGGTCACCACATAACCGGCGTCGGTGTACTCGACACCGCTCACCTCGAAGGTGAGCCGGCAACCGTCGTCGGCCCGGAGGAACACCGACAGCGTGGTCGTGGCCACCTGGCCGCCGGCGGCGTCGTAGAGGAGGACCGGCGCGCCGCGGGCCAGCGTGCCCCCACCCGGCACCGCGGCGACCTCGGTCGAACAGTCCGCGACCACCCCGCCCTTGGCCGTGAACACCGGCGTCGTCAGGAGGCCGGCGATGACTGCGACTCCCACGATGACCGCGAAGACGATCATCGCGATCGAGGTCGTGACGATGACCGGAACCCGCGTGCGCCGCTGCCACGTCCGCCGCGGCAGCGCCGGACCGGGGTCGAGCCACATCTCGTGGGCGGCTCGGTGTGGCGGTTCGGCGGTGGTTCTCCCCTGGTCCATCAGCTCCCCCTCAGACCTGCAGGGTCACTTCTTGGGCGGGAAGTACTTGATGAGCGCCTCCTGCACGACCGATGTCGCGAGAGTGCCGTCGCGCATCCAGAATCGACCCGAGCCCATTCCGCGTGACCCGGTGGCGACCGGCGACCGGGTCGCGTAGAGCAGCCAGTCGTCGAACCGGAACTCGCGGTGGAACCACATCGAGTGATTGACGGTCGCGGCGAACAACCGATCCATGCCCCAGGAGAGGCCGTGGGTGGTGATGATCGAGTCGAGCACCGTGGTGTCCGAGGCGTAACACATTGCGGCGACGTGCATCACGGGGTCGTCGGGCATCGTGCCGTCGGCCTTCATCCACACCCGGTTGTCGGTCAGCTTCTCCCCCGCGTCCTTCGCCTTCCAGCTCGGATCGTTCGCGAAGCGGATGTCGATGGGGTGCAACGCATTCACAAAGGTGGCGATGCGGTCTTCGTAACCCTTGAAATGCTCACCGAGAGTGGGCAATTCCTCCGGGTAGGGCACGTTCGGGATCTCCACCGCGTGTTCGAGCCCGGACGTGTTGTCCTGGAAGGCGACCAGCATCGTGAAGATCTCTTCGCCGTCCTGCTTCGCCGTCACCTGGCGATTGGCGAACGACCTCCCGTCGCGGAACCGATCAACGTGATACTCCATCGGTTTGGTGACGTCACCGCCGCGGATGAAGTGCGCGTGCAGGGCGTGGATGGGCGGGTTGCCGCGGCTCAGGCTGCGCGCCGCCGCGACAACCCCCTGTCCGAGCAACTGCCCGCCGAACGTCCTGGCGGTGACCTGTTCGGGATGGTGCCCGATGAACAGGTCCTCGCCCTGACGTTCGACGTCGAGCAACGCGAGCAGCTTGCCGAGATCGCCGGCCTGTTCCACGGTCATGCCTCACACCCTAATGGTGTGTCTCGAACCCGGCCGCGACGGCGTCGTGCACCGCCCCGAGCCGGAGCGGACGACCTCAGTGGTCCTGCTCGCCGATCCGGTGCACGTGGATGAGGTTGGTCGAACCGACCGTCCCGGGCGGTGCGCCGGCGACGATCACCACGACGTCGCCCTCGCTGAGGCGGCCGATACGCAGCAGCTGATGGTCGACCTGGTCGATCATGTGGTCGGTCGTGTCGACGTGGTCGACGATGAACGTCTCGGTGCCCCAGCTCAGGGCGAGCTGGCTGCGTACCGCCTGTGTGGGGGTGAATGCCAGCAGCGGCAGTCGCGAGTGCAGACGTGCCAGCCGGCGAACGGTGTCGCCGGACTGCGTGAACGCCACCAGCGCCTTCACCTCGAGGCGTTCGCCGATGTCGCGCGCAGCGTAGGAGATGACGCCGCGCTTGGTGCGCGGCACGTGGGACAGCGGCGGAACGTCGCGGGGGCCGGTCTCGACCGCGCGGCAGATGCGGTCCATGGTGCGCACCGTCTCGAGCGGATGCTTGCCCACCGAGGTCTCCCCCGACAGCATGACCGCGTCGGCGCCGTCGAGGACCGCGTTGGCGACGTCGGATGCCTCGGCGCGGGTCGGGCGCGAGTTCTCGATCATGGAGTCGAGCATCTGCGTGGCGACGATGACCGGCTTGGCGTTCTCGCGGGCCATCTGGATGGCCCGCTTCTGCACCAGCGGTACCTGCTCGAGCGGTAGCTCGACGCCCAGGTCGCCACGGGCGACCATGATCGCGTCGAAGGCGAGGACGATGGCCTCGAGGTTCTCGATGGCCTCGGGCTTCTCGAGTTTCGCGATGACCGGGACCCGGCGGCCCACGCGATCCATCACCTCGTGGACCAGTTCGATGTCGGACGGACTGCGCACGAAGGACAGCGCGACCATGTCCACGCCGAGCCCAAGCGCGAATTCGAGGTCGGCGATGTCCTTCTCCGACATCGCGGGCACCGAGACACTCATCCCGGGAAGCGAGAGTCCCTTGTTGTTGCTGACCGGTCCACCCTCGGTCACGGTGCACACGACGTCGTTGCCCTCGACCGCGGACACCGCGAGGCCGACCTTGCCGTCGTCGACGAGCAGCCGATCTCCGGGGCTCGCGTCCTCGGCGAGTTGTTTGTAGGTGGTCGAGACCCGATCGTGGTCACCCACGACGTCGTCGATGGTGATGCGTACCTGTTCGCCGGTCTCCCAGACGGTCGAGCCGTCGCAGCCGTCGAAACGGCCGAGCCGGATCTTGGGTCCCTGGAGATCGGCGAGGACGCCGACGGCCTTCTCGGTGGTGTCCGACGCCTTGCGGACGCGCGCATAGACGGCCGCATGGTCCTCATGCGTACCGTGGCTGAAGTTCATTCGGGCCACGTCCATGCCGCTTTCGACGAGCTCTTTCAGACGCTCGTCGCTCGCGGTGGCCGGGCCCAGGGTGCAAACGATCTTGGTTCGGCGTGTCACAAGAACACCTTAGTCCTCCTCGAGGGTGCATCTCCATGTCGCCGTCGACTCCTCATCGGCCCGCCACCAACTGTTACCGCTGGTGGCGGGCCGCTACCGCCGAGTATGAAATTTACTTAACTTGTTGCGGCCGCGCGTGTTCGGCGGAGACCGCGGGGCGCCAGGGCGATCAGCGGACGGACAGCGGCAGGGATGCCGGCCGGACCGGTGAGGGCAGATCCGATTCGCCGACGAGGAACTCGTCCACCGCACGCGCGGTCGACCGGCCCTCCGCGATCGCCCACACCACCAGCGAGGCGCCGCGGTGGGCGTCACCGCAGACGAAGACGCCCGGTGCGTCGGTCTGCCAGTCACTCCCGCACGAGATGACGCCGCGACGGTTCGGTTCGATCTCCAGTCCGGTCAGCAGCGGGCCGCCGCGCACGCCGGCGAAGCCGATCGCGAACAACGCCAGCTCACAAGGGATCTCGAATTCCTCACTCACCGGCGTGATCTCCCGGCGACCGTCGGCGTCCCGGATCACCTCCACCTCGGCGAGCACCATGGTCGTGACGTTGCCTGCGTCGTCACCCTCGAACCGTTGCACCGCGACCTGGTGCAACCGATCTCCGCCCTCGTCGTGCGCGCTGGAGGTCCGCATGATGAGCGGCCACGTAGGCCACGGCGACCGTTCGTCGTCGCGCTCCCCGGGCAGTTCTGGGTTGTAATCGAGTTGCACGACCGAGGCCGCACCCTGGCGGTGCGCCGTACCCAGACAGTCGGCTCCGGTGTCGCCGCCGCCGATGATCACGACGTGCTTGCCCGCCGCGGTGATGGCCGCCGGGCCGTCGCCCTCGCACTCCTTGTTGGCGGGCACGAGATGCTCCATGGCGAGGTGGATGCCGTTCAGTTCCCGACCCGGCACCGGGTTGTCGCGCGCCTCCATCGCACCGATGGCCAGCACCACCGCGTCGTGGGTCGCGCGCAGGTCGGCGACCGACAGGTCCGTCCCCACGTCGCAGTTGGTCACGAACGTCGTTCCCTCCGCGCGCATCTGGGCGATGCGCCGGTCGATGTCGGACTTCTGCAGCTTGTACTCCGGGATGCCGTAACGCAGCAACCCACCGAGACGGTCGTCGCGCTCGTAGACGGTGACATCGTGGCCGGCCCGGGTGAGCTGTTGTGCCGCAGCGAGTCCCGCCGGGCCGGACCCGACGACCCCCACCGACTTGCCGGTGGTGGACTCGGGACGCTCGGGCCCGATAATGCCCTCGGCCCACGATTCGTAGGCGATCGTCTTCTCGATGCGCTTGATGGTCACGCTGCCGCCGGTGGCCGGTTCGGAGATCGACAGCACGCATGCGGCCTCGCACGGCGCGGGGCACACCATCCCGGTGAACTCCGGGAAGTTGTTGGTCGCGTGGAGCCTGCTGCTCGCCGCATCCCACCGGCCGCGCCGGACCAGGTCGTTCCACTCCGGGATGAGGTTGCCGAGCGGGCACCCGGCGGTGCCGGAGTGGCAGAACGGGATACCGCAGTCCATACAGCGGCGGGCCTGCCCGCTGACCTCGTCGAGAACCTTGATCGGGTTGTCGGCGTGCTCGTAGACGTCGTCCCAGTCGTGGACCCGTTCGGCGACGGGCCGGTACTTCGCCTCTTTCTTCGGGACTTCCAGGAATCCGCGCGGATCAGCCACGTGCCGCCTCCATGATCGCTGAATCGACGTCGCGTCCTTCGGCTTCGGCCATCCGGGCCGCGTCGAGGACACGCTTGTAATCGGTGGGCATCACCTTGGTGAACGCGAGGCAGCGTCGGGGCCAGTCGGCCAGGATCGACGCGCCGATCGCGGAACCGGTCAGTTCGGTGTGCGTCGCGACGGTGCGCTTGAGCCAGGCCAGGTCCTCCGGGTCGGGACGCAGGAGTTCGACCATGGCCATGTTCACCTTCGCCTGATCGAGATCGTGCACGAACGCGATACCACCGGACATGCCCGCCGCGAGGTTCCGTCCGGTCGGCCCGAGGACGACCACCCGGCCGCCGGTCATGTACTCGCAGGCGTGATCGCCCACCCCTTCGACGATGGCCGTCGCGCCGGAGTTGCGTACCGAGAACCGTTCACCCACACGGCCTCTGAGATACACCTCACCCGATGTCGCGCCGTAGAGGATCGTGTTGCCGGCGATGACCTGGTCTTCGGCGACGAACAGCGCATCGGGGTTGGGGGCGACGATGATCTTGCCGCCGCACAGCCCCTTTCCGACGTAGTCGTTGGTGTCACCGGTCAACCGGATCGTGACGCCGGGCGGCAGGAATGCACCCAGCGACTGTCCGGCCGAGCCATGGAGCCGAACCGTGATCGTGTCATCGGCGAGGCCGTCGGCCCCGTACCGACGCGTCACCTCCGAACCGAGGAGCGTGCCGACCGTCCGGTTCACGTTGCGCACCGGTAGTTCCAGGGTCACCGGGTGCGCGTCCTCGAGTGCGCCCTCGGCGAGCTGGATCAGGGTTTGGTCGAGCGCACGGTCGAGGCCGTGTTCCTGGCCCCGCACCCGGCGACTCGGGCCCTTGTCCGCCACCTTGCGGAAGATCGGGCTCAAGTCGAGGCCCGCGGACTTCCAATGCGCCACCGCGGTGTCGGTATGCAGTCGCTGTGACTGCCCGATCGCATCGTCGAGAGTGCGATAGCCCAACCGCGCCAGGTACTCCCGGACGTCTTCGGCGATGAACCGGAAAAAGTTCACCAGGTGGTCCACCTGTCCGGTGAACCGCGACCGGAGCTGCGGATTCTGTGTCGCGACGCCGACGGGGCACGTGTCCAGGTGGCACACACGCATCATGATGCACCCCGCGACGATCAGGGGCGCGGTGGAGAAGCCGTACTCCTCGGCTCCGAGCAGGGCCGCGGTGATGACGTCGCGGCCGGTGCGCAGCGCACCGTCGCACTGCACCGTGATGCGGTCGCGCAGGCCGTTGAGCATCAACGTCTGCTGGGCGTCGGCGAGGCCGATCTCCCACGGCGTACCGGCGTGCTTCAGGGAGGTGAGGGGCGATGCGCCGGTCCCGCCGTCGTGCCCGGAGATCAGGACCACGTCGGCGTGCGCCTTCGACACCCCGGTCGCGACCGTCCCCACACCGACCGCGCTGACGAGCTTCACGTGGATGCGCGCCTGCGAGTTCGCGTTCTTCAGGTCGTGGATCAGTTGTGCGAGATCCTCGATCGAGTAGATGTCGTGGTGCGGCGGTGGCGAGATCAACGCCACACCCGGCGTCGAGTGCCGGGTCTTGGCGATCCACGGATACACCTTGTAGGCCGGGAGTTGGCCGCCTTCACCGGGTTTGGCTCCCTGCGCCATCTTGATCTGGATGTCGGTGGCGTTGATCAGATAGTCACTCGTCACGCCGAACCGGCCGGATGCGACCTGTTTGACCGCACTGCGTCGTTCGGGATCGTAGAGACGATCCACGTCCTCGCCGCCCTCCCCCGAGTTCGAGCGGCCGCCGATCCTGTTCATCGCCATCGCGATGGTCTCGTGCGCCTCCGCGGAGATCGAACCGTAGCTCATCGCGCCGGTGTTGAAGCGCTTCATGATCTCCTCGACCGGTTCCACCTCGTCGAGCGGGATCGGTTCGCGCGCATCGAGATCGAACTCGAACAGTCCGCGGAGGGTGCCACCCTCGCGCGAGAGCCGGTCGACCTCGTCGGAGTACTTCCGGAAGATCTCGGCCCGGCCGGTCTTGGTGGCGTGCTGCAGCAGGAAGATGGTCTCGGGCGAGAAGAGGTGGAGCTCGCCCTCACGGCGGTACTGGTATTCGCCGCCGACCTCCAGCCGACGGTAGACCTGCTCGGTGGGATTCTCCGGGAAGGCCCGGTGGTGGCGGATACGCACCTCCTCGGCCAGTTCGTCGAGTCCGACGCCCTCGATGCGCGAGACCGTCCGGGTGAAGTACTCCCGCACCACCTCCGACGACAATCCCACGGCCTCGAAAGCCTGTGCGGCGGTGTAGGAGCTGATGGTGGAGATGCCCATCTTGCTCATCACCTTCAACACTCCCTTGCCGAGCGCCTCGAGATAGTTGCCGATCGCCTTGGCGCGTGTCACGCCGGTCAGCTCGCCCTCGGCGATCAGGTCCTCGATCGTCTCCAGCGCGAGGTAGGGGTTGACCGCGGCCGCACCGAACCCGATGAGGGTGGCGATGTGGTGGACCTCGCGGGCGTCGCCCGACTCCACCACCAGCGCGACCCTGGTCCGCTCCTTGGTACGCACCAGGTGGTGGTGCACGGCCGAGGTGGCCAGCAGCGACGGGATGGGGGCGTGCTCGGAGTCGGTCAGCCGATCCGAGATCACCAGGGTCGTGTGTCCCTCGGCGATCGCCTGACTGGCCCGCCGGCGCAGATCCTCGAGGGCCGCCGCGAGACCCGCGCCTCCTTCGGACACCTCGTACAGTGCGCGGAGCACCTTCGCCGACAGACCGGGATTGTCGCCGTCGTCGTCGATGTGCACGAGCTTGGCCAGTTCGGCGTTGTCCAGCACCGGCCAGTGCACCATGATCTGGCGGCACGACGCCGCGGTCGGCCGGAGCAGGTTCTGCTCCGGACCCATGACGCGACTCATCGACGTGACGATCTCCTCGCGGATCGCATCCAGCGGCGGGTTGGTGACCTGGGCGAACAGCTCGACGAAGTAGTCGTAGAGCAGCCGGGACCGCTGCGACAGGACCGCGACCGGGGTGTCGGTGCCCATCGACCCGAGCGGTTCGTAACCCGACGCCGCCATCGGGGTCAGGAGCACGCGCAGGTCTTCCTCGGTGTAGCCGAAGGAGATCTGACGGCGGACGACGGTGTCGTGGTTGGGCTGGAAGACGGGCCGATCGGGCAGCGTCGCGATGTCGAGGAGCCCGGCGTGCAACCACTCGTCGTAGGCCTCGGCGTTCATCAGCTCACTCTTGAGCTCCTCATCGGGGATGATCCGGCCCTGCGCGGTGTCGACGAGGAACATGCGACCGGGTTCGAGGCGGCCCTTGCTGATCACCTCGTCCACCGGGACGTCCAGGACACCGGATTCGGACGCGAGGATGACGCGGCCGTCGCGTGTCTGCCACCACCGGCCGGGGCGCAGGCCGTTGCGGTCGAGCACCGCGCCGACGACCGTGCCGTCGGTGAAGGTGACGCACGCCGGTCCGTCCCACGCCTCCATCAGCGATGCGTTGAACTGCAGGAACGCCCGACGACGGGGGTCCATGTCCGGCACATTCTCCCACGCTTCGGGAACCATCATCATCACCGCGTGGTGGACGTCGCGGCCGCCGAGGTGCAGCAGTTCCAGGACCTCGTCCAACGATGCCGAGTCGGAGGCCTCGGGGGTGCAGATCGGGAACGCGCGCTTGAGATCTCCCGGGATCAGATCGGTCTCGAGGAGGGCCTCGCGGGCCCGCATCCGGTTCCGGTTGCCGCGCACGGTGTTGATCTCGCCGTTGTGCGCCACGAACCGGAAGGGATGCGCGAGCGGCCACGACGGGAAGGTGTTGGTGGAGAAACGCGAGTGGACGATGGCGATCGCGCTGAGGCAGCGGTCATCTCGCAGATCCTCGTAATACAGCGGCAGCTGCATCGTGGTGAGCATGCCCTTGTAGACCATCGTGCGACTCGACAGCGACGGGAAGTACAGGCCGGTACCCGCCTCCTCGATGTCCGCGGTCACCCGTTCGGCCTGCTTGCGGAACGGGTAGATGTATCGATCGAGGGCCAGCCCGGCGATCCGTTCGGCACCGGGGGCCGGGTCGACGGTGACGAACAGCTGCATCATGTACGGCATGCATGCGACGGCGGTCCCGCCGACGTCGGCGTGTTCGTGGTCCACGGGGAGATCACGCCAGCCCAGGACGGTGATGCCCTCGTCGGCGGCGAGGGTCTCGACCCGATCGATCGCGGCCCGGCGGAGGTCGGGGTCCATCGGCAGGAAGCACGTTCCCGCGGCGTAGGCGTTCGACCCGTCCGCGGCGGGCTCGGGGAGGTCGAAGTCGACGGTGGCGCGCAGCAGCTCGTCGGGAAGCTGGATCAGGATTCCCGCACCGTCACCGCTGTTGGTCTCCGCCCCGGCGGCACCGCGGTGCTCGAGGTTCTCCAGTGCGAGCAGACCATCGGCGACGATCGAATGCGAACGGCGACCGTGGATGTCGGTGACCATGGCGACGCCACACGAGTCGACCTCGGCCTCCGGGTCGTACAAACCCTGCTTGGCCGGGAGCGCAGAAAACAGCATCACTACCTCCACTCGAACCGGAGATCGGTTCGCTGCTGAGTGTCCATTGGGACAGCACTGGCCCGTGGAGCATTGCGCGGCGTACGAACGACCGTGCCGAGATCGGTACCGGGCTGAGTCAGAACCGTTGAGCTGATCGCGTGCTCTGGAACGGTCGGTACCGGGCGGAGGGATCGCGCACCGTGAGATTCCGATCCTAGCCGAACACCCCGGGAGGAGTCGTCGGCCGAGACCTGTGATGAAGGCGACCACGGCCACGAGGTCCCCGGATCGGACCGTGGCAGGGTCCAGGGTTCAGGACCTGCCCCCGCCGGTGGTGCCGGGATCCGCGTCGTCCCAGGGGTCCACCGGGTCGACGGAATCCGGACCGTCCGGCACGTTCGTGTCGGAGTCGGCGCCGGCCTCGTCGACGGTGTCGGGCTCCGGGGCCGGCGTGTCATCGCCGACCGGGTCGTCATCGCCGGCCGGGTCATCGTCGCCGGCCGGGTCGTCATCGCTTGCCGGGTCGTCGGCCACGGCGGCGTCGGTGGCGGTGTTGTCGGGTGCGTCGGCGTTGTCGGTGGCGGTGTTGTCGGGCGCGTCGGCGTTGTCGGTGGCGTCGTCGTCGGTGGCGGTGGCCTCGGCAGCATCGGATCCATCGGTATCCGATTCGTCCACCGCGGTATCCGGCGAGGTCGCGGTGTCCGACACCTCGGTCTCCGGCTCCGCTGCGTCCGCAGCCGGTGCGGATTCCTCGGGCTCCGACTCGGTCGCGCCCGGCCCTGCCGCATCGGACGCGGCTTCAGCGGACACGGTGTCATCGCTGTCGTCGCTGCCGTCGGCGGTGCCGCCCGCGACGGCCTCGTCGTCGACCACCGGGGTTCCGGCGGATCGGTCCGGACCGTCGGCCTCGAACAGCGACGACCCCGACGCACTCGTCGCGACCCCGCCGGCAACGACCGTCGACGTGGTCTCCGGTTCGGCGTCCTCGTCGTACCAGTCGTCGACGTAGCCGGCCACGCCCTGTTCCGCGAGTTCGGCGGCACGGTCGTCGTGGTACATCTCCAGTCCCTGTTCGCGTCCCTTGGGCGCGACCACGAAGTAGATGACGGCGGCGAGGAACACCAGCGCCGCGGTGAACAGGTTCGGCCGGATGCCCGCGATGTCGTTGGCGACGGCGGCTCGGTCGTCGCGGAGCAGTTCCACGAAGAACCGGCCGAGGCAGTAGCCCGCGACGTACAGCGCGAACAGCCGGCCGTGTCCGATGCGGAAGTATCGGTCGACGACCACGAGGAGGACGACGATGAGAACGTTCCACAGCAGCTCGTAGAGGAAGGTCGGGTGGACGACGGCGACCACGACCCCGTTGGAGACGCCGTCGATCAGCCCGGGGTCGGAGTACCCGGCGGCGTTCTGACGTTCGTAGATCTCGAGACCCCACGGCAGGGTGGTCTCGCGACCGTAGAGCTCCTGATTGAAGTAGTTGCCGACTCGACCGATGGCCTGCGCCAACAGGATCGGCGGTGCGATGGCGTCGCCGAAGGCGGGCAGGCGGATTCCGCGTCGACGAGCGCCGATCCACGCACCGACCGCACCGAGCGCGACCGCGCCCCAGATACCGAGACCGCCGTCCCAGATCTTCAGGGCGTCGATCGGTTCCTTGAGGGCGTCGGCGCCGAAATACGTCTTCCAGTCGGTGATGAGGTGATAGAGCCGGCCACCGACGAGACCGAACGGCACGGCCCAGATCGCGACGTCGAGAACCTCGCCGTCCTGGCCACCGCGCGCCATCCACCGGCGGTTGCCCCACCAGACCGCGACGACGATGCCGACGATGATGCAGAGCGCATACGCGCGGAGCGGAAAGGGGCCGATGTCCCACACGCCCTGGGGCGGACTGGGGAGGTAGGCCAGCATCGTCGAGGTCGGCGCGATCACGCTGCCACCCTAGCCGACCGGCAGCACCGCTCCCCTCGTCGACCGGACCCGCCGGGCCGATCAGGAACGAGAGCTCGGATCAGACCGTCGCGCGACGCGAGCGGACGCCCTCGGCCAGCTCGGCGACCAGGGAGGCCAGCCGGTCCTGGCCGGCGTTCGCCGCGGTCACCAACGCCGACCCGACGATCACACCGTCGGCGTAGGATGCGATCTGCGCCGCCTGCTCACGGTTGCGCACGCCGAGTCCGACGCCGATCGGGATGTCGGAGTACTCGCGAACCCGGGCACACAGCTCGGGGGCCATGTCCGACACCGCATCCCGCGCGCCGGTCACGCCCATCGTGGACGCCGCGTAGACGAAACCGCGAGATGCGTCGACGGTGAGGGCGATGCGCTCGGTCGTCGACGACGGCGCGACCAGATAGATGCGATCGAGACCGTGCCGATCGGCGGCCTCGTGCCACTGCGCACCCTCTTCGGGGATCAGGTTCGGGGTGATCAGCCCCGCGCCGCCGGCCGCTGCCAGATCGCGGGCGAAGTTCTCGACGCCATACTTGAGGACCGGGTTCCAGTAGCTCATCACCACTGCGTTGCCACCTGCGGAGGTGATGGCCTCGACCGCGGTGAACACGTCGCGGACGCGCACGCCGTTGGTCAGCGCCTGGTCGGCGGCATCCTGGATGGTCGGGCCGTCCATCACCGGGTCGGAGTAGGGCACCCCGACCTCGATGATGTCGCAACCGGCGTCGACCATGGTCCGGAACGAGATCAGCGACTCCTCGACCGTCGGGAAACCGACCGGGAGATAGCCGATCAGCGCACTGCGACCCTCCTCGCGGCATCGGTCGAACACGGGGCCGAGCTTCGACGGGATCGACTGGGTGCTCATGCCTGCTCTCCGGGTTTCTGGACGTCCGACGACTCCGACAGGGTGGCCTCGTCCTGCGACGGCGGGGCGTCGAACAATCCGAACCAGCGTGCGGCGGTGTCCACGTCCTTGTCGCCGCGGCCGGAGAGGCTGACGACGATGATCGCGCCCTCCCCCAGCTCCTGCCCGAGTTTCAGTGCGCCGGCGACCGCATGGGCCGATTCCACCGCGGGGATGATGCCCTCGCGGCGGCTGAGCAGCGCGAGCGCGTCCATCGCCTCGGTGTCGGTGATCGGCCGGTACTCCGCGCGTCCGGTGTCCTTGAGGTAAGCGTGCTCCGGACCGACGCCCGGATAGTCCAGACCCGCCGAGATCGAATGGGATTCGATGGTCTGTCCGTCCTCGTCCTGCAACAGATACGAGTAGGCGCCCTGGAAAGCGCCGGGGGTTCCGCCGGTGAATGTCGCAGCGTGACGGCCGGTCTCGACGCCGTCGCCGGCCGCCTCGAAACCGACGAGCCGGACACTCTGGTCGTCGATGAACGGATGGAAGATGCCGATCGCGTTGGAACCGCCACCGACACAAGCGGTCACCGCGTCGGGCAGGCGTCCGGCCTTCTCCAGGATCTGAACACGGGCCTCGAGCCCGACGATGCGCTGCAGATCGCGCACCATGACCGGGAACGGGTGCGGCCCGGCTGCGGTGCCGAAGCAGTAATACGTGTTGTGCGCGTTGGTGACCCAGTCACGCATGGCCTCGTTGATCGCGTCCTTCAGGGTCGCCGAGCCGTTGTCGACGGCGATCACCTCGGCGCCGAGGAGACGCATGCGGGCGACGTTGAGCGCCTGCCGGTCCGTGTCGACCCGGCCCATGTAGATCACGCACTCGAGGCCGAGGAGCGCGCACGCGGTGGCGGTGGCGACCCCGTGCTGGCCCGCACCGGTCTCGGCGATGATGCGGTGTTTGCCCATCCGCTGGGCCAGGAGTGCTTGTCCGAGAACGTTGTTGATCTTGTGTGAACCGGTGTGGTTCAGGTCCTCGCGCTTGAGGAAGATGCGCGCCCCGCCCGCGAACTCGGACAACCGCTGCGCCTCGTACAGCGGAGACGGACGTCCGGCGTAATCGCGCTGCAAACGGTCGAGTTCGGCGAGGAAATCGTCGTCGGCGCGGACCTTCTGGAACGTGGTGGTGACCTCGTCGATGACGGCCATCAACGCCTCGGGGACATGGCGACCGCCGTACACACCGAAGTGCCCGTGCTCGTCGGGTTCGATGGAGCTCCGGGTCGTCAGTCCCACGCTCGCGGTGGGCAGCGGCGCGGCCCCGGCGGCATCGGTACGGGCGGAATCAGGATGAGCGGTCACTTCAACTCACAGACGATCGGGCCGACAGATCACGCGGACCGACTTCGGCCCGGACGAATTGTCAGCGAACAGGTTTCGGGCACGAGGGGTGAGTGCCCGCGGTGACGAGCTCACGGACCGCGGCACGCGGGTCACCACTCGTGACGAGACCTTCACCGACGAGTACCGCATCCGCGCCGGCACCGGCGTACGCCAGCAGATCGGCGGTGCCGCGCACACCCGACTCGGCGATGCGGATGGTCTCGGTCGGCAGACCGGGCGCGATACGCGAGAACGTGTCGCGCTCGACCTGCAGGGTCTTGAGATTGCGGGCATTGACGCCGACGACCGAGGCCCCGGCTTCGAGAGCACGGCTGGCCTCTTCCTCGGTGTGCACCTCGACGAGTGCGGTCATACCCAGGCTCTCGGTGCGGTCGAGGAGCGAGGCGAGCACGTTCTGCTCGAGGGCGGCGACGATCAGCAGGATGACATCGGCTCCGTGGGCGCGGGCCTCGTGGATCTGATAGGTGCCGACGATGAAGTCCTTGCGCAGGACCGGGATGTCCACGGCCGCACGAACCGCGTCGAGGTCGGCGAGCGAACCGCGGAACCGGCGCTCCTCGGTGAGCACGCTGATGATGCGTGCACCACCCTCTTCGTATGCGCGGGCGAGTTCGGCTGGGTCGCCGATGCTGGCGAGCTCGCCCTTCGACGGGCTCGCGCGCTTGACCTCGGCGATGACGCCGATGCCGGGCTGGCGCAGCGCCGCCAGCGCATCCTTGGGTGCGGGAGCCTTGGCCGAGGCCGCCTTGACCGACGCGAAGTCGACCACGGCCTCACGAGCCGCGACGTCGGCTTTCACTCCCTCGATGATCGATTCGAGAACGTTGGGCACGCTCACAGCGACTTGCTCCCTTCTCTCTCGACGTGTGATCTCAGGGTAGACGGGCGGTCCGGGCCGGGTGCGGCCGGGTTGGCCCATCTGTGACCTCGCCCCGCCGGTGGGTACTCCGCCGGCCCCGGTGTCGGAGGAGTGATCCCGCGCACCCGGTCTCCGGGCACGGGTCAGCGACGGTCGGGATCGGTGGGGTCGGTCGGATCGATTCCGGTGTCGAGCGCGTCCCACATCATGCGTTCGTTGGCGCCCGGCGGCGTCGGATCCGCCGTCGGTTCCGCCGAGTCGGCGTCGTCCCCGGACCCCGGTTTCCCGGACCCGGCGGCTCCGGTCCCGGCCGTCCCGGTCGGCGTCGTCCCGGAGTGTGCCTCGGTGGCCTTGCGACGCTCGTAGTCGGCGAAGATCTCGGTCTCGATCTCCTCGCGCCGCGCGGCCGGGGTGGTGTACTTCGACGATCGGGTGGCGCCCTTCGCGACACGCATCAGGGCCACCGCCGCGCCGACGGCACAGAGGGTGCCGGCGAGGACGAGGAGGGCCGCCAGGGTGTTGGTGTCGACGTAGAGCACCACGTAGCGATCGGGAATGCTGCCCGCGTCCGCCGCATAGTCCGAGTCGGCGCCGCCGGTGATCAGCGAGATCGCCGGGAAGGCGGCCAGGACGCCGCCCACCGCGACCAGGATCGCGACGACTCGAAGGGCCCACCCGCGCACCGACAGCGCCGCGAGGATGCCCGCCAGGTAGACCAGTGCCAGCGGGGTGAGCCAGGGACTCCAGTCCCCGCCGTTGACCTCGAACGCGCGCTGCGGGGACAACCCGTCCTCGGCCGAGACGGTGGCCCAGGTCATCCGGCTCGCCCCCCAGAAGGCGGCCGCGGCGGCCGCCATCAGCAGCGCCGCGATGACCTGCAGGCGGCGGACGGACCTGCGGCGCGTCGTCTCGGCGTCGGGCCCGGTTCCTGGTTCGGCAGAGGTCATGAGGTCTCACCCACCCGTCGCATCGTCGAGGCGGCGGCGACGGCGTTGAGCACCGCGGTCGCCTTGTTACGCGCCTCGTTGTATTCGTACTCGGGCTCACTGTCGGCGACCACGCCGCCGCCGGCCTGCACGAACGCCTTGCCGCGTGCGAGCAGCGCGGTGCGGATCGCGATGGCGGTGTCGGCGTTGCCGGCGAAGTCGATGTAGCCCACGATCCCGCCGTACAGACCCCGGCGGGTCATCTCGTGTTCGTCGATGAGTTCCATCGCCCGCACCTTCGGGGCCCCGGTGAGCGTTCCGGCCGGGAAACAGGCCGTCACGGCGTCGAGGGCGTGCTTGTCGTCGCGGAGGGTTCCCGACACGGTCGAGACGAGATGCATGACGTGGCTGTAGCGCTCGATGTGCCGGTAGTCGCTGACCTTGACCGTGCCGGGCACGCACACGCGGCCGAGGTCGTTGCGGCCGAGGTCGACCAGCATCAGGTGTTCGGCGTTCTCCTTCTCGTCCTCGATCAGCCCCTTGCCGAGCAGGTGGTCTTCTTCCTCGGTCGCGCCGCGCCAGCGTGTACCCGCGATCGGATGCGTGGTCGCGACCCCGTCGGCCACGGTGACGAGTGCCTCGGGGCTGCTGCCGACGATGGTGAACGGCTTGCGCGCGATCGCGTCGGGCGAGCCGGTGTCGCTGTGCTCCTCGGTGCCGGGCATCCGCAGCAGATACATGTACGGACTCGGGTTCGAGGCGCGCAGTACCCGGTACACGTCGAGGGGGTCGGCGTCGGAGTCCATCTCGAAGCGCATCGACGGCACGACCTGGAAGGCCTCGCCCGCCTCGATCTCACCGACCAGGTCGGTGACGATCTCGCTGTACTCCGCGAGGGAGCGTTGCGCGGTGAACTCGGGCCGCGGGCGGTCGAAGGTCGACACCGTCGACGGCGCTGGTGCGGCGAGCGCCTCGGTCATCCGATCGAGCCGGGCGAGGGCGTCGGCGTAGGCGTGCTCCACCCGGTCGTCGGAGCCGTCCCAGTTCACCGCGTTCGCGATGAGCGTGATCGTGCCCTCGTGATGGTCGACCGCGGCGAGGTCGGTGGCCAGGACCATCATCATGTCGGGGAGGCCGAGGTCGTCGACCGTGGTCTCGGGCAGACGTTCCAGCCTGCGGACCATGTCGTAGGCCATGAAGCCGACGAATCCTCCGGTCAGCGGCGGCATCCCGGGCAGCGGGTCGGTCTGCAGGACGCGCAGCGACTCCGCCAGCACCTCGAGCGCGTCACCGCCCTCGGGTGCGCCGACCGGCACCGACCCCCACCAGTGCGCCTGCCCGTCGACGACGGTCAGGGCCGACGGCGCACCGGCGCCGATGAACGACCACCGGGACCAGGATCGCCCGTTCTCGGCGGATTCCAGCAGGAAGGTCCCCGGACGGTCACCCGCGAGCTTCCGGTACGCCGACAGCGGCGTCTCGGAGTCGGCGAGGACCTTGCGCGTCACCGGCACCACGCGGTGATCGCGCGCGAGATCCAGGAACTCCGCGAGAGTCGTCGTGGCGGCCGCTGCGCCGGTACCGGACGTCATCCGAGCGGCTCGCCGCCGACGCCCCACTGATTACGCGGAACCTCCGTGATCGTCACCCAGACCGAATCGGGGTTCTTGCCGGTCGCCTTGGCGTAGGCCTCGGTGACCGCGGCGATCGTCTCGCGTTTCACGCGATCGGACAGTCCCGGCGTCTGCGAGATCTGGATGAGGGGCATGGACGCACCGCCTTTCGAAGGTCTCGAGTTGTGACGAGTTCCCGGGCGGTCTGTCCCGGGACTCGTGTCTGGGGCTCTATTCTGCTGGGTCCGGCGAGCCCGGCCCGGCGTCGGCCCCGGAATCGGGTCCCGCGTCGATCCCGAACGTCAGCGACTCGGTGTCGAAGCAACTGTGATTGCCGGTGTGGCAGGCCGCGCCGACCTGGTCGACGACCAGCAGCACGGTGTCCCCGTCGCAGTCGATCCGGGCGTCGTGCACGTACTGCGTGTGCCCGCTGGTCTCCCCCTTGACCCAGTACTCCTGGCGCGACCGCGAGTAGTAGGTGCCCTTCCGCGTGGCCAGCGTGCGCTCGAGCGCGACGTCGTCCATCCAGGCGACCATCAGCACCGTCCCGGTGCTGCGTTCCTGGGCCACCGCGGTGAACAGGCCGTCGGAGTTTCGTTTCAGGCGTGCGGCGAGATCGGGATCGAGGGCCATCAGCGTCCTTCCTGGTCGGTTCGGGAGCACATGGGACTCCTCATCGGACGGTGATCCCGGCGTCGCGCATGGCCGTCTTCACCTCGGCCACGGTGAGTTCACCGAAGTGGAAGACCGAGGCCGCGAGAACGGCGTCGGCGCCCGCCTCCACGGCCGGTGCGAAGTCCTCGATGCGGCCGGCGCCGCCGCTGGCGATGACCGGCACCGACACCGCGGCGCGCACGGCCGTCAGCATGCGCAGATCGAAGCCCTGCTTGGTGCCGTCGGCGTCCATCGAGTTCAGCAGGATCTCCCCCACGCCGAGATCTTGGCCGCGGCGTGCCCATTCGACGGCGTCGATTCCGGTGCCCTTGCGGCCGCCGTGGGTCGTGACCTCCCAGCCCGACGGCGTGGGCTCCGACCCCGCCGGCACGGTCCGCGCATCCACCGACAACACGATGCACTGCGAGCCGAAACGACGGCTCATCTCGGCGAGCACATCGGGCCGGGCGATGGCCGCCGTATTGACGCTGACCTTGTCGGCCCCGGCGCGCAGCATGGTGTCGACGTCGTCGACGGTCCGGATGCCGCCGCCGACGGTGAGCGGGATGAAGACCTGATCGGCAGTGCGCTTGACGACGTCGATCATCGTCGACCGTCCCGAGCTCGACGCGGTGACGTCGAGGAAGGTCAGCTCGTCCGCACCCTCGCGGTCGTAGCGCTCGGCCAGTTCGACCGGGTCGCCTGCATCGCGCAGGTTGGCGAAGTTGACGCCCTTGACCACACGGCCGTCGTCGACGTCGAGGCACGGGATGACCCGGGTCGCCAGCGTCATCGTCGGGTCTCCTTCGGGGTGGTGAAATCTGGGTTGATGGAGTCTGGGGTGATGGAGTCTGGGGTGATGGGGTCTGGGGTGATGGAGTTTGGGGCCCATTCCGGGACCGTCTCGGCGATGACACCCATCAGCTCGGCGTGCACGGTCGGTGTGCCCGCGACCAGGGACGGCGAGGCCACCGTCCACGGCCGGCCGGCGATGTCGGTCGCCACGCCGCCTGCGGCACGGACCAGTGCGGCGCCCGCGGCGTTGTCCCAGGGGTGCCGGCCGAAGGCGATCGCCCCGCCGAACACGCCGGCTGCGGTGAAGGCCATGTCGACCCCCGTCGACCCGGTCATGCGGATCCGGGCGGCACGCGTGCTCAGTTCGCGCAGGAGGTCGGCGCGGCGCGAGCCGGGGTACCTGCCGCCACCGCGGGCATCGAAGGGTCCGAAGGCGATGGCCGCCTCGGCGAGGACGGGGTCGGGGGCCGGCGGAGCGGGCTCGCCGTCGATGAGCAGCGGGCCGTCGACGTGTGCGGCATACCGGCGCCCCACGAGCGGGAGCCAGGTCATCCCGAGGGTGGCCTCGCCGTCGACCACGAGACCGAGCAGGATTCCGGTGAGCGGCAGCCCCGCCGAGTAGTTGAACGTGCCGTCGATCGGGTCGAGCACCCACACCGGCCCGTCGACGACGTCGGCACCGCCGAACTCCTCACCGTGCACCGGGATCTGCGTGCGATCGGCGAGCTCGGCCCCGATGTGCCGTTCGAGATCCAGGTCGATCTGCGTGGCGAAGTCGGTGCCGCCCTTGTTGATCGCGCTCGGTGCGCCCTGCCCGTCGACGAATCGGTCGACCGCGGCGTCGAGGATCGACCCGGCGGTGTCGAGCAACCGGGGCAGGTCGAGAGAGGTGTCGGACGAGCTCATCAGACCCCGGCGACCGCGCTCAGCGCCTCCGGCAACGTGAAGCGGCCCGCGTAGAGCGCCTTGCCGACGATGGCGCCCTCGACACCCTGTCCGGTGAGGCCGGCGATCGCGACCAGATCCTCGATGGCCGAGACTCCGCCCGAGGCCACGATCGGGGCGTCGGTGGCCGCCGCGACCTCGGCGAGCAGGTCGAGGTTCGGACCCTGCAGGGTGCCGTCCTTCGACACGTCGGTGACCACGTAGCGGGCGCATCCGTCGCGGTTGAGCCGCTCAAGGACCTCCCACAGATCGCCACCGTCGGTCACCCAGCCACGACCGCGAAGGCGGTAGGAGTCACCGTCACGGATCACGTCGAGACCGACCGCGATGCGGTCGCCGTGTTCGGCGATCGCGCGGGCACACCATTCCGGGTTCTCCAGCGCGGCGGTGCCGAGGTTCACGCGGGTGCAGCCGGTCGCGAGGGCGGCCGCCAGCGAATCGTCGTCGCGGATGCCGCCGGACAACTCGACCTTCACGTCGAGTTCGCCGACGACGCCGGCCAGCAGGTCGCGGTTGTCGCCCCGGCCGAAAGCCGCGTCGAGGTCGACGAGGTGGATCCACTCCGCGCCGTCCCGCTGCCACGCCAGCGCGGCATCGCGCGGCGAGCCGTAGGAGGTCTCGGTGCCGGCCGCGCCCTGGACGAGGCGGACCGCCTGCCCGTCGGCGACGTCGACGGCGGGAAGGAGTTCGAGGGTGCTACCCATGGGTGAATCTGTCCTGTCTGTTCTGGATCGAGGGATTCGGCTGTCGGGACGTGCTCGGGTGTCGGGTCAGGCCGGGTGGTGACCGTCGCGCGCCGCGATCAGGTCCGCCCGGGCGCGGTCGACCATGCGGTTGGCAACGGTACCGATCGCGGCGATCATCGCCGCCACCGCCACCAGCGCGGCGACGAGTCCGGCGACCGGCGACCAGCGCGCACAGAGCGCGATGATCGGGATGGAGACGATCAGGACCAGCACACCCGCACCGAGAGCGTAGAAGGCGAGTTTCGCGATCGAGAAACCGGCGGGCGCCGATGCGGCGTCGGCCGGCCCGGACTCGATCGGTGAGCCGCGGTGTCCGTCGCCGTGCCCGGGGTCGTCGTCCGGGCGCGGCGTGCCGCCGGTCACGAGAGTCCCCGAACCCAGTTCTCCAGCAGGTGGGCGCCGGCGTCACCGGATTTCTCGGGGTGGAACTGGGTGGCCGACAGCGGCCCGTTCTCGACCGCGGCGAGGAAGCGCCCGCCGTGTTCGGCCCAGGTCAGTCTGGGTGCACGCAGCCGAGAGCCGTCGCTGTCCATCTCCCACGCCTGTGCGGCGTAGGAGTGCACGAAGTAGAAGCGGGTGTCGGCGTCGAGCCCGTCGAACAGGACCGACCCCTCGGGCGCGTCGACCGTGTTCCACCCCATGTGCGGCAACACCGGCGCGGGCAGCTGCGTCACGCTGCCCGGCCACTCCCCGCACCCGTCCGCCTCGACGCCGAACTCGACGCCGCGTTCGAAGAGGATCTGCATGCCGACGCAGATGCCCAGGACCGGCCGGCCCCCGGCGAGCCGGCGACCGACGATCCGGTCGCCCTTCACGGCGCGCAGACCTTCCATGCAGGCGGCGAAGGCGCCGACGCCGGGCACGACGAGGCCGGTGGCGTTCAGGGCGGTGTCGAAGTCGGAGGTGACGGTCACCTGTGCCCCGGTGCGTTCCAGCGCGCGCTGCGCCGACCGCAGGTTGCCCGACCCGTAGTCGAGGATGGTGACATCGACGGCGCTCACAGCGCACCCTTCGTCGAGGGCACACCCGTGACGCGCGCGTCGTATTCGGTGGCGGCGCGCAGCGCACGGGCCACGGCCTTGAACTCGGCTTCGGTGATGTGGTGCTGGTCGCGGCCGTAGAGCACACGGACGTGCAGGGCGATCCGAGCGTTGAGAGCGATCGATTCGAAGACGTGCCGGTTGATGACCGTCGAATACGGCACGCCGGGGTAGCCGCCGATCACCGCGGTCAGCATGTGCTCGGGCTCCCCGGTGTGCACGCAGTACGGACGGCCGGAGACGTCGACCACCGCCTGGGCGAGGGTCTCGTCCATCGGGATCCACGAGTCGCCGAAGCGGCGGATGCCCTTCTTGTCGCCCAGCGCCTGACCCAGCGCCTGGCCGAGCACGATCGCGGTGTCCTCGATGGTGTGGTGGCCTTCGACCTCGATGTCGCCCTTCGCCTCGACGGTCAGGTCGAAGCTGCCGTGCTGACCGAACGCGGTGAGCATGTGGTCGAAGAAGGCGATGCCCGTCGAGATGTTCGTCACGCCGGTGCCGTCGAGGTTCAGTTCGACGGTGATCGAGGACTCCCGGGTGGCCCGTTCTACCTTCGCGATGCGGGGTGCCCGGCTCTCGGATGCGGGGTTGGTCACTGGGTGTTCTCCAGATCTGTGGTGGCAAGGGTGCGGCTGACGTCGAGGAAGGCGTCGTTCTCGTGGGCGAGTCCGACGGTCACCCGCAGGTGGCCGGCGATCCCGACGTCGCGGATGAGGACGCCCTGGTCGAGGTAACGCTGCCACGACGTCGCTGCATCCCGGAAACCGCCGAAGAGCACGAAGTTGGAATCGGAGTCGACGACGCGATATCCGAGACCGCTCAGTTCCGCGACCACACGGTCGCGTTCGGTGATGATCGCCGCGACACCGGCGAGGGTGTCGTCGCTGTGCCGAAGGGCCGCGCGCGCCGCAGCCTGGGTCAGCACGGACAGGTGGTACGGCAGCCGGACGAGCTGGATCGCGTCGACGACGGCCGGTGCCGCCGCGAGATACCCGAGGCGCCCGCCGGCGAAGGCGAACGCCTTGCTCATGGTGCGGCTGACGACGACCTTCGCCGGGAACTCGTCGATGAGCTCGACAGCGCTCGGCGCCGCGGAGAACTCCGCGTACGCCTCGTCGACGATCACGATGCCCGGTGCGGCCTCGACGATCCGGCGGAGATCGGCGAGCGGGATGGAACCGCCGGTCGGGTTGTTGGGCGAGGTCACGAAGACGACGTCGGGTTCGCGGTTGGCGACTTCGGCGACGGCGTACTCGGTGTCGAGGGAGAAGTCGCCTGCGCGCGCGGCGACCAGCCAGGTGGTGTCCGTGCCGTCGGCGATGATCGGGTGCATCGAGTACGACGGGACGAAGCCCAGCGCGCTGCGGCCCGGTCCGCCGAAGGCCTGCAGCAGCTGCTGCAGGACCTCGTTCGAACCGTTTGCCGCCCAGAGGTTCTCGACGCCCAGCCGGACACCGGTGGCCCGGGTCAGGTAAGCGGCGAGGTCGGTACGAAGGGCGACGGCATCGCGGTCGGGATAGCGGTGCAGCTCGGCGGCCGCTTCGCGCACCGACGCGGTGACGTCGTCGATCAGGGCCGCTGACGGCGCGTGCGGGTTCTCGTTGGTGTTCAGGATCACCGGAACCTTGAGTTGCGGTGCGCCGTAGGCACTCTTGCCGCGGAGGTTGGCGCGCAGCGGCAGGTCGTCGACGCTGATCGAGCCACCCGGCACGACTGCACCCACCACCGCATCGGACGCGGTCACCGGGCGGCACTCTTCACGAAGCGCTGCTTGACCGCGTCGCCGTGACCGGGCAGGTCCTCGGCGTCGGCCAGGGTCACCACCTTGTCGGCGACCTCACGCAGCGCGGCTTCGTCGTAGTCGATGACGTGGACGCCCTTGAGGAACGTCTGCACCGAGAGACCCGAGGCGAAGCGCGCCGAACCCGACGTCGGCAGAACATGATTGGAGCCGGCGCAGTAGTCACCGAGACTCACCGGGGCATACGGGCCGACGAAGATCGCGCCCGCGTTGTGCACGCGGTCGGCGACCGCGGCGGCATCGCGCGTCTGGATCTCGAGGTGTTCGGCCGCATAGGCGTCCACGACCGCGAGCCCGGCGTCGAGGTCGTCGACGAGAACGACGCCCGACTGCTCCCCCGACAGTGCGGTGAGCACACGCTCACGGTGTTTGGTGGCCGCGACCTGGGTGTCGAGCGCGGCGTCGACGGCGTCGGCGAGTTCGGCGCTGTCCGTAACGAGCACCGAGGCCGCCAGCACGTCGTGTTCGGCCTGGCTGATGAGGTCCGAGGCGAGGATGCCGGGATCGGCCGAGTCGTCGGCGAGGATCGCGATCTCGGTCGGTCCGGCTTCGGAGTCGATGCCCACCACGCTGCGGCACAGTCGCTTGGCCGCGGTGACGTAGATGTTGCCCGGGCCGGTGATGAGGTCGACCGGGTCGAGGACGGAGTTCGGCGCGTCGGCGGCGTCGGTGTCGTGACCGCCGTAGGCGAGCAGGGCCACCCCCTGGGCACCACCGACGGCCCACACCTCGTCGACGTCGAGGAGCGCGCAGGCGGCGAGGATCGTCGGGTGCGGCCAGCCGCCGAAGTCCTTCTGCGGCGGCGAGGCGACGACCAGCGAGCCGACCCCGGCCTCCTGGGCGGGCACGACGTTCATGATGACCGACGACGGGTACACGGCGTTGCCGCCGGGAACGTACAGACCGACGCGACGGACCGGGATCCACTTCTCGCTCACGACGCCGCCGTCGACGACCTGCGTGCGCGTGGTCTCGCGACGCTGGTCGGCGTGGACCGTGCGCGCGCGCCGGATGGATTCGCGCAACGCGTCGGCGATCTGCGGGTCGAGTTCGGCGAGGGCGTCGGCGATGACCTGGGCGGGCACCCGGACCGATGCGGGGCGGACGCCGTCGAACTTCTCGCCGAAGTCGAGTGCGGACTCGGTGCCGTTCTCGGCCACCGCATGCACCACCGGCGTCACCGTGTCGAGGACGGCATTGACATCGGTACCCCCGCGGGGCAGAGCACGACGCAACTCGGCGAGTGTCGGCGTGCTACCGCGCAGGTCAATTCGGGCGAGCATGATCTCTCCTGGTGGCTGCGGATTTACCCGACAAGGATACGTGTCGGATGCCAGTGGGTTTCTGGTGCGGGTGGTGCGACGGTTCTTCTACGGTGGACAACGGAATCGCCCACGACCGTGAGGACGCGAAAGTGTGCCAATACTGCGGGTGCCGGGACATGCCGTTGCTCCGCGACTACACCGCCGAACACGAACGGGCCGTGAACCTCGGCGGCGACGCGGTGCGGGCGCTCGATGCCGACGACCGCGACACCGCCCGCCGGCTCGCGGACCGGCTCGTGATCGAACTGCGGTCACACTGGCGCGGCGAGGAAGACGGATTGTTCGCCCAGTTGCTCGACACCGACCGGGACCTCTTCGCCGGGTACATCGACCCGCTCATCGCCGAGCACCGGGAGCTCAATGCGTTCCTGACGTCGATGGACCTGTCCGATCCCGCCGACCGCGACCGGTTCCGACGCGAGGTCGACGGGCTGCACCGGCACATCGCGAAAGAGGAGGACGCACTGTTCCCCGCGTCGGTGACGACTCTCGACGGGGATCAGTGGGATGCCGCGATCGCCGCCTGGGAGCACGCGCATCCCGGGGAGAAGCTGCTCGACCACGGCGTGTAGGCGTCGGGAGGGTGCCCACACGCCTGCCTGAGCTGGGTCGCCGGGCTGACCAGATGGCGCCTACCACACGACACCGACAGTTCCCACCGCCCGCAGATTGCATCAATAGGTTTGCGCGACAACATATCTCGAATCCTCCGCTGCCCGATTCTCGTGTACACTCGAACGTACATTCGCATCAACGGTTCTCGGGGGAGGTGACCGTCATGGCCGACACCACACACGTCGACGACGATTCGGCTGCGCCCCAACCGCGTGCCGTCGAGCTGGTGGCCGAGCTGCATGCGATCCTCGACGAACTGCAGACCGTCAATCTGTCTCCGTGCACCGACGAAGAATTGATCGAGGTCGCCGCCGCGACCGAACGCGCCATTGCCCGAACCACGTACGCCGGTGACCGGCAAGTCGCCGAAGTCGAGGGTCGTGACCTGCCACGCAAGACCGGGTACCGCACCCTCATCCAGTTCATGAACCACCGACTCCGCGTCTCCAACCCGGTTCGGCGGCGCAAGCACCTCAACGCCACCGCCACGCTCACGTGCCTCAGCGGCGACCGCCTCGAACCGGAACACCCCACCCTGGCCGCAGCATTCGCCGCAGGAACGGTCGGGACCGCCCACGTCCAGGCCGCCCTCGATGTCCTCGACCAGATCCCCCACGCTGTCGACCACGATGTGAAAGTCGCTGCGGAACGGCAGATGGCCGAGATCGCCGCCGATTGCACGCCTGCCGACATCACGCAACTCGGTGCGCGGTTGCTCGCCCACCTCGACCCCGACGGCACCCTGGCCCACGACACCGACCAGAAACGACGCCGCGGCCTGTGGATCGGACGCCAACGAGCCGACGGTACCGCCACCATCTCCGGCACCCTCACTCCCGCACTCCACGCCCGGTTGACGATGATGTTCGCCGTCTGGGGCAAACCCGGACTCAACAACCCCGACGACCCCGCCTCACCCCAGGGTCCGGCCGGCACCGCCGACCCCGACGCCCTCGCGCTCGCAGCCGATCGTGACGGCCGCACCCTCGCCCAGACGAATCACGATGCGCTCGACGCCGCACTCACCGCTGGCTTCGCCGACGGGATTCTCGGAACGTCGCACCGCGGCCTGCCCGCCCATCTGATCATCAAAGCCGATCTGGGCGACCTGATCCGCGAAGCCGGGCTCGCCACCACCGCCACCGGCACCCTGCTGCCCATCCCCGACCTGATCGCGATGGCCGGCGACTTTCAACCATGGTTGGCAGTATTCAAGGACGCCACCGCGGTGCCGCTGCATTTCGGTAGGGGGAAGCGTCTGGCCACCCGCGAACAACGCCTCGTCTCCTTCGCCCGCCCCGACGGCGAGGTGTGCTCGGCTCCCGGCTGCAATCAACCCGCCACCCAGGTCGAACTCCATCACGCCCAGAAGGATTGGGCCAAGGGCGGTCTCACCAATATCGGCGACCTCGCCCCGGCCTGCCCACGACACAACCGAATGGTCGGCGACCAGCCCGGCCAGTACACCACCCACATTGTCCGCTCCGGACCCGACGAAGGCCGCTGCGTCTGGCGACTCAACGCCGAACCCGGAGCACCACCCAACCCCGAACACATCAACCGCCGACCCGACATACCCCGGCGGTTCACCCACCACCTGAAAACAGTGCGCAACGAGATCCACGGACCACCAACCCGGCCTGGCGATCAAGCACGCCCCGAGGCGCCACACTTCCACGACGTGCGCCGGTCATGGTTGAACATCAGCCACGTCATCGACGTCCGACCACCCCGACCCGGACCACCCCCACCCCGGCCCTCCCTCGTCGAAGCACACCTCGTGGAGCTCCTCGCCACCCACTGACCGCGCCCGAGAGGTCGCAAACCTGCTGGCAGAGGATTCCCGACGCTCTCGGGTTCGTCGACCACAGGGTCCGGGACCGGTCAGGTGGCACCATCAACAGCGCCATGGGAACAGTTCCTGACGTTGCCGCCGACTTCTTCTCGGGCTCGCCGACGGGCCTGGCGATCTTCCTCGCCACCGAGCGGGCGGTCCGGACCCTTGGTGATGACGTGACCATTCGAGTCACGAAGAGCCAGATCACTTTCCGGCGAAGGTCCAGATTCGCGTATGTCTGGCGTCCAGGCCGCTACGTGCGATCCGAGGTGCATCGATATCCTCCGGTCGTGCCCAACCCGCGATCGCCGCTACACCTCTGCTGCCTGCTCTGGGCGCACGACGACGCGGCCGGTGACCTCACCCGATACGAGGACACCGTCCTCGATCTGCTCCCTGAGCACGGCGGTGCGGTGCTCAACCGGGTGGTCGGCGACGGACAGGGCGGTACGCCGCATGAGGTGCAGATCCTGCGTCTCGCCGACCGCAGTGCACTCGACGCCTATCTCGCCGATCCGCGCCGCACGGCGCTCGCCGACGAACGGGACCGGGTCATCGCCCGTACCGAGGTGTTCGAGGTCGATGTTCGGACCGGCGACCCGGGCAACTGATCCCTCAGGGCGCGGGGATGTCCAACCCGAGGTCGAGCACGGTGACCGAATGGGTCAGCGCACCGACCGCGAGATAGTCGACGCCGGTGCGGGCGTAGTCGATGGCGACGTCGAGCGACAGACCACCGGAGCTCTCCAATTTCGTCTCCGGCGAGCGCGTGTTGCGTCGCTGGACGGCCATCTGCGTTTCCCACGGCTCGAAATTGTCCAGCAGGACGAGCTGCGGCCTCAGTTCGAGGACCTCGTCGAGCTGCGCCAGCGAGTCCACCTCCACCTCGACCGGCAGCCCGGGAGCCGCGTCCCGCACCGCTCGCAGTGCGGCCGCGACCGAACCGGCTGCGGCGACGTGGTTGTCCTTGATGAGTGCCGCATCGCCGAGACCCATGCGATGGTTGACTCCCCCGCCGGCCCGCACCGCGTACTTCTGCAGGTGGCGCATTCCGGGCAGAGTCTTGCGGGAATCCCGGATCTTCGCGCCCGTCTCCTCGACGGCCGAGACCCAGGCCTCGGTGGCCGTCGCGATCCCCGACATGTGCGAGATCAGGTTCAGCGCAGTGCGTTCCGCGGTCAGCAGCGCGCGCGTCGGGGCGTGCACCGACAATACGACGGTGCCCGGTTCGACGCGGCTGCCGTCCTCGACCCGGGCTCCTATCGTGTACTCGCCCGCGCCGATCACCTCGTCGAAGACCGCCTCGACCACGGGCACACCGGCGATGACGCCGTGCGCGCGACTGACGATCGCCGCGTCGACGACCGCGTCGGCGGGCACCGTGGACGCGGTCGTGACGTCGGGTCCGTACCGCAGATCCTCGTCGAGGGCGGTCCGGATCAACGCGCGGACCTCGTCGGTGACCGCGACGCCGAGTTCGCCGCCCGCGGCCTGACCGACGAAATCGTCGCTCACGCCAGCGCTCATTCGCCCGATCCGGGGTTGCCGATCGCGATCATCCGCTCGACACTCTTGCGCGCCTTCTCGGCGACATCGGCGTCGACGAACACCTCGTCGCGACCCTCCCGCAGGCACCGGAGCATGGCGGCGGGCGTGATCATCTTCATGTAGGGGCACGAGGCGCGGTCGTTGACGGCCTGGAAGTCGACACCCGGGGCGGCCTTGCGCAACTGGTGCAGCATCCCGACCTCGGTGGCGACCAGGACCTGCTTCGCACCCGTCTCGCGGGCCGCGTCGAGCATCCCTCCGGTCGAGAGGATCTTCACCTTCTCCTCGGGCACGAAGCCCTCGCCCGCCAGGTACAGCGCCGACGTCGCGCACCCGCATTCGGGGTGGATGAACAGGTCGGCATCGGGGTGCGCGTTCGCCTGCGCGGTCAGCTCGTCACCGTTGATGCCGGCGTGGACGTGGCATTCGCCCGCCCAGATGTGGATGTTGTCGCGGCCGGTCTCACGCTTGACGTGTGCGCCGAGGAACTGGTCGGGCAGGAACAGCACGTCCCGGTCGGGATCGATCGAGGCCACCACGTCGACGGCGTTCGACGACGTGCAGCAGATGTCGGTCAGACCCTTCACCTCGGCGGTCGTGTTGACGTAGGACACCACGAGCGCGTCGGGGAACTCGGCCTTCCAGGCACGCAGTTCGTCGGCGGTGATCGAGTCGGCCAGCGAACACCCGGCGCGCTCGTCGGGGATCAGGACCCGCTTCTCCGGGCTCAGGATCTTGGCCGTCTCGGCCATGAAGTGGACGCCGCAGAAGATGATCTCGTCGGAGTCGACCTCGGCGGCGATCCGCGACAGGGCCAGCGAGTCGCCGACATGGTCGGCGACGTCCTGGATGGCCGGGAGCTGGTAATTGTGTGCGAGCAGGGTCGCGTTGCGCGCCTTGGCGAGACGGCGGACCTCGTCTGCCCATTCCTGGGTCGGCTCGATACCGGTGTATCCGCCGGGCGCGTCGTACCACTGCGCATCGATGAGCGCCGACACTGCAGGCGCGGTCACGGCCGCGGGGCGATCGCTGGTGATGCTCATTGCCACTCCTCTGGCTGCCCGGCGACGAGTTCCGTCTCCGGGACGCTGGTTCCCCAGATCACGGGCCGTGTGTCCGAGGCAGGTTTTCGACTCATGGTCGAAAACGCTATGCATCGTAACATTCGCCACACCCGGAGCATTCCCGCGACCTGGCCGGGCCGTGGCGCCGGCCCCGGCCACGATCCGGTTCAGCTCATCGGCACATCAGAGCATCGAGATAGCGCTCGCTGATTCGCGACTGGGCGAGGCGCCCGACCGGCCCGCCCAGCCGGGTGAACCACCGCCCCGGGCGCGAGAAGGCGACGACATGCCCGACCACCGTGTCGTCGGCGAGCCATTCCACCCAGAAGCGTTCCTCGCCGACCTCTGGATGCCCGGGGAGCGTTCCATAGGCGAAACCCTGTTCACGAGGGGCGTCGAGCACCTCGACGACCCGGCACCGCGCGACGATCCCGAGTGGACCGACCCCGACCCGCAGGTCGACGTCAGCGCCGACCGTCGCCGCGGGGGTGGACGCGTCGACGCCGAAGCCGGCATGACGATGCATGTCCCAGTTCAGAATTCGCTGACCCGCCGTGGCGAAGCACGCAGCCCCCGAACCGATGACCCGCGACCGGCGTAAGTGGTGATAACCGGGCGGCAGCGTGCCCGATGTCGCGCCGACCTCCGGATAGGTGAGTGCCGATCGGTCGCCGCTCACCCCGCCCGCGCCACTTCGGCGTCGAGGACGAGAGCCAGATCGTCGAGCGAGGCGCCGAGCGCGCGGGCGAGCGCCGCGATGGTCGCGAAGGCGGGGGTCGGCATGCGTCCGGTCTCGATCTTGCGCAGGGTCTCCGGCGAGATGCCCGCGCCGAGCGCGACGTCGCCGAGCGGGCGGTCGCCGCGCAGCTCGCGGATACGAGCACCGAGACGACGACCTGCCGCGATCTGTTCCGGGGTCAGCGGGTTACGCACCATGAGGCGATAGTAGCGGCTCCGGTATACAAATACCGACGATGGTGGTATTTCTATACCGCACATCGAATTCGAGAGGACGAGAATGGTCGAACTGAAGTCACCCGCCGAGGTTGCCGCCATGGGGGTGACGGGCGCCTTCATCGCAGATCTGCTGGACGACGTCGCCGGCCGCGCCGACGTCGGGGTCAACCTCCTCGACCTCGAGGAGCGTGCGCGGGAACTCATCGCCGCGCGCGGCGCGCTGTCGTGCTACTGGGACTACTCGCCGTCGTTCGGCCGCGGGCCCTTCCGCAACGTGATCTGCCTGTCGGTGAACGATGCTGTGCTGCATGGCCTCCCGCATGACTACGTCCTCGCCGACGGCGACCTGCTGTCGATGGACATCGCCGTCGCGATCGACGGCTGGGTGGCCGACTCCGCGCGCAGTGTCATCGTCGGAACCCCGCGGGCCGAGGACCAGCGCCTCGTCGCGGCCACCGAAGAGGCACTGACAGCGGCCATCGACGCGGCACGCCCGGGCGGACGGATCGGTGACATCTCGGCGGCGATCGGCGCGGTCGCCGCCGCGCACGGATATCGGGTCAACACCGAGTTCGGCGGACACGGCCTCGGTCGAACCATGCACGAGGACCCGCACGTCGCGAATGTGGGCCGGGCCGGTCGGGGCATGAAGCTGCGCCCGGGACTCACCCTCGCGCTCGAGCCCTGGTTCACCCTCGGTTCCGAACGGATCAAGTTCGACGCCGACGGCTGGACCATCAGGTCTTTCGACGGTTCCCGCGGCGCCCACAGCGAGCACACGATCGCCGTCACCGAGGGCGAGGCGCTGATCCTGACCACGAACCGGGGCGGGTAGTCGAGGTCACCGGGTGGCTTCGACACGGCGCCTCGCTCGCGCTCGGAGCCGGCTCAACCAGCAGCGGTCACCGGCGGAGGGTACGCACCCTACAATCGTGCGCATGCCAGCCGCCGGGTCCGAGCCACCCATCGCCGACGGTACGACCCTCCGGGTGGAAGTCCTGACCGTGGTGTTCCAGATCCGGGTCGCGCCGGATTCCGGATCCGGTTCGGACATCGACAGCCCGTCGCTGTGCGTCCTGCTGTCGCGGTCGGTCGATGACGTCTGGACCCTCCCCGGCGGCGGGGTCGGTGCCGCGGAGACACTGTCGGCGAGCGCACGTCGACTCGTCGCGGATTCTCTCGACGTCCGGGAGATCGCACACCTGGAACAGCTGTCGGTCTTCTCCGATCCGCGCCGGGTGCCCGCGGTCCGCACCATCGCGTCGACCTACATGGGCCTCGTGCCCTCCGACGCGGCCGCGACGCCGCCCGAGGCCGCGGGTTGGTTCGCCGTCGACGCGCTCCCCCCGCTCGCGTTCGACCACACCGAGATCGTCGACGCCGCCCGGCATCGGCTCGCCGCGAAACTCTCGTACACCAACATCGCCTTCGCGCTGGCGCCGGCGCGGTTCCCGATGTCGGCGTTGTCGGAGATCTACTGCGCCGCACTGGGTTATCCAGTGGACACGACCAACCTGCTCCGCATCCTGAGCCGGCGCGCCGTGGTGGTCGCCACCGGTACCGTCGGCAAGACCGGCCGGAGCGGCGGACGCCCGCCCGCCCTCTACGCCTTCGCCGAGAAGGAGTTACGCGTCACGGATGAGTTCGCGACGCTGCGCCCGCCGATGTGAGCACCTCCGCTGACGAGGCGTCGTCCGCGAGGTCGCCGACGCCGAGATCAGCGGTCCGCGAAGACAACACGCACACCAGGTAGACGACTGCGAATGCGAACGGAGCGCAGATGAGGAGTGTCCACGGCTCGCTCGACCCCGACCGTGTGGCGCCGTCGAACCAGAGCTCCGGCGCGATCCGGTAGGTCGCGTCGACCGGCAGCGCGGTCGGATCGTCGTCGAATCGCAGTCCCGCGACCCACATCCCGACCGTCGCCGCGAGCGCCGAGCCGGCCGTGACAGCCAGTGCCGGCCACACGAAACCGCTGACACCCCGCCACGAACGGGCCGCGAACCACACCACGAGGACGGCGACGGCGCCGTAGCCGAACATCGTCACGGCGAAGGCCCCCACCCCGCCGAAATCGGCGGGGATGTCGTCGCGGCGGAGTCCGTCGAACACGACCCCGGTGGTGGGCGGGGTGAGAAGGGCCCAGATCACCCCGGCGACCGCACCCAGCAGAGCCACACCGACGGAGACGACGGCCAACCGGGGGACGGTGCGGACCGGCGGGTTCACCGGCGCCCCAGCTCCGTCGAGTCGACGGTGCCGTGCCGCGAGCAGCGCGCATCCCACCCGTCGGGTCGCACCTGGACCACCATCCGGCGTCCGCACTGCCCACAGAAGCGAGGGGGTTCGAGACCCAACCGAGCGGCGGGCGGAACGGCGTCGGGGGCCTGCAGTTCCACTTCGAGTCCGGTGAAGACGCCGAACCGGCACGGTTCGGCGAGTGGACCCGGGACGGTGTCGATCATGAGAACACGCTACCCATCGCTGCGGACGTACCCGTCAGATCGTGTCGTTCAGCGACTTGATCGGCATCGACAGGTCGCTGAGGAGGTCGAGGTCGTCCTCGGCGGGCCGACCGAGGGTCGTCAGGTAGTTACCGACGATGACGGCGTTGATGCCGCCGAGGATGCCCTGCTTGGCGCCGAGATCGCCGAGGGTGATCTCGCGCCCACCCGCGAAGCGCAGGATGGTGCGCGGCAGCGCGAGGCGGAAGGCGGCGACCGACTTCAGGGCCTCGGCGGCGGGCAGCACGTCGAGGTCGCCGAACGGGGTGCCGGGCCGCGGGTTCAGGAAGTTCAGCGGCACCTCGTCGGGCTCGAGGGTGGCCAGCTCGGCGGCGAACTCGGCCCGCTGTTCCAGGGACTCGCCCATGCCGAGGATGCCACCGCAGCAGACCTCCATACCCGCTTCGCGGACCATGCGCAGGGTGTCCCACCGCTCCTCCCAGGTGTGCGTCGTCACCACGTTCGGGAAGTGGCTCCGCGCGGTCTCGAGGTTGTGGTTGTAGCGGTGCACGCCCATGTCGCGCAGCTGGTCGACCTGGTCCTGGGTGAGCATGCCCAGGCTGCAGGCGATCTGGATGTCGACCTCGTTGCGGATCGCCTCGATACCCGCCGCGACCTGGCTGAGCAGGCGTTTGTCGGGACCGCGTACCGCGGCGACGATGCAGAACTCGGTCGCGCCGGTCTTGGCGGTCTGCTTGGCCGCCTCGACCAGCGAGGGGATGTCGATCCAGGCACTGCGCACCGGCGAGGCGAAAAGGCCGGACTGCGAACAGAAGTGGCAATCCTCCGGACACCCGCCGGTCTTCAGCGAGATGATCCCCTCGACCTCGACCTCCGGTCCGCACCAGCGCATCCGCACGTCGTGGGCGAGCTGCAGCAGTTCGGTGAGCCGATCGTCCGGCAGTCGCAGAACCTGCAGGACCTGCTCCTGATCGAGGGGCTCGCCGCGGTCGAGCACCTGCGTGCGGGCGATGGCGAGGATGTCGTCCGACGCCGGGGCCGAGGTGGCGGCGTCGACTGTTGCCTGGGTCACTGGTGATACTCCTTGGATGGATGTTCCGCTGCGGGAACGGTTCAGGGCGTCCGGACGAGCTGTTCCGGGCACGTGGGTGACAGAGTCGTGAGCCACTCGTCGTCGAACCAGGACGATGCGCGGCTCCGGAAGTCGGCGGGTGCGAGACTCGCCGCGCCCGCGGGCAGTACGCCGACCACCGGTACCCCGGTCACCCGCGGGAGATCGGTGCGGTTGCAGCGCATCGCGAGGTCGGGATCGTCCGGCCACCAACCGATCACGAGACCGGCCGGGCGCAGGCCGCGCGCCCGCACCGCGCCCACGGTGAGCTCGGCGTGATTGAGCGCGCCGAGTCCGGGCGCCACGACGATCAGAAGACCGTCGGCGGTGTCGGGAGCGAGTGTGGCCGCGGCGATGTCGAGGATCGTGGCCGACTCCCCCAGTCGCACGAGCACACCGCCCGCCCCTTCGACGAGGGTGAGGTCGTGTGACACCGCCAGATCGTCCACCCCCCGGACGATGACCGTCGGATCGGCCAGTGGCATCCCGGCGCGCCGCGCGGCGGTGTCGGGGGCGAGGGGCTCGGGATAGCGGTACAGCTCGACGGCCGTGACGTCGCCCGCGAGGCGTCGTACCTCGGCGAGGTCGCCGGGCTCGTCGTGGCCGATCCCGGTCTGGACCGGTTTGCAGACGGCCGTCGAACCGCGTGCAGCCGCGGCGAGTGCCGCTGTCGCGACGGTCTTCCCGACGTCGGTCGACGTCCCGGTGACGGCGAGGACGGTGCCTCGTGTTCTGGTGCTCACCGTGCACCGACTTCGCGCAGGGCCGCGTCGACGACGGCGGCCACCCGGTCGAGGGTGTCGGTGTCGAGATCCGCGCGCACGGTGATCCGTAGCCTCGAGGTCCCGACCGGAACCGAGGGCGGGCGAAAGCATCCGACGAGCACGCCGCGGTCGCGGCACGCCGTCGCGGCCGCCACCGCACGCTGCGGATCCCCGACGACGATCGAGATCACGGCGGCGGCCGGTTCGTCGACGCCGCAGGCGGATGCCAGCCGACGGGCGTTGGCGCGCAACCGGTCCGGCAGACCGGGTTCGGCGCGCAGGATCGTCAGGGCGGCATGCGCGGCACCCACCGCGGCCGGATTGAGGCCGGTGTCGAAGATGAAGGTGCGAGCGCAGTCGATCAGGTGCGACCGCAGCACCGCCGATCCGAGGACAACACCGCCCTGCGCCCCGAGCGACTTCGACAGCACGGTCGTGACGACGAGGTCGGGCGCCCCCGAAAGGCCCTGCTCGGCAACGAGTCCCCGTCCGCCCGGACCGCGCACACCGAGGGCGTGGGCCTCGTCGACGAGCAGGGCTGCGCCGTGCGCGCGGGCCGCGGCATACAGATCCGCGACCGGCGCCGGCTGACCGTCGATGCTGTACACCGAATCGGTGACCACCAGCGCGCGGCTCTCGGTGCGCTCGGCCAGCACCCGCCGCACGGCCTCGTGGTCGCCGCGATCGACGACCACGACTCGGGCGCGGGACAACCGGCAGCCGTCGATCAGTGATGCATGGGTACCGGTGTCACTGACGATGAGGTCGCCGCGTGTCGCGAGCGCGGTGACGGCGCCGACATTGGCGAGGTAACCCGACGAGAAGGTCAGCGCGGCCGAAAAGCCGAGGAAGTCGGCGAGATCGTCTTCGAGGTCGATGTGCGCCTGGGTGGTGCCGACCACCAGACGGGAGGCCGTCGATCCCCCGCCCCACCGATCCGCGGCGGCACGGGCCCCGGCGACGACCGCGGGGTGCGTCGACAACCCGAGGTAGTCGTTGGAGCCGAGGTTGATCTCCCCGGCACCGGCACGCCGGACATGCGGACGGCGATGCAATCCGGCGTCGGCGCGCCGCCGCGCGGCGCCGGCGAGCCACGCCAGCCCGACCTCCGCGCCGGTGACGACCGTCGAGTCCCGTTGTGCCTGAGCCGAGGTCATGACCGGACCCCGACCAGAGCGCGATCGCCCACCGTCGCGTGGACGGCCGCGGAGATCCCGCGGACGATCACCGCGATGTCCTCGGACGTGCTGATGAACGGTGGCATCGTGTAGACGAGGGTGCGGAACGGCCGCAGCCAGGCGCCCGCGTCGACCGCGGCGTCGGTCGCCGCGACCATGTCGACCGGTCGATCGAGTTCGACGACGCCGATCGCGCCGAGGACCCGCACATCGACGACGCCGTCGAGTTCCCGGAGCGGTTCCAGCCCCTCGGCGAGTCCGCGCTCGATCGCCGACACCCGCTCGGCCCAGGGCGTTTCCAGCAGGAGCTCGATCGCCGCGACCGCCACCGCACACGCCAGCGGGTTGGCCATGAAGGTCGGACCGTGTGCGAGGCCGCCCGCCTCCCCTGCGCTGATCACCTCGGCGATCTCCGTCGTACACAGGGTCGCGGCGAGGGTCAGGTAGCCGCCCGTCAGCGCCTTGCCGACACACATGATGTCCGGCGACACACCCGTCCCGCCGTCGGCAGCGGGAGCGGCGTCGGCCGCGAACAGCGTTCCGGTACGGCCGAATCCGGTGGCGATCTCGTCGAACACGAGCAGGACGTCGTGGCGGTCGCAGATCTCGCGGAGTGCACGTAGATACGCCGCATCGTGGAATCGCATTCCGCCTGCGCCCTGGACGACGGGTTCGACGATGATCGCGGCGAGTTCGTCGCGGTGCGCGAGCACGGTCCGCTCCAGTTCGGCGACATAGTCGGCCCGGAAGTCGGCCGGCGGCGCGTCGACGAAGATCTGCCGCGCGAGCACGCCCGACCACATCGCGTGCATGCCGCCGTCGGGATCACACACGCTCATCGGGGCGAAGGTGTCGCCGTGGTAGCCGCCGCGCCAGGTGAGCAGACGGGTACGCCCCGTCTGCCCGCGGCTGCGCCAGTACTGCAGCGCCATCTTGACCGCCACCTCGACCGACACCGATCCCGAATCGCAGAAGAACACCTTCTGCAGCCCCGCCGGGGTGATCTCGACGAGGAGTTCCGCCAGCCGGGCGGCCGGCTCGTGGGTGAGCCCGCCGAACATGACGTGTGACATCCGGCCGAGCTGCGCCGCGGCGGCGGCATCGAGGCGCGGGTGGCGATACCCGTGGATCGCCGCCCACCAGGAGCTCATGCCGTCGACCACCGAGCGCCCGTCGGCGAGTTCGAGGCGGACCCCGGACGCCGAGGTCACCACGAGCGGCCGAGTGGTCGCGGGCAGAGCGCCGTACGGATGCCAGATGTGGTCGGCGTCGACGCGACTGACGACTTCGGAATCCACGCTGTTCCTCCCCTGGTTGCCATGGCTCGATGTGATGTCCGTGGTGGCTGTGAGTGCGCCGGGCTGCGGCGGCCGTCCTGGACACCGTCCAGTATTCCTGAACACCGTACAGGCAGTCCTGAACGGTGTACAGGGGCGGGTCGGATGCCCGATTCGGGAGATCACTACGCTGACGCGGGTGAGCAACAGTCGCACCGACGTCCTGCGCGCCGCCCGCGACATCCTGGGCGAGCACAGCCTGGCCGACCTGTCGATGCGACGGCTCGCCACCGAGCTCGGCGTGCGCCCCAACGCGCTCTACTGGCATTTCCCCAACAAACAGACTCTGCTGGCCGCGCTCGCCGACGACATCCTGGACGCGGTCGCGATCCCCGACACCGGGCTGGCATGGGACGAACGCCTCGATCGGCTCGCGTCCGGGATGCGCGGCGCACTGCTCGCGGTGCCCGACAGCGCGGAGGTGGTGTCGTCGAGCTGGGCCAGCGGGCTGTCGTCGAAGGCGATCACCGCCGACATCATCGCCGCCGGGTCGGCCGGCGGGTTGTCGCTGCGCGACGCCGAGGCGGTCAGCACGGCTCTGTGCCAGCTCGTGATCGGCCTCACCATCGAAGAACAGACGCGCGCACAGATGGAGCGCCTCGGCGTCACCGGACCATCGGGACGGAACTTCGCCGGCGAGTTCCGCGACGGGCTGGCCATCATCCTCGACGGGGCCCGGACACGCGGCTCCCGGTGATCCCACCGCGACGGCCGATGCCCGGTTCCGCGCGAGTGTCACAGTTGCCGGAATCGGTATTTCACAGCTTCGGCGAGTACATTGCTAGCCGGTCATCGCGGCCCGGCCCTCGAGACCGATCTGTCCCCCACCGGAAAGAACACGCCCTGTGGCATCGACGACGCGAGTAGTGGCGCCGGAGTCGTCCCCCTCGACGCCGACGACGCCCGCATACCGCACCGACCTCGACGGCCTGCGCGGCATCGCGATCGCCCTCGTCGCCTGTTTCCACGTGTGGTTCGGGAAGGTCTCCGGCGGCGTCGACGTCTTCCTCACGCTCTCGGGGTACTTCTTCGTCGGGTCGCTGCTGCGCCACGCGATCTCCAGTCAGGCGCCGCATGTCACCTTCCGCGACACGCTGAACCCGTGGCCGCGGCTCAAGCGGCTCCTCAAACGCCTGCTGCCGGCACTGTTCACGGTGCTCATCGCGGTCACCGTGCTGACGCTGCTGATCCTGCCGCAGACCCGCTGGGCCAACGTCGGGCGTGAGGTCATCGCAAGCGCGCTGTATTACCAGAACTGGTATCTGGCACAGAACTCGCAGGACTACCTCGCCGCCAGCTCGGCGAACAGCCCGCTGCAGCACATCTGGTCGATGTCCGTGCAGGGCCAGTTCTTCGTCGTGACACTGCTCGTCGCCCTCGCGTTCGCGGCGCTTCTCAAACTCGGCGCCCGGATCGCGCGGCCGTTCGCCGATCCCCGGGTCATCAGGTTCCTGGTCGGCGGCGCGGTCTTCGCCGTCGCCCTCGTCTCCTTCTACTGGGCCCACCGCGGCCTGGCGATCAACCAGCCGTACAACTACTACGACACGCTGTCGCGGCTGTGGGAGCCGCTCGCCGGCGGCCTGCTGGCGATCTGGTTGCCGTCGCTCCGAGTCCCCAACTGGCTTCGCAACGTCGCGACCGTCGCCGCGTTGGCACTGATCGTCAGCTGCGGATTCTGGATCGACGGCGTGAACGCCTACCCCGGTCCGATGGCGCTCGTACCGGTCGGTGCGACGCTGCTGATCATCTGGGCGGGCGCGACCGCCCTGCAGAAGCCGCCGCGCGGCACCCATGCCGCCGCCACCGAGATGCCTGTCACCAACCGATGGCTGGCGAGCCGGTGGCCGGTGTGGCTCGGGACCATCGCGTACTCGCTCTATCTGTGGCACTGGCCACTGCTGATCTTCTACCTGACCTGGCGGGACAAGAACCACGCGAACTTCTTCGAGGGTGTGGTCATCCTCGGGGTGTCGGTCGGCCTCGCATGGCTCACCAAGCGCTACATCGAGGACCCACTGCGCGGAGGCGACCGGTCGGCACTGACCCGCGGCACCCGCGACGGACGTTCGCGGTGGCTGTCGTACACGTCGGTCGTGACGTCGATCCTGGTGGTCGGCACCCTCGTCACCGGCGTCGGCATCACCGTGTGGGAACGGCACGTCGCCAACATCGTCGTCGACACGAAGAATCTCGATCCGAGGTCGTATCCGGGCGCCCGCGCGCTGCTCGACGGCTGGCCGGTTCCCGCACTCGACCCGCAGCCGTCGGCCCTGGAGGTCATCAAGGACTTCCCCGAGACCTCGACCGACGGGTACATGAGCGACTTCACCGACAACGAGATCCACGTCGGCGTCTACGGTGACCCCACCGCGACGCGCACCATCGCGCTCGCGGGCGGTTCACACGCCGAGATGTGGATCTCGGCACTCGACACCCTCGGCAAGCGCAACGGCTTCAAGGTGAAGACCTACCTCAAGATGGGGTGCCCGCTGTCGACGAACAAGATCCCCAAGCAGCGCGGCGTGCCCTACCCGGAGTGCTACGACTGGGGGCAGCGCGTCATCGACCGCGTCATCGCGGACAAACCGGATGCCGTCCTGACGAACTCGACCCGACCGCGGGACTACGAACCCGGCGACTGGGTCCCGCCGGACTACGTGCCCATCTTCGATCGCTTCCTCGACGCGGGGGTACCGGTACTCGGCATGCGCGACACCCCGTGGCCGAAGAACGCGAAGGGGACCATCGACACGCCGATCTGCCTCGCCGACGGCGGCGACGCGGAGAGCTGCGGATCGAATCGCGCCGCCGTGCTCGAGCCCGAGGATCCCGCCGCAGCGTTGGCCTCGACGCGACCGGACTTCCACCCGCTCGACATGTCCGACGGCATCTGCACCCCCGACCGCTGCCCGGCCATCGTCGGCAACATCACGGTCTACAAGGATCCCCATCACCTGAGTGCGACCTACGTCCGCAGCCTGACCGACGAACTCGGCCGACAGATGGCGGAACAGCTGCCGTGGACCGGCCCCGGGGTCCCGTGACGACGCCGGCCGACGCCGACTGATCGCCCGCTGCCCGGGGTCGGCGACCGCCCACCGGTGGGACATCCCACATCCGGGCCGACCGACCGCGTCCGGAGATGACCACCCGCGACAACGCGACTAGGGTCGACCCATGACGTCGCCGAAGGCGGGTAAGACCGAACCGCCAGCCCCCGGTGCCCAGCCGGGCGATCCCGGCTCCACCGCCGATCCTCACTCTTCTGCCGATCCCAGCTCTTCCGGTGGGCCCCGCGAACCAGGTCTCGACACCACCTCGACGACAGCAGCGCCACCGAGCGGCGACCTCACCTCCGAGCCGGTTCCGATGCCGTCCGACCCTATCCAGGCCGAGGCGCTCGTCCACCCCGAGCCGGCGCCGATCCCGGTGTGGCCCGGTACCCCGTACCCCCTCGGCGCCACGTACGACGGTGTGGGAACGAACTTCTCGCTGTTCTCGGAGGTCGCCGAAGCCGTCGAGCTGTGCCTGATCGACCGCGAGGGCCACGAACGCCGCATCCGGCTCGAAGAGGTCGACGGATACTGCTGGCACTGCTATCTGCCCAACGTCGGTCCGGGACAGTTCTACGGCTTCCGCGTCTACGGACCCTATGACCCGTCGCAGGGACTGCGTTGCGACCCGAGCAAGTTGCTGCTCGACCCGTACGGCAAGGCGTTCCACGGCGACTTCGACGGCGACGCATCGCTGTTCTCCTACCCGCTCCCGTCGCCTCCCGAGGCCGACGACGAACCCGCGGCCGACGGCAGCGGCGACGAGGCTTCCGCCACCGTGACCGACGCGGCCGGTGACACCGGGCCCGAGGCGGACGGCGCCGGCGACGCGGACGCATCCGCGCCCGACGATGCGGCCGACCCCGACGCCGACAACACCGACGAGGCCCCACCCGCCGAGACCGGGCAGGACGACAACGGAGCCGCACCGAGCGCGGAGGACAACGCCCAGACCGCCGGCGCCGAACCGGTCAACGAGATGCCGCAACTGGACTCGCTCGGGCACACCATGGTCTCGGTGGTGATCAACCCCTACTTCGACTGGCAGAACGATCGGTCGCCCAATCGCCCGTATCACCAGACGGTGATCTACGAAGCGCACGTCAAGGGTATGACCGCGACCCACCCCGACATCCCGGAATACCTTCGCGGTACCTATGCGGGGCTGTGCCATCCGGTGATCATCGACCATCTCAAGGAACTGGGGATCACGGCCATCGAGCTGATGCCCGTCCACCAGTTCATGCAGGACTTCGTGCTGCGCGATCAGGGTCTCCGGAACTACTGGGGCTACAACACCTTCGGCTTCCTGGCGCCGCACATCGAGTACTCGTCGAACCCCGACCAGCCGGCCAGCGCGGTGACCGAGTTCAAGGCGATGGTCCGCGAATTCCACAACGCGGGCATCGAGGTCATCCTCGACGTCGTCTACAACCACACCGCCGAGGGCAATCATCTCGGTCCGACCGTGTCGTTCCGCGGCATCGACAACGCCGCCTACTACCGGCTCGTCGACGGCGAGCCCGAGATGTACATGGACTACACCGGAACCGGCAACAGTCTCAACGGCCGTCATCCGCACACGCTGCAGCTCATCATGGACTCGCTGCGCTACTGGATCCTCGAGATGCACGTCGACGGTTTCCGTTTCGACCTCGCGTCCACGCTGGCCCGCGAACTCCACGACGTGGACCGCCTGTCGGCGTTCTTCGATCTCGTGCAGCAAGACCCGGTCGTCAGCCAGGTGAAGCTCATCGCCGAACCGTGGGACATCGGCGAGGGCGGCTACCAGGTGGGCAACTTCCCACCGCTGTGGACCGAATGGAACGGCAAATACCGCGACACCGTGCGCGACTACTGGCGCGGCGAGCCATCCACCCTGGGCGAGTTCGCCTCCCGGTTGACCGGGTCCTCGGATCTGTACGAGGCGACCGGCCGACGCCCGCTGGCGAGCATCAACTTCGTCATCGCCCACGACGGTTTCACGCTGCGGGACCTGGTGTCCTACAACGAGAAACACAACATGGCCAACGGCGAGGACAATCGCGACGGCGAGAGCCACAACCGATCGTGGAACTGCGGCGTCGAAGGTCCGACCGACGATCCCGAGATCAACGCACTGCGCGCACGGCAGCAGCGGAACATCCTGGCCACGCTGTTCCTGTCGCAGGGCACGCCGATGCTCGCGCACGGCGACGAGATCGGACGCACCCAGCAGGGCAACAACAACGTCTACTGCCAGGACTCCGAATTGTCCTGGATGGACTGGACACTCGCCGAGGAGAACGCCGACCTGCTGGAGTTCACCCGCAAGGCCATCGCCTTGCGCACCCGACATCCGGTGTTCCGGCGTCGGAAGTTCTTCGGCGGGAAGCCGATCCGATGGGGTGACCAGGCGCTCGACATCGCCTGGCTCACACCCGCCGGCCAGGAGATGACCGCCGAGGACTGGGACAGCGGGTTCGGCAAGAGCCTTGCCGTGTTCCTCAACGGAAACGGCCTGGGCGAGAAGGACGAACGCGGCGAACTGGTGGTCGACGACTCGTTCTTCATCTGCTTCAACGCACACTACGAGGACCTGGACTACACTCTTCCGCCGAACTGGTACGGCAACGAGTGGGTCGGTGAACTGGACACGACCCACCCCGTCGGGGAGACCGAACTGACGGCCGCTTCCGGCGAGTCGGTGACGGTCGGCGCCCGCTCGGTCCTGGTCCTGCGGAAGACCGCCTGAACCCATGAGCAATCGTCCGACCCCGCACGCGACGTATCGGCTCCAGCTGCACGGCGACTTCGGGTTCGCCGACGCCGCAAGCATCCTCGACCACCTCGTCGAGTTGGGGATCAGTCACGTCTACCTCTCCCCGATCGGCACGGCGTCGGCCGGCTCGACGCACGGCTACGACTGGCTACCGCCACCGGCGGTGGCGGATGTGCTCGGCGGTCTCGAGGGTCTGCGCGCATTACGTTCGGCGGCAGCCGAACGCGGGCTGGGTCTGATCATCGACATCGTCCCGAACCACACCGGGGTGGCCGACGCGCTCGCCAATCCATGGTTCGCCGACCTGCTCCGCCACGGGTCGGGGTCGGCGTACGCGAGCTATTTCGATGCCGACTTCGGAGTCGACAACGGGGCCGACGGGAAGCTGGCGCTGCCGATCGTCGCCGCCGACGGCGACCTGAGTCCACTCGAGATCGACGAGCACGGAAACCTGCGGTACTACGATCATGCATTCCCGATCGCCCCCGGCACCGGCGACGGAGCTCCGGGTGAGGTCCACTCCCGCCAGCACTATCGGCTCGTCCCCTGGAACAGCGGGCTCATCGGGTACCGGCGGTTCTTCACCGTCGACGAGCTCGCCGGTCTGCGCCAGGAGGATCCCGAGGTCTACGACGCCACGCACCAGTGGCTGCGTGAGTTGCTCGACGCCGACCTCATCGACGGTGTGCGCGTGGATCATCCCGACGGCCTGTGGGATCCGCAGGACTACCTGCGTCGCCTCCGCGCCGACGTGGGCGACGATCGGTTGCTCTACATCGAGAAGATCCTGGCTCCCGACGAGCCGCTCGAGCCGACCCTGCCGGTCGAGGGCACCACCGGGTACGACCACATGCGCGTCATCGACGCGGTGTTCGTGGCACCGGCCGGGGTCGCCCAGCTCACCGAAGTGCACGAACGGATCACCGGCGAGACGGGAGACGCACGGTGGGTGGAGACCGCCGAGCACGATCGGAAACTCCGCACGCTGCGCGAGTCCTTCCCGGCCGAGCTGCGACGCCTCGTGCGCGCGATCAACGCCGTCGGCGGCGGTGCGCCCGCCGCCGACACGGACCTCATCGCCGCTGCCTGTGCCGAACTCATCGCCGCTCTCGGGGTCTATCGGGCCGACTACCCGTCGCTGCGTCCACGCCTCCTCGCGGTGGCCGCCGGCATCGGCGACGCGAAGCCGGAACTGCGTCCGGCACTCGAGGTCATCGTGCGCGAGACGGCGGAGCCCGGCGAGGTGACGTCGCGACTGGCCCAGACCTGCGGCGCGGTGACCGCGAAGAGCGTCGAGGACAGCCTGTTCTACCGCACGGCCAGGCTCGTGTCCGCCCAGGAGGTCGGCGGCGACCCCGCGAACCCGGTGTTGTCGCTCACCGAGTTCCACCGGCACAACGCCGAGCGTGCGACGACCTGGCCGCTGGCGATGACGGCGACATCGACGCACGACACCAAACGCGGCGAGGACGTGCGCGCACGCATCGCGGTGCTCGCCCAGGTCCCCGCCCGCTGGTCCCAGCTGGTCGACAGAGTCTGGCGTGACACCGACGTGCCGGATGACCTGACCGGATACTTCCTGCTGCAGAACATCTTCGGAGTCTGGCCGATCGACGGCCGGATCACCGACGAGCTACGCGAGCGACTGATCGAGTACGCCCGGAAGGCGACTCGGGAGGCTGGACTCCGCACCACGTGGACGGAGATCGACGAGGAGTTCGAGGCGGCAGTCGAGGCCTGGATCGGCCAGGTCACCACCGGCGACATCGCGGCCGCGGTCACCGAACTCGTCGACCGGATCGCATCGGCGTGGGAGCAGGAAGCACTCGCCCGCAAGGCGATTGCGATCCTGGGCCCCGGGGTGCCCGACATCTACCAGGGCACCGAATGGTGGGAGGACTCGCTCGTCGACCCCGACAATCGGCGACCTGTCGACTTCGGCCGCTCGACCGAGCATCCCAAGACCGAACTCGTACGGGATGCCCTGCGGGCCCGGGCCCGTCACGCCGATGCGTTCGGTGCGTCCGGTACCTACCAGCGGTTGACCGCCGACGGGCCGGCCGCCGATCACACCATCGCGTTCGCGCGCGGTACCGACGACGGCCCCTCGGTCGTCGTAGTCACCGCGCGGTTCACCCACAGCCTCGACGACGAGGCGGCGGCCGCCACGTCGATCACATTGCCCCCGGGGTCGCGATGGCGTGACGAGCGGACGGGCACCGTGCACGACGGGGCGGTCGATCTCCGCACCGCGCGCAGCCGGCACCCGGTGGCGATTCTCGTGCGGGACTGACCGCTTCGGGTCAGCCTGCGGGCGCGGGAGCCGGGGCCGCCGGTTGCGGGGATGGCTGCGGTGCCGGTGCTCCGCCCGCGCCCGGCAGCGACTGCGACGGGTCGATCTGGCCGCTCGGGCTGCCCGGCGGGCCGTCGACCTTCGACACCAGCCACTTGCCGTCTTCCTTGCTCAGATCAAGACGGAAGACCATCAGGCTGGTGCCGCCGTTGGGCAGCTTCACGCTTCGGCCGGTCACCTCCGCCATCACCACCGTCTGCGCGGAGTCGGCGTCGACGGTCTCGACGGCCACCACGTTGATCGTGGAGGACACCTCGATGTTCAGCGACTCCACGTTCGCCTCGGTGTCGGCGCGCTCCTGCTCGAGGCGCGTGCGCAGCTCACCGGTCGACAGCGGACCGAGCAGTTCCTTCGAATTGCCGGCATTGGCCGCGTTGAGGGTGGTGACGAGCTTGGTCACGAAGTCCGCCGAGGCCGTCTTGGAGTCGGCGAAGGCGTCGGCCTCTCGCTGGAGGTCGTAGGCACGCCAGCCCAGGAACGCGACGAGTGCGACGAGGGCGACCGCCACGACGGCGGCGAGGACCTTCTTGATCCCACCGCCCGTCACCGTGAAGGAGATCTCCCGCCGGTCCGACGAGTCCTTCGCGGACTCGGTCGGAGAGTCGGCCGTTTCGGTCGTCGGGGTCGCTGCCGTGCCCGGCTTCGACGGCGTCGCCGACGAGCCGCCGCGGCGGGCGGACTTCCCTCGCGGCGCCGACGCCGTGGCGGGCGTCGTCGTCTCGGTCGTCGTCTCGGTCGCCGACTCCTCGTCGTGCGTCACCGCATCGGTGCCGGCGGGTTCGACCGCGTCGGCCTCTGGTGAGGCGGCGCCCGCCTCGTTCTCGGTCTCCGGGGTCACGTCGGGGTCATTCCGGTCAGTCATCTACAGGTCACGCAACTTGTCTGTCGTCGTCGAGTGGCCGTCAGTCGTCGAGCGGCCCATCACTTGTCGAGCGGAACGGTACGGGCGTTCGGGTCGTAACCCGGCGGCGGTCCCGCGGTGTCATCGCCCGGCGGCCGCGGCGCGTTGGCCGAGCCTCGGATCTGCTGACGCGGATCCTCGGTCACACAGTACAGATTGGTCGGGATGGTCAGCTCGAGGATCTGCGTCGGCCGACGTGGGGTCACCGGGTAGTTGCAACTCGGGCGCGGATAGACCGAGCCGAAGGCCCACCAGGCTCCGTCGTGGAACATGGTGAGGCTCTTGACACTGGCGTCCCGGATGGCGGGGAACAGCGTCGCCAGAGCCGGCGCCCGCAGCGCACCCTGTTCGGCGATGTCGACGAACTGCTTCGTCACGTCAGTGATCGGATCGGTCAGCTGATTGATCGAACCGGCCAGACTCGTGAACTGCGATGGACCCCGATCGAGGAGCTCACGGAGTTCCTTGTCGGAGGACGCCGCCGCGTTCACCAGCGAACTGAGTCCGGCCACCGTCGTGCCGAAGTCGGGCTGGATCTGCGCGGTCGTCTTGAAGATGGTGCCCGCGTTCTGGATGAACTTGGTCGTCTCCGGCAACGCCGTGTACAGCTTCGCGAAGATGGTGCCGCCCGAGTCGAAGATCACCGACAGGTCGTTCGGGCCGTCCTCGTCGTACAGCGCGATCTTCAGATTGTCCACGGCGGAACGGAGTTTCGCGGGGTCGATCTGGTTGATCAGTTCCAGCGAGGACTCGAGCAGCTGCGAGAACGGAACGGTGACCTCGGTCTGGTCTGCCCGGATGACATCGCCGTCCTCGAGATAGGGCCCGTCGGAGGTGGCCGGCTGGAAGTCGACGTACTGCTCACCCGCCGCCGACAGTCCCAGCGCCGCGACCTTGGAATCGCGGTTGATCTTGTACCGGTCGTCCACAGTGACCACGACCTCGACCGAATCCGGTTGCACCCGAACGGTGTCCACATCACCGATGCTGGCACCTCGCAGCGTGACCCCCGAGGTCTCCTGCAGACCGCCGGAGATGGGGAACTCGATTGTGAGCGAGTACTTGTCGGCGAGGGGTTGCCACCGCAGGACCCCCAGGGTGAGGTAGCCGAGTCCGACGACCATCACGAGCACCAGGGCGATGTTGCCCACGAGTACCGAATTCCGGCGCAGGACTCCGAACACGCCGCTCATCCGCAACACCCCTTGGTCCCGGTGATCCGCGCCAGCAGGCGGGTCAGTGTCTGCTGCAGCGCAGCCGAACCCTCGTCGACGTCCTCGATCTCGGGCAGCCTGCTCGCCGCGTCGAATCCGACACCAGGGCTGAGCCAGTAGACCTTCGATGACACCGCGGCCGCGCTGCCCGGCGTGGACTTGACCCACTTCGGAGTCAGCGTGTGCAGGTTGTCGGCCAGCGATCCGAGCGGGCCGGCGGCCTGCCGGAGGCCGGCCAGCACCGTCGACAGATGGCCGAGCATCTCGACGAGGTTGTCCTGGTCGGTGTCGAGGAAGTCGTTGGTCGCCGCGGTGACCTGCTGGGTCTTGTCCAGCGTGGTCAGGATCGTGGCGATCTGCCCGTTCAGCGACTCGAGCGCCGGACCCAGCTTGTTGATCGACGCCATGATCTGTGCGCGCCCGTCCGCGAGTTGCCCGGTCAGGACGCGTGTGGTGGCCAGCGACCGGTCGACCGCCGCAGAACTCTGGTTCAGCTTCCGGATACCGGTCGTCAGGCCGCGGATGGCGCCGTTGAGGTCCGTCGGGTTCGTCGCGACGGCGCTGCTCAGTTCGGTGAGAATGACGGTCAGCGAGTTGAGGGACCCGCTGTCCACGACCCCGCTCATGCTGATCAGGAGATCCTCGACCGTCGCCGCGGCCGACGTCGGACCGGTGAGGGTGTCCCCGTCGACCATGAGCCCGTCACGCGCCTCGATCGGCGGCAGCAGCGCGACGAACACATCGCCCAGCGGCGTGGCCTGGCGCAGCTCGGCGCCGGTGCCCACCGGGAGTTTGGTCTTCTTGCTGACCTCCATGGTCACGAGGGCGGTGTAGTCCTTGGCGACGAGGTCGGTGACCTGCCCGACGTCGGTTCCGTTGAGCTTCACCTTCGCCCGCGCCGGCAGGTTCAGCGCGTTGTCGAACTTCGCGTTCAGCGTGATCGAGTCCCCGATACCACCCGGTGCCGGCAGCGGGATCTGCTCGACCGTGAGACTCGGGAGCAGACCGCACCCGGTCAGTCCCATCAGCGCGGCGAGCAACACCGCGAGCACGCCACCTCGGCGAAGCCCGTTCCGGCGATCGGGCCAGCGGCGTGACCGCGCCGGTGACGGACGTCCGCCCGGCCCCGGACGGTCCAGCGAGTCCATTGTCGCCGTTCTCATTTCGTCAGCTCCAGCATCGCCGAGTAGATCCCGAGATCGGGACCGAAGTCCTTGAGCTTGCCCGTCCGGCAACCGTCCTTCTGCAGGTTGATCGCCTCACAGAACTTGGCGAGCAGTTCGTTGTCGACGAGGGACTTGTCGAGGAGCACCTGTGCGCGCCACGCGCCCTGTTCGGCCGAGATGGAGTTGCTCAGATTCTGGAAGAGCAGCGGTCCGACGTCGATGGTCTCCACCACCTGCCGCGAGTAGTCGCTGAGGTTGGCGGTCAACGCGGCGAGCCGGTCGAACGACACCGACATCGTGTTGGTGTTGTTCTGCAGGAACACGGTCGTGTTCTGCAAGGTCTGGTTCAGGTTCCCGAGCGTCGCGAGCAGACCCGGCGCCTGGTCGCCCAACAGCTCCGACACTTCGTTGACCGACTTCGAGAAGGCCGTCATCTTCGGATAGTTCTGTACCAGGGTGGTAGTCAGTCCCTCGATGGTCTCGATGATGTCGACGAGGGCATCGCTGTTGCCCGCCACCACATCTGACGCCCCGCCGAGTTCGTCGAGTGCCGCGCGGATCTCCTCGCCGTTGCCGGTCGCGATGCCGGAGGTGATGTCGATCATCTCCGCGAGCGGCCCGGGGCCTCGACCTTCGCCCTTGAGTGCGACGACCAGACCGTCAATGGCGTCGAACAATTCGCCGACCGAGACCGGCGCCTTCGTCTCCTTCAGGACCGATCCGTCCTGGAGCTTCGGTCCGCCGTCGTAGGCCGGTGAGAGCTCGACGTGCCGGGTGGTGACGATCGAGGTGTTGACGATCGCCGCGGTCGCGTCGGCGGGGACCGGGACGTCGTTGTCGATCGTCATGGTCACCTTCACCCGGTCACCCTGTGGCTCGACCGCGGTGACCTGACCGACCGGCATGCCGAGGACGGCGACGTCGTTGCTGACGTACAGCCCGGCGACGTTGTCGAAGTAGGCGGTGACCTCGATGGCCTGTCCGACCGCCGCTTTCCAGCTCCCGGGGATCATCGAGCAGCCCGAGAGCCCGAGGATGCCCAGCAGCGCGATCCCGATCAGCAGGATCGGGCGGCGGGATCGGTTGGCGTGCATCGTCGTACCTGTCGTCCTGTCCGTGGTCAGCATCCGTCCACCACCCGCGCCAGGCACAGCCAGTTGTCCGGGAAGATGCCCCACGGCAGGTAGCCGTTGGCGTAGGGCCCGTCACCGATGACGTTGTTGGTCAGGCGCGCGGTGACCGGCAGGATCTCCAGCAGCTTGCGGAGGTTGTTGCGGTTCTTCTCCAGCCCCTGCGTGATCGTGTTCAGGTTCGCCATGATCGGCGCGAACTGGTTGGCGTTCTCGCCGGCCACCGCGGTCGCCTGCTCGGTGAGTTCGGCGATGCCGTCGAGCATGCGGGTGACCAGTTCCTCACGCGCGACGATCTTCTGGGTGAGATCGCGTCCCTGCCCGACGATCACGGCGAGCTGGGCCTGATTGTCGTTGACGATGGTCGTGATCGTCTTGGTGTCGGCGATCAGCTGATTGATCTGGTCCTTGCGGTTGGTGATGACCTTCGACATCTGGGTGAGCGCCTCGAAGGTCGGCTCGGTGATCGCCGGCACGCCGGCGAGCTGCCGGTTGAGGGTCCGGATGCTCTCGGAGAGCGTCTTGTCGTCGATACCGGTCAGGATCGGCGCCCCCGCCTCGATGGTGCGCTGCAGGTCGTAGGGCACCGCGGTCTTCGCGATGTGTCCATCGGGCGCGTCCTCGGGCGAATCCCCTAGCGACACATCGATGTAGCGCTGACCGAGCAGCGTCGACATCTTGATCTCCGCCGAGCCGTTGGACGTCACCCGGACGTCGTTGTCGACCTTCATGGTGATCGCCACGTGCTGCCCGGCGAGTTCGGTCTCGGTGACCTCGCCGACGTCGATGCCTGCGACGCGGACCTTGTCCCCCGGCCGGATACCGCCGGCCTGAGCGAAGTCGCCGGTGAGCGTCTGCTTGCCCAGATGCGCGGTGGCGAGGGCCGTCACGCCCAGCAGGAGGGCGACGATGACCACGGCACCGATCACACCGGCCCACACCCGCCGGTTGTTGCGGAAACTCTTACGGAACCAGCTCATCGGCACACCACCGAGTGATTCGTGCCGCCGATCTTGTTGAAGATGCCGGGCGGCAGCAGGACGTCACCGATCGCGACGTCGAGATCGCACGCATAGATGTTCAAGTAGGCGCCCTCACCGAGCACGAGCGGGAAATGACCGAGGAAGACCGGGGCGTCGACCGCCATCCGATCGAGTTTGGCGCCGTTGCTGATCAGCGTGTTGGTCGCGATTCGACCGTCCGTCGCGGCGTTCGCCAGACTCTGCCGGCTCTCGCTCAGCACATCGGCGAAACCGCTTGCGGTACGGCCGATGTCGGTGACCGCGCTACCGAAGGCCGCCGAGTTGGAGTTGAGATTGGCGATCAGCGCCGACATCGACTCGATGACGGTGCCCAGCTGGCCGCCCTGCCGCGACAGGTCACGCATCACCACGCTCAGGTTGTTGATGATCGCCCCGAGCACGACGTCGCGGTTGGCGGTGTCCTCCGCGAGCCGACCGACCTCGGCGACCGTGTAGCTCAGCGACACCGAATTGCCCTGGAACGCTTGGATCAACCCTTCGGACAGGGCATTGACCTGCTCCGGGGTGAGGGTTTCGAAGACCGGCTGGAACCCGGCCAGCAGCGTGGTGACGTCGAACGAGTCCTCGGAGGGCAGCTCGAGCGTCGACCCCGGGTCGAGTGGCCGGCTGTCCCGATCGGGGACGAGGGTCAGGTTCAGATACCGCTGGCCGATGAGGTTCTGGTAGCGGATCGCCGCACGGGTGTTGGTGTACACCTGCTGGTTGTTCTGCACCTCGAAGGTGACCCGCGCGCGGCCGTCGGCGAGTTCGATCTGGTCCACCCGGCCGACGCGGACGCCGGCCATGCGGACGTCGTCGCCCGTGGCGAGACCCGACGCGTCCTTGAAGTAGGTGGTGTAACTGTTGGTCGTGCCCGGCACCGAACGTTCCAGCGTCGAGAAGATCACGTAGGTGACCAGCAACGCGGCGATGCCGAAGATCGTGAACCCGATCAGCGGTTTGCGGATCGACTCCGAGGCCGCGCTCATCGTCCTCCTCCTTGGCCGTCGCCGCCCGCGGGACCGGTGGCGTTCCGCACGTCGAGCGACTGGACCAGTGGTCCGAGCATGATCGTGTCGGCCGCCGACGGGGTGCGGCGCAACACGGTGCCGAGGGTCTTGTTGTCGGCGTCGGTGGTCACGTTGCCCACCGGCTTGTTCCGGCGCATGCCGTCGGAGGGGTAGATCGACAGCGGACCGGACATGGTCGGCCCCGTCCCCGTTCCGGGCCCGACACAACCCGGGCCGCGCAGGGTGCCGTACGGACCGCCGTCGTAGACCGGACAGTTCTGCCGGGTGTAGCGCTGGAAGGCACCGAAGCTGACGCCGATGTTGAGCTGGACGTGCCCGTTCGTGCCGGTGAACACCGTCAGCACCCGGGCAGCGAGATTGTTCAGTGCGATCACGCCCTGGGGCAACGAGTTCGGTTCCAGGACCAGCGCACCCAGCATCCGGTTCAGATCGGTCACGAGGCGCTGACCGCCGTCGCCGTTGCGCGCGAACAGCAACTGGGTCTGATCGAGCAGCCCCTGGCTGGCCGTCAGCACCGCGGTCAGGTCGCGCTGCTTCTCCGCGATCGTCACCGCCGGGATCACGCTGCGTCCCAGGGTGTCGAGAAGCTGCGGCGCCGACTGCGACAGTCCGGTGAGCGCGGCGTCGAAGTTGTCGAAACCGGGCGGGGCTCCCGGCGGGAACTGGGCGTTGATCGAGTCGAAGTAGGTCCGCAGCACGCCGACGAACGACCCGAACACCGATCCGCCGCCCTTGAGGGCGTCGGCGATGGTGCCGAGCACCTGCGCGAGTTCCTCGGGCGGAACGGCGTCGAGGATCTGCTTCAGCTCGTTCTGGGCGTCCTGCAGTTTGATCGTCTCGAGTGACTTGTCGGCCGGGATCACGGCACCGGCGGCCAGCCGGTCGCCGCCCACCTCGGCGGGCGGGACCAACTCGACGGAGTTGACGCCGAAGAGGTTCGACGGAACCGTCCGCGCGGTCACCGACGCGGGGATCCCCTCGGCCTGGGCCGGCTCGATGTCGATGCCGACGTTCTTGATCAGCCGGGCGGCATCGGTCTGCGAGTCGTCGTCGACGGCGATGGACTTGACCGTGCCGACGATCAGCCCGTTGTACCGGACGTCGGCGCCGTTGGAGAGGCCGTCACCGACATCGACGAGGTCGGCGGTCACGGCCACCGTCTTGCTGAACGTCCCCTGGTAGCGCATGAAGAGCAGCACGAAGATGACCAGCAGGACGAGCAGGAAGGCGACGCCGCGCAGTACGTACTGCAGCAGGGAGGGATTGCGCCCGTCGGTCGCGATGTTCACGGTCTCCCCCTCAACCCGAGATCTTGATTCCGGGCGAGGTGCCCCAGAACACGAGTGTCATGACCAGGTTCGCGAACACGATGACGATGATCGCGAGGCGGATGGCATGTCCGGCAGCAACTCCCACTCCTTCGGGTCCCCCTGAGGCGAAGTAGCCGTAGTAGCACTGGATGAAGGTTGTCAGCAGGACGAAGACGATCACCTTGATGAACGAGAACAACATGTCCCACGAGACGAGGAACTGGTTGAAGTAGTACAGGTAGGTGCCCCCGCCCTGACCGCTCTGCACCATGAACATGAACTGGCAGGCGAGGTAGTTCGCGGCCAGCGACACCGAGTAGAGCGGGACGATCGCGAGGACCGCCGCACACATTCGGGTGGTGACGAGGTACGGCAGCGGCCGGATCGCGATCGCCTCGAGGGCGTCGATCTCCTCCGCGATGCGCATCGAACCCAGCTGTGCAGTGAACCGGCAGCCCGACTGGGCGGTGAACGCGGTCGCGGCGAGCAGGGGCGCGATCTCACGGGTGGTCGCGAAGGCGGACAGACCGCCGGTCACCGGCGACATGCCGAGCAGATTGAGGGCGGTGTAGCCCTCGATCCCGACCGTCGCACCGCCCATGACCCCGAGGATCACCATGACGCCCACGGTTCCACCGCCGACCACGATGGCACCGTTGCCCCACGCCACATCGGCCAGGAGGCGCCACACCTCTTTGCTGTAGTGGCGGAACGCCAGTGGGACCGCACCGATGGACCGGACCAGGAACGTGATCAGGTGGCCCATGGCGGCGAGCGCATCGCGCGGACCGCGATACACCGCCTTGGCGGCCTCGAGCGGCCGCAGGGCCGGTGGCACGTACCGTGACGCGGTCATCTCACACCACCTTCGCCGGGAACAGGATCGTGAACAGCTGCGTCAGGATCACGTTCACCGTGAACAGCAGCAGGACCGAGTTGACGACGGCGGCGTTGACCGAGTTGGCCACGCCGGCGGGTCCGCCCTTCGTCGAGAGGCCGCGATCGCAGGCGACGATCGCCACGATCGCGCCGAATATGACGGCTTTTGCCAGGGCGAACATCAGGTCCGCGGTGGTCGCGAAGGACGCGAAGGTCCCGGTGTAGCTGCCCGGTGTGCCGCCCTGGAAGTAGACGTTGAAGACGTAACCCGTGATGAACCCGACGAAGCAGACGAACCCGCAGAGCAGGAAGCTGACCACCATGGTCGCGAGGAGTCGCGGTGAGATGAGCCGTTCGATCGGGTTGACACCCATGACGCGCATGGCGTCGATCTCGTCGCGGATCGTGCGCGAGCCGAGGTCGGCGGCGATGGCCGAGCCGACCGCGCCGGCCAGGAGCAACGACGTGACCAGCGGGGCGCCCTGCCGGATCACGCCCAGGCCCGTCGCGGCACCGGAGAACGAGGTCGCACCGACCTGACCGGCGATGTTGGACACCTGGATCGACACGATGACGCCGATCGGGATCGCGACCAGGAGCGTCGGGAAGACCGAGGTGCTGGCCATGAAGGCGCACTGTCGGACGAACTCGCCGAACGGGAACCGCCGCTTGAAGAGGTCGACGAAGAGGGTCCGGAACACCTCGACGAACATGCCGAGCTGACGTCCGAAGGTGTCGAACGAGGCGACGATGTGGCCGTCATACCACGACCGAACCGCCCCCGGCCTCTTGCGGCCCACCTCCTCGTCATCCGAGGTGACTGCGTTAGTGCTCAATCCCTACCCTTGCGTCTCGGCTTACCCGTTCACCGGCCGTCAGGTCGCGATCGCGTGCGTCGTGATGGACGCGCGTCCTCGTTTCCGCAGAACCTCTCCGCGTGCCCCCCGTGGGCAGAAGCGCCGCGGGTAACATACCTTATTCTCGTGGTCCGAATGTGTCCGGCCTCACAGTAGCCCGCGACTGCACCTGTCCGGGGTCCGACATACCTTGCATGATGTGACGAATCCCCCGACCGTTCCTGCTGTTGCCCAGAGCACAATAACTTGGTCGGCCGACCAACGGGAACAAAACCTACCACTTCGTTCCATTGGGGGCCCGTTCCGATCACCGAGGTCGCTGGACGAGATCCGTGTCTGGGCGCCGAACGCGCAGGTCGTCGACCTCGTGACGACGAGCGCGACCGGTTCGACGCAGGTGCGCACGCCCATGTCGACCGCGGCGGACGGTTGGTGGCAGGTCGACGCCGTCCCGGCCGGCGGCACCGATGGCGATCTCCGCTACGGCTTCTCGATCGACGGCGGACCACCGCGTCCGGACCCGCGCGCCGTCCGTCTGCCGGGCGGGGTGCACGAACTCTCCGCGCTGTTCACCGTCGACGCCGAGGCCTGGACCGACGACGCGTGGGCCGGCCGGGACATCCGGGGTGCGGTGGTCTACGAGCTACATCTGGGGACGTTCACACCCGAGGGCACGCTCGACTCCGCGGTCGACCGACTCGATCATCTCGTCGAGTTGGGAGTCGACTTCGTCGAGCTGATGCCGGTCAACGCGTTCAACGGTGAGCACAACTGGGGTTACGACGGCGTCGGCTGGTACGCGGTCCAGGAGAGTTATGGCGGGCCCGCGGCGCTGGCCCGGTTCGTGGACGCCTGTCACGCGGCGGGACTGGGCGTCGTCCTCGACGTCGTGTACAACCACCTCGGCCCCTCCGGCAACTACCTACCCGACTTCGGGCCCTACCTCAGCGCGGGGACCACATCGTGGGGGTCGTCGGTCAATCTGTCCGATCCGGACTCCGACGAGGTGCGCGCGTTCATCCTCGGCACCGCGCTGCGGTGGTTCCGCGAGTTCCACGTGGACGCGCTGCGTCTCGACGCCGTGCACGCGCTGACCGATCACCGCGCCGTTCACCTCCTGGAGGAGCTCGCCGCCGCCACCGACGACCTCGCCGCCCGACTCGGGCGCCCACTGTCGCTGATCGCCGAGAGCGATCTCAACGATCCCCGGATGATCCTGCCGCGCACGGTCAACGGACTCGGGCTCGCGGCACAGTGGGACGACGACATCCACCACGCGATCCACACGCTGGTGTCCGGCGAACGGCAGGGCTACTACGGCGACTTCGGCAGCTACGAGTGCCTGGCGAAGGTCCTCACCGGCGGCTTCTTCCACGACGGCACCTATTCGTCGTTCCGCAGGCGGCACCACGGACGGCCGATCCCGACCGATACCGTGCCCGCATCGGCGCTGCTCGCCTACACCTGCAACCACGACCAGATCGGCAACCGGGCGATCGGCGACCGTCCGAGCGCCTATCTCGACGGCGGGCAATTGGCGATCAAGGCGGCGTTGGTCCTGCTGTCCCCCTTCACCCCGATGCTGTTCATGGGTGAGGAATGGGCTGCCGCGACGCCATTCCAGTTCTTCACCTCTCACCCGGAACCCGAACTGGGCCGAGCCACCGCCGAGGGGCGTAAGGCGGAGTTCGCCGAACACGGCTGGGACAGCGACGATGTGCCGGACCCGCAGGATCCGGCGACGTTCGAGCGGTCGAAGCTGGATTGGACCGAACTCGACGATCCCGACCACGCCCGCATGCTCGACTTCTACCGAACGCTGATCGCGTTACGGAAAGCCGAAGCGGCGCTGCACGATCCGACCTTCGCGTCGGTGTCCGTCGACTTCGACGAGGCGTCCGGATGGTTCGCGATGCACCGCGGGGACTGGTCCGTGGTGTGCGTGCCCGGGGACGAACCGGTCACCGTGCCCCTCGTACTCGACGTCGAGATGGCATGGGAGCCGGCCCGTTCCGACAGCGCCGGGTTCACCTCGCCGGGCCACAACGTGATCATCGGCCGCCGCGGCAACGTCTCCTAGCCCGAAGCCGCGTGTACCGCAGCTTCGGGCCATGGATCGGAAGGTGGGGTCAGACGGCGTCGCCGCCGTCGATGCTGCCGAAGTCGCCGACCTCGACGTTGCCCTCGTCGTCGACGGCGGTGTCGAAGGTGCCGTCACCGTCGGTGTCGGCCACCGCGATGTCGGTGAGACCGTCGGCGTCGGTGTCGGCTTCGATGACGTCGATCTCGCCGTCGGCATCGGTGTCGTAGGCGATGGAGTCGGCCTGGCCATCGCCGTCGGTGTCGAGGATGGCGTCGGTGGTGCCGTCACCGTCGACATCGGTGAGTGCGGCGTCGACGGCCCCGTCGCCATCGGTGTCGATCAGAACGGCGTCGGCGGGGATCTCGGTGCTCATGGTGGGTCCTTCCAAGTGGTGACGCGCTGGTGTGGAGTGCTTCTGGGCGGTTCAAGTACTTGGAGGCGACCCAGGTCGGGAATGTTCCCGGATTGTCGGGAGTCGTTCGCGTGTCGGACATCGGGGCTCCGGGAATGCGCATCGGCCCACGAAGCACCCGACGTCCTAGGTGAGATAGGCGTACGCCGGGGAACCCGGTTCGAGCCGCTCACAGTGCAACCGCGAGCGGTCCATCCGGTCCATGAGGCCGCCGAGTCCGTCGCGGTGCCCGAGCTCGATGCCCACGAGCGCGGCACCGGTCTCGCGGTTGTTGCGCTTGACGTATTCGAACATCGTGACGTCGTCGTCGGGCCCGAGGACCTCGTCGAGAAAGCGGCGCAACGCACCGGGCTCCTGCGGGAAGTCGACCAGAAAGTAGTGCTTGAGCCCCCGGTGGACCAGCGAGCGTTCGATGATCTCGCCGTATCGGGACACGTCGTTGTTGCCGCCGGACACGAGGCACACCACGGCGGCGTCCGCCGGCAGCTGCAATTTGTCGAGGATCGCGACCGCGAGCGCCCCCGCGGGTTCGGCGATGATGCCCTCGTTCTGGTAGAGCTCGAGCATCGCCGAACAGATGGCACCCTCATCGACATGAGTGACGTGCGCGGTTCCCGGCGCAGGCGCGAAACGCTCGTCGGGCATCACCCGCACGGCCGGTGTCGCGGTGATCTGGGCGAGCACCGGATGATCGGTGACCGTCGCACCGAGCTCCGACAGCACCCGGTGCCCGATCGCGCCGATGCGCTTGACCGCCGCGCCGTCGACGAACGGATCGATCTCGGCGAGCGTCACCGGTCCCCCGTTGACGAGGGCGGCACTCAACGACACCGCACCGGTCGGCTCGACGCCGACGATCGTCACGTCATCGGACAGACCCCGGAAGTACGTCGCCATCCCGGCCAGACATCCCCCGCCGCCGACCGGTGCGATGACGACGTCGGGTACACGACCGAGCTGCTCGACGATCTCGTGGGCGATGGTCCCCTGCCCCGCGGCGGTCCGCGGGTCGTCGAACGCGTGGATCCACGCCGACCCGGTGCGCATCACATCGTCCTGGGCGGCCGCCGCAGCGGCGTCGTAGGTTTCCCCGACGGCCCGGAGTTCCACGAAGTCCCCACCGTGCCAACGGATTCGGTCCCGCTTCTGTTTGGGCGTGGTGGTCGGGACGTAGATCCGACCGGGCACCCCCATGCTGCGGCACGCGAACGCCACACCCTGGGCGTGGTTGCCGGCACTGGCCGCGACGACACCGCGTGACAGCTCGTCGGCCGACAACTGCGCCATCACGTTGTAGGCGCCGCGCAACTTGTAGGAGCGGACGGCCTGCAGGTCCTCCCGCTTGAGGTAGATCTCGGCCCCGGCGTCGGCCGACAGGCGCGGACAGGGCTCGAGCGGGGTACGCGCCACCGCGTCGGCGATGCGAATCGACGCGGCTTCGATCGCGTCTACCGACAAAGCCTGCTGATGGACCGGGACGTGGTGCGTACTCACGACAGCCATGTTCTCACTGTCGATGGGTGATCCGGTCCTGCGGGTTCCGGTCCTGCCGGTTGCGGCTTCGCCGTCTCGACACCCGCCCGAATCGCGATCACGGCACATTCGCCCGCACGGTGGCGTAACACTGGACGGTGGGTGTGAGAGCCGGCCGGGCGGGGAACCTCCCCATGGCCGCCTCATCGTGACCACCGACGGTGACCCAGCCCCACCCACCAGGGAGCAGCCATGACCGTTCGTCGAACCTTCCCATCCCGCGCTCGTCGTCTGTCGCGGCTGGCCGCTCTCGGTGCGGCTGCCGCGCTGGCCCTCGGACTCGGCGCAGCGGTCGAACCGGCGCAAGCTGTCGCCGCGCCGGTGTGCGCCGGAGCCGGCCAGCCTGCTCGACTCGTCGGCGCGGTACCGGGCGCGGCGCTCGAGGGCCTGACCGTCGACGCCGGCGGTCGCCTCTACACCACCGATCTGATCACGGGTCGCGTGTATCGCCTCGCCGGACCGGGCGCACCGGCTGTTCCGATCGCACGCGTGCCGGGCGGGAGCGGCGCGGGCGCGCTGGCCTGGACCCCCGATGGCACCTTGCTGGTCGGATACGGTGCCGATCCTCGTGTGTTCGTCGGCGACGCGCTGCGACATGCGTCCATCGCGCGCCTCGATGTCACCACCCGCGCGCTGCGCCCCTGGGTGTCGGGACTCTCGGCGGCCAACGGGATGGACGTGTCCGCGCGCGGAAATGTGTACGCCACCAACGATTTCGGCAATCTCATCGGCCGGGTGGGTCCCACCGGTGCCGTGCAGGCGGCCTGGGGAGCGCTGCCTAGCGCCAACGGGGCAGTACTCGGACGCGGCGACGGGTGGCTCTACGTGTCGCGGACGTTCGTGAACCCCGGCGTCAGCCGGATCTCCACCGCGAATCCGCGAGTCGTACAGAATCTGCTCAACGTGGGCGCGCCGTCGACTCCCGACGGATTGACGCTGGATTCGCGCGACCGACCGATCGTGCCGTTCAACGCAACCGGTGAGATCGTGCGGGTCACCACGCCGGGCAGCTACTGCGTGCTGGCAACAGGTCTGCCGACCTCGAGCGTGGTGTCGTACGGACGCGGGAACCGCGGATTCTCGGCAGGACGACTGTTCCGTGCCGGGTTCGACGGCCGGATCTACGAGATCCCGGGCGGATTCGACGCCGGGGCGTCGGCGGCGGTCCCCGGCAGGTAACGCTCGCCCCACCACACCGCGAGAAGGGCCAGTCCGCTCACCCAGGCCGTGATCTCGAGCGACCCGACGAGCAGGAGGCTCACCAGCGCGACCGCCGCGGCCGCCACGACTGCGTGGATCTTGTGCGCAGGCCACTGCACACCGAAGACGTCGACGGTGCGGGCCGCCCGTGGCTCTCGATGGCTCGGGTCGACGTCGATCAGTGTCGTCATCTCGAATCACTCCCTCGCTGCCGCATGCACCAGACGTGTCGTCGAGTGTAGCGGAAGGCGAAGGAAAATGTTCGGCGACCCGAAACCTTGCTGATGGGCTACCTGCGAACGCTTTGTCGGGTGGCCCGACACGACTGGTCGTCGTTTCCGACCAGGGGTCGGAGGTGAGCGCCCATTCTGCTGGCCGAGCAGCGACGACCGAGCGAAGCGAGGCCGCCGCCCATTCTGCTGGCCGAGCAGCGACGACCGAGCGAAGCGAGGCCGCCGCGTGTCGAGGTCACCAAGTGGCTTCGACACGGTTCCTCGCTGCGCTCGTCACCTGCTCAACCAGCGGAGGGGGCCAACTCTCACTGCGCTCGTCACCTGGTCAACCAGCGGAGAGGAACGGCTCAACAACAGGGCGACGGCTCGACCGGCAGGACAGTCAGCTCAGACAGCTGGGCCCGAGTAGCGCCTTGAGGTCACCCATCAACGCCGAACTGGGTGCCACCCGGAGCGACTCGGTCAGTTTCAGTTGGGTCTGACGCTTGTCGCTGACCAGGGTGACGTGCACGTCGGCCATACCGGGATGCCGGGTCAGCACCTGCTTGAGCGCGGCGACGCGGTCGGGGGTGCACAACCGGGCCGAGAGCGTCAACGCAACGGGTTTCGTCGCGCCGGCTGTCTCCAGGTCCGGTACTGCGAGGTCGTTCGCGCTGATCATCATGCTGTCGTCTCGCAGGTTCACCCGCGCCTTGATCAGGACGATGTTGTCGGCGACGATGTCCATCCCGTACGCGACATAGGCCCGCGGGAAGAAGTAGACCTCGACACCACCGACCATGTCCTCGAGCGTGACCGCGGCCCAGGGCTCACCCTTCTTGTTCACCCGCCGGGTCACCGAGGAGATGATGCCGCCGATCGTGATCTGGGCGCCGTCGGCGACGTTCCCCTCGAGGAGCGTCGTGATGGAGGTGTCGGTGTGCGCGGCGATCGCGTGTTCGACACCGCTCAGCGGGTGGCCGGACACGTAGAGCCCCAGCATCTCTCGTTCGATGGCGAGCTTGTGCTTGGTGTCCCACTCTTCTTCGGGCACCTTGACCGCGAACACCTCGGCCATCGAGTCGTCGGCACCGCCGGCGTCGCCGAAGAGGTCGAACTGGCCGATCGCCTCGGCCTTCTTGGTACCGATGACCGATTCGACGGCCTCCCCGTGCACGAGGAACAGGCCCTTGCGCGGGTGACCCAGTGAGTCGAACGCCCCGGCCTTGATCAGTGACTCGGTCACCTTCTTGCTGCACGCGGTGACGTCGATCTTGCCGAGGTAGTCGGAGAAGTTGGTGAACTTCCCCTTCTCCTCACGCGCCGAGATGATCGACCCGACGACCCCGGACCCGACGTTGCGGATCGCGGCCAGGCCGAACCGGATGTCCTTGCCGACCGCGGCGAAGTTCCGCTGGGATTCGTTGACATCGGGCGGTAGCACGGTGATACCGAGCTTGCGACAGTCGGCCAGGTAGATCGCGGCCTTGTCCTTGTCGTCGCCGACCGAGGTCAGCAGACCGGCCATGTACTCGGCGGGATAGTTCGCTTTGAGGTAGGCGGTCCAGAAGGACACCAGTCCGTAGCCCGCGGCGTGCGACTTGTTGAACGCGTACCCGGCGAACGGCAGGACGGTGTCCCACAGTGCGGTGATCGCGGCCTGGGAGAACCCGTTGTTGCGCATGCCCTCCGCGAAGCCGTCATAGGCCTCGTCGAGGATCTCCTTCTTCTTCTTGCCCATCGCGCGTCGGAGCAGGTCGGCCTGTCCGAGCGAGTACCCGGCGACCTTCTGCGCGATCTGCATGATCTGCTCTTGGTAGACGATCAGGCCGTAGGTCTCCGACAGGATCTCCTTGAGCGGCTCCTCCAGCTCCGGATGGATCGGCCGGATGTCCTGCAGACCGTTCTTCCGCTTGGCGTAGTCGGTGTGCGCGTTCACACCCATGGGACCCGGCCGGTACAGCGCGAGGACGGCGACGATGTCCTCGAACCCGGTGGGCTGCATCATCTTCAGGAGTTCACGCATCGCCGCGCCGTCGAGCTGGAACACGCCGAGGGTGTCGCCGCGGGCGAGGAGCTCGTAGGTCTTGGGATCTTCGAGGGGCAGCGCGTCGAGGTCGAGGTCGATGCCCCGGTTCAGCTTGATGTTCTCGAGGGCGTCACCGATGACGGTGAGGTTGCGCAGCCCGAGGAAGTCCATCTTCAGCAGGCCGATGGCCTCACATGACGGATAGTCCCATCCGGTGATGATCGCGCCGTCCTGTGCGCGCTTCCACACCGGGATGGCATCGGTCAGCGGCTCCGACGACATGATGACCGCGCAGGCGTGCACGCCCGCGTTGCGGATCAGGCCTTCCAGACCGATGGCGGTGTCGTAGATCTTCTTGACGTCCGGGTCGGTCTCGATGAGCGTGCGGACCTCGGTGGCCTCGTTGTACCGCTCGTGCTCGGGGTTGGTGATGCCCCAGACCGGGATGTCCTTGGCCATGATGGGTGGCGGCAGCGCCTTGGTGATGCGGTCGGCGATGGCGAAACCCGGCTGACCGAACTGGACGCGGGCCGAGTCCTTGATCGCGGCCTTCGTCTTGATGGTGCCGAAGGTGATGACCTGGGCCACCTTGTCGCTGCCCCACCGGTCGGTCGCGTACCGCACCATCTCGCCTCGACGACGGTCGTCGAAGTCGATGTCGATGTCGGGCATCGACACACGCTCGGGGTTGAGGAATCGCTCGAAGAGCAGTCCGTGCGGGATGGGGTCGATGTTTGTGATGCCCAAGGCCCAGGCCACCAGGGAGCCGGCCGCCGAGCCACGACCCGGACCCACCCGGATGCCGACCTCGAGAGCGTGCCGGATGAGGTCGCCGACGACCAGGAAGTACGCCGGGAACCCCATCTGGATGATGACGTCGAGTTCGTAGTTGGCGCGCTGCAGGTACTCCTCGGGCACCTCGGTGCCGGCGAACCGACGCTCGGCGAGTCCCTTGGCGACCTCCTTGCGGAGGAAGGTCTGCTGCGTCTCGCCGTCGGGCACCGGGAAGACCGGCATGCGGTCGCGATGGGTGAAGACCTCTTTGTAGGACTCGACGCGTTCGCCGATCTCGAGGGTGTTGTCGCAGGCGCCCGGGACGATCGAATCCCACTGCTCGCGCATCTCGGCCGCGGACTTCAGGTAGTACCCGTCGCCGTCGAACTTGAACCGGGTCGGATCGGAGAGGGTCTTGCCGGTCTGCACACAGAGCAGCGCCTCGTGCGCCGCGGCGTGCTCCTTGGTGACGTAGTGGCAGTCGTTGGTGACGATGGGCTTGATGCCGAGCTTGCGACCGATCTCGAGCAGACCGTCGCGCACGCGCCGCTCGATCTCGAGGCCGTGCTCCATCAACTCGAGGTAGAAGTTGTCCTTGCCGAAGATCTCCTGCCACTTCGCCGCGGCCTCGAGAGCCTCGCGATCGTGACCGAGCCGGAGCCGCGTCTGCACCTCACCGGACGGGCAGCCCGTGGTGGCGATGATCCCCTCGGCGTGCGCGGCGATCAGATCCTCGTCCATCCGCGACCACTTGCCGAGCTGTCCCTCGATGGATGCCAGCGACGACAGCTTGAACAGGTTGCGCAGGCCGGCCGCGTTCTCGGCGACCATGGTCATGTGCGTGTACGCACCCGAGCCGGAGACGTCGTCGCTCTTCTGCTCGCGGGTGCCCCATTGGATGCGTTTGGTGTCGAACCGCGATCCGGGGGCGATGTAGGCCTCGATGCCGATGATCGGCTTGATGTCGTTCTTGACCGCGGTGTTGTAGAACTCGCTGGCGCCGAACATGTTTCCGTGGTCGGTCATACCGATCGCGGTCATCCCCAGCCGCTTGGCCTCGGCGAACAACGGGGACACCTTCGCCGCACCGTCGAGCATGGAGTACTCGGTGTGGTTGTGCAGGTGTACAAACGAGTCCGTCACGGCGCCTCTTCTGTCCAGATCGGTCGGTAGATGTCGGTTCAGTCGTCAGATGTCGGTTCGATCGGCGTGTGTCGGCGCCCGAGAGTGCCCCCGATGGCGCTCGGTGTGCCGGGTCCGATTCCGGGTCCACTCTAGGCGCGTGTACCGACACCTCCGGGGTGCCACTCCGGGGCGTGACGCATGGGACAACTGTGGTACCACGGCGGCGCCGGCCACCGGGTAGACGACGCTCCTGCCCCTCACAGGGCGAGGAACACCACGACGATCGCGATCAGCAACAGACCGGCGACGATCGCGAGGACGACGGGCAGCCGGTTGGGCCCGGCGGGCCGTACCGATCCGGACGACACGGCAGGATTCCGCGGCGCCGGGCCACGTCCGACACCCGGCGGGCCGGCACGGAGCGGATCATGCGGCGGACCGGCGTGGTCGGGCCGCGAGCCGTCGGGTCGTAGGTGGTCGTTGCTCTGGCGGAAGGGGTTCGACGGCGGGTGCTGCCACACCGCCGGATCGGCGCCGGTCGTCGGCCTCGAACCCTCTCCCGGACGGGCCACCGGGCGCGGCCGGTGAACCGGTCGAGGCCCCGCATCCCGTCGCGGTCCCGCATCCGGGCGATGCGTACGGGCCGGCCCCCGCTCGGGCGGCCGGTTGGCTTCGCGTGCCCCGCCCGCCCGCTGCGTCGCCTCCAGGGCCGGGTCCGGAGGCGCGGGGTGTCCGGGCCGGGGCGGGCGACGATCCGTGGGCATCCGGTCGGCGGCCGGGGGACGCCCGGCAGGCGGCGGTGTCGGTCGCCCGGGGCGTACCGGCATCTCCGGCGGCGGGGCGGCCGCGGCGCGGCCGACCGGGTGAACGCCGGGGACCCCGCGGATCGTTTCCGCATCGAGGTCGGCGACAGATCTCGGCCGGACATTCCGCAGGCTCGTGGCCAGGGCGTCGGCGAACTCCCGGCAACTGGCGAATCGGTCGCCGGGCGTCTTCGCCATCGCCCGGGCGAGGACGGTGTCTGCCTCGGGCGTGAGGCCGGGTACGAGTTCGGACACCCGCGGCACCGGCTCTTTCAGATGCGCTCCGATGACCGCGCCGTTGTCGCGATCGTCGAAGGGCACGCGTCCGGTGAGCAGGTGGAAGGTGGTGGCCGCCAGCGAGTACTGATCGGTCCGGCCGTCGAGTCGGCCGCCCGTCAACTGTTCGGGTGAGGCATAGGACAGGGTGGCCAGGACCGTACCGACCGAGGTGAGCGCCTCGGTCTCGTCGGACAGTTTGGCGACCCCGAAGTCCGTCAGCAGGACCCGCTGCTCGTCGAACGACGAGTCCTCGTCGACCTCGGCGAGCAGGATGTTGGCGGGTTTCACGTCGCGATGGAGCAGCCCGCGCCGGTTGGCGTGATCGATCCCCCGGGCCACCTCCGAGACGATGTGCACCACGCGCCGCGGGGCGAACCGGCCGCGGGCGGCGAGTTCCCGCGCACAGTCGGTTCCGGGAACGTACTGCATGGCGATCCACAGCAAGTCGGCCTCGGCCGATCTGTCCGGTCTCGACGCCACTGGCACACTCGCGCGTCCGCGGTTGAAGACGGTGACGATGTTGGGGTGGTCGAGCGTGGCCGCGACCTCGGCCTCGCGTAGGAACCGGCGTCGGAAATTGCTGTCGGTGAGTCCGGCCGAGTCCTTGAGTACCTTCAGGGCGTCGTATCGCGGCAGTTCAGGATGCCGGGCGAGGAAGACCGCACCCATGCCTCCGCTCCCGAGTACCCGGTCGACGCGGTACCCGGCGACGAGGGTTCCCGGCTCGAGCACCCCCTCAATCTAGCCGTGCCAGGCGGGGATGTCGCCCACAAGCCGTCGATCGAACGCCCCCGGTCAGGTCGCCCGCAGGACGTCGAGCGCGTGCTGCAGGTCGTCCGGATACGACGAGGTGAACTCCACCTGCCGACCGTCGGCGGGATGGGCGAATCCCAACGACCGCGCGTGCAGCCATTGGCGTTCGAGACCCAGCTTCTTCGCCAGGACCGGGTCGGCGCCGTAGGTCGGATCACCGCAACACGGATGATGCAGGGCCGAGAAGTGAACGCGGATCTGATGTGTACGACCGGTTTCGAGGTGCACGTCGAGCAGCGACGCCGCCGCGAACATCTCCAGGGTGTCGTAGTGGGTGACGCTCGGTTTGCCGTTCGCGGTGACCGCGAATTTCCAGTCGTTGCCCCGATGACGACCGATGGGAGCATCGATGGTCCCCGAGGGCGGATCCAGGTGGCCCTGGACGAGGGCGTGGTACCCTTTGTGCACGGTCCGCTGCTTGAAGGCCCGTTTCAGCAGCGTGTACGCGCGCTCGGAGACGGCGACCACCATGACCCCGGAAGTACCGACGTCGAGACGGTGAACGATTCCCTGACGCTCGTGCGCGCCCGAGGTCGAGATCCGGAAACCAGCGGCGGCCAGGGCCCCGATGACAGTGGGTCCGCTCCAGCCGACGGACGGATGCGCGGCCACTCCCACCGGCTTGTCGACGACCACGATGTCGGAATCGTGATAGATGACCTCGAGGTCCTCGACCGGCGTCGGTTCGACGCGCAGCGGTTCCTCGGGTTCGGGCAGGGTCACGTGCAGCATGGTGCCGGCGGCGAGTTTGTGGGACTTCCCCACCGCCACCCCGTCGACGACCACGTCGCCGTCTTCGGCGAGGGTGGCGACAACGGTGCGCGAGAGCCCGAGCATCCGCGAGACGCCGGCGTCCACGCGCATCCCGTCCAGGCCGTCGGGCACCGGCAGGAATCGCGACTCACGCATGGGCGCCGCCCTCGGTACCCGCGGTGTCCTGCTCGTCGCGCCGGTCGCGCCGCGCCGCCCAGCCCGTGCGGGTGCCGTCGTAGTCGAAGCCGAGCGCCGACAGGACGACCAGCAGGATCGCGCCGCACACGACGGCGGAGTCGGCGACGTTGAACACCGGCCACCATCCCACCGACACGAAGTCGACCACGTGACCCTGAAGTGGTTGCGGTGACCGGAAGATCCGGTCCATCAGGTTCCCGATGGCCCCACCGAGCACGAGCGCCAGACCGGCCACCCACCACCACGACCGCAGACGGCTGCTGTAGCGGATGATCACCAGGACGACCACCAGGGCGATGATCGAGAGCACCCAGGTGTATCCGGTCGCGAGCGAGAAGGCCGCCCCGCTGTTGCGGATGAGACGCAGGGTCACGAAGTCGCCGATGATCTCCACCGGGCGTGCCGGATCCAACGTGGCGACCGCGATCGTCTTCGTCAGCTGATCGAGGCCGAGGATGACCAGTGCGACACCGAGCACCGCGAGGGTGACCTTCGGGAGCCGGCGGCCGCGCTCGCGTACGGACGTGTCGGTGTCGTCGGGTCCGCGGTCGGCCCCGGGTTCGACACTTCCGTGCGGGTCCACGTGCTCTCGATCCGTCAGGGGTTGGTCATCCACAGCATCATTGTCCACGACCCGTCGAATACCCTGGCTACCCGTGTCCCCGCATCCCCGTCGCCTCCGGTCCGTCGTCTCGTCGATCGCAGCGGCGACCGCGCTGTCGGTCCTGGTCGCGGGATGCTCGTCGGATGCCGACGAGACGTCCGGCGATGCGCGGCCGAGCACGTCGGCGGGCTGCAGCGCGGACTCACCGTCCCGTGCCGCCGGTGCGGCACCGGTGCCGATCGCACCGGCGACGGTGACGATCGTCGACCCGGGCAACGGCGAGCGCCGCGTGCCCACCACCGCACCGGATGTCGCGACCGCCCAGTCGGTGACCCTCGTGACGACGTCGGAGGTCGCGTCGCCGGGCAGCGCGGACGCCCAGACCGTCGAGATGCCCCTCACGGCACGCTTCGGCTGTGCCGATCTCGCCGACCTCGAACTCGACCTCGGCTCGGTCACGTCCCCCGACACCACGTTGAACGACGCGATGGCGGCGATGGCCGGTGCGACGGCCGGGCTCACCCTCGGTCCGGGATACGCGCCGGTGTCGCTGCGTATCGCGCCGCCGAAGCAGGCGGGCGGCGAGGCGCGGCTCGCGGTCGAGCAGGCGCTGGTCTCGGCGTTCAACACCGCCGTGGTACTGCCGACCGAACCCGTCGCGGTCGGCGCGACGTGGCGCAGCGAACGGGTCATCGCGGCGGCCGCGACCGTCACCCAGACCATCGAGGCGCGACTCACCTCCTGGGACGGCAACCGGCTGACCATCGACTACACGGCCGACGAGACCCCGGTGAACTCGGTGTTCGCGATCCCCGGCGGTGGTGACAGCCTCACCATCAGCCGCTACAGCTACGCCGGCGAGGGCACGGTCACCGTCGATCTGACGCGCGGGCTCCCGGTCTCCGGTGAGGCCACCTATCGCGGGGCCCGAGAGCTGGTCGGCGCGGACCCGGGCCGCCCGCTGCTCCAGCAGACCGGCCTGTCCGTCACCTGGCGCTGAATGCCGACGGCCCCGGCTCGCCGACATTGGTCGGCGATCCGGGGCCGCGGATCATTGTCGGCGAGAGACGCGCCGGAAGGCACCGTCGGGGACGCCACCCCACTCGGTGGCGAGGCGGACGGAAGTCAGCTCGCGGGGGCGCACATGGCGCTCTCGACCTGATAGAGGCCGAGGAGGTTGCACACGGTCTCGTTCGAGAGCTTCCAGCGTCCGTCGTCGAAGACGATGGTCGACTCGGCGTTGGTCGGCGGGTTGCCTGCGGTCTCGATCCGGACCTTGACGCGGGCCTTGTTGGGGCCGGCGCTGATCACGGGGTTGACGAGCACCCAGTCGACGTCGGAGTTCTCGGCACGCGCCTTGACCAGCTCGTCGAAGATCGCCGGGTCCTTCTCCGATCCCTCGACGAGCTCGACCTTCTCGGCGCGCGGGATGTCCGGGTCGACCGCCTTGTCGACCAGCTCGTTGAGGGCCGCGATCGACGGCGGGTTGCTGCCGTCGGTGATCTCGGAGCCATCGCCGCCGGCGGCTGCGGTGTCGGTGCTGGTGAGCGTCGGTGCTGGTGGTGCGTCGGCGTCGTCACTCCCGCAGGCCGCGACGGTGGTCATCAACGCTGCCGCGATCATGGTCGCGCCCAGAAATTTCCGATACTTCAACGATCTCCCTCACTGTGTTCTCGGGCATGGGGTGCGCCGGTGGGCGCTACTCGTACCGCGATGCCGGACGTGTCTGCCGGGTACGACCCGGCCGATCATCGTGCCGGGTACGACCCGGCGGGCCCACACCACTATGCCAAACGACGAGCACTGTGGGTCCCCGGTACCGACGACACCCCCGACGATCCGGCAGTCCGGGGCGGCGCCGAGCAGGCAACGCTTGACGGGCCGGTCGGGTTCCGGTGACCCTTGGGCACCATGACAGGCACCCGTCCCACCGGCACCCCCGCGATCGTGCTGATCAGCACCGGAGGCACCATCGCCGCCCACCGCACCGCCGACGGCGCGGTCCCCGCCCTCGGTTCCGCCGAACTCCTGTCCGTCACCGGCACAACCGACACGGGACCCGCGATCCGCACCGTCGATCTGATGTCGGTGGACAGCTCGGCGATGACGGTCGCCGACCAGTTCGCGGTGGTCCGCGCGATCGCCGACGCGCTCACCGACCCGGCGGTCCGCGGTGTGGTGGTCACACACGGAACCGACACGATGGAGGAGACGGCGTTCCTCGCCGACCTGTATGCCGCCGACGACCGGCCGGTCGTGTTCACCGGCGCGATGCTGCCGTCCGACTCCCCGGAGGCCGACGGTCCGGCGAACCTCGGCGCCGCGCTGGCCGCGGTCGTCGATCCGGCCGCGCGCGGTCGGGGCGTCCTCGTGGCCCTGGGCGGTCGGCTGCTACCCGCACGCGGTCTGTTCAAGGTGTCCACCACCGCCCTCGCTGCCTTCGACACCGTGCAGGCCGCCGGTCCTGCGAACGACCCGCCGCTCCCGCGACGGGTGCTGACGGAACCGGTGCCGGTGGGGCGGACGGCGCGGGTCGACGCCTTCACCCTCTACCCGGGCGTGTCGCCGGGTCTGATCGCCGCGTCCGTCGCCCAGAACGCCGCGGGGCTGGTCCTGGCGGCCACCGGGGCGGGCAACACCCACCCGGACATCACCGCGGAGGTGGCCCTCGCCGTGCAGCGCGGGGTGATCGTCGTCGTGACGAGCCGGGTCCCCTACGGCGAGGTGTCGGCGACCTACGGCGGGGGCGGCGGTGCCGTCGATCTGTGTCGGGCCGGCGCGATCGTGTCGCCATGGTTGCGCGCCCCGCAGGCTCGCATGGCCCTGATCGCCCTGGTGACCGCGGGCCACGATCGCGATGCGATCGCGGATTTCTTCGTCGGCCGACACCCCTGAGGAGCGCCGCCGGCATCGGTTCACAGCGGGTGCCACCCGTCGCCCGTACGCGCGGGTCAGTCGTCGTGCGGGAGATCCCACTCGAGGCTGTCGAGTGGGTTCGCCGGACGGAGCTCGGGGTCGTCGACGCCGAAGGTGCGGGTGCGTCCCGGCCCGCTCGTCCGCGTCTCGAACCGCACGGTGACGACTCCGTGTCCACTGCCCTGGACCCAGCCGTGTCCATGATCGGGATGGGTCACATCGGCGCCCGGCCCGAATCGTCCGACCGGCATCGAACTGCCACCCGGCGCGAATCGTGTGGGTGCGGACAGCGAGTCCGTCACCGGTGCGGCGAGCGCCGCGCCGACACCGTCGACCACCGGGTCGGCCGTCTCGGCGCCGACCTCCGGCAGAGGCACTGCAATCCGGTCCGCATCCGCGGCGTCGCCCTCGGCCGTGTCGTGGTGGGTGGTCTCGACATCGCCCGCCCCCTCCGCGAACACATCGTCGAACAAGGCATACTGCTGGACCGCGGTGAGGCCCGAGAAGCTCACGCCGACAAGACGAATGGCGCCGACCGACCGGGGGTCGAGGGCGAGTCGCTGCGCCGAGCGCTCGAGATCGTCGAAGTCGGTGGTGGCCGTGGCGGTGGTCGCCGAGCGCGTCAGTATCGACATGTCGGATCTCTTGAGCTTCAGCACCACGGTGCGCGCGCCCCGTCCGTCGGCGCGCAATCGGCGGTGTGCGTCGACGGCGGCCTTGCGGATGGCGGGACGGAGCGCATCCAGTTCGACGATGTCCTCGGCAAAGGTCGACTCGGCGCTGATCTGTTTCGCGGACGCACGTTCGGCGACGGGCCGGTCGTCGATGCCGTGCGCGAGACGATGCAGGGCGGGCCCGACGGTACCGCCGAGGACGGAGGCGACCTCGACCGGCGACATCGCCGCGAGGTCCCCGATGGTCACGATGCCCAGGCGCGCCAGGCGATCACCCGACACCGGCCCGATGCCCCACAACTTGCGCACCGGGAGCGAATGCAGGAAGTCGAGCTGCCCCGACGGCGGGATCACCATCACCCCATCGGGTTTGGCCATACCCGAGGCGATCTTCGCCAGCTGCTTGCCACTCCCGAGTCCGACCGACGCGGCGAGTCCCACCTCGGACCGGATCCGGGCCCGGAGCAACTCGGCGAAATCGCGGGCCTCGTCGACCGTCGCCCCCACGAGCTCGGCCGGCTCGCCGAACGCCTCGTCGAACGACAATGTCTCGATGATCGGAACCGCTTCGCGCACAATGCCGAAGACCCGTTTGCTGACCGTGCTGTACACCGAGCCGCGCGGCGGGATGACCACACCGGTCGGACCGATGAGCCGACGCGCCTGGTGCATCGGCATCGCCGACCCGGCACCGAACACGCGGGCCTCGTAGCTGGCCCCGGCGACCACCCCGCGTCCGCCGGACCCGCCGACGAGGACCGGCCGGCCGCGCAGAGTCGGCCGGGTGAGCTGTTCGACGGAGGCGAAGAACGCGTCCATGTCGAGGTGCATCACCCAGCGCGAGCTGCGTTCGGCCCCCTGTCCGCCCGCCCGGGTCCCGGGGTGCTCCGACACCACACCGCGCCGTTGTGGCGGTTCGGACTCGGGACGTGACACCTCACCGAGTCTAGTGAGCAGCGATGACGGTGAAGACGGGGATCAGTTCGGCGTGCGCGGCCAGTTCGTCGTCCGACGACGAGACCTCGAGACCCGCGGGCAGGAAGCGCGCGACCTCCCACCCCCAGCGCCGCAGATAGTCACGGATGACCGGCGGACGGAGCGCGGGGTCGACTTCGGTGAGGGCCACGACGGTCCGCTGCCGGCCGCGGCGCAGTTCGGCGGTCCCGGCCGCCCGCGCATTCCGCACCCACTGGGTGTCGCCGCGGACCGCGACCAGGTACTCCGCCCCGTCGAGTCGCAGCACGTTGACGGGCACCCGCTGCGGCGTGCCGGTTCGCCGGCCGACGACGGTGAGCGTCTGCGCCCCGGCCAGATCGACCCCGCGGTCGGCGAGCCAGCGGACAGCGCGGTTGACGACGGCGTCGAAGCCGCTCGGGGCCTTGTAGTGGGCAGTCGCGGTCATGTTCGGCCTTTCGTCGAGGTGTCAGGTTTCGAGAGCAGTGCTCTCGCTTTCAGTATGCAGACGCCACGCCCACAAATCAAGAGCACCGCTCTCGATTTGTGGCAGGATCATCGCCATGGCCACCGGACGAAGCCGCGCGGAGAACCGCGCGATGATGACCGACGAGATCCGTCGGTTGGGACGCGAACACCTGACCACCTACGGGGCCGCCGGGCTCTCCTTGCGCGCCATCGCCCGCGACATGGGCGTCGTCTCCTCCGCGGTGTACCGGTACGTCCCTAGCCGCGACGAGTTGCTGACCATGCTGCTGGTCGAGGCGTACACCGACGTCGCCGACGCGGTCGATGCCGCGGCCGACTCCGTCGATGCCGCCGACCGGCGCGCACGGCTCGCGGCCGCGGCCGCGGCGGCGAGAAGGTGGGCGCTCGCCGACCCCGCCCGATGGGCGCTGATCTACGGAAGTCCGGTGCCCGGTTACTCCGCCCCCGGTGATCAGACCATCGGTCCGGGTACTCGAATCCCCGTCCGGCTTCTCCGCGAGTGCGTCGCCGCCCATCACGAAGGCCTACTGCGTCCCGACCTTCCTTCTCCGACAACAGACATCGCTGCCGACATGGACGCCATCCGCGACGAGTTCGACCTCGACACGCCGGCCGCGGTCCTGGCCGCGGCCACCACGCTGTGGGCGGTGCTCGTCGGCGCGATCAGCCTCGAGACGTTCGGCCAGTACGGAGCCGACACCTTCGCACACCCCGAACAGCTGTTCCGGTTCCAGATCGAGCAGACGCTGTCCGGACTGTTCGCCTGACGTGTCATTCCTCGAGCCGACGGAAGGTCACCGGGTCACGGACCGAGGATGCTCGACCCCACCGAGCTTGTCGGGGTTGCGCATCACGTAGATGTCGGCGATCAGACCGTCGACGACGCGGAGGGTCAGGACGGTCTGCAACCGGCCGTCGAAGTGCAGGATCATCCCCGGCTGACTGTTGAACATCGCGAACTCCGCGCGATAGTCGTCGAGCACCGCACCGATCCGGGCGAATCCGGACAGGACCTGCATGACCGCGGGCGCACCACACATGGGCCGGCGGACCGCCGTGGTCTTGCCGTCGCTGTCCGAGGTGAGCACCACGTCGGGTGTCATGAGGGTCAACAGGGTCTCGGCGTCACCAGATTCAGCCGCCGACAGGAATGCATCGACGATCTCCGCGGCGCGGGCACGGTCCACCGGATCGAACCGGGGGCGCCGACGTTCGACGAGGGATCGGGCCCGTTCCGCGATCCGCCCCACGTCCCCCACCGTCGGGGACAGGATCGTGGCGATCGCGTCGGCGCCGAATCCGAACACCTCGCCCAGGACGTACACCGCGCGGGCCTCGGGCTCGAGTTCTTCGAGGACCACGAGCAGCGCGGTCGACACCGCCTCGGCGAGGACCCCATCGGCCATGGGGTCATCGTCCAACCGGATGGGCTCGGGCAGCCACGGCCCGACGTAGCCGTCCGCGGCGCGTCGACGGACAGCCAGCGCCTCCACCGCTCGCGGCACGACCAGCGCGGTGACATGCGTCCGGGCGTCCCCGGACCCGACCTCCCCCGGGCCGGGCGGGCTCTGACACAAGCATTGCCGCACAACGTGTTCCGCATCGACGGCCGAGCCGAGGATCTCGTAGGCCACGGTGAACAGCAGCGGTCCGAGCGCAGCGTGGTGCGTCGTGCGGGGATCCACATCTGTGCCGGTCATCGTGTCGGCCCTCCTGCATGGGTCGAGCGGTGACGTCGGAAGGAGGTTCCGATGCCGCCGGGTCCGCGCCTTCCCCGGCCGCGGAAGTGACCACACGGTACGTGACGTTGCACCCCCTCGAAGGAAGTGCAGCAATCCCGTCCCGGATCACTCCGGCCGCCGGACCGAATCCAGCGGGCGCGGTTCACCCGGCTCGCATCAACCCGCCTTCGCCACGTCGGCGGTCACGCCGTCACCGAGCTCGATGCTGCCTGCGTCGCCGTCGCCCGTGACGTCGAACCGCACCGCGAGCACTTCGCCCGCGATCAGATCGGCATGCGTCCGCGCCCAGTCCAGTCGCTCGGCGGGCACGACGAGCCGCACGGTGATCCGGTCGGAGACGTCGAGACCCAGGGTGCGCCGGGCATCCTGCAACTCGCGGACGCGGTCCTTCGCCCATCCCTCGGCCTCGAGTTCGGGCGTGACGGCGGTGTCCAGGACGACCAGACCGTTCCCGCCCGGCAGCTCCGCGGTCGAATCGGGCTCGACGGCCACGAGCCGGCGGCTGAACTCGCCCTCGCGCAGTTCGATGCCGTCGGCGACGACCACCTCGGAGCCGTCGGCACCCTCACTCACCGTCCAGTTGCCCGACTTCACCGCCTTGATCGCGCGCTGGACGTCCTTGCCCAGACGCGGACCCGCGGCCCGGGCGTTCACCGCGATCTCGTACCGGCCGTATGCGCTGGCATCGGTGGCGAGCGTGACCGTCTTGACGTTCATCTCGTCCTTGATCAGGTCGACGAACGGTTCGAGTGCTTCCGCGGTGGACGAGGCCACCGTGAGTCCCGACAGCGGCAGGCGGACACGCAGTTTGTTGGCCTTGCGCACACTCGACGCCGTCGAACACACCGCCTGGACCTGATCCATCGCCGTCACCAGGTCGGCGTCGGCCGGGAGTTCGTCGCCCGTCGGCCAATCCGTCAGGTGCACCGACCGCTCGCCGGTGAGACCCCGCCAGATCGCCTCGGTGGCCAGCGGGAGCAGCGGCGAGGCGAGCCGGCAGGCCACCTCGAGCACGGTGTAGAGCGTGTCGAAGGCGTCGGTGTCCTCGTCCTGGCCCGCCCAGAAGCGTGCACGGGACCGCCGCACGTACCAGTTGGTGAGCGACTCGACGAACTCGCGGAACGCATCACACGCCCCCGCGATGTCGTAGATGTCGAGGGCCTCGGTCATCGAGTCGCGGGTCGTCGCCAGCTTCGCGAGGATGTAGCGGTCCAGGACATGCTGTGAGTCCGTGCGCCACACCGCGGGTCGCTCGGCATAGAGCTGCAGGAAGCTGTAGGCGTTCCACAGTGGCAGCAGAGCCTGCCGGACGCCCTCGCGGATTCCCCGCTCCGTGACGACGAGGTTGCCGCCGCGCAGGATCGGTGAGGCCATCAGGAACCACCGCATCGCATCCGAGCCGTCGCGGTCGAAGACCTCGTTCACGTCGGGATAGTTGCGCTTCGACTTCGACATCTTCTGGCCGTCGTCCCCGAGCACGATCCCGTGCGCGGCAACCGTCTTGAACGCCGGGCGGTCGAACAGGGCGGTGGCCAGCACGTGGAGCGTGTAGAACCAGCCGCGGGTCTGGCCGTTGTACTCGACGATGAAGTCGCCCGGATTGTGTGCCGGCGCATTCGCGGAATCACCACCGTCGAACCAGTCCCGGTTCTCGAACGGGTAGTGCACCTGCGCGAAGGGCATCGAGCCCGACTCGAACCAGCAGTCGAGGACCTCGGGCACCCGCCGCATCGTCGACTTCCCGCTCGGGTCATCGGGATTCGGGCGCGTGAGGTCGTCGATGAACGGACGGTGCAGATTGTCCGGCCGCACCCCGAAGTCGCGTTCGAGGTCGTCGAGCGAACCGTAGACGTCGATCCGCGGGAACTCGGCGTCGTCGGACACCCAGACCGGTAGTGGCGCACCCCAATACCGGTTGCGGCTGATGTTCCAGTCGCGAGCACCCTCGAGCCACTTGCCGAACTGGCCGTCTCGGATGTGTTCGGGCACCCACGTGATCTGCTTGTTCAGCTCCACCATTCGGTCGCGGAACTGCGTGACCGCCACGAACCACGAGGGCACCGCCATGTAGATGAGCGGCTGCCCCGACCGCCACGAGTGCGGGTAGGAGTGCTCGATGGTCTCGTGCCGCAGGATCCGCCCGGTGGACTTGAGGTCCTTGATGATCACCGGGTTGGCGTCGAACACCATGAGGCCCTCGTACGGCGGGACCTGCGAGGTGAAACGGCCACCTGGGTCGAGAGGCTGGACCACCTCGATGCCGTTGGCCGTCGCGAGGTCCATGTCCTCCTCACCGAACGCCGGGGCGAGATGCACGACGCCGGTACCGCTCTCGGTGGTGACGTAGTCGCCGAGCAACACCCGATGCGCATTCGGATGCCCGGCGAAGAAGTCGAACGGCGGTGTGTACGAAAGGTTCTCGAGTTCGGCCCCCCGATGCGTACCGACCACCTCGGGATCGGCCAGCTCTTTCCCGTACGCACCGAGCAACGCCTCAGCGAGCAGGTACTCCTGACCATCCGCGGCCCGGACGTGCACATAGGTGACATCGGGATTGACCGCGATCGCCAGGTTCGACGGCAGCGTCCACGGCGTCGTCGTCCAGATCAGCGCATTGACACCGTCGAGCGACGCGAGCGGACCGTCGGGTACCGAGAGCGGCATCGTGACGGTGACCGCCGGGTCCTGCCGCATGCGGTAGGCGTCGTCGAGCTTGGACTCCTGGTTCGACAGCGGCGTCTGCTCGTACCAGCTGTACGGCAGCACGCGGTAGCCCTGGTAGATGAGCCCCTTGTCGTAGAGGGCCTTGAATGCCCACATCACCGACTCCATGAAGTCGAGATCGAGGGTCTTGTAGTCGTTGTCGAAGTCGACCCAGCGCGCCTGGCGGGTCACGTAGTCCCGCCACTCCCCCGTGTAGCGCAGCACCGAGTCGCGGCAGTACTCGTTGAACTTGGCCATGCCCATCTTCTCGATCTCCGACTTGTCGGTGATCCCGAGCTGGCGTTCGGCTTCGAGTTCGGCGGGCAGACCGTGTGTGTCCCAGCCGAATCGGCGGTCCACCTTCTTGCCGCGCATGGTCTGGTACCGCGGTACCAGATCCTTGACGTAACCCGTCAGCAGGTGGCCGTAGTGAGGCAGCCCGTTGGCGAAGGGCGGACCGTCGTAGAAGACGAACTCCTCGGCGTCGGCTCGATTGTCGATCGACGCGGCGAAGGTGGAATCGGTGTCCCAGTACTGCAGCACCCGCTCTTCCACGAACGGGAAGTCCGGGGCGCTGCGCCCGGTGCCCCCGGTCATGTCGACCTTCGGGTACACCCGAGCGTTCTGGGCGGGGTCGGTCGCGTCGCTCACGGCTGGTCTCCTCGTGCCTGGTGATGTCTCATCGGCACGGGGACGCATTCCGGAGGTCTGCGCGGTACCACCCCGCTTGCACCGGGGACCCGGCGCCACTCGTCGAACCGCCACGGCGAGTCGCCGGGGTGATCCTGCGGCTGTGACGGGCCACACCCGCCCGGTTCTACTGAGGACCCGAGGGTCCTGTTCTTCCGGGTGCTCCCCGGTGATGGCCGGATCGACGCGAGACCCAGTGTAGCGACGACCTGCACGGTCGGGCCAACGGGTTCGACGGCATCCGCTACGCGCCCGCCACCGGGTCAGTCAGCAGGCGGATGCCAGTTCGGATCGAGCGGGTCGAAATCCGGGCGCCGACGGCGAGACGCCGAATCGTCGGGGCGTTCGGGAGGCGTCGACGAGTCGTCCGGTCCGGCGGTGTCGCCGCCCGGCACGTTGTCGGGGACCCACCCCGACTGCGCTGGATCCAACGGCCGCCGGCCCGATGGAGGTGACGTCGGGGGGCGCCCCCATCCCTGCGGCTGCCCGGGCTGAGGAGGCGATTGCGGTGGCGCGGACGGCGGCGGTCCGAACCGACCGGACTGCTGGGCAGGCGAGACCGTGCCCGGAGGCGGCGACGCGTAGCGCGGTGGAGCCGGCGGCCGCTGGAGGCCAGGAGATCCCCCCGCGGCGCGCGCGTCGTCGGGTGCTGCGCTCGGTACGGGATTGTCCGCGCTCGGCGCGTCGGCGCCGACCGACCGCAGGTAGTCCGCCAGATTTCCCTCGCGACGTTCCGGCGCGGGGCGACCGGGGGGCACGGAACCCTCCGGAGCGGCCATCCCGGGTTCGAACGACCCCGGCCGGTAGGCGTCCGGACCGTCATCGACCGAATCCACGGCACCGGACACGGGATACCGACGGGTGGGCGCATCCGCGGCCACATCGTCTGTCGGCTCGCGCTCGACATCGGAGTCGGCCGGGTCGCGACCAGCACCCGGGACCATGTCCTCGAGCGACCGACCCGCCTCGCCCTCGCGGCCGGCGAACACGTCCACCAGCAGGAATCCGAGGCCGACGAGACAGACCACGATGCAGGCCACGGCCAGCCACACGGTCCCGGTGATGAGGCCGAGGATGAGCAGCACGAACCCGAGAAGGGTCGCGGCCAGGGCCAAGGTCAGCACATCACCAGCCTAGTGCGCACCGAATGGTCCAGATCAGCTGGGCGAGTAGCTGCTGAATCCACCGTTACCCGGATCGTTCGAGAACGACTGATCGGGCCGACCACCCTCGACGGGAGCCGCACTGCCACGCTGCTGGAGTTCCTCGAGCTGCGATTCCAGGTAGGTCTTGAGACGCGTCCGGTACTCGCGCTCGAAGGTCTTGAGCTGTTCGATCCGACCCTCGAGAACACCGCGCTGCTGGTTGATCGTGCCCATGATCTCGCTGTGCTTGCGCTCGGCATCGCTCTGCAGCGCGTCCGCACGCTCCTGCGCCTGGCGCAGCTGCGCCTCCGATCGCGTCTGCGCGTCGGCCAGGATGGCCTCCGACCGCTGGCGGGCGTCGGCGAGCATGGCGTCGGACTTCGTCTGCGCCTCGGACACCATTGTGTCGGCCCGTGTCTGGGCGTCGGACAGCATCGCGTCGGCATCCGCGCGAGCGCTCCCGGTCAGACGGTCCGCGGTGTCCTGGGCCAGTGCGAGCACGCGGGCGGCGCGCACGTTGGCGTCGTCGTTGGTCGCCTGCGGGGCCGGCGTCGGCGCCGGGGCGGGAGGCTCGGGAGCCGCAGCGGGCTTGGCGAACATCTGGGTCCGGTCGTCTGCCGAGGAGCCGGCACCGGAGCGGGCATCGGCGAGCTCTCCCTCGAGCTCCTCGACGCGCTGCTTCAGGTCGGTGTTCTCCTCGATCAGCCGGGCGAGCTCGGCTTCGACGAAGTCGAGAAACTGATCGACCTCATCCTCGTTGTAACCGCGCTTACCGATGGGCGGTTTGCTGAACGCGACGTTGTGCACATCAGCTGGAGTCAGCCGCATGTCGGTTCCCCTCGTGTCTGGTGGTGAACTTGTGTTCAGTTGGCGGGCCGTCCAACCCGGGTCGCGCGACGATGGGTCGTTCGACCAATCCAGGTTGTCACTAACTATTCATACCAGTCAAAAATCGTAACTGGCGTCCAATCCTGTCACACGCGAACCGTTGGTCGCATCTCTTCGATGCACTGTCGAAATGAAACAGTCATCCGAAGATGACTTACAACGGTAGACCATTCCCCTATCGCGGGGTACCCGCGCGTCGCGGCGCGCGTGTCGACGAATGACGCTCCGCCGGGTGCGCGCCCGTTCGCGGGCGGGGCGGAGATCACGGACGGACGAGATGAGCGGCGATCGCCAGCGAGTCGGCCAGGGCGTCGGCACGCAGACCGTTCACGATGTTCATTCCGATGATCACGACGAGCATGACGATCATGAGCGACAGGTCGAGCCGGATGGGGCCGAGCGGGATCGGCGGGAGGACACGTCGCAGGGCCTTGATCGGGGGGTCGGTCACGGTGAAGACCATCTCGATCACGACCACCGCGACGCCGGTCGGACGCCACTCGCGGGCGAAGGTTCGGACCAGTTCGACGACCAGGCGGCCCAAGAGGAGCAACCAGAAGATCAGCAGGATGTAATACAAGACGCTCAACAGAATCGCAGCCACGCGTCAAGAGTGCCTGAACATGGCGCGCGGCGACGAACCGAGGTCCCCGACGCCGGTCAGGAGTGGTTGTAGAAACCCGTCTCGGCGATCTTGCGGCGGTCCTCCGGCGACACGTCGACGTCGGCGGGCGACAGCAGGAACACCTTCGTCGCGACCTTGTCGAACGACCCGCGGAGGGCGAACGCGAGACCCGCGGCGAAATCAACGAGTCGCTTGGCGTCGTCGTTGCTCATGTCGACGAGGTCCATGATGACCGGGTTGCCGTCACGGAACCGCTCACCGATGGTGCGCGCCTCGCTGTAGTCCGACGGCCGCAGGGTGGTGATCTTCTGCAGCGGGCTGTCGGCGAAGACGCGTTCCAGTTCGACGCGCGGGTCCGCGCCCATCGACCGCGGTGCAGCGGCGGCGCGCAGCGCGGCGCTCGACGAGCGCTGGAGGGGTTCGAGGCGCGCCGGCGCCCGCATCGGGCCGTCGCCGGATGCGCGGGGCGCGGCGTAGGCGAACTCCGCCGCATATTCCGGGGCGAGTTCGTAGCCGGCGTCGTAATGGCGGTCGGCCAGTTCGTCCCGGTAGGCCATCTCCTCGCGGTAACCCGCATCGCGGAACGAGGGCTCGTATCCGGGGTCGAAAGACGAGTCGCCGTAGTAGTCGTCACGGTAGGCACGCTCACGCGACCGCTCACGCAGCGGCGGGGCCGACTCCTCGAGGTAGTCGTCCTCGTACTCGCTGGGCGGCACCATGCCGAAGTAAGCCTTGAACTTCTGCATCGTGGTCATTGACGGCCTCTCTGGTAGTGCGACGCCGGTTGCTGCCGTGCCGGGTGGTGCATCTGTTGTCAGTGAGTTCTTTGCGCTTCTTGTGTCACTTGGTTCTGGTGTTACCAATGTGATTACTGAGAGACTAGCGGCCGCTCACCCATGATCGCGGTTCCGACACGCACGCATGTCGAGCCCGCGGCAACCGCCGCTTCCATGTCTCCGGACATGCCTGCCGACAGTTCCGCGGCGTCGTCGAACCGCACCCGGAACGCCTCGTGGACACGTGCCGTCTCGGCCATCCAGTGCGCGGGGTCGCCATGCAGCGGAGCGATGACCATCAGCCCGCGCAAGCGCAGCGAGTGCGCGGCGACGACCTGCTCGGCCAGACTCGTCAGGTCGGCTTCGACGACACCGCCGCGCTGCGGATCGCCGTCGAGGCTGACCTGGAGCAGGATGCCGAGTCGGTCGGCGCGTTCGCCGTCGTCGAGCGCCGCGGCAGCGGCACGTTCGAGTGCGTCGACGACCTTCGGACGGTCGACGGAGTGCACCGCGCGCGCCCACCGTGCGACCGAGCGCGCCTTCTTGGACTGCACCGAGCCGATCATGTCGAACACCGGGACGTCGTCGGGGTCGGGCGACTCCCAGTCGCCCAGCTCCCAGTCCCGGAGCACACTGGCGACCTTCCGTCCGGCTTCGGGTTCGCGCGACTCCCCGAACGCACGCTCGCCCAGCTGCAACAACCTGCGGACGTCGTCCGCCGGAAAGAACTTCGTCACCACGAGCAGTTCGCACGAGCCCGCCGGGCGACCGGCGGACTCCACCGCCGCGTCGAGGCGACGACGCACTGCCGCCAGCCGGTCCCCCAGTTCGACGGTGCGCGCATCAGATGACCCGGTCATGTCCCCATCCTTCTCGCCACCGGGTTCATTCCCCGAGCGGCCCGCCGGCTCCGCTCCCGGGAGTCTCGTGGGTCTCGTCGGTGTCCGGGTCCATCCAGATGACCGAGGCGAGCCGTCCTGTGGGCGCCCCGCGTCGGTGGCTGAACAGGCTCGGATCGGAGATCGTGCATCGCGGATCGACCGCGACACCGGCCACTCCCGCGTCCAACAACTGCCGCCGGAGACCGGCGCGCAGATCGAGGCCCGCGGTGCCCTTCTTGGTGCGCACGGCGCTGCCCGGCAGGTGCTTCTCGACATCGGCCTGCATCGCGGCGGGCACCTCGTAGTGGTCGCCGCTCGCGGCCGGACCGAGAAAAGCACCGATCGACCCGATCCGGGCCCCGAGGTCGACCATGGCACGCAGCGTGGCCGGCACGATGCCGATCCGGGCGCCGACACGTCCCGCGTGGACCCCCGCGATCACACCGGCCTCGTCGTCGCTCAGGAGTACCGGGACGCAGTCGGCGGACAGCACCGCGAGGGCGAGCCCGGGTGTGGTGGTGACCAGCGCGTCGGTGACCGGCACCGGCTCAGTGACCGGTCCGTCGACCACGTTGACGTTGCGGCTGTGGATCTGCTCCATCCACACCACCGACCCGGCCGGGACGCCGATCTGCTCGGCCAGCCGGATCCTGTTGGCCGCCACCGCTTCCGGATCGTCCCCTACGTGATCACCGAGATTGAACGAATCGTACGGAGACACCGAGACCCCGCCGGCACGGGTGGTGATGACACGACGCACCCGCATCCGGGGGCTCAGCGCTTCATGAACGACGGCACATCGACGTCGTCGTCATCGAGCCGCACGGTGTTCCGACGAGGCGGTTCCTGCTCCTGCTCGAACGGATCACCCGCACCCTTCGGCATGTCGCCGAACAGCGGATCGTTCTTCGGCGGCGAGTTCACGGCACCGGCCTGGCCCTGACCGACCGCGGAGCGTCCCGCGGCGGCGGGCACGTCGGCCCGCTTCTTCGGCGAACCGCCGTCGAAGCCGGCCGCGATGACCGTGACCCGCACCTCGTCGCCGAGGTTGTCGTCGATCACCGTGCCGAAGATGATGTTGGCGTCCTCGTGCGCAGCCTCCTGCACCTGGGTCGCGGCGTTGTGGATCTCGAACAGACCCAGGTCGCTGCCACCTGCGATCGAGATCAGCACACCACGGGCGCCCTCCATCGAGGCCTCGAGCAGCGGTGAGTTGATCGCGGACTCCGCGGCCTTGCGCGCCCGCTCCTCGCCACGAGCCGAACCGATGCCCATCAGCGCACTGCCGGCATCGCTCATGACGCCCTTGACGTCGGCGAAGTCGACGTTGATCAGGCCCGGCGTCGTGATGAGGTCGGTGATGCCCTGCACACCGTTGAGGAGTACCTCGTCGGCGCTGCGGAACGCGTCCATCAGGCTGACCTGCGCGTCGCCGAGCTGCAGCAGACGGTCGTTCGGGATGACGATGAGGGTGTCGCAGGACTCGCGCAGGGCGGTGATGCCCGCCTCGGCCTGTCCGCCGCGACGCTTGCCCTCGAAGGCGAACGGGCGGGTGACCACACCGACGGTGAGCGCGCCGAGCTTGCGCGCGATCGATGCGACCACGGGTGCGCCACCGGTGCCGGTGCCGCCTCCCTCGCCCGCGGTCACGAAGACCATGTCGGCGCCCTTGAGGAGTTCCTCGATCTCGTCGCGTGCATCCTCGGCGGCACGGCGACCGACCTCGGGGTCGGCGCCCGCGCCGAGACCTCGGGTCGAGTCACGCCCGACGTCGAGCTTGACGTCGGCGTCGCTCATCAACAGCGCCTGGGCGTCGGTGTTGATCGCGATGAACTCGACTCCCTTGAGTCCCTGCTCGATCATCCGGTTGACGGCATTCACGCCGCCACCGCCGATGCCGACGACCTTGATGACGGCCAGGTAGTTGTGCGGTGGCGTCATGCGCTCGCCTTCCTTGTGTGGATCGACCTCGTGGTGAGTCGCGATCTCGTCGTGATGTGTCTGTGTGGACCGGCCGGTCCGCGTCCCGCTGGCGACAAACCCTAAACCTGAACCATAGATTTAGAGTTATGTCAAGTAACTCGTTGTGGTCATGACGCTAGGCATCGAGGGCGCCGGTATCCAGATCCGCCCTCGGCGTGTCGGGAAGTCGCACCCGAATTGCCCCGGAATCCGCGGCTTTTCACTCGTGCTCGGGGGTGACCGCGCCGTCAGCGGCGGGTTCGCACGGCCACGCCGGCGAACCCGGGAACGCCCGGACCCGCCGGGCGGTCACCGATAGGCCGGGAATTCGGGGCTCGCCACGTTGTACATCGTCGCCTTGCGGGTGAGCAGGTGCGTGAGCGTGCGGGCCTTCTCGGCGCCCCGGTCGCTGTCACCCCACACGACGGTGCGCTTCTCGGACAGGGTGAACTCGATGTCGACGGGTGAGGTCGCGGTCACCCGGATGACCTGCCGCGCCAGCGATTCGGGCAGTCCCGCCACCGCCGCGATGGTCTCCCGGGTGGTCGGGTCCGCCGGTCCCGGATTGGGGGTGACGAGTACCGGGAGCTTGAGCACCTCGGGCGGGACCCCCTGCGTGCGGTCGTAGTCGAGGAACGCGACGCCGGATTTGTCGAGGACGTGGACGTCGTCGCCGTTGTTCACGATCACGACCGGCACCCGCTCGACGACGGTGATGGTCAGCGACGACGGATAGCTCCGTTGCACCCGTGCCGACTCGACCGACGGGATCGTGGCGACGCGCTGCGCCACCGCCCGGGTGTCGACCTGCAGCAGCGGGGTGCCCGACGGCACCGCGGCGACCCGCAAGATCTCGTCCGCGGGAATCGATCCGTTGTCCCGGACATCGGTGCCGCGCACCGACATCAGCGGGGTGAGATAGGCGATCAAGACCAGGCCGACCCCCATCGCGACGACCATGAGCGTGCCGAGCAGCACGCGGGACCGGCGGCGCTCCGGCCACCGGATCACGACACCCGCCCCGTCCGGTCGCCGGACTCCCCGGGTGCGTCGGCCGGAGATCCGGCCGGATCCGCGCCGTTGGCGGCGTCGCCGGTCGTCGACGCCGAGGCGAGCGCGGCGAGGATCTCCGGCCCCTGCATGGTGATGTCGCCCGCTCCCAGGGTGAGGACGACGTCGCCGGACCGCGCCAGCCGGGCGACCTGCGCGGCCAGCCGAGAGAGGTCCGGGGCGAAGATGCCCGGCACCGTCAGCTTGTCCGAGATCGTGCGCCCGCTGACCCCGGGAATCGGGGCCTCGCGGGCCCCGTACACGTCGGCAACCACGACCGTGTCGGCGAGGTCCAGGGCGGCGGCGAAGTCGTCGGCGAATTCGACGGTGCGCGAATAGAGATGCGGCTGGAACACGGCGATGACCCGACCGCGCTCCGCGCCCGGCCCGCCGCGTGCGGAGACCATGTCCTGTGCCGCCGACAGCACGGCACGCACCTCGGTCGGATGATGGGCGTAGTCGTCGATGACCTCGACGCCGCCGCGCTGTCCCCGGAACTCGAAGCGCCGGTGGACGCCACCGAACGAACCGATCCCGGCCACGATGCCGTCGAACCGGTCCGAGATGTCGGTGGCCACCGCGCCGGCCGGCGTGCCGGTCCGAGCCGCACCGATGACCGCGGCGATCGCGTTGAGCGCCATGTGCTCTCCGGGGAGCGGAAGGATCAGCTGACGGTCCTCCACGTCCGGGCACAACGGTGCGGTGAACCGGACCGTGGCCGCTCCGCCGACGCCGCGCGGCTCCCACGACAGCATGGTGGCGACGTTCGGGACGGTCGGCGCCAGCGCGGCGTGCGTCCCGCGTCCGTACCCGAGGACCTCGACCCCCCGCGCGGTGAGCGGCTCGGCGACGCGGCCGGCCAGCGCTGCCGACCCCGGGTCGTCGAGACACACGACGAGTGACCCGCCGGTCGTGATCCGCGCGGCGAACCGGTCGAACACCTCGACATAGGCCTCGATCGAACCGAAGAAGTCGAGATGGTCGGCGTCGATGTTGGTGACCACGACGACGTCGGGTGTGTACTCCAGCAACGAGCCGTCACTCTCGTCGGCCTCGGCGACGAAGATGGGGTCGCCGCCGTGGTGTGCGTTCGTCCCCGACTCGTTCAGCTCGCCGCCGATCGCGAACGACGGGTCGGTTCCGGCATGTTGCAGTGCAACGACGGCCATCGAGGTCGTCGACGTCTTGCCATGGGTCCCCGCGATCAGCAGGCTGCGATAGCCCGCCATCAGCTGGGCCAGCACACGAGGGCGCAGGAGCACGGGGATGCCGCGTGAGCGTGCCGCGACGAGTTCGGGGTTGGTCTTGGGAATGGCGGCGTGGGTGGTCACCACGACCGACGGGCCGCCGGGGATCTGGTCGAGCGCTGACGGATCGTGCCCGACCTGGACGCGGGCGCCACGGGTGCGGAGTTCGAGGATGCCACGGCTGTTCTTGGCGTCCGACCCGGAGACCTGACCACCGCGGGCCAGCAGGATCCGAGCGAGTCCCGACATCCCGGCGCCGCCGATGCCGACCATGTGCACGCGACTCAACTGGTCGGGCAGCGCCCCCTGGGCCGACGCCGACACGTCGCTCTCCGTCGTGTGGTCCACCGTCTCGTCGCTCACCGTCTCGTGGCTCACCGTCTCGTGGCTCACCGTCTCATCGCTCACGCCGTGACCTCCCGCCCCGGCGCCCGGCACGGAATTCCTGCGCGAGTTCGATCGCCGCGGTGGCCACCGCCGAGGCGGCGTCCCGGTGTCCGGTGCCCGCTGCGGCGACCGACATCTCGTTCAGCCGCACCGAATCCGTCAGCAATGCCGGCACTTCGCGGGCAACCCACTCGGCGTCGACCGTCGAATCATCGACGAGCAGTCCCCCGCCCGCCTCCACGACGGGCAAGGCGTTCAACCGCTGCTCGCCGTTTCCGTGCGGCAACGGGACGTAGATCGCGGGTAGTCCGGTCGCCGACACCTCGGCGACGGTCATCGCACCCGAGCGGCACATCACCAGATCGGCGGCCGCGTACGCGAGATCCATTCGCTTGAGGTATCCGACCGCACGGTACGGCGGCGCGCCGTCGACGACGGCGGGATCGATCGAGTTCTTGGGGCCGTAGGCATGCAACACGCCGATACCGGACCTGCCCAACGTCTCCGCCGCGCCCGACACCGCGTCGTTGAGTCGCTGCGCACCCTGCGAGCCGCCGAAGACGAGCAGCGTCGGCGCGTCGTCGTCGAGTCCGAAGTAGTGGCGCGCCTTCGCTCGCAGGGCCGGACGGTCGAGTTCGGCGAGCACACCGCGGACGGGGATGCCGACGACCGTCGCGTCGAGCCCGGAGCCGTCGACGGCCGCCAGGACGCGGTCGGCGAACCGGGCACCGACCTTGTTGGCGATGCCCGCCGAGGCATTGGCCTCGTGGATGACGATCGGGATCCTGTTGCGCCGCCGCAGGTGCATCTGTGCCGCCAGGTATGCGGGCACCGACACGTACCCACCGAAGCCGATGACCACGTCGGCATCCACGTCGTCGAGCACCCTGCGGGTGGCGGCCACCGAACCGAGCAGACGACCGGGGGTACGCGCCAGATCGAGGCCGGGCTTGCGCGGCAACGGCACCGGCGGGATCAGCTGCAGGTCGTATCCGCGTTCCGGGACCAGATCGACCTCGAGGCCCCGCCTGGTGCCCAGGGCGGTGATGCGGGCGGTCGGATCGATGCGGCTGACCGCGTCGGCGACGGCGAGGGCGGGCTCGATGTGACCGGCCGTACCGCCACCGGCGACGACCACCGACAACGGACGGCCCGTCGGCCGCCCGGTCGAATCAGCGTGTACTGCACCCGAACTCACCGGCGTCGTCACTCCATTTCAGCGTCTGGTCATGTCAGCCGGGCACCCATGCCCGACGGGTCGGGGCGGTCGCACTCCGGCACCTCGGGGACCCCACCGGTCACCGGCGACCCGCGCCACGGGCATTCGCTCCGCTCCCCGCGCCGCGCACATACGGTCCGCTCGCTCCGCCCCCGGCGCCGCGCGGATGTGGCCCGCTCGCTCCGCTCCCGGCGCCGCGGACATACGGCCCGCTCGCTCCGCTCCCGGCGCCGCGGACATTCGGCCCGCTCGCTCCGCTCCCGGCGCCGCGCGCACTCCGCCCGCTCCCCCGATACCCGACACCGTAGTCGACGCCGCCGCGCGGAGTCGGCCCAGGTCGGGCCCGCCCCGTCGGACCGCCGGCACGGCCGGTGGCCGTCGATCGGGCGCCCCAGGTCGTCGTGCCGCCTCGAGGAGCCGACCGGCGCGCTCGCCCATCGTCATGCGGGGCCTGCGTCGTCGTCGCGGCGCGCTTCCACGGCAGCGGGAACCGCCGGCGGGCTCGACCCGCGTCGGCCGACGGCGCACGTCCACTCGGCGGCCGGCGACGCGACGCCGGCCCTCGACCACCGTGGGCCGCGGCGGCCACGCGCGGCCCCCCGGCGCGACGCTGGTCCAGTCGGTCGCGCAGCGATTCAGCCCGCGTCTGCCGGTAGGCCACCGGCGTCGGGAGTCGCAACCACCGCGCGACGCGGCTCGGCGATCCGCCGGTGAGCGTCGCCACCGCTTCGGGTTCGTGTCTGGCCGCGTTGGCGAGCAACCCCAGCATCGCGAGCACGGTCAGTGTCGACGTGCCGCCCGCCGAGACCAGCGGCAACTGGATTCCGGTCACCGGCAGCAGTCCGATGACGTAGCCGATGTTGATGAAGGCCTGCGCGATGATCAGCACCGTGATGGTCGCCGACATCAGGCGCAGGAACGGATCGGTCGAACGGTGCGCGATCCGGAACCCGATGTAGGCGAGGACGACGAAGAGGAACACGACCATGAGGCCGCCGAGAAGCCCGAGCTCTTCGCCGATGATCGCGAAGATGAAGTCGTTGTGTGCGTTCGGCAGATAGTTCCACTTGGCGCTGGACTGGCCGAGACCCACGCCGAAGACCCCGCCGTTAGCCAGTGCGTAGGTCGCCTGGCGGGCCTGGTAGCCGGCGCCCTGCGGGTCGTCGACGTTGCCGAGGAAGCTCATCACACGCTGGGACCGGTACCCCTCGGCGAGGGCGAGGATCACGGCCAGCACGATGCCGGACACCGCGAACGAGGCGAAGACCTTGATCGGCAGACCCGCGAACCACAGCAGCGCACCGACGATGATCGCGATGGTGATGGTCGTCGAGAGGTTCGGTTCGAGGATGATCAGCAGGCAGACGACCATGGCCACCGGGACGAGCGGCACCAGCAGCTCGCGCAGCGAGGCGTTGTCGCGCCGGCGCGAGGCGAGCAGATGCGCGCCCCAGATGCACAGCGCGACCTTGACCAGCTCGGACGGCTGCACCGACAGGCCGTAGATGACGAACCAGCGTCGTGCGCCCTGACTGAGCGTGCCGACGCCGGGAATGAGGACCAGCGCCAGCAGCACGACCGCGACGAACATCGCGGGGGCGGCGAACCGGCGGAGCAGCCGTACCGGCACGCGCAGCATCAGATAGAACACCACGAGGCCGAGCAGGGCGAAGATCACCTGGGTGGTGAACAGTCCATACGCCGACCCCTCTTTGGAGTAGCCCTCGACCGACGATGCCGAGAGAACCATCACCAGTCCGAATGCGGTGAGCAGGAACGACATCGTGAGGATGAGCTGATACGACGCGAGAGGCCGGGCCAGCAGGTTGCGGATAGCGTCGAGGACGATAGCCGGGATCGACGCGGCGGTCGCGGCCGCCGCACCCGTGGACCGGCCCCGCGCCCCGCTCGTCGCCGAACTGCTGCCTGCCGCGCGCCCGGTACCCGGTCGATCGGCCTTGTCACCCGTGCCGGGGTCGACGTCCTCGACGCCGGCGGCACCGGATGTGTCGTCGGCGGGTTCGTCGTCCGGGGCCGGGGTCCGGCTGCCCATCGGACTCACCGTCCGGCGCGGGGCGAGCCGGCGATCCGGCGTGCGGCAGCGGCGAAGGCGTCCCCGCGCGCACCGTAACCGGCGAACATGTCCAACGAGGCCGCCGCGGGGGCGAGCAGCACGGCGTCGGGGGCGGGTGAGCTCGCGACGGCGAACGCCCAGGCCTCCTCGACGGCCCGGTCCATGACCGCGACCGACGCCGAGGAGCCCGAACCCGGGCGATCGGATGCTGAGGCTTGGGGACCAGCCTGTCCCGGACGATGCACGTTCACCGTGTCATCGTCTCCTGTGAATACTGTGACTGTTGGGACTTCTGGGGCGTGTCGCGCGATCGCCTCGATCACAAGGTCGCGGTCGCGCCCGATCGCGACCACGCCGACGAGCCGAGCTCGCACCGCGGTCAGCATCTCGTCCATCGACGCGCCCTTGAGCAGACCGCCCGCGATCAGCACGACTCGCTCGAAGGCGGCCACCGCGGCCTGCGCGGCATGCGGATTGGTCGCCTTCGAGTCGTCGACGAAGGCCACCCCGTCCCGGGACGCGACGACCTCACCGCGATGACCGGCCGGACGGAACGCCGCCAGCCCGGCCCGGATCGCGTCGGGTCCGATGCCGGCCGCGAGCGCCAGGGCCGAGGCGGCCAGAGCGTCGGCAACACCCGACGGCCCGGCCGGTCGCACCGCGTCGGCGTCGAACAGCCGGCCGGCGTCGAAGGCGCGATCGGTCAACCGGCCGTTCTCGACACCGAGCTGCCCGGGCTGCGGCTCGGACAGGGTGAAGCCGATGCGCCGGCCCGCGGCGGGCAGCCCGGACGCGACCGGATCGTCGAGGCCGACGACACCCACCGCACCGCGCAGGGCTCCCGCCTTGGCGAGCGCGTACGCGTCGAATGTTCCGTGCCAGTCGAGGTGGTCGTCGGCGACGTTGAGCACCACCCCGGCATCCGGACGGACCGAGGGCGCCCAGTGCAGCTGGAACGACGACAACTCGGCGCAGAGCACATCCACTCGCGGATCGGCCTGCATCGCATCGAGCACCGGGAGACCGATGTTGCCGCAGGCAGCGCCCGCGCGACCCGCGGCCTCGACGATCCCGGCGAGCATCGAGGTGGTCGTCGTCTTGCCGTTTGTGCCGGTCACCACGAGCCAGGTGCGAGGTTCGCCGAGGAGTCCTGCCGCGTCGACGCGCCAGGCGAGTTCGACCTCGCCCCAGACCGGTACGCCGCTGTCGGTCGCCGCCCGCACCAGATGGTGGGTGGGCGCGAAGCCGGGCGAGACGATGACCACCGCGGCGGTCGCCATCCGTGCGGGGTCGGCGAGCAGATCCGCGACGGCAATCGGCTCGACCCCCCGCGAGGCCAGTTCCGCGACCCCGGGGACCGCACCGGCCGCGGTCTCTCGATCGGCCGGGGACGCATCGCGGCCGGCGAAGCGATCGTCGGCCAGAAGCACATCGGCGCCGAGCGTGACGAGGAATCGGGTGGCGGACAGACCGGCGGTCCCCGCGCCGCCGACCACCACGATCCGGCCGGCCAGCTCGCGCGGGTCGGGTCCCGAAGGCTCCGAGCTCATCGGTTCCGGATCCCGCACCGGGCGATCAGCCATTGGTGGTGAGGAACTCGCCGTAGAACAGCGACAGACCGAGGGCGCACGCGATGGCGGTGAGCAACCAGAACCTGATGATCACCGTGGTCTCGGCCCAGCCGCCGAGTTCGAAGTGATGGTGGAAGGGCGCCATCCGGAACACGCGTCGTCCGGTCGTCCGGAAGAAGGCGATCTGGATCACCACCGACATGATCTCGGCTACGAACAGTGCGCCGATGACGACCGCGAGCAGCTCGGTCCGCGTGGTGATGGACAGGCCGGCGAGCATTCCGCCGAGGGCCAGCGAGCCGGTGTCCCCCATGAAGATCTTGGCCGGAGCCGCGTTCCACCAGAGGAAGCCCAGGCATGCGCCGCCGCCGGCCACCGCGATCAGCGCGAGGTCCAGCGGGTCGCGCACCTGGTAGCACCCCGTGGGGATCTCGCTGGGCGGCTTGGCGCCACCCGCACAGGCGTTGACGAACTGGAAGAACGTGACCAGGACGTAGGAGCCCAGGACCATCGCCATCGAGCCGGCCGCCAGGCCGTCGAGTCCGTCGGTGAAGTTCACCGCGTTCGACCACGCCGCGACGACGAGCCAGCAGAAGACCACGAACACCACCGAACCGAGCGTGATCGCGTCGATGTCGCGGACGTAGGACAGGTTCGTGCTCGCCGGCGTGTACCCGTAGTCGTTGCGGAACTGCAGCACCAGGATGCCGAAGAGGATGGCGGCGATGAACTGGCCGATCGACTTCGCGGTCTTGTTCAGACCGAGGTTGCGATGCTTGCGGATCTTGATGATGTCGTCGAGGAACCCGACGACGCCCAGCGCGGTCGCCAGGCCGAGGACGAGCAGGCCGGACGCGGTGGGCCCGTTCCCGGCGTCGGTGAACACCCCGATGAGATGGGCACCGAAGTAACCCGCCCACAGCGCGGCGAGGATCGCGACACCACCCATCGACGGGGTACCGCGTTTGGTCTGGTGACTCTGCGGACCCTCGACCCGGATCTCCTGCCCGAATCCCTGCCGGGAGAAGACCTTGATCAGGATCGGCGTCAACAGGATCGACACCGCGATCGCGATCGCGCCCGCGAGGAGTATCTGTGTCACCGCGTTGCCCCCGCATCCTCTCCGTACCCGACCGGAATTCTGTCCTCGACCACGATCGTTCCCCCGAACCCGTCCTGTGCCCCGCGCCGGTACGGCATCGCCGTCCCGATGGTTGTCCCGCCGTTCATGGCGCCGACTCCTCGCCGGTCGCCGCAACGACGACCTGCCATCCCCCGTGCTCCGACCACGCGGAGACCACCGCGTCGAGATCGGCGGTGGCCGTCGCCAGCAGGATCACGTCGCCGGCGGCGGGACGCCAGTCCGGGTCGGTGTCGGCAAGACCGGCGGCCTCGTCGGCCGATGCGACGATGCGGGCCTCGTCGCCCCAGGAACCCTCCATGACAGCGCCCTGATGCAGTGCGTGCACGGACCGCGAGTCGCCTACGCAGAGAGTCTTGTCGACGGCCAGCCGGACCGCCAGACGACCCAGCAGATCGTGTTCGACGACGCGCTGGTTCTCGGTCAGCCCCGCCGGCGAGGCGAGTTCGGCGATCACCGCCCAGGTGCGGCCCGCCCCGGCGGATTCGGCGAGGCGCCGGAGCAGCAGACGGGCGTCGTCGACCGACACCGGCGGGTTCCCACGGATCACCGTGACCGACGGCGTCGTCATGACCGGTCCCCGGTTGCCGAATCCGGGGTCCCGGGGGTCGACTCCTGTGCCCGGGACTCCTGCACACGGGACTCCAACGCATGGGCGACGACCTCGCGGTCGTCGAAGGGATGCTTCACGCCGTCGATCTCCTGACCTGCCTCGTGTCCCTTGCCCGCGACCAGCACGATGTCACCGGGCTTCGCCCAGCCGATCGCCGCCTCGATCGCCGCGGCCCGGTCGCCGATCTCCCGGATCGGTTCGGCACCCCGGGGGCGTTGCGTCTCCGGCACCGCGCGGGCCCCGGCGAGCACCTCGGCGCGGATCGCACCGGGGTCCTCGGTACGCGGGTTGTCGTCGGTGACGACGACGAGCTCGGCGCCGCGCGCGGCGGCCTCCCCCATCAGCGGACGCTTCCCGGTGTCGCGGTCGCCGCCGGCGCCGATGACGATGGCGACCCGTCCGGTCGACTGGCCGCGCAGGGTTGTCAGCACGGCATCGACCGCGCCCGGTTTGTGGGCATAGTCGACGAGCGCCAGGAAGGGCTGCCCGCGGTCGATGCGCTGCAGGCGTCCCGGCACGCTCACCGACGCGACCGCCTCGAGCGCGGTCGGCACCGGCACCCCCGCGGCGTGCGCGACGGCGACGGCGAGGAGCCCGTTGGCCACGTTGTACCGGCCGGGCAGCGGGATGCGGAGCTCGTGGTCGCCGTCCGGCTCGGCGAACGGTGTACGCGACGAACCGTCGGCCTCGAGCGACGACTCACCCGCGTGCCAGTGGGCCGGCGTCGGCCCGGTGGACACCAGGACCGGCTGCAGATGGGCGGCCTCGCCCGGCCGCCGGGCGAGCTCGGCCATCCGCCGACCCCACTCGTCGTCGACGCACACGACCGCCCGGACCGCATGGGTCGGGGCGGACGGGACGAACAGCTGCGCCTTCGCATCGAAGTAGGCGCGCATCGTCTGGTGGAAATCGAGGTGGTCCTGCGAGAGGTTGGTGAAGGCGCCGATCGCGAAATGCGCACCGTCGACGCGACCGAGGGCCAGCGCGTGACTCGACACCTCCATCACCACGATGTCGACGCCGTCCTCGAGCATCGCCGCGAGCAGGGCCTGGAGGGTCGGTGCCTCCGGCGTGGTCAGCGAACTCGGTTGTGCGATGCCGTTCACCCGCGTCTCGACGGTGCCGATCAGGCCGACGGAGTGGCCGGCGGCCAGCAGGGCGGCTTCGATCAGGTAGGACGTCGTGGTCTTGCCCGACGTGCCGGTGATGCCGATCAGCTTGAGCCGTTGTGACGGGTTGCCGTAGACGCGCGCACTGACATTGCCGAGGACCGTGCGCGGAGTGGGATGGATGAGGACCGCCACGGCGGTCTCCGGCGGCAGCACGCGAGCGAGTTCGGCCCGGCCGGCCGGATCGGTGAGGATCGCCGACGCACCGGCCGCCACGGCCTGGTCGGCGAACCGGGCGCCATGGGTGCTCGACCCGGGCAGCGCGGCGAACAGATCACCGGGCCGCACCTCCTGTGCACGCAGGGTGACGCCGGTGACGTCCGTCTCGGCGTCTGCGCCACCGACGAGGTCGAGTCTGGCGCCGGTGGCGGTGGACAGCACCGACACGGGTGTCGGTGTGACCTGCCGGGGACGGATCGGTCCACCACTGCGGTCCGGTGATCGTCGACGAGACGCCATCGGTGCTCCTCGCCTCCTCGGTCTTCTCTCGGGGTTTCTGGTCTCGGGGTTTCTGGTCTCGGGCGGGCGGTCCGCCTGCGCGGGCAAGTACTGGTCGTGCGGGGCGGATCCGTGCGGGGTCGGATCGGACGTCGGATCGGGGCGGGCCGCTGGGCGCGTCGACCCCTCTCCGGGCGGCGCAGAATCGCACTCACGATACCGGCCCGCCCGGACAGGTCCGGCACACGGTGCGCCACGGCGACACCTGCCGGATCGAGCGACCGGCCGGCGGGCGACGCCGTACGGCCTACCGCGCGGTCAGGGTCAGTCGCGGCGTCGGAGCCGACAGCGGCACCTGGGCGCGCTGGAGCATCCACGAGGTGATGGTCGAGAACAGCGGTGCCGCCGACTGACCGCCCGATCCGTCAGAACTGCGACGCGGGTTGTCGAGCATGATCCCGACGACGTAGCGCGGGTTGTCGGCGGGCGCGATCCCCGCGAAGGTGATGTTGTACCGCGAGTTCGAGTAGCACCCACACGCCGGATCGACCTGCTGGGCGGTGCCGGTCTTCCCGCTCACCTGATAGCCGTCGACCGCCGCCTTGGTCCCGGTGCCCTGCTGTTCACCCGTCGGATCGTCCTGGACCACCGACCGGAACATGTCCCGGACGGTGCGGGCGGTCGACTCGCTCACGACGCGGACCGGCTGGGGTCGCGCCCGGTCGTCGGGTGCCGACCCGTCGCGCTGTTCGGAGGACAGAATCCGTGGCGGGATGCGCAGTCCGTCGTTGGCGATCGCCTGGTACATCGCGGTCATCTGCAACAGGGACATCGAAAGCCCCTGTCCGATGGGCAGGTTGGCGAACGAGCCACCCGACCACTGGCTCAGCGCGGGCACCTCGCCCGCGCTCTCCGCGGGCAGGCCCACCCCGGTTCGCTGACCGAGACCGAACTTCTTCACCATGTCGGCGAAGCGCTCCTCGCCGATGCGCTGCGCGAGCATCAGGGTGCCGACGTTCGAGGACTTACCGAAGATGCCGGTGGTGGTGTACGGCTCGACACCGTGTGGCCACGCATCACGCACGGTCACGCCGGCCATCCGGATGCTCCCGGGAACCTGGTGGACGGTGTCGGGCTTGGTGATCCCATACTCGACGGCGGCCGCGGCCGCGATGAGCTTGTTGACCGAACCCGGCTCGAACGGCGAGGTGACGGCCGGGTTGCCCAGGTCGGCGTCCGGCTGCTCGGACAGCGGGACCGACGCGTTGAAGGTCCCGTCGTTCGCCATCGCCAGCACCTCGCCGGTCCGCGCGTCCAGCACGACCGCGGAGGCCCCCTGCGCGCCGGAAGCCTGCTTGGCCTTCATGATCTGGCTCTGGACGAACCACTGGATGTCGGAGTCGAGGGTGAGGCGCACCGTGGCGCCGTTGAGCGCCGGGTGCACGTTGCGCATGCTGCCGGGGATGACCGCGCCGTCCGACCCGCGGTCATAGGTCCGCGAACCGTCGGTTCCGGACAGGATCGAGTCCAGCGACGCCTCCAGTCCGATGAGGCCGTTGCCGTCGTAGTTGACGTCGCCGACCACGTTCGCGGCCAGTGACCCGCCCGGGTAGAGGCGGATGCTCTGCGGGTCGGCGCCGACCTCGGGGAACTCCTCGGTGATCCGCGACGCGACGTCGGGGCTCACCGACCGGGCGAGGTACACGAAGGTGTCCTCGCCGGTGACCTTGGCGAGCAGATCCTCTTCGCTGATCGAACCGCCGAGGGCCACCGACACGCCCTTGGCGATCTCCTTCAGCCTCGTGTCGACGTCGGGCAGGGCCGGATTCTTGCGATGCTCCTCGTCGATCGTCTTGCGAACGGCCTTGGGCAAGAACGTCAACGACCTGGCTTCGTCGGTGTAGGCGAGCGGGCGCCCGTTGCGATCGAGGATCGCTCCGCGCTTGGCGGTCAGGACCTGGGTGTACTCGCGCTGCTGCGCGGCCTCGGCGGAGATCGACCCCGCCTGCACCGTGTGCACGACGATCATCTTGACCGCGACGGCGAGAACGACGAGCAGCACCAGCACGCCGGCCGCGCGCGCACGGAAGACGAAGCTCTGCGGGCCCCGGCCGTTCCGCTTGCCGGTCCCCGGCCGCTTCGGCCCTCCCGACCCCGCGGCCGGCCCTCCACCGGGGCGACGTCCCGGTCGTGACGGCCCGGCGCCGAGCCGCTCGAAGGTCGCACGTGTCATGGTCGTCAATTGTTCACCGCTTCAACGTCGTTACACCGGATTTGATCCCGGCGGGTTGGAGATGACGCCGGAGACCCAGCCCACGTTGTGGGCCGGGACACCGATGACTCACGGGCTTGGCACCACATTCGGCGCCGGGGTCGGTGTCGACGGTGCGGCCGGCGGAACCGCACTCGTTCCGGACGGCACCGGATTCGTCCCGGACGGCAGCGGATTCGCACCCGGCGGGGCGGTCTGCGACGGGGCGGATTGCGAGGGTGTGGATTGCGAGGGTGTGGTCGGTTGACCGGCAGCCGATGGCGACGGAGTGGGCTGGGGGGTGGTCGTGCGGTCCGCCTCGGAGCCCGCCGACCCCGACCGCCCACCCAGCCCGATCGAGTCGTCGACCTGGCTCGGGTCGACCGAGTCCGCGGGATCCGGTGCGGTGTCCGGATTCAGACTCCCCATCGGACGGCCGGAGGCAGGCTCCGGCTTGCCCACCACTCGGGGACGACGCGGGTCGTCGACGATCATGCGAGCCGGGTTGTCGGCCGGGATCATACCGAGACGTGCTGCCTTGTCGGACAATTCGGGCGCCGAGTTGCCGGATTCGTAGGCGCGCTTGAGTGCGTCCCGCTGATCGATGAGGGACTGGTTCTGTGTCCGCTCGATGCCCAGCTTGTAGGAATCCTGTGCCGCTTTGGTCGACAGCCACAGGCTGAGCCCCAGCCCGAGTACCAGCAGCGCGATGACCGGCACGACGAACGGGGTGTGCTGCAATCGTTCTCGCAGGGACACCCCGGTCATCGACAGTCCACCGCCGGTGCGACGCGTCGGCGCGGCACGACCTGCTGCGGTCCGGCGATGGCGCCGGTCGAGTGCGCGCTGGGCGGCGCGCGACCGTGTCGCCCGTTCGGACTCGATGCGGGTCCGGCGGGACCGTCGAGAGTCGCGGTCGTCGTCGGCGGCACGCGACGGGGCCTCGTGCAGGATGGTCATGCTCAGCCCTTCTTCTCGACTCGTTCGATCGCGCGGACACGAACCGGCGCCGAGCGCGGGTTGGTGGCCAGTTCGGTGTCGTCCGGACGCTCGGCCCCGCGGGTGATGAGACGGAAATCCGGTGCAGTGCCGGGCAATTCGACGGGAAGCCCGGGAGGCGAGGTCGACGTCGTGCGCGTGGCGAACTCGCGCTTGACGATCCGGTCCTCCAACGATTGATAACTCATCACCGCGACCCGGCCACCGACCACGAGTGACTCCAGCGCCGCGGGCAATGCCTCACGCAGGACGTCCAATTCGTGATTGACCTCGATGCGCAGCGCCTGAAAGGTCCGCTTCGCCGGGTGCCCGCCGGTCCGCCTGGTGGCCGCGGGGATCGCGTCGTAAAGCAGTTCGACGAGACGTGCGCTGGTCGTGAACGGCTGCTTGTCCCGCTCGCGGAGAACCGCCGACGCGATCCGCCCGGCGAATCGTTCCTCACCGTAATCGGAGAGCACGCGGGCCAGTTCACCGTGCGAGTACGTGTTGAGCACGTCAGCGGCGGTGAGCGGATCGTCGGCATTCATCCGCATGTCCAGCGGCGCGTCCACCGCGTAGGCGAACCCGCGCCCCGCCTGATCCAGCTGCATCGAGGACACACCGAGATCGAACAGCGCGGCGTCGAGCGCCGATTCGCCCGCCGCGTCCATCACCTCACGGATCTGGTGAAACGTGGCCTGGTGCAGGGAGATCCGGTCGGCGTACGAAGCCAGGCGTGCGCGGGCGATCTCGAGGGCGGACGCATCTCGATCGATGCCGACCACCCTGGCGTTCGGGAACGACTCGAGGATGAGTTGGCTGTGCCCGCCGGCGCCGAGCGTGGCGTCGAGGAAGACCCGTGGTTCATCGGAATCCAGTGCGGGGGCGAGTAGTTCGACGATCCGAGCACCCATCACCGGTACGTGTCCGTACTCGCCGGAACGGCGAGGTTCGTCACCTGCATCGACCATGATGAAGACCCCCCATCGGCATGTGTGCGGTATCGGCGGTGGGCGGTTGCTTCGGGTCGGCGAGAGCAGGCGGTCGGATGGAGCGGGGTCCCGACCCGATCACGCACCTGGCGTTGGGGAAGTACGCCAGGGTCGCGACCGGGCCGAGGCCTCGTGCCACCCGAAGCCTCTGGGCACCGAACTCGCCCATCGGTTGCTGTCTCTTCGGTCTGTCTCTTGGTCGGTCGCCGGGTCTGGGTGGCCCGGCTACAGCACCGCGTTCAGGGCCGCGGAGTTGGCGGCCGAGAAGTTCTCCTCGTGGCTGGTCTGGTACTCGTTCCACGCGGCCGAGTCCCAGATCTCGAGGTGGTCGAAACTGCCGAACACCACGCACTCTTTCGTCAGCCCCGCGTAGACACGATGGTCGACGGACAGGCTGATCCTGCCCTGACCATCTGGTCGTTGTTCTTCCGAACCGGCGAAGAAGGTTCGCTGAAAGGCACGCAGATCGGGATCGTTTCGGGATGCCTCGACGATCCGAGCGGCGATCGCATCGAACTCCTCGGTCCGGTACACCGACAAGCTGTGATCTTGGCCTTTGGTGACCACTACCCCTCCTGCCAGTGCGTCGCGGAACTTGGCGGGCAGCGTGAGCCGCCCCTTGTCGTCCAACTTGGGCGTGTAGGTACCGACGAATCGCACGGACACGTCGACACCTCCTGCCCACCGGATTCCGCGCCGTCCTGCGCCTCACCCGGTGATGCCACAGTACCCCACTTTCCACCACTTTCCACCCCACACGCCCCCTGATTCACCCCACCTCAGCAAATATGCAGTTCAGAGACGTTGATTCGAGTGTGGCGAAGCCTGCCTCGGCGCGTCGCGAGAAGAAATCTCGACGCGAGCGGCGTGACAAGAGGTGCTTTGTGTTGCCAGAGAGGCTTGAATGACCGGGCGAAACCGATGGGTGGGGCGTAGTGGGGCGCCCAGGTGGGGGGAAGTGGGGATCGCCGGTGGGGTGAAGTGGGGACACCGTCGACTGGGCGTCCAATCTCGTCGACTGGGCGTCCGATCCCGTCGACCGTGCGTCCGATCCCGTCGACTGTGCGTCACGCAGTGTTTCAGAACTCACAGGAGGCGAACGGCAGCACGAAAAGAGCCGCGTGCCCGAAGGCACGCGGCTCTCTCTATGCAGTTGTGTCGCGGGGTCGGTCAGCCGATCGACGAACGCGGGGTCGCGATCAGCAGATCACTCTTGCTCGAACCGCCGATTGAATCGCTCCTCCATACGTTCGGACAGCTTGCGCTTGCCGCCGGACGACCCGGATTGCTTCTTGCCGGCCCTGGGGGCCGACGAACCGGACTCGGCGGTGCCGCTGCTGTCTCCCCAGAGAGCGAAGAGACCGGCCCCGAACATCACCAGGAAGCCCAGCAGGCTCACTATCGGGAATCCGCCGATGCTGATGTCGACGATGAGTCCGCCGACCAGCATCACCAGGCCGACGACGAAGATCGCCGCCGCCTGCAAGCGACGACGACCGCTCGACCTCCCCAGACGTCGACGCTTGACACTGGACGCAAACTTGGGGTCTTCCGCGTACAGCGCGCTCTCGATTTGTTCGAGCATGCGTTGCTCGTGCTCCGAAAGTGGCACCGACCCTCCTTCTCACTGATCCGCGACGCCGACGAAGGTCACCCGCGACCGGAAAGGCGTCTGCGCCTATATCGTCCCATGATACGAGGTGAAACCGACCGCGACCACCATTACTCGCCGTTGCGGATGACCGGCCGGTGCGAGATACGGCAAAGTGTGGCCCGATTCACGCTGTCGCGCCGATCTGCGGGGCCTCGAAACCGAGTTTTCCTTGCTCGTAGGCGATGACCATCGTCTCGACCTGGCGCAGGAAGTCGAGGACGAGCAGACGCATTCCGGCCACGCTGTCGGGGTCGACCGTGCGGATGATGCCGGACTCGATCTTCATCCGCACCGGCGAGAGCGCCGCGAACCGGGCTGCGATCGGCGCCAGCTCAGGTGCGACCATGCCGATGCGCGTCCACGCGTTCGATGTCGACGTCCTGCGCCGGACCGTGCCGATCGGCTCGTGGACGGCCAGGGCCGCACCCGATGCGCGGAGGGCGACCAGATACAGCTGACGAAAACGTTCGGCACCGTCGTCGACGCCGTCAGCGTTGTCGAGGAGCAGGTGTGCGCGCTCGAGGAGATCGCGGGCGCGGCCGACCATCACCGGATCGACGGGTGCCCCGTGGGTGAGAGCTGTGGCGCTGCGACTCCTGGCCATGCCGTCCTCCTCCTCGTGCGTGTGGTCGTTGTGTCCGGCGGCAGACGCTTCCCTCGTCCGCCGCCGGACCGTGTCGTGGATGAACGCGAACAGCTTGCGGAGGCACATTCATCGAACATCCGTTCGACACGTTCAATATAGCTAGCCCGGCGTCGGTGTTCAAGACATCTGTGACCCGAAAACACCGCCGGCCTGTACAACGCCACCACCCGCGACCCGATTCCTGCCGAGTGTGCATCATCGATAGGACAATTCCCGGAAGTGTCCGGCGCCGGTATCCACCCCAGAGGGCGGTGCCCGTCGGTGATGCCGGGCGACTCATACGCGCCGACGACGACGCAGAGACCGACGACGTTGAGAACGACGACGAGGAGAACGGGAGTCCGTTGACGATCCGCCTGGTGAGCCTGACCGGCCAGGACGCCCGGGCCTGGCTCGAGCCCGCATTGGAGATCTACGTGACCGCGATGAACTATCCGCGCGGTACCGAGATCCACCGCGCCGGGCTCTGGCGTGAGCACATCGGCCGGCCCGGATGGCGCGCGGTGGGTGCGGTCGAGACCGTGAGTCCCCACGAGGCGCGGACCATGCCTGCCGCGCGCCGTCGGGTGGGTCCGCCGGTCGGCATCGGGCCCGACGACCTGCTGGTCGGCATCGCCTACGGATACACCGGCGCGACCGACCAGTGGTGGAATCAGCAGCTGCGACTCGGACTCCGTCAGACCGGCCGCCGGCCCGGGACGATCGAGGCGATCGCCCGCGACTACTTCGAACTCACCGAATTGCACGTGCACCCCACCGCCCAGGGACGAGGAATCGGCCAGTGGCTGCTCGCGCGACTCCTCGCCGACCGGCCCGAACGTCACGTACTCCTCTCGACCCCGGAGATCCCTGCCGAGGACAACCGGGCGTGGTCGTTGTACCGGCGGATGGGCTTCACCGACGTCCTGCGTCATTTCACCTTCACCGGCGACCCCCGTCCGTTCGCCTTCCTCGGACGGCCGCTCCCCCTCGAACTACAACCGCCGACCACGGCCCGGCGCGCCGAAGCCGGGAGCTGACGTGAACGGAACCCGGCGCGACGCCGTCATCATCGGCGGGGGCCACAACGGGCTGATCGCCGCGGCCTATCTGGCACAGGCCGGACGGGAGGTGGAGGTCCTCGAGCGGGACGAGATCCCCGGCGGCGCCGTCTCGACCGTCGAACGGTTCCCCGGGCACCGGGTCGACCGCGGGTCGTCGTCGCACCTGATGATCCGTCACTCCCCCGTCCTCGACGACCTCGAGCTGGCCGCACACGGTCTGCGGTACGTCGACTGCGATCCGTGGGCGTTCGTCCCGGCGACCGAGACGGCCCCGCCGATCGTCTTCCGCACCGACCTCGACGCGACCTGCACGTCGATCGAAAATGCCTGTGGTGCAGCCGATGCCGCCGCCTACCGCCGATTCGTCGCCACGTGGACACCACGTGCCCGCGCGGTCATGGACGCGTTCTACCAACCCGCGACGATGGCTCGGTTCGGCCGGGCCTTCGGCGGGCTCGGCGACACCGCGACCACGGCGCGCACCGGATTCCTCGGCCGGCGGGGCGGCCGGGTGCTGAACCTCACCGCCGAGTTGATGGCCTCGGGCGACTCGCTTCTCGACGAGTACTTCGACTCCGAACAGCTCAAGGCCGGACTCGCGTGGTTCGGCGCGCAGTCCGGGCCGCCGATGAGTGCACCGGGGACCGCACCGATGATCGGCTTCGCCGCACTCATGCACCGGATTCCACCCGGCCGCGCGATCGGGGGCAGCGGTGCCCTCACCGACGCACTCGTACACCGGATCGCCCACGACGGCGGCATCGTCTCGTGCGGCGACCCCGCGGTCTCCATCGCGCGCTGCGGCGACCACTGGCAAGTACTCACCCGCAGCGGCGAAACACGCTGTGCCGGCACCATCATCAGCGCCTGCCACGTGCTGACGACGCTGGATCTCCTTGCCGCCGGCGGCTACGACGCCGGCACCATCGACCGGTGGCGACGCGCCATCGTCGTCGGCAGCGGGATCGGTATGGCGGTACGGCTGGGGACGACGAGCCTGCCCGCCTACCGGGATCTGCCGGACGACCTGCCCGAGCACGGTGTCCATTCGGCTCTCGGACTGCTCGTCACCGACCGCGCCCACCTCACCCGGGCCCACGCCGCGGCGTCGGTGGGCGAGCTCCCGCCGCGTCCCGCGGTGGTCGCGATGAGCTACTCGGCGATCGATCCGACACTCGCTCCGCCGGGCCGTTCCGTCATCAACCTGTGGGCGCAGTGGCATCCGTACCGGCTGGCCGAGGGCGACTGGCCCGCCGCGGCCGACCGGGCCGCGAAGGCCGTCTGCGACGAGGTCGACCGCCATGCACCCGGATTCGCCGAGTCGATCGCACACCGGTACATCCAGACACCGCGGGATCTCGCCGACGAGCTGGGCCTGATCGGCGGCAACATCATGCACGTCGAGATGTCCATCGACCAGATGTTCATGTGGCGCCCGACCCCCGACCTCGCGGGTCACCGGGTGCCCGGCGCCGACGGGCTGCTCCTCGCCGGCGCGTCGACACACCCCGGTGGGGGTGTCACCGGCGCCAGCGGGTACATCGCCGCCCAGTCGGCTCTGCGGCGCGGGCGCCGGGGGTTCGGCCGCCGATCCTGACTCGCCGACCGTCCGACCCGAGAAGCGCCCTGGACAAGGACCCTCGAGCGACCGCCGCCCGCGATCTGCCGCTGGGCCGCGGTGGGCGGTGTCCGGGCCGGGTGGTTCGACATCGGGGTGGCCGGGAGACCCGACGCGGCGCGGCACGATGGGTGCCCCGCGCTTCCGCCGAGGTCTGGCACGATGAGCACCGTGCGTTCGTCGAATCCCGTACCGGGTGCGCCCGAGTCCCGCCGAGCCCGGCGCCTGCTGCCGTCCGCGGTGGCCGTCGCCCTCGTCGCCCTGTCCCCGTTGATGGCCGGTTGTCTCGAGCGGTCGACGACGGTCGGTGATCGCTACTCGGGGAGCGTGGTCGTCGCGACCACCCCGGACAATCCGCGCGGGACACCGCAGTTCGATCTCCCCGAGTCGATGGCCGGACAGGTCTCGGTGACCGACTACCGACAGGTGCCCGAGCGACCCGACGCGCCGTCGGCGACTCCCGGCGCCGGACCCGAGAGCCCGGCCGAATCCGAATCCTCTTCCCCCTCCGAGACCGCCGGGAACGATGACGCGGGTGCGGAGGGGAATCCCGACGAGGACGATCCCGCCACCCGGGTGGGCTCGCGAGCGACGTTCAGTGATCTGACGGCAGGTCAGTTCGCCCAACTCGGCGACATCGTGGCCGACGCCTACGGCGACACCTCGCTGACGATGGACCTCACCGCCAAGCGCAGCGGCGAGGTCGTGCGATTCCGCGGTGACACCGACCTGACCGAGCTCGTCCCGGAACGCGACTACGTCCAGCTGACCGTCACCTTCGGCGGTCCGGTGACGGCGACGAACGGTGAACAGGTCGGGGAATCGACCGTGACCTGGACGCCCGCACCCGGTGAACCATCGGACTTCAGCGCCGACGCCACCTACCCGGACCCGGCGACCGCCGCGGTCAGCAGCTGGTCGTGGTTCGTCGCCCTGCTGTGCGTCGTGGTGGTCCTGGTGATCGTCCGGATCGCCTACAGCAAGCGATACCGCGGACCACGCCCCGGACGGCCGGCACCGACGAAGTCCGCACCGTCGACGATCTCGGGCGAGGGACTCGCCGCAGCCGCCGATCCCGCGGCAGGTGCGTCACCGGCACCGCCCGCCACGGACCGGAAGCCCTCCGCCGGGACGTGATTCGGCAGCCGGTCCGGCGTCGAAACCGGTCCGGCGTACCGGGTCTCCCCGCTCAGGCCGGAACGTGCAGCGCGGCGTCGACGTCCACGCCGAGACGGCCCAGGACCTCGGTCGTGGCCTTGGCGAAGTTGAGGCTGCAGAAATGCAGGCACGGCGCGCCCTCGGCGACGAGGCGCTGCGCCATCTCGGTGGCGAAGTCGATGCCGACGGCACGGACCGACGCGCGATCCTCCTCGGCACCGTTGCCGGCCGCCTTGGCGAAGCGTTCCTCGACGTCGGGCGGGATCACCGAACCCGACAGCTCGACCATCCGCCGTGCGGTGGCCAGTGAGGTCACCGGCATGATGCCCGGGATGATCGGTTTGAGTCCCTGCTCGGGGTCGGCGGCGGCGACCCGATCGCGCAGCCGCAGGTAGTGCTCGACGTCGAAGAACATCTGGGTGATGGAGTACTCGGCACCGGCGCGCAACTTGTCGACCAGCGTGCGGGTGTCGTGATCGATGTCGGGCGACCGGTGATGGGTCTCCGGGAACGACGCCACTCCCACGTGGAAGTCGCCCAGGGTGTCGATGAGCCGGACCAGTTGTTCGGCGTACTCGACCCCGTCGGGATGGGCGACCCACTCGCCGAGCGGATCGCCCGGCGGATCGCCGCGCAGCGCGAGGATGTTGGTGATGCCCTGGTCGGCGTAGGCGCCGACCAGTGCCCGCAGTTCCGCGACGCTGTGGTTGACCGCGGTCAGGTGGGCCACCGGCAACAGTGTGGTCTGTGCGGCCAGCTCGCCGGTGATGCGCACGGTGCGGTCCCGGGTGGAACCGCCGGCGCCGTAGGTCATCGAGACGAATGCCGGGGACAACCGCTCGAAGATGCGCACCGCCCGCCAGAGCCGGGACTCGGCCTCGGCGTCACGCGGTGGGAAGAACTCGACGGAGAACGGGACCGGGCCGCGGTGCGGAGCGGCCAGACGTTCGACGATCGAGGGTGCGGGAGCGGTTGGGGTCACTCGCACAGTGTACGGAGCTGGTCGCATAGCCTGGCAGGGTGACCTCCACGATCCCCACGCCCACCTCGCTCGATGCGGTCCCGGGCGCCGTCGAGGCCGAGTTGCGGGCCTTCTTCGCCGACGCGGTGCCCGCCACCGCCGCGATCGCGCCGGTGGTCGGCGAGGCCGCCGAACTGATCCGGGATTTCGTCCTGCGGGGCGGCAAGCGCATCCGGCCGGTCTTCGCCTTTGCCGGCTGGCGCTGCGGGACATCGTCGTCGGACCGCACGGTCGCGGGAGACGACGCACCCGGCCCGCGGGACGCACTGCGGGTCTGCGCCGCACTCGAGCTCGTGCAGGCCTGCGCCCTCATCCACGACGACATCATCGATCGGTCCGACACCCGTCGCGGGTTTCCGACGGTGCATCGCGAATTCGAGTCGCGCCACGAGAGCGCGAAGTGGGCCGGGGACCCCGGCGCGCACGGTGTCGCCGCTGCGATCCTCGCCGGCGACTTCGCGCTCGCCTGGGCAGACGACCTGGTTCACGGTCATCGGCCGGGGGTTTCGACAAGCTCAACCGGCAGCAGGGTCGGCTCAACCGGCAGGGACGGATCGACCGTCGAGGACGGCGGCCGCCCATTGCCCGCCGCGGTGGGCGCGACGTGGGCGGCGATGCGGACCGAGGTCCTCGGCGGGCAGTTCCTCGACATCGTCAACGAGGCCGGCGGCGACGACTCGACCGAGGCCGCTTACCGCGTCATGGAGTTCAAGACCGCCGCCTACACCGTGGCGCGGCCCCTCGAACTGGGCGCGCGGCTGGCCGGTGCGTCCGACGATCTCGTGTCGGGCCTGCGGTCCATCGGCCACGATCTCGGCGTCGCATTCCAGCTCCGCGATGACCTGCTCGGTGTGTTCGGTGATCCGGAACGGACCGGGAAGCCGTCGGGTGACGATCTGGTCTCCGGTAAACGCACGGCACTGCTCGCGATCGCCCTGCAACGAGCCGACGCGGCCGACCCGGCGCTCGGCGCGCGTCTGCGCTCCCACCTCGGGCGCGCCCTGGACGATGACGAGTTGAACTCCGCGCGTGGCATTTTCGTCGAGGTGGGCGCGGTGGCCGAAGTCGAGAACTCGATCGACGAGCTGCTGGGGTCGGCGCTGGCCGCACTCGACGCCGCCGACATCGGCGCCGACATCCGCACCGAGCTGATCGCGGTCGCACATCGCGTCGCGCACCGCGAGGCGTGAACGCTCCCGTGACACGGGCCGCGCGCGGCTCGACCGGCCGGTTCGATCTGATCCTCGGCGCCATCGGTTCCGTGCTCGTCTGCCTCGGCAGCTTCGGGGTCGGCGACCCGCCGCGGAACTCGACCGTCCTGTCCGATCTGGGTCTGAGCTGGATCACCTACGGACACGGGAAGAACGTCTTCGGCACGCTGTTCTGGCTGGGCGTTTTCCTCATGGTGTTCGGCTGGGTCCGACTGGGGCGTCGGATCTTCTCCGGCTCTGCTCACACCCCATCGACCCGGACGTTGAGTCGGTGGGTACTGGTGTGGGCCGCCCCACTCCTCGTGGCGGTGCCGGTGTACTCCCGCGACGTCTACGCCTACCTGGCGCAGGGCGCCGTGTTCGGCGCAGGCTTCGATCCGTACGCGGACGGTCCCGCCCACCTACCGGGCCCACTCGTGGACAGCATGGCGCAGGTGTGGGCGACCACGACGGCTCCCTACGGCCCCTTCTTCATGGGCATGCTGCGCGTGGTCACCGAGATCACCGGCGATCACGCGATCATCGGCGTGCTGGCCATCCGGCTCGTGCTGTTGCCCGGACTGTTTCTGGCGCTCTGGGCGATCCCGCGGCTGGCCGAACGGTTCGGGGCCTCACCCCAGGCCGGGCTGTGGCTGGCCCTGTTCAATCCGATGGTCCTGATCCACCTCGTGGCGGGCCCGCACGTCGAGTTGCTCATGATGGGCGTGCTCGTGACCGGGATCGTCCTGGTGGTCGACGGCCGGCATGTGTGGGGTACGTCGGTCCTGGCGCTTGCCGTGTCGATCAAGATCACCGCCGGGATCGCGCTGCCGTTCGTCTTGTGGATCTGGTTGTCGCACATCCGATCTCGTCGACCGGTGACATCCCGCGACGTGGTGACGGTGTTCGCGTCGATCGTCGGCATCGCGGTCGCGGTGTTCGGGGTGTGGACCCTGGCGATCGGTCTGGGACTCGGTTGGCTCACCGGTCTGGGGTGGGCCGACGTCATCATCAACTGGTTCACCGTCCCCACCCTCGCCGCCCATCTCGTCACCCTGATCGCGGCGCCCTTCGTCGCGCTCAACCTGCAACCGGTCCTGGAGGTCACCCGGGCGATCGGTTCGGTCGTTCTCGCGGTGACACTCGTCGCGGTGTGGTGGCGACATCGACACGACGCACGGGATGCGGTGGCCGGGATGGCCTGGGCGATGCTGGCCGTGCTGCTGCTCGAACCGTCGACGCTGCCCTGGTACTACACCTGGGTGCTGGTGATCGCGGTCGCCTTCGACCTGCCGATGTGGGTGCGGGCGACGGTCGTCGGCGCGTCGACCTTCCTGCTGATCGTCTTCCAGCCCGACGACGCGATCGTCTTCTACAAGCCCGTCGAGGTGGCGCTGGCCGCGGCACTCGCGGGCCTGGCGGCGTGGTCGCTGTCCCATCGGGACCCGTTGCGGCTGGGCCGGTTCGGGAGGTGGGCGTGGGGTGCGACCCCGGCCGGCGAGAGCGCTCCTGCGTCGGATGCCATCGCGGAGTCCGGGGTCGAGAAGTCGGCGCGCGCCGACGCCGAACCCGGGGAATTCGGGGCCGGGGAATTCGGGGCCGGGGCGCCGGTCAGAAAGCCTGGGCCTGCGCCCGGCGGATGATCTCGCGGGCGAAATCCGTGTGCAACGCAGCTGCCGGGTGGAGACCGAGATCTTCCTGCTCGGTGAACAGCCACTCCATCACTTCGTCGCGCGTGTAACCGCCGTCGATCAGGACCGCCACGAGTCCGTAGAAATGCTTGGCGACGCCGTCCTCGTCCACGAACAGTGCCGGAATCGCCGGGTGGCCATCGTGGCTGACCGCGAGCAGATGATGGTCACGGATGAGTGTGCGCACTCGGTTGGTCGACACCCCGAGACGGTCGGCGACATCGTCGATCGACAGGAACTCGGTGTCGGACGGCAGAGTGTCAGGCGACAACGGTAGGGAACCCACGTCGAAAGGGTAACCGGTCGTCGGAAGCGGGAGAAACCGTCGGGTCGAGACAACCGGCCGAACGAGACCCGCGAAGGCCCGGCGGCAACACAGTCGGTCTCGGCATCGTGCCGATGCTCTCGACCGGCCCGGGCGGCAGGTAGATTCGGCAGCGTGAACTCCCCCGTCGACACGATGCTCGGGACCGTCCTGGAGGACCGATACCGGATCGACGCGCCCATCGCGCGCGGCGGGATGTCGGCGGTGTATCTCGCGGTCGACCTGCGGCTGGGGCGCGACGTCGCGGTGAAGGTGATGGACTCCCGCTATTCCGGTGACCCACAGTTCCTGCGCCGCTTCGAGTTCGAGGCGCGTGCGGTCGCCGGCCTGAAGCACCCCGGGCTGGTCGCCGTCTACGACCAGGGCATCGACAACGGCATCGCCTTCCTGGTGATGGAACTGGTCGACGGGGGCAGTCTGCGAGAACTGTTGCGCGAACGCGGCCCGATGCCGCCCCATGCCGTCGTCGCGGTGGCCGCGCCGGTACTGGGCGGACTCGGCACCGCACATGCCGCGGGCCTGGTCCATCGCGATGTGAAACCCGAGAACGTGCTCATCTCGGACGAGGGCGAGGTCAAGGTCGCCGACTTCGGGCTCGTGCGCGCCGTCGCCGAGGCGGGGGTGACCTCGGCGAGCGTGATCCTCGGGACCGCCGCCTACCTCTCCCCCGAGCAGGTCGAGTCCACCCACGCCGATGCGCGCAGCGACGTCTATTCCATGGGTGTGATGATGTTCGAACTCCTCACGGGCAGAACACCTTTCTCCGGCGACTCGCCCCTCGCGCTCGCCTATCAGCGACTCAGCTTCGATGTGCCGGCGCCCGGTGACGTGATCGCGGGGGTGCCCGAGGAGTTCGACGAGATCGTGCTGCGCGCGACCGAACGCAACCCCGCCGACCGGTATGTGGACGGCTTCGACATGCAGCGGGCGCTCCTCGGCGTCGCCGACGAACTCGATCTCCCGCCGTTCACGGTGCCGGCGCCCCGCCGGTCGGCCGAGCGACAGACGGTGTCCCGCTACCGGAGTCCGGATCCCGGCGGGCACGGCACGCGGGTGCAGTCGGTGCCGGGTCCGCACACCCCGGCGTCCGAGCCGGTACGGCAGGCGAACGACACCCCGGTCGAGCAACCGGCGGCCGAACGCGAGGACCTCGCACCGTCGCCGCGTCCCGTGACCCGCCGCACGGCTCGGCCCGAGGCCGTGGAGCCCGAACTCATCGGCGGCAGCCGCCTGGGCGCCCTGATGTGGATCGTCGTCGTGCTGCTGCTCACCGCGGGACTCGGCGCCCTCGGCTTCTGGGTCGGCAGCACGTTCCTCGCGATCGGCTGACTCCCTCCCCCGAAGGTGCGAGCGCAGCACCCTCCGGGGGCAGGGAGCAGAGTGTCAGCCGCGCAGCATCTCCGCGACGAGGAAGGCGAGCTCGAGCGACTGCTGGGTGTTGAGACGAGGATCGCAGGCGGTCTCGTAGCGCCCGCCGAGATCGAGGTCCGAGATCTCCTGTGCGCCACCGAGACACTCGGTGACGTCCTCACCGGTCAGTTCGACGTGGACGCCGCCGGGATGGCTGCCCAGCGCGCGATGGACCTCGAAGAAGCCCTGCACCTCGTCGACGATGCGATCGAAGTGCCGGGTCTTGAAACCGGTCGACGCCTCGTGGGTGTTGCCGTGCATCGGATCGCACTGCCAGATGACCTTGTGTCCGGTCGCCTCGACGGCGCCGACGATCGCCGGCAGCACGTCGCGGACCTTGCCGTTGCCCATCCGCGCGACGAGCGTGAGCCGCCCCGGCACGTTGTGCGGATCGAGCCGCTCGACGTATTCGACGGCCTGCTCCGGGGTCGTCGTGGGCCCGATCTTCACCCCGATCGGGTTGTTCACGAGTTCGGCGAAGGCGATGTGCGCACCGTCGAGCTGGCGGGTCCGCTCGCCGATCCACAGGAAGTGGGCCGACAGGTCGTAGAGGACCTTGCCCGGCCCGTCGGGGTCGTCGGCGAGACGCAGCATGGCGCGCTCGTAGTCGAGGACGAGCGCTTCGTGCGACGCGAAGATGGAGGCGGAGTTCAGATTCGAGTCGGTGACGCCACATGCGTCCATGAACCGCAGACCGCGGTCGATCTCCGACGCGAGCGCCTCGTAGCGCGCGCCGGCCGGTGACGTGCGGACGAACTCACGGTTCCAGTCGTGCACCCGCGTCAGGTCCGCCTCGGCCTGCGTGAGAGCCCGGACGAGGTTCATCGCGGCGGCCGCGTTGGCGTACGCCCGCACCAGACGGGACGGATCGTGTGCCCGCACCGCCGCGTCGGCGGGGAACCCGTTGACCATGTCGCCGCGGTAGGAGGGCAGACCCAGGGCGTCGGTGTCGGACGATCGCGGTTTGGCGTACTGGCCCGCGATCCGCGCGACCTTCACGACCGGCATGCTGGCGCCGTAGGTCAGCACGACGGCCATCTGCAGCAGCGTGCGGATGTTGCCCTTGATGTGCGGTTCGGTGTTGTCGGCGAAGGTCTCCGCGCAGTCGCCGCCCTGAAGCAGGAACGCGCGCCCCTCGGCGACGTCGGCCAGTTGCGCGGCGAGCGTCTGGACCTCGGCGGGCATGCAGATCGGCGGAACCGACTCGAGGACGGTACGCATCTTGCGCGCCTCGTCGGCCGGCCAGCTCGGCTGTTGCACGGCCGGGCGGCTGAGCGCGTCGTCGAAACGCGTCTGGAGATCACCCGGTAGCGGAGGGAGCTCGGGGAGCTCGTCGATCGGCACGTCTACGGTCCAGTTCACCACCCGTCCAGGGTAAAGGAGACGCGGCCGACGACCCGTCCGCGGGTCAGACGCGAGCCTTCTCGATGGCCTCCCAGCGGCGCAGGTTGTGGCGGGCGTCGCTCAGCGCGTCGTGCGCATCCGACGGTGTGGGCGGAAGCGCCGGACGACCAGCGGCCTCCCAGTGCTGTCGCAACTCGCGGGTGAAGCGCGGGATCTCCCGCGGCAGCGCGGTCATCGGACCCCACAGCTGGCAGAGCACCACGTGGTCGTAGGCACCCACCCAGGCCCACAGCTCGATGTCGGTGCCGTCCGCGGTGAGGAACTCGAGCAGATCCTCGCGGATGCGGCGGCGGTCCCGCCATGCGGAGGACGACGGCGACGGCAGCTTCGGCAACACGTTGGCCCGCACCCAGTCCCCCGCCCGGCCGGGATCGAAATCGGTCGACACCGCATAGAACTCGCGGCCGTCCTCACCGACGACCCCGATCGAGACCAACTCGATGGTGGTGCCGTCCTCGATGAACTCCGAGTCGTAGAAGAAGCGCATGGGTCAAGTATTCACACACCCGCGCACCGACCCGCGCACCACGCACCGTTTCGCCATACCGCCCTCTGCCTGTCTACCCTGGTATTTCGTGCGCTCCAGGTCTGTGCTGGCGACCGCTCTCCTGGCGGCGTCGATCATCGCGCGGCTCGTCTGGGACACGCTGACCGTGAACGGCAGGAACTTCGTGGACCTGCACGTTTACCGCGACGGTTCGGCGGGTCTCGCCGACGGGTCGCTCTATGTCTTCACCTACGCCGGTGAGACCGACTTCGCGCTGCCCTTCACCTATCCGCCGTTCGCGGCCGTCGTGCTGTACCCGCTGTCCCTCGTACCGTGGGATCTGGTGGCGATCGGCTGGCAGCTGGCGACCTTCGGCGCGTTGTATGCGTGCGTGGTACTCGCCCTGCGCCTGTGCGGGTCGACCACCGACGTCTACGCCGTGGCCGCCCTGTGGACCGCGCCCGCGATCTGGTGTGAGCCCGTGCGGGTCACCCTCGACTACGGCCAGATCAACGTCTTCCTGATGCTGGGCACCCTGCTGGCGGTGACCTGGGCGCGCAGCGACCGGGGGGTACTGGCCGGCGGTGCGCTCATCGGTCTGATGGCGGGTATCAAGCTGACCCCGGCCATCTCGGGTCTCTGGTATCTGGCAGCCCGCAAGCCCCTGGGTGCGGTGGCCGCCGCGGCTGCCTTCGTGTTCACGGTCCTCGGCTGCCTGCTGCTCTTCCCGGACGTCACCCGGACCTACTACGGCACCCTGTTCGGCGACGCCGAGCGCATCGGCCCGGTCGAGGCGGTGATCAACCAGAGCCTGCGTGGCACCCTGTCCCGCTTCGTCGGCTTCGACGTCGGGACGGGCTGGATCTGGATGATCGGCGTCCTGGTCGCGGTCCTGGTGGCCGTCTTCGCCTGGCGGGCGGTCTGCGACGCACTGGGCATCCTCCTCGTGGTGCAGTTCTTCGGGCTCCTGATCTCGCCGATCTCGTGGGTCCATCACTGGGTGTGGGTCATCCCGCTGGCGATCTGGCTCGTCCACGGCGCCGGGTCAAGGCGTCGGGGCGCACGAGTCGTACTCGCGATGTGGGTGGCGGTCGCCGGGCTCGGCATCCCGTGGCTTCTGCGGATCACCATCGAGTACGGTCCCGAGCCCCCGGCGGCACTCGAGGCGATCTTCGGAGCCGCGTGGCCGGTCGCCACCTTCGTCACCTTCGCCTGGATGATCGCGACCCGCGCCGCACGCGACGACCCCCGCGACTCCCGACCGCCCGATGTGGTCGCCGCCGCAATCATCGTCGACGGTCGGTTGCTTCTCGCCCAGCGGTCACGTCCGGCCGAACTCGCCGGCCGGTGGGAACTGCCCGGTGGCCGCGTCGAATCCGGGGAAACGCATGCGGCCGCGCTGGTCCGGGAGATCCGCGAGGAACTCGGCGCCGAGGTCGAACCGCTGGGGGCCGTGGGCTCCCCCGTCGCGCTGCCGGGTGGATTGACCCTGCACGCCTACCTCGCCCGCCTGCGGTCCGGGACCCCGACCGCACTCGAGCACCTGGACGTGCGATGGTTCTCCGCCGACGAACTACGGCTCTTCGACACCGCCGAGATCGTGCCGGCGGATCGCGACTGGATTCCCGACCTGTGCGCCGTCCTCGACGGCACCCGGGTGGGCGACGCCGGCTGAGCAGTCAGGCGGCGTCGGCAGCGGGCGGCTCGACCGACGGCGCCTGGTTCTTGAGACTCGCGGCGTAGACGTCGACGTACTGCTGACCCGAGAGCTGCATCAGCTCGTACATGATCTCGTCGGTGACCGCGCGTTCGATGTAGCGGTTGCCCTCCATGCCCTCGTAGCGCGAGAAGTCCAAGGGCTTGCCGATGCGCACCGCGACCCGGGTCGGCCGCGGGAGAATGCTGCCGGGCGGGTTGAACTTGTGGGTGTCGATCATCGCGACGGGGATCACCGGCACCCCGGTGTCCATGGCCAGCCGGGCGAGGCCGGTCTTTCCCTTGTAGAGGCGTCCATCCGGCGACCGGGTGCCCTCGGGGTACATCCCCATCAGCTTGCCCTTGTCGAGCTGGCGGCGCGCGGCGGTGAGTGCGCCCTCCGCCGCCTGGGCGCCGGACCGGTCGATGGGGATCTGACCGACGGCGGTGAAGAACCAGCGCTGGAATCCGCCCTTGAGGCCGGTGCCCGTGAAGTACTCGCTCTTGGCGAGGAAGTAGATCCGGCGGTCCACCATCAGTGGCAGGAAGAAGCTGTCCATCACCGCGAGGTGGTTGCTGGCCAGGATCGCCGGGCCGTCGGTCGGGATGTTCTCGTGACCTTCGATGGTCGGCCGGCCGAGGACCCGCAGGATCGGGCCGAGAAAGATGTACTTGAATGCCCAGTACCACATGAGATTCTCCTCGCCGCGCACACCGACCCGATGATTTCCCGCCGGCCGATCGCCCCGCGGAGACCGCGGAACGCACCGGGTGCCCCGACGCCAAGACCTTACCCGCGTCGAACTCTACCGTCCGGCCAGGATCGGCAGGCCGTGCGAAGCACTCAGAGTCCGGAGGCCGGACGCGACTCGGGCCCGGGTTCGGTCAGGGTGCGGTCGGTCGATCGGATCGCCTGGCGCGCAACCTCTGCCGCGCCGACGACGCCTGCGGTCTCGCCGAGTTGGGTACCGCGGATGCGAGCGAGCTGGCGGTGTCCGGCGCCGGTGACCTGCCGGGCATAGTGTTCCCGGGCCTCGTCGAGGAACAGGCCCGACGCCGCGCCGACGCCGCCGGCCAGCACGATGAGGTCGGGGTCGAAGATGTCGGCGATCATCGCGAGCCCCTGGCCCAGCGACGTCGCGAACCGCCCGAACGCCGCCAACGCCACGGCGTCACCGTCCGCGGCGGCGCGGGCGACGCGACGGCCGGTCAACGACCCGGGATCGGCCGCGACGTCGGCCGCCAGCTGGCTTCGTCCCCAGTCGCCGTCGGCGAGCAACTCCACGACGGTGTCCACCAGGGCGGTGCCGCTGCAGTACCGCTCCCAGCAGCCGCGCTTGCCGCAGGCGCAGGCACGCCCGTCCGGGACGATCGTGAGATGTCCGAGTTCCGGTGCGACACCGTAACTTCCGCGGTAGATCTCCCCATCGATGACGAATCCCGCGCCGATTCCGGTACCGATCGCCAGCACGACGGTGTTGTGTCCGCGCGCGGCGGCCCCGAACCGCCATTCGGCCACCGCCGCGGCGTTGGCGTCGTGTTCGGCGAAGACCGGGATGCCGACGCGCCTGGTCATCTCCTCGGCCACCGGCGCCTCACGCCAGGGCAGGTGCGGCGCGAACCGGACGATCCGGCGGTCGGTGGTGAGGAAACCGGCGATCGCGAGCCCGACGGCCTTGGCGTCCCACCGCGATGTCAACTCGCCGACGAGCCGGTCCAGGCAGTGCTCGAGCGCGTCCGCGGTGGGCGGGGTCTGCGCGCGGAGCGTGTCGAGCATCGTCCCCCGGTCGTCGACGACCGACGCACGCACGCTGGTGCCGCCGATGTCGATGCCGATCGTCAAGTCGCCCATCAGATCTCCTGCCCGGGGCCGGATGCGGGGGGCGGTGCGGTCGGGCGCGGTGCGGTCGGGCGCGGTGCGGTCGGGCGCGGTGCGGTCGGGCGCGGCGACCCGGCGTCGCGATCGGTTGCCGCCACGTTGACCCGCACCGCGATCGGCTCGTACTGGCGCGGGGTCGCGGATGAGGTCGGCGAGGAGCGCAGCGCCTCGGCGATGGCCTCGAGCACGGCGATGACGGCCGCTATCAGCCGGGCGACGAGGTCACCGATCTCCGCGAGCAGCGAGGTGATCTCCCCCGATGCCCCGGAGAGCGCATGTCCGAGCGGACCACCGTCGACGAGGGCCGCGAACCCCGGCCGGGCGCCTCCCACATCCCCACCATCGGGAGTGGCCGACTGCGGAGCCGGCGCGAAGAGAGCGGCCAGGTGGTCGATCTGGGCGGCCAGCCCGAGCAGCAGGTCACGGACCGGGTCGGCGGGCCCGTCTCGACGCTCGTGCGCGGACCCGTCACCGGCCTGCCGGAACGTCTCGTCGTCCGTGCCCATCGCGAACTCACCCCTTCTCCTGGCCCCGCGCGTACACCCACCCGCGTGTCTGTCGTCGGGGTCATCGGCACCGTACCCTGCCGGGTCGAACAGTGCGGTCTCCGAACGTACCCCGAGCGGGTCGGATCATTCCACCATCGCCGTTCCCGCTGGTCGTCGGAGCGACTCGCGGTGTCGACGATGCATGCGGGCTGATCGGATCGGTTCTACGACCGGGGCCAGACCGACGGATCGGGGACGAACCCGATCCCCAGCCTCGCTCCGTCCCAGTCGGCGTCGACCACCGTGCATCGCCGCAGGACCGAGGGCAACCGCACCGGATGACGGAATCCCGCGATCGTCACCAGCAGGTCGTCTCCGCTGCGCCCCAGGGCCAGCGAGTCCGGATCCGGCAGGCGCTGCGGCCAGGACAACCGGTACACCGGGCCCGCCGGCCTCCCGTCCACGCGGCCCTGACCCGCCTCGACCTCGGCCGCGGCAGACCCCCGCGGGACGCCGTGCGGCTCGGGCAACGTCACCGACAGCTTGCGCAGCCGGGCCATGCGATCGATCGTGTCGGCCGATTTCTCGACCACCTGGACGTGCACGGATCGGGAGCCGACGGCGTCCGCGAGTTCGGCCTGCACCATGTCGGCGATCTCGGCCGCCGACTCGGCACCGACACCCGCGTTGACCTGGACCGAGGCCAACGGCAATCCCATGAGGTCGGCGGCGGCGAGGTGATACCCGGTCAGCCGCCGGCTCCGGTCGTCGGCGGCGAGCACGAGATGTACCGCGACCGCGTGTGGGTCGGCGAACAGCTCGGCGATGTCGAGGCAGTCCCGGTCGATGGCGTCGACCGCGGCCGTCAGCTGGGCGGCCATCGGACGTTCGGCGGCCATCGCGAGACGCCGGTGCCGAGGCCAGAACCGGTTGAGCGCCTGGCTGAGAACCGCTCCGCCACGCAGGAATTGGAGCGGGTCACCACACCCGGAGCAGTCGACGACGATCCGCTGCCACCGGCCGCTGACCGCCTCGTCGCGGATACGCCGCAGGAGCAGGAAGTCGTCGATCCCGGGCAGTGCGGTGAGCTCGGCGGCATCGATGCCCGCGAGTACGCCGACCCCGGGAAGCATCGTCTTGCTGCGGCTCACCGTCTGCTCGAGCACCTCCGCGAACGCCGACCACGTGCGTTCGGTGAGGTCCAGCCGATCGAGGCTCAGCAGGTGCAGGTACTTGGACACCACGATGGGTTCACCCGGCCGGCGATACACCCGCGCCCAGTCGTGCACCGGCGACCAGCGGTCGACGGTGATGAGAAGCGTGTCGGGTTCGGCGACGGCGAGGCCCGATCGGGGCGTCGCGCGGGCCGCCCGGTTGGCGGCGGGACGCCGGGTCGCGCCGGCGGCTGCGATCGCGGAGACACCAGAACCCCCCGGACCGAGCACCACGTGGATGGGTGTGAGATCGATCAGCCTTCGACCCTCTTCTTGAGGTCGTTCAGTGCGGCGTCGGTGATGGCCTTCTCGGCGCGTCGCTTCAGCTGTCCGATCATCGGCACCTGGAGATCGACCATGAGTTCATAGGTCACCTTCGTCGATCCCGGAACCTGCTGGGTGAGTATGTAGCGGCCGCGTTGATCCTTCTGCAGATCACTCGACACGAGGCGCCAGGAGACCGATGTGGTGTTCGGATCCCATTCGTAGGCAAGCACATACGTGTCCTGCAGGACACCGGCGTCGAGGACGAAGCGAACCTCCAGGGCGCGGCCGGACTCATCGGCGCGCAGCACCTCGACCTCGCGGGCGGCGGTCACCCACTCGGGGTAGTGCTCGAAGTCGGCGATGACGGCGAGGATGGCGTCGGCATCGGCGCCGATCACGATGTCGCGTTCGGTGTGGTCGGCCATCACCGTGCCCCCGTCGCGGTCGTGTGCGGTCCGGGAGCCCGGTCGTGGCCCGCAGCGGGGCCGCCGACGACACGGCCGTCCTCGAGTAGTCGTTTGACCTCGAAGGAGACCTCTTTGCCCGTCACCCGACGCTGCTTGTTGGCCTCGGCCAGCACGTCGGCCCGGGCTCGCGGATCCTCGGGCAGCGGGGCGGTGGGCTCGGCATGGAGGAAGTAGTGCAGCACGAAGCCGTCGAGCACCGCCTCGTTCCAGATCTCCATCGTCCCCGACACCGGACCCTCGACCCGCCAGCGCACGCCCTGCTCGCCCCGGTCCTCGGTGACCGCCAGCCGGAGGTCCGGCCACCACTTGCGCCAGTTGGCGGGGTCGCCGATCACGGCGGCTGCCGACGGCGGTGCCGCGGCGACGAAGACCTCGTCGGCCACCTGGATGCTCGTCACGCCCACTAGCTTCACATACTCGCGTCGGCGCAGGGTAGTGCACCCGAAACCGACGTCGCGATCAGTCCGATTCAGCAGCGGGGATACGATTCGGTGACTGATGTCTACTGGAGGGTAACCACGATGGGTGAGTACAGCGTGCCCGCGAAGTTCTCGATCGCCGACGACGAGAACTGCACGAACATCATCTTCGGCCTGGCGGAGCGATCACCGCAGCACATCGTGTTCCGCCACAAGCAGGACGACCGGTGGGAGCCGGTCACCGCCGCCGACGCCGCGTCCCGGATCTCCGCGATCGCCAAGGGCCTGATCGCCTCCGGCGTCAATCCCGGCGACCGCGTGGCACTGCTGTCGCGCACCCGCCTCGAATGGAACCTCTTCGACTTCGCGATCTGGTCGGCCGGCGCGATCACCGTCCCGATCTACGATTCGTCCTCCGCAGGTCAGATCGAGTGGATCATGCAGGATTCCGGCGCGGTGGCGATCGTCCTCGAAGACGACGGTCATCGCGCCGAGTTCGAGTCCATCGACTCCCTCGCCACGCCGGTCACCGTCTTCCAGATCGACCGCACCGACGCGCCGGGTGCCGTCGACGAACTCGTCGCGGCGGGCGCCGACGTCCACGACGACGAGGTCGCAGCCCGCCGGGCCACCGTCAAGGCCGCCGATCCGGCGACCCTGATCTACACCTCGGGGACCACCGGACGCCCGAAGGGTTGTGAACTGACCCACGCCAACATGCTCTCCGAGGTGCGGGCGGTCCTCGCCGGCGACATCCTCGACAAGGTCATCGCGCGCGACGAGAAGCGTCTGCTGATGTTCCTCCCCCTCGCCCACGTGCTCGCCCGCGCCATCACGCTCGTCGCCATCGAGGCCGGCGCGGAGGTCGGACACACCAGCGACATCCCGAACCTGGTCGACGAATTCGCCGTCTTCAAACCGTCACTCATCCTGTCGGTGCCGCGCGTGTTCGAAAAGGTCTACAACACCGCCCGGCAGAAGGCGCACGACGGCGGCAAGGGCAAGATCTTCGACGCCGCGTCCGACACCGCGATCGCCTACTCGCAGGCGACGGAGAAGGGGCAGGTCGGTCTGGCGCTGAAGGTCAAGCACGGCGTCTTCGACGCCCTCGTCTACAAGAAGCTCCGCGCCGCTCTCGGCGGCGAGTGTCAGATGGCGATCTCCGGCGGCGCTCCGCTCGGCGCCCGCCTGGGACACTTCTTCTCCGGCGTCGGCGTGCCCGTCTTCGAGGGGTACGGCCTGACCGAGACCACCGCCGCCTTCAGCGTGAACACCCCGTCGGCGTCGAAGATCGGCAGTGTCGGGAAGCCGTTGTCGGGCAACGCTGTCCGAATCGGCGACGACGGTGAGGTGCTGCTGCGCGGCGGTGTCGTCTTCACCGAGTACTGGCAGAACCCGGAAGCCACCGCGTCCGCGGTGGTCGACGGCTGGTTCCACACCGGCGACCTCGGCACCGTGGATGCCGACGGATTCATCACGATCACCGGGCGCAAGAAGGAACTGATCGTGACCGCCGGCGGCAAGAACGTCTCCCCCGCCGGACTCGAGGACGTCATCCGCGCGAACGCCCTGATCTCGCAGGCAACCGTCGTCGGTGACGCGAAACCTTTTGTGGCCGCACTGATCACGATCGATCCCGAGGCGTTCCCGGCGTGGAAGGAACGCACCGGGAAGCCCGCGTCCGCGACGGTCGCCGATCTCGCCGACGACGCCGACCTGCGCGCCGAGGTCCAGTCGGCCGTCGACCTCGCCAACAAGACGGTGTCGCATTCCGAGGCCATCAAGAAGTTCCGGATCCTGCCGACCGATTTCACCGAGGAGACCGGCGAGATGACACCGACCCTCAAGGTCAAGCGCAACGTCGTCGTGGAGAAGTTCGCCGGCGACATCGAGGCGATCTACCAGCGGTGAGCTCGCCGCCGGCGTGGTCCGCCGGCGCCGGTTGCCCTCAGAGCAACTGGCGCAGGCGGGCCGCCATCTGGCTCCACTGCCAGTTCTCGACGACGTAACGCCGTCCGGCCCGGCCCATCTCGGCCGCCGCCGCACGATCGGAGAGGATCGACAGGATGGCCAGGGCGACGGCGTCGACGTCGGTGCCGTCGACGGCGGTCCCGGTGACCCCCTCGTCGATGGTCTCCGGCGCACCACCGGACAGACCCGCGACCACGGGCACGCCGGACGCCGACGCCTCCAGGTAGACGATGCCCAGCCCCTCGACGTCCAGTCCACGACCCCGCGTCCGGGACGGCATCGCGAACACATCGGCGATGTTGTGGTAGGCCGCGAGTTCGTCGGCGGGCACCGAACCGGTGAAGACGACATCACCCGCCACCCCCGTGTCGGCGGCGAGGTCGCGCAGGGTCTTCGCGTAGGGACCTCCACCGACGATGACGAGCGCGGCGTCGGGAATCGTGCGCCGGATCAGCGGCAACGCACGGATCAGGACGTCCTGTCCCTTGCGTGGCACGAGACGCGACAGACAGAGGATCGTCGGTCGCTCCCCCAGATCGAGACGGTCGCGAAACTGCTGACGCAGCACCGGGTCCGGGGCGAAGCGCTCGGTGTCGACACCCGGGGGCAGATGTTCCAGCGCCGCCCGCGCACCGAAGGCCGACGCGAACCGGCCGCGGGTGTAGCGGCTGACGAAGGTGATCACGTCGGAGTGGCGACCGATGTGACCGAGAACCTGGCGCGCGCCCGGGAGCATCGACCACCCGACCTCGTGGCCGTGCGTGCTCGCGATGATCCGCTGCGCGCCCGCACGGCGCATCGCCGGCGCCAGCACGGCCAGCGGCGCGGCCGCCCCGAACCACACCGTCGAGATCTGTTCCCGGCGCACGATCTCGGCGGCGCGGCGGGCGACGAACGGCGTGGGCAACATGAGGGTCGTCGGGTGCCGGTACACCCGGTAGGCCGCGGCTGCATCGAACTTCTCGTGCGAGTCGCCCCGCCAGCGAGGCGCATAGACGACGACGTCCTCCGGCGGCAGCAGATCCACCAGGTTCTGCAGGTAGGACTGTATACCACCGGGCCGGGGCGGAAAATCGTTGGTGAGCAACAACGTCCGGGTCATCAGCCGACCTGCCGGACGAGCCAGCGCTGCCAGCCGGTGATCAGTTCGGCGCGCGTCAGCCCGAGGGTCGAGGTGATCGCCGCGTCTTGGGCCGCGGGCACGGCCGACGCCGCGACACCCATGTACATCTTCTTCAGGTGGGCCTCGTCGAATCGATCGGCGACGTAGGCGGCCAACGACCACGCACTCTGATAAGCCACCAGTGAAGTCTGCCCGTCCATCGCGAAGTCGGCATCGGCGGGTGTGCCCGCCGGGAGCGCACCGGTGCGCACGGCCGCAGTCAGATCGGGCGCGGCGTCGGCGAACCGCGTGTATGTGCCCTTGCGGCCGACGTATTCGGCGACGCCCTCGGTGATCCACAACGGCGCGTCGAGAGCGGTGGAGGTGCGGGCGGCGACGTGCGTCAGCTCGTGCCGGAGCACGACGGCGAGAGTGGGAGGCGCGAGCTCCCGCGCCGTCGGGGTCAGGATGATCCGCTGACCGGTCGCGGTGCGCTGCACCAGGTCCACGGTGCTGTGCACCGTGGCGGCGGCTGCCGCGCCGGTGGCCGCGCGCCCGTCGGGCACCAGGGCGGTGAACTGGTCGTCGGTCGCGGTCGCCACGACGACGGCACGACGATCCCAGGACTCACCCCAGAACGCGGTGACGGCGTCGACCGCCCCGGGCAGTTCACGTCGCAGCGTCGCCACCGTCGGCGCTGTCCGGAGGTACGACGCGACCACCGATGTACCGCCGGCCGTGGCGGTGTCGGCGACCTGGAGTCCGGGCAGCTCCCACATCTGCGTCGGGGGCGGCTCGCGCCCCAGGGCCTCGGCGTCGCCGACGAGGCGCCACTCGTCGCCGTGACGGGCGACCACGAACTGCGTACCGACCACCACCTCGGACTCCGCGATACCCGGGGCGGTCTCGCCGCCGAGCGCGTAGCGCAGCTCCACCGGCGCCACCCAGGAGTCCGAACTGCCCGCGGCGTCGAGGAGCTCCTGGAGCTCGCCGGGGACGAGCACCTCCGCCTCTTCGGTGGGCGCCAGCTGATACGTGAACGTGGCGAACCGCAGGATCCCGGAACGACCGTCCCGCGGCATGAACCGGCGGGGCGCGAATGTGCCGGTCGCGGTGACGAATCTGTTCCGGAACGCCGGCGTCGCGGCGGTGTCGAACAGGGCGCCGATCGCCCGGACATCGCCGGAGCGCACGGTCTCGGTGAGCGAGTCGAGCAGTCGGGTCACCCCCGCGGCACGATCACGCTCGTAGACGTTGACCTCGGTGGTCGACGACGCGGGTGCGGTGGACGAGCCCCCTCCCGGAATTCCGACCGTGCCGCATCCGGTGGCCACGACAACGGTCAGGACGACGGCGGCAAAGGCCGGGCCGGCACGTCTGCGCCGTGGGGTCACCGGGGACTAGAACCGGCGGGCGGAGTTGTACGGGCCGGCCTCGTCGATCGGCACCACCTTCACCGGGACGCCGAAGGTCGACGCATGGATGACATAGCCGTCGCCGACGTACATGCCGACGTGGTGCGCGTCGGGGTAGTAGATGATCAGGTCACCCGGCTTGAGATCGTTGCGGCCGACGGATTGCCCGCCACCCATCTGCGCCTCGCTCGAGCGCGGGATGGTCTTGCCCGCCTGCTTGAACGCCCAGACCATGAGACCCGAGCAGTCGAACGAGTTGGGTCCGGTGGCGCCCCACACGTACGGATCACCGATCCGGGTCAGGGCGGCCTGGACCGCGACGAGTCCGGCAGCGGTGCCCCTGGGCACCAGGCGCGGATCGAAGTCGAAGGTGGGTCCGCGGAGCGCGGCGAGCTGCTTGCCGGTCATGGACTTGTAGATCGCCCGGATCTGGATCGCCTGGAGCTGCAGGTCGGCCTGCTTCGTCTGCAGATCACCGCGCACGCGCTCGGCGCGGGAGACCGCCTCGGAGGCCGCCACTGCCGTCTGCTCGGCGTCTTTCTTTGCGACCGCCGTCTGAGCACGGACCTTCTTGATGGCGGTGAGATCCGCCGACGCCTGACGGGAGATCATGTCCAGGCCCGACATCTGGTCGAGCAATGCCTGGGGGGAGTCGCTGATCATCACCGCGTAGAGGCCGCTCACGCGGGCACCCTGGTAGCTGGCGCGCACGATCGCGTCGACCCGGTTCTGATGCACCGCGAGCTGGGCACGGCTCGTGTCGAGCTTCTGCTGCGCCTCTGCCGCCGCTGTCTTGGCCGCCGTCACGATGCCGCGCTGCTTGTCGTACTCGATCTTCGCGTTGTGCATCGCCTCGGTGGTCTTCTCCGCGTCGACGCCGAGCTGCTTGTAACGGTCGAGCAGTTGATCCGCCGAACGTGCGGGCACCGCGCGGGCGGCACCGCCCCCGCCACCGACCGTCGGTACGAGCACGGCGAGCGCCGACAGGACGCAGACCGCAAGCATCAGCGGACCCGAACGCATACGTGGCCGCGTTGCGCGAGCCCGTCCCTCCCCGATCAGCACGGTCCTACTCACTCCCTCGTGTGTGCTCGTCGCTCCCTGAGCAACCCGGGTCGTCGTCACCCGTGCCCCACGTCCCGTCGACCACCCTAGGCCGCCGACAGGCCCCCGGGACTGGTTCGGGCGGATCGCGATCCACGCGACCCGCCCGTCCAGAGACCCTCGTGCTCAGTCTGTTCGTGTTCGGTTGTGGTCAGTACCGACGGATGCCCGTCAGCGTCCATTCCTTGACGGCGTCGCGCTTGACCGGCGTGCCGTAGTTGGACGAGTGGACGAACTGGCCGTTGCCGACGTAGATGCCGGCGTGGCCGCCACCGTTGAAGATCATCACGTCGCCGGGCTTGGCGTCGGAGTAGGACACCGCGCGTCCGCCACCGAGCTGGCCGTAGCTGTCACGCGGGATGTTCTTGCCGGCCTGCTTGTAGGACCAGTAGACGAGGCCCGAGCAGTCGAAGGCGTTGGGGCCGGCGGAGCCGTAGGAGTACGGGGAGCCGATCTTGCTCTCCGCGGCCTTGACGGCCTTCTCACCTGCGGTCAGCTGCGGCTGGCCCAGCGGGGCGCCGCCCTGCGGGCGGAACTGCTGCGGAATCTGGTCCGGCGCGATACCCGGCACGGTGAACTGTCCCAGGTTGGGGATCTCGACCGTGGCCGCGGGCGACTTCTTCACGGGTGTGGCCTGAGGTGCGGGCTTGGCCTCCGGGGCCTTCGCACCGGGCAGAGCCGGGATCTCGAAAGTGCCCAGCGGGGTGTGGACCGGGGCGGCGAGAGCAGGGCCTGCGGCGGCGGCGAGCGAACCGAGCGTGATCGATCCGGCGATCACCGCCTTCTTGGCGACCGTGCTGCCACGATTGGGCTGTTCCAAACGATGTTTGGCCACGAAGCGAGTTCTCCTTCAGATCTTCCTGTACCGCCGACCGAGTTAGCTGTCGGGTTCGGGCCGGAAGAGTGGCCCTACGCGTGTTTCGCGCATGAGGTATCCACTGGACACTCATGCGTGGCAACGCGATTCACCCCGATTCGGAACGGTTTCGCGAGAAGCGCATCGATGGTGATGCGCTCCGACGAGCCCGCCCGAAGGTTGTGGTTCCCCGGTTCGCCGCGAGGGCGATTGAGCGGTGACTACTGCGGACCACTTCTGTTGAAGCGGGACGCTCCGCAAGGTCTCAGAAAGGTTACGAAATCGGATGCGCCCTGTCCACTAGGCGACGGACAGCCAAACCTGGGCCGATTCTCAGCCCGCCCTGAGGACCGTCACAGAGGCGTGCCGATCTGGCCCCTGAACTGCTTCTTTGGCGGATCTTGCAGATCGTGCAGCACCACTCGTCACCATTGCAGCAGCCTGCAGAACGTCGATGGCGAGGTCGATCTCGGCGTCCGCCTCGACCGTTGCCACCGTTACCGAAACTCCACCTTGGTCCGCCATATCGTCCCAGCTCGGACCGCCAAACAGCACCGTCATCATGCACCCGTCACAGGCGACGGGACGGGCGGGGCAGCGCGCGCAGTCGACGTACATAGTGTGATCTCCATCTCATCCGGTGAGGCGGGGCCGTGTCGGCCCTCGTAGGGGTCGTGGTCGCCGTGAGAGCACCGCATTTCTCACGTCCAGGTGGAGAGTAGGAGCGACCACCGACAAGTCCGTCGAACAGCGATCGACACAGCAGTCACAGCAGTCACATGAGCGACGCTCGGTGCGCCGCCGCCGCGCTGTCGGTGGATCGAACTAGTGTTCGCCGGGTGACGCAGACCAGCGTGGCCGGCTCCCCCGCCGGGCAGCTCACCTTCGCCGACCTGGAGGCCGCCGATCAGGTGGCCACGGGTGACTCGTCGAACGAGTTCAGCGACCGCTCCCTCTTCGACACGACTCTCGTCGTGGTCGACCTGGAGACCACCGGCTCCGATCCGGCACGCGACCGGATCACCGAGATCGGCGCGGTCAAGATCCGCGGCGGCGAGATCATCGGCGAGTTCGCCACCCTCGTCGATCCCGGCCGGCCCATCCCGCCGCAGATCGTCACCCTGACCGGCATCACCACGGCCATGCTGACCGACGCACCGCGGATCGAGTCGGTCCTGCCCTCGTTTTTCGAGTTCGCCCGCGGCTCCATCCTGGTGGCGCACAACGCTCGATTCGACATGGGCTTCCTGCGCCAGAACGCGATCCGGCTCCAGCTCCCGTGGACGTTCGGCCTGACCCTGTGCACGGTGACCATGGCCCGGCGCATCCTCACCCGCGACGAGGCACCGACCGTCAAGCTCAGCGCCCTCGCCGACCTGTTCGACGTCGCGGTGCGACCCACCCACCGGGCACTCGACGACGCGCGCGCCACGGTGGAGGTCTTCCACCGACTCCTCGAACGCGTCGGCAACCAGGGCATCGCGACCGTCGGTGACCTGACGTCCTACCTTCCACGGACCGACCCGCGGCTACGGGCCAAGCGCACGCTGGCCGACCACGTTCCCTCCCGTCCCGGTGTCTACCTCTTCCGCGGACCGTCGGACGAGGTCCTCTATGTGGGTACCGCGGTGGACCTCCGCCGTCGGGTCCGGTCGTATTTCAGCGGGAGCGACCCGCGTCGCCGCATCGCCGAGATGGTGCTCCTCGCCCAACGGGTCGACTTCGTGGAGTGCTCCCATCCCCTGGAGGCCGCGGTTCGCGAACTACGGCTGCTGGGCGCACACGCACCCGCGTACAACCGTCGTTCGACGCAGCCGCACAAGGGATGGTGGGTGACCCTGACCGAAGAACGCTTCCCGCGCCTGAAGGTCAGTCGCACGCCCACCGACGAATCCGTCGGCCCGGTCGGCAACCGCACCAACGCGGCGACCGTCGCCGATGTGATCTCGGCGGCCGCGGGCCTGCGGACGTGCACCCAGCGGCTCGGCGCCAACGGCTACCACTGGTGCCCCGACGCCGACGGGCACCGACGCCCGGGCTCGTGCCGGGCCGCCACCACGCAACCACAGACGGTCCCCGACTACTCCCCGCGCGTCACCGCGGCTCGACGGCTCATGCGGGGTGAGGCCGACGAACTCCTCGACGGCCTCACCGCACGCCTCGCCGACCTCGCGCAGGCCCACATGTTCGAGACCGCGGCGCGACACCGGGACCGGCTCGCGCTGACAATAGACACCCTCGCCCGCTGTCAGCGGCTGGCGGCGCTCTGCGCGATCGCCGAGATCGTCGTCGCGCGACCCGACGGCGAACGGGGATGGCAGCTCGCGGTGATCCGGCACGGACGCCTCGCGGCAGCCGGACGGGCACGACGCGGCGTCTCCCCCATGCCCGTCGTCGACGCGCTGGTCGCCGCGGCCGAGACCGTGCTGCCCGGCGACGGACCGCTGCGCGGCGCGCCGGCCGAGGAGGTCGGTCTCGTCTACCGCTGGATGACCGAGCCGGGCGCGCGCATCGTCTCGACGAGCGAGCCGGTCGCACTACCGGCCGGCTCCGCCGAACGCCGGCTCGGCTGGTCGCAGTCGGCGCACGACGCACGTGCGGCCAGGCCCGTCACCGACCCTCGCGTGCGGCGGGCGAGCTGACCGGGACACACCACTAGGCTGACGGCATGATCACTGCCATCGTCCTCATCCAGGCCGACATCCACCGCATCCCGGAGACGGCACAGGCCGTCGCCGACATCCCCGGGGTCGAAGAGGTGTACTCCTGCGCGGGCGACGTCGACCTCATCGCGAAGATCCGGGTGCGCGACCACGAGCAGATCGCGACGGTCGTCACCGGCGAGATCAACCGGCTCCCGGGCGTGCTCAAGAGCGCCACCCACATCGCCTTCCGCAGCTACTCCAGCTCCGACGTCGAGGGCGGATTCTCCATCGGCGAGAACTGACTCACCAGGACGTCAAGTGATGAGGGCCCTGTAGTCGTCAGGCGTGTGCCGCGAGCTGACCGCTGAGATCGGCCCACCGCTGCAGCAGGTCCGCGGCGGCACCGTTGTCGATCGCCTCCGCGGCGCGGCCCTTCGCCGCGCCCAGCGCGTCGGTCAGTTCCGCCGAGGTCATGGGTGCGTCTTGTTCGAAGGCGACGATGGCCCCGGCCGAATTCAGCAGCACCGCGTCGCGGACCGGACCGGTGGTCCCGGCCAGGAGCTCGCGCGCGATCGCGGCATTGACCGTCGCGTCACCGCCCTGCAGAGACGACAGCTCAACGCGCGCGATGCCCAGATCGGTGGGATCCACGCTGAGTTCGTTGACCTGCCCCGCGATGACCTGCCACACCGTCGACGTGGTGGTGGTCGTCAGTTCGTCGAGACCGTCGTCGCCGCGGACCACCAGCGCGGAGCCGCCACGCTCGGCGAAGGCCCGGGCCAGGACCGGGGCCAGGTCGGCGAATGCGCATCCGATGAGCCCGCGCGACGGTGTCGCGGGGTTGGTCAGCGGCCCCAGCACGTTGAAGACGGTCGGGATGCCGATCTCCTTGCGCGGGGGGCCGGTGAACCGGAACGCGGGATGGAACACGGGCGCGAAGCAGAACCCGATCCCCAGTTCGTCGACGCATCGGGCGACCGCCGCGGCGTCGAGGGAGATGTTCACGCCCAGCGCCTCGAGCACGTCGGCACCGCCGCTCTTCGACGACGCCGCCCGGTTGCCGTGCTTGACCACAGCGACCCCCGAGGCGGCGATGACGATCGACGTCATCGTCGAGATGTTCACCGTGTGCGACCGGTCACCGCCGGTGCCGACCACGTCGACCGCCGGCCGGCTGACGTCCACGAGCGTGGCGTGATCGAGCATCGCCCGCGACAATCCGAGGAGCTCCGCGGGCGCCGCCCCCTTCATCTTCACGCCGACGCCGAAGGCGGCGACCTGAGCGCCGGTCGCGCTGTCGGTCATGATCTCGTTCATCGCCCACGCGGCCTCGTCCGCGCTCAGGTCGAGGCGATCGACGATCTTGCCGAGGATCTGCGGCCAGCTGAAGTCGGACTGTGCGGTACTCACGAGGAGAAAGCCTAGTGTCTGCTCAGCCGGACGGACGCTGGAGGACGGCCCACTCGCGCACGAATCCGCCGTGCCGCGAGCCGAGGCTGGCCATGCGGGATCGTTCTTGCGACAGATGCATGGCGTCGAGCAACTGGACCCGCGCCAGGACAAGGACGACCAGTCCGTCCTCGCGCGCCGCCGGTCTCGGTCCCCAGCGCTCGTCCTCGACCGACTCGTAGCCGTCTAAGGCGGCGACGGCCGCCGCCTCGGACCGCCGCTCGGGCGGCACCTCGACGTGATGGCGCAGGATGACCTCCTCGGCCGCCCGCCACGACGACGCGTCGAGGGCGACCGAACTCGCGATCGCATCGTCATCGGAACTCGCCACCACCTCCACCCGTTGGTCCAGTGTCAGCGGTCCCGCCTCGGCACGCGGGCGAAGGCGCGCACGGAGACGGGCCAAGCGGCTCTGCTCGACCACACGGCCGTTGAGATCGCGGGGGCCGGGTGAGGCCGAACTCGACATGAACACACGGTAGCGAGCCGGGCCCGCGCCAGGCGCCTCCAGGACACGCCGACGGCCGGCCGATACCGGCGCGGACCTGCACCGGGAGAATTACTCGGAGGCAATTTCCGACCCGGGTGGCCACCGCTTACTACGAACCGTCATACTTCACTTGTGACAAGCGCTGTAGGTACCTCAGGAACAGCCATCACCTCGCGCGTGCACTCGCTGAACCGGCCCAACATGGTCAGCGTCGGCACGATTGTGTGGCTGTCCAGTGAGCTCATGTTCTTCGCTGGCCTCTTCGCGATGTATTTCGTCGCCCGTGCCAACTCGGCGGTCGGCTGGCCGCCGCCGCCGACCGAGCTGAATCTCGCCCTCGCCATCCCGGTGACGACGGTGCTGATCCTCTCCTCGGTGACCTGCCAGATGGGCGTCTTCGCTGCCGAACGCGGTGACGTCTTCGGCCTCCGCCGCTGGTACGTCATCACCCTGGCAATGGGCACGTTCTTCGTCTGCGGTCAGGCGTACGAGTACTACCACCTGGTCGAGCACGGCACGACCCTCGCGTCAGACGCCTATGGCTCGGTCTTCTACATGACGACCGGCTTCCACGGCCTCCACGTCATCGGTGGTCTGATCGCGTTCGTCTACCTGCTCATCCGGACCAAGCTGTCGAAGTTCACGCCGGCGCAGGCAACCGCCGCAATCGTTGTCTCTTACTACTGGCACTTCGTCGACATCGTGTGGATCGGACTCTTCGTCACGATCTACTTCATCCGATGACATCGGCGACCTCGCTCTAGAACAACAGCCCGTCCCGCTTAGTAGAGAGTCACAGATGAGTTCATCTCCACCGCGTCCGTCGGATAGCGGCACCGAGGTCGGACCCGATGCCTCGGCCCGACGCTCCTCTGCACGCGACGCCGGCCGCCGCGCCAAGACACGACGCAAGCTCCGTCGGCGCGCCACCGGCACCATCGTGCTGCTGGCCGGTCTCGTCATGGCAGGCGTCCTCGCCTCGGTCCTGACCCCCGACCCCCAGGTCGCGGTCGCCGACGAGAGCAACGCCGCGATGATCGACGACGGTCAGAAGCTCTACGAGACCTCGTGCATCACCTGCCACGGCGCCAACCTCCAGGGTGTGCCCGATCGTGGTCCCGCGCTGCTCGGCGTCGGTGACGCCGCCGTCTACTTCCAGGTCTCGACCGGACGTATGCCAGCGGCTCGCGGCGAGGCGCAGGCCCAGCGCAAGCCCGCGAAGTTCACGACCGAGCAGATCGACCAGCTCGGCGCCTTCATCCAGGCCGAGGGCGGCGGTCCGCAGGTCCCGCGCAACGCCGACGGCTCGGTCGCGCAGGAGTCCCTGCGCGGCGACAGCATCGGCCGGGGCAGCGAACTGTTCCGCCTGAACTGCGCGTCGTGCCACAACTTCACCGGGCGCGGCGGAGCGCTGTCCTCGGGCAAGTTCGCACCGAACCTCGACGGGGTCAACGAGGCACAGATCTACACCGCGATGCTGACCGGTCCGCAGAACATGCCCAAGTTCTCGAACCGTCAGTTGGATCCGGAAGAGAAAAGGGACGTGATCGCCTACGTCAAGTATGCGACCGAGGCGAAGCCCAGCGGTGGACTCGGACTCGGCGGTTTCGGCCCGGTCAGTGAAGGCATGGTCATGTGGTTCGTCGGCGTCATCGCCATCGTCGCAGGCGCCATGTGGATGGGATCTCGAGCATGAGCGCGAACGACAAGGATGTCCCGTCGCGGGACGAACTCGACCAGATGAGCACCGACGAGCTCGTCAAACTCGGCACCAATCTCGACGGCGTCGAGATCATCCACCGGTCCGAGCGGTACACCGTGCCCGGCACCCGGGTCGAGAAGCGCGCCGAGCGTCAGGTGGCCATCTGGTTCACCATCGCCGGCGTCTCCGCCCTGGCCTGCCTCGGCATCTTCCTGTTCAACCACTGGGAGTTCGCGCTCCCCGATGACCCGAACTACTGGTGGTACACGTTCAACACGCCGCTCCTCGGTGTGACGTTCGGCCTCTCGGTGTTCGCCATCGGCGTCGCGATGATCCTCATCACCAAGAAGTTCATCCCGGCGGAGATCTCGGTCCAGGACCGTCACGACGGTGGATCGGCCGAGGTCGACAAGAAGACGATCGTCGGCCTGCTGCAGGACACCGGCACCACCTCGACCCTCGGTCGCCGCAAGATGATCATCGGCTCGGCCGGGTTCGGTCTCGGTGCGTTCGCGCTCACCGGACTGGTCGCCTTCCTCGGCGGATTCATCAAGAACCCGTGGGCCGAGGGTGCCGACTCGCCGCTGTGGCACTCGGGATGGTCGCCGATCTACAACCCGCCGGAAGCTCCCAACGAGACCATCTACCTGCGGCGCGACACCGGCAACCCGTTCCAGGTCGCCCTGGTCCGGCCGGAAGATCTCGACGCAGGCGGTATGGAGACCGTGTTCCCCTGGCGTCGTTCGGACGGGTTCGGCGAGTCCGAGCACTCCCGCCACCTGCTGGAGGAGGGCCTGCACCAGGTCCGCAACCCCGTCATGCTCATCCGTCTGCGTCCCGAGGACGCGGCCCGTGCCGTCAAGCGCAAGGGTCAGGAGAGCTTCAACTACGGTGACTACTTCGCCTACACCAAGGTGTGCAGCCACCTCGGCTGCCCCGCCTCGCTCTACGAGCAGCGGAGCAACCGCATCCTGTGTCCCTGCCATCAGTCGCAGTTCGACGCACTCGAGTACGCCAAGCCCATCTTCGGACCGGCCGCCCGTGCCCTGGCACAGCTGCCGATCACGGTGAACAATGAGGGTTACCTCGTTGCCGCAGGCGACTTCATCGAGCCCGTAGGACCGGCATTCTGGGAGCGTAAGTCATGAGCATCGCCGAACGCCTCGGCACTCAAGCCGAAGAAGTCGACTCGCGGTATCACCTGGCCGCGGGTATGCGTCGCCAGATCAACAAGGTCTTCCCCACCCACTGGTCGTTCATGCTGGGTGAGATCGCGCTGTACAGCTTCATCATCCTGCTGGTCTCCGGCGTCTACCTGTCGCTGTTCTTCGATCCGTCGATGACGCGCGTGGTCTACGACGGCGCCTACCAGCCGCTCAACGGCGTGATGATGACCAAGGCGTACGAGACCACGCTGAACATCTCGTTCGAGGTGCGCGGTGGCCTGTTCGTCCGTCAGATCCACCACTGGGCCGCACTGCTGTTCGCGGCGTCGATCATCGTGCACATGCTGCGCATCTTCTTCACCGGTGCGTTCCGCCGTCCGCGTGAGGCCAACTGGATCATCGGCTGCCTCCTGCTGATCCTGGCGATGTTCGAGGGCTTCTTCGGCTACTCGCTCCCCGACGACCTGCTCTCGGGCACCGGCGTCCGCGCCGCGATGAGTGGCATCGTCCTCGGTATCCCGGTGGTCGGCACCTGGATTCACTGGGCGCTGTTCGGCGGCGACTTCCCCGGCGTGATCATCATCCCGCGCCTCTACGTGCTGCACATCCTGCTCTTCCCGGGCATCATCCTGGCGCTGATCGGTGCGCACCTCGCGCTCGTCTGGTACCAGAAGCACACGCAGTTCCCCGGTCCCGGCCGCACCGAGAAGAACGTCGTCGGTGTCCGCATCATGCCGGTGTTCGCGGCCAAGGCCGGCGCGATGTTCGCCTTCGTCACCGGCGTGCTCGCGATCATGTCGGGCATCTTCCAGATCAACCCGGTCTGGAACATCGGTCCGTACAACCCGGCACAGGTCTCCGCGGGTTCGCAGCCCGACATCTACATGATGTGGACCGACGGCCTGATACGTCTGTTCCCGGCGTGGGAGCTCTACCTGGGCAATTACACGGTGCCGATGTCGAACTGGGTCGTGCTGATCATGACGATCATCTTCGGCCTGATGTTCGCCTACCCGTGGATCGAGAAGAAGCTCACCGGCGACGATGCGCACCACAACCTGCTGCAGCGTCCTCGTGACGCACCGGTGCGGACTGCGATCGGCGCCATGGCGGTCTCGTTCTACATCCTGCTGACGATCGCGTGTATGAACGACATCATCGCGTTCAAGTTCCACATCTCGCTCAACGCGACGACCTGGATCGGACGCATCGGCCTGATCATCCTGCCGCCGCTGGTGTACTTCATCACCTACCGTTGGGCGCTCTCGTTGCAGCGCAGCGACCGCGAGGTCCTGGCACACGGCATCGAGACCGGCATCATCAAGCGTCTCCCGCAGGGTGAGTACATCGAGGTCCACCAGCCGCTCGGCCCGGTCGACAGCCACGGACACCCGATCCCGCTCCCCTACGAGGGTGCGGCGCTGCCGAAGCGGATGAACAAGCTCGGTTCCGCGGGCGCACCGGGTACCGGTTCGATCCTCACGGCCGATCCGCTGGAGGAGCAGCTGCGCAACGTCGAACTCGAGCACGAGATCGAGGCAGGCGAACGCAAGGCTCTCCGCGAGCTACAGGCCAAGGGCGGCAACCCCTTCGGCGAGTAGCCACGCGAGAAGTCCTACGCACGACCCACCGCGGGCCGTCGAGCACCATCGGGTGCACGACGGCCCGCGCTGCGTTTCCGGGTCGAACCACTCCCCTCCCCCGCGTCAGGGCCCGGCACCGTTCGCCGGTGTGGCACGGTGGACCCCATGCACCGACCGCCCCGAAGTTCCGGTCTGTCCCAGATCACCCGTGGGATGGGCACTCTCGACGCCGAGATCTACGATTCGATCGCCCGCTCACCGAGCCCACTGCTCGACGTGACGATGCCGGCGCTCACCCGGGCGGCCGACCACTCCAAGCTGTGGATGGCCATCGCGGCCGGGCTCGCCGTGTCCGGACGTCCGTCGCTGCAGCGCGGTGCCGCGCGCGGCATCGTCTCGCTCGCCGTGACAAGCCTGGTGACCAACCAGGGCGCCAAACGTGTGCGTCGCCGCTCGCGTCCGGCCCACGGGCTCATCCCGGTGCCACGACGCGGCCGCCGGCGCACGACGTCGAATTCCCTGCCCTCGGGTCACTCGGCCAGCGCTGCGGCGTTCGCCGTCGGCGTTGCCGTCGAGAACCCGCCGGCGGGTCTCCTGCTGTCCGCACTGGCCGGGCTGGTCGGCTTGTCCCGGGTGGCCACCGGGGCCCACTACCCCGGTGATGTGGTCGCCGGGCTCGGCATCGGCGCCGCGATCGCGACCATCGGTGCGCGCGTCGTACCGCCCATCACCGAACCGTCGCTGTCCCTGGCCGCCCCGTCGGTCGTCGACGCGGACCGCAACCCGGACGGCGTGGGTCTGGTCGTCGTCGTGAATCCGGGTTCCGCGGATGGCCGTGGGCGTCGGGTCCTCGAGGAGATCCGCCGCCGACTGCCGGCCGCCGAGATCATCGAGCTCGGAGAGACCGACGACATGGCGGCCGTGTTCGCCGACGTCGCGACGCGCGCGACGATCCTCGGGGTGGCCGGTGGCGACGGCACCGTGGCGTGCGCCGCCGGGCCGGCACTCGCCGCCGACATCGCCCTCGCGGTGTTCCCCGCGGGCACCTTCAACCACTTCGCCCGCGACATCGGTTGCGGCACGGTGGAGGCCACCATCGAGGCGATCCGTTCCGGGTCGGCGTCACGTGTCGATGCGGTGTGGCTCAACGATTCCCGACTGATCCTGAACACGGCGAGCATCGGCGCGCACCCCGACTTCGTCCGGGTCCGCCGGCGCCTACAGCGTCGGATCAGCCGTCCTCTCGCGACCGCGGCCGCCGTACTCCATGTCCTCCGCAAGGATCCGCACGTACGCATCGAGGTGGAGGGACGGGTGCTCGACGCGTCCCTGTTCCTCGTCGGCAACTCCATCTACCAGCCGACCGGATTCCTGCCTACCCGTCGTGTCCGACTCGACGACGGTCTCCTCGACGTGCGCATCCTCGAGACCGGTCACCGCTGGGCGACCCTACGGCTGCTCGGCTCACTCGCCGTCGGACGCCTCGAACGTTCGCACCTCTACCACGAGATGCAGGTGCCCGAGTTCCGGTTCACCGCGGTCGACGGTCCCGTCGCCGTGTCGCATGACGGCGAGGTCGAGGATTCGTACTCCCACGCCGACTTCCGGGTCGACTACCGCGCCCTCAAGGTGTTCCGGCCCGTAGCCCCCAGGCGGCTCTGAGCCCCGATCCGGGTGGCCCGCCCGAGCGTTGCGGGGGACGGGACATACCGGCGACACGAGAGCGCCCCACCGGAATCCGGTGGGGCGCTCACGTACGTGTTCGTCGACCGCGTATACCGCGGCGGCTCAGTGCTTCTCGGGACCGACGTGGTACTCGAAGACGAGTCCGGCAGCCGTACCCATGATGACCACCGCCGCGAAGATCGACAGCCAGAAGTTGCCGGTGGCGAAGCCGACCGCGAAGGTCGAGGCGCCGAGCGCGATGAGGATGGGCCACCACGAGTGCGGGCTGAAGAAGCCCAGCTCGCCGGCGCCGTCCTCGATCTCGGCGTCTTCGTAGTCCTCCGGGCGGATCTCGACGCGTCGGGCGACGAAGCGGAAGAAGGTGCCCGCGATGAGCGTCAGGCCGGCCGCGAAGAACAGGCCGACGACGCCGACCCACTCGATGCCCTTGCTGGTGAAAGCGGTGAACAGGGTGTACGCGACGCCCGTCAGAAAGAAGAAGGCGGTCAGCATCTCGAAGAGGCGTGCCTCGATCTTCATCGTCAGCTCACTTTCTTGGTGCAGTTGGCGAGGGTCGGGTTGTCCGGGTCACCGGTTGCGCCGACGGTTCCGTCGGTGGCCCGGCGGGTGTCGAACGGCACCGTGGTGACCGATTCCGGGGCCTGGCAGATCGCTGCGAGAGCCTCGGCGTTGGTGGCACCGGGATTCGCCTCACGGAAGCGGATGTAGCTGTCGAAGTCCTCGGGGGCGACCGCGCGGACCTCGAAGTTCATCATCGAGTGGTACGTGCCGCACATCTCGGCGCAGCGGCCGACGAAGGCGCCGGTCCGGTCGATCGACTTGATCTGGAAGACCGGGTCGGTCGCGTTCTGCTCCGGGAACGGGAAGACGTCGCGCTTGAACAGGAACTCCGGCACCCAGAACGAGTGGATGACGTCGGCCGAGGCGATGTTGAACTCGATGCGCTTACCGGTCGGCAGGACCAGCACCGGGATCTCCGACGACGAGCCGACCGTCTCGATCTTGTCGAACTTCAGGTAATCGCGGATGTCGTCGTCACGGCCACCGGCGGGACCCGGGAGCTCGCCGTGCTCGCCACCCTCGTCGCTGCCGGCGTGTTCGGTCTCGGCGCCACTACCGGTCTGGGCCTGGACCTCGAACGGGTTGCCGTTCTGCTCGAAACCGTTGTAGGTCGTGCCGTCGGAGAACTCGACCTGGTTGTAGCCGAACTTCCAGTTCCACTGGAACGCGGTCACATCGACGACGACCTTCGAGTCGTCGTTCTTGCTCTCGACGTTGTTCTGCACGATGACCGTGAAGTAGAAGAGCACCGCGATGATGACGAACGGGATCGCCGTGTAGGTGAGCTCGAGCGGCACGTTGTACGCGGTCTGGCGCGGGAACACGCCCTTCTTCGCGTCGTTCGCACGGTGGAAGGTGATCGTCCAGAAGATCAGCGCCCACACCAGGATGCCCATGACGAGCGCTGCGATGACCGACCAGGTCCACAGATCGACCATCTCTTTGCCGTCGGGCGTGACGCCCTCGGGCCAACCGAAACGCATCGCCTCACTGGCGTCGCAACCCGACATCAGCAGTGCGCCGAGGCCGAGAGTGGCGACGAATGCCAGTCGCTTCATCGTCCGCGACGCTGATGAGACACGCCTCGCTCGGGGCCGTCCACCGTGTGCCAATTTCACGCCTTCCTGCTCGCTCACCGGCGCCCTCGCGCCGAGGTGAGTGCATGCCACATGACCTGCACGGGGCAAGGTCTTGCCGTGGACACACAGCAATTCTTGCACCTAGTACTACGCAGCGTAGACCAACCCGCGGAAGCTGTCGGAATCGGGGCGCGATCCGGTCGTGTCCCCGTGGTTTCCGCCTCGTACCGATGTCGGCGACCGGGTGGCGACGTCCCCGCCACGCGCGTCACCCGACCCCGCCGTGTCGGAACACGACCGGCCGCTTCAGGCATACTCGGACGCGGTCCGACGCCGCGTCGGAACCCGCGCCTGGACTGGCTACCGAATGGAGAGAACGAGACGTGTGTGGTCTGCTCGGCCTGCTGACATCCGACGGAACGGCCGCCGAGGTCGTCGATCCGGTGGCGGTGGCCTCGCACTGCATGCGGCATCGCGGACCCGATGAACCCGGCACCTGGCACGACGACGACATCGTGTTCGGCTTCAACCGGCTCTCGATCATCGACATCGAGCACTCGCATCAGCCCCTGCGCTGGGGTCCGCCGGAGAATCCCGATCGGTATGCGCTGGTGTTCAACGGGGAGATCTACAACTACCTCGAGATCCGGGCCGAGCTCGCCCGGGACGAGGGCGCGCTGTTCCGCACCGAGGGCGACAGCGAGGCGATCGTCGCGGCCTTCCATCACTGGGGACCCGACGCGGTCCGGCGGCTGCGCGGCATGTTCGCGTTCGCGATCTGGGACACCGAGAACCGCTCGCTCTTCCTCGCCCGTGACCCCTTCGGCATCAAGCCTCTGTTCGTGGCATCGGGCCCCGGCGGGCTCGTCTTCGGCAGCGAGAAGAAGAGTCTGCTCGAACTGATCGAACGCATCGGGTTGTCGACGGAACTCGATCCCCGCGCGATCGAGCACTACACGGTGCTGCAGTACGTCCCGGAACCCGAGACGATCCACGCCTCGATCCGGCGACTGGAGTCGGGCTGCCATGCCACCGCGACACCGGGCAGTCCCCTGTCGATCCGGCGCTATTTCACTCCCCAGTTCGGCGTCCGCCCGGTCACCGACGCCACCCGGCAGAAGCGCTACGACGAGATCGCCGACGTACTCGCCGACTCGGTCGCCAAGCACATGCGGGCCGATGTGACGGTCGGGTCGTTCCTGTCCGGCGGTATCGACTCGACGGCGATCGCCGCGCTGGCGATCCGGCACAACCCAGACCTCATCACCTTCACCACCGGCTTCGAGCGCGAGGGTTATTCGGAGGTCGACGTCGCCGCCGAGTCGGCGGCGGCGATCGGCGCTCGCCACGTGGTGAAGGTCGTCGGACCGTCGGAGTTCATCGAGGCGATCCCCTCGATCGTCTGGTACCTCGACGACCCGGTCGCCGACCCCGCGCTCGTCCCGCTGTACTTCGTGGCAGCCGAGGCACGTAAGCACGTCAAGGTCGTGCTCTCCGGCGAGGGCGCCGACGAATTGTTCGGCGGATACACGATCTACAAGGAGCCGTTGTCCCTGGCCGCCTTCGATCGGCTGCCGCGGCCGCTGCGTCGCGCGGCGGGGAAGATCTCCGACCGGATCCCGGAGGGAACGCGCGGCAAGAGCCTGCTGCACCGCGGTTCGCTCACACTCGAGGAGCGCTATTACGGCAACGCCCGCAGCTTCGACGACGCGCGACTACGCGCGGTCCTGCGCGACTACCGCCCCGAATGGACCCACACCGACGTCACCGCCCCGATCTACGCGATGAGCGAGGGGTGGGATCCGGTGGCCCGCATGCAGCATCTGGATCTGTTCACCTGGCTGCGCGGCGACATCCTCGTCAAGGCGGACAAGATCACGATGGCCAACTCCCTCGAGTTGCGGGTGCCGTTCCTCGACCCGGAGGTGTTCGCGATCGCCGAGGGCCTCCCCCATGACGAGAAGATCGCCCACGGCACAACGAAATACGCGCTGCGCAAGGCACTGGAGCAGATCGTCCCGGCGCATGTCCTGCACCGCAAGAAGCTCGGCTTCCCGGTTCCGATCCGGCATTGGCTTGCCGGCACCGAGATGTACGACTGGGCGCACGAGACCATCACGCACTCCCAGACCGATCACATCTTCGCCAAGGACGCGGTGATCGCGATGCTCGACGAGCATCGAGAAGGCGTGGTGGACAACAGCCGTCGGCTCTGGACGGTCCTGATGTTCATGGTCTGGCACGGCATCTTCGTCGAGGGCACGATCGTCCCGGAGATCATCGACCACACCTATCCGGTGCGGGTCTAGTCCGAGAGTCGTTCTCCGGCAACACAACCCGCCCCGGAAATCGCCGGCCACAGCGCAGTCGACCACGATACGTCACCGACTTCGCCACGCAGGGCCCATTTCCGGGGCGGCTTCGACGGTCGTGCACTCAGTTCGCGAGCTTCAGACCGATGACCCCGCCGACGATCATCAGCAGGAAAAACACCCGCAACACCGACACCGGCTGCCCACCGGTGAGCATGGCGTAGACCACGGTGAGCGAAGCCCCGATGCCCACCCACACGGCGTAGGCGGTGCCCACGGGCAAGTCGCGCATCGCATAGGCCAGTCCGGCCATGCTGATGGCGAGCGCGACGAGGAACAAGCCCGTCGGCCCCGGTTTCGTGAAGCCCTCCGACCGACCCAACGCGGTGGCCCACACTGCTTCGAACACACCCGACACGACGAGAACGAGCCATGACATGACGACCTCCCACGGGCCGTCTTGTCGCACACCGGGTACAGCACCCCTCGTCCGGGAGTCCTCGATCGGGACTCCGTTCCAACGTCTCACGCCGGGGCGGGGGTGGCAACGTCAGACGCGTCACCACCCCGGGCAGACAGGACTTCAGCCGGCGAACGCCGCCTTGATCTCCGCGGCGGCCTCGGCGCCGTACGCGCCTTCGATCCGGGCGAGAGCCGAGTCCGAGTCCCAGGCCCAGTCCTGTGTCGAGACGGTCTCGAGCACGAGCACCGCGACCATCGACCCGACCTGCGCGGCGCGCTCGAAACCGAGTCCCTTGGACAGCGCGGACAGGAACCCGGCCCGGAATCCGTCGCCGACGCCGGTCGGGTCGACCTTCGCGGTCTCCGGCACGACGGACACATGGATGCGGGTGCCGTCGCGGTCGACGATCTCCACGCCGTCCTTGCCGAGCGTCGTGACCCGGACCCCGACCATCTCGGCGACCTGCGCCTCGGACAACCCGGCCTTCTGACGGAGGAGACCCCACTCGTATTCGTTGGTGAACAGGTAGGCGGCGCCGTCGATGAGGGTGCGCGTCTGCTCGCCGTCGAGGCGGGCCAGCTGCTGCGACGGGTCCGCGGCGAACGGGATACCCGCTGTTCGGCACTCCTCGGTGTGGCGGATCATCCCGGCCGGGTCGTCGGCACCGATGAGGACGAGGTCGGGCGTGCCGACCTCGGCGATCACCTCGGCGAGGGCGATGTCGCGGCTCTCGCTCATCGCACCGGCGTAGAAGGTGGCCAGCTGGGCCATCGTCTCGTCGGTCGTGCACATGAACCGCGCGGTGTGATGGGACTCCGACACGCGGACACCGCGGCAGTCGACTCCGTTGGACTCGAGCCACTGGCGATACTCGGTGAAGTCGGACCCGACGGCCCCGACCAGGACCGGGGCGCCGCCGAGCTGACCCATCGCGTAGCAGATGTTGCCGCCGACCCCACCGCGCCGGACGACGAGGTCCTCCACGAGGAAGCTGAGGGAGATGTGTTCGAGGTGGTCGCCGAGCAGCTGCTCGGAGAACTTGCCCGGGAACTTCATCAGATGATCGGTTGCGATGGAGCCGCACACAACGATTGCCACTGGAGATCTCAGCCCTTCATGTGGTTGCCCGACAGATAGTGCCCAGCAGGTGGTGACCGCCAGGTGATGACCCGAATGGGTGATGACCCGGGTAGGTGATGACACAGACAGGTGTCCACGCTACTCACCCCACGACATACGACACCGGCCGCACCCCCATGGGATGCGGCCGGTGCCGGAAAGCGTCTGACGTGTGTCGACGTGTCAGTTGAACGAGTCGCCGCAGGCACAGCTGCCGGTGGCGTTCGGGTTGTCGATGGTGAAACCCTGCTTCTCGATGGTGTCGACGAAGTCGATGGTCGCGCCCTGCACGTAGGGCGCGCTCATCCGGTCGACGGCCAGTGTGACGCCGCCGAAGTCGGTGGTGATGTCACCGTCGAGGGTGCGATCGTCGAAGAAGAGCTGGTACCGCAGGCCCGCGCAACCACCCGGCTGGACGGCGATACGCAGCGCGAGGTCGTCGCGGCCCTCTTGGTCGAGCAGCGCCTTGGCCTTGGACGCGGCAGCGTCGCTGAGGACGACGCCGGTGCTCGTGGCTGTGCTCGTTTCGTTCTGCACGGTCATGGATGCTCCTGTAAGTGGTGTGGTCCCGGTGGAATGTGGCCCGATGCCGTCGTGGTGGGTTGCGCCCCGCACGGTCGTTCGGGATTCACCCCGCTCGCCGAGAGGTCGACCGGTTGTGCCCGTGCGTACAACCGTACTCCTCCCCGTGGTATTCCCGTCCAGTCGGACGGGCGTTTCCCCGAGGTCCGGCCGGGTTCTCGGCTCGACACATCGGCGCGATCAGCGGTGCGCGTCATCGAGATCGGACGCCACCGTTTCGGCGAGCGCGACGAGCTGGTTCTCCGCATCGGCCATCGCGACCTCGACCGAGCCCGCGACGTCGACGATCGCGTGCGCTGCCGCCACACCGGCCTCGGCGATCTCGTCGGGGCTCAGGGCGACCTGTCCCGCGAGGACGATCGTCGCCGCTCCGGCACCGTGAGCGCCGAGCGACGAGGCAGCGGAGTGCAGTGCGGAGACGACCTTGCCGCGGAGCGTCTGCGCATCGAACCTGCCCTCCCCGGTGACGACGACGTCGGCCGCGGCGACCTCGGCAGCCAGGCCGGTCGCGTCGGCGACGACGGTGGCGCCGGAGACGCGGACGCCTCCGAGCGCGAGGAGCGCCGCACCCAGACCACCTGCGGCACCGGCACCCGGCTCGTCGGCGATGTCCCGACCTGCGAGGTCACCGAGGACGCGCGAGAAGTCGTCGAGCCGCCTGGCGAGCAGGGCGACGGTGTCCGGGTCGGCGCCCTTCTGCGGACCGAACACCGCCGCCGCGCCCAGCGGGCCCAGGAGCGGGTTCTCCACATCGGATGCCGCGATCAGCTCCACGCCGCGAAGTCGCCGCCGGGCGTGATCGCCGCCGCCCAGGGCCTCCAGCAGGCCGGCACCGCCGTCGGTCGTCGCACTGCCGCCGAGTCCGATCACGATCCGGTCCACCCCGCGCGCCAGTGCCGCCACGACGAGCTCACCGACACCTCGGGTGTCGGCCCCCACCGCCGTGCGCGGCGTCGGCGTACCGCCCAGCTGATGTAGACCGCACGCCTGCGCGCACTCGATGTAGGCGGTCGACGGTTCGTCGAGAAGCCACCGGGCACTCACGCCCGCGCCGAGCGGGCCGGACACCGATTCGGTGATCACGGTCCCGAATCGCGACGCCAGGACGTCGACGAAGCCCGGTCCGCCGTCGGACTGCGGGGCCACGACGAGTTCGTCATCCGGCCGCGCGGCAGTCCACCCGCGGGCGATCGCGTGCGCGGCGACCACCGCGGACATGGTGTCGCCGAACGAGTCCGGCGCGATCAGGATGCGCACCGGAATCCCGTCGCCGGTCCCGTGGGTGCCGCACCGCGCGTCGCATCGTTCCCGGTCATGAGCACGGAGTATAGGGAGCGGACCCGATCCCGGCAGTGCGACTCCGGACGCCGCGTCCGCGATGGGCACGCCCCTCGGGACGACATCGGGCGACGACCACCGAATAGCGACGACCGCGCGTTTGTCTCGCAACACCGATCACCTAGGCTCTACAGGCGTGAAGCTGCCATGGAAGAAGGACGACACCCAGGCGGATTCCGGCGACAGCTCGGTCTCCACCTACACCGCCGACGACGAGTCCGGCACCGACGTCGCGCCCTCCGCCAAGGGCAGCAAATACACTCCGGGCAAGGGGCGTCCGACGCCGTCTCGCCGCCAGGCCGAGAACCGGCGGCGCGGTCCCGTCGCGCCACCCCCGACGAACCGTTCCGAGGCGCGCGCCCGCAAGAAGGAGCTCAAGTCCACGCTCTCCAAGGAGGAGAAGCGCGCACTCTCCACCGAGCGACGCGAGAAGCGGCTCCAGCAGCGGGAACGGATGATGGCCGGCGACGAGGCCTATCTGATGCCGCGCGACAAGGGCCCCGCGCGGCGCTACACCCGCGACATCGTCGACGCCCGGCGCAATTTCGCCGGGCTATTCATGCCGTTCGCCATCCTGCTGATCGTCCTGATGTTCCTGGTCCCGCAGGCCGCCGCGCTGACGAACCTCATCCTGGTCGCGTTCGTCGTACTGATGGCCGTCGACGGTGTGATCCTCGGCCGCATGGTCAACCGCCGCGTCGCCGAACGTTTCCCGGAGTCCGGCGACGGGGGCTTCAAGCTCGGCTGGTACGCGTTCACCCGCGCGATGCAGCTGCGCAAGATGCGGGCCCCCAAGCCGATGGTCTCGCCGGGCGACGAAGTCTGATCGATGACCGATCGCGCAGTGCGCACCCTTGTCCTCGGAGGCGTGCGCTCGGGTAAGTCCGCGCACGGCGAGTCCCTGCTCGGCGAGCACCGGCAGATCCGATACCTGGCCACCGGCCCGCTCACGTCCTCCGACGGCGACTGGATGGACCGCGTGCGGATCCACCGCGAACGCCGCGACGCCCGGTACACGACGATCGAGACGACCGACCTCGGGCACGCCCTGCGCTCCGCACCGGACATCCCGGCCCTCGTCGACGATCTGGGCAACTGGCTCACCGCGCAGATCGACGCCGTCCACGGTTGGACCTCGGGGTCGGAGATCGATCTCGACGGTCCGATCGACGACCTCTGCGACGCGTTGGGCGCCATGACCGCCGATGTGGTGGTCATCAGCCCGGAAGCCGGGCTCTCGCTCGTACCTCCCACCCCCGCCGGACGGGTCTTCCAGGACCTGCTCGGCACCCTCAACGCCCGGGTGGCGCAGGTGTGCGAGCGTGTCGACCTCGTCGTCGCCGGGCGGGTCCTCAACCTTCCCGCCACGCCGGGATCGCCGATCACCCGGACGACAACCGGCAGTGCGGATTCGGCGTCGGACACTCCGCTGCCCTCGGCGACGTCCTCCGATCACGACGAGCCTGCTCCGAAGACGTCGGTCGCCACCGCGACCCCCACGCCCGACTCCTCCGCGCCCGACTCCTCCGCGCCCGAACCGATTGCGGGCGTGGGATTCTCCACGGGCCCCCGGCCCGACCCCACCGATGCCGAGGTGTTCGCGCCGATCACGCCGCCGGACGAGGCGATCGCCCAGGACGCCCGCAAGCGGCAGGCGACCCTCACCAAGCCACCGGGGTCGCTGGGCCGCGTCGAGGAGATCGGCGTCTGGATCGCCGCCTGCCAGGGCCAGTGCCCGCCCGCACCTCTCACCTCCCCCACCGTCGTCGTCTTCGCCGGCGACCACGGCGTCGCCCGCGGTGGGGTCTCGGCGTTCCCGCCCGAGGTGACCGCACAGATGGTCGCCAACATCTCCGCGGGCGGCGCGGCGGTGAACGTCATGGCGGGCCGCGTCGGCGCGACGGTGAAGGTCGTCGACATGTCCGTCGACGCCGACACCGCTCCGGAGCTGTCGCGGTACAAGGTCCGGCGCAGCAGCGACGACCTGCGCACCACCGACGCGATCACTCTCGCCGAGGCGCGCGAGGCACTCGCCGCCGGCCGCGCCATCGCCGACGACCTCGTCGACTCGGGCACCGATCTGCTGATCGCCGGCGAGATGGGTATCGGCAACACCACCCCGGCCACCGTCCTCATCGGCGCGCTGACCCGGCGCGAACCGGTCGAGATCGTCGGCCGGGGAACCGGCGTCGACGACGCCGGGTGGATGCGCAAGACCGCCGCGATCCGCGACGGTATGCGCCGCGCGCGCAAGGTGATCCACGACCCGCTCGCGTTGCTCGCCGCCGTCGGCGGGGCCGACCTGGCCGCCACCGTCGGTTTCCTCGCCCAGGCGGCCCTGCGCCGGACGCCGGTCATCCTCGACGGCGTGGTGATCACCGCTGCGGCGATGGTCGCCAACGAGCTCGCGCCGGGGGCGATGCGCTGGTGGATCGCCGGTCACCGGTCGGTCGAACCCGCCCACCAGATCGCCCTCGAGCACCTCGACCTGGTTCCGGTTCTCGATCTCTCGATGCGGCTCGGCGAGGGCAGCGGAGCCGTCCTGGCCCTGCCGATCGTGCAGTCGGCCGCCGATCTGCTCGTGTCCATGGCCACCTTCGACGAGGCCGGGGTGACCGACAACAGCACCCCAGATGGGGACCCCGCAGACGGGACCATCGCCGCCGACGCCGAGACATCCTGACGCCGAACGGATTCGCCGTGATTCCGCCGACCCGGGCGCTCCGTACCGCGTTCAGTTGGATGACGATCGCGCCCGTCGGAGGTCACGAGGCGTCAGCCGCGCCGGATCGATCGCTGGGGGCGGCGGTGATGGCGTCGGTCCCGGTGGTGGGCGCGGTACTGGGTGCCGGATCGGCGATCGCGGCCCTCGGACTCTCGCACACCGGACTCCCGACGCTGCTGATCGGTGTTCTCGTCGTCGTCCTGCTCGCCACGCTGACCCGTGGCATGCATCTCGACGGGCTCGCCGACACCGCCGACGGACTCGGGTGTTACGGCGCGCCCGAACGCGTCACCGAGGTGATGCGCAGCGGCACCGTCGGACCGTTCGGCGTGGCGACGCTGGTCTTGGTCCTGGCGGTGCAGTCGACCGGATTCGCCGCACTGGCCGATGAGTCCCGATGGTACGACCTCGCGTTCGCCATCGCGCTCGGCCGGCTCGGCGCGGTCATCGGCACCCGGCGATCACTGGATCCGGCCCACCGCAACGGCTTCGGCGCGCTCGTCGCGGGCACCCAGCACACCTCCATCGCGGTCTGGCTGCTTGTCGCGCTCATCGCGACCGTCCCACTCGGATTGTCTGCCAACGGATTCGACGGCGGCCACCTCGAGGTGGCCGCCGTCGTCCGGGGATTTGCGGTCGTGCTCGGCGTCGCGGCCGTGGCCTGGTGGTTCACCCGGCACTGCGCGCGGCGGATGGGCGGGATGACCGGCGACGTGCTGGGCGCGACCATCGAACTCGGGGTCGCACTCGCCGTCGTCGGCCTCTTGCTCTGACCGCGGCGCCGGTCAGCGGCGGTAGAGCTCGGTCATCCAGCCGTGGGTGTCGGCGAACGTCCCGCGCTGGATGCCGGTGAGGGTGTCCCGCAACGCCTGGGTCACCTCGCCGGTCTCGCCGTTGTTGATGGTGTAGTCCTCGCCCTCACCCTTGACCCGGCCGACCGGGGTGATGACGGCGGCGGTGCCGCAGGCGAACACCTCGGTGATGTCGCCCGACGCCACGCCCTTGCGCAGCTCCTCGGTGGTGATCTTGCGTTCCTCGACCTCGAAGCCGGCATCGGTGGCCAGCGTCAGCAACGACGAACGGGTGATCCCCGGCAGCAGCGACCCGGACAGTTCGGGGGTCACCAGGCGGGCGTCGGCACCGGAGCCGAACACGAAGAACAGGTTCATGCCGCCCATCTCCTCGATGAACCGGCGCTCGATCGCGTCGAGCCACACGACCTGGTCGCACCCCTGCTCGGTCGCCTGCCGTTGCGCGAGGAACGCGGCGGCATAATTGCCACCGCACTTGGCGAACCCGGTACCGCCCGGTGCTGCGCGAACGTATTCGGTGGAGAGCCAGACGCTCACCGGCTTGATGCCGCCGGCGAAGTAGGCGCCGGCCGGCGACGCGATGACCGAGTAGATGTACTTCGTGGACGGGGCGTTCACGCCGAGACTCGCCTGCGAGGCGAACATGAACGGGCGCAGATACAGCGACTCCTCGCCGCCGGCGGCAGGCACCCACTCGTTGTCCGCATCCAGCAGTGCCTTGAGGGAGGCGATGAAATCCTCGACCGGCAGTGCCGGCATGGCGAGTCGTTCGGCACTGCGCTGCAGCCGGGCCGCGTTGGCCTCGGGCCGGAACGCGGCAATCGAACCGTCGGGCTGGCGATAGGCCTTCAGCCCCTCGAACACCTCTTGGCCGTAGTGCAGAACCGTGGCCGCCGGGTCCAGCGCGATCGGACCGTACGGCTTCACCGTGGCGCTGTGCCAACCCACCTCGGCGTCGTAGTCGATCATCACCATGTTGTCGGTGAAATGGCGCCCGAATCCCGGGGCGGACAGGATCTCCGCGCGCCGGCCCTCAGACACCGGATGCGGGTGCTCGGTACGGTTGAACTCCAAGGTCATGGCGCCATCGTACCGCCGGGTCCAAAAGCATTTCCGCGCCCGGTGGGGTCACCCCCGGGCCCCGGTGCGGCCCCATGCGAGTGCTCGCAGGTCACACGTGCGACGGCACGAACGGCGGGATCACGACCTCACACGTCAGGTCGCGGCCGCGGACATCGACGACGACCTCGTCACCCTTGCGCACCCCCGACGCCGTGTCCAGCAGCGCGAGTGCGATGCCCTGTTTGAGCGTGGGCGAGAACGTGCCCGACGTACAGGTCCCGATCGCCGCTCCGCCCGCTGCGTCGCCTGCCTGCCGAACCGCGCAGCCGGCCCGCGGGACTCCGCGTCCGGTCGCCCGCAACCCGTAAAGGCGACGCGCCGGCCCAGCCTCTTTCTCGGCCAGCAGGGCGTCGCGCCCGAAGAACGACGGCTTGTCCCAACCGACCGCCCAGCTCGACCGCGCCTGCACCGGCGAGATGTCCGGGCCGAGTTCGTGTCCGTGCAGCGCGTAGCCCATCTCGGTGCGCAGGGTGTCCCGCGCACCCAGGCCGGCGGGCAACCCGCCGGCCGCGGTGATCGCCTCGAGCAGGGCGTCGAAGACCGCACCGGCGTCGTCCCAGCGCGGCACGATCTCGTAACCCCGTTCGCCGGTGTATCCGGTCCGGCAGACCCGCACGCGAGCCGTCCCGCCCGCCGTCGGGAGCTCGGCGTCGCCGAAGGCCATGTACTCCATGTCGGCGGGGAGTCCGAGTCCGGTCAGGATGTCGGGAGACCTCGGCCCCTGCACCGCCAGGACGGCCAGGTCACGATGCTGGTCGATGATCGAAATGCCTTCCGGCGCAACCGCTTGCAGTCGGGCCACGACGTCCGCGGTGTTCGCCGCGTTGGGCACCAGGAAGACCTCGTCGTCACCGACGAGATAGGCGATCAGGTCATCGACGACACCGCCGGACTCATTGCAGCACAACGTGTACTGCGCCTTGCCGGGCACGATCTTGCCGAGGTCGTTGGTGAGCGTCGAGTTGACGAACGCCGCCGCGCCCGCCCCGGACACCAGCGCCTTGCCGAGGTGACTGACGTCGAAGATGCCCACGTTGTCCCGCACCGCGGCGTGCTCGGCCACCGTGCCCGAGTACGACACCGGCATGTTCCATCCGCCGAACTCGGCGAAGGTGGCCCCCAGTGCGGCGTGACGGTCGGCGATCGGCCCGGCGAGGAGTTCACTCATGCCGTCCACGCTATCGGGCGACCCGCGCCGCCGGGCGCACCCGTGGCGGCACGCCCGGCGGGATGGGCGTTCGCGGCAGCCCGCCGCGGCGCCGCTGTGGCAGAGTTGAGCGGGTGAGCAAGAACGACACCGTCGACCGCGCACGCGGCCCCGAACTCGAACTGTCCACCTCGATCGGCAAGGGTGATTCCGCCCTGGTCATCGGCCTGATCAGCGCGTCGTCGTCCGACGGCGATGCCGACGGCCCCGGCGCCGAGCCGACCCTCGCCATCGGTGACGGCATCCTCGACGACGCTCAGGCCGCCGCCATCAGCGCCGCCCTCACGGCACTCGGGGCCACCGGCTCGCACGGCGAGGTCACCCGGACCGCGGCTCCGGAGTCCCTGCCGGTCGGTGTCGTCGTCGCGGTCGGTCTCGGCGACGCCGACAACCTCGACGACGCCGACCAGGTCCGGCAGGCCGCCGGGATCGTCGCGCGCGAGCTCGACGGGCACGAGTCGGTGGCCACCACGCTCGCCGCGATCGATCTTCTCGCCGCGGCCGAAGGGCTGTTCCTCGGCGCGTACCGGTTCGACGAGTTCCGCTCGTCCAGTTCGAAGCCGAAGAAGACTCCGCCGCAACGCATCACACTGCTCGTCGAATCGAAGTCCAAGGAGGCCAAGGCCGGCCTGGAGCGGGCGGTCGCGATCGCCGACTCCGTCGCCATCGCCCGTGACTTCGTCAACACCCCGCCGAGTCACCTCTATCCCGAGGAGTTCGCGGCCCGCGCCCGCACGCTCGGGAGCAAGGCCGGGCTCAAGGTCGAGATCCTCGACGACAAGCAGCTCGAGGCGCAGGGCTACGGAGGGATCATCGGCGTCGGCAAGGGTTCCTCGCGACTGCCGCGCCTCGTCCGGCTGACCCACACCGCGAAGAAGTCCCCCACGACGGTCGCTCTCGTCGGCAAGGGCATCACCTTCGACACCGGCGGCATCTCCATCAAGCCCGCCGCGAACATGGACGCGATGACCTCGGACATGGGCGGCGCCGCCGCCGTCATCGCCGCGACCATCCTGGCCGCCCGCCTCGACATCGACGTCACGGTCACCGCGACCGTGCCGATGGCCGAGAACATGCCCTCGTCGACCGCCCAGCGCCCCGGCGACGTGCTCACCCAGTACGGCGGACGCACGGTCGAGGTCCTCAACACCGACGCCGAGGGCCGTCTCATCCTCGCCGATGCGATCGTGCGGGCCTGCGAGGACGATCCCGACTACCTCATCGACACCGCAACGCTGACCGGTGCGCAGATGGTGGCGCTCGGCACCCGCACACCCGGCGTCATGGGTACCGACGAGTTCCGCGACCGCGTTGCGGCCCGCTCGGCTGATGTCGGCGAGAACGCCTGGGCCATGCCGCTGCCCGCGGAACTCCGCGCCGACCTGAAGTCCCGCGTCGCGGACCTGGCGAACGTGACCCCGCACCGCTGGGGCGGGATGCTCGCCGCCGGCATCTTCCTGAAGGAGTTCGTACCGGAGGATGTGCAGTGGGCCCACATCGACATCGCCGGACCCGCCTTCAACACCGGCAGCCCGTGGGGTTACACCACGAAAGGCGGTACGGGCGTACCCGTCCGGACCATCGCCGCGGTGCTCGAGGACATCGCTGCGAACGGCTGAGAAGACAGCCGACCGACAGCCGCCGACACCCGCGTGCCGCACCGATGAGAATCGTTACCGACGAGTACGAGCCGAACCGAGTCGGCGGCGCACCGTGCGGGTAGGGTTGGCCGCGGGGATGAGCGGCTGATCCGCCACTCATCTGCGCGGTCGTCGTACCGCCCCCGACCCCGTGCCCACGGCGCACACACCATTGGGCATCACCTACAGACCACCACGTCGAGTTCAGGAGTTCACAACGATGGCCTTCTCCGTCCAGATGCCCGCCCTTGGTGAAAGTGTCACCGAGGGGACAGTCACCCGGTGGCTGAAGGAGGAGGGCGACACCGTCGAGGCCGACGAGCCCTTGCTCGAGGTGTCGACCGACAAGGTGGACACCGAGATCCCGGCGCCCACTTCGGGTGTGCTGACCAAGATCATCGCGCAGGAGGACGACGTCGTCGAGGTCGGCGGCGACCTCGCCCTGATCGGTGACGCCGACGAGGCCGACTCCGGTTCCGACGACTCCGGTTCCGACGACTCCGGTTCGGAGTCCGCCGGAGGCGACGAGCCCACCGAGGCTGCCCCCGAGCCCGAGCCCGAGCAGGCGGCCGAGGAGCCCTCCACCGAGGAGGACGCCCCCGCCGAGAAGCCCACGGCCGACACCGGTTCCGGCTCGGCCGAGGGCACCGATGTGCTCATGCCCGAGCTCGGTGAGTCGGTCACCGAGGGCACGGTCACCAACTGGCTGAAGTCCGTGGGCGACGAGGTGGCGGCCGACGAACCGCTGCTCGAGGTCTCGACCGACAAGGTCGACACCGAGATCCCCTCCCCGGTCGCGGGCACGCTCCTCGAGATCCTCGCGCAAGAGGACGACGTGATCGAGGTCGGCGGCAAGCTCGCCGTCATCGGTGACGCGTCGGCGGCTCCGTCGAAGAAGGAGCCCGAGCCGGAACCCGAACCCGAGCAGAAGTCGGAGCCCGAACAGAAGTCTGAGCCCGAACAGAAGCCCGAACCCGAGCAGGCACCCGCTCCCGAGGAGGAGCAGAAGCCGCAGCCCAAGGCCGAGTCCAAGGCCCCCGAGAAGTCCGACCCGCCGACCGTCGAGTCGACGCCGTACGTCACCCCGCTGGTGCGCAAACTGGCCGCGGAGAACAACATCGACCTCAACGCGATCAAGGGCACCGGTGTCGGCGGCCGGATCCGTAAGCAGGACGTGCTCGCGGCGGCCGAGGAGGCCAAGGCGCCCGCTCCCGAGCAGAAGCCCGCGGCGGCTGCTGCTCCGTCGGCACCCGCGGCATCGGCCGGGAAGTCCGCATCGCCGGAGATCCGTCCCGAGCTGGCCGAGCTGCGCGGCACCACCCAGAAGATCAACCGCATCCGGCAGATCACGGCGAAGAAGACCCGCGAGTCCCTGCAGCAGAGCGCCCAGCTGACGCAGGTCTTCGAGGTCGACATGACCCGCATCGCCGGACTGCGCAAGGCCGCCAAGGAGAGCTTCAAGGCGTCCGAGGGCGTCAACCTCACGTTCCTGCCGTTCATCGCGAAGGCCGTCGTCGAGGCGCTGAAGGCGCACCCGAACGTCAACGCGTCGATCGACGAGGACAAGAAGGAGATCACCTACTACGACAAGGTGCATCTGGGGATCGCCGTCGACACCCCGCAGGGTCTGCTGTCGCCGGTCATCCACAACGCGGACGACCTGTCGATCGCCGGCCTCGCCCGGGCCATCGCCGACATCGCGTCGCGCGCTCGGTCCAACGGCCTGAAGCCCGACGAGCTCGCCGGCGGCACCTTCACCATCACCAACATCGGCAGCCAGGGCGCCCTGTTCGACACCCCGATCCTGGTCCCGCCGCAGGCGGCGATGCTCGGTACCGGTGCCATCGTCAAGCGTCCGGTCGTCATCACCGGCGAGGACGGCTCGGAATCGATCGCGGTGCGCTCGATGTCCTACCTGCCGCTGACCTACGATCACCGTCTCATCGACGGCGCCGACGCCGGCCGCTTCCTCACCACGGTGAAGAAGCGTCTCGAAGAGGCTGCCTTCGCCGCGGACCTGGGCCTCTAGCCCGGATTCCCGGAGACGGCACACCGAGGACACGCGATGCGGATCGCCGTCGCAGGGTCACAGGGGCTGATCGGCAACGCCCTGGTCAACTCGCTGCGCGCGGCGGGCCACACGGTCACACGTCTGGTCCGCCGCGAGGCACGCGCCGATGACGAGTTCAGTTGGGATCCCGAGACCATCGGCGTCCCGCCCGAGAGCCTCGACGGCGTCGAGGCGGTGGTGTCACTCGGTGGTGTCGGCGTCGGCAACGGCCGGTGGACCGGCCGGTTCAAACAGGAATTGCGGGACTCGCGGATCACCCCGACCGAGATCCTCGCCGAGGCGGTCCGGGATCTCGGTATCCCGACCTTCGTCAGTGCGAGCGCGACGGGCTACTACGGCGACACCGGTTCACGCCCGGCGACGGAGTCCGACGGTCCGGGCGAGGGTTTTCTCGCCGACCTGGTCGTGGACTGGGAACGCGCGGCAACCGCCAACGCGGGAGACGGCACCCGTCTCGTCCTGCTGCGCACCGCGCCCGTCCTGAGTGCGCAGGGTGGTCTGCTCGGGAAGCTCCGTCCGCTGTTCAAGCTGGGGCTCGGCGGGCCCATCGGCGACGGGAAGCAGTACTTCTCCTGGATCAGCCTCATCGACGAGGTGCGGGCCATCGAGTTCCTCCTCGCCTCCGACGTGTCGGGACCGGTGAACCTGAGCGCACCGGGCGCCGTTCCGTTCGGCGAGTTCGCGTCGGCTCTGGGCCGTGCCGTACACCGTCCGACCGTGCTGCAGGTCCCCGCTTTCGCGGCACGCCGGGTCGGCGGCGAGATGGCCGAGGAAATGATTCTGTTCAGTCAACGCGTTGCACCTGAGGTGCTGACCGATCACGGATTCACCTTCACCCATCCCGGTGTCGACGAGGCCCTGGCCTACGCCACCGGTTCCCGACGCCATGACTGATCGACCGATCCGCGCGAGTACAGATCCGGTCGAGATCCGCCGGCTCGGAGTCCTCGACTATCAGTCGGCCTACGACATGCAGCACGGGCTGGCCACCGACCGCGCGGACGGCATCCTCGACCACGACGTACTGCTGTTGCTGGAACACCCCTCCGTCTACACCGCGGGCAAACGCACCGAGGACTCCGACCGGCCCACGAACGGCGCGCCTGTAGTCGATGTCGACCGCGGCGGTCGGATCACCTGGCACGGCCCGGGGCAGCTCGTCGGCTACCCGATCGTGAAGCTCGCCGAGCCGCTGGACGTCGTCGAGTACGTGCGTCGCCTCGAGGCGGCGCTGATCACGGTCTGCGCTGGGCTCGGCGTATCCACAGGCCGTGTCGACGGCCGATCAGGCGTGTGGATCACCGACGACGCCGGGGAACGCAAACTCGGACAGATCGGTATCCGCGTCGCACGCGGGGTGGCGTTGCACGGCTTCGCGCTCAACGTGGACCCCGACATGTCGGCGTTCGAGGCGATCGTCCCCTGCGGAATCGCCGACGCCGGGGTGACCTCCCTCGCCCGCGAACTGAACCGCCCACTCTCGGTGGAGTCGATGCTCGACGACACCGTCGACGCGGTGTGCTCCGCGCTCGACGCCCCCGACTTCGACCCCACCGCCAACCCGGTGCCTGCCACCACACAGTCCGAAACACCCACTAGTGCAAGCGTAGGATCGATTCAGTGACCGCGTCCCCCCTCACCCCCGGACCCGGTGCCCCCGACGCCACACCCACGGCATCGGCACCCGCACCCCAGACTCCGAGCCCCGCCCCCGAAGGCCGCAAACTCCTGCGCCTCGAGGTGCGCAACGCCCAGACCCCCATCGAACGCAAACCGGAGTGGATCCGGACCCGCGCGACGATGGGCCCGGAGTTCACCGAACTCAAGGGCCTGGTCAAGCGTGAAGGCCTGCACACCGTCTGCGAAGAAGCCGGCTGCCCCAACATCTACGAGTGCTGGGAAGACCGCGAGGCGACCTTCCTCATCGGCGGCGAGCAGTGCACCCGCCGCTGCGACTTCTGCCAGATCGACACCGGCAAGCCGTCGGCCCTCGACCGCGACGAACCCCGTCGTGTCGCCGAGAGCGTGCAGGCGATGGGTCTGCGCTACTCCACCATCACCGGCGTCGCCCGCGACGACCTGCCCGACGAGGGCGCCTGGCTCTATGCCGAGACCGTCCGCGCGATCCACCGCCTCAACCCCGGCACCGGTGTGGAGAACCTGATCCCGGACTTCCACGCCAAGCCCGACCTGCTGGCGGAGGTCTTCGACGCCCGCCCCGAGGTGCTCGCGCACAACCTCGAGACCGTGCCGCGCATCTTCAAGCGCATCCGGCCGGCGTTCCGCTACGAGCGGTCTCTCGAAGTGCTCACCGCTGCACGCGATTTCGGTCTGGTGACGAAATCGAACCTCATCCTGGGCATGGGCGAGACCCCGCAGGAGGTGCAGTCGGCGATCGTGGATCTGCACGAGGCCGGCTGCGACATCCTGACCATCACGCAGTACCTACGGCCCTCGCCGCGGCATCATCCGGTCGAGCGCTGGGTCAAGCCCGAGGAGTTCGTCGACCACTCGGAGTTCGCGCAGGAAGTCGGTTTCGCCGGCGTCATGGCGGGTCCGCTGGTGCGTTCGTCGTACCGGGCCGGGCGTCTGTACGCGCAGGCGATGGCCCACCACGGCCGCGAGATCTCGCCGGCACTGGCCCACCTGGCAGCCGAGGGATCGGCCAGCCAGGAGGCCTCCAGCCTGATGGCCCGCCTCGCCCGCTGACTCCTCGGCGCGCGGACGTAAACTGGGCTCATGGCAAAGGCGCAGGTGAGCAAAGAGGTCAAGGCCGAGAAGAAGAAGGCCCGTAAGGCGGCATCGAAGGAACGGCGCCAACAGCTGTGGCAGGCCTTCCAGATGCAGCGCAAGGAAGACAAACGACTCATCCCCTACATGGTGGGCGTGATCGTCCTGTCGATCGCTGTCTTCACCGCGCTCGGGTTCGTCCTTGGCTCGCCGTGGCTGCTGATCCCGCTCGGCGTGGTGCTGGGCATATTGGGTGCGTTCATCCTGTTCGGCCGCCGGGTCCAGAAGAACGTCTACACCAAGGCCGAGGGACAGCCGGGCGCCGCGGGGTGGGCCCTGGGTAACATGCGCGGGCAGTGGCGGGTCAAGCAGGCCGTCGCCGGGACGTCTCAGCTCGACGCCGTGCACCGCGTCATCGGCAAGCCGGGTGTGATCCTCGTCGGCGAGGGCTCGCCCACGCGCATCAAGTCGCTGCTCGGCCAGGAGAAGAAGAAGGTCGCGCGCGTCGTCGGCGACACCCCGATCTACGAGATCATGGTGGGCAACGACGACGGTCAGATCCCGCTGTCGAAGCTCGAACGGCATCTCAACAAGCTGCCCAGCAACATCGACCGCAAGCGGATGGAGACCCTCGAGGGTCGGCTGTCCGCCCTCGGCAGCAAGGCTCCCGGCCCCGGCATGCCGAAGGGGCCGCTCCCCGCGAACGCCAAGATGCGCAGCATGCAACGGACGGCGCGCCGCCGCGGCTGACGCTTCCGCCCCACCCCGTCGACTGTGCACCGAATTGCGTCGACTGTGCACCCGATTCCGCCGACTGTGCGCCGGGGTGAGTTCGACGGGCGACGACCTACGACAAAACCCACCACCGATTCGATTCGGTGGTGGGTTTGTCGATGAGTGGCTCGTGCGGCGGATGGTCCGCCGTCAGCGGGTCCGGACGAGCGCGGTTCCGGTGGCGCGGTCGTGCAGGGCGCGCCCGTTGTAGTCGTTGATCAGCGCCGGCACCAGGAAGATCATCAGCAGCTGACGGAAGAAGGCGCGGACGATCCCGACCGCCGCCGGGCTCTGCTCGCCGGCCGCCTCGGCGGTGTTGCGCTCGGAACCGAAATCCACTCGCGCGACCCGCATCCCGATGACGAGTTGGCCCGGGGTGAACCCGAACAGAGTCACCGCGAAGATGCCCATCACGAACCACACGCCGAGCTGTGTGGTGGCGAGGTGCGGCGAGTAGAACCCGACGAACAGCAGCGCGAGTCCGGCGGCTATCAGCCAGTCGACGAGCAGACCCGCGACGCGCGGCCAGCCGGTCGCCAGCGACCCGGGCCCGTTCTCCGGGAGGCCCAGATCTTGCCCTCGGTACTCGTTCTCCACGCCGGACGCGGGACCGATCTGCGGTCCCGACAGCCAGGAACCCGTGACTCGTCCCATCGGTGATGACTCCTCTCACGCGACCGCGCGACCACCTCGGTCCGCGTCGCCGCCGCACTCGTGAACCATCGTAGTCGCTGGTTGTCGCGACCCGTCCCGCCCATTCGGGCCTGCCGCTAGGGTTGGGGTGCGCCGAGTGCGTCGCGCCCCGAACACGCTGTGTAGCGAACACCACTGCGCGTGTAACACGGGGGAAACACGGACTTAGCGCATGGGCAACTTCGCCTCCATACGGTTGCCGCTGAGATCCGCTGCTGTTTCTCAGTGGCGGATGTGGCGTGTCCCCATACACGGACCACCGATCACGAAGGAGTCACCGCACGGTGTACAGCAGTAAAGAAGAACTACTCGAGGGCATCAAGAAGGAAGGTGTCGAGTACGTCGACATCCGATTCTGCGACCTGCCCGGTGTCATGCAGCACTTCTCGATCCCCGCGTCGGCCTTCGACGAGGACGTCTTCGAGGAGGGTCTGGCATTCGACGGCTCGTCGGTGCGTGGCTTCCAGTCGATCAACGAGTCGGACATGATGCTGCTGCCCGACCCGGCCACCGCGCGGATCGATCCGTTCCGCAAGGCCAAGACGATGAACCTCAGCTTCTTCGTCCACGACCCGTTCACGCGCGAGGCCTACAGCCGCGACCCGCGCAACGTCGCCCGCAAGGCCGAGGACTACCTCGCCTCGACCGGCGTCGCCGACACCTGCTTCTTCGGCGCCGAGGCCGAGTTCTACATCTTCGACTCGGTGTCCTTCGGCTCCGAGATGAACGGCACCTTCTACGAGGTCGAGTCCGAGTCCGGCTGGTGGAACACCGCCTCGCCGACCGACCCGGACGGCAGCCCGAACCTCGGCTACAAGGTCCGCCCGAAGGGTGGCTACTTCCCCGTCGCACCGTACGACCACTACGTCGACCTGCGCGACGAGATGTCGACTAACCTGACCAACTCGGGCTTCGAGCTCGAGCGCGGCCACCACGAGGTCGGCACCGCGGGCCAGGCCGAGATCAACTACAAGTTCAACACGCTGCTCCACGCAGCCGATGACGTGCAGCTGTTCAAGTACATCATCAAGAACACCGCGTGGCAGAACGGCAAGTCGGTCACCTTCATGCCGAAGCCGCTCTTCGGTGACAACGGCTCGGGCATGCACGCCCACCAGTCCCTGTGGAAGGACGGCAAGCCGCTGTTCCACGACGAGGCCGGCTACGCGGGCCTGTCGGACCTGGCGCGCTACTACATCGGCGGCATCCTGCACCACGCGCCGTCGCTGCTGGCCTTCACCAACCCGACGGTCAACTCCTACAAGCGTCTGGTGCCGGGCTACGAGGCCCCGATCAACCTGGTCTACAGCCAGCGCAACCGGTCGGCCTGCGTGCGTATCCCGATCACCGGCAACAACCCGAAGGCCAAGCGCCTCGAGTTCCGTTGCCCGGACAGCTCGGGCAACCCGTACCTGGCGTTCGCCGCGATGATGATGGCCGGCCTGGACGGCATCAAGAACAAGATCGAGCCGCACGAGCCCGTCGACAAGGACCTCTACGAGCTCCCGCCGGAGGAGGCGAAGAGCATCCCGCAGGCTCCGACCTCGCTGGCCGCGGTCATCGACCGCCTCGAAGAGGATCACGAATACCTCACCGCCGGTGGCGTGTTCACCGAGGACCTCATCGAGACCTGGATCGCGCTCAAGCGCGAGAACGAGATCGAGCCGGTGCAGATCCGTCCGCACCCGTACGAGTTCTCGCTGTACTACGACTGCTGAGCCACGCTCCAGCCGACTCGGCCCGCTCCGCGATCGTTCTCCGATCGCCGAGCGGGCCGTTTCGTTGCCGGGCTACCAGCACGCAATCCGCGCGAGGCGCCCTACCCGCCCGTCCCATCGTGCGACGATGAGCCGCATGGGCACACTCCTGACGTCCGACGAGTTCGAGATCCGGCTGCTGTTCGCGGAGTCCGTCCCGGAGGTGATGCAGTTCGTCCGCGACATGGTCCGGCAACGCGAACCGATCGCCCTCGAACTGGAGGGGTCCGCGCACATCGTGAACCTCGCCAACGTCCGGCACTTCTCGCTGGTCGACCACACGGCCGACGACGAGACGCTGGACTCCGACGAGCGCACCACGGTCGTGCTGTCCATCGCCGAGGCCAGAGAGTAGCGACGCCACGCAGATCGGGGCGTACGTCGCCGTGAGGGGGCGTCCCTCAGTCGCCGGCGGCGATGATCACCTTGAGCGCGTGCTCGTCGGCAGCGTTGCCGAACGTGTCGTACGCTTCGTCGAATTGATCGAACGTGAACCGGTGGGTGATGAACTTCTCCGGGGCGATGTCGCCGCGTTCGATGCTCTCCAGGAGTTCGGGCGCCGTGGTGGCATTGACCAGGCCCGTGGTGATCGTGAGGTTGTTGATCCAGTCCCGCTCGATCGGGAACGTCACGCTCTCGCCGTGCACGCCCACGTTGGCGACGTGACCGCCGGGACGCACCGAGTCGAGCGCGACGCCGAACGTCGCGGGTACTCCGACAGCTTCGATCGCGACGTCCACACCGAGTCCGCCCCGGCTGAGTTCTCGGAGCTGGGCGACGACGTCGCCGCCGGCATTCACGTCGATGGTGTCGGTCGCGCCGAACTCCCGGGACTGCTCGAGCCGGAACTTGTTGCCGTCCACGGCGATCACCTTGGAGGCACCGGCGGCCGAGGCCGTCATCACGGCGGCCAGACCCACCGGCCCCACCCCGACGACGGCGACGACGTCGCCCTCCGCGACCGCGCCGTAGAGCACCCCGATCTCGTAACCCGTCGGCAGGATGTCACTGAGCATCGTCCCCTGCTCCGGCGTCACCTTCTCCGGAAGCGGGATGAGTCCGTTGTCGGCGAACGGAACCCGGACGAATTCGGCCTGCGTCCCGTCGATGAGGTGGCCGAAGATCCAGCCGATGCCACCCACCGTCTGGCAATGCGACGTCAGACCCGCTCGGCAGAACTCGCACGTACCGCACTTGCTCACGCACGACACGATCACGCGATCCCCGACCCGAACCCGTTCGCAGCCCGGACCGACCTCGGTGACCACGCCGACGCCTTCGTGACCGAGAATCCGACCCGGCGTGACCGCCGGTACGTCGCCCTTGAGTATGTGCAGATCCGTCCCGCAGATGGTGGTCACCTCCATCCGGACGATCGCATCCGTCGGTTCCTGCAGAACAGGATTCGGAACGTCCTCCCAGGATTTGCGGCCGGGACCGTGATACACGAGAGCTTTCATCGACGACTCCTCACGTCTGCGGGTCTCGCCCGCAGCGTAAGCACGGACCGGTGAGCGGTTCGTCTCAGATTGAGACGCCCCGGCTCCCTTGTCGAGAGACCGTCCACCTCGTCACCCGGCCACCGCCCGATCCCGCAATTCGTGGACCAGGAGGCCGGGGCGGTCTGTGATCCGTACCACTTTCGGGACTTGTTACCCTGCCGACTCACCAGGTACGACCGTAGTTTGGACGAATGACCCGCGATGTATATGTCGAAGACCTCGTACCCGGCGACCGGATCAGCCTCGAAGGCACTCCTCGCGTCGTTCGCACCACCAGCCGACTCGACGGCAATCAGCTACGGATCGAGCTCGTGAAGGGTCATGACGACCTGAGCGAGGTCGTGCTGGACCGGACGGTCAAGCTGCAGGTCAACTGAGCCGGAGCTCGCCAGATCCCGACCGCGCGGACGGACCTATGGGTCAGGCCGCCCGGGCGCCGTCGAGTTCGCCGAACACCGCTTGGTTGTGATCGAATGCCGCGATCGCCTCGTCGACGAGGCGATCGATTCCGTCCGCGTCGAGGGGTAGTGCGTCGAGCCGTGCCCGGTAGGCGTCCTTGTAGCGCTTGAGCTTGTCGATCTCGTCGAACGAGTAGAAGCTCAGTGCCGCGTCGTCGACGCCGTAGTGCTCCCGCATGCGGTGGGCCACCACCTGACCGCCGCTGAGGTCGCCGAGATAGCGCGTGTAGTGGTGGGCCACATACCGCGCCGGGTCGGTGCGGGTGGACTCGATCGCGGCCACATACCGCGCCACCGCGGGCAACGGCGTCGTGTCGGACGGGTCGATGCCGAAGGACGCGAGATCGGCACCGAGTCGTTGCAGGCGCAGCAATCTCGGGTCGAGCACGGCATCGGCGACGGGATCTCCCGCCAGGTCGGCTCCGACACGTTCGAGGGCCTCGTAGACGAAGTAGAGCTGGATCGCGAGGCGCTGGTACTCGCCGGTGTCCAGCCGGCCCGACATCAGGTCGTCGATGAACGGAGCGTGTTCGGCGCGCTCGTGCGCCACCGCGGTCGCCGACCGCAATCGCTCGGAGATACTCCGACGCTCCGGCGCACTCGGGCGGTCGGCGTCCTGGGGCCCGGCGTTCTGCAGATCCGTCATGATGCCACCAGTGATACCACCAGAGTCCGGTGATCGGAACCCGGCAGGTAGTGGGTGTCCATCGACGTCGCCACGAAGCCGCGCAGGATGACGCGGTCGATGGCGACCAGCGGCCGGTTACCGATCTGCTTGTCGGTGGGATAGCTGGGCAGGAACCCGGCACCCGCCACATCGGTGCCGTCGACGAGCCCGTTGGTCAACAGACTGCGGTATTTCGCGTGATTCCACGTGGAGTTGTAGTCCCCGATCGCGATCACCCGGCCTGGCGGGAGCTGCTCGAAATGCTCGGCGAGGGTGTCCATGTCGGCGAGCCAGTCCCAGTTGCGGCCCCACAACGGTGCGGCCGGATGGATGGCCAGCACCTGGGTGCCCGCCGCCCCCGGCAGGTCGGTCCGGGCCTGCAGGTTGTGCAGCACGGTCCCCGGGATGTTGTAGCGCTCGTCGAGCGGCATCTTGCTGAACATCGCGGTACCGGCCGCGTAGCTGTACGGGATCGCGAACTCGTGCGGCAGCGCGCGCCCGATCTCGCTGCGCCGCAGGCGTTCCAGCGCCTCGGGGGTGACCTCCTGCAGGGACACGAGGTCGGGATCGGCGTCGGCCACGATCTTCTCGAGCGCAGCGATGTCACCACCGCCGAAGAGCAGGTTCGCCGAGACCACGGTGAACCGCTTGCCGGCGGGCGCGGCCTCGGCGACGACGAGAGGCACCTGGGTGTAGGCCAGAGCGCCGGCCGCCACGACGGCGAGCGCCAGCATGAACCAGCGTCGCAGAACCCCGAAGACGATGATCGCGATCAACCCCGGGATGAGCGCGAACTGGACCGCGCTCGTGAGGTACAGCGTGACGTCACCGCGTGACGGGTAGTAGTGCAGGAACACACCCAGCACCACACCGGCGAGCATCGCCCACCCCAGGACGTACGCAGCCGCCCACAGAAATCTCGTCATCGCTCCCCCATGTGACCCGGTGTTCCCCCGCCGGATTCATCTGTGCCCTCGGGCCTCGTCTGTACCGCCGGTGTGTCAGGCCCCGAAGACCTTCAGCACCACGGCCTTCGCTCGACGCGTCACCCGGAGATAGTTCTCCAGGAACTCGTTGGCCTGATCCTCCGGCCACCCCGCGGCGAACGCGATCTGGCGCAGTTGCGCGCCCGGTCCGGGCAGCTGGTCGATCGGTTTGCCGCGGACCAGGACCAGCGCATTGCGCGCCTTCGTCGCGGTCGTCCAGGCGTCCTTCAGCAGCGTGACGTCGTTCTCCGACAGCAACTCCGCGGCGCCGATGGCATCCAGCGAGTCGAGCGTCGACGTGTTGTGCAGGCTGCGGTAGCGGTGCGCGTACTTGAGCTGGAGCAGTTGCACCGTCCACTCGATGTCGGCGAGGCCGCCGCGACCGAGTTTGGTGTGGGTGGCCGGATCGGCACCGCGCGGCAGGCGTTCGGCATCGACCCGGGCCTTGATCCGGCGGATCTCCTTCACGGCGTCGTTGCTGACCCCACCGGCCGGGTACCGCACATGATCGATCATGTGCAGGAAGTCGATGCCGAGGGCTTCGTCGCCGGCGACCTGGTGCGCGCGCAGCAGGGCCTGGACCTCCCACGGTTGCGCCCATTGCGCGTAGTAGGCGGCATAGGACGCCAGGGTCCGCACGATGGGGCCGTTCCGGCCCTCCGGGCGCAATCCGGTGTCGACCTCCAGCGGCGGGTCCGCGCTGGGGCTGCCCAGCATCGACCGCACGTTCTCGGCGATCGTCTGCGCCCACTTGAGCGCCTCGGACTCCTCGGCGGCCCGGTCGGGCTGACACACGAACATCACGTCGGCATCCGAGCCGTAGCCGAGTTCGCCGCCGCCGAGCCGACCCATTCCGATCACCGCGATTCGGGCCGGCGCACGGCTCCCCCGCTCGCGCTCGGAGATGTTGATCGCCACGGTCAGCGCGGCATTCAGCACCGCCGCCCACACACCGGACAGCGCCTTGCAGACGGCCGGCACGTCCAGCAGCCCCAGGACGTCGGCGGACGCGATGCGTACCAACTCCGCACGCCGATGCGAACGCGCAACGGCCACGGCTCGTTTCATGTCCTGCTGGCGAACGGTCGACGCGATGAGCCCCTTGGCCACGTCCTCGGGCCGGACGTTGCACAGCTTGGGACCGTCCGGTCCGTCGGAGTACTGGTGGATCACCTCGGGTGAGCGCATCAGCATGTTCGCGATGTACTCCGACGTCCCGAGGACCTTCATCAGCCGCGCCGCGACGACGCCGTCGTCGCGCAACAGACGCAGGAACCAGTCGGTGTCCTCCATGACATCGCAGAGGCGGCGGTAGTTCAGCAGACCCGCGTCGGGGTCGGGGGTGTCCCCGATGTGCTCGAGCAGCTGGGGCAGGATGAGGAGCTGGATCTGGCCGCGTCGTCCCGGCGCGTTCGACAGGGCACGGATGTGGCTCAGCGCGCGGTCGGGTTTCGCGTAACCCAGTGCGGCCAGCCGTCTTTCGGCCGAGGTGTCGGTCAGGGTCAGCTCGTCGGTCTTGAAGCGGGTGACCGCCTCGAGCAGCGGCCGGTAGAACAGCTTCTGGTGCAGGCGCCGAACCCGCAGACTCTGGTGACGGATCTGTTCGCGCAGCACCCCTGTCGCGTCGAGTTCGCCCTCACGACGGATGTGTGCGGCGCGGGCGAGCCAGCGCAGTGCCTCGTGGTCGTCGGGCTGGGGCAGGAGGTGCGTCCGCGACATCCGCTGCATCTGCAGACGGTGTTCCAGCAACCGCAAGAACTGGTATGACGCACTGAGATTGGCGGCGTCGTCGCGTCCGACGTAGCCGCCCGCGGTGAGCGCGGCCAGCGCGTCGACGGTCGGCATGACACGCAGCTTCTCGTCGACCCGGCCGTGCACCATCTGCAGGAGCTGGACCGCGAACTCGACGTCACGCAGACTGCCGCGTCCGAGCTTGAGGTTGCGTTCCCGCTCGTCCTCGGGGAGCAAGGATTCGACGCGGCGCCGCATCTTCTGCACCTCGGGCACGAAGTCGGGTCGCTCGGCGGCCTTCCACACCATCGGTTTGACGGCGGCGATGTACTCGTCGGCGAGCTGCATGTCGCCGGTCATCGCCCGTGCCTTGAGGAGTGCCTGGAACTCCCAGGTCTTGGCCCACCGCTCGTAATAGGCCACATGCGATTCGAGTGTCCGCGTCAACGCGCCGGACTTGCCCTCGGGCCGGAGTGCGGCGTCGACCTCGAAGAACGCGAGCGAACCGATGCGCATCATCTCGCCTGCGATGCGGGCCGCGGTGCCGTCGGCCGGGTCGCTGACGAAGATGACGTCAACGTCGCTGACGTAATTGAGCTCGCGCGCACCGCATTTGCCCATCGCGACGACGGCGATCCGCACCGCGATGGGATCGTCGCCGCACACCTCGGTGAACGCGACGGCGAGCGCCGCGGTCAGGGCGGCGTCGGCCAGGTCGGACAGGTACGCGCCGACCTCGGGCAGCCACATCACCGGCTCGTCCTCGACGGTCGAGGCGACATCGTGCGCGGCGAGTTGCAGGATCAGGTTGCGGTAGGCCAGGCGCAGCGCGACGACGGCCTTCGGGCCGGCCAGTCGGGCCCGGTAGACCCGATTGCCCTTCTCGACCTCACCCGGCACGGCCTGCGCGTCGACGGCGGCGAGCATCAGACGGTCGACCTCGGCGCGGTCGGGCAGCTCGTCGGCGAGCAGCAATCGCCAGCTCGAGGGTTCGGCGACGAGGTGATCGGCGAGTGCGTCCGAGGAGCCGATGACCGCGAACAGGCGGCCGCGGAACGAGCGCTCCGCCCGTACCAGGGCGTCGATCTCGGACCACTCGTCACCGACGGCTCCGCGCAGCCGCACGAGGGTTCGCAGCGCGAGGTCGGCGTCGGGTGATCGCGACAGCGCCCACAACACATCGACCGATTCGGGCGTGTTCCAGCCGAGGTCGGCCAGGTTCCGGGGTGCGGAGTCGTCGAGGAGACCCAGGCGTCCCGCGCTGGGGACCGTGCTGCGTCCGGCTCGCCCAGCGGGTCCCGATCGTGTTGTCACATCACAAAAGTAGCGACCGAGTCCGCCGAACACGACATCGCGGTGCCGGACCGGGTCGGACCGGGCTCTACAGCGGCAGGTAGTTCTGCAGCTCGAACGGGGTCACGAGGCTGCGGTAGTTCGTCCATTCCGTCCACTTGTTGCGGAGGAAGTAGTCGAAAACGTGCTCGCCGAGCGCCTCGGCGACCAGCTCCGAGTTCTCCATCTCCTTCAACGCGTCGGCCAGGCTGCCGGGGAGTTCCTTGTAGCCCATCGCACGACGCTCGGCGGAGGTGAGGGCCCAGACGTCGTCCTCGGCCTCGTCGGGCAGCTCGTAATCTTCGTTGATGCCCTTGAGGCCCGCGGCCAGCAGTACCGCGAAGGTGAGATACGGGTTGCAGGCCGAGTCTGGGCTGCGCACCTCGACGCGCCGCGAGGACGCCTTGTTCGGCGTGTAGAGCGGGAGCCGGATCAGCGCAGAACGATTCGCGCCACCCCAGGTCGCCGCAGTGGGCGCCTCGCCGCCGTGGATGAGCCGCTTGTAGCTGTTGACCCACTGGTTGGTGACCGCACTGATCTCCGAGGCGTGGTGCAGGATGCCGGCGATGAACTTCTTGCCCGTTGCGGAGAGCTGCATCGGGTCGTCGGGGTTGTGGAAGGCGTTGATGTCGCCCTCGAAGAGACTCAGGTGGGTGTGCATCGCCGACCCGGGATGCTCGCTGAACGGCTTGGGCATGAAGGTCGCCCAGACGCCCTCGTTGATCGCCACCTCCTTGATGAGGTAGCGGAAGGTCATGACGTTGTCGGCCATCGACAGCGCGTCGGCGTAGCGCAGGTCGATCTCCTGCTGCCCGGGCGCACCCTCGTGGTGGGAGAACTCGACCGAGATCCCCATCGACTCGAGCGCCTCGATGGCGTGCCGCCGGAAGTTCGGTGCGGCGTCGTGGACGGCTTGGTCGAAGTAGCCGCCGGAGTCCGCCGGGGTCGGCACCGATCCGTCGAGCGGCGCCTCCTTCAGCAGGAAGAACTCGATCTCGGGATGGACGTAGCAGCTGAAGCCGAGGTCGGCGGCCTTGTTCAGCTGCCGGCGCAGGACGTGGCGCGAGTCGGCCCAGCTGGGGGTGCCGTCGGGCATCGCGATGTCGCAGAACATGCGGGCCGAGTGGTGCCGGCCGGCCGAGGTGGTCCACGGCAGCACCTGGAAAGTCGACGGATCGGGTTTCGCGACCGTGTCGGCTTCCGAGACCCGTGAGAAGCCCTCGATGGCCGAGCCGTCGAAGCCGATCCCCTCCGCGAACGCGCCTTCGAGTTCGGCCGGGGCGATCGCCACGGATTTCAGATAACCGAGGACGTCGGTGAACCACAGACGTACGAAACGGATGTCGCGCTCTTCGAGGGTCCGCAGCACGAATTCCTTTTGGCGATCCATGGTCGCCGACCTTAGAAGTACGCTGTTAAATCCGTGTTACACGCGCGAATCCAACTCGCTGTGCAGCGGTTTTGCAGCCGTCATCCCACATCGTGGGAAGCTGCGGCGAGCACCCGGGACGCGAGACGTGTCGTCGTCGCGGGCCGGCCGGTCTCCAGGGTCCCACATCGCCCGAGCCCGATCGGTCGGCGCGTGTGATCAATCGCATACAGACGGCCGGTCACAACGGGCCGCGCCGGTGAAACAATGGGCTACGTCCGTGTTCAACCCGGGTACCCGCCGCGCCGCTCCGGCCAGTCGGGACTCGAGGCAGAAAAGAGACAACGATGTCCGATTCCTCGGTATACGGCGCGTCCGCCTCCGGTCAGTCCGCCAAGCGGCGCGTGACCCGCATCCACCACCTGGCCCAGATGAAGGCCGAAGGCGAGAAGTGGTCGATGCTCACCGCGTACGACTATTCCTCCGCCCGCATCTTCGACGCTGCAGAGATCCCGGTCCTCCTCGTCGGCGACTCCGCCGCGAACGTGGTCCTGGGCTACGACACCACCATCCCGGTCACCGTCGACGAGATGATCCCGCTCATCCGCGCCGTCGTTCGCGGCGCACCGCACGCGTTGGTCGTCGCCGACATGCCGTTCGGCAGTTATGAGATCGGGCCGCAGCACGCCCTCGAGAACGCGTTCCGGATCTTCAAGGAGACCGGCGCACACGCGGTCAAGCTCGAGGGTGGCGAGCGCGTGGCACCGCAGATCGCCGCTCTGTCCGCCGCCGGCGTCCCCGTCATGGCGCACATCGGTTTCACCCCGCAGAGCGTCAACGGGCTGGGCGGGTTCCGCGTCCAGGGTCGCGGCGACGGTGCCGATCAGCTCATCGCCGACGCCATCGCCGTCCAGGAGGCGGGTGCCTTCGCCGTGGTGATGGAGATGGTCCCGGCAGACCTCGCCGGCCAGATCACGCGCAAGCTCACCATCCCGACCGTCGGCATCGGCGCGGGCAACGAGACCGACGCCCAGGTCCTCGTCTGGCAGGACATGGCCGGCCTCACCCACGGCAAGACCGCCCGATTCGTCAAGCGCTTCGCCGATGTCGGGGGCGAGTTGCGTTCGGCCGCCGAACAATACGCCGACGAGGTACGCCGCGGGATCTTCCCGGGCCCCGAGCACAGCTACTGACCCGCGGGTCCGCCGTCCCGGCGCAGCACGCCTGTCGCCGGGACGTCCCACCGGCCGAGCGTGGCGCAGACGCCTACGCTGACGTCCATGCGGAACTTCTACCCGGAGATCGAGCCCTACGCCGCCGGCCACCTCGATGTCGGTGACGCCCAGCAGATCTACTGGGAGACGTCGGGCAACCCGGACGGGAAGCCCGCGGTGTTCGTACACGGCGGACCCGGGGGCGGGACCGCTCCGACGCAACGCCGGTTCTTCGACCCGGCGAAGTACCGCATCGTGCTGTTCGACCAGCGCGGCTGCGGCCGGTCGCGTCCGCACATCGCCGACGGCGCCGACCTGAGCGTCAACACCACGCCACACCTCATCGCCGACATGGAGCGACTCCGTGCCCATCTCGGCATCGAACGCTGGCAGGTCTTTGGCGGCTCCTGGGGTTCGACACTGGGCCTCGCCTACGCGCAGGCCCATCCCGATCGGGTCACCGAACTCGTGCTCCGCGGCATCTTCCTGCTGCGACGCAGCGAGATCGACTGGTACTACAACGGCGGCGCCGCCCACATCTACCCCGATCTGTGGGAGAGCTACCTCGAACCCATACCGGTCGACGAGCGCGACGGTGACCTGGTCGAGGCGTATCACCGGTTGCTCACCTCCGACGACGCCGAGACAGCTCGCGCCGCCGCCCGCGCCTGGACGGGCTGGGAACAGGCGACCAGCTATCTCCTCCCCCGCCCCGAGGAGGACACGGCCGACGCATCGGAGGACACACCGCACGGCACGGACGCCGACCGGTTCGACCTCGCCTTCGCGTCGATCGAGAACCACTACTTCGTCAACCACGGATTCCTCCGCGACGGCCAGCTCCTCGAGAACATCGACGCGATCGCCTCCATCCCCGGCGTGATCGTCCAGGGCCGTTACGACGTGGTGTGCCCGACGCGCAGTGCGTGGGACCTGCACCGCGCATGGCCGGCGGCCGATCTGCACATCGTCGCCGACGCCGGGCACGCATCCTACGAACCGGGCATCCGGCATCACCTCATCGAGGCGACCGACCGGTTCGCGCGGTAGCCGACGCCGCGCGCCGAGGCACACCACTAAACTCGACGGACAGCCGTCGACGACTTCAGGAGGATCCAGGTGGCCGCATCCGAGCAGGTCGAGGTGGAGCTCAAATTCGATGTGGACGCCGGTCACGTGGCCCCCGACCTGCGAGCCTTGCCGGGCGTCGTCTCGGCGACGCCCCCGGAGACCTTCTCCCTCGACGCCACCTACTTCGACACCGAGAATCTCGACCTCGCGGGCAACAAGATCACCATGCGCCGGCGTACCGGCGGAACCGACGAGGGCTGGCATCTCAAGCGTCCCAGCCACATTCCCGGCGCGCGGCGTGAACTGCAGGTGGGATTCGACGAGGCACCCGCCGACGGTGAGGTGCCGGAGGCGCTGTCGGCCCCGGTCCTGGCCCACATCCGCGCACGCACACTCATCCCGGTCGCGGTGATCTCGACGACGCGCACCGTCACCCGACTGCTCGGTGCCGACGAGGAGCCGCTCGCCGAGCTCGCCGAGGATCTGGTGACGGCACAGTCGCTCCTGCCGGGCGGCCACTGCCAGCAGTGGGCGGAGTGGGAGTTCGAACTGCTCTCCGGCGGCACGACCAAGCTGCTCAAGGCCGCCGACAAGGCGTTGCGCGCCGGGGGCGGCCGAGAGGCGTCGAGCGCGTCGAAGCTCGCCCGTGCGATCGGTGCGACGCCGACGGTCCACGAGCCGCGACTCTCCAAGCGACCCACCGCACTCGAACTCGTCGTGACCGACATCGCGCTACACCGCAATTCGCTGGTCGCCTACGACCCGCTCGTGCGTGTCGACGCCCCCGACGCCGTACACCAGATGCGGGTGGCCTGCCGCCGTCTGCGCAGCGTGCTGTCGGGCTTTCCCACCGTCCTCGATGCCGAGCGCACCGCACACATCGGCGCCGAGCTGAAGCTGCTGGCTCAGATCCTCGGCGACGCCCGCGATTCCGAGGTGCAGCTCGAGCTGAGCGAATCACTTCTGCGTGGCGAGAACGCCTCGCCCGAGCTGCGCGCCGAACTCGCCGGCACCGAGGTCACCGTGCATGACCGCGCACTGCGAGCGGCGCACGCCGCGATGTCGTCGAAGCGGTATTTCACCCTGCTCGACAGCATCGACGGCCTGATCGCCTCACCGCCTCCGGGTCCCGACGCCGACCTCCCGGCGACGACGGTCGTCGACAAGGCGATCGCCCGCAGCCGCAAGCACATTCATCGAGCCCAGGCCCGCCTGGCGAGCTTCGCCGAGGGGTCGGACGAATGGGAGGAGCAGATGCACACCGTCCGCAAGCGCGCGAAGCGTCTGCGCTACAGCATCGACGCGACCGAACCGCTCGGCAAGAAGAAGTACCGTGCCGTCGGCTCGGCCGCCAAGAAGATCCAGTCCGCGCTCGGCGATTTCAACGACACCCGGATCAACCGGACGCGACTCGCGCAGATTGCGTCGGCCGGAAACCTCGGTGGCCCCGACATGTTCGTCCTCGGCCGGATCGACGCCCGGCTCGAGGCCGACGGTCATCGCGCGATCGCCGCATACCGCAGGGTCGCCAAGGACCTCTGACACCGCTGCTGGTCGAGCCACCCACCGCCGGCGAGCCGAGTCGAAACCACCTCCCCCGCCACGACTCAGACCCGGCGGAACTCCACCGTCCGGCTCATCTCGTCGGCCTTGGTGAGTTCGACGACCACGCGGTCGCCGGGGCGCAGATCACCCGTGCTGCGCGCGATCACCGGCGGATCGGACAGGAAGATCTGCGCCGGACGACGTTCGGTGGCGGCAGACATCACCACGGCGTCGAACCGCTCGCCCACCCGCTCGCGCAGGATGACGGCTTCCGCGAGGTCGATGCTCGCGCGATCCGCGGTGGCTCCGAGCGTGTCGGCCGACCGCAGGATCTTCGGCAGCGTCGGCAACGCCCGCTGCACCCAGTCGGGTACCGGCGTACCGGCGGTGACCGCGAGGCACACCTCGGTGGCGAAGCGATCGCCGAGCCGACGCAGCGGCGCGGTGACATGGGCGTAGAGCCCGCCGATCGCCGAATGCCGCATCCGTGCGTCGTCGACGGCCTCGGTCTCGTCGCCCCCGGGAAGCGCGAGATAGTTGGCGCCGCGCATCAGACCGCCCGCGGCTGACTGCAACGCCAGGGTGCTCGGCTCGTCCCCCGGCAGACCCGCCAGGAACCGTCCCACCGACACTCCGTCCGGCCAGTCCACGCCGAGCGCCCGGGCCGCGGCGCGCAGATCCTCGACCGCATCCTCCTCAGCCGGCGGCAGCGTGCGCAGCAACCCCACACCGGCCTCGGCCATGAGCGTGCCCGCGCACGTCCCGGCGAGCAGCGACACCTGGGAGTTCCACATGTCGGCGGGTGTGTGCGCCTCGAGGTCGAGCCGCCACCCGCCGTCTGTGCGGACGACCGTTTGATCGGGCAGGTCGAGTTCGACCGCACCGCGCGCCAACGCGACCTCGCGCCGGAGCTCGCCGAACGCGGGCAGAGCCGCGATGGACGGGTGCAACCGACCGGTGGCCGCGTCCGCCGAGACACCGGCGTAGTCGAGGCGGGCGACGGAAGAGATGCGGGATCGTCGCACTCGTACATCGGTCACCGACCCGTCTCCGGCCACGCGGATGGTCCACAGCACGCAGAGTCTGACCTGTTCGGGCAGAAGGGAACCCGCGCCCTCGGACAGCTCGCGAGGGTGCAGCGGAACCGAGCCGTCCGGGAAGTACACGGTGGTGCCGCGTCGACGGCTCTCCTGGTCGAGGGCGCCCTCCGGGGTGATCAGGGCCGCGACATCGGCGATCGCGTAGTCGACGACGAACCCGTCACCGTCGGCCGCGATGTGTACCGCCTGGTCGAGATCGCGGGAGGTCGGTGGGTCGATGGTGACGAAGGGGACGCCGGTGTGGTCCTCGCGGACCTCGGCGTACAGATCTGCACCCGGGGCGTCGGACTCGATCCGTTCCGCGGTGGCCCGTGCCTCGGCGAGCGCGTCCGCGCCGTACTCCTCGTCGACGCCCAGTTCGGTGCGTATACCGGCGAAGTCGATGTCCGGGGCCGAGAGAATGCGTTTCACTCCCCCAACCCTAGAGAGCACGCGGGCCCCTACGGCGCACGACGCGCGATCGCGGCGTCGATCGAGAAAGGGCGAACGAGTCGGCACATAAGCCGGATCCTGTACCCGCACGGTCAGTGAGACCGGTGCGGGTGGCGACCATCCATCTGGGCACACCGTCGCCGGGTACCTCGAGCGGCCCACCCGCGGGCTGGGGCGAGCAGCCCTCGTGACGCCCGCGCACACGCACCGTGAGGTGCGTGCTTCGGCCTTGCTCCGGGTGGGGTTTACCGAGCCGGCACGGTCACCCGTGCCGCTGGTGCGCTCTTACCGCACCGTTTCACCCTTACCGACCTCGCGGCCGGCGGTCTGTTCTCTGTGGCACTGTCCCGCGGGTCACCCCGGGTTGCCGTTGACAACCACCCTGCTCTGCGGAGTCCGGACTTTCCTCGATGCGCGGCGTGGCGGGAGACCGCCCGTTCCGCGTACCGCGGCCGCCCGGCCGACTCGTTCGCGCACCCAGGATACGCAGGCAACCGCGCACGTCGACAGCCGGGCGGCGACCGGGATCGCCGAACGCGTCAGTCGCGCCAGTGCGCCGCGTCGTTGACGAGCCGGACCACGGAGCCGCCGTCGTCGAAGAACTCGGCGATCGACACCGACGCGAGGTCGAGGTGCAGCCGGAACAACAGCTCGGGTCCGACGCCGAGTGCGCCCTGTAACAGCGTCTTGATCGGCGTGACATGCGAGACCAGCACCACGGTCTGACCCGAATACTTATCCAGCAGTTCGGCTTTCGTCTCCGCGATGCGCTCGGCGACCTGCGCGAAGCTCTCCCCGCCCGGCGCCGGCACGGTGATGTCGGACAGCCAGGTGCGGTGCAGCTCCGGGTCGCGCATGGACGCCTCGGTGAACGTCAGGCCCTCCCAGTCGCCGAAGTCGTTCTCGATCAACCCGGGGTGTTCGATGACGTCGATTCCGGTCAGCGCACCGACCTCCTCGGCCGTCGCTCGTGCACGACGCAGCGGCGAGGTCACGATTGCGGTGATCCCGTCCTCGCGGACGACGCGCTGCGCGGCCGCGCGTGCCTGGCGCCGGCCCTCGTCGGTGAGTTCGGGATTGCCACGGCCGGAATAGCGCCGCTCCACCGACAGCGCGGTCTGTCCGTGCCGGAGCAGGATGAACCGGGTCGGTTCGCCCCGCCGGCCCTGCCACGACGGCGCCTTCGTCGTCGAATCGCCCTCGGGCGCGGACTCTTCGGCAGTGGCCGTCACGAATCTAGATCCCGGATTCGGCGGTACGCACGAGGACTGCACCGCACTCCTCGCATCGGATCACCTCGTCGGACTGCGCCGCACTGATGGTTGCGATCGTCCCGCGGTCGAGTTCCATCCGGCATGCTCCGCAGCGGCGGGCGCGCAGCAGGCCGGCACCGATACGTCCGCCGGCCCGCTGCTTGTCGTACACCGCGAGCAGCGGCGCATCGATCTCGGCCTCCACGGACTCCCGGCGCTCTCGCGCACGCGACAGGTCCTCGTCGATGGTCGCCAGCGACTTGTCCCGCCGGACCTGCGCCTCGGCGACCTTCTCCTCGAGGTGGCTGATGGTTGCCGCGGCACGGGTGCGTTCGGATTCGACGGCCTCCTGCTGCTCCATCAACGACAGCATCTCGTCCTCGAGCACGGCGCGCCGACGACCCAACCCGGCCAGCTCATGTTGCAACTCCGACAACGCCTTCGGCGCCAGACCACCGGCGGTCAGCAGGGCCGAGTCCTTGGCCTCGCGGTTGGCCATACCGGTCACCTCGGAGTCGATCCGACGGTACTCGCGACCCAGGTCCTCCGCGGCGATCTCCGCGCGCACCAGATCGTCACGCGCAGCATCGATCGCGGAGTTGTGTTCGGCGATCTCGGCGTCCTCCGGCAGGGTCTTGCGGCGATGGACGAGACGGTTGATCTCGGCATCGGAGTCCGCGAGATCGAGCAGCAGTCGCTGCACGGCGGCGTCGACTTTCATTGCGGTCTCCTCTTCGGCGAAAGTCCCCCCACCGTACGCGGGAGGTGTCCACGAGCCGGCGGCGGCTCGGTTTCTCCGGACTCAGCCCGCGCTGTGCAGCGCGAACGGATCGGTCGGCGCGTCGAAGACTCGCACCGGCGCCCCCAGTTCGGTCTCCAGCAGCGTCCCGACCTGCGCACACCACGGGAACTCGGTCGCCCAGTGTCCGGCGTCGACCAGAGCCGGCCCCCCATCGCGCAGACTCTCGTCGACCGGATGATGACGGAGATCACCGGTCAGATAGACGTCGACGCCGAGACCGCGGACACGATCGAGCAGGGAGTCCCCGGCCCCGCCGCACACCGCGACGGTCTGCACGAGCGCGTCCGGGTCACCCGCGGCGCGAACGCCGGTCGGGGTGCGCAGCACCCGGGCGGCCTCGGTGACGAAGTCGCGCAGTGTCATCGGCTCGGCGAGGGACCCGACCCGACCGAGTCCGACCTCGCTGCCCAGGTCGGCCAGCTCGAACACGTCGAAGGCCGGTTCCTCGTAGGGATGGGCGTTGCGCAGAGCACGCAGGATCCCGGCGCGCAGGCCACGGGTGGCGACCATCTCGACCCGCGCCTCGTCGACGTGGGTGCGCATCCCGATCTCGCCGATGGTCGGCGACGCGTCCTCGCCGGCCTCGAACTGTCCCGTTCCGACGACGGTCCAGGAGCAGTCCCGGTAGTCACCGATCGCTCCCGCGCCCGCGGCAAACATGGCCTCGCTCACCTGCTCGACGTTGCCCTCCGGCACCATCACGACCCATTTGTCCATGGCTGCAATCGGTTTCGGATCGATCGGAACCGTGCCGCGGAGTCCGAGCACAGAGGCGAGCGCGTCGGAGACACCGGGCCGGGCACTGTCGGCGTTGGTGTGTGCGCACAGCAGTGCGATCCCGCTGCGGATGAGCCGATGCACGATCCGTCCTTTGGGGGTGTCGGCGGCCACCGAGGTGACGCCCCGCAGCAGCAGCGGATGGTGGGCGACGACGATCCCGGCGCCGGCCTCGACCGCGGCGTCGACCACCGCGTCGGTCACGTCCACACACACCAGGACGTCGCGCGCGGAATCGGCCGGGTCGCCGCACACCAGACCGACCGCATCCCACGATTCGGCGAGGACGGGCGGATAGGCACGTTCGACCACGGCGACGACGTCACCGACCGTCACCTCAGAACGGGTCTCCGACGTCACGGCCGATCTCCTCTCGTACCAACTCGATCGCGCGCGTGAGCGCCCGAACCTGCGGAAGTCCACGGACGGCGAGACGAAGGTGCGAGTCGCCGAGGCCGACGAAGTTCGCGCAGCTCCGCACCGCGAAACCGTGGCGGACCAGACGCTGTTTCACCTCGGTGGCGTCGGGCATCTCGACCAGGACGAAGGGCGCGGCGGGAGCGGCCGCCACCCGGAGTCCGACGCGCGTGAGTTCGTCGACCATGTCGGCACGCTCCGCGGCGACCAGGTGCGCGGTCTCGGCGCAGTAGCGCTGCCCCTGCTCCTCGACGCAGGCGGTCAGCGCTGCGAGGGCGGGGGTCGACACCGCCCACGGCCGACGCCCCGCCCGCAACCGGTCGAGCAGGTCCGCCGGTCCGAGCAGGTACCCCGCACGCAGGCCTGCGAGACCGAACGTCTTTGTCACACTGCGGATCACGAGGAGGTCATGCCAGTCGGCGGAGGCGAGTGACTGCGGTTCGGGCGATCCGTCGGCGCCGAGGGTGAGGTCGGCGAAGGCCTCGTCGACCACGAGAATCCGCCCCGGCCGGCGCAGCGCGGCGATGGCCTCGACCGGGTGCAGCACCGAGGTCGGATTGGTGGGGTTGCCCAGGATGACGAGGTCGGCATCGTCCGGCACCGTGGCGGTGGTCTCGACGCCGGCCGGCGCGGCCAGGTTCCAGGGCGCCCTCAGCGTGACGTGGGTGATCGGGATGCCGGCGGCCCGGAGCACGATCTCGGGTTCGGTGAACGACGGCTGGATCAGGGCCGCATGCCGGGCACCCAGTCGTGGGAGCATCTCGAATCCATCGGCGGCGCCGGAGAGCAGCAGCACCTCCTCGGGGCGACGATCGTGTGCCGCGGCGATGGCGTCGACGGCGCGTCGCTCCTGCGCTCCGGTCGGATACCGCGCGAGATCGTCGAGTCCCGCCCGGATCGCGTCGAGCACGAATGCGGGCGGCGTGCCGCGGACGTTGACCGCGAAGTCGACGAGCCCTGGGACGGCGTCCTGGTCGCCATGGCGTTCCGGGTCGGTGAGATCGGCGCGCGGCGGCTGCGTCTCGGTGATCCCCGTGCCGGTGCGGGCCCGCGCAGGAGACACGGACGGACGCGAGGGCCCGGTCTCGACATCGAGCGCGTCGTACCCAGCTGTCATGTGTTCAGACCTTACGTGCACGATGGAGACGTGACGACGACGCCGGATCCCCGCCATCCCGAGACCGTCCTACTCGTCGACCTCGACGGCACGGTCACCGACAGTTTCGCAGGTATCGAGAACAGCTTTCGGCATGCTCTCGCCGTGGTCGGGGCGCCCGACCCCGACCCGCGCATCGTGGCCGGCATCGCCGGACCGCCGATGATCGACACGCTCAACGCACTGGGACTCTCGCCCGAGGTGGCCGAGAAGGCGATGCGCGCGTATCGAGAGCGGTACACCGAGGTCGGCTGGTTGGAGAACTCGGTCTTCGACGGCATGGGCGAGCTGCTCGCCGATCTGGCCGCCGGGGGACGAACCGTGGCGATCGCGACGTCGAAGAACCAGACCACCGCCCGCCGGATTCTCGACCATTTCGGTCTCGCCGATCACTTCCGCTTCATCGCCGGGGCGAGCGACGACGGCACCCGCCGCGAGAAGGCCGATGTGATCGCCTCCGCGCTCGACGAGCTCGGGATCGCCACCGACCCGCAGACCGGGCACGTCACCAGTCCGGTCGTGATGATCGGCGACCGCAGCCACGATGTGCAGGGCGCAGCGGCCTTCGGCATCCCGGCGATCCTCGTGCGTTGGGGTTACGCTCTGGGCGGGGAGGAACAGGGCGCGACCTGGGCGGTCGGGTCCGTGGCCGAACTGCGCGACGTGCTGGGTGTGTGACCCCCACCCCGACAGCGGACGGCGAATCGACTTGTTGAGGTAGCAGTGGCTGACGAACTTCACATCTGCTTCGTGTGTACGGGCAACATCTGCCGGTCACCGATGGCGCAGAACATCTTCCGGACCGCACTCGACGACGCCGGCCTCGGCGGCAAGGTGCGGGTGTCGAGCTGCGGGACGAGCGGCTACCACGTCGGCGAACCGGCGGACAATCGCGCGCGGACCGAACTGGTTGCGCACGGTTACTCCGACGCCCACGTCGCCGCTCTGCTCGGACCCGAGCACTTCGACGCCGACCTCCTGCTCGCGATGGACGAGGGCCACGTCCGCGAACTCGAACGCAAGCGTCTCGGCGACCGCACGCGGCTGCTGCGCTCGTTCGATCCCGCGGCCCCGGCCGACGATCTCGACCTCGCCGACCCGTACTACGGCACCCCCGACGACTTCGTACTGACGCGCGAGCAGATCGAGGGCTCGATGCCGGGGCTCATCGACTGGGTACGAGCCGAGCTCGGGGTGTCCTGAGCTCGACCGGCGCGAACTCAGGCCGCCGGGGCCACGAGGTTGTGCACGAAGCGGATCTTGGTCAGGACCTTCTCGGGCAGCACGAACGGATAGAGGTCGGGGTGCCCCATCGACCGGTTGATCTGGTTGAGCGCCCAGGTCAGCGGTAACCACTCGCCGAGGATTCGATCGAAGCCGACATCACCGGGCGGGACCCCTTCGAAGGTCGAGCCGGCGGGCGCCATCGCGAACGCCGCCGCGGTGTCGAGGGTGTCGCGAATGTGCAGGTAGTGCGCAAATGTCTCGGCGAAATCCTCGGCCGGATGCATCGTCGCGTACGACGACACGAAGTCCTGCTGCCAGCCCTCCGGCGCGCCCTCGCTGTAGTGGCGGTCCAGTGCTGCCTGGTAGTCCTCGTCGGGATCGCCGAACAATTCCTCGAAGCCCGGGCGTCGATCGTCGGTGATGAGGACGAGCTGGTAGTAGTGCCCGATCTCGTGTCGGAAGTGGCCGAGGACGGTCCGATACGGCTCGGCGAGCTCGACGCGCATCTGTTCGCGGTGAACGTCGTCCCCCTCGGCCAGGTCGAGCGTGATGACCCCGTTCGCATGACCGGTGATGACCGACTGCTGCGCGCTGGAAAGTAGGTCGAAGGCGAGACCGGACTGCGGATTCTCCTCCCGCGTCTCGATCGGCAGCTTGAGTTCGTCGAGTTCCAGGATGAGGCGCCGCTTGGCGGTCTCGGTCTGTCCGAAGATGACCAACGCCTCGGTGTCATCGTCGCCGGGCCGGGTGCGAGTGAGCCGACACGACTCGCACATCGTCGGCTTGCCACTCCACTTCACCAGCCAGTTGCATTGCGCGACTTTGGTGTTGGCGCAACGTTCGAGCAGCACGCCGTCGACCTCCGCGCGCGCCTTGTCGTCGAGGACATGGATCGACCGGGTCTTCAGCCAGAAGCCGAGCGGGCTCCGGCAGTTGAGGCACAGACTGTTTTCGAAGGAGAGACGCTGACCGCACTTCAAGCAGAGGAAGTCTCGCATTTCGATCAGGCTACCCCCGCTCGGTAGCCTGGGCGGTGTGCACGTACTGCGAACGATCCTCCGGCCCGGGTGGATTGCGCTCGGTCTCGTGGTCGCGGCGTTCGCGGTGGCCTGCTTCACCCTGCTCGCACCCTGGCAGCTGGGCAAGAACTCCGACACCGAACGCCGCAACGACCTGATCCGTACCGCCACGTCGATCGAGACGGCCCCGCTGGCCGAGGTCGCGCCGTCGTCGGCCTTCGTGCCGTCCTCGGAGTGGCGGTCCGTCGCGGTGACCGGCCGTTATCTGACGGACCGGCAGGCCCTGGTCCGGCTCCGCAACATCGACCAGCGACCCGCCGTGGAGGTGCTCACCCCGTTCGCGGTCACCGGGTCGGACCGGGTGATCCTCGTCAACCGCGGGTACGTACGGCCGGTCGAGGGTGCAGTACCCGACATCCCCGCACCACCGGCGGGCGAACAGACCGTCGACGGCCGGATCCGGGCAGCCGAGAGCGTGAGTACCGAGCGCGGCACGCGCGTCGAGAACGGCGCGCTGACCGTCGCGACGATCAACCCGGGCCTGGTGTCCGCCGCGACCTCGACCCCGATGGACGACTTCTACCTGCAGCTCTCCCCTGACCAGCCGGGTTCACTCGGTGAGATCTCGCTGCCGCAGCTCGACACCGGACCGTACCTGTCCTACGGCCTGCAATGGCTGGCGTTCGGTGTGATGGCCCCCCTGGGCGTCGGCTACTTCCTGTACTCCGAGATCCGCGCCCGACGCCGGGCCGCCGCCGAGGCGTCGGCGGCGGCGCAACCGGCCGCGGCCACCCCGGCCGGACCCGACTCCGAGGCCTCGTCCGAACCGGACGCGACTCCCGGTCCGGCGGCCGAGTCGCGCGCCCAGCGGCGGCAGCACCGTCGTGACGAGCTCCGGGCGGCCGCCGGAACCACGATGACCCATCAGGTCGGCGACATCGGCCACGGCCGGCGGAACGTCGACGAGTCGCGCGACGTCCGCGACAAGCTCACCCGGCGATACGGCGGCTGAGCCAGCGCGCCGCGGCCGTGGCGCCCGGACGCGCGACGGCGACGGCCGCACAGGTCAGGACCGTCGCGCGCTGCACGCGTCGGGACAGCGCCACGGCGGCACGGAGATCCGCCGGTCCCGGCGCCGGTCCGGAGCCGAGGGTCGGACGCACCTCGACTCCGTGCGGGTAGACCGTCCGTCCGCCGAGTTGCACGCCCAGCGCACCCGCGAACCCGGCTTCGACGACCCCGGCATTCGGGCTCGGATGGGCGCCGCTGTCCCGCCGCCAGGCCTCGACGGTCCGACGCGGCGCGCCGCCGAGCACCACCAGCAACGAACCGGCGAGCCGCGCCGGCAGCAGGTTGGCGAGGTCGTCCAGGCGCGCGGCCGCCCAACCGAAGTCCTGGTAGCGCGGATTCCGGTAGCCGACCATCGCATCGAGCGTGTTCACGGCCCGGTACCCCAGCACGCCGGGGACACCGGCGACGGCGCCCCACACCAGCGGCCCGACCGTCGCATCCGACGTGTTCTCCGCGATCGACTCGAGGGCGGCGCGGCACAGTCCGGCCTCGTCGAGCGACTCCGGGTCCCGGCCGCACAGGCTCGGGATGAGCGCCCGCGCGGCGTCGATGTCGTGCGTCTCCAGTGCCTCCGCCACCGCGTCGCCGACCCGGCACAGCGAGGTGCCGCCCAGGGCGATCCACGTCGACGCGGCGGTCATCGCGACACCGGCGATGCCCGTCGCGCGTCGATCCGCCGCAACCGCCAGGACCACCGTCGATCCCACCATCACCCCGACCAGACCCACACCCGCACGCCGCGAATCCCGGTAGATGCGACGCTCCACGGCGCCGGTCAGCCGGCCGAACCCGGCCACCGGGTGGCCGCGTGCCGGATCGCCGAACAGATCGTCGAGCACGAAACCGACCAGCATCCCGGCCGCGGTGACGGCACCCCGTCGACGATCGGGGTGGGGACGGTGAACGCGAGGCGGTCTGGGCACCGCGCGATCGTATCGACCCGTGCCGTGCCAGACTTGGCCCCCGTGGCCCGGACAACCGCACACCCGACGCCCGGTCGGTACGACATCGACACCGGCGTTGCCGAGCTGAGCCCGGACACGATCGCGGGCGGGTGGCTGCTCACGATCAACGGAGCCCACAGCTCGCACATCCACCCCGACGACCCCACTGCGCTCGACTTCGAATACCTGCGCCAGATGGCCGCCGTCATCGACGAGCGTCACCCCGACACCACCGATCGCCTCCGGGTTCTGCACCTCGGCGGCGCAGCCTGCGCACTGGCACGTCACCTCGACCACCGCTACCCGGACGCCCGTCAAGTGGCCGTCGAGATCGACGCCGAACTCGCACGCCTCGTCCGGGAATGGTTCGACCTCCCCCGCGCGCCGAAGCTGCGTATCCGCGTCGGCGATGCACGGCAGGTCGTCGAGTCGCTCCTGCCCGGCACGCGCGATGTGGTCGTGCGCGACGCCTTTGCCGGCGACCGCACCCCGCGGCATCTGACGACCACCCAGTTCACCGAGCGTGTGCGCGATGTCCTCACCCCCGGTGGCCTGTACCTGGCCAACTGCGGCGACAGCCGCGACCTCGCCGGCGCCCGGGCCGAAGCCGCGACCGTCGGAGCCGCGTTCGACCATCTGGCGCTCATCGCCGATGCCGCGATGTTCAAGGGCAGGCGCACCGGCAACATCGTGATCGCAGGCAGCGACGCACCGCTCGAACCCTCGGCGACACTCATCCGCACTCTGCTCAGTGACCCACTACCGGCTCAGATCCTCTCCGGGGACCGCGCTCGGGAGTTCGCCCGCGGTGAGGCCCTCACCGACAAGGCGTGACGATGGCGTCACGAAGCACGCTGCACGTCGATCACGGTCGATTGGATAGGGTTGTCTCGATTCCGACGCCGAGGAACCGAGGATGACGTGAGCGATCCATCGTCGCGTGCGGGTACGACGCTGGGCCCGTACCGCATCGACAGACTTCTGGGTCGTGGCGGCATGGGTGAGGTGTACGAGGCCTACGACACCGTGCGCGAACGCCGGGTCGCGTTGAAACTCCTGCCCCCACATCTCGTACACGACAAGGACTTCCGCGAGCGATTCGAGCGTGAGTCGAAGACCGCGGCGAAGCTCTCCGACCCGCACGTCATCCCGATCCACGACTGGGGCGAGAAGGACGGCGTGCTGTTCATCGACATGCGGCTCGTCGACGGGCAGGACCTGCGCAAGCTCCTCGCCGATGGCCCGCTGCCGGCCGCCCGGGCCGTGGCGATCCTCGGCCAGGTCGCGTCCGCACTCGACGCCGCGCACCGTGGCGGCCTGGTGCATCGCGACATCAAGCCGGACAACATCCTCGTCGACGCCGACGACTTCGCCTACCTCGTCGACTTCGGGATCGCCCAGGGCACCGCGGACAGCCGGCTCACCCAGATCGGAACCGCCCTCGGGACGCTCGCGTACATGGCGCCGGAGCGCTTCGGCGACGACCCAGCCGGGCCCAGCTCGGACAACTACGCACTCGCCTGCGTGCTCTACGAATGCGTCACGGGTCAGACGCCGTACCCGGCGAAGACCGACCAGGGTCTGATGACCGCGCACATCACGAAGGAGCCACCGACCATGGGTGGCCCGCTCGACCCGGTGATCGCACGCGGACTCGCCAAGGATCCGGCACACCGCTATCCGACGGCCCGAGAACTGCTCCGCGCGGCGTCGACCGCGCTCACCGACCCTCCCCCGTCGTCGGCGCCGCCGACGGTGACACCCCGCATCGTGACACCACCCCCGATGGCCCCACCCCCGACGGCCCCACCCACGTACGCACCGGGCGGGAGCGGCTCGGACGCGTTCGGAAAGCCCGGCGGACCGGTTCCGTCGGATCGCACCATCATCTCGCCCGGCACGCCCCCGGCCGGCCAGCCCGGCGCGCGCGGGTTCGCTTCTCCCCCTGAGCATTCCGGCCCGCAGAGACACTCGTCGCACTCGGGTCCCCCGCAGCATTCGGGCCCTCGGCAGCACTCCGGTTCCCAGCGGTTCTCGGGTCCCCAGCAGTACTCCGGTCCCCAGCAGTTCTCGGGTCCCCAGCAAAACTCCGGTCCCCAGCAGTTCTCCGGCCCGACCCAGTGGGGCGGCGCACCGACGCCTGCGCCGCGGAAGTCGAACACCGGGCGGAACGTCGCCATCGCGGTGGGAGTCGGGCTGGTGGTCATCGCGCTGGCGGTGACCGGCATCGTGGTCGTCCTGTCGGGCTCCGGCGGCGACGATTCCCCCACGCCGAGCACGTCGACGAGTGCGATCCCGGCGGGCACCGTGACGTGCGACTACCCTCAGCGCACAGCAGTCGGCGGCATCACCGAGCCCGCACCGGCCGCGAGCCAGCCGAACACCGGAACGGTGGAGGCGCAGATCCCGATCGCGGGCCAGGGCACGATCGATCTGACGCTCGACCGCGCGGAGGCGCCCTGCAACGTCGGGGCGATGGTGTCGCTGATCAAGTCCGGCTTCTACGACAACAGCAAGTGTCACCGCGCGTCGCGGCAGTACCTCATCTGCGGTTCGTCGGGTGGCCGGGAGGGCACCAATCCGGGCTGGACCAGCCCGGACGAGCTCCCCGAGAACCTGCCGTCGGCGGGCACCGACGACGGGGTACCGCAGGTCACCTATCCCCGCGGCACCGTCGGCATCCTCGACCTGCCCGACGACGAGGGCGCGACCGGATCGACCACGTTCTTCCTGCTCGCCGACGACACCCGACTCCCGCTGACCTACTCGATCGCCGGCACCATCGACCCATCCGGACTGGCCGTCCTCGACAAGGTCCTGGCCGGCGGGTTCACCCCGACCCGCCCCGGGGCGGCGTCGGGTCCGCCGAATCAGAACCTGCTGATCCAGAAGGCCACCGTCAGCGAGTAGGGCGACGAGTCCCCCGGATCCGGTTACTCACTCCGCTCCCTGAGGAGCGCCCGGAGCTTGCGGAGGGCGCGTCACGAAGGGTCCCGGCTTCCGGGACAAACCGCAACCGGAACCTCAGGCTTGTTGGTTGCTACCCCGGCATGCAACCGGAACGGCCGCTGATGCGTCCAAAGCCCGTGGACGATCTTCATCAACTGATCAGCAGGCAGGACGGCGTGGTCTCGGCATCGCAGGCGATCGCAACCGGGTTGAGCCGATCCGCGATCGGCCGACGACGCGCCTCCGGTGAATGGGTGGCAGTCGCTCGAGCGGTGTACCTCGTGGCCGGCCATCACCGATCGGCGCGCGCTCAAGCGCGCATCGCCGTGCTCTCGGTGGGCACCGATGCTGCACTCGGAGGGCTCGCCGCCGCGTGGTGGCTCGGTCTGCATCCCACCGAGCCACGAAAACACCTCGTCTTCACAGCTTCTCGCGGAGCCCATGGACGGTCGTCGGCGACCGCGGTGATCCGGCACCGACACCTCGACGAGGTCGACGTCACCACGCACGCCGACCTACGTGTCACTGCGACAGCGCTCACCGTCCTCGACGCCGCCGCCGAACTGGGAATCGCTGTTCTCGATTCGGCACTCCTGTCCGGCACCGTGAAGCTCGCCGACCTCGAGGCCGCACACTCCCGGTACCCCAGGCGGCACGGTTCCCCGACCATCACCCGCTACTTGCGGCTCCTCGGCGATGGCGCGCGGTCGGAGGCCGAGCGGATCGTGGCCACGCTGTTTCACGAGTCGGGCACGGTGGGCTGGACACCGAACATGAGTGCCGAGGGGTATGTCATCGACGTGGCCTTCACCCGCGAGAAGCTGGCCGTGGAAATCGACGGTTTCGCCCATCACCGCGACGTCACGACATTTCAGCGGGATCGGACCAAACGCAATGCGTTGATCGCCGCGGGCTGGACAGTGCTGAATTTCACCTGGGCCGACATCGTCGAACGGGGCGATCAGGTGGTGACCACGGTGCGCGGTGCCTTGAGCCGCTCGGTCGCCTGATCCGGTTGCGTTTTGTCCCGGCTTCCGGGACAAAACGCAACCGGAACGCGACCGCCCGGCCGATCAGATCACGTAGTTCATCCGCTTCAGGATCGCTTGTCCCAGAGCATGATCGCCATGCAACTCCACCGCGGACGGATCCGCGTCACGCCGCCCTCCGGCGAACCGCGCCAAGTTGGTGGCGTCCAGCCGGATGCGTACGTCGGCAGCATCGTCACCGCCGTCGAACTCGTCGACGATGCCCGCCCGGTCCCCGACCGCGATCCGCACGGTTCGCGGGGACACCCCGGTGATGTCGAACAGCACGGTACTGCCCTTGGGCGCGTCGGCCCGCTTGCCGACGACGAACGGGAGCGACGCACCGATCTCATCGAGGGCCAGGGACGCCGGGCCGGGCTCCGCGACCGCGGAACGGTCGGTGCCGTCACGCAGGTCGATCTCGTGCACCCAGCAGTCGAAGATGCGGATCCGCATGAATCGGCCGTAGGTGTCGGGCCCGGCGGGCGTCATCGCCTCGGCGTCGAAGTCGGCCTGCGACATGGCTTTCAGCGCCGCGGTGCGGACGCCGATGATCTCGTCGAGGGCGGCGACCACCTCGGCACGCGGCTTCGGCCGGTAGTGGTCGACCCACTTCTCGTTGAGTTCACCGATCGGATTGCGGACGTGATCGAGGGCGCTGATCGTGCGGGTGGCCTCGACGTCGCGACCGTCGAGCATGCTCTCGGTGCCGACGACATGGGCGACGATGTCGGCGTTGGTCCAGCCGGGGAGAACCGACGGAGCCGACCACGCGTCGTCGTCGAGCGTCCGGGCCAGCTCACCGATCACGCCCCACTGGGCGATCAGCGCCTCGGTCACCTCGTCGATCGGCAGGATCGTCGTCGCCATCGTCACTCCCTCGGGTCGGTGCCGGTGTCGGGGTCGCCGGCGGATCACTCGGGTCAACCGTATCGAGGACCGTTCCGTGAATCCCGGGACCCGCCGAACGGGCGACAATGCGTGGTGTCGACGTCCGCAGACGACTATGGCCCCCTACTCTTGTCCGCGTGTCAGAATCCGTACGCCCCGGCGATCGACTCGGCCCCTACCTCATCGAGGGGTTGATCGGCCGGGGCGGGATGGGCGAGGTCTACCGCGCCACCGACACCCGCAAGGATCGGGTCGTCGCCCTGAAGGTGCTCGGACCGCAGGTCGCCGACGATCCTGCGTTCCGTGACCGGTTCCACCGCGAGTCGCGCGTCGCCGCCCGCCTCAACGACCCGCACGTCATCCCGATCCACGACTGGGGCGAGATCGACGGTCGCCTGTTCATCGACATGCGTCTCGTCGATGGCCGTGACCTGCGTACCCTGCTCCTCGAAGACGGGCCCCTGCCGCCCGACCGCGCGCTGCGGATCATCGGCCAGATCGGCGACGCGCTCGATGCGGCGCATCGTTCCGGGCTCGTACACCGCGACGTCAAGCCCGACAACATCCTCGTCGACGATCGCGACTTCGCATACCTCGTGGATTTCGGTCTCGCGCAGGCGGACACGGATACGCGGTTCACGAGCACCGGCACCGCGGTCGGTTCCTTCGGTTACATGGCGCCCGAACGGTTCGGGGACGACGCCGTCGGACCGCCCGCAGACGTCTACGCGCTGGCGTGCGTGCTCTTCGAATGTCTCGCCGGCACACACCCGTTCGCTTCGGCGACGACAATCGAACGGCTGATCGCCGCTCACCTGACCGCCCCGCCGCCGCGCCTGGGTGCCGCCGTCGATCACGTCATCGCCCGCGGGATGGCGAAAGATCCGGCGCAGCGTCAGCATTCGTCCGCCGAATTGGTCGCCGACGCCGGGGCGGCCCTGCGCTCGGAGCCTCTCGGTGGCACCCCTACGATCATTCCGGCCGGCCCGCCGACCGTCGTGCCCGCGACTCGATACGCGTCCGGTCCGAACGGCACCCCTGGTCCGGTCGGACCATGGGACGCCACCCGGGCCGCGGCCTGGACTTCGCCGACGCGCCGCCGTTCGCCTCTGGTCCCGATCATCGTCGCCACGGTCGTCGTGCTGCTCCTCTGCGCCGGGATCGTCGCCTGGGCCATCGTCACCACCCAGCGGGACAGCCCCGCGACGGCGGGTGACCTCTCGGCGCCACCGACCACCGTGACCACGCCTTCATCGACTTCGGCGCCGACGGCGCCCGGACCGACATCACAACCGGGCCCCACCTCCCGGCCAGGTCCATCGTCGCTGCCCTCGACGAGTTCACCGCGCGCAATCGTCCCGGGCGACCTCGGTCTCACCGTGCCGATGACCCGACCGGCGTGCGACGGCACGGGAATCGTCGTGGTTGCCAACGCGATCGCGCCCGGCAATTACCCCGGAGAAGTGCAGTCATATCTGAATCAGTTCCCGGGAGCGAGCTACCTGCGCACCGATCAGTCGTGTCCGTCGCTGAAACAGGTGAGCCGGGTGGGCACTCCGATCTACGCGGTCTACTACGTTGCCGGCCGAACTCTGGGTGACATCTGCTCGATGCGCAACCAGATCGGCGGACCGTCGTACGGCCGATGGCTCGACTACACCAGCGACCCGGAATCGCAGATCACCTGCTGACCCCCGCCGACAGAATGTGACGTCGCACCGAACAAGGACCGAATCTGTCCGCGTCATCGGGCACGATGAGACGCATGTTGGAAACCTCGGCTCGGTTGCTGGCGCTGTTGTCGCTGCTGCAGACACGACGCGAGTGGTCGGGTCGAGAGCTCGCCGAACGCCTCGACATCACCACTCGCACCGTACGTCGCGATGTCGACAAGCTGCGCGAGTTGGGTTATCCGGTGGATGCCAACGTCGGCTCGCGTGGTGGCTACCGGCTGGGCGCGGGCGCCGAGATGCCGCCGCTGCTGCTCGACGACCAGGAGGTCCTCGCGGTCGCCCTGGGACTCGACGCGGTGACCACCGGCGCGGTCGCCGACATGGCGGAGGCGTCGGCGGGCGCACTGGCGAAGCTGCGTCAGGTCATGCCGTCGAGACTGCGCCACCGGCTCGATGCACTGCGGATCGAGGCCGTGCCCCGCACGGCACCGGCGAGCGCCGTGTCGGCCGACCGGCTCACCGAGATCGCAACCGCATGCCACCGGAACGAGCGCCTGCGATTCGACTACCGGCGCAACGACGGCGAGGAGAGTCGGCGCGAGATCGAGCCCTATCGTCTCGTCCGCAACGGGAACCGCTGGTATCTGGTCGGTTTCGACATCCAGCGGATGGACTGGCGGTCGTTTCGCGTCGACCGGATGGAACCGAAAGTGCCGACCGGGCCGCGGTTCACCCCGCGCGAGCCACCCGAGGGCGGCGCGGCGGCGTTCGTGCTGCGCGGCCTCGGTTCGGTCTATCGGCGCGCGACCGCGCGAGTACGCATCCACGCCTCGCTCGATGAGGTCTCGGCGATGGTTCACGAATCCTGGGGGGCGCTCGAGTCCGGCGACGAGCACAGTTGCGAGGTCACCCTGTACAGCACGTCGCTGGCATCGATAGCGCGCTGGATGTACGCGTTCGGAGCGGACTTCACCATCATCGAACCAGCCGAACTTCGCGCCGAGATGGCGGCGGCGGCGGAGTACCACGACCAGGTCGCAGAGCGGTACCGCAGAGCGGTCGACGCCCAACCGTGATCGCCGTCACGGCTGTTATCTCGCCGTGACATCGGCACCGTGTCCGTCACACCCCGGGCGCGAGCCCGACCGACTCCGCCGAATGTCTCTACCGTCGGTGTCATGCGACTTCTCATCACTGGCGCCACGGGGTACGTCGGGTCCCGATTGGTGTGCGCACTGCTCAAACAGGGACACGACGTGGTCGTCACGTCGCGGGACACGCGAAAGCTCGCCAAATTCGGCTGGTCGTCGCAGGTCAGCATGGTGACCATGGATGCCGATGACCCGGCTTCGGTGACGAAGGCGATGTCGGACGCGGGTCAGATCGACGCGATCTACTACCTCGTCCATGCGATCGGCCAGGCCGACTTCGCCAACGGCGACCGGGATGCTGCGCGCAACGTCGCCGAGGCCGCCCGCGACAGCGGAGTCGATCGCATCATCTACCTCGGCGGTTTCGTGCCATCGGACGACAAGCTGTCCACCCACCTGCAGAGCCGCGCCGACGTGGCCGAGGGTCTCGCGATCGACGGCGGGCCAGAACTCGTGTGGCTACGCGCAGCAGTGGTCATCGGCGCCGGTTCGACGTCGTTCGAGATCATCCGGTACATGGCCGATCGGCTGCCGGTGATCCCCGAGCCCGACTGGATCACCAACGAGATGGATCCCATCTCCATCCGCGACGCGGTTCACTACCTGGCTGCGGCGTGCGACTCGTCGGTCCTGCCCGCAGGGCACTACGACATCTCCGGCCCCGACAGCGCACGCTACATCTCGATCCTGCACGAATACGTGTCGGCGATCCGGATGCCGAGACTGCGGCTGCCGGTCTTCGGGATCTCGACCCGGCTCGCGGGGCGGGTCGGCGGCATGCTCGTGCCGGTGCCGGCGTCTCTCACCGAAGAACTCGTCACCTCGCTCGACCATCCGATGACGGCGTCCGAGCACCGCATCCGCGATCTCGTCCCGCCACCGGAAGGCGGTCTGACGCCGATGCGCGAGGCCGTCCATGCCTCGGTGCGGTCGCCGTACCCCCGCTCGGTGTGCGATCTCGACGACCTGCATCATCTCGCCGACACCGATCCGGCCTGGGCCGGCGGTGACTGGCTCCGTGTGAAGCGGAGTGTCGTCGAGACGATCGGCACGTCCATCGGGGTCGCGTCGAAGGTCGTCGGAGTTCTCCGTCCCACACGCACCGATGTAGCGTCGTGACCGTAACCGTTGATCGACCGATTCTCTGACCGATCGAACGAGGTGGTGATGTGCTGGTGACCTCACTGGCGCGCGACCTGTACGACTCCGTCGCCGCGGACCGTGACCCCGACCCCGGCGCCCACTACATCCGACGACGCTGGCTGGTCGGCGTCTTCCTCGTCATCGGCGCAGTGGTTCTCGGCGTCTCCCTGCGGGTGGAGCCGGGAGATGCGGCCTTCTATCCGCTGACCATCGGTCTGGCTGCGGTGTGGATCGTCGGCGCATTCGTCTCCGGACCGCTGCGGCTCGGTGCCTTCAGCCCCACCCCGTCACGCCCACCCGACCGCATCGGCGCCATCGGACTCGGCGTCGTCGTCGGCCTGGCGGTGGGCGGCGCGTTCGTGGTCGGCGGCCTGGTCGCACGGATGATCCCGGGCGTCAGCGACCTCGCCAACCAGGTGCTCGCCTTCGCCGACTTCGGCAGCCTCGCCGTGGTCACCGCGATCACCATGGTCAACGGCCTCGCCGAAGAGTTGTTCTTCCGCGGCTCGGTTTATTCGGCGGCGCGCCCGCACAACCCGATCCTCGTGTCGACGGTGATCTATGTGCTGGTCACCATGGCCAGCGGCAATGTGATGCTCGGCTTCGCCGGCGCCGTCCTCGGCACCGTCTGCGCGATCCTCCGTCGCAGCACCGCCGGCGTCCTCGCACCCGCGATCACCCACGTGATCTGGGGCGCCGTCATGGTCCTGGCGCTACCGCCCGTCTTCGCCTGACAGCCAGACCTCGACTCGACTGCCAGACTTCGATCGAAGTCTGGCAGTCGAGTTGAAGTCTGCCGGTCCCGCTCCCTACTCTCCGGGGCATCGACACCCTTCGCCCCTGCGCTGAGAGGAGCGCAAGCACCCCTCTGATCCCTGAGGTGCGAGGAGCGCAAGCACCCCTCTGATCCCTGAGGTGCGAGGAGCGCAAGCACCCCTCTGATCCCTGAGGTGCGAGGAGCGATAGCGACGAGCCTCGAAGGGCCGGCGACCCGACCACTCAGCCCCCCGGTCAGACCCGGTTTGGGCGACAGGCATCGGAGCGACTAAATTCGTGTGCGCAGCGCCACGTATGTGGCTGCGGCGCGCGCGTATAGCTCAGCGGTAGAGCTCTGGTCTTACACACCAGCGGTCAGGGGTTCGAATCCCTTTGCGCGCACCACCCCGATCCCACAGCCCCCAACACTTGCCGCGCGGCGTCGGGCTGTCACATCGCTAGCGAGTCAGCCACTCTCGCGTGTACACATCCTGCCAGCGCACCGAGATGTTTCGGCGGGCGACGGCACTGCTGTCGCCGCCGAGGGTCTCGACCAGAACCTCGTCGACGATGTCGCGCACGTCGTCGGAGAGTGCGGGCAGGTCGTCGGCGTAGCGGGCGATGAGACCGACACGTACGCCGTCGACGGTCTCGCCGTCGCCGTCGACCGACACGAAGACGGTCAGACGGCCGAGTTCGCGTCGGGTCCGGATCGCGATCAATTGTTTGACGACGCGGTCGCTGGTGTTGATGCGCAGGCCGTCGGTCGCCAGCGTTCGCGCGGGACGCCGGATCCGCTGCAGGCTCCCCGAGATCGAGGAGATCAACCGGTCGACGTCGCTCGCGGGTTCGTCGGCGATCTGCCGCGTGGCCTCGACCAGCCAGGCGTCGGCGACGTCGGTGGCGTCGGAGTCGCGCGCGTGGTTGTCAGGCACCGACCTCGCCTCCCTCCGCGTCGTCGACGCTCGTCGTGGCCGTCGGTGTGGTTCTCGGTTTACCAGGGTTCCAGGGCTCCAAACGGGTCAACAGGAACTTCCGGCTGCGCTGGAGATGACCGCGCACCGACCCGGTTGTGATGCGTAACACCTGTCCGATTTCCTCGAGCGTAAGCCCCTCGACCTCCTTGAGCCACCACGCGGCGCGCGAATTGGCGGGGAGATTGTCCAGTTCGGCGCGCAGGGCATCGATGAGCAGACTCCGCTCGGCCATGTCGGCCGGCAGCGGTCCGGCCGCTTCGAGCTCGGCGAACCGCTCGTCGTCGAACGGTACATCGCGTCGGCGACGGTGGTAGTCGACTGCCTTCCGGTGCGCGATGGTGAACATCCAGGTGCGGAAGCTGCTCCGGAACGCGAAGTCGGGCAACCCTTTCCATGCATCCAGCAAGGTCTCCTGGGTGAGGTCCTCGGCGGTCTGCCTGCCGTCGACCATCCGCGACATGTACCGCAGCAGACCGGGTGTCACGCGTCGGACGAGCACGTCGAATGCCTCGGTGTCGCCGACCGACGCGGCGCCCGCGAGCTCGTCGTCGCCGAGCTCGGACAGGTCGAGCGATTGCCTGTGAGCCGAATCACTGGGTTTCATCCGTGCAACTCCCCCCGTCCGTCCCGACAGACCTTACAGACGGATCGTGAACAGCCTTTGCGATAACGCATCATCCGAACGCGGTCCGTCTACGAAGAAGACACGACGACCGAAGGAGTTCGACATGTCCGCAAGCGCCACCACCACCAAGGACGCCACACACGAGGACGCCGCTGTCGACGCGTCGCGTACCGACGCTGCTGCAGGGCGTGCACTCGCCCGCCGTGAGTCGACCGGCGACCGCGGACGCACCTCCATCGCCGACATCGTCGTCGCGAAGGTCGCCGGGATCGCAGCTCGGGAGATCGACGGGGTCCACGACCTGGGCGGCACCACCGAGCGCGTGGTCGGCCGGGTCCGCGACGTCCTGCCGGGCACGACGGTGAGCACAACCCAGGGAATCGAGGTCGAGGTCGGTGAGCGTCAGGCCGCCGTCGACGTCTCGATCGTGGCCGAGTACGGCGTGGCGATCCATCAGCTCGCAGCAGCCATCCGACGCAACGTGATCAGCGCGATCGAGCAGATGACCGGCCTCGAGGTGACCGAGGTCAACGTGACCGTCCACGACATCGCGTTCGGCGACGACGAGCAGGAGTCGAACACCACCCCGCGGGTCCAGTGATGACGTCGGACCTCCCGGACGCGCGGACGGAGGAGGGCGGCGCACTGGCAGATCGCCTCGCTGCCGCCGTACTCGCGGTCCCGGGTGTGCACGACCTACACAGTGGACTGTTCGGCGAGATCGCCACTTATCTTCCCGGACATCGGGTCCCGGGTGTGTCCCTGGCCGAGGACAGCGGTGAGGTCCACATCGTCGTCGATGCGGCGCACGACCTCCAGAGCGTGGCCGCGAAGGTGCGCGACACCGCCGAGACGGTTGCTGCGAGACCGGTCTCGGTGACCGTGGCGGACATCAGCGTGAGCTCGAAGCCGAGTCCGAACGAAGGGGAAGCGGAATGAACAACGCAGTCGTGGGCCTGTTCGTGGGGCTCCTCCTGGCTCTGGCCGCCGTCGCCGGTGGGTTGGCGGGCTTCCTGCTGGCCGTCGTGCTCGGAGCCGCGGGACTGGTGCTGGGTCTCAACCGGGACGGCGCCATCGACCTGGGTGCGCTCCTGCGGAGCCGGGGTCGTGGCTGAGCAGCACACCGGCGGGCCCGTGCCGGGCGGCGGCCCGTCCGGGGACGTCTCGCCACCCGGGACGCTCACCATCGCCGACCGCGTCCTGGAAAAGGTCGCGGCCCGTGCGGCTCTCGACATCCCGGGCGTCGTCCGCCATCGCGGCGGAGTCGGCTCGGTCCTGGGGCCGGTCGGCGAGCGGTCCACCCTGCCCACGGCGAGCATTCATGCCGGCGGCACCCGGATCACGCTCTCCCTCGCACTCGAGTGGCCGTGCGCAGTAGCCGAGGTGTCGCGCCGCACCCGCGATCACGTCGCCGCCGAGGTCGAGCGCCTCACCGGGGTCGTCCCACTGCGCGTCGACGTGACGGTGTCCAAGTTCGAGCCACGGCAGGCCATCCGACGCCGGCAACGGGGGTACGTCGACCTGCCGCCGGTCCGCGAGGACACGCAGCCCGATGTGCCGCAGGCGAACCCGCCGTCGGACGCACCGGACGCGGCAGATCCGCCGCACGACACCGCGGCCTTCACTCCGACCATCAGCACCGAGACGGGGGCACGACGATGACAACTCACGCCGAAGTCGCACCCGATCGCGCCACGCTCGACAGCGAGCGGACCGGCGAACCCGGGCACGTCTTTCCGCCCGCGGCCCTGCCCGGCGCCGCGATCGCCGGCGCCGCACTGGGGCTCGCGTTCATCGCACTGGGCGCGGTGGCCGTGCGAGACATCGCCGTCAACGCCAACTGGCTGGACGGTCGCGCGTGGTCGGTCACCGCCGCCGAGTGGATCGCCGACCTGCAGTGGCAGAACTGGATGTGGCCCGCCGCCGTCGGGGCCATCCTCCTGGGCCTGATCCTGGTGTGGATCGCGATCAAGCCACGACGCCGGACACATCTCGAACTCGCCGGCGGAGACGGGATGTGGACGCGTCCCGGTGATGTCGCGAGACGGTGCAGCGCCGCTGTCTCCGACCTTCCCGGCGTACTCGACGCCGACACGGTGGTGACCCGTCGCAAGATGACCTGCACGGTCGGCGTGCGGACACAGGTCGCCGACCGCGCACTCATCGAGACCACGGCCGACTCGGTGGCCGCTGATCTGCAATCGCCGCCGCGAGTCGTCGTACGCCTGCGTGAGCGCGGAACGAGGAGCGTCCGATGAACCGTCTTCCCGCAACCGCACACCGACTGTCGGTCGGGCTCGTCGCCCTGCTGCTCATCGTCGTCGGCGCCGGGGCCGTGGCCTGGCGGGTCGACGCCGAGCCGGTGGCCGGGTGGGTCGACCGTCTCGACGAGCGCGCCGCTCTCGATGCAACCCAGGCGTCCTGGTGGATCTGGGTGCTGGTCGGGGTCACCGTGATCACCCTCGGCTGGGGTCTGCTGTTGCTGGCCACCAACATACGACCCCGAGCGGTCGACGACGCCCTGCTCGACGGCTCCGACCAGACCGGAACCCTCACCGTCGCACCGAAGCTGATCGCCAACGCGGCCGCAGAGGAACTCGCAGGCAACCCGTTGTTCCAGAAGGTGACAGCAAAGGCGATCGACGACCGGTCACGCAGCATCATCCGACTCGAGGTCTCGGCGAAGCCCAACCGGGGCTTCGACGAGGTCACCGCACCCGTCGCCGACGCCGTCGCCGCGATCCGGAGGGCTCTCGGCGAGTCCGGCGTGCACGTCCAGGCTTTCGTCCATCTCGATCGGTGACCCTGGACCCGCGAACTCGACGGACGGCTCATCGGGGGCCGCCGTCTCAAATGAGAAGAAGGAGCATAGAAATGGGATTCAGCGACAAGGTCGGCAACAAGGCCGAAGATCTCTCGGGCAAGGCCAAGGAGGCAGCGGGGGACGTCACCGGTGACGAGCAGCTCAAGAGCGAGGGCAAGGGCGATCAGCTCTCCGCTGCTGTCAAGGACGGCGTGGAGAACGTGAAGGACGCCGCGTCGAACATCAAGGACAAGCTGACCGGCAAGTGAGCAACACCGCCGGCCACCGAACCTCCTCGCCGGCGGTGTCAGGCGAATCCCGAAGGCGCTCGGCGCCTTCGGGATTCGTCCTGTTCGTGGTCCGGCGCCGGCCGGTCACGTCCCCTTGACGTTGAGGATCTGCCGCAGGGTGTGCTCGATGTCCACGAGATCGGCGGCGTCGGCCATCACCTGATCGATGTCCTTGTACGCATCGGGGATCTCGTCGACCCACTCGTCACCGTGCCGGTACTCGATCCCCGCCATCCGGGTGGCGAGATCGTCGGCGGTGAAACGCCGTCGCGCCTCACTCCGAGAGTACCGGCGGCCGGCACCGTGCGGCGCCGAGCACAACCCGGCCGGATTGCCCTTGCCCCGCACCACATACGATCGGGTTCCCATCGAACCCGGGATGACACCACGGACGCCCTCGTGGGCGTCGATCGCTCCCTTCCGGGTGAGCCACACGTCCTTGCCCGCGTGCGTTTCCCGCACGGTGTAGTTGTGGTGGCAGTTGATCCGGTCCACCTCCAGCGACTCAGACCGGTCGTCGAGTCCACCGGAGACGTTGTCGCCGAACCACTCCGCGAACACCGCGACGAAACGATCCATCATCTCGGCCCGATTCTCGAACGCGAACCGCTGGGCCCAGGACAGATCCCGCAGGTACGCCGTCAGTTCCGGGGCCCCCTGCGGCAGGTAGGCGAGGTCGGCGTTCGGCAGCTTGATCCACCACTGGCGGCACAACCGCTGAGCGATCTTGATGTGCTTCTGCGCGATCTTGTTGCCGACACCCCGGGAACCCGAATGCAGGAACAGCCACACCACGTCCCCCTCGTCGAGGCACGTTTCGATGAAGTGGTTGCCTCCGCCGAGCGAGCCCAGCTGTTCCCGCCACTTCGGCGAATGCGACAGGTCCACACCGTCGTTCGTCGCCTGCTCGTCGAGCGAGTCGATCCGTGCCCGGGTGAACGCGAAACGGTCGATCCCACGGTTGTAGTTGCCGGGCGACAGTGGGATCGCGTCCTCGATCTTCGCCCGCAGTCGGCCGAGATCCATCCCGTCGATGTCCTCGGCGCGCAGTCGCGTCTGCACCGCGATCATTCCGCAGCCGATGTCGACGCCGACGGCGGCCGGGATCACCGCACCGGTCGTCGGGATGACCGTGCCCACCGCAGAACCCTTCCCGAAGTGTGCGTCGGGCATCAGGGCGATGTGCGGATGTACGAACGGCATCCGGGCGGTCTGGGCCGCCTGGGTCAGGGTGTTGTCGTCCACGTGCGATGCGTAATTGAGCACCTTGGGCGACGCCATGGTCGGCATGGGGTTTCCTTTCGTGAGCGCCCGGGTCGCGGGCTCTCACATCAAAGCGTCGAATGCTCACGGCGGCAACCGGGTTTCCGCCTCCACGATGCCACTCGACATTCCCGGACGACACCCACAGACGTCGATGAAAGATCTCTCATGTGCTGCTCACGGAGACCTCATCGACGCCCATGAGAGTGAGAACCGTTCCGCTCGGGACCACCGGCGGAACGGTCACGACACACGGATGGATGTCTCCCGTCATGGCCTCGCGACCATCGCTCTCCGCGCTGTTGCGCCCCCGCACCATGACCGACCGCTCGTGGAACACTCCGCGACTCTGACTGTGCTGCAAGTCTTTCGCACGTTCGCGCCACGGCTTCGTCCCGTCCGGTGGTGGCTGCTCGCCGGCCTCACGCTGTCGGTGATCCCCGCGCTGATCGCCGTCGCCAAGATCGCACTGTTCGAGAGACTCGTCGACGATGTGCTGGTGCCGGCCGATCTCGGCCCATTCGCCTCCATCGCGGGGATCTACATCGCGCTCAACCTGCTGGCCGCGGTGATCGACGGAGCCGACGACTATCTGGGCACCTGGATCTCCCAGCGGTTTCTCACCACACTCCGGCGCGATGCATTCGCACATGTGCTGGCGCTGCCCTCCCACCGCCTCGACCATCTGCGCCTCGGCGATGTGATGAGTCGTCTCACCTCTGACATCGGTACGGTCGAGTCGTTCATGGTCCGTCACCTGACGTGGGGTTTCCGACAATCGGCCACGCTTGTCGTCTATGTCATCGCCCTCATGTGGATGGATCTGTGGCTGGCGCTGGCATCCATGGTCGTCGTGCCGCTGTTCTCCTGGGCGGCAATTCGATTCGCCGACTTCACCAAGTCCGCGTCGCGCGAGCGGCGGCGGGCCGGGTCACTCGGCGCGATCACCGAGGAGCACCTCGCCAATGCCGCCCTCGTGCAGGGCCTCAACCAGGAGCCGACCGCGATCGAGCGGTACGAGCGACAGAATCTCGCGATCATGGACGCCGAGCTGGTGGCCAGTCGGGTCCGCGCTTTGTTCCTGCCGTTGGTGGGCCTGTTCGAACTCCTCGGTGTGCTCGTGGTCATCGGTCTCGGTGTGTGGGCGCTCGCCGCCGGGCGCATGACCCTGGGCGAGGTGCTTGCGTTCCTCGCGCTCCTGGGGAGTTGCTTTCGGCCGGTACGCGATCTCGGGAATCTGCTGCCCTCGCTGTTCGCCGCCACCGCAGGCATCGAACGGGTACAGGAACTGCTGGACGAGCCCGCCCTGACCGACCCGCCTCATGCGCTGGACCTCCCGGCGGACGCCGCGGGGGCCTCCCTCCGCCAGGTCCACGCGCGGTACCCCGGCCGGGACTCCGACGCCGTGCGTGATCTGGAACTCACAATCGCACCCGGCGAACGCGTCGCAGTCACCGGCGGCAGCGGTGCGGGCAAGACGACGCTCACCCGCCTGCTGGACGGCTCGCTACAACCGCGCTCGGATCAGTTCTGTTGGACGACAACGATCTTGCCTTCGCCACACGCCGCTCCGTCCGCGCCGCGGTCACCGTCGTCGCCCAGGAGATGTTGCTGTCCGACGCGACCGTCGCGGAGAACATCGCGTTCGCCAGACCCGACGCCACCGCGGCCGAGATCGCCGAAGCCGCTCGACGCGCCGATGCCCACGACTTCATCAGTCGGCTCCCGGACGGTTACGACACACGCATCGGACAGCGTGGCCGCACCCTCTCCGGTGGACAACGCCAACGACTCAACGTGGCCCGTGGACTCCTCCGCGGCGGCGGGCTCCTCATCCTCGACGAGCCGACCACCGGCCTCGACCGAACCTCTCGCCCCGCTGGCGTTCGGCAAGCGGACCGCCACCTGGGACGCCTTCGACACCGGACGTCGCACACGGTGCATCCTCAAGGTCATCCGCAGGCATCGGTGTCACGACGAGGAGGTCGCGGAGTCCGTCCGTCGCGAGGGACACGTGCTCGCCGATCTCGCTCACCGCATCTGGTGCGCGGCTACGGGATGCTGCCGCCGGACAAATCGAGCCTGGTGGGTTTCACGATGCAGACCATCCCCGGCGCCACCCTCGACGCAGCGATCGAGAACGGTCCGCTCAGCACCCACGATGTGCTGCAGTTGGGTGTGCAGTTGTCGGCGGCACTTCACCATCTGCACAGTCACAACTGGATCCACCTGGATGTGAAACCGTCGAACGTCATCATCCACGGCGGGCAGGCGATCCTGATCGACCTCGGGATCCTCGGCCGCCCCGGCGAGCGACGGGACGGCTCCGGAACGCGCGGGTATCTACCGCCCGAGCAGGCCGTCGGCGTCGCTCTGGGTCCCGCCGCGGACGTCTTCGCCCTCGGCGTCACGCTCTTCGAGGTGTTGACGTCGCGGCGACCGTACGGCGCGATCCCGCCGTGGTCGGAGCGGGGCATCGGGCGACTCCGCACTCGCGGTCGCCCGACGTCGATCAGACCGATGTCGCCCGGTGTCGGTGCGCGCGGCCATGTGCCCGACGAACTCGTCGAGTTGCTCGGTCACATGCTCGATCTCGATCCCGACAGACGACCGGAGATGGGGGCCGTCTGGCAACGGCTCGCGTGGATGACCGAGGGCCCGGTCAGGCGATGACGCCGAGAGCCTTGTCCCAGACGGCGTTCTCGCGCACCTCGCCCGGACCGACCATGTCGGCGAAGACGATCACGCCGTCTCGGTCGACGAGAAAGGTTCCACGATTGGCGTAACCACGATCCTCGTTGAAGACGCCGTAGGCACGCGCGGTGTCACCGTGCGGCCAGAAGTCCGACAGCAGCGGGAACAGGAATCCCTGCGCTGCGGACCACACCTTGTGGGTGGGCGAGGGACCGACCGACACCGTCACCGTCGTCACGTCGTCGTTCTCGAAGCGCGGTTGCTGGTCGCGAATGTAGCCCAACTCGCCCTGGCAGGTGCCGGTGAACGCGAGCGGGAAGAACACCACGAGCACATTGCGTTCGGCTCGCAGTGCCGAGAGCGACACGAGCTGATTGTTCTGGTCGCGAAGGGCGAAGTCCGGTGCCCGGTCGCCGACGGTCAGGGGCGCAGAAGGCAGAGCACCGCTCATGCTTTCTTGCCCGCGCGGGCCTTGGGCTGGACCAACCGGGCCGCCGACCAGTCGCCGAGACTGATGGCCGAGGTCTGCGTGAGCCCCGCGGTCGGGGCCGCTTCGGCGATCTCGCTCGGATCGACGTAGCCGGGTTGGCCCGTCTTCGGCGAGAGCACCCACACGAAACCGTCTTCGGCGAGCGGACCGATGGCGTCCATCAGGGCGTCGACGAGGTCACCGTCGCCGTCGCGCCACCAGAGGACCACGACGTCGACCACGTCGTCGGCATCCTCGTCGACCATCTCGGCGTCGATCGCGTCCTCGATGTCAGCGCGCAGTTCGTCGTCGGTGTCCTCGTCCCAGCCGAGTTCCTGCACGACCAAGCCTGCGGTCAAGCCCAGTTTCTGGGCGTTGCTACCGTCTGTGGCGGCTACCACCGCGCGTGACCTCCTGAAGATGTGTGGATCGTTGTGTGTGTCGTCTGTGCCGAATCCGCGTACGCTTCCGCACGCCGTTCGCCTGTCAGCATAGGCAACAGCCTAAAGCCTCACATTGCAAGCCGAACGCCGTCAGGGATTTCGGGCGTTTCGCGATCGGCCTGTGCCTACCCCGAGCGGGGCGACGCTAACCGCCCGGGCGAGCCGACGTCGTCGAGGGGGCGGACGAGCGCGGGGTGGCCGACGATGTTGCCGGCAGCGGCGTGTAGCCGCCGCACACGTCGAGCAGCCGCTGCTTGTCACGGGACCACTGCCCCGACACCGGATTCAGGCCGGCACTCAGTTCACGACGGATGGCATTCTCCAGCTTCGCGGTCGACTCGAGGAAGGTCCGCGCCGGCGTCGAGACGTCGACCGGGGCGGTCGCGGTGATCTTGGGTCGGATCTGATCGGCACCGGCGATCAGACTGGCCCGTGCCTTCTCGTCGAGGTCGCCGACGCCGGGATACGACTGTGCGACGTTCAGCCGGGCGACGAAGGCGTTGAACCCGCGGACCATCACGACCATCGACGCCATCGATTCGCGGCACAGCTCGACCCCCTCGGCCCGCACCTCGGCGGCCGCCGAGGCCGACAGCTCGGACCGGTAGCCGGCGACCTCGCCCGGTGCAGGGGTGCCCGCGCCGCCGACCGTGGTGGCGCATGCACCCGTCAGCGCGGCCCCGAGGGCGATGGTGGCTGCGATCGTCGACCGGACGACACGGCCGCGGTGGCTCGCGGCCGCCACCGCTCCTCGATCCGGCATTCACTCCCCCTACTGGTCAGTAACCGTTTCTGGACGCTACCGCATCCCGGCGATCGCGACACCCGACAAGGATCCACCCGGTGCCAAGCCACCCCACATGGGGCACGATGAAGGGAGGCACCGCACAACATCGGAGCGCGGTGCCCGACGCCATGCAGTCGGACCACCACCCCGAGTCCGGCCTGTCAGAGGGAGTAGGCATCACCGTGACCAACCAGATGGACCATGCGACACAGGACGTCCCGCCGAGCGAACAAGCCGGGAACACCGGCCCCCGCTCGAACGGACGCGCCGCCGGACAACGAGTCCGGGTCATCCGCGAAGGAGTCGCGTCCTATCTGCCCGACATCGATCCCGACGAGACCGACGAATGGCTCGACTCGTTCGACGCGCTCCTCGATGCCGCCGGCCCCGGTCGCGCCCGGTACCTGATGCTGCGACTCCTCGAACGCGCCGGCGAGAAGCGCGTGTCGATCCCCGCGCTCACCTCCACCGACTACGTCAACACCATTCCCACCGAGGCCGAGCCCTGGTTCCCCGGCGACGAGGACGTCGAGCGCCGATTCCGCCAGATGATCCGCTGGAACGCCGCGATCATGGTGCACCGGGCGCAGCGCCCGGGCGTCGGCGTCGGCGGTCACATCTCCACCTACGCCTCGTCGGCATCGCTGTACGAGGTCGGCTTCAACCACTTCTTCCGCGGCAAGGATCACTCCGGCGGCGGCGACCACATCTTCATCCAGGGCCACGCCTCCCCGGGCATCTACGCCCGCGCCTACCTCGAAGGCCGGATCGACGAGGCCCGCATGGACGGCTTCCGGCAGGAACACAGCCACGCGGGTGAGGGCGGCGGCCTGCCGTCGTACCCCCACCCGCGCCTGATGCCCGACTTCTGGGAGTTCCCCACTGTCTCCATGGGCCTCGGCCCGATGAACGCGGTCTACCAGGCACGTTTCAACCATTACCTGCATGACCGCGGCATCAAGGACACCTCCGACCAGCACGTGTGGGCATTCCTCGGCGACGGCGAGATGGACGAGCCGGAATCGCGCGGCTTCGCCAGCTTCGCGGCCACCGAGGGCCTCGACAACCTGACCTTCGTCATCAACTGCAACCTGCAGCGTCTCGATGGTCCGGTGCGCGGCAACGGCAAGATCATCCAGGAACTCGAATCCTTCTTCCGCGGTGCCGGATGGAACGTCATCAAGGTCATCTGGGGACGTGAGTGGGACTCGCTGCTGCACGCCGACCGCGATGGTGCGCTGGTCAATCTGATGAACACCACCCCCGACGGCGATTTCCAGACCTACAAGGCCAACGACGGAGCCTTCGTCCGCGAGCACTTCTTCAACCGTGACCCGCGCACCAAGGAACTCGTCAAGGACCTCTCCGACGCCGACATCTGGAACCTCAAGCGCGGCGGTCACGACTACCGCAAGATCCACGCGGCCTACGCCTCGGCGATGACCCACAAGGGCCAACCGACGGTGATCCTGGCCCACACCATCAAGGGCTACACGCTGGGCAAGCACTTCGAGGGTCGCAACGCGACGCACCAGATGAAGAAGCTGACGCTCGATGACCTGAAGGCCTTCCGCGACAGCACGCGAATCCCGATCACCGACGAGCAGCTCGAGAAGGATCCGTATCTGCCGCCGTACTACAACCCCGGCAAGGACTCACCGGAACTCCAGTACATGCTCGACCGGCGCAAGACCCTCGGCGGCTTCCTGCCGAGCCGGCGCACGAAGTCCAAAGTCCTGAAGGCGGACATGAGTTCGGCGCTGAAGGCCACCTCGAAGGGCTCGGGCAAGCAGCAGGTCGCCACCACCATGGCGCTCGTACGTGTCTTCAAGGATCTGTTGCGCGACAAGGAGATCGGCAAGCGCATCGTCCCGATCATCCCCGACGAGGCGCGCACGTTCGGGATGGACTCGTGGTTCCCGACCCTCAAGATCTACAACCGCAACGGGCAGCTCTACACCTCGGTCGATGCCGAACTGATGCTCGCCTACAAGGAGAGCTCGGAGGGCCAGATCCTCCACGAGGGCATCAACGAGGCCGGGTCGGCCGCCAGCTTCGCCGCGGTCGGCACGTCGTACTCGACCCACGACGAGCCGATGATCCCGCTGTACATCTTCTACTCCATGTTCGGCTTCCAGCGCACCGGCGACAGCTTCTGGGCGGCGGCCGATCAGATGGCGCGCGGCTTCGTCATCGGCGCGACCGCGGGCCGCACCACGCTGACCGGCGAGGGACTCCAGCACGCCGACGGGCACTCCCCGCTGCTGGCGGCCACCAATCCTGCCGTCGTCGCCTACGATCCGGCCTTCGCCTACGAGCTCGGCCACATCGTCGAGCGCGGCATCGAGCGCATGTACGGCGACGACCCGGAGAACGTCTTCTACTACCTGACCGTCTACAACGAGCCGATAAGTCAACCGGCCAAGCCCGAGGGGCTCGATCCGGCCGGCATCGTCAAGGGCGCGTACCGGTTCCAGAAGGCTGCCGAGGGCAAGCAGCATCCGGCCAACATCCTCGTCTCCGGCGTGACCATGCCCGACGCGCTGCGCGCCGCCGACCTGCTCGCGGAGGAATGGAACGTCGGCGCCGACGTCTACTCGGTCACCTCGTGGAGCGAACTCGCCCGCGACGGCATCCGCGCCGACCGCGAGGCGGTGCGCGATCCGGGGGCCGAACCGGCCCCGGCCTACCTGACCGAGTTGCTCGCCGACGCCGCCGGCCCGTTCGTCGGTGTCAGCGACTACATGCGTGGCGTGCAAGAGCAGATCCGCGCCTACCTCCCGGGCACCTACCTCACGCTCGGCACGGACGGCTTCGGGTTCTCCGACACCCGTCCGGCGGCGCGCCGGTTCTTCAACGTCGACGCCGAGTCGATCGTGGTCGCCGTGCTCGTCGCGCTCGCCCGGGACGGCAACATCGAGATGTCGGTCGCCAAGCAGGCCGCCGACAAGTACCGGATCGACGATGTCTCGGCCGCACCCGAGCAGACCAGCGATCCGGGCGTCGCCTGAGCATCGCGTCGACAGACGCGGCCTCGTCTCGCCCACGGCCGGGGACTCCTCCCGACCCGAAGGTCTAGATTGAGGTCGTGTCCGATGCCCGCGTGAACAGGAAGTCACCACCCGCGGACGTGTTCGGTGAGCGGGGTGCCCATGTACCGGCCCCCGCCACCGTGCACGACGCGCTCCCCGACACGCTGCTGCGGCGGGTCAAGCAGTACAGCGGCCGCCTCGCCACCGAGGCGGTCCACTCCATGCAGGACCAGCTGCCGTATTTCTCCGATCTCGATGCCGCACAGCGCGCGAGCGTGCAGCTCGTCGTACAGACCGCGGTGGTGAACTTCGTCGAGTGGATTCAGGACCCCGAGGGCAACGTGAAGTTCACGGTTCAGGCCTTCCAGGTCGTTCCCCAGGATCTCGCCCGCCGGATCACCCTCCTGCAGACCGTCGAGATGGTCCGCGTGGCGATGGAGTTCTTCGAGAAGTGGCTCCCGCTCCTGGCCCGCAACGATGCCCAGCTCCGCGCGCTCACCGAGTCGGTGCTGCGGTACGGACGGGAGATCGGCTTCGCCGCGGCATCCATCTACGCCTCGGCCGCGGAGTCGCGGGGTGCGTGGGATTCCCGGCTCGAGGCCCTGGTCGTCGACGCGGTCGTCCGCGGGGACACCGGAGCCCAGTTGCTGTCTCGCGCAGCAGCACTCAACTGGGAATCGGATGCACCCGCCACGGTCATCGTCGGGACCCCGCCGCCGGAACAGAACGTCTCGGTGCCGCTGGCGATCCACAACACGGCCAAGTCCTTCGACCGGTCTGCCCTCTCGGTGGTGCAGGGTTCGGTACTGGTGGCCATCGTGAGCGGTCCGGCCCGTCCGACCGAGAAGTTCGTCGGCGCGCTGCTGTCCCACTTCGCCGATGCCCCGGTCGTCATCGGACCGACGATGCCGAACCTCGGCAGTGCGCACACGAGTGCGACCGAGGCGATGGCCGGAATAGAGGCGGTGGCGGGCTGGCCGAATGCCCCGCGCCCGGTCCACAGCCTCGAACTGCTCCCCGAACGCGCGCTCAACGGCGACGAGTCAGCGATGACCGCTTTGGTGGAATCCCTTGTCCTACCGCTGGCCGAGGGCGGCTCGACGTTGACGACGACGCTCGACGCCTACCTCGACTCCGGCGGCTCGGTAGAATCGTGCGCTCGGATTCTGTACATACATCCAAATACGGTCCGCTACCGGTTGAAGAAAATTTCGGAAATCACAGGACGTGACCCAACTAACCCTCGCGACGCTTACGTTCTGAGGGTCGCGTCGACGGTGGGTCGACTGACACACTTCCGGCACAAATCGCATTCATCAGCCACATGAGTCACACCGGTTTCATGTCCGATTCACCGTTTGTGCTGATAGAAGCCTTAAGAACACGGTTCGGTAACAAATCTCGGACTGGTGACGAACCAGGTGACCTGTAGGTCACCTTTGTGGGAACCCCACAAAAGGCGGCGACAAGGTTCATGCTTCTCCACACCCACATCCCACGGGCAAAGGGTGTTCTCTGGTCACGTGCTTTCGATGCTTGCCCCCGGACAGGGCTCACAGACACCCGGAATGCTCGTGCCCTGGCTCGAACTGCCGGGCGCGCGTGACCAGCTCGCCACCTGGTCCAAGCTCATCCAGCTGGACCTCGAAGGACTCGGCACCACCGCCACGGCGGAGGAGATCACCGACACCGCGGTGACCCAACCGCTCGTCGTGGTCGCGGCGCTGCTGGCCTACGACGAGGTCCGCAAGAACGGCGAGCTTGCTGCCGACGCCGTCGTGGCCGGACATTCGGTGGGTGAACTGGCCGCTGCGGCCATCACCGGTGTGATCTCGGCCGACGAAGCGGTCACGCTCGCCGCGATCCGAGGTGCCGAGATGGCCAAGGCCTGCGCGCTCGAGCCCACGACCATGGCTGCCGTTCTCGGTGGCGACGAGGCCGCGGTGCTCGCGCGCCTCGACGAACTCGACCTCGTCCCCGCCAATCGCAACGCGGCGGGTCAGATCGTCGCCGCCGGCGCGGTCGCCCAGATCGACGAACTCATCGCGTCGCCGCCGGAGAAGGCTCGCATCCGCAAGCTCGCCGTCGCCGGCGCGTTCCACACGCACTTCATGGCTCCGGCCCAGGAGGCCGTCGCCGCTGCCGCAGCACAGATCACCCCGTCCGACCCCGTCCGCACACTGCTGTCGAACTCCGACGGCCAGCCTGTAACGAACGGCGCCGATGCGCTGACAAAACTGGTGGGACAGGTGACCAAGCCGGTCCGCTGGGATCTCTGCTCGGCGTACCTGCGGGACCACTCGGCCGACGCCGTGGTGGAACTGCCCCCGGCGGGGACGCTGGTGGGTATCGCCAAGCGCGAACTCAAGGGCACTCCCGCGCTGGCGCTCAAGGAGCCCGGCGACATCACGAAGATCACCGAACTTGGATAGCGGTCGCGGGTAGTCCGCGACCCCCGGAACGCCGGCTCTGATGCCGGCGTGTCCAAGCGCGCGGACCGCTCGGTCCGTGCTGCGCTCCGGAAATCTCACATCCACGTAGGAAAACGGAAAGGGAACCACACAGTGGCTGCCACCCAGGAACAACTCATTGCCGGCATCGCCGAGATCATCGAGGAAGTCACCGGCATCGAGCCGTCCGAGGTGACCCTCGAGAAGTCGTTCGTCGACGACCTCGACATCGACTCGCTGTCCATGGTCGAGATCGCGGTGCAGACCGAGGACAAGTACGGCGTGAAGATCCCCGATGAGGATCTGGCCGGCCTGCGCACCGTCGGCGACGCGGTCGCCTACATCCAGAAGCTCGAGAACGAGAACCCCGAGGCCGCAGCTGCCATCAAGGCGCAGGTCGAGGCAGACGAGGCCTGATGACCCCCTCTTCCCTCCGCGAGTACTCCACGCTGGGTGGGAACTTCCCGAGTGTGGTGGTCACCTCCATGGTGGCCACCACCTCGTTGGGTGGGGATCTCGACTCGACCTGGAAGAACCTGCTGGCCGGCGAATCGGGCATCCGTGAGCTGACCGACGACTTCATCACCAAGTACAACCTCCCGGTGCGCATCGGCGGTCGTCTGCTCCAGGATCCCGCCGAAGAGGTCACGCGCATCGAATCCCGGCGGATGGCCTACGTCGAGCGCATCTCCCACGTCATGAGCAAGCGCCTCTGGGCGCAGGCCGGTGAACCCGACGTCGACAAGGACCGCCTCGCGGTCGTCATCGGCACCGGCCAGGGCGGCGCCGACGCAATGGTCGACGCGGTCCAGGCCATGGAGGGCACCGGCAATTACCGCAAGGTCTCCCCCCTCGCCGTCTCGATGGCGATGCCGAACGGACCGGCGGCCGTCGCGGGACTCAACGTCGGCGCACGCGCCGGCGTGATCACCCCGGTCTCGGCCTGCTCGTCCGGTGCCGAGGCCATCGCGCACGCCTGGCGCCACATCGTCATGGGTGACGCCGACATGGTCGTCACCGGCGGCGTCGAGGGACACATCGACGCGGTGCCGATCGCCGCGTTCTCGATGATGCGTGCGATGAGCACGCGCAACGAGGACCCCGCGGCCGCCTCGCGACCGTTCGACAAGGATCGCGACGGCTTCGTCTTCGGTGAGGGTTCGGCGATGCTGATCCTCGAACGCGAAGAACACGCTCGAGCACGCGGTGCACACATCCACGCCCGCCTGCTGGGCACGGGCATCACCTCCGACGGTTTCCACCTGGTCGCTCCCGACCCGAGTGGACAGGGCAACGCGCGGGCCATGACCCGGGCATTGCAGACAGCCGGTCTGCAGCGCTCCGACATCAGCCACATCAACGCACACGCGACGTCGACCCCCATCGGCGACACCGCCGAGGCAGCGGGCATCCTCGCCGCCATCGGCCAGCACGCCGCGGTGTACGCGCCAAAGTCCGCCCTCGGACACTCCATCGGTGCCGTCGGCGCGCTCGAATCGGTCCTGACCATCAAGAGCATCGAGGAAGGCGTCATCCCGCCGACCCTCAACCTCGAGAACCTGGACCCGGAATGCGACATCGACGTCGTGCACGGTGAACCCCGCTACGGGCAGATCGACTACGCGATCAACAACTCGTTCGGTTTCGGTGGGCACAACGTGGCGCTCGCCTTCGGTCGCTACTGAGCACTCCCGCCACACCCCCGACACCCAGGAGACATCGATGACGACCTTGGCTCCCGTTGCCGGCCGCGAAGAAGCTGCCGATCCCCGCGACCCCCTGTTGCGGCTCACCAACTTCTTCGACGAAGGCACGATGTCGCTGCTCCATCCGCGCGACAAGTCGGGCGTCCAGGCCGCCGTCGGTCTGGTCCACGGGGTCCGAACGGTCTCCTATTGCACCGACGGCACCGTCATGGGCGGCGCCATGGGTGTCGTGGGGTGTGCGCACATCGTCAACGCCATCGACACCGCCATCACCGAGCAGGCGCCGGTCATCGGCATCTGGCACTCGGGTGGCGCTCGCCTCGCCGAGGGTGTCGAGGCGTTGCACGCTGTCGGCCAGGTCTTCGAGGCCATGGTGCGCGCCTCCGGCTACATCCCGCAGATCTCGGTTGTCGTGGGTTTCGCCGCAGGCGGCGCCGCCTACGGACCGGCCCTGACCGATGTCGTGATCATGGCGCCGGCCGGCCGGGTCTTCGTGACCGGGCCCGACGTCGTCAAGAGCGTCACCGGCGAAGAGGTCGACATGGAGTCGCTGGGCGGGCCGAACACCCACGGCAAGAAGTCCGGCGTCTGTCACATCGTCGCCGACTCCGAGCCCGACGCCCTGTGGCGCGCACGGCGTCTCGTGTCGACGTTCACCCAGCAGGGACACTTCGACCGCGAACACGCCCAGGCCGGTGACACCGACCTCAAGGCCCTGCTGCCCGAGTCGAATCGGCGCGCCTACGACGTCCACCCCGTCGTCGAGCAGTTGCTCGACTCGGGCGTGGCTGCCGACGGCGAGACCGAGATCTCGAGTTTCGAAGAGCTGCAAGCCAAGTGGGCGCCGAACATCGTCGTCGGTTTCGGTCGCCTGTCCGGCCGCAGCGTAGGCGTCATCGCGAACAACCCGCTGCGCATGGGCGGTTGCCTCAACTCGGAGAGTGCCGAGAAGGCCTCCCGGTTCGTGCGCCTCTGCGACGCCTTCGGCATCCCGCTCATCGTCATCACCGACGTGCCGGGCTACCTGCCCGGTGTCGGCCAGGAGTGGAACGGCGTCGTCCGACGCGGCGCCAAGCTCCTCCACGCGTTCGCCGAGTGCTCGGTCCCCCGGGTCACCCTCGTGACACGAAAGATCTACGGCGGCGCCTACATCGCGATGAACTCGCGCGCGCTCGGCGCCACCGCTGTGTTCGCCTGGCCCGGTTCCGAGGTGGCCGTGATGGGCGCCAAGGCCGCGGTGGGCATCCTGCACAAGAAGGCGCTCGCGGCGGCACCCGACGACGAGCGTGAGGCTCTGCACGATCGCCTCGCCGCCGAGCACGAGGCGATCGCCGGCGGTGTCGGCCGGGCCCAGTCCATCGGCGTCGTCGACGAGATCATCGACCCGGCGCAGACACGCAGCATCATCGCCGAAGCGCTCGCGGCCGCACCCGCACGTCGCGGACGCCACAAGAACATCCCCCTCTGACGCATCGTCGCAGACGACGAGAAGTGCCCCGGTCCACGAGGACCGGGGCACTTCTCGTCGTCTTGTCTGCTCTCCGCTAGCCCACCCGCTGCTGCAGCCAGGTCACCTCGGCGCCCGCACCGCCCATGCGGTACTGCTCGAGCGCGTTGTCCCATGCGGTTCCGAGTGCGCCTTCGAGCTCGCCGGCGAGACCGGCGCTGTCAGGCTGTGATTCGATCATCGAGCGCAACTGGTTCTCGCCGATGATGACGTCACCGTTGGCGCTCGTGGAGCCGCGCCAGAGGCCGAGACCCGGGACGTAGCAGAACCGTTCGCCGTCGACGCCCTCGCTCGCGTTCTCGGTCACCTCGAAGCGAAGCGCCGACCACTCACGCAGAGCCGTCACCAGACGTGCCGCGGTGCCGACCGGCCCTGCCCAGTCGACAGTGGCGCGCTGCATGCCCGGCTCGGCATCCTGTGCCGACCATTTCAGGTTGGCGCGCGCATTCAGGGTCGACGACAGAGCCCACTCCACATGCGGGCACAGCGCCACCGGCGCCGAGTGGATGTACACCACTCCTGTTGTCATGTCCGCAAACTGATTCAGATTGCGCACCTTGTTCACCTCCGTTGTCGACGAGGAACGTCTTCCCCAACACACCTCGCGACAGCGGATATCACATTCGTAAGCTCGATTGTGCCCCATGATGCACGTGTTGCGCTAGTTTCTGGTGCGAGAAAAATTCAGTTCTGTGACGAGAGTTCATCAACGACACGATCGTTGAACTCGCTCCACAGCGGCTTGGCCCACGCCCCGAAGGCCCGATCGGTCAACACCACGCACGCCGCGTCGAGCGCCGGGTCCACCCAGAGAAACGTCCCGGCCTGTCCGAAGTGCCCGAACGTGCGCGGAGAATTTCTCGTCCCGGTCCAGTGCGGCGACTTCTCCGAACGGATCTCGAAGCCGATACCCCAGTCGTTGGGGCGATGCTTGCCGTAGCCCGGTACGAAACCGTCGAGCCCGGGAAACTGCACCGACGTCACGGCCGAGAACGTCTCCGGAGCCAGCAGACGGGCGTTCATGAGCTCCCCGGCGAATGCGCTCAGATCCGCGACGCTCGACCGGGCCGCGTGCCCGGCCGAGCCCTGCAGAGTCGTCGACGACATCCCCAGCGGCGCGCACACGGCTTCCGAGAGGTATCGGTCGAACTGTATGCCGGTGGCCTCGGCCACCGCGTCTGCGGCGACCTCGAAGCCCGAACTCGAGTAGATCCGCTGCTCCCCTGCCGGCGCCTGGACCTCATGGGTGTCGTAGGCGAGACCGGAGGCGTGTGACAGGAGATGGGCGAGCGTGGACCCGGGCGGGCCGACGGGATCGTCGAGCTCGACGGCCCCCTCCTCGACGGCCACGAGAACCGCGTAGGCCACCAGCGGCTTGGTGACCGAGGCGAGTTCGTAGACACGACCGGGGTCGCCGAACTGCTCGGCGACCCCGTCGCGGGTGATGATCGCCGCCGACACGTGGTCGACGGGCCATTCCGTCAGAGAATCAAGGACAGACACATCGGGTCACGTTACCCGGGTGCTCACCAGTCCTCTTCGGTGTAGCGGATGACACCGCGGATGTTCTTGCCGTCCAACATGTCCTGGTAACCCTCGTTGATCTGGTCCAGGCGGTACTGCCGGGTGATCATGTCGGCGATGTTGAGCTTCCCGATCTTGTACATCGACAGCAGCTGCGGGATGTCGAGCTTCGGGTTGGCACCACCGAAGATGGACCCCTGCAGGTTCTTCTGCAGCAGGGTCAGCATCGCGAGGTTGAGGTTCACGTCGCTCTCGAGCATGTTGCCCATACCCGTCAGCACACAGGTGCCACCCTTGGCGGTGATCCCCATCCACAGGTCGACATCCTTGCCGTGGACCTCGCCGACGGTGACGATCACCTTCTGGCACATGCCGCCGTGCGTGGTCTCCGCGATGGCCATGGCGGCCTCCTCGACCGACGCGAACGCCGCCGTGGCCCCGAACTTGAGCGCCTGCTCGCGCTTCCACTCGACCGGGTCGATCGCGAACAGGTTGCGGGCGCCGGAGATCACCGCGCCCTGGAGCGCCGCGGTACCGACGCCGCCGACACCGACGATGGCGACATCTTCACCCGGCCGGACGTCGCCGCTGCGGGTCGACGAGCCGTAACCGGTGGGGATGCCGCACCCACACAGTGCGGCGACCTCGAACGGGATGTCCTTGTCGATCTTCACCGCCGACGCCTCGTGCACCACCATGTAGGGCGAGAACGTACCGAGCAGCGTCATCGGGTAGACGTTCTCGCCGTCCGCGGTGTGGATGCGGAAGGTGTTGTCCGAGACGGCTTCGCCCTGCAGCAGCATGGCGCCGAAGTCGCACAGGTTGGCCATGCCCGACTGACACGACGGACACTTGCCGCACGACGGGATGAACGACAGCACGACGTGGTCGCCGACCTCGAAGTCGGTGACCCCCTCGCCGATTTCGGCGACGACGCCGGCACCCTCGTGGCCACCCAGGATCGGGAACCCGGCCATCGGGATGCCACCGGTCATCAGGTGATGATCGGAGTGGCACATGCCCGCGGCTTCCATCTTGATCTTGATCTCGTGGGCCTTGGGATCGCCGATCTCGATCTCTTCGATCGCCCACGGCTTGTTGTGCTCCCGCAGCAGCGCACCTTTTGTCTTCACTGAACTCCTCCGTTCGAACCCGGCGACGTCTCACACCGGGAGGACCTACTCACTCCGACGGTTGCCGCCATGACGTGACAGTAGTCACTCAACCACAAAATTGGAACGTGTTCTAGTGGGTGTTTCTTGCTCCCGTGAATGTCCGACGCGTCGCGCACCGACCAGCACACAACGACCTGGGCGCGAGTGCTCGCGCCCAGGTCGGAGGGTGTTGCCGTCGGGAAGACGCGTCAGTCGGCCAGGCCGGCGTCCTTGCTGCCGTAGCTCTGGCGAAGAGTCGGCTTGACGACCTTGCCACCGGCGTTGCGCGGCAGTTCGTCGACGATGACGAGGTCCTTCGGGTGCTTGAAGCGCGCGAGGTTCTCGTTGAGGTACGGCTCGAGGTCGGCGAGGGTCAGATCCTCCACACCTTCGGCGAGAACGACGACCGCGACGGGCACCTCGCCCCACTTCTCGTGTGCGCGACCGATGATCGCCGCCTCGGTGATGCTCGGGTGACCGAAGAGCGCGTTCTCCACCTCGGCGCAGTAGATGTTCTCGCCACCCGAGATGATCATGTCCTTGGCGCGGTCGACGACATAGAGGAAGCCCTCCTCGTCCGCGCGGACCAGGTCGCCGGAGTGGAACCAGCCACCCGCGAACGCATCCGCCGTGCCCTGCTCGTTCTGCCAGTACCCCTTCATCATGTTCGGGCCCCGGTAGACGATCTCGCCGACCTCACCCTGCGCGACGTCGTTCCCCTCGGGATCGACGATGCGCGCGGTGACCGCGGGGACGACCTTGCCGATGGAGCCGATCTTGCGCAGGGCGTCCTTGCCCTCGAGCACACAGGTGATGGGCGACATCTCGCTCTGCCCGAAGACGGCGACGTTCAGGGCGTCGGGGAAGGTCTCGTTCATCGCATTCAGGACGGTGTCCGACGCCGGGGCGGCACCCCAGCTGATCACCCGGAGCTTGAGGTCGCGCGGTTTGGCCTGCTGCGCGGCGCAGACGGCCTGCCACTGCGCGGGTACCAGGAAGATCGAGGTGGTGCCCTCTTTCTCGATGGTGTCGAGCATGTCGTTGGGGTCGAACGCACCGAGCGGATGGATCACCGAGAGCGCACCCATGTAGAACAGCGGCGCCATCGCGCCGAGGCCGGCGATGTGGAACATGGGCGCGACGCAGGAGCCGATGTCGTCGGACCGCGTCTGCAGAGCCTGCAGACAGGTGACGGCCTGCGCCTGCATGTTCGTGTGGGTGAGCATGGCGCCCTTGGGCTTTCCGGTCGTGCCCGAGGTGTACATGATCAGCGCGACGGTCTCCTCGGGAACGTCGATCTCCTCGAGATCCGAGGAGTCCTCGGCAACGAGCGACTCGTAGTCGAGGTGGTTCTCCTTGTCCGACCCACCGACCACGATGGTGTGCTCGATCGCGCCGGTGGAGGCGGCCGCGGCGTCGGCCAGCGGTGCCAGCAGGGTCTCGGTGACGATCACCTTGGCACCGCTGTCGTCGACGAGGAAGGCGACCTCGGCCGGGCTCATCCGGATGTTCACCGGCACCGGGATGGCGCCGATCAGGTTGGCGCCGAGGACCGCTTCGACGTACTCCGAACGATTGAGCAGGACGATCAGGACGCGATCGCCGAACTGCACACCGCGCCGGCTCAGTGCGGCGGCGAAGGCCCGGCTGCGCTCGTCGAGTTCCTTCCAGGTGGTGACATTGCCCAAGAACTTCAGGGCCGGCTTGTCCGGGGTCATGAAGGCGTGCCGGCGGATCTGGTTGTTCCAGTGGTTGCGGCGCGAGCGCAGTGGCTCGGTGGCCAGGTCGCTGAAGGTGTCGACGGTCGCGGTCATACGATCGGTCTCCTCGTTGTCTTTCTGATGGTGGGGTCGGGAACGGTTGTGGTGCAGTGCGTCCGGTGCGACGCAGCGCTCACTTGGAGGCGCCGGCGAACGCGGTGATCGCCGCCTGGAACTCCGGGGACTGGAGCAGTTCGGTCTGGCCGTCGAGTTCTCGCTCGATCGCGGCGTCGAACCCGGCCATCGTGTGGGCATCGAGCGCGGCTTTCGTGAGCCGTAGCGCGGCGGGGCTCTTGCTCGCAAGCTTGTGCGCCACCGTGCCGACCACCTCGTCGAGCGCGGCGCGGTCGTCGACGACCCCGTTGACGAGTCCGGCGTCGAGAGCCTCCGACGCTCGGAGCTTCTCGCCGAGCAGCGCCAACTCGTTGGCACGTACTCGACCGACCGCCGTGGCGAACGACATCGACGCGGCGCCGTCGGGCATCAGACCGATGTTGACGAAGGCGAGCAGGAAGTACGACCGTGCCGTCGTGTAGATGAGATCGGCACCGAGCGCGAGCGATGCGCCGATTCCGGCGGCTGCGCCGTCGACGGAGGCGATCACCGGGACCGGGACCGATCGCACGGCGCGCAGGAGATCGGAGCCCCCGGAGATGATCTGCCGGGCCTGGTCGCGGGTGAACCCGGACGCGCCGCCCTCGGTCGACCTCTCGGCGAAGCCCCGGACGTCGGCACCGGCGCTGAAACTGCCGCCCGCGCCGTCGATCACGACCACGCGGACGTCGTCCCGAGACGACCACTCCGCCAACGTGTCCTCGATCGCCTGATGTGCCACGCCGTCGAGGGCGTTCATCCGTTCGGGTCGCGAGATCGTCAGCCGCCCGATCCCGGAATCGTCCACGGACGTCACCACTCCGCCGTGCGTGCTCTCGTCGCTCACTACCTCTCCCCACTCATGCCGGTTTCGATAGACACAGCTCCCCACATCTGTGCCATCGCTAAGATTACTATCACAGTGCGACGCAGATCACGAGAATTCTCGTTAACTTATCAGCTGCGCTTGAGCGCTTCTACTGCTGTTTTGGTCCGAGCGGCCGAAATGTGTCACGAGAACGTGGTCTCCGGTTAGGCTGTGTCGTCATGACCGCCCGCCCGCAGACGTCGCGTCCCGAATCGGACGCCCGGCGTCGCCGTCCAGCCGATCGGCGACGCATGATCGTCGACTCTGCGGCGAAGGCGTTCAGCGACGGCGGATATCACGCGGTGCGTCTCGACGACATCGCCGAGGCCGTCGGCATCTCCACGCCTGCGCTGTACCGGCACTTCCCGAACAAATACGCACTGTTCGCCGAGACCACCGCCGAACTCGCCACCGGTCTGCGCGACGTCCTCGACACCGTTCCCGAGGGGACGCCGGAGGAGTTGCACGCGCTCCTCGAGGCGATCACCGCCACGTCGTTCGACAACCGGCGCCGCGGGGGGCTGTATCGCTGGGAATCGCGGTATCTCGAACCGGCCGACGCCGCGATCGTCCGCGACGTCGTCGTCCATCAGCACCGACGCGTACGCGCGGCCGCCCGTCGGCTGCGGCCGTCGCTCGGCGAGGTCGACGCCAACCTCATGGCGGCCGCGATGATCAGCGTCGCGGCGAGTCCGACGACGCACCGCGCCGCATTGCCGGCCCGCGACGCGACGGCACTGATGAGCTGCGCCGCGGCCGGCCTGCTCGACGTCGACCTCCCCGAGTCCACCGAACCGGAGCCGCCGACGGTCGCCGGCCTCGCGCCCGCAGCCAAGCGCGAGGTCATCCTCACCGAGGCGATCGAACTCTTCGCCGCTCGCGGGTTCCGGGACGTGACGATCGAGGACATCGCGCATGCGGCCGAGTTGCCCGCTTCGGGTGTGTATCGCTACTTCCCCAGCAAGGTCGCAATCCTCGAGGCATCGTTCTGGCGCGCCACCGACCGGGTCACGTCGGCGATCGCCGACGCCCTCGCCGCGTCGACGACGCCCCGGGAGGCGATCGTCGCAATCCTCGCCGCCTACATCCGGTTGAGTTCCAGCACAACAGATCTGATCGCGATCTACGAAACCGAGATCGGGCACACGACCCCGGAGGTACGCGCGGAACTCCGCAACCAGCAGCGGATCACCGTCGACGAGTTCGCCACCTGGCTCACCCGCGACCGCGACGAACTGTCGCTCTCCCAGGCCCGGTTCCTCGTGCATGCGGCGCTCAACGTGGTCACCGACCTGTCCCGCCAGTCCCCACCGCCCTCACCGGAGCGGATCGAGGCACTCGCGATGCGCATCCTGCTGCACGGCTGAGCTCCCTCACAGCACGGCGAAGTCGTCCATCAGCCACCGGCCGTCCTGCTCGACGAGAGTGACCTTGACCCGTGACTGGTACGGGAATCCGTCGGGGAACTCCTGGGCGGTCTGCGGGGACTTCAGGGTCTGGTCGAGCGTCACCAGCACCACCGCCTTGCCGTCGTCCAATGACATGATGCCCGCGTTGTCGGCCTGTGCCGTCGAGACCGATTCCGCCGCAGTCGATCCGCGTCGGGCGTCCTGCGAGGACTCGATGTACGTCTGGGTGAAGGCGGGCGTCGAGATCTCTCGGATTCGCCGATCGAGGTCGGCATAGTCGGCGGAGTTGTAGGTGGAGATCTCGGCCGCGTACCGACGCGCGGTCTCGAGAAGCGATGTGGAGGCGCCGGCCGACGCGCTGGTCCCGGCCCGCTCGTCGGCGTCGACATAGGCCACCGCGAGTACTGCGGTCGACGCCGCGAGGACGACGACAGCCACGATCAGCCCGATCACGGCCCAGGGCCGGGCACCGACCGCCGCTGTCCATCCGGTCCACCGCGAGCCACGGCGGCGGTCCGCGGCGGGATCGATCTTGCGTGGGGTCCGGTCCGCGACGGGCTCGGCGGACGGCGACGCCGCGTCCGGGCTCGGGACCTCCGAGTCCGTCAGACCCGTGCCGGTCGAGTCGGGTGCCGAGTCGCCGCCGGAACCGGAACCTGTTGTGCCACTCCTACGCTCGGCCTTTCGGGCTGCTTTCGCCGCCTTGGCCTCGGCCTCCGCGCGGTACTTGTCGCGGTTGCTGCGGTTGGCCTCGAGGAACTCGTTGCCGTCGAGGGGGGTCACCTCCTCGACGTCGCTAGATGACGTCGCCTGCCGCGATCCGGCGTCGACGGGCTGATCGGACTCGACGCCGGATTCGGCGGACGCGGGGTCGGGCTGATCGGACGTGGAACGCGACTTCGGCATGCGTTCAATGTAGCGAGACGTTCGCGGCCGGTTCGTCTCGCTGCCGGATCAGCCACCCTCGGTCACAGGCTGCCGAGGTCCAGCGACACCCACTGCGTCGGCTCGAGGAACAGTTTCGTCTGCGGACCGTGGTCCTTCTCGGCCATCTCCACGTAGGGTTCGACCGCCTGGGGCGGAAGATAGCGCGACGCCATCTCCTGCAGGTCGACGCGGGTGCCGGCGACCAGGTCGACCGCATCCCCCGACACCGCCACGTACATCAGCCGCGGCGACACCTCGTCGACCATGAGCGTGAACCGCCCGGCCGCCCGGATGAGCTGCAGTTTGCGCGACTCGGTTCCGGTGAGCAGCCAGGGCCGACCGCCCGGCTCGTAGTGGTACCAGATCGGGACGGTCAGGGGCGCCCGGCCGGGCTCGGCCTCCACCGACAGCGCCGCGACGTGGGGTTCGGACAGAAACGCTTCTCGTTCGGATCTCGTGAGTGCCATGTGCCGACGGTAGACCGGACCGCCGACATCCCGTCCGGGTTCGACGACCCCGGACGGGATGCCCTCGCTACTTCCAGGGCTCGAGGACCTCGGCGGCGCGTTCGGCGAGCACCATCTGGAAGATCGGCCCGAAACTGACGCGAGCGACGCCGAGTTCAGCGAATGCCGACTTCGAGTTCTTGGTCGGATGTCCGATCGCGTTGACCGGCAACGGCAGCTCCGCGGTGAGTCGCTTCTGTGTGGCGTCGTCGTGGAAACCGACCGGGTACAGCACGTCCGCACCGGCTCGGGCGGCCAGCTTCAGTCGCTCGATGGCGCGCTCGACGCGGTCGGATTCGTCCCCGACCTGCTTCACGAAGAGGTCGGTGCGCGCGTTGATCACCACGTGCACGTCGGTGGCGTCGGACGCCGCCCGCAACGCGCCCACGAAGTCGGCGTGCTCCTGGGCCTCGCGAAGCCGTCCGCCCTCGCTGTGCACGGTGTCCTCGATGTTCAGACCGACGGCACCCGCCGCGATCAGTCCGTCGATGAGCGTCTTCGGGTCTTCCCCGTATCCGGATTCGATGTCGACGGAGATCGGGACGTCGACGGCGGCAGTGATCTGCCGGATGCGGGTGGTCAGTTCGTCGAACGTGATGCCCTCGTTGTCGGGCTTGCCGATGGAATCCGACACCGGATGACTGCCGACCGTCAGCGCCGTGAATCCCGCCGAGACCGCGAGGTTCGCCGACCAGGCATCCCACACGGTGGGCAGGATGACCGGGTTACCGGGCTGGTGGAGTTCGAGCAGAGTCGTGGCCTTGCTGGAGAGTTCCGTCATGGTCCCTACAACTACGCCGATCGGCGGGCGCATTCCACCGACGCCGCGATCCGGTTGTGGTTTGTCCCGGCTACCGGGACAAACCGCAACCGGATCGAGGTGCGGTCGACGGGCCGGCGCTACTTGCGCCAGAACAGGTGATGCGTGACCCCGCTGGAGCTGGGGACCGACTCGTGATGGTACCGGTCGTCGAGTTCCTCGGGCGTCTCCCAGAGCTTCAGCCCGGTTCCGATCGTGACGGGCGCGACCGCGATGTGCAGGGTATCGATCAGACCGGCGTCGAGGAATTCCCGCACGGTGCTGACACCCCCGCCGACGCGAACATCGCGACCGTCGGCCGCGGCCTTCGCCTGCTCGGCGGCCTCGGCCGGTGTGGCGTCGAGAAAGTGGAATGTGGTGTCGCTCAGTGTGAACGACGGTCGCACATGGTGCGTCAGCACGAAGACGGGTGTGTGAAAAGGCGGTTCGTCGCCCCACCACCCCTGCCACTCATGGTCCGTCCACGGACCGCGTTGGTAGCCGAACTTGTTGCGGCCCATGATCTCCGCGCCGATGTTGTGGGCGAAGTCGCGAGTGAAGTAGTCGTCGAGGCCGCGGGTGCCACCCGGGTCGGTCCGGTTGGGCCAGCTCGCGGTGGCACCCGCCCACGACATCAGTTCCCACGGCTCGACCCGGTCACCGAAGGGGCGGTCGAACGTCTGGTTCTCCCCCGCCCCCACCCCGTCCTGCGAGATGGAGAAGTTCTGGACTCTCAGTAGCTGCGGCATGGTTTTCCGTTCCCGTCGTCTGTCGGCACGAGCAATCTATGCGGACAGACCCGGTGGCGCCGGAAAACTCATCGTTGCGACTCGGACCGGACCACATCGGGCGACCATCGTGAGACGGAGGTTCAGCCGAGCGCCTGCGCGATGACGTCCGCGACGGGAGTCGACGACCGGCCGGTGAGCGACTTGAGATCGCCGGAGTCGGTGTCCAGCTCTCCGCGGCTGATACCGGCGTCGGAGCTCGCCAGCATCGTGGCGACCGGTTCGGGCAGACCTGCGCTGACGAGGGTGGCCTGGTACTCGGCTTCGGGGAGGTCGCGGTACTCGACTGTCGCACCGGAGGCCGCACCGATCGCGCGGGCGAACTCGCCGTAGGTCAGCCGCTCGTCACCGCCGAGCTCGTAGACCTTGCCTGCCTGATCGGAACCGGCGGTGAGTACGGCTGCGGCCGCGGCCGCGTAATCGGCGCGTGCCGCAGCCGCGAGGCGTCCGTCGCCGGCAGCACCGAAAAGCACCCCGGTCGACACCGCCTGCGGAATGGCCCCCAGGTAGTTCTCCCAGTACCAGCCGTTGCGCAGGATCACGGCGGGAACCGACGACTCGCGCAGCCTGGCTTCGGTGGCGACGTGCTCGGGAGCCAGACTCAGACCGCTCGTATCCGCGTGTAGCAGGCTGGTGTACGCGATGAGCGCGACGCCGTTGGCCTCGGCGGCCTCGATCACGTTGGTGTGCTGGGCGAGACGTCGCCCGACCTCCGACCCGGAGATCAGCAGCAACTTGTCGACTCCGGCGAGCGCGTTCCGCAGCGAGTCCGGATCGTCGTAGTCGGCGACCCGGACCGTGATGCCCTGTGACGCGAGTTTCGACGCCTTCGACTCATCGCGGACGATCGCGACGATGTCGCCGGCGACGACGCCGCGACCGAGCAACTCCTCGATCACCAGGCCGCCAAGATGTCCTGTCGCGCCGGTCACTGCTGTGGTCATTGTGTCCTCTTCTCTTCGGGGTTGGTGACCACAGTATGCACTAACTTTTCGTAAGTGCAATACTAACTGTTAGCAAGATCTCGACCCTTGGGCTACCGTTGAACCCGTGACCGAGATCAGCGACCAGTCCCTCGAGGCGGACGTCTTCGCCCGGGACTGCTCGTCGCGGACGACGCTGCAGACCGTCACCGGACGCTGGGGCAGCCTCGTGCTGATCGCCTTGGGCGAGAGCAACTATCGGTTTAGCGCGCTCCGTCGGCGGGTCGACGGCGTGAGTGAGCGGATGCTGTCGCAGACCCTGCAGAACCTCGAGCGCGACGGCATGATCGTCCGCACCGTCCTCGAGGCCATCCCGCCGAAGGTCGAGTATCACCTCACCCCGCTGGGCCGGCAGGTGGCCGACCAGCTGAGCGGGCTGATCGAACTCGTGCAGGACAACATGCCCGTCGTCCGGGACGCCCAGGCCCGCTATGAGGAGCGACGCGGCGTCGGAGACTGAAATCCACCTCGTCGGGTACACGTGGATACGTAGGAGTTCGACGACGAGAGGAGCGACCGATGACGTCACCGGAAACCGACCTGCCGATCGAGGCCAGCGAGGCCGATGCGATCGAGCAAGCCCAGCCGACGGACCCCGAACCCGGCTCCGGACCGGCCCCGACGGTGCCATTCGACGCCGATGAGGCGGATGTCGCCGAGCAGCACACCGAGGTCGAGGCCGAGTCCGAGGATTATCCCCGCGAGTAGCGACGCGGCGTCGGACCGACGACCGCGTGCGGCTGACCGCGCGTTTTGTCGTCCGGCGCGACCATGCGCTAAAGTCTGTCCTCGGTCCTGGTGACGCACTCGATGAGCGCCGAACAGGTCCGAGGCAGTCCCCCATAGCTCAATTGGCAGAGCATTCGACTGTTAATCGAACGGTTACTGGTTCGAGTCCAGTTGGGGGAGCAGATGAGCCCGTCACCCGCTCCGGCAGGTGACGGGCTTTCTTCTGTTCGGCGGCCCTGTCGGTCCGCATTCATACCGCAGTCGACGTTGCGGTAATGTCCTGCACCGGGCTTTCGGGCCCCACGGGGCGGTAGCTCAGTCGGTTAGAGCCGCGGACTCATAATCCGTAGGTCGCGGGTTCGAGCCCCGCCCGCCCCACCGAAGTGGCTGTGCCGCAGCGCGATCCGCAACGCTGTCGGCTTTCTACCCGCGTTCCCGACGGACCGGGACACTCCGGTCGGAGGTCATCTCTCCACACGACACCAGTACTCGGTCTCACCCGGGATCGGTGTCAGCCGGACCTCACCCCCATCGGGCCGGTCGAACAACCGCACACCCCCGCCGAGGAACACCGGGACGAAGAACACCAGCACCTCGTCGAGCACGCCGACGTCGATCATCTGGCGCGCGACATCGGCACCGATCACGGTGACATAGGCATCTCCCGCGATCGCGCCGGCGACCTCGACCGCTTCGTGCAGATCGGAGACGAACGTGACCCCCTCGACGGCGTCGGTGGGCGGGTTGTGCGTGAGAACCACCGCGGCTCCGTCGTATTCACCGCCGAACGCACCTTCCCGGTCGGTGCCCTTGTTGGGATCATCGCCGCGGAACGAGCGATTGCCGACCAGCAGCGCGCCAGTGCCGCGCATCAACCGGGCGGCGGCGTCGTCGGCTGCGGTGGACGTGGGGTGCCCGCCGGTCGGGGCGTCGAAGAACCGGGTCAGCCAGGACATGTCACCACCAGGTCCGGCGATGAATCCGTCGAGTGATGCCGTCGCCGAATAGATCGTGGTCGCCATGGGTTCCTGCCTTCGTCGGTCATCGCGGGGGTGCCGACGGGGTAGACCTCGGCGGGGGCGGGAACTCATCGCCGCGGGGGCTGCGCTCGTCGCCGGGTCGACCCGCGAGGACGGCTCCACCTGCGGGATCAGCCCGCGCCGACGATGGGGTCGACGGCCTGTTCCAGCAGGCTCCGACGATAGGCCTCGAGAGCGACGAGATCGCCGAAGACCGCGTTGTAGCCGTCGGGATCGTCGCTGGGCGCCATCCGGCGCAGTCGCGACTTGATGTCGGCGATCTGCGTGCCCACCCACACCTCCTGCAGCCGCGCCAGCACGCTGGAGATGTAGCGGGCGATGTTGTCCTCGTCGACCGGCATCGATTCGACGGCGAGCTCGGTCACGAGCGGGTCGATGATCGGATCGTCCACGGCATTGCGAACGGCGTCGACCCACGCGGCGCCACCGAGACCGGCCGATGTCCCGCCGAGGCCGGTCATCGCCTGGCGGATGATCGCGTACGCCGGCTCGTTGAAGCACTCGACGGGCAGCGAGTCGAACACCGTGCCGGCGATCGCCGGATACTGCAGCGCCGCCTTCAGCGCCTCCCGCTGCGGCCACAGCCGCGGGTCATTGGGCTGGGGGCGGGCCGACGTCGGCGCGGACTCCGCCTCCGGCCGGTTGCGAGCACCGCGACCGCTCCCCCGACTGCTGGAGTTGCTGACGCCCTGCGCCTTCCGGATTCTGGCGCCCTCCTCGCGCACGCGCCCGAGAACCTGGGAGACCTCTTCCCACCCGACCCAGCCCGCGAGCTGCCGCGCGTACTCGTCGCGCAGTGCGATGTCCTTGATCCGGGCGACCACCGGCACGGTGTCGCGCAAGGCGTGCACGCGACCTTCGGCGGTGTCGAGGTCATGTCCGGCGAGCAGCGCCTTGATCGCGAACTCGAACATCGGCACCCGGCGCGCGATCAGGTCGCGGACGGCCGCGTCCCCCTTCTCCTGGCGCAGTTCGCAGGGGTCCATGCCGTCGGGTGCGATCGCCACGAAGGTCTGTCCCGAGATCGACTGTTCCCCCTCGAATGCCTTGAGGGCAGCCGCTTTTCCGGCGTCGTCGCCGTCGAAGGTGTAGATGACCTCGCCGCGGAAGTACGAGTCGTCCATCATCAGACGCCGGATCAGTGCCAGGTGATCCTCACCGAAGGCGGTGCCGCACGACGCGACCGCGGTGGTCACGCCGGCCAGATGCATCGCCATCACGTCGGTGTAGCCCTCGACGACCACGACCTGATGCCCCTTGGCGATGCTCTTCTTCGCGTGATCGAGACCGAACAGCACCTGAGACTTCTTGTACAGCATGGTCTCCGGCGTGTTCATGTACTTGCCGAGGTTGTCGTCGTCGAAGAGCTTGCGGGCACCGAAGCCGATGATGTCGCCGGCGAGATTGCGGATCGGCCACAGCAGGCGGCGGTGGAACCGGTCGATCGGACCCTTGCGTCCCTGCTTCGACAGCCCGGCCGCCTCGAGCTCGCTGAACTCGAACCCCTGCGACAGCAGCGCCTTGGTCATCGTGTCCCAGCCGGCAGGCGCGTAGCCACAACCGAATTGGACGGCCGCCACCGCGTCGAAGTCGCGTTCCTTCAGATAGTCGCGCGCCGGTTGCGCCTCCGGTGACTGCAGCGCGGCGGCATAGAACTTCGCGGCAGCCGCGTTGGCCGCCACCAGACGGGCGCGTGTCCCGCGGTCGCGCTTGATGGCGGTGCCGCCGCCCTCGTAGTTGATCTGGTAACCGATCCGGTCGGCGAGCTGCTCGACCGCCTCCACGAAGCTGATGTGTTCCTGCTTCTGCAAGAAGCTGTAGACGTCGCCGCCCTCACCGCAGCCGAAGCAGTGGAAGTGGCCGTGGTTGGGCCGGACGTGGAACGACGGCGATTTCTCGTCGTGGAACGGACACAGCCCCTTGAGGCTGTCGGCACCGGCCCGACGCAGCGCGACGTAATCGCCGACGATGTCCTCGATCCTCGTCTGCTCACGGATCGCCGTGATGTCGCGATCGGGAATTCGGCCTGCCACGCGACCAGTGTAGTGACGCCGGAGAGGCCGCCCGGCCGGGTGCTTCGACGACCCGCTCCCCCGGCGCTAACCCAGGTGCGCTTGCGCCCCCGAATTGTGCTTGTCGGTGCGCTCGAGCCGGCCTTCGGTCATCGACGCGATCTGGTCGACGATGACGCGCATGCGGGCGGCGTCGTCGGACGCGGCGTTCCACCACGGCACGAAAATCGGGTCCAGACCCCCGGGCGCCGCCTCGACGAACCAGTTCGCCACGCGGTGGATGCGTTCCCGCTGACGACGTTGGGTCGCCTTGTGGCGCTCGTTGGAGAAGATGAACCGCAGTGCCAGGGTCTTGAGCATCGACACCTCGGCGGCGATGAGTTCCGGTACCTCGAGGTCGGCGTCGTAGCGCGACACCGGCCGGCCCCCGACCACCTCGCGGGTCCCGGTGATCGCCGCCGACGCGAAGCGCCCGATGAATTCACTGGTCAACCGTTTGAGTGCGACATAGGAGTCGAGAGTTCCGTCGAAGACACCCACCGAACGCACGATGTCCATCCGGTGCAACCGCGCGGCGGCGTCGACGAGCGCCTCGGGATCGAGACCGGGGAACTCCTTGGCGCCGATGTCGGCCAGCGCCCGCTGATCCTGCGGGTCACCGAGCGTCCGCAGATCGATGCGGCCGCCGATCACGCCGTCCTCGAGGTCGTGCACGGAGTACGCGACGTCGTCGGACCAGTCCATGATCTGGGCTTCGACGCATTGCCGGGTCCCGGGCGCATCCCGACGGATCCAGGCGAGCATCCCGGCATCGTCGTCGTAGGCCCCGAACTTCCCGCCCGGGGTACGCCGGGTCCACGGATACTTCAGGGTCGCGTCCAACGAGGCACGGGTGAGATTCAGGCCGGCACTGTGCCCGTCGGCGTCGAGCAGCTTGGGTTCCAGCCTCGTCAGGATTCGGAGGTTCTGGGCGTTGCCCTCGAAACCACCGTGATCCGCGGCCACCTCGTCGAGCGCGCGTTCGCCGTTGTGTCCGTACGGCGGATGCCCGATGTCGTGGGCGAGTCCGGCGAGTTCGACGAGGTCGGGTTCGGCGCCGAGGCCGATGGCGATGCCCCGGCCGATCTGCCCGACCTCGAGCGAATGCGTGAGCCGGGTGCGGGGCGTGTCACCTTCTCGCGGACCGACGACCTGTGTCTTGTCGGCCAGCCGGCGAAGCGCCGCGGAGTGCAGGACCCGCGCCCGATCTCGGGCGAAGTCGCTCCGATGATCGGTCCGCGTGCCGGGCAGGCTCGCGACCTTGGCTCCCTCGGGAACGAATCGCTCGACGGCTTCGTCGCCGTACGCGGCCACCGCCGGGAGAACATGACCGACGGTCTCGGGCCCCTGGCGGGTGTCAGTCAAGCACCCAGCCCCGGGCGACGGCGAAGTCGGTGACGCGCTGCCGGATCGCCACGATCTGGCGTGCGGTGAGGGCGCCGTCGGCGTCGAGCAGCAGTTCGGTCAGCTCCTCGGTGAACGCGGCGGAGTCCAGCGAGCCGCCACCGCGCGGCCGACGGCTGCCGCGGTCGTCGTGGCGTCCGCGGTCGCCCCGATCACCGCGGTCGCCCCGATCTCGGCCGTGATGCTCGTCTCGGCGGTGAGCCCGGGCGCCCGCGGCGTCGTCGGCGGGTGCGGCCTCGGTCACCGCGACGTTGATCGCCTTGGAACCCCGATCGGTCTCCTCGACGTCGAAAGACACCTTCGCGCCGGGCTTCAACGAGTTCTCATCGATGTCGATGTCGTTGATGTGGAGGAACACATCGGCGCCGCCCGACTCCGGCGCCAAGAACCCGAATCCCCGATTCGCGTCGTAATGAACGACTTTCCCGCTGACAGACACGACTCCACTCACTCTCTCGTCACGCGCACGACGGACCCCATGCCCTACTCCACGCGACAACTCGCCATCAAGTGTGACAGACATCCGCAGGTCAGGCGGAATCGTGGGCGTACGTCCCGAGGCGCCGCGACAGTTCTCAGGCGCCGAGCAGCTTGCCACCGAGATACTCGGCGACCTTGTCGAGCGCGACCCGCTCCTGACTCATGGTGTCCCGTTCGCGCACCGTGACGGCCTGGTCGTCGAGGGTGTCGAAGTCGACGGTCACGCAGAACGGGGTGCCGATCTCGTCCTGTCGGCGGTAGCGCTTGCCGATGCCCTGCGCGTCGTCGAACTCGACGTTCCAGTGCTTGCGGAGTTCGGCGGCGAGGTCGCGGGCCTTCGGCGAGAGCTTCTCGTTGCGCGACAGCGGCAGCACGGCGACCTTGATCGGTGCCAGCCGCCGGTCGAGCCGCAGGACGGTGCGAGTGTCGGTGCCGCCCTTCGCGTTCGGCACCTCTTCCTCGGTGTAGGCGTCGCACAGGAACGCCATCAGCGAGCGGGTCAGGCCGGCAGCCGGTTCGATGACGAACGGGGTGTAGCGCTCGCCCGATGCCTGATCGAAGAACGACAGGTCCTCGCCCGAGTGCTTGCTGTGCGTCGACAGGTCGTAGTCGGTGCGGTTGGCGACACCTTCGAGTTCGCCCCACGGGTTACCGGTGAAGCCGAACTTGTACTCGACGTCCACGGTCCGCTTGGAGTAGTGCGACAACTTCTCCTTGGGGTGGTCGTAGAGCCGCAGGTTCTCCGGATCGATGCCCAGGTTCACGTACCAGTCGAACCGCTGGTCGATCCAGTACTGGTGCCATTCCTCGTCCTCGCCCGGCTTGACGAAGAACTCCATCTCCATCTGCTCGAACTCGCGGGTCCGGAAGATGAAGTTGCCGGGGGTGATCTCGTTGCGGAAGCTCTTGCCGATCTGCGCGATGCCGAACGGCGGCTTCTTGCGCGCGGTGGTCATCACGTTCTTGAAGTTCACGAAGATGCCCTGGGCGGTTTCGGGACGCAGGTAGTGCAGGCCCTCCTCGTCGTCGACGGGACCGAGGAACGTCTTCATCAGACCGCTGAAGGCCTTGGGCTCGGTCCAGTTGCCGGGCTGCCCGGTCTCCGGGTCGTTGATGTCGGCCAGGCCGTTGGCCGGCGGATGCCCGTGCTTGGCCTCGTAGGCCTCGATGAGGTGGTCGGCGCGGTAGCGCTTGTGGGTGTGCAGCGACTCGACGAGGGGGTCGGTGAACACCTCGACGTGGCCGGAGGCCTCCCAGACCTGGCGCGGCAGGATGACCGACGAATCGAGACCCACGACGTCCTCGCGGCTGATAACCATCGTGCGCCACCACTGCCGCTTGATGTTCTCCTTGAGTTCGACGCCGAGCGGGCCGTAATCCCAGGCCGACTTGGTACCGCCGTAGATCTCACCGCACTGGTAGACCAGGCCCCGACGCTTGGCGAGGTTGACGACGGATTCCACATTGGACTGGGCGGCCACGGTTAACTGCTCTCCACGGGTTGAGGTGTTCGGCTGGGACGGTCGTGCTGATGCTCGGTGCTCGGCGTGCATCCACGAGATGCAGGCGGCAACCCGTACAGACTACCGAGCAGGTGTCCTGTTTCCCGAAAGCACCGGCAACTCCGGTCGTCGCCGCGAACCGTTGGGCGCACGCCGGCGTTCCGGAACTGCCACAGTGGCAGGGTGATCGTTCGAGTACGACGACGCGTCGGCGTCCCTGTTCCGGCGCGGCATGGCCGGCCGACGTTCCTGGCAGCGGCACTGGCACTGGTACTCGTCGCGGGGTGCGCGGACGAACAGCCCACAGAGGTCGATCGGCCCTCCTCGGCGCCGGTGTCGACCCCCTCGCCCGCACCCCCGGTCGCCGAGGTCACCCCGAACGCGCTGGGCGAGGCGGTCACCATCGAGAACGTGATGGCCCACGTCCGCGCCTTCCAGCAGATCGCCGACAACAACGGCGGCAACCGCGCAGCCGGCACATCCGGGTATGACGCATCGCTCGACTACGTCGCCGGGCTGCTCCACACGGCGGGCTTCGACGTGACCACGACGCCGGTCGACTACGAGCGCTTCGACGCCGGGCCGGTGAGCCTGACGGCCGACGACCTGAAGGTCGCGACGCGCATCGTCGAGTACTCGGCAGGCACGGGTGACACCCCGGTCACCGCCGCGCCCGTGACCGTCGACGGGCTCGGATGCGCGAGCACCGACTTCCCGGGGGCGGTGCGCGGGTCGGTCGCCGTGATCTCGCGCGGCACCTGCACCTTCGCCGACAAGGCACGTAACGCGCAGTCCGCCGGTGCGGTCGGGGCGATCATGGTCAACAACGAACCCGGCCCGCTCACGGGCGCCACGCTCGGGCCGGATGACCGCCCCACGATCCCCGTCCTCGGCGTCTCCGCCGACGACGCCGAGCGGGTGCGGTCGGCTGGATCGGTGACGCTCTCGGTCGAGGCGGAGACCACCGGCATCCGCACGCGCAACCTGATCGCCGAGACCCGGACGGGCACCGCCGACGACGTCGTGATGGCCGGCGCGCACCTCGACAGCGTCGTCGAAGGGCCCGGCATCAACGACAACGCGAGCGGCAGCGCGGCTGTCCTCGAGACCGCGCTGCGGCTCGGCTCGTCCCCACGCGTTGCGCACCGGGTGCGGTTCGCGTTCTGGGGCGCCGAAGAGGACGGCCTGGTGGGTTCCTCGGAGTACGTCCGGGGACTCGACCCGGCCGGCCGCGCGGCGGTCGCCCTGTACTTGAACTTCGACATGCTCGCGTCGCCCAACGGCGGTTACTTCACCTACGACGGGGACGATTCCGAACGCGAGGGAGCCGGCCCCGGCCCGGACGGCTCCGGGGGCATCGAGCGGACCTTCGAGAAGTTCTACGCCGATCGGGGCATCCCCCTCGCACCCGACGACTTCGACGGCCGCTCCGACTACGGTCCGTTCATCGCGGTGGGCATCCCCTCCGGCGGGGTGTTCACCGGCGCGGAGACCGAGAAGAACGAGGCGCAGGCCGAGCTGTGGGGCGGCCGCGCGGGAGAGCCCTTCGACCCCGACTATCACACGGCGCGCGACACCCTCGACAACATCGACACCGACCTCCTGGCCGTCAACTCCTCCGCGGTCGCGTTCGCGGTGGCGACGTACGCGCTGTCGACCGCGGGCGCGGACGGGGTTCCCCCCGTCGCCGACCGCCGTCGCGCGAACGGCGGCTGACCAGCCACGCGACCCGGGCATGGATTGAAAACCATTTCCGTTAGAATGGTCGGATCAGTGGCGCGAGCCAGGCGAGAGGAGCGCGATGTCGACCCAACCGTTGGACGGGCCCGACCCCGTCGAGGCGGCCGATGCCGCGGCCCGGGAAGCCGCCGCCGACCTCCTGCGTGCCCTCGCCTCCCCCACCCGCGTCGCGATCGTGCTGTCCCTGCGCGAGCGGGTGCAGTGCGTCCATGAACTCGTCGGGCACCTGGGTCTGAGTCAGCCGCTGGTCAGTCAGCACCTGCGTGTCCTCAAGGACGCCGGCGTGGTCCGCGGCCAGCGCAACGGCCGCGAGATCACCTACGAACTGCTCGACGATCACGTCGCCCACATCGTCGGCGACGCCCTGATCCACGCGAACGAGACCCACGACGGCCGCGCAGTGCCGACCGACGCCTCCCGGGCGGTGAACGAATGAGCGGGGTCGCCTCCGGACCGCAGCCGGTCACCGGCATCCGGTCGACGCGCCAGCGGGCCGCGATCGCCGACGCCCTGGCCGGCACCGAGGACTTCTGTTCCGCCCAGGAGTTGCACGAGATACTCAAGGCCCGCGGTGAATCGATCGGCCTGACGACGGTCTACCGCAATCTCCAGGCGCTGAGCCAGGCCGGCCAGATCGATGTGCTGTGGGACGGTTCCGGTGAGACGCGCTACCGCCATTGTTCGTCGGGACACCACCATCACCTCGTGTGCCGCGAATGCGGAACCACCGTCGAGGTCCAGGCCGAGCCGGTCGAGCGATGGGCCGCGAAGATCGCTGCGCAGCACGGCTTCACCGACATCAACCACACCGTCGAGGTCTTCGGCCGCTGCGGTGATTGCCGGGTCGCCGAGAGCGACTGAGCAGGGAGCGGAGGGGCGGTCGCGTCAGGCGGAAGCCGGACCCATCAGCCGCTCGGCGGCGTCGACCCCGGCGGCGAGCACGATGTGCAACACCGTCAGCAGTGGTACGTCGTCGAGCTGGCTTGCCGGAAACGTGTAGTACTGCAACACATCCGTGGTGACCCCGGCACGATCGGAGCGTCGGAGGCTGCCGAAACTGAGCTGGGCTGCGCACGCCTCGACATCGTCGCGCAGGCTCGGCGTGTTGGGCAGGTCCATCGCGACCATCTGAGTCATGGCCAGCACGTCGAGGCCGTCGGCCAGCGTGAGTACGCGGATCGATGCGCGCGTCGGACCGACCTGTACCACCAGCGAATCGGCGTCGGGACGGTCGACGGGCCCGAGTTCGGCGACGATCTCGGCCGTCCGGTCGAGGAGCGTGGCGGCATCGGTCACGACGGCTTCACCCCGCCGAAACGCCGGTCGCGCGAAGCATATTCGAGGCAGGCGGCCCACAGGTCACGGCGGTCGAAGTCCGGAAAGAGCTTCTCCTGGTAGACCATCTCCGCGTACGCCGACTGCCACAGCAGGAAATTCGAGATGCGCTGCTCCCCCGAGGGACGCAGGAAGAGGTCGACGTCGGGCATGTCCGGCTCGTCGAGGTATCGCGCGAACGTCGACTCCGAGATCCGCTCGGGATCGATCTCTCCCCGGGCCGCCCGGCGGGCGATCTCCCGTGCGGCGTCGGCGATCTCGGCGCGGCCGCCGTAGTTGACGCACATCGTCAGCGTCATCGCGGTGTTGTCCCTGGTCATCTCCTCGGCGATCTCGAGTTCACGGATCACGCTGCGCCACAAGCGCGGCCGGCGTCCGGCCCACCGCACGCGGACACCCATCTCGTGCATCTCGTCGCGCCGCCGACGGATGACGTCGCGATTGAAGCCCATGAGGAACCGCACCTCGTCGGGGCTGCGGGACCAGTTCTCGGTGGAGAAGGCGTAGGCCGACAACCAGCCCACACCCAATTCGATACAGCCGCACACGGTGTCCATCAGCACGGCCTCGCCGCGCTTGTGTCCTTCGGTGCGCGGGAGTCCGCGATCGGTGGCCCAGCGGCCGTTGCCGTCCATCACCAGTGCCACGTGCTTGGGTACGAACTCGGCGGGGATGGCCGGCGGGCGCGCGCCGCTCGGGTGCGGGTCGGGCGGCCGAACGTCGCCACGGGGGCTCGCGGACTTCCGCCCTCTCGCGGAACTACCCGGCCGCAACGCCATCGTCGACTCTCCTCACACCCACGTCCACACCTGTGTCCATCAGCCTATGAGGCGCGGTGCGCTCGATCAGAGGCAGGGTTCGGAGCTGCCGTTCGAGATGCCACTGCAGGTGCGCGGCGGTGAGCCCGCTGGCCTGACGGCGCAGCGACGGCGTCGAGTCGGTCACGTGATCCCACTGACCGCGGAACAACGCGTCCATGAGGTCGAGCACGCCGGGCGACGGTGTCGCCGAACCCGGCGGGCGACAGGGCAGGCACACTGCACCACCCGCGGCGACGTGGAAGGCGCGATGCGGCCCCGGCGTCGCGCATCGTGCGCACTCCTCCAGGGCCGGCATCCAGCCCGCGCTGTACATGGCGCGCAGCAGATAGGCATCGAGGATCAGTTCACGCGGTCGTCGGTCGTCGGCCAGCGCCTCCAGCGCCCCCACCGTCAGCCGGTGCAGCTGGCGGGTGGGAGCGCGCTCTTCGCCCGCCAGACGCTCCGCGGTCTCGAGGACCGCGCAGGCCGTCGTGTAGCGCCCGTAATCGGCGACGATGCGATCGGCGAAGGCGTGCAGGCTGTGCACCTGGGTGACCACGTCGAGGCTGCGCCCCGGATACAGATGTACATCGATGTGGGCGAAGGGTTCGAGCCGGGCGCCGAACTTCGAGCGGGTCCGCCGGACGCCCTTGGCGACCGCGCGCACGAGGCCGTGTTCGGCGGTGAGCAGCGTGATGATGCGGTCGGCTTCGCCCAGCTTGTGCTGGCGCAACACGACGGCCTCATCCCGGTAGAACCTCACCCGGGCATTCTCCCACCGGGCACCGACACGCGCGCCCCCGACATGCCACAAACAGATGGTCGAGGAGACTGCAGTCCTACCCCGGATCGATGTCGAAGGAGTTCAGCGGCCGGAGCAGCGACCGCTTCTTCTCCACGTGACCGCCCATCCGGTCCAGGATGGACGTCAGTGCCTCGATCGCCTCGACGATGTACGGCCCCTTGTTGAGCATCACGCCCTCCGCGCGGCGGCTCATCGCCGCATCGGTGACCTCCGCACGAGACGGAACGCCCGTCTTCGCCAGCCCGTCGAGCACCTGCGTCGCCCAGATGACCGGGACATGTGCGGCCTCGCACAGCCACAGGATCTCCTCCTGTACCTCGGCGAGCCGACCGAACCCGACCTCGACGGCCAGGTCGCCGCGGGCGATCATCACCCCGACCGCATCCCAGCGCATCGCCTCGAGCAGCATCTGCGGCAGCGACTCGAAGGCCGCCCGGGTCTCGATCTTCAGCACGATCCCCACGTCCGGTGCGCCCCGACGACCCAGCTCGTCGATCAGGTCGGCCACGTCCTCCGGCGACCGGACAAAGGAGCAGTTCACCATGTCGGCGCGCGCTGCCACGAACTCCAGGTCTCGCCGGTCGGCCGCCGTGAGCGCCGGGATGTGCAGCGTCGTGTCCGGTAGGTTGATCCCCTTCTCGGCCCGGAGTTTGGTTCCACCCGGACCGGCGCGCTCGACGTCGACCACGATCTCGTCGCCGAGCTTCTCCCGGACGCGCCCGGCGATCTTGCCGTCGTCGAACAGCACCCGATGGCCCGGCATCACATCGTCGAAGGCCTCCCCGAGTTCGCAACCGATCCGATGGGGCCCGGTGCGAGTCGCCGGAGCCGGGGTGAGGTCGCGCTGTAACCGGATCTCGTCGCCGGTGCGCACCAGCAGGTGCTGGCGCTTCTCCGGCAGTTCGTCGACGACGAGACTGCGCCGGGAGCGGGCCGCATCCCGACTGGCGTCCTCGGAACCCGCCACGCCGATCGGCATGCCCGTCTCGTAGTAGACGGTCCGATCGGTCTCTGCGTCGATACCCGCCTCGGAGACCGAGACCACCTCGAGACGTCGCCGGCGACCGCGGGCGTCACGCAGGACCAGCTGGTCTCTCTGGACGGCGTCGACGAGTGCGCGCACCGGGATGACCGCGTCGATCCCGTCGGGCAATCGTGCCCCGGGGTCGAGCGGCGTCGTACCGAGCCGCACCCGTGACCGTCGTTCGACCGTGCCGTTGTCGGCGCGGACGGGTTTCACCTTGATCACCTTCGGCCCCGGTTCGAGCGGTCCGGTGCGCAATTTCGGTCCGGCGAGGTCCATGGCCACCCGCACCCGGCCCGGCAGGGACCGGACGGACTCGATCATCCGTGACCACTCGGTCGGACCGTCGTGCGCGCAGTTCACCCGCGCGACGTCCATCCCGGCTGCACCCATGGCGCGGACCAGGTCCGGATCGTCGGCGGCCTGGGTCGGCATCGTGACCATCACGCGGGTGGCCCGCTCGCCGTGCTCGTCCCGGGGTCCGTCGGCGGTCGCGTCGTCGCCACCACCGGGGTGTACGCGCCCGAGGAGCCGATCGCGATTGCGGGTCAGGGTTCGCACACCCCCGGCGAGATCACCCCAGATCGGATGCCGGGTACGGCCCTCGGCGAGCGCGTCCACGGTCTCGATGACCGTCTCGATCCACGAGTAGACGATCGACTCCATCCGGCCGAGACTCGACAGACCGTGCGCGGACATCGATTCCTGCAGCGGACGAAGGTCGCGGCGTCGGACCGCGACGTAGTGCACGAGGTTGCGGGCGCTGTGCCGGTGCTGATCGGCCACGGCGGCGATGAGCGACTCGGCCTGTAGCTCCGCGCGGTCGAGGTCGTCCCGCAGCTCGTGCAGAGCCGTGGACAGTTCGGGGATCGACATGACGACGGGGATACCCATCCCGCCACGGTGTCAGACCCAGGTGAACGGTCGGGGCGGCGCGACCACGTCTCAGCCGGCGTTGACGATCTTGTCGAGCTTCGGCGGGAGAGTCATCCCACCCGGATACCGGTGCCAGCCCTTCCGGTCGTAGTACTTGGTGCCGAGCAGACCGAGAAGCACACCGACGAGCAGACCGATGAAACACTGGATGATCGACCGGCCGAGGCCTGCCGACAAGTCGGCGTCGAAGTACAAGACCGCGCGCACACCCAGATAGATCACATGCATCGGCTCGATCGCGGCGACCCATTCGAAGAATCGCGGACTCGCCTCGAGTGGGAGGGTGCCGCCGGACGACGGCAATCCGAACACCACGAAGAACAGCAGGTTGAACAGCAGACCGGCGTTGCCGAACACCGCCATCATCGCGCTCGCACTCACCCCGACCGCGAAGATGCCGAGCACCGACAGCATCCAGAGCACGAATCCGTTCGGAATCGATGTCCCGACCATCGCGCCGACGGCGATGAACAATGTCGACAGCACCACCGCGACGAGGAACATGATCGTCCACTTCGCCGCGAGGGTCGCCCACCGGCTGATCGCGAGCCGCTCGCGCAGCTGATAGAACGGCCCGTATTCGACGGGCGTCTGGCCGAGCATGCCGTCGACGACGATGCTGACCATCATCGCCCCGGTGAACCCCGCCAGGACGAGGAGCAGGGTCAGATAGAACGCCGACAGACCGTTGCCCGCGCCGTTGGGAAGCGGCGTCGGTTCGGAGACCTCGACGGCCACCGGGCTCGCGAGCGCGAGCTGTGCCGCACCGGTGAAGGTGATGTCGTTGCGGTCGAGCTGGGTGCGGACCTGCTCGGTCAGCTGTGCACCGACCTGATCGTTGACGCGCGTCCGCACCTGGTCGGCGAGGGTCGTGGTGATCGACGACGCGAACGCACCGGAACCCCGGTTGATGAAGATGTCGATGGTCGGTTTCGCCGGTTCGGCGGTGAGGACCGTGGACCGGCCCAGTGCGACAGCCCGATTGGTGAAGTTCGACCCGACGACGATGACGCCGTAGACCTTGCCGCTGTTCAGCTCGGAGAGGGCGGTCGACCGGTCGGTTCGGCGCACGACGATCCCGTTCTCCGCCGCCGAGGAGATGATGCCCTCGGCGACCTGCTCGCCGAAGTTCTGCTTCGTGGACTGTCCGTCGGCATCCTGCACCTCACCGCCGGCGTCCTCCTGCACCAGCGCGACCGGGAAGTCGTGGAGGTGGCGCTGCGGATCGACGACCGCCGCCATGTACAGCGCGGCCATCAGCGAGAACATCACCGCCACCAGCGCGAGCGGTGCGAGCCAGAATCGGGGCGACCCGAGCACTCCCGCGATCGTGCGTCCCGTCGGCTGGTCGGCATCCGGCGCTTCGTGCGCGCCCTTGCCGAGTGCGTCTCCCGGCTGCTCCGGCGACTCGTGCGTTCCCATCGGCGTACCTCCCCGCAGGCCGCCCCCGTCGGCGTCAGGCCGCCGGGAACACGCTGCTAGAAACCCAATCGACGCAGCTGTTTGGGGTCGCGTTGCCAGTCCTTGGCGACCTTCACATGCAGATCCAGGTACACCTTGGTCCCCAGCAGCCGCTCGATCTGTGCGCGGGCAACTGTACCCACCTCTTTCAGACGCGCGCCCTTGCGTCCGATGATGATGCCCTTCTGGCTGTCACGCTCGACGAACAGCACGGCGTGGACGTCGACCATCGGCGGCAGCTCGGGATCCCGGTCCTCCCGGTCGATGACCTCTTCGATAACGACGGCCAGCGAGTGCGGCAGCTCGTCGTGCACCCCCTCGAGTGCGGCTTCGCGGATGAACTCCGCCATCAGCACCTGCTCGGGTTCGTCGGTGAGTTCACCGTCCGGATAGAAGGCGGGCCCCTCCTCCATGAGGCCGACGAGCACGTCGGACAGCACGTCGAGCTGCTTGCCCGACTTCGCCGACACCGGGACCACCTCCGACTCCGGTCCGAGGACCTCGGAGAGCGCGAGAAGCTGTTTGGCCACCTGCTCCGGACCGACCCGGTCGATCTTGGTGACCACGCCGACGATCGTCGTGCGGGGTGCCATCTCACGGACCTGCGAGATGATCCAGCGGTCGCCCGGCCCGATCGCCTCGTCGGCGGGAATGCAGACACCGATCACGTCGACCTCGGAGTAGGTGTCGCGGACGAGGTCGTTCAGTCGCTGACCCAGCAGCGTGCGCGGTCGGTGCAGACCCGGGGTGTCGACGAGGATCAACTGGGCGTCCGGCCGGTTGACGATCCCGCGGATGGTGTGGCGGGTGGTCTGCGGACGATTCGAGGTGATCGCGATCTTCTCGCCGACGAGGGCATTGGTGAGCGTGGACTTACCGGTGTTGGGCCGGCCGACGAAACAGACGAAGCCCGAACGGAACTCAGGCATCCGCGCGCCCGATGCGCCGTTGCGGTGCACCCGCGGTGTCGGTCAGGACCGCGTACGCCTCGGGGCTGAGCTCGTGCAGGGTCGCCAGGCCCGGGTCGTCGGACTCACCGTTCACGACGACCGCCGCCTCGAAGGAGCGGGCCCCACTCGAGATCGCGGACGCCACCGCAACCTGCAGCCCGGTGAGGGTCAGGGTGCGGGTGCGCACATCGGCTCCGGCATAGGTGCGGCCGTCGCCGTCCCGGACCGCGGCACCCGACGGCGCCTCGGCGCGCGCCAGCGCGCCCCGGGCGAGCACCACGAGCTTGCGATCCTCGTCGGTGAGGGTCTCGGTCACTGATTCATCCTTGCTCTCGGGTCGTCTGCACTGTCGCGATCGGCGGCGTCGCCCTCCGGGGCGTCGTCGCCGGTGTCTCTCGCCGCTCGCTCGGCCCGCCGTTCGTCCTCGTGGTCACGGCCCGCGGCCCGTTCAGAACGCCCCGCCGAGCGGCTCGAGTGGCCGCGGTGCTCGTCGCGCCGAGACTCCTCCTCCGCGCCGGGGACCCGGGTGACCAGCACCGTGATGATGCGTTGGCGGCCTTGGCGATTGGGTCCGCCCTCGGCCACCAGCTGCAGTCCGTGCGATTCGACCCGGGCGCCCGGCAACGGCACACGGCCCAATTCCAGGCCGACGAGTCCGCCGACCGTCTCGACCTCCTCCTCGGCGATCTCGACGTCGAACAGCTCGCCGAGGTCTTCGACGGGCAGTCGTGCCGACACCCGATAGGACCCGTCGCCGAGGTCGTCGACCGGGGCGAGCTCGTCGGTGTCGTACTCATCGGTGATCTCGCCGACGATCTCCTCGAGAACGTCCTCGATGGTCACCAATCCGGCGATGCCGCCGTACTCGTCGACGAGCATCGCCATGTGGTTGCGCTCGCGCTGCATGTCGGCGAGGACCCGGTCGAGCGGTTTGGAATCGGGGATGAACTCGGCGTCACGCATCACGTCCACGACTCGGAGCGTCGAGGGGTCGATGCGCTGGGCGACCGTACGGGCCACCAGGTCCTTGAGATACACGATGCCCAGGACGTCGTCGGTGTTCTCACCGATCACCGGGATCCGCGAATGTCCGGACCGCGTCGCGAGACTCGTGGCCTGCAGCGCAGTCTTGTCGGCCTCGATCCACACCATCTCCGGGCGCGGGACCATCACCTCGCGGGCGCTGGTGTCACCGAGGTCGAACACCGACTGGATCATGCGGCGCTCGTCGGCAGCGACCACACCCGACGCCTCGGCGAGGTCGACGACCTCACGCAGCTCGACCTCGGTCGCGAACGGACCGTTGCGGAACCCGCGACCCGGGGTCAGGGCGTTGCCGATCAGGATCAGCAGACGGGTCAGCGGTTTGAGCAGCACTCCCAGCGCGAACAGCAGGTACGACGATGCCAGCGCGATCGTGTAGGCGTGTTGCCGGCCCAGGGTGCGGGGGCCGACGCCGACCGCGACATACGAGACGACGGTCATCGCGGCGATGGCGACCGCCAATCCTCCGCCGACGCCGATGAGTTGGGTCGCGGCGACCGCGACGAGCGCGACGGCCGCGGTCTCGCAGACCACGCGGAGCAGCACCACGAGGCCGAGATAGGTCGCGCGTGCGCCCAAGATGTCCGCCAGGCGGCGCGCACCCGCGCGCCCCTCGCGGACCATGTCGTCGACCCGGGCGTTCGACACGGTCGACACCGCGGTGTCCACCGCCGCGAAGATCCCACCGACCCCGATCAACACGACTGCGGCCACGATGAACCAGTAGTCAGAGGTCACCCTCGGTCCTCCTCGGACCGCGTCGGGGCACCGGGGGCCGGCGTTCCGCCCTCGACACCGGTGAATCCGATGTTCGACAGCAGCCGCGAATCACGGTCGGTCTGTCGTTGCTCCTGCGCGCGGCGGTGACGTTCGGCGTAGAACGCGTCGAGGATGCGGTTCTGCAGCCCGAACATCTCGCGCTCCTCCTCCGGTTCGGCGTGGTCGTAGCCGAGCAGGTGGAGTACACCGTGGATGGTCAGCATCGCCAGCTCGTGCTCGAAGGACCGTTTCGCCTCGCGCGCCTGCTTCCGGGCGAAGTCGGGACACAGCACGATGTCACCCAGGATCGCCGGACCCGGGTCGGTGGCGTCCGGCCGTCCGCCGGGCACGAGTTCGTCCATCGGGAAACTCATCACGTCGGTCGGACCGGGCAGGTCCATCCACTGCACGTGCATGTCCGCCATGGTGTCCTCGTCGACGCACAGCACCGACAGCAGCGCCGCGGGATTGACGTCCATCGCGTTCACCGCGAAGCGCGCGGCGTCGATGATCAGCTCGGCGGGAACCTCCACCCCGGATTCGTTCGCGAGTTCGATGCTCATGAGCGACGTCCCTGAGACGCGGCCCGCCGCGCGGCGCGGTTGCCGCCGAGCGCGGTGTTGGGCAGACCTCGCTGCGCCTCCTCGGCCCGTCCGTAGGCGTCGACGATGTCGGCGACCAACCGGTGCCGGACCACGTCCTGGCTGGTGAGCCGCGCGAAGTGGATGTCGTCGATGCCCTCGAGGATCTCCGTCGCCGCCAGCAGCCCGCTCCGGGCACCGCCGGGCAGGTCCATCTGGGTGACGTCGCCGGTGACGACGACCTTGGAACCGAAGCCGAGCCGGGTCAGGAACATCTTCATCTGTTCGCTCGTCGTGTTCTGGGCCTCGTCGAGGATGATGAACGCGTCATTCAGGGTGCGGCCGCGCATGTAGGCCAACGGTGCCACCTCGATGACCCCGGCGGCCATCAGCTTCGGGATCGCGTCCGGGTCCATCATGTCGTGCAGCGCGTCGTACAGCGGACGCAGATACGGGTCGATCTTCTCGCTCAGCGTGCCGGGCAGGAAGCCGAGGCGCTCGCCCGCCTCGACCGCAGGCCGCGTCAAGATGATGCGGTTGACCGACTTGGACTGCAGCGCCTGGACGGCCTTGGCCATCGCGAGGTAGGTCTTGCCGGTACCGGCCGGGCCGACACCGAACACGATGGTGTGGTCGTCGATGGCATCGACGTAGTGCTTCTGGTTGAGCGTCTTCGGCCGGATCGTCTTACCGCGTCGCGACAGGATGTCGAGCGACAGCACGTCGGCAGGCGATTCCTCGGTGCCGTCGGACAACATGGACACGCTGTGCCGGACGAGATCGGGTGTCAGCGGGGTACCCCGGCCGACGAGGTCGACGAGTTCGGCTATGACGCGCTCGGACGCCGCGACCTCGGCGGGTTCACCGGTGAGCGTGACCTGATTGCCGCGAACGTGGATGTCGGCGGGCAGCAGCTGCTCGAGCGTACGCAGGTTGACGTCACTGGCGCCGAGCAGCCCGAACACGACTCCGGGAGAGACTTCGACAGTGGATGTGACCCCAGACCGGCGCGGCTGCGTACGGCTGGATTGCCCGCTCTGGTCGGGGTTGTCGTCACTCACGTATGAAATCACTCCTGGTGTTCTGTTCTGGATGCTGTTCTGTTCTGGCTCGACCCCGGCCCACCGCTACCGCGGCCCGCAGAGGTGTGGTCAGTCTATCGCGGTGCAACAGCCGATCAGCAGGCAATATTTCCGTCAGATCCCCAGCACCCGGATCGTCTGCCGCGTGCACGCGCTTCGCGGGTCGACGAAGGCGTCGTGCCCTTCGCCGGGGACCGCGACGAACTCCGCGGACTGTCCGCGGGCGATCGCGGCGTCGACGTACCGGCGGCTGGACTCGATCGGGATGAGATCGTCGGTGTCGCCGTGTATCGCCACGACGTGGGCGTCGACGACCGGCGCCAGCAGGGGCGAGGCATCTGCGTACCGCCGCGGCGACTCACTGAACGGCCGACCCATGAACGCCCGCACCGACTCTCGGTCGGCGGCTTCGACGGTGTCGAGTACGGCCGCCTGCGCGACGACCGTGGTGATGGTGGTCGTGGCGGTACGTGCGCCGAGTTGTCCGACCGCCCAGACTGCGAGCTGGCCACCGGCCGAGTGCCCGACGACCGCCGTCGAGGAGAAGTCGACGCCGCCCGCCGGGAGCAGGTCACGGACGGACCCGTCGAGGGCGCCGAGTGCATCGATGACATCCCGGCCGGTGTTCGGCCATCCGCCGCCCTCTTCACCGACCCGGCGGTACTCGATGTTCCACACCGCCGCCCCGCGCTCGGCGAGCATGCGGGCGATCGCGGTCTGCGTCGTCGAGCCGAATTCGACCGACCAGGAGCCGCCGTGCACCAAGACCACGAGCCGCGCGGGCGCCGCGGCGTCGAAACCGTCGGCGGGCACGTACAGGTGCCCGAACTGCGAGGGCGCGGAGCCGTATTCGACCTTCGTACGACGCACCGAGCGGCGTCCGACGACACTCATCGCGTCCACCGGCGGGTGAGCACCCCGATCGCGCCGAGCGCCACCGCGGCCGCCGTCGACGTGCGCAGGACCTCGGGACCGAGCACGACCGACTGCGCCCCGAGCGCGGTCAGATCGGCGACCTCACCGGCGTCGAGACCACCCTCCGGCCCGACCACGAGCAGGATCTCGGTGGCGTCGGCGAGTGGCAGCTGCGCGAGTGGCTGCGCGGCCTCCTCGTGCAAGACGGCGACGACCCCGCCCGCGGCCACGACGTCCGCGCAGCGGGCACGGACGTCGATGGTGGTCGCGAGGTCGGTGACCTCCGGGATCCACGGACGCCGGCTCTGCTTCGCGGCCGCCGACGCCGCGGCCCGCCATTTGCCGACGCCCTTGTCCGCCTTGCCCGTCCATCGCGACACGCACCGCAGTGCCTGCCAGGGCACGATGACATCGACGCCTGCCTCGGTGGCGAGGTCGACCGCGAGCTCGGACCGTTCGGATTTCGGCAACGCCTGCACCAGGGTCACCTGCGGGGTGGGGCGCGCCTCGAACGAGAGGTCGTGGACGGTCGCCACCAGCGTGTCCTTGGCGGTGATCTCCCGGATCTCGCAACCGCCCACCGAACCGGCGCCGTCACCGACCAGGATCCGCTCGCCCACACCGAGCCTGGCGACGGTGACCGCGTGCCGGCCCTCGGGCCCACTCAGGGTCACCTCGGCCCCGGGTGCGGGCACGGAGTCCGCCCAGAACAGCGGTGGACTCACCGCGCACCCGCCGCCCGGGAGGGGCACACCCGCCGAGACCTCATCGCCACGGACACGCCGGGTCTACTTCCCGGCGAACGCGTTGCGCAGCCGCGAGAAGAGGCCACCCGGCGCCGCGGCGGCCGAGGTGTTGACCACCTCGATCTCGTCGGCGGCGACCTTGCGGTACTTCTTGAGCGCCTCGGTCTGCGCCGCGTCGAGTCGGGTAGGTACGACGACGTCGAGGTGGACGTGCATGGTGCCGCGCACTCCGGAACTGACGTGCGGCATGCCCTGACCCCGCAGCTTCACGATCTGCCCGGGTTGGGTTCCGGGTGCGACCGTCACCGTGACCGGGTCCCCGAGAATGGTCTCCACCTCGAACTCGGCGCCGAGCGCCGCGTCGGCCATCGGGACCTTGACCGTGCAGTGCAGGTCGTCCTTGTCGCGCAGGAACACCTCGTGGGGACGCTCGGAGACCTCGACGTACAGGTCGCCCGCGGGACCACCGCCCAGACCGACCTCGCCCTGACCGGTGAGACGCACGCGCATGCCGTTCTCGATTCCGGCCGGGATGCGCACGGTCATCGTGCGGCGCGAACGGTAGCGTCCGTCGCCGCCGCACTTGTGGCACGGGTCCGGGATGACCTCGCCGACGCCGTGGCAGGTCGGGCACTCCCGGACGGTCATGACCTGACCGAGGAACGAGCGCTGCACCGACTGGATCTCGCCGGCGCCCTTACAGATGTCGCAGGTCACCGGCTTGCTGTCACCGTTGGTGCCCGAGCCGGTACACACATCGCACAGGATCGCCGTGTCGACGGTGATCTCCTTGGCGACGCCCTTCGCACATTCGGCGAGGTCGAGGGTGAGGTTCACCAGAGCGGGCTCACCCGGCTGCACCCGCGACTTGGGCCCGCGACCCGAACCGAAGCCGCCACCACCGCCGAAGGCGCCGCCGTTGCCGAAGAACGCCTCGAAGACGTCGCCGAATCCCCCGCCACCGCCGCCGAAACCGCCGAAGCCGCCGGCACCCGCGCCGGCCAGCGGGTCGCCGCCGGCGTCGACGATGCGTCGCTTCTCCGGATCGGTCAGCACCTCGTAGGCCGTGCTGACCTCTTTGAACTCGTCTTCCTTGCCCGGGTTGACGTCCGGGTGCAGTTCGCGGGCCTTCTTGCGGTAGGCGCGCTTGAGCTCCTGGTCGCTGGCGCCCTTGGCCACACCCAGGATTTGGTAGTAGTCACGTGCCACGGTCGTAGTGATCCTTCGGTCTCAGTTGGTGCCGGGCGGTGTGCGCTCGCACGACCGCGCAGTACGCGTATGGGGAACCATTCCGCACCGCCGACGACCGGCCGGGTCCTTGCGAGGCCGGCGTCGTCGACGCGGGCGTCATCGTTCGGCGAGCACCTCACCGATGTACTTGGCAACGGCTGCGACCGATGCAATGGTTCCCGGATAGTCCATCCGTGTGGGGCCGAGCACACCGACGCCGCCGAACACGGTTCCCGATGCACCGTACCCCGTCGACACCACCGAGGTACCACGCAGGTTCTCCGTCCGGGTCTCCTCGCCGATCTGCACCGTGACCTGGCCCATGTCCTGCGTCGTCGCGAGGATCTTGAGCACCACCACCTGCTCCTCCAGGGCCTCCAGGACGGTGTCCATGCCGCCGACGACCGGGGTGAAGTCGGCTGCCGAGCGCGCGAGATTCGACGTTCCGCCCAGCACCAGTCGGTCGTCACCGCGTTCGACGAGGGTCTCGACCAAGACGGTCGCGATGTTGAGGACCGCCCCGCGCAGATCCTCGGGCGCAGAGTTGGCGAGTTCGGCGACCGCCGCCGAGGCGGCTTCGAGCCGTTTGCCGTGGAGAGCGGCGGAGAACAGATCGCGCAACCGGGCGATCTCGTCCTCGTCGTGGTCCTCGTTCAGTGCCACCATGCGCTGTTCGACCCGGCCGTTGTCGACGATGACGACCAGCAGCAGACGCGACGGCGAGAGGGTGACGACCTCGAGGTGACGCACGGTCGCGGCCGAGAGCACCGGGTACTGGATGACCGCGACCTGCCGGGTCAGCTGGGCGAGGAGTCGGACCGACCGCCGCAGCACGTCGTCGAGGTCGACGCCGGAGTCGAGCACCGACAGGATGGCGCGACGCTCGGCGGCCGACAGCGGCTTGATCTCGCTGATCCGGTCGACGAACATCCGGTAACCCTTGTCGGTGGGCACCCGGCCGGAGCTGGTGTGCGGCTGGGTGATGTAGCCCTCCGCCTCCAACACCGCCATGTCGTTGCGGACGGTGGCGCTCGACACTCCCAGCTGGTGGCGCTCGACGAGCGCCTTCGAGCCGGTCGGTTCCTGCGTGTCGACGTAGTCGGTCACGATCGCACGCAAGATCTCGAAGCGACGATCATCGGTGGTAGACACGCGGTACACCTCCTGACTCGGATCCCTGCCATACAGTTGGGTGCGTTCCATAGTACGAAATGGGATCGCGATCACCGTGCCACGGCGTGGTGTCGTGCACTGACGGTCGACGCATCGTCGAAGGGCAGCAATCGTCGAGGCAGAGGCGTCGGAGGAGTTCGCATGATCTTCAAAGGGGTGCGGGAGGGCAAGCCCTACCCCGACCACGGGTTGTCGACGCGCGGCTGGGCCAAGATCCCGCCGCGACAGTTGCGGCTCGACCAGTTGACGCCGATCACCAAGGTCCTCGCCCTGGACAAACTCCTCAGCGAGGACTCCACGTTCTACGGCGACCTCTTCGCCCACGTCGTGCGGTGGGAGGGCGAGCTCTACCTGGAGGACGGACTGCATCGCGCCGTTCGCTCGGCGTTGCGCAACCGCCACATCATCCACGCGCGCACCCTCGACCTCGACGCCCTGGACCTGGCCGACACGGCCAAGCCGTTGGACGAGCAGCTCGAGGACACCGCCGAGATCCCCGCGCGTCGGCCCCCGAGCGCACCCGACGGGGCGGGCGCGCACCGTCGTGGTCCGCGATCGACGGGCTGGACGAGTCCGCCCCGCCCCGACCAGACCTGGTGACAATCGGCGTGATCCGGGTCAGCCCCAGAGCACGCGACGGATCACCCCGTCGGCGAGCAGCCTTCCCGCATCGGTGAGCACGTAGGCCCCGCTGGTGGCGGTCAACAGACCGTCCGCGCAGAGCTGTTCGGCGTTCGCGGTCTCGGCCTCGTCGAGGAGGTCGCGCGGCAGTCCGCTGCGGCACCTGGTGGTCAACATGACGGCCTCGAGGTGTCGGTCCGCGGGACTCAACTGCTCGGCCGATGCGATCGGCAACACCCCGTCCGCCAACGACTTCGAGTAGCGCGCAGGGTGTTTGGCATTCAGCCAGCGAACGCCGGCGGCGTGGGAATGCGCGCCCGGACCGATGCCCCACCAGTCGTGACTGTGCCAGTAGGCGATGTTGTGGCGGCACACCGAATCGTCGCCGCGCGCCCAGTTGGACACCTCGTACCAGTCGAGGCCGTCGGCACGCAGGCGCTGGTCGAGGATCTGATACCGGTCGGCGAGGACGTCGTCGTCGGGCGCCGGCATCTCCCCGCGGCGGATTCGACGCGCGAGCGCGGTGCCGTCCTCGACGATCAGCGCGTAGGCCGACACGTGGTCCACCCCGGCCTCCAGGACGGCGTCGACGGTGGCGTGCAGGTCCGCATCGGTCTCGCCGGGCGTGCCGTAGATCAGGTCGAGGTTGACGTGGTCGAATCCGGCGGCCCGTGCCTCCCGGGCGGCAGCGACGGCCCGGCCCGGGGTGTGGGTGCGGTCGAGCAGCCTCAGCACGTGCTCGGCCGCCGACTGCATGCCGAGCGAGATCCGGGTGAATCCGGCTGACCGGAGGTCCGCGAAGAACCCGGGCGAGGTCGACTCCGGGTTCGACTCGGTGGTGATCTCCACATCGTCGGCCAGGTCGAAGTTCGTCCGCACGGAATCGAGGAGCCGCGTGAGACCGGCGCCGCCGAGGAGCGACGGCGTGCCTCCGCCGACGAAGATCGTCGAGACCGGGCGGGCCGGCGTCAGCAATCGTGCCGCGACCTCCAGTTCGCGGGCGACCGCCTCCTGCCACGAGTCCGGCGAGGACGAGGAACCCAGTTCGCCCGCGGTGTAGGTGTTGAAGTCGCAGTAGCCGCACCGGGTCGCGCAGAACGGGACGTGCAGGTAGAGCGCGAGGGGCACGTCGGGGTCGACGCCGCGGCAGGCATCCGCGACCATCCCGGCCGCGGGCGTTGCTGTCTCGACGTTCACCCCTCCATCATGCCGATCGTGGCGGCAAGGGCGGAAATCGTCGACCCCGCCGGGAACAGCGTCGTCGTCCTCGGCGTTGTGCCGCGCAGGCGAGGACCTCCCCCGCCCGGTTTTCATCATCATGATGGAAAATAACCCCAAGTAGACGAGCCGATGCGGAGCGTGGCACTATGGACCGCGTGATTTTCCCCGGGGTGTGGCTCGCCGCTCGACGCCACATTGATCTCAAGCGCGTCAACAGCGCTTTCTGTCGCATCTAGCGACGTCTCGGCCCCGATTTGTCCCCATTTCTCGGGGGATGCCGGCACGTTTCAGCCCGCAATTCGTGCAACGAACGCCGGCCCTGTGTGCCGGCACAGGAGAGTTCATGACGTCCACCACCGACGCCCCCGCCGCTTCCGCCTCGGGTGCACCGAACGACGCTGCCGCCGAATCGGCCACCGCAGCACCGGCCGCCGAGAAGCCCGCGCGGCCGGCTCGCAAGGCCCGTCCGACCAAGCGCCGCGCCGAAGGACAGTGGAAGCTCGGTTACCGTGAGCCGCTGAACCCGAACGAGCAGGTCAAGAAGGACGACAACCCGCTCAACGTCCGCGCCCGCATCGAGAACATCTACTCCAAGCAGGGCTTCGACTCGATCGACAAGCAGGATCTGCGCGGCCGGATGCGCTGGTGGGGTCTCTACACCCAGCGCGCCGAGGGGTACGACGGCACGTGGACCGGCGACGAGAACATCGACATCCTCGAAGACAGCCACTTCATGATGCGCGTGCGCTGCGACGCCGGCGCGCTCAACGTCGAGCAGCTGCGCACCCTCGGTGAGATCTCCACCGAGTTCGCCCGCGACACCGCGGACCTCTCCGACCGTGAGAACGTCCAGTACCACTGGATCCGCATCGAGGACGTCCCGACGATCTGGGAGCGCCTCGAAGGTGTCGGACTCAAGACCACCGAGGCCTGCGGCGACTGCCCGCGCGTCGTGCTCGGCTCGCCGCTCGCCGGCGAATCCCTCGACGAGGTCCTCGACCCCACCCCCGCCATCGACGAGATCGTCCGCCGCTACATCGGCGACCCGAAGTACTCGAACCTGCCGCGCAAGTTCAAGACCGCGATCTCGGGCCAGCAGGACGTGGTGCACGAGATCAACGACGTCGCCTTCGTCGGCGTCGTCCATCCCGAGCACGGCCCCGGCCTCGACCTCTGGGTCGGCGGCGGACTCTCCACAAACCCGATGCTCGCCCAGCGCGTGGGCGCCTGGGTCCCGCTCGACGAGGTGCCCGACGTGTGGGAGGCCGTGGTCTCGATCTTCCGCGACTACGGCTACCGACGGCTGCGCGCCAAGGCCCGGCTGAAGTTCCTCATCAAGGACTGGGGCATCGAGAAGTTCCGTCAGGTACTCGAGGACGAGTACCTGGGCCGCAAGCTGATCGACGGCCCGGCCCCGGAGCAGCCCGAGCGGCCGATCGACCACATCGGTGTGCAGAAGCTGCGCAACGGACTCAACGCGATCGGCTTCTCCCCCATCGCCGGACGCGTCTCGGGCACGGTCCTGACCAAGGCCGCGGCGGCCGTCGCGGCGGCGGGGTCCGACCGCGTCCGGTTCACCCCGTACCAGAAGCTCATCGTCCTCGACGTCCCCGACGACAAGGTCGACTGGCTGATCGACGAGCTCAAGCCGCTCGGCCTGCACGGCCGGCCCACGCGGTGGCGCCGGAATCTCCTGGCGTGCAGTGGTATCGAGTTCTGCAAGCTCTCGTTCACCGAGACCCGCAAGCGGTCGCAGGTCCTCGCGCCGGAGCTCGACGAGCGGCTCGCGGACATCAACTCGAAGCTCGACGTGCCGATCACGGTGAACATCAACGGGTGCCCCAACTCGTGCGGACGGTCCCAGATCGCCGACATCGGTTTCAAGGGACAGCTCGTCGAGGACGCCGACGGCAATCAGACCGACGGCTTCCAGGTCCACCTGGGCGGCAGCCTCGGACTGGATTCGGGTTTCGGTCGCAAGTTGCGCCAGCACAAGGTGCTGGGCACCGAATTGGGCGATTACATCGAGCGCGTGGTCCGCAACTTCGTCGACCAGCGCACCGAAGGTGAACGGTTCGCGCAGTGGGCCGTTCGTGCCGACGAGGAGGCACTGCGATGACCATCGAGACGACCCCCCGGACCGGGCGGCGCTTCAGCGAGGAACAACTGCGCGACATCGCCGAGAAGGGCGCCGCGGACCTCGGTTCCGACGCCACTCCCGAAGAGCTGATCCGCTGGACCGCGCAGACCTTCGGCACCAATTTCGTCGTCGCGTCGAACATGCAGGACGCGGCGCTCGTCGATCTCTCGGTGAAGCACATCGATCGCGATCTCCTCGACGGCGACCCGGTCAAGGTGCTGTTCCTCGACACCGGATATCACTTCGCCGAGACCATCGGCACCCGTGACGCCGTCGAGCAGGTGTACGGCGTGGAGATGGTGAACCTGACTCCCGAGCACAGCGTTGCCGAGCAGGATGAGCTGTTGGGGCGCAATCTCTTCGCGCGCGACCCGGGCGAATGCTGCCGGCTGCGGAAGGTCGTGCCGCTCAAGGCCGGACTCGCCGGCTACGACGCGTGGATCACGGGCATCCGTCGCGTGGAGGCACCGACACGGGCGAACGCCCCGCTCATCTCCTTCGACGAGGGCTTCGGGCTGGTCAAGATCAATCCGATCGCGGCCTGGTCCGACGAGACGATGCAGGACTACATCGACACCAACGGCGTGCTCGTGAATCCGCTCGTCGACGAGGGCTACCCCTCCATCGGGTGCGCACCGTGCACCGCCAAACCCGAACCCGGATCCGATCCGCGCAGCGGCCGCTGGGCCGGACGCGCCAAGACAGAATGTGGGCTGCACGCATGACCGTGACCGAAACACCGTCCGTTCCGGAGACGCCCGGCGTCGCCGCGGCCCAGACGAGCGGCGCCGCAGAGGCCGACGAGTTCACCACACTCGACGCCCTGGAGTCCGAGGCGATCCACATCTTCCGGGAGGTCGCGGGCGAGTTCGAACGTCCGGTGATCCTGTTCTCCGGCGGCAAGGACTCCACCGTCCTCCTGCACGTCGCACTGAAGGCGTTCTGGCCTGCGCCGCTGCCCTTCTCGCTGCTGCATGTCGACACCGGGCACAACCTGCCCGAGGTGCTCGAGTTCCGCGATCAGGTCGTCGAGCGGCACAACCTGCGGCTGCACGTTGCCAAGGTCGAGGACTACCTGGCCGACGGCCGCCTCACCGAGCGTCCCGACGGTGTGCGCAACCCGCTGCAGACCATTCCCCTGCTCGACGCCATCACCGAGAACCGTTTCGACGCGGTGTTCGGCGGCGGTCGCCGCGACGAGGAGCGGTCGCGCGCCAAGGAGCGGATCTTCTCGCTGCGCAATGCCTTCGGCCAGTGGGACCCGAAGCGTCAGCGTCCCGAGCTGTGGAACCTCTACAACGGTCGCCACGCCCCGGGCGAACACGTGCGGGTGTTCCCGCTGTCGAACTGGACCGAACTCGACATCTGGCGCTACATCGCCCGCGAGCAGGTCCTCCTCCCGTCGATCTACTACGCACACGAGCGCGAGGTCTACCAGCGTGACGGCATGTGGATGACCTCGGGAGTCTGGGGCGGCCCGCGCGAAGGTGAAGAGCTCCAACGCCTGTCGGTGCGCTACCGCACCGTCGGGGACGGCTCGTCGACCGGTGCGGTGCTCTCCGACGCCGCCGACAACGAGGCCGTACTCGCCGAGGTCGCCGCATCGCGGCTGACCGAGCGCGGCGCCACCCGTGGCGACGACCGGGTCTCCGAGGCCGCCATGGAAGACCGTAAGCGCGAAGGATATTTCTGATGAAACACGCCCCTGATCTCCTCCGCATCGCGACCGCGGGCAGCGTCGACGACGGCAAGTCGACGCTTGTCGGCCGACTGCTGTACGACACCAAATCCGTTCTGGCCGACCAGATCGACGCGGTCACCAAGGCCTCGGTGGACCGCGGACTCGACACCCCCGACCTGTCGCTGCTCGTCGACGGGCTGCGCGCCGAGCGCGAGCAGGGCATCACCATCGATGTCGCCTACCGCTACTTCGCCACGCCCGCGCGCTCGTTCGTGCTCGCCGACACCCCGGGCCATGTGCAGTACACCCGCAACACCGTGTCCGGGGCCTCCACCGCGCAGCTGGTGATCCTGCTCGTCGACGCCCGCACCGGCGTCGTCGCCCAGACCCGCCGCCACGCCGCGGTGATGGCTCTCCTCGGTGTCCCGCAGCTGGTGCTGGCCGTGAACAAGATCGATCTCGTCGCCGATCAGGCGTCGGTGTTCGCCGAGATCTCCGCCGAGTTCGCCGAACTCACCCGGTCGCTGGGCTGGTCGGACGAGCAGGTCACCGCGATCCCGGTGTCGGCGTTGCACGGCGACAACGTCGCGAACCGTTCCGAGACCACCAGCTTCTACGACGGGCCGACCCTCATCGAGCACCTCGAGACCGTGCCCAACCTGGTGGAGCGCAACGAGGTGGGCCTGCGCTTCCCCGTGCAGTACGTCATCCGTCCGCGCACGCCGGAGCACCCCGACTATCGCGGCTACGCGGGCCAGATCGCCGCCGGCCGGGTCTCCGTCGGCGACGAGGTGGTCGTCCTGCCGTCGGGGCAGCGGACCACCGTCAGCCAGATCGACACCGCCGACGGCGAACTGCCCACCGCACACACCGGACGCAGCGTCACGATCCTGCTGGCAGACGACGTCGACATCTCCCGCGGCGATGTGATCGCAGCCGCCGCCGATGCCCCGGAACCGTTGCAACAGTTCACCGCAACGGTGTGCTGGCTCGCCGAGAAGCCGTTGCGTCCGGGCGCGCGCCTGCTCCTCAAGCACGGCACCAAGACCACCCAGGCCATCGTCGGCGCACTCGACGCGCTGTTCGACGAGCAGAACCTGGCCCTGGTGGAGGCTCCGGAATCGGTGGAGCTGAACCAGATCGTGCGGATCTCGGTGCAGACCGCCGAGCCGATCCCGGCCGACGACTACCAGGTGAACCGCGAGTCGGGGAGCTTCCTGCTCATCGACCCGCAGGGCGGCAACACGCTGGCCGCCGGGCTCGTCGGCGACGCATTGGCTCCGTTGCATCTCAAAGAGCTGGTGTGACACCGAGTCTCGTCCTCGTCGCACACGGCAGTCGCGACCCGCGCTTCGGCGCGACCGCGCGCCGTGTGCGCGACGCCGTCGCCTCGAGCCTGCCCGGCGTCGACGTGGTGCTCTCCTACCTCGACCTCGACGAGCCACCGGTCGGGGATGTGCTCAGCCACATTGCCGCCGATCCGGTCGTCGTGCCGATGCTGCTCGCGGCGGGATACCACCACAAGGTCGACCTCCCGTCGATCATCGCGTCGTGCCGCCCGACGGCGCGACAGACCGACGTCATGGGCACCCGCTCGTTGACGGGCGCGCTGACCGATCGTCTGCTCGAGGCCGGCCTGGGACCGCGCGACGGGGTCATCCTGTCCGCGGTCGGGTCGTCTGACCCCGACGCCGATCGGTCGGTGCGTCTGCGCGCGATCGAGCTCTCGACACGACTGCACCGGCCCGTCGAGGTGGTCTTCGCGACCAAACTGGGCGCGGGACAGCGTGCGGTGTCCACGGCTGTGCGACGGTTGCGCGCCGGCGGCGCCGACCGAATCGCCCTCAGTCCGTATTTTCTGTCGGCCGGACTGCTCACCGAGCGGGTCGAGTCGGCGCTCGACGCACTGGTCGACGACTCACTCGTCGCCGGCCCGCTCGGCACTCACCCAGAAGTCGTCGACGCGATCAGCTCGCTCTACCGCGCGGCCGTCGACCGACGCGCGGTGCCCGCCGGTCACGCGGCTTCCTGACTCGGCGATCACCGCTCTGCCCCCTGGTCCGAAAGAACCGCATAACCCCTGGTCCCTAATCCGAGAACGCATAACCCCTGGTCCCTAATCCGAAAGAACCGCATAACCCCTGCTCCCTGAGGTGCGAGGAGCGCAAGCGACGAGCCTCGAAGGGCCTGGTGAGACACGTTCGAAACCCTTCGAGGCTCGCTTCGCTCGCACCTCAGGGAGCAGAGGGGGTCTTTCGTGGTCCACGACGGCCGCCAGGCCGCAGATACTGAGGTCCGGCGAGGTAGGTTGCAGGCCCGGCGAGGATCAGCCCGTGATGAGCCAGGCGATCACGACGAGGATCAGCAATGCCAGCAGCGCGAAGGTGACCGGCGAACGCAGTATCTTCTTCACAATCCGGTCCCATCGTCGTCGGCGAAGCGGCGTCGGTCAACCAGCGTGGCAGCGGCGTCGACCAGCAGGCTGAGTACATAGGCGATGAGGATCGCCACCGGGATGACGACGGCGACCGTCACGAGCAACTGGGGCACGAAGGACAGGCCTGTGAGCCATTCCTCCACGCTGTCCCACCAGGCGAAGAACGCCGACACCTCATCACCCCGTCATCCGAGTTCTCGATCGCGAACAGCAATCCGCCTGCCCGCTGCGCTGCGGTTTCGCGGTCCGTGATCACTGCCACCGCCCGGCTGCCGTGAGCCGAGTGGCGTCGGCGATCGCCCGTCGCAATGATAGGACCCATGTCTGTCGCAGATGACTCCACCGTAACGTCCCTGCCGACCGCGTCGCCGCGGGCATCCGGCACTGCGGCCGACGCCCACGTCACGCCGGCGACTCCCCCGACGCCGTCGCACACGAGCGCGTTCCCACCCATCGGCGACTACGCGTTCCTCTCCGACACCGAGACGAACTGTCTCATCGCCCGCAACGGCTCGGTGGAGTGGATGTGCGTTCCCCGTCCCGATTCGCCCAGCGTCTTCGGTGCGATCCTCGACCGCAGCGCAGGTCACTTCCGCCTCGCGCCCTACGGGGTGAACGTCCCGGTGGATCGGCGCTATCTGCCCGGCAGCCTGATGGTCGAGACGACCTGGCAGACCGACACCGGTTGGATCATCATCCGTGACGCGTTGGTCATGGGTCCGTGGCACGACAACGAACGTCGCTCGAAGACGCACCGCCGGACGCCCACCGATTGGGACGCCGAGCACATCCTGTTGCGCACCGTGCGCTGCGTGTCCGGCACCGTCGAACTGCACATGAGTTGCGAACCGGCCTTCGACTACCACCGTGGGACCACGAAGTGGGAGTACTCCGGCCCGGCCTACGGCGAGGCGATCGCGACCGCCAAGGACACCGATGCCGACACGCCCACCCTCAAACTCACCACGGACCTCCGCCTGGGTCTGGAGGGTCGCGAAGCGCGGGCACGCACCCGGCTCGTCGAGGGCGACAACCGCTTCGTCGCGCTCAGCTGGTCCCGGCAGCCGGCGCCGCGGAACTTCGAAGAAGCCGCCCAGAAGATGTGGGCGACAAGCGAGTCGTGGCGCCAATGGATCAACATCGGCAGCTTCCCCGATCACCCGTGGCGCTCCCATCTGCAGCGTTCGGCGCTCACGCTGAAGGGACTCACCTACTCCCCGACCGGCGCGCTGCTGGCCGCCGCGACCACGTCGCTGCCGGAAACGCCTCAGGGCGAACGCAACTGGGACTACCGCTACGCGTGGGTGCGCGACTCCACCTTCGCCTTGTGGGGCTTGTACACGCTCGGCCTCGATCGGGAGGCCGACGACTTCTTCTCGTTCATCGCCGACGTCTCGGGCATCACCAACGGCGAACGCCATCCGCTGCAGGTGATGTACGGCGTCGGCGGCGAGCGCACCCTCGAAGAGGAAGAGCTGACCCATCTCTCCGGATACGACGGCGCCCGGCCGGTCCGCATCGGCAACGGCGCGTATAACCAGGCGCAGCATGACATCTGGGGCACGATGCTCGACTCGGTGTACCTGAACATCAAGTCACACGAGGCGGTGCCGGAGACGCTGTGGCCGGTGTTGAAGGCACAGGTCGAGGAGGCCATCGAGCACTGGAAGGAACCCGACCGCGGAATCTGGGAGGTGCGCGGGGAGCCGCAGCACTTCACGTCGTCGAAGGTGATGTGCTGGGTCGCCCTCGATCGCGGGTCGCGTCTGGCGACCATGCACGGCGAGCAGGCCCACGCGAATAAGTGGGCGGCGATCGCGGAGGAGATCCGTGCCGACATCCTCGAACACGGCGTCAACGAACGCGGGGTGTTCACCCAGCGCTACGGCGACGACGCGCTCGACGCCTCGTTGCTGCTCGTCCCGCTCCTGCGGTTCCTCCCGCCTGACGACCATCGGGTGCGCGCAACGGTTCTCGCGATCGCCGACGAACTGACCGAGAACGAACTGGTGTTGCGCTACCGGGTCGAGGAGACCGACGACGGTCTCAGCGGCGAGGAGGGCACGTTCACGATCTGTTCGTTCTGGCTGGTCTCGGCGCTCGTCGAGATCGGCGAACTCCCACGGGCGAAGACGCTGTGCGAGCGCCTGCTCTCCTACTCGAGTCCGCTGAAGTTGTACGCCGAGGAGATCGACGCAAAGACGGGACAACACCTGGGCAACTTCCCCCAGGCGTTCACCCACCTCGCACTGATCAATGCGGTGATGCACGTGATCCGCGCCGAGGAGGCGGCCCACCAGGCCACCTTCCAGCCGGCGAATCACTGAACGAGGCCACGTTCCGTCGTCCTGTCGGCTCGAGCCGGCAGGGACGTCTGTGCTTCGGTTGCCCAAGTCAGACTGTCGTGGCGCCCAATGCGAGCATGTCGGCGACCATGGGCTGATGGGACAGCAGGCCCGCGTCGACCTTGACCTCCTGGCCGTTGATGCCGGCGGCGTCATCGGAGGCGAGGAATGCGAATACCTTCGCCTGTTGCTCAGGGGTGGGCATCTCGGGGTTCAGGTTCTGACGGCGGAAGATGTTCTTGATCGCCTCGGGAAGCTGCTGGGCAGGGGGTGAGGACGTGGTTCCCGGGCTGACTGCGTTGCAGCGCACGCCTTCTCGGCCGTACTGGGTGGCGAGGAACTTGGTGAGCGCGATGACACCGGCCTTCGAGGCACCATATCCGCTGAGACTCGTGTCGCCTGCAGACCCGTGCGTGGATGCCGTGTTGACAATCGCTCCACCGGCTTTGCGCAGGTACGGCAGGGTGTGCTTGCTCAACAGCATCACACTTCGCAGATTCACGGCGAGGACGTCGTCCCAGGCTTCCACCGTCATCGTGGCGACGTCGCCGTCCTCAGCCGGAAAGATGCCCGCGATGTTGATGACGATCGTGGGTTCGCCGAGCTGCTCGACAGTGGCATCCACCAACCGCTTGACCTGTGATTCGTGGCGCACATCGGTTTCGATCGCGATTGCCACCTGCCTCCCGTGGCGTTGATTGAGCTGGTCGGCCAGCGCCTGCGCCCCGGCGATGTTGATGTCGGCCAGCGCGACGAGTGCTCCCCCTGCGGCCAGTTCGGTGGCTGTCGCGCCACCGATGTTGAGGCCGCCGGGCTCGACAGTCGTCGCGCCGGTCACGATGGCCACTTTGTTCTCGAAGTCGGGCATCTCTGTGTCTTCCTTTTTCAGATCATCATCGGGTTGGTCGCAGTGTCGTCTTGTCAACGTGCCGTCGGCTCACGGCGGCCGCGATGTCGAAGGCGCCGCTTCCGCGCGCCGCAGCACGTCGCCGATGAACACCCCGATCTCGGCCACCCCTTCGCGAGCGCGCGGCAGGATGTCGGTGGAGAGCGTCCAGGCGTGGAAGGTCTCGGAGTACATCGAGAGCACGCTGGACCCGTTGCTCGCCTGTACATTTCGATGAAGGCGCACCGCGTCGTCGAGCAGGATCTCGGATTCGCTGGCGAGGACGAGGATCGGTGGTAACCCCCGCAAGTCGGCGAATACCGGAGAGGCAAGCGGGTTCTCGGCGTCGGCGTCACGGAGGTACGCGGCCCTCAGGTCGCGCAGCGAACGCTCGGTGATGACCGGGTCGGTGTGTCTGTTGCTCGCGATGCTCTCGCCGGAGGCGGTGAAATCGGCGAGCGGGGACACGACCGCGGCCGCCGCCGGCAGTTCGGCACCGCGATCCCGCGCGTGGATCAGCACCGCCACCGTGAGTCCACCGCCCGCCGAATCGCCACCGATCACCGTCCGCTCGGCGCCGAACTCGGCGATCACCGCATCGACGACCGACGCCGCATCGTCGACCGCGGCGGGAAACGGGTGTTCGGGCGCAAGTCGATAGTCGGGGACGACGACCGGCGCCCCGGTCGACCTCGACAGCGCCGCGGCGACGTGCTGATACCCACGCGCACTGCCCATCACGTATCCGCCACCGTGGAACCACACGAGCACACGGTTGTCGGCCACAGCCCCGGCTCGCACCCGCACTGCCGGCACGCCGCCGACGATGACGTCGGTCACCGAGACATCGTCATCCAGAACGGCGTCGAGCATCATCGTGTCGAGGTCGCGCCGCAGATCGTCGAGTCGAGCCCGCCGGTTTCCCAGCACCGCGGCCAGGCGATCGCGGGCTCGGACGAGAAGGTCGTCGTCCCCTGCCCCGGTCATGCGCGCTTGACGCCGTTCGTCGTACCGGCCGGCGGCAAGGCCGCGTGGGTACCGAAACTGCGCGCGTGATAGGTCAGCGGTGCGATCGTCTCGCTGGCCACGTCGACGACCCGGCCGAACACGACGATGTGGTCGGCGACCTCCGCTGTGTGCATGACCTCGGCGGCAAGCCAATGCGGCACGTCGGCGATGCGCGGTACGCCCGCATCGACTCGCCACGACACCCCGTCGAACTTGTCCGCGCCCTTCCGGGCGAACTGTCCGGCGAGCCTCGACTGCGTGCTGCCCAGGACGTTCATCCCGAAGACCCCGGCGTCCAGCACCAGACCGAGCAGTTCAGACCCTCGATCGAGTGAGACCAGAAGCGACGGAGGCGTCATCGACAACGATGCGAAGGCACTCACTGTCGTGCCGTGTGGACGCTGTCCGTCCATGGCCGTCACCACCGCCACCGGCGTACACACCGTGGCCATGGCGTCGCGGAATCTGGCGGTCAGGTCATCGACCTGCTGAGCGATCATCCCTGGGTCCTTTCTCGTCGTGCAGCGGTCACACCGAGAGGTTCTTCCGAAGGAACGCGCCGGCTTCGTCAGCTGCCTGGATTCCTTCGGGCAGAATCGACGAGAAGAGGGGCCACACGTGAACCATGTCGTCGTACAGCGACACCGACGCCGATCCACCGGCTTCGACGATCTTTGCCGCCGCTCGGCGCGAATCATCGCGCAGAACCTCACCTGATCCGACCATGAACAAGGCCGGGGGCAGGTCCTTCAGCTCCGCGAACAGCGGAGATGCCTGCGGGTCGGCGGGATCGTGACCCTGCAGATACGCCGCGCTCACATTGCCGATCGAACCCCGGGACACAGCGATGTCCTTGCCGTCGAATTCGTCGATACTGTCGCCGCTTGCTGTCAGGTCGAGCAGCGGCGAGATGAACACCGCAGCGGCGGGCAGGTTTTCACCCTTGTCACGGAGGGCGACCAGCGCGCCGAGCACCAGCCCGCCGCCGGCCGAATCGCCGCCGACCGCGACATTGTGCGCACCATGACGTTCGACGAGCGCGCTGATCACCGCAACCGTGTCGTCCGAGGCTGCCGGGAACGGATGCTCGGGCGCCCGCCGGAAGTCGGCGAGTATCGCCGTCACCCCCGAGGCCCGCGACAGGTTGTGTCCGAGCTCCTGGAAGCCGCGGGCGCTGCCCATGATGTTGCCGCCACCATGGAACCAGACGAGGACCTTGTCCTCCGCCGCCCCCTCCGCCGCGACGCGCAGCACGGGAACTCCGCCGACCTCGTCCTCGGACGGTTCGACACCCTCGGGCAGTGCGAATTGCAGGAACAGTCGATCGTAGGCCTCGCGTAGGTCGTCGACCGTCGCTGTCGCGGGGTCGGGGAAGCCCTCGAGGTACATCTTCTCAACGCGTTCGAGCGCAGGTGTCCTGGCCATGATTCCTCCGAATGAAATTGGTTCCGAATGAGATTGGGTCCGAATGAGATTGGTTGACATCGCGGCGGGGGTCACAAGGCGTCGACGGAGAGGTCCATCACCGAATCGTCGACGTCGCGGGCGATTGCGGATTCGGCGATCACCACGGGCAACACGTTGCGAGCGAAGAACTCGGCGGCGGCCACCTTGCCCTCGTAGAACGCGCGGTCTCGGCTGCGCCCCGCCTGCGCCGTCGCGAGTGCATCTCGCGCGACGTCGGCGCCGCGGAGAAGCAACCAGGCCACCACGAGGTCACCGAGCATGAACATGAGGGGCGTGGCATTCAATCCGACGCGGTAGACGTTGGTCGCGCGGCCACCTTCGGACCGCGGATCAGAGGCCGTCAGGTCGGCGACCATTCCGATCACCACGTCGCGGACGGCCCGGGCAGCCTCCGCCAGCAAGGCGCTCTCCCCCGCCGGCCCCTGTTGTCCGTCCCGACCGGCGAAGCTGCTGATCTCGCCGAAAAGATGATCGACGGCGACACACTTGTTCCTCGCGATCTTGCGGAAGAACAGGTCTTGCGCCTGCATCGCCGTCGTGCCCTCGTACAGGGTGTCGATCTTCGCGTCGCGCACGTATTGCTCGATCGGGTGGTCCTGCAGGTAACCCGAACCTCCCAGGGTTTGCAGCGATTCGGTACCGAGGACTGTCCACGACCGTTCGGAGCCATAGCCCTTGACGATCGGGAGAAGGAGATCGTTCACCGCCTCGGCCAGTCGGGTGTCGGAGCCGTCGGCGGCACCGATCGCGATCTCGTCCTGCCACGAAGCCGCGTACAGAACCAATGACCTGAGACCCTCGGCATAGGCCTTCTGCGTGAGCAGGGAGCGTCGGATGTCCGGATGGGCGGTGATGGGAACCCGTGGGGCGCCGGGATTCGAACCCTGAGCGAGGTCTGCACCCTGCACCCTGTCCTTGGCGTACTCCAGGGCGTTGAGGTATCCCGTCGAGAGTGTCGCAATCGCTTTGCAGCCCACCATCATCCGTGTGTCCTCGAGTACGTCGAACATCTGGTTGATCCCGTCATGGACCTCACCGAGGAGCCACCCGCGCGCCGGCCCGTCCGCGCCGAGCGTCATCTCGCAGGTCGCCGACACCTTGACCCCCATCTTCTTCTCGATCCTGGTCGCATACACCCCATTGCGCTCACCCGTGAGTTCGCCGGTCGCGACGTCGAAGTGATACTTCGGCACCAGGAACAGGCTGAGGCCCTTGGTTCCGGGTCCACCCGCTCCCTCGACCCCGACCGGACGGGCGAGCACGAGGTGGAGGATGTTGTCGGCCAGATCGTGCTCGCCGGCGGTGATGAACCGCTTCACCCCGACGAGGCTCCACGTACCGTCGTCGTTGCGCGTTGCGGTTGTCTTCCCGGCGCCGACGTCCGAACCCGCATCCGGTTCGGTGAGCATCATGGTCACACCCCAGTGTCGCGAGGCGACGATCTCCGCGATCCGCTTGTCGCGCTCCGTTCCGCGTCGCCAGACCACCCGGCTCCCGGTCGGGAAGGCCAGGTAGGTCCAGAGGGTCGGATGAGCCCCGAGGACGAACTCCGCCAGCGCCCAGTTGAGCGAACTCGGTGCGGCGGTGCCGCCGAGCTCGGGAAGCACGCGAAACCGCCACCACTCGGCGTCGAGCCACGTCTTGTAGGTGGACGCGTAGGACGCCGGTACCGCAACTGTTCCCGCGGCGGGATCGAAAGTGGTCTCCGCGCGGTCGGAGTCGGCAAAGGAGTCGGCGAGGCGCTCTCGTGCCAGCTGCTCCACTTCCCGCAGAGCCATCCGCGCGGTCTCACCGTCGACTTCCCGGAACGGTCCGACGCCGAAAACCTGGTCGCGACCGAACAACTCGAACAAATTGAACTCGACGTCGCGCAAGTTACTCCGGTAGTGCCCCACTGTCGATCACCTCTCCCTCCACCGACGCGCTCACCGGGATTCCCGTGTCAGCGGCGCCGACGCCCTCTGGTTCTGTCAGTCCTCGGCCCGTGCGTAGATCGGCAGGAGTACCGCCGCGGAGTCGACGAGCATCTTGGGATCGACCAGCAGGTGCTGTGTCGCGACGTGCATGTCCCGCACGTAGCGGCCGAGTGTGCTGGTGGAACCGATGCTCTTGCTCCCACCCCAGCGATGGGCGAACTCCACCGCGTCCAGGGCGACCTCGTGCACCCACGACAGCATCTGGGTGACGCGGGCGACGTGCTCGGGAGTGATCGGCTCACCCGCGGCCACAGTATTCTCTGCCGTCGTCGTGACGTCGTAGACGTAGAGTCGGGCAGCGCGGAGATTGGCTTCCTTCCGGGCGAAGTCGATTCGGAAGAAGTCGGCTTCGCCCACTGGGATCGTGTAGTTGGGACGCATCTTTCCCGTCGTCAGGTCGGCGACCAGTTCCAGTGCACGAGTGGCGATGCCGAGTGCGATCGAGGCGTGCGGCAGTCCACCGGCCAGTTCGTTGGTCAGTTGGTACATGACATCCGGCCGCGTCGCCGTGCCGCCGAAGGTCGGTGTCGTGTACTCGGCCGGTACGAACTGTTTGGTCACCCGGTAGTCATGGCTGCCGGTGCCCGCGAGACCCCAGACGTCCCAGTTCTTCGTGAACTCGACCTGGTCTTTGGGCATCAGAGCGATGCGTGCCTGTGGCTGACCGTTCTCACCCAGAATCGGAGCACCGTTCTCGTCGGCGACGATGAAGCCGGCTCCGATCCAGGTCGCATGGTCCGAACCGCTGGCGAAGGAATAGTCGCCGTCGATGATGTAGCCGCCGTCGACCTGGATGCCCATGTGCCGGGGCAGGAGCTGACCGGCCGCGATGAAGGGACGATCGGCGCTGAACACGGTCGCCGCGACCTCCGGTGCAAGGTAGCCCACGACGCCGGCAGTACCCCACTCGCTGGCCATCCAGGCCCAGCCCACCGAGGCGTCGGCCTTGGTCACCTCCTCGAAGACGCGCATACCCTCGCTGGGCAGCAGACCCCCACCCCCCAGGTCCTCGGGGATCAACATTCCGTGCAAACCCAACTCGACCAATGCATCGGCCACGGGCTTGGTGATGGTGCGCTCCCGTTCGATCGCCTCGGCCTCGTCGCGGATCAGCGACGCGATCGAGCGAGCACGCTCGAGGTAGTCCGCCTCCCTCGAGGACGCTTGGGTGGCTTCGGGGCTCAGAACTTCGGTCATGACGATGCCTTCCGTGCAGAGATGTCCGTCCGCCGTGGCCGCTTCGATCCAGCGGGACACGACCGGCGTCGGGTGAACTCTCGGTGTTCGACGTTCCCCCGCCGAATCACCGGATGTGAGTAAGCTAACATAGTAAGTACTAATGTCAATACCTGATTTTGCAGGTAGCACGGTTGTTGACCATCCGCACCAGGCATAGTAATCATTAACCAACGTTCCCAGCCTCGCGGCGAACCGAGTTTCACGGCCGCACCGAATTCGCGGTCGGGCGAATACATCGAGGAAGCAGGATTCCCGCCATGCGCATCGGCACAGTTCTCGGCCACGGCCGAGATTTCGATCAGATCGCCTCCGAGACAGTGGATTACGAGTCAGTCGGGCTCGATTCGGCAACTCTCGGCGAGGCCTACACCTTCGACGCGGTGTCCCAGCTCGGATTCCTGGCCGCGCGGACCACGTCGATCGAGCTCGCCACGGGGATTCTCGCGCTCGACGCACGAACTCCCGCAACGCTGGCGATGACCGCGGCCGGGCTCGACTACGTGTCGAAGGGGCGGTTCCGGCTCGGGATCGGCGCCTCGGGACCCCAGGTCGTGGAAGGATTCCACGGCGTCGCGTTCGAGCACGCCGTCGGGAAGACCCGCGAGACCATCGAGATCTGCCGCACGGTGTGGCGACGGGAACCGCTGCGCCACCAGGGCCGCCGATTCCAGATCCCCGTTCCGCCCGATCGTGGAACCGGTGTGGGCATACCCCTCAAACTGATCAATCATCCGGTGCGGCCGGATATCCCCATCTCCGTGGCCGCACTTGGTGAGACCATGGTCGCGCTGAGCGCCGAACTGGCACAGGGGTGGGAACCGATCTTCTTCTATCCCGGGAAGATGCAGGATGTCTGGGGCGATGCCCTGCGTCGCGGCAAGGCCAGACGCGATCCGGCCCTGGGAGATCTCGACATCATCGTCCGGTTGCCGTTCGCCATCGTCGACGATGATTCCGCGTGGCTGGATCGTGCCCGCCCCCAGCTGGCGCTCTACATCGGAGGAATGGGGTCGCGCGAGAAGAATTTCTACAACTCGTTGGCGCGACGGTACGGGTTCGACGCGGAAGCCGCCTCGATCCAAGACCTGTTCCTGTCGGGCCGTCACGCGGAAGCTGCGGCGGCGGTACCCGATGAACTGGTTCGCGCCACATCGCTGATCGGGTCGGCCTCCTACGTTGCCGAACGTGTAGCCATGCTCGCCGAACTCGGCGTCGGGTTGCTCAACGTCGTTCCGATGGCCGACACCCACACCGAACGCCTTGCCGCCGTCGAGTCGCTTCGAGCACTCGTCGACTGACCACACCCCCGGAAAGCAGGAGTTATGACCCCCACGCCGAAACCCAACCCGCACCTCGACCGCGAGACTGTGCACCGCGCAGTCTCCGCGGGCAACGTCGGCTGCCTGCTGCCGGTTCTCTATCAGCTGACCGGCGAGGAGAAGTGGCTGTCGGCCCCGTACACCCCGAAGTCGCCCAGGGGTTTCGAGGAGCTGAACGACGGCGGTCTGCCGCCGGAGATCCTCGCCGAGATCCACGACGCGGTGACCGACGCGGTCCTGGACTGGTGCCACGGGAAGCCGCCGGCCGGCCCCACCCCTGCCGGTGCTGAACTCGCCCGGCTGATGAGCGTCTCCATGGGTGAGCCGATCGGGGAGGATCACGCGCCGATGATCGCCGAGCAACTCGGCTTCGCCCCGTACCAGCCATCCGGCATCAGGGGCCGTATCCGGGACTCCCGCACCGACTTCGGTGTCGTGATCGTCGGTGCCGGGATCTCCGGTCTGCTGTGCGCGATCAATCTCGAGAAGGCCGGCGTCCCGTACACCGTCTTCGACCGCAATGCCCATCTCGGTGGCACTTGGTGGGCCAATCGGTACCCCGGCGCTCGTGTTGACATCCCGAGTGATCTCTACTCGTTCTCGTTCCACCCCAAGAACTGGTCGGAGTACTTCGCACGACGCGACGAGATCTTCGAGTACGTGTCGGACGTGGCGCGCACGCACGGGATCATCGAGCGAATCTGCCTGCAGCACAGCGTCGACTCAGCGGTGTGGGACGACGCGGACCAGCGGTGGGTTCTCGCGGTCACCGGACCCGACGGCACCCAGCAGGAGATCAGCGCGACGGCGTTGGTGACCGCCGCTGGTCTCCACAGCACGCCGAACATCCCCGCATATCCCGGTACCGCGGAATTCACCGGGCAGATCGTCCATTCCGCGGAATGGCCCGCCGATCTGGACCTGACCGGCAAACGGGTCGCCGTGGTCGGTAGCGGAGCGAGTGCGATGCAGCTCGTCGTGGCCATCTCCGAGCAGGTCGAGTCGATGGCGATCGTTCAGCGACAACCGCAGTGGATCACACCGAACGAGCATTACTTCGCACCGTCGGATCCGATCAAGCACTGGTTGTTCGACAACATCCCGTTCTACCGCGGCTGGTACCGATTCCGTCTCTACTGGCTCTACACCGAACGTACCTTCGCCGCGCTGCCCGTCGATCCGGACCGCGCCGCGAAGGGCAAGCTGGTCAGCTCGCTGAACGACGCGTTTCGCGCACACTTCACGGCCTACCTCGAGCGGCAACTCGACGGCAACGCCGATCTGATCCGCCGCACGACACCCGACTACCCACCGTTCGGCAAGCGTTTGCTCATCGACAACGGCTGGTTCGCCACCCTGCGCAAGGACCATGTCGAGCTGCTCACCGACCGCGTCGACCGGCTCACCGCGACCGGGATCGTGACCGCCGACGGCGAGGCACGGGAGATCGACGTGCTGATCCTGTGCACCGGGTTCCAACAACAGCGGTTCCTGTTCCCGATGGAGATCCGTGGCCGTGAGGAAACGTTGTTGCGCGACAGTTGGTCCGACGACGACGGCCGGGCCTACCTGGGTATCACGACGCCGGGCTTCCCGAATCTGTTCTTCCTGTACGGCCCCAACACCAATCCGCCCGGGGGCAGCTACATCACCATTGCCGAGGCCCAGGTCCGTTATGTCGTGGAGTCGATTTCGCGGTTGGTCACCGAAGACCTGGCCTCGATCGAATGCCGGCCGGAACCGTATGAGCGGTACAACCAGGAACTTGATGCGGCCAACGATGCGATGGTCTACGCCATGGACGGGGTCGACAGTTACTATCGCAACACCAGCGGCCGCGTGGTGACCAACTCGCCGTGGCCGGTCCACGAATACTGGTCCCGCACAGCATATCCGGACCCGATCGACTTCGTGACCACCGCGCGCACCTGATCCGGCAGATCGCCTGTCCAGGCAATTCGCCACCTCACCCCGCAGACGCGCCGGCCACTGCGCGCGTCTGCGGGGTGAGGTGGCAGGTTGGTGAAATACGACCGACTCCCCTGCTCGACCGTTCTGCGACGGTCGACGAGGTCAGTCCGGCAAACCGTTTCGCAAGGCGGTCGAGATCTGCTCGCGGACATCGACTTCGGTGAATCGGAGCACGGCGTCGACCGTCTTCGCCGATGCGCCGTCGTTCCGATAGGTCGACGCGAGCGCGGTCGAGATCGCACGACGCCGCTGCCGCAGGCCCTCGACCCCGGCTCCTGACACATCATGACCGAGTCCCAATTGCCGGGCCAGGTCGTTCGTCTCGGCGATGCACCGCGACAGCCGTTCGGTATCCCAATCGATGCGATCGGCAAGGTTGTCGAGGGCCTCGATGACCGCGGCCAGCTCGAGCCGTGCGGTCGTGTCGGTCAGGTGGCCGGCAACGCGGTGTACCAGAGTGTCCCGGATCGTGGCGAAGAGCTGCCCCGGCTCGGTGGAGTAGACGGTCATGGCTCAGTATCCCCATTCTCTGTCCCGCAGCATCTTCGACAGCCAGCCGATGCTGTAGTAGACGCTGTGCGCCATGTTCGAGTAGCGCAGTTCATCGCGCTCACCGCACGAGTAGATGTCGACCGCCTGCAGGCATCCGACGGCCGTCTTGGTCAGCGACTGCACGGCCCACCAGGTGAGCGCTTCGGGTTGTGGGCGCCAGCCTCCCGCCGTCTCGTACTCGTCGAGGAAGGGCTCGAGATCGATCAGCTTGCACAGCAACGGCGAGCGCCCCCTCGAAGTCCGCTGCGCGAACCAGGCGATGTCGGCGGTCGGATCGGAGAAGTGGGCGGTCTCCCAGTCGAGCACACCGGTGATGGCGCCGTCGGCGATCACCACATTGCCGACACGGAAGTCGTTGTGGACGAGCGAGACCCGTCCCGACACCGCGTCTCGGCGATGATCGAGCCAGGCGAAGGCGAGATCAAGAATCGGAATGGGGATGTCGACGACGTCGCGATAGACCTGCGCCCACTTGTCGTTCTCGTCTTTCCCGGTGTCTTCCGGCGCCGGGACCGGACCGAGCACGGTCAACCCCAGGGTCTGCGGATCGGCGGCATGGAGACGCGCCATCTCGCGGGCGACATCGCGACCGAGTTGTTCCCGCTCCGCCGGGTCCGGGACCATCCGAGAGATCGTGGGTGGCATCGGGATCTGCCCGTGCACCTTCTCCATCGCGAACCATCCGCGCGCCCCGGCGGTGGGGACAACGGAGGCGACCACCTTCGGGACGCGCATACCGATGGCGCCGGCGGCACCGAGCAGCGCGACCTCGCGGGACACGTCGTAGTCACCGGCGATGCCGCTGACGGGTTGCCGCTTCACGGCATAGGTGTCCCCCTCCGGACCTCTCGGACCATCCCATGCGACGGTCACGAGGTAGGTCTCCCACGAGTTGCCCTCCCCACGCTTGTCGACATCGGTGAGGCGCAGGGTCCCGGCCGCGTCGAGCGCGCGATCGAGTTCGGCGGTCAGCTCGCCGAGAAAGCTCTCGGCGGTGGTGGTGGCCATCAGAAGATCGCCGCCTTCGGCCCGCCACCGTCGACCACGAGACGTTGTCCTGTCATGTATTCCGAGTCGGCCGACACCAGGAAGGCCACGGCACCGGCGACGTCCTCCGGCCGACACACCCGCCCGGACGGCGACGAGGCGTCGAGGTCGTCGATGTCGGTACCGCGGCTGGCCGAACCGGCGTTGCTGACCAGCAGATCGACGGCGCCGAGATCGCTCGCGATGGTGTCCACCATCGACTCGACGGCCCTCACGTCGTCGATCGACACCTGATAGGCCCGAGCTCTTCCGCCGAAGGCGCCGATCTCGTCGACGACCTCGGCGGCGGCTTGGGCCTCACGGCGGTAGGTGATCGCGACGGTTGCGCCGTCCCGGGCAAGTCTCGACGCGACCGATCGGCCGACTCCTCGCGATCCGCCGGTGACGAGAGCGACGCGACCGGTCAATGGCCCCGTCACGTTGTCCCCTCGACACGGCCGGCGGGATCGTTCATCACTTCGTTCGCTCCTTCGTAGGTCTGCGGGTCCGCCTCACGCCGGATGGAGTGGGCGACACATCGCGGATCGCCGCTGCTCACGCGTGCGCGCCCGCGCGAGTCGGCCAGTACGCGTCCCGTAGCGGCTTCTTGTAGAGCTTTCCGGTCGGCAGCCGTGGCATCTCGGCAATGAAATCGAACGACCTCGGGCACTTGAACTTCGCCAGTTCCGCACGGCAGAACTCGGCCAGACGGAGCGCGAGCAGACCTTGATCGGCGTCGGGGTCGACCGGTTGGATCACTGCCTTGACCGCCTCGCCGAAGTCCTCGTCGGGCACGCCGAAGACCGCGGCATCGAGCACCTCGGGATGGGTGACGAGGAGATTTTCCACCTCCTGCGGGTAGATGTTCACCCCGCCGGAGATGATGACAAACGCCTGACGGTCGGTGAGGTACAGGAATCCGTCCTCGTCCAGGTAGCCGATGTCCCCGATCTTCGACATCGTGCCGTCGGCGTCCCGAGCTTCGGCGGTCTTGCCCGGATCGTTGAAGTACTCGAACGTTGCACCGACGCCCCGGAACCAGATGGTTCCTGGTACTCGCGGCGGGCATGGGTTCCCGTCATCGTCGAGGATCACCGGCTCACCCATGAACGGACGGCCGACGGTTCCCTTGTGCGCCAGCCACTCCTCGGGTGTACAGCCGCAGATGCCGTTCGCCTCGGTGCCGCCGTAGTACTCGTAGATGACCGGGCCGAACCAGTCGATCATCGCCTCCTTCACCGCCACCGGGCACGGTGCGGCACCGTGCACCACCACCTCCAACGACGAGAGGTCCTGCTGCCGTTCTCCTTCCGGGAGTTTGAGCATGCGCGAGAACATGGTGGGAACAACCATGGAATGCGTGATCCGGTGTTCCTCGATGAGGTCGAGGTAGTCACGGGCATCGAACCGCTTCATCACGACGATCGTCGCGCCGAGACGGATGCCGATGGCCACCGACGACTGAGGCCCGGAGTGATACAGCGGAGCGGGCGAGAGAAAACGCATGCCCTCCCGGAGGTGGAAGACCTTCCGACCGAAGTCCTCGATGTCCAGGATCTGTCCCGGGTGCGCGTCGGGCAGATTGCGCTTGATGGCCTTGGGCCGGCCGGTGGTGCCCGACGAGTAGAACATCGGAGTTCCCAGTCGCTCGTTCTCGCCTGGGGCGTCGCCGAACCCGGCGACAGCCTCGGCGAACGACTCGAATGGTCCGGGCAAGGATGCGAGCTGGTCGGCGTCGACGAGGAGCCAACGACCCACCGCTGGGCACAACTGCGGTAAGTCTTGTGCAACAACGAGTTTCGCCACTGTTGTGATGACCAGCTTCGACTGCGAGTCGTTGATGATGTACGCGGCCTCGCCGGCCGACAGAAACGAGTTGACCGGCGTGTAGAACAGTCCGCTGCGTTCGGCTGCGGACATCGCCACGATCATCTCGACGTGATTCTCCATGAACAGGGCGATGTGGTCGCCCGGCTCACATCCGTTCGCACGGAAGAGCGCGGCGAGTCTGTTGGCGCGCGAGTCGAGGTCCCCATAGGTGAGAATCGCATCGCTGCCCGCCATGATCACGGCCGGGCGGTCGGGGTGTTCGGCGGCGTGACGTCCGGGATACATGGGAACTCCTTCTACGGGCGGATCGGTCGCAGGAACTCGGCGACGGCCCAGCCGCCGACGCCTTCGGCGAGATCGACGGTCATCTGCCCCATCCGCACCGCGCGGTCCTCGGTGCGCTGGGTGACCGGGACGAAGTGGCGGATCGTCCCGTCGACCACGATCGTCGGCAACCCCTCTGCCTGGACGACGCCGACGTGGCGCCCTGAGTAGGTGGATTCGCCGGCGTAATCGGTGAGGACGCGGTAGTCGGTGATCGGGTGGGCGACTCCGTCGGTGGTCAGCACGGCCCCAGCCGACACCCTGATCCCTGACTTCTCGTATTCGCCGTAGGCACTGAATGCGGTCCCGTCGGCGAGCCAGCCGGCCACCCATTCCCCGGTGTAGGAATCCCATTCACGCGGACCCCACGAATGGTCCCGAAACGACGTCACCTTCTCGAGCACCCAGGTCCGCGTCCCGACCCGGATGGTCCCCGAGAGATGACCGAACTGCTCGTAATGGTCGCTGGCGAAGGTCGACTCGCCGGGCGTGCAGTCGCCGCCACCGTCGCTGTTGATCACGAACATCGGACTCGATGCCTCGTAGGTGAGCGAGATCTCGCAGTCCTCGGCGGGCGCGTTCTTGAGAGCGATTCGTCCGTTCTCTGCCATCAGGGACGGATGCGTCACGCGCGCAACCGAGTTGCGGTAGGTGATCGTCGCCTTTCGAGTGGGCTCGGTGAACACGATCTCGAGGCCTTGACCGGCGAACCCGTCGTTGGTGTCCCGGGGTGTCCGACCCGCACGAAATGCGATCGCGCCGCCCGGCAGCGTCAGTTGCACCGAAGTCTCGCTGTAGCCGAGATTCGGACGGTTGCCGATGCGCACGAGACCGCCCAATTGCGAGACGGGGTCGACGAAGTTGAAGTAGACGCTTTCGTTGAAGTTGTGGACGTCGGCGGGGTCGTGCGTCCCTTCGGCGTCGGCGCCGTACTTGCACACGGTGAACGGCTGGTTGGTCATTGTGCTCCTCTGTCTGCGGCGATCAGCTCAGAAACGCTGCGCCGGCGAAGGATCGAGTGGGGGGAAGACAGCAGGTCGGCGCTCCAGAAAGGACATGACGCCCTCCCGAGCATCATCGGAGTCGACTCGACCGGCGTAGATTCGGGACTCCTGGGCCGCAGCCGGACCCGGGTGGGAGTGGAGCCACGCGCTCGAGAGCAACCTCTTGGACAATGCCACGGACGTAGGCGAGGTGTCCCGGGCGAACAATCGCGCGTACTCATGGGCGACCGACATCACCTGATCGGCTGGGACCACCTTCGTGAGGAAGCCCGCTTCGTAAGCCTCAGCTGCATCGAAGACTCGGCCCGTCAGCAACCAATCGGCAGCACGACCCAACCCGACCAGTCGCGGGAGGAACCAGGACGACGCACCTTCGGGGACGACACCCCGCTGAGTGAACACGAACCCGAACCGGGCGTTCTCACTCGCGATGCGGATGTCCATCGCTGCGGCGATCGTCGCCCCGCCGCCGATGGCATGCCCGTTCAACGCTGCGATGACCGGCTTGCACATCGAGAACAACCGCTCGCTGATCCGGCCCGCCGGCTCACGGTAACCCGTCGGGGTGTGACCGTCGACGTCCTCGACCAGCGCTCGCGACAGCGTCTCGGGCCCGTCGAGATCGGCTCCCACGGAGAAGGATTCGCCGGCTCCGGTGACGATCACCGCGCGGACATCAGGATCGCGGTCGGCACGATCCAAGGCATGGAGGGCATCCACGAGCATCTGGACCCGCATGCCGTTGCGGCGCTGCGGAGCATCGAGTGTGATGACGGCGACGCCATCCGCGATCTCGTAATCCACCTCGTCGTACGATCTGTTCACAGCGCGTTGTGCTGCAGACGAACCCGTCACAGCCCGCCACCGCAGACCAGGACCTGTCCGGTGATGTAACTCGACTCCGGGCTGCACAACAGATAGACGGCCCCGGCCGCCTCCTCGACCGTTCCGGCACGTCCGAGGGCGATCCCCTTCGTCGCCGCTTCCATCACCGCCGGATCCATCCCGACCCTGATGTCGCGGTCCTCGACCTTGATCGTCTTCGCCTCAGTGGTCACCGACGTCAGACGCGTGCTGATCACGCCGTAGGCCACCGCGTTGGAGGTCACGTTGTAGCGTCCCCACTCCTTGGCGATGGTCTTGGTGAGGCCGACCATTCCGGCTTTGGCCGACGAATAGTTCGCCTGGCCGGGGTTGCCGAGCAGACCCGAGGTCGAGGAGATGTTGACGACCTTGCGGCAGGGAACCGAACCCTGCTCGCGCTCCCGTTTGACCGCTGCGCTGATGACCGGTTGAGCGGCGCGCAGGATTCGGAACGGCGCGGTCAGATGCACATCGAGGATGTCGGCCCACTGCTTGTCGGTCATCTTCTGGATCACACTGTCCCAGGTGTAGCCGGCGTTGTTCACGATGATGTCGACACCGCCGAAGTTGTCCACCGCGGTCGTCACGAAACGGTCGGCGAATTCGGGGTCGGTGACGCTGCCGATGCAGGCGACCGCCTGCCCTCCTGCTGACTCGATCTCGGCCACAACCTCTTTCGCCGGCTCTGGATCGAGGTCGTTGACCACCACCCGAGCTCCCTCGGAAGCGAGCTTCACGGCAACCGCACGGCCGATTCCTCGGCCCGAACCCGATACCAGCGCGACTTTGTCCTGCAGTTTCTGCACGCTCACGTGCTGCCTCCCAAGGCGTCTCGGCGTTCGTGGGGTCCGCGCGATTGCCGCGCCGCCCCACCGGTGTGGAATCTTGTGATCGTAGTCACTGGGGTGAATGCTAACTTCGGCCTATATGAAGAGTCAATAGCCCACTGACTGGTGAAATGAGCGTGTTGTTAGTGACGACTTTATGTGATTTGGTGATGTCACCAGCCTCGAGAACACACCGAACGAAAGATGGACCATGACGAATGTCTGCATCAGCGGTGTAGGGATAATGCCCTTCACCAAGCCGGGCAAGAGCCAGACCTATGACCAGATGGGCGCAACCGCCGCGCGCGCGGCGCTCGCCGACGCGGGACTGGACTACTCCGACGTGCAACAGGCCTATGTGGGCTATGTCTACGGCGATTCGACATCCGGGCAGAACGCGCTGTACGAGATCGGCATGAGCGGCATCCCGGTCGTCAACGTCAACAACAACTGCTCGACCGGTTCGAGCGCCCTGTGGTTGGCTCGCCAGGCCGTCGCCGCCGGCACCGCCGACTGCGTGCTCGCTCTGGGGTTCGAGCAGATGCAGCCCGGAGCGCTGGTCAACGCCTACGGCGATCGCCCCAGCCCCACCGAGCGTGGCGAGAAGATCGCGCAGTCGCGGCCCGACGGCGACGCGCCCGCACCCATGGCTGCCAAGATGTTCGGTGGCGCAGGCATCGAGTACATGGACCGTCACGGAGTCACGGCAGAGGTCTTCGGCCGTGTCTCGGTGAAGGCACGGACCCACGCCGGCCGGAATCCGCTGGCGGTGTTCCGCGATCCGATCGACCTCGACACTGTGATGACGTCGAAGCAGATCTGGGGACCCTTGACCCTGCTGATGTGCTGCCCGCCGACCAACGGCGCAGCCGCAGCCATCGTCTGCAGCGAGGAGTTCGCCCGCGCCCGGGGCATCGACGCCAGCGTCCGCCTCCGCGCGCAATCGATGGTGACCGACGTCCCCGGGACCTTCGACACCACCGACATGATGCGTGTAGCCGGCTACGACATGACCGCCAAAGCTGCGGCCGAAGTCTACGAGCTGTCCGGCGTCGATCCGCTCGACATCCCCGTCGTCGAACTGCACGACTGCTTCTCCACCAATGAGGTCATCACCTACGAAGGTCTCGGACTCACCCCAGAGGGCACCGCGGAGAAGTTCGTCCTCGACGGCGACAACACCTACGGCGGTCGCGTCGTGACCAACCCGTCCGGCGGCCTGTTGTCCAAGGGGCATCCACTCGGAGCCACGGGCCTCGCCCAGTGCGCCGAGTTGGTGTGGCAGTTGCGCGGCCAGGCCGGCGATCGCCAGGTCGAGGGCGCTCGTCTCGCCCTGCAGCACAATCTCGGACTGGGCGGTGCATGCGTCGTGAGTCTGTACGAGAAGGTGTCATGATGCCTCTCGACCGAGCGATTCTCGACGTCGAGTCCCCTACCGTCGTCGCCGACATAGAACGCGGCCGTATCCGCCAGTTCGCCACCGCCATCGGCGAATGCGATCCGATCCATCACGACCGTGACGCCGCGGTCGCCGCCGGCCATCCCGACGTCCTCGCGCCGCCGACCTTCCTCTTCGGTCTCGAGCTGGAGAACTCCGACGTATTCGGCGACCTCGCGGCACACGGGGTCGACCTGGGTACGGTTCTCCACGGCGAACAGCGGTTCAGATACTTCGCCGACGTGCACGCAGGCGACACCGTCGGCTTCGCCACCCGTTACGTCGACGCCTACTCGAAAGCCGGGGGCGCCCTGGACTTCCTGGTGCGACGTACGACGGTGAGCCGCGGCGACGAGGTGGTCGCAGAACTCGAGAGCGTCAGCGTGATCAGAAATCCACAGGAACCGACATGAGCGCACCAGCCCCCGGCGACGTGGTCGCCGAATTGAGACCCGGCGCGGTGACCCGCACCACGCTCGCGCTCTTCGCCGGAGCATCAGGCGATCACAACCCCATCCACATCGACATCGATTCGGCCCGCGCCTCGGGCATGGACGACGTGTTCGCCCACGGGATGCTGTCCATGGCTTACCTGGGACGCCTGTTGACCCAGCGCTTTCCGCAGAGCAGTATCCGGGAGCTGTCGACGCGATTCACCGCGATCACACCGGTCCTCGCCGAGCCGGTCCTCACCGCCACCGTGAAAGAGCTGGTGAGCGTCGACGACGAGCAGCGCGTCGTGCTCGATCTCGACGTCCGGCTGGCGGATGGCACCCGAACGCTTGCCGGCACCGCCGTCGTGGCTTGGTCCGGTCCTGATCGGGACGCGAATGCGACACTTGCTCCATGACCGACACCACCCACGTCGCGCCCACCTCCCTCACCCGGGGTGAACATCGAGCCGAACAGATCGTGCGAGCCGCGACCCTACTGTTCCAGGATCTGGGATATCAGAACGTCAGCATCGACCAGATCGGCTCGGCGGTCGGCCTCACCGGCCCGGCCATGTACCGGCATTTCAAAGGGAAGTACGCAATCCTGGTGCAGGCGTTGCGCAGCCAGGTCGCCCTGGTCGAAAACCTGACCGACCGGGCGGATCGACAAGGCACGACCCCGCAGGAGCGTCTCGATCTGTTTCTCGACGGCCTTTCCGACATCACCGCCAACGGCGACGAAGCCACCCTGTGGCGTCGAGAACAGCGACACCTGCGCGACGCCGATCGGGCCGAGTTCGAGGACGACTTCCGCAAGAACCGCGACCGCATCGCATCGAAGATCGCCGCAGTCAGACCGGAGACCCGCAAGCAGGACCGAGAATTGCTCGGGTTCGCGGTGTTGACCATGTACTCCAACACCCCCAGTGTTCGAGGCAATCTGACGCCCGAACGCCTGATCAGCGTCCAGCAGGCGATCGCTCGAGAAATCATCAACTGCCGACTCCCCGCTGTCGACACCGACGTCGTCACGGCCCCCACGCCGGCACTTCGTCGGCCCGCCGGTCGCCGGGAGCGAATCCTCACGGCCTCGACCGCCTTGTTCGACGAGCGAGGCTTCTACGACGTGCGTATCGATGACATCGCGAAGGCGTCGGAGATGTCGGTGGCGACTCTGTATCAGCATGTGACCGGCAAGACCCAGGTGCTGAGCGCGATCCTGGAGCGTGGTGCCGAAGGTCTGCTCTACGTCACCGCCGAAGCCCTGGCACACGCGACGACGCCGGCGGAAGTTCTCCGGACGCTCATCGACACCTATGTTCGCCAGGCACTCGGCGTTCATGGACGCATCATGCACATTCTCGCCGCGGACCTTCTCTATCTCTCCGACGACGAACAGCTCCGCCTGCGCGAAACCCAGCGCGAATACATCGCCGAGTGGATGGAGGCGATCTCCGCGCTGTCCGACGAGGTGACCGGCGACGACGCGCGCGCACTCGCGCAGGCGGCGATCGCCGTCATCACCGACGTCTGCCAGAACCCCGAACTCAAGTCCCGTCCGGGCCTCGCCGAGCAACTGTCGGCGCTCGCACACGCAATGGTCATTCCCAGGGGTCTCGAACCCTCGTGATGTCCCACATTCCGAAGGAACGCACGCCATGTCCTCTTCCGAACCCCGCAGCGCCGTCGTCATAGGAGGTGCCTCCGGAATCGGAGCCGCGATCGCACGCGCGCTGGCCGCCGACGGAGCGGTGGTCACCGTCGCCGACCGCAATCTCGACCTCGCCGAATCCATTGCCGCCGAGCTGGGTTCGCCGCATGATGCCGCAGCGGTCGACGTCGTCGACGAAGACTCGGTCCGCGAACTGTTCCACTCCGTTCGAGCGCACCGCGGGCACGTGGACGTCGTCGTGAACAGCGCCGGACTCAGCGTCGCCGGAGCGGTCACGGACTTGGCCATCGAGAAGTTCCGCCGCGTTGTCGATGTCTGTCTCACCGGAGCGTTCGCGGTCATCAAGCAGGCGGCGCGGGCAATGGACGACGGCGGGGTCATCATCTCGCTGTCGTCGCTGAACGCGCGGCAGCCGGGAACCGGGATGAGCGCCTACTGCTCGGCGAAGGCCGGCCTGGCCATGCTCACCCAGGTGGCCGCACTCGAGCTCGCCGAGCGGAAGATCCGCGTCAATGCGATCGCGCCCGGAATCGTGATGACTCCCCTCACGACACCGTCGATGTCGGTGCCGGGCCTCGAGGAGGACTACCTGGCCAACACCCCGCTGGGGCGGTCGGGAACTCCCGAGGAGGTCGCCGAAGCCGCCGTCTACATGACGCACGCGTCATGGCTCACCGGAGAGAGCCTCGACCTCAACGGCGGCGCACACCTGGCCCGCTACCCGGATCTGCTGGGCCACTTCCAGCGCGCCTCGGCCGGGTGACCGACGCCTGACGCCACTCAGTCGAGCCGCCAGTCCTCGTACGCGCGTGGGTCGTTGATCGGTTCGACGTGCATCGTCACGTTCAGTCCGTCGACCGCGCTGCGCAGTTCGTCCTCGACCCGCTCGGCGAGGTCGTGTGCGCGCTGCACCGACCAGTCGCCGGGCACCAGCATGTGCATCTGCACGAATCGCTCATGACCCGCCTCGCGCGTGCGGATGTCGTGGAAGTCGATTCGATCGGCGCGGTGCGCGGCGAGGACCCGGTCGATGGTGGCCCGCTCGTCGTCGGGCAGTGCCGCGTCCATCAGCCCCGCACCGGATCGCCACACCAGCCGGCCGCCCACGACCAGGATGTTGACCGCCACCGCGATGGCGATCAGGGGATCGAGCGGCAGCCAGCCCGTGGCGGCCACCAGGAAGACGCCGACGACCACCCCGATGGTCGTCCACACGTCGGTCATGAGGTGTTTGCCGTCGGCTTCGAGTGTCAGTGACCGATGGCGGCGCCCGGCTCGGATGAGCACCCAGCCGACGACCGCATTGACGGCGGTCGCACCGATCGAGATCGCCAGTCCGACACCGACTTCCTCGAGCTCCTGCGGATGGAACAGACGGTCGGCGGCCGTGACGATGATGACGACCGCCGCGACGACGATCATCACGCCCTCGAACACCGCCGAGAAGTACTCGGCCTTCGTGTGTCCGAAGTTGTGACTCCGGTCGGCAGGCTTCGCCGCCACCCGCAGAGCGACGAAGGCTCCCACCGCCGCAACGAGATTGACCACCGACTCCAGCGCGTCGGAGAGCAGACCGACCGAACCGGTGATCCGCCACGCGATCAGCTTGAGACCGATCACGACGATCGCGGTCGCGATGCTCAGTACCGCGAACGCCGACAGATCACGGCGTGGGGTGCGCGTCGTCACGGCCATGCCCCCGGTCAGGCCGCGAGCCCCCGGCGCCGCAGCAACGGGTCTATCCGCGGTCGGCGACCGATCAGGCCTTCGTGCGCGACAAGCGGATCGACGCTGTCGCCGCGGGACAGAGTGGCGTCGGCGAATCGCCGGCCGTTCTCGCGCTGCAGCCCGCCCTCGGCGAGGAACCACTGCTCGGTCTCGGCGTCGAGCACCTCCGACCAGATGTAGCTGTAGTACCCGGCGGAGTAGCCGCCGCCGAAGATGTGGTTGAAGTACGCACTCCGGTAGCGCGGCGGGATCAGCTCGGTGTGGAGTCCCGCGTCGGCGAGCGCCTGCGACTCGAAGGTCTCGACATCGGCGATCGCCTCGGCCTCCGACACGGACAGCCGATGCCAGGCGAGGTCCAGGGAGGACGCGGCGAGGTATTCGATGGTCCCGTGTGCAGATTCGGTTCCGGCCGATTCCCGTGCCGCCTCGGCCAGTTCGGCCGGGATGGGCTCGCCGGTCTCGTGGTGCCGGGCGTAGTTGGCCAGCACTTCGGGGTGCAGCGCCCACATCTCGTTCACCTGCGACGGAAACTCGACGAAGTCCCGCGGGACCGACGTACCGGACTGCGACGGGTACTCGACCGACGACAACAGCCCGTGCAGCGCGTGTCCGAACTCGTGGAAGAGGGTGGTGAGCTGATCCATCGTGAGCAGACACGGCTGTCCGGCATCGGGCTTGGTCAGGTTCAGCACGTTCACGATGATCGGATGGGTCTGCAGCACCGACGACTGGTCGACGATGTTGTTCATCCATGCGCCACCGCGTTTCGACGGTCGGGCATAGAAGTCGCCGAGGAACAGGCCGATGCCGACGCCCGTGTCGTCGCGCACCTCCCACGCGCGTACGTCCGGGTGATACAGCGGCAGATCGGTCAGCTCGACGAAGCGCAGTCCGTACAACGTGTTCGCGGCGTGGAAGACGCCCCGGGTCAGCACCGTGTCGAGTTCGCAGTAGTCCGCGAACCCGTCGAGTGGCACCGACGCCTGCGACCGCTTCTCGCGGTCGAGCCAGTACGTGAGATCGGCGGGACCGATCGGCACATCGCCCGCGAATTCGGTGAGACGGGTGAGTTCGCGGCCGCCGGCACGCATGGCCGACGCGTTGAGTTCCCGGAGCATGTCGTCGACCGCCGCCGGGTTCGGTGCGGTCTGCTCGGCGATGACGAACTCGGCATGGTCGCGGTAACCGAGCAATTCGGCGCGCCGCGCCCGCAAGCGGACGATCTCGAGGACCAGGTCGCGGGTGTCGTGCTCGTTGCCTCGAGCGCACCGGTTCACCGATGCTTCGAACACCCGTTGCCGCACATCGGCGTTCGCCAGTTCGGTCAGCACCGACTGGCTCGTCGGCAACTCGAGCGTGATGAGGTGCCCGTTCTCGTGTCCCGCCTCGATCGCGGCGCGTCGCGCGGCCGCGATCTGCCCGGCGGACAGGCCGTCGAGGTCGGTTGCGTCGCCGACGAGAACCGCCGATTCGTTGGTGTCGTCGAGGATCTTCTGGGAGAACGTCGTAGTGAGATAGGCCAGCCGGGAGGCGATCTCGCGCATCTCCTGCTGCGCGTCGGCCGGGAGTCCGGCGCCGGCGCGAACGGATTCCCGGTACCGCTTGTCGAGCAGCCGACGCTGCGGCTCGGTGAGGCCGAGATCGTCGGCGCGCGCGTGGAGGTCGGAGATGCGCTCGAACAGAACCTGATTCATCGCGATCGTGTTCGCGTGATCGGTGAGGAGCGTCGAGAGCTCCTGGGAGATCTCGTTCCGCTTCGGGTTCGTGTCCGGTCCCACGAGGTTGAAGAAGATGCCCGACGCCCGGGCCAGATCGCGACCCGAGAGCTCGAGCGCCTCGATCGTGTTGACGAACGTGGGCGCTGCGACCTCGGCCGCGATCGCTTCCACCTCGGCGACATGTGACGCCATGGCCGAGGTGAACGCCGGCAGGAAGTCGTCGTCGGAGATCGACCTGAAGTCGGGGAGATCGTAGGGCAGACCGCTGTGTACCAGTACCGGATTCACGCTCGTGGCGCCCTGCCCTGCAGCCATCGTCTCCCCTTCGGTCATCACTTCCCCTTCGGCTTGTCACCCACCGCGTCGGTGGAGAGCGCGGCCACGAACGCCTCCTGCGGGACGTCGACCCGGCCGATGGTCTTCATCCGCTTCTTGCCCTCTTTCTGCTTCTCGAGCAGCTTGCGCTTACGGCTGATGTCGCCGCCGTAACACTTCGCGAGCACGTCTTTGCGGATGGCGCGGATGTTCTCGCGCGCGATGATCTTGGAGCCGACCGCAGCCTGCACGGGGACTTCGAACTGCTGACGCGGGATGAGCTCCTTGAGCTTGATCGCCATCCGGTTGCCGTACGCGTAGGCGGCATCCTTGTGCACGATCGCACTGAACGCGTCCACGGCCTCGCCCTGCAGGAGGATGTCGACCTTCACCAGGTCGGCCTCCTGTTCGCCCGCCTCCTCGTAGTCGAGGCTGGCGTAGCCACGCGTGCGGGACTTCAGCGCGTCGAAGAAGTCGAAGATGATCTCCGCCATCGGCAGCGTGTACCGCAGTTCCACGCGCGTCTCCGACAGGTAGTCCATGCCGCCGAGCTCGCCGCGGCGGGACTGACACAGCTCCATGATCGCGCCGATGAACTCGCTCGGCGCGATGACCGTCGTCTTGACGATCGGCTCGTAGATGTGCCGGGTCTTGCCCTCCGGCCAGTCCGACGGGTTGGTGACCACGTGCTCGGAACCGTCTTCCATCTCCACGCGGTAGACGACATTGGGGGCGGTCGAGATCAGGTCGAGGTTGAACTCGCGCTCGAGTCGTTCGCGGGTGATCTCCATGTGCAGCAGGCCGAGGAAGCCGCAGCGGAACCCGAAGCCGAGCGCGACCGAGGTCTCCGGCTCGAAGGTCAGTGCGGCGTCGTTGAGTTGCAGCTTCTCGAGTGCCTCACGCAACACCGGGTAGTCGGAGCCGTCGAGCGGATACAGACCCGAGTAGACCATCGGCTGCGGCTCCCGGTACCCGGTGAGCGCCTGCTCGGCGCCGTGCCGGGCGGTGGTGACGGTGTCACCGACCTTCGACTGCCGCACGTCCTTCACACCGGTGATCAGGTAACCGACCTCGCCGACACCCAGACCCTTGGTCGGCTTCGGCTCCGGGGACACGATGCCCACCTCGAGCAACTCGTGCGTGGTCCCGGTCGACATCATCAGGATCTTCTCCCGCGGCACGACCTTGCCGTCGACGACACGGACGTAGGTGACCACGCCGCGGTAGGTGTCGTAGACCGAGTCGAAGATCATCGCCCGCGCCGGGGCATCGGGGTCGCCCACCGGGGCGGGCACCGAGCGGATGACCTCGTCGAGCAGTTCGGTCACGCCGACACCGGTCTTGCCCGACACCCGCAGCACGTCCTCGGGTTCGCATCCCACGATGTGCGCGAGCTCGGCGGCGTAGCGCTCGGGGTCGGCCGCGGGCAGATCGATCTTGTTCAGCACCGGGATGATGGTGAGGTCGTTCTCCATCGCCAGATACAGGTTGGCGAGCGTCTGCGCCTCGATGCCCTGCGCGGCGTCGACGAGGAGCACCGCGCCCTCACACGCCTCGAGCGCGCGCGAGACCTCATAGGTGAAGTCGACGTGCCCGGGGGTGTCGATGAGATGCAGGACGTAGTCCTCGTCGCCCGCCGCGGACTTCACCGTCCAGGGCAGACGCACGTTCTGCGCCTTGATGGTGATGCCGCGCTCGCGCTCGATGTCCATCCGGTCGAGATATTGCGCCCGCATCTGCCGCTCTTCGACGACGCCGGTGAGCTGCAGCATCCGGTCCGCCAGCGTCGACTTGCCGTGGTCGATGTGGGCGATGATGCAGAAGTTCCGGATACGTGCCGGATCGGTGAAGGTGGTGTCGGCGAAGTTGGGAATGGGAACTACTCCTCGAACGAGAACTGCGGTAGAGAACGGATGCGGATACAGGTTGTGGTCCAGTTTCTCATGACCGGCCGACGCACCGCGCCCGGCCACGTTTCCATCAGGCCCGCGAACACGCGGCGAGGCGCTACCGTGGCAGCCGTGTCCGCGTCCACCGTCACCACCATCGAGTCCGACGACGTCGCCGCCGAGGTCCACCGTCCGGGCACCCCGGGTCGGGCCACGTTCGTCCTCGCGCACGGCGCGGGCGGTAATCGCGACGCCGTGATCCTCCGCGCCCTGGCCGACGAGCTGTGCGACCGCGGGTTCGTCGTCGCCCGCATCGACCTGCCGTACCGGCGACGTCGCCCCAAGGGACCGCCCAGCCCGTCGACCTCACCCGCCGACCGGGACGGGATCCGTGCGGCGTGTGCCACGTTCCGCGGCGAGTCCGACGGGCCGCTGTTCGTCGGCGGACACTCCTATGGTGGCCGGCAGGCCTCGATGGCCGTCGCCGACGACGGGCGGGCCCTGGCCGACGGTCTGCTGCTGACGTCCTATCCGCTGCATCCCCCCGGCAAACCCGACCGGCTGCGCACCGAGCACCTGCCGTCGATCACCGTGCCCACGCTCGTGGTCCACGGCAGCACCGACCCGTTCGGCACCACCGACGAGATGAGCCGGGCCATCGCTCTCATCGATGCGCCGACGCACATCGTCGAACTGGAGAAGGTCGGACACGACCTCAATCCGAAGCGGAAGCCGACCGCGTCTCTCACCGCCGACGCGGTACGCGACTTCCTGTTGCCCCTGTTCCCGGATACCGAGGAGACACACCAGTGACCAGCCGCGACGTCCGGCCCGATCTCAGGCCGACCGGCGACCTCGCCCGCACCATCAGCTACTCCCCCGACCTCGACGGCGACGCCGATCCGGGCGAGATCGTGTGGACCTGGGTCGCCTACGAGGACGATCCGAGCCAGGGGAAGGACCGGCCGGTACTGGTCGTCGGCCGCGACGCCCGTGCCGAACAGGCCGACACCGTGCTCGGCCTCATGCTGTCGAGCAAGGACCACCGGTCCGACGGCAATTGGCTTCCCGTGGGATCGGGCCCATGGGACTCCCAGGGCCGGCCCAGCTTCGTCCGCCTCGACCGCGTGCTCGTCGTCGACGATGACGGAATCCGCCGGGAGGGAGCGATTCTCGGTCGTCCGACGTTCGACGCCATCGCGAACGAACTGCGCGAACACCACGGCTGGCGGTGACCGGCGTGAATCCTCAGGCGAGCCTGGTGATCTCGACGATGACGTCAAGATCGGTGGCACCCCCGCCGGTGTAGATGCCTTTCAGCGGCGACACGTCGGCGTAGTCACGGCCCACCCCGACCGACACATGCTGTTCGGTGATCGGTGTGTCGTTGGTGGGGTCGTAACCCCACCAGCCACCGGTCCACGCCTCGATCCAGGCGTGGCTCTGCCCCTGCACCGTCTTGTCGATCTCGGCGTCGGGTTCGGGATGGAGATAGCCGGATACGTACCGAGCAGGGATGCCGAGACCGCGGAGCATCAACAGGGTCAGGTGCGCATAGTCCTGACACACGCCTTTACGATCGGTCCACGCATCGACGGCCGTCGTGTGCACCCCGGTGGTCCCCGGCACGTACTCCATCTCGGTGTGGACGAACCGGCTCACCTCTTCGACCGCCTCCTGCGGCGTCAGGCCCTTGGTCACTCTCTTGGCTGTCGACAACAGCTGCCTGTTTCTCGCCACGAATTCTGTGTACGAGAGCATTTCGTCGTACCGGTCTTTCACGGCGTCGCCGTTGATGTCATCCCACGAGGCCTCGTCGTCCTCGGACGGACGATGTCCGCGCTCGGTCTCGACGACCGACAGTCCCGAGACCTCGAGTTCGTGGTGCGGGGCATGCAGATCGAATGCGGTGACCGCCGTGCCCCAGTAATCCGTGTAGCGGTAGGACCTCGTCGCGGGGATGGTCTCGACGCGGTTCACGATGACGTTCTGCCTGGTGTCACTGCGGGGAGTGAGCCGGGCTTCGTTGTACGACGAGGTGACCGGGCTGTGGTAGGCGAAACCGGTGGAATGGACGACACGCAGGCGCCAGCTCACAGTTCACTCTCCTCGATGACGTGCGAGTCGCTGACCCGGGCGTCGGCCCACGAGACATAGGGCGACACATGGAAATACTGTTTCGTGACGGCTTCGTTCACGGCCTGGCAGGTGTCCTGCAGGTCGACGAGGCGGTCCTGCAGATCGTCGAGCAACTTCCCCGGCTCGAGGAACTCCAGCGAACTGCGCGCACGACCGAGGAGCAGTTGCGCCTCCGCCTGGGCGCCGACCCTGCTGGGCCCCTTCTCGAGCTGGCCCAGATTGTGCTCGGCGACGCTGAGCGCGTGGAAGATCGACCGCGGGAACAGTCGGTCGAGGAGCATGAACTCGACGATGTTCTCCGCGTCCAGGACACCGCGGTAGGTGCGCAGGTAGGTGTCGTGCCCGCCGGCGGACACGAGCACGTTGACCCATGCCGGCGACGACGTCCGATCACCGGCGCGGGACAACAACATCCGGATCGTCATGTCGACCCGCTCCACCGACCGGCCCAGCAACAGGTACCGGTAGCCGTCGTCGTGGCTGAGGGTCGCATCGGCGAGGCCGGCGAACATCGCCGCCCGGTTCTTCACATACGACAGGAACTCGTGCGGACCGAGACGACGTGACCGACGCTCGGCGGCGTCGAGCCCGTTGTAGGTGGTGTTCAAGCACTCCCACAACTCGCTCGAGGTGACCTCGCGCGCGCCGCGGGCATTCTCCCGCGCCGCGCGGATGAGGTCGACGATCGATCCCACCGCATCGGCGTCGTAGGCGACGCGCTCGGTCAGCGACCAGACATCGAGTTCGTCGTCGTCCTCCGGCGCCGTGAGACCGAGCACCTGGATGATCAGTCGCGCCTGCCGGTCGACGTCGACCGTGGTGTCCTCGAGGATCTGGTGGATCGCGACGTCGAGGATTCGCGCCATGTCATCGGCGCGCTCGACGTACCTGCCGATCCAGTACAGCGACTCCGCGTTCCGGGCCAGCATCATCGGACGTCACCGCCCTGCCGCTGCGACATCGTGCCGGACCGGGTTGCCCTGCCGGGCAGAGACATCGAATCCAGTTGCTGCGTCATGTCACCCAGCTGCTGGGTCATCGAACCCTGCTGTTGCTGCTGGGTCTGCGTGTGTACCGGATCGGGGGCGCTCTCGGCGGGGCGGGCGGCGGCGACGCCGCTCGTCGTGACGACTTTCGCACCCGACAGCTCGCGATCCCCCTCCGAGGTGCGCGAGGCGAGCACCCAGGTGTCCTTGGAACCGCCGCCCTGGCTCGAGTTCACGACCAGCGATCCCTCGGGGAGCGCGACCCGGGTGAGACCGCCGGGCAGGACCCACACGGACTCACCGTCGTTGACCGCGAACGGACGCAGGTCGACGTGGCGCGGACGGATGTCGTCGCCGATCTTGGTCGGCACCGTCGACAGCTGCACCACCGGCTGCGCGATCCACCCGCGCGGGTCGTTGCGGACCTTGCGCGCCAGGGCGTCCAATTCGGCCCCGGTCGCGTCGGGTCCGAAGACGATGCCGTATCCACCCGACCCCTCAACGGGTTTGACGACGAGTTCGTCGATGCGGTCGAGCACCTCCTCGCACTCGTCGGGCAGCCAGCAGCGCAACGTGTCCACGTTCTGCAGGCTCGGCTTCTCGCCGAGGTAGTACTGGATGATCTCCGGGACGTAGGTGTAGATCAGCTTGTCGTCGCCGACGCCGTTGCCGACGGCGCTGGAGATCACGACGTTGCCCGCGCGGGCCGCGTTGAGCAGGCCGGCCACACCGAGCATCGAATCCGGGCGGAACTGCATGGGGTCGAGGTAGTCGTCGTCGATGCGTCGGTAGATGACGTCGACCCGCTGCTCGCCCTCGGTGGTGCGCATGTACACGACGTTGTCGCGGCAGAAGAGGTCTCGACCCTCCACCAGCTCGACGCCCATCAGCCGCGCCAGCAGCGAGTGCTCGAAGTAAGCGGAGTTCGCCACACCGGGGGTGAGCACGACGATGTTCGGGTCGGCCTCGTTGAACGCTGCCGATGCACGCAGGGCGCGGAGCAGGTGACTCGGATAGTCGGCGACCGCGCGGACCTTGTGCTTGGAGAACAGGTCTGGGAACACGCGCGCCATGGCCCGCCGGTTCTCGAGCACATAGGACACGCCCGACGGCGACCGCAGGTTGTCCTCGAGGACGCGGAAGTCACCGTTCTCGTCGCGGATGAGGTCGATACCCGCGACGTGGATGCGAACACCGTTGGGCGGGCGGATGTTTGCGGCCTGCCGGTGAAAGTGCTCGCAGGAGTGGACGAGCCGCTTGGGCAACACCCCGTCGCGCAGGATCTCCTGCTCGCCGTAGATGTCGTCGAGGAAGAGTTCGAGGGCCTGCACGCGCTGGGTGATGCCGGCCTCGAGCTTGTTCCATTCCGCCGCCGAGATCACCCGCGGCACAACATCCAACGGGAACGGACGCTCCTTGCCCGAGAGCGAGAACGTCACCCCCTGGTCGAGGTAGGCGCGCCCGAGTGCTTCCACCCGGGCCTCGACGAGGTCGGACTGATCCTCGTCGGCCATCGCCTTGTAGATGCCGCGGTAGGGCGTGCGCACCTCGCCGGCGGCGTCGAACATCTCGTCATAAGCCTTGCCGTACGGGCCTTTTGCGTACCCGCCGAAGTTGCCGGTGAAGTTGTCCCCGGACGCGTTGTCGCCCGCACCCTTCGACGATCGGCCGCCGGAACCAGAACCCTTGGTCGAGCCGGATCGTCCGGCGGCCGGCCGCCCGGACGAGGTGGACGACGCCGCTTTCGCGGCTGCGGACTTACGCGCCGCCTTCTTGGCTGGCGCACTTGTCGATGCGGGGGTCATAAACTGCCATGGTGCTACAGAATGTCGAAATCGGCAGGACGTCGACCGGCCGTGTCACCGTCGAAGCCGGACCGCCGTCCGGCGCGCGTCGATCACGATGATCGACGCGCGGCGATCACCCGCCGCTTGACCCTGCGCAACACATTCGCCGCTCGCGTCCGCGCACGCGGACCCACCTTGGGCAGCGGCGCCGCCAACACCATCGCCGCGATGGTGTCGAGCGCGACGTCGAGCACCTCGCCGTCCGAGGGCGACGGTACGTCGCCGGCGTCGTGCTGGGGCGACACCACCAGATCGTCGAGATCGCCGGCGACGTCGTAGCCGGCCGCACGGACCGCCGTGACCATCCGCCGCGACTCCCCCGCCGCCCATTCCCGACTCTTGTCCGAGAGCCCCTGCGGCGGACCGGAGGGCGCCTCGAACAGGATCTCCCCGATCAGCTGTCCCTTGATGATCCGCTCGTACCGGCGCCATTCGATGGTCTCGGGCTGCAGGCGGCGGTTGAGGCCGCGCAGGAACTCGGCCTGCGGTGCGGACAGCGAACTGTTCAGGCTGGGGACGGGAATGCGTAGCGGGGTGGGGTCGATGTCCATCACCCGCAGGAACCGATCCCACAACGTGTCACCCCGCGCGGCCCCACGCCCCGGCACGGTGACGACGTGTACGCGCTCGGGTCCGACGAATCGCGACCAGCGTTCCAGGATGCCGATGTAGTCCTGGAACTCCCAGAACGGTTCCTCGTCCATGTCGACGGCCGGGGATTCGAGCGCGACGGCCCCATCGTTGCGGCGCCCCTCGGATGCGAACGCCACCGAGTCGACGAACTCGTCGAACGACGCCCGACGCTGGTTCTTGACGTTCTCCTGCCAGACCGACGGGAGCTGACGGCCCAGGTCCCGCACGGTCGCGATCACATGCACCTCGTCGGCGAAGGACAGATCGGCCAGCAGCCGCTCGATCTGCTCGACGGTCGCGGTGCTGTAGAGCTCGTGCGAGAGCAGCGACGCCTGCGGCCAGGCCCGGATCTGACCGAGCAGCTTCGGCCAGGTGCCCGCGAACGCGGGATCGACCCAGTCGAGGTAGCGGTCCGGCTGCAGGTGCACTGCGGCATGGAAGTGATCGGAGATCACGTTGCCCGGATACAACAGCCCGGACGACTGCAATGCCAGGTCTCGGTTTCGCCAGAGGCGATCCTGGAGGTGGGTGGTCCCGGTCTTGGGAAGGCCGATGTGCACATAAACGACGGACATGATGAGTCCACCGTAGACTTGAACTCACGATGATTCTTATTGCCCGGCGTGGCGGCCGGGTGTGTCTGCGGCGCGGATTTTGGCGGGCCGAACCCGACTGGTAATGTTGTGCGCTGTTGCGGTGACGCCGCGGAGATCCTCCGCGCGCCGACGCCGCCAGGTGCGAGTTCGGCCCCCGCGGCCGACCGCCCGACCCGAACAGACAGACATATCCACCAGCAACGACAGAGGTAACACGCGTGGCAAACATCAAGTCTCAGATCAAGCGCAATCGCACCAACGAAGCGAACCGCCAGCGCAACCAGTCGGTGAAGTCGGCCCTTCGTACCGCGATCCGCAGCTTCCGTGAGGCTGTCGAGTCCGGCGACAAGGCGAAGGCTGCCGAGCTCGGCCAGACCGCCAGCCGCAAGCTCGACAAGGCTGCCAGCAAGGGTGTCATCCACGCCAACCAGGCCGCCAACAAGAAGTCGGCCATCGCCCTCGCGGTCAACAAGCTCTGATCTGACACCGACCCCGGTCGGTCCGACGGTTCGTCCGTCGCCACATCTTCATACCTTCGCTCACCCCGGCAGCATCCACGCGGTTGCCGGGGTGAGCGGCGTTTCTCAACCCTTAACGAGTGAGCCAGCCCTTGCTGGTCGAGGCGCCCACGTCGCCCCACTGCTGGTTGAGCCGGCCCCGAGCGGAGCGAGGCGCCGAGTCGAAGCCACTCCCCGCGCCCACCTCTCGGAGTCGACCGAACGACGCTCAGCTCCGTCGGCGCCCGTCGGGCCGGAGTTCCGCGACGGTCGCGACCGCATGGGTCAAGCTGTAATCGGGGTCGGCCGCCTGCCCCTTCACATCGGCGTTGAGCGCGGCGACCACGCCGACCGCCCGGGCGATCGACTCCGAATCCCACGCCTTGGCCTTCGCCTGGACGTTCTTGACCCGGTTGGGCGGCATGCCGAGCTCTCGGGCCGCATCGAAGTGGTTGATCGATCCCATCGGCCGGATGCGGGCGATCGCGTGCACGGCCTCGGCGAGTGCGTCGGCGAGCAGCACCCTCGGCACCCCGTGGTGCAGAGCCCAGGCCAGCGACTCCAGCGCACCCGCCCGATCGCCCGTCACCGCGCGGTCGGCCACCTCGAAACCGGTCACCTCGGGACGGCCCTGGTAGTACAGCCGCACGGTCTCGCGGTCCACCTTTCCGCCGGTGTCGGCGACGAGTTGCGCACACGCGGCCGCCAGTTCACGCAGTTCCGAGCCGACGCCTTCGACGACCTGCTCGACGACGTCCGCGCCGACCTTGACACCCAGCGAACGGAATTCGTTGCGCACGAACGTCATCCGCTCCGACGGCCACTTTGGGGCCGTGGTCTCGTGCTCGACGGCGCCGGCCTTCTTGAGCGCCGGGACCATCGACTTTGCCCGCCCGCCGCCGTGGTGCACGACCATCAGCGTGATGCCCTCGGGCAGTGACGACGCCGTGGCGGCGATCAGTGCGGCCGGCTCCTTGCCCGCCTCGGCGGCCGCCTCGACGACGACGATCCGCTCCTCGGCGAACAGCGACGGGCTGAGCAGTTCGGCGAGTTCGTGTTCGCTGACATCGCCGGCACGCACCCGCGTCACCGGGACAGGCGTTCCCGCCGCCTTCGACGCCGCGTCGGCCACCGCCGAGATCACCCGGCCGGTGAGGAAGTCGTCGTCTCCGAGCAACAGGTGCAGGCGTTCGGTCACGGCGACAATGGTGCCAGACGAACACGACACGGTCGCCGGACCGCCGCCCGGTCAATCGAATACGACAAAGTGGACAGGGCCTGTGGGCGAGTGAATCGGGTTGATCGCGGGTCGTTACGGTGAGCTTCTGCCAGAGGTCCACCGACAATCCAGGAGTCGCACGCGTGACTGTCGAGCACCCCGGCACCCACACGGGTGCCGACACCGACGAGGGATACCAACGCGGACTCACCGCCCGCACCGTGCAGATGATCGCCATCGGCGGAGCGATCGGCACCGGACTGTTCTACGGAGCGGGTGGTGCCATCGAGAAGGCGGGACCGGCACTCATCCTGGCGTACGCGCTCGCGGGACTCGCGATCTTCATCGTGATGCGCGCTCTCGGCGAACTCCTCATCTACCGGCCGATCTCCGGGGGCATCAGTGAGTACGCCGACGAGTTCCTCGGCCGCTTCGCCGGGTTCAGCCAGGGTTGGACCTACTGGGCCGTGTGGACGACGACGTGCATGGCCGAGATCACCGTGGCGGGCAAGTACATCAACTACTGGTGGCCCTCGGTTCCGGTGTGGGTCACCGCGCTCATCGCGCTCATCGTGCTGTTCGGCGCGAACCTGATCTCCGTCGGGGTGTTCGGTCGCGCGGAATTCTGGTTCTCCGCCATCAAGGTCACCGCCATCCTCGGCATGATCATCGTCGGCATCGGTGTGCTGCTCCCGATCGCGGGGCTCGGACCCGAGACCGGGCCGTCGGTGACGAATCTGTGGAACGACGGCGGGTTCTTCGCGACCGGCTTCAGCAATGCGCTGCTGAGCCTGCAGATCGTCATGTTCGCCTATGTCGGCGTCGAGCTCGTCGGCGTGACCGCCGGCGAGGCGCAGAACCCGCGCGTCACCCTGCGCAAGGCCATCAACACCGTGCCGTTCCGGATCGGCATCTTCTACGTCGGCTCGCTGCTGGTGATCCTCTCGGTCCGCAGCTGGAAGGACTTCCAGGCCGGCGAGAGCCCCTTCGTCTCGGTGTTCTCCTACATCGGCATCCCGGGCGCGGCAGGCATCGTCAACTTCATCCTGCTCACCGCCGCCCTCTCGTCGTGCAACTCCGGCATCTACTCCACCGGACGCATGCTGCGCTCCCTCGCCCACACCGGCGACGCCCCGCGTCAGCTGACCCGGCTGTCCAACCGCAAGGTCCCCGCCGCGGGCATCACGTTGAGCGCCGCGGTCATGGCGATCGGCGTCGTGGTGAACGTCATCGATCCCGTGCACGCCTTCGCCTACATCACCGCGGTGTCGACGGTCGGCATCATCGTGATCTGGTCGACGATCCTGATCTGCCAGATGGTCTACCGCCGCAAGGTCGCGCGCGGCGAACTGCCTCGCTCGGACTACCGGGTCCCCGGCGCGCCGGTGACCACCTGGCTCGCACTCGCCTTCCTCGTGCTCGTGTTCGTCCTGCTGTTCTTCGACCGCGACGGTCGGATCGCGCTCATCGTCGGGGCGGTCTGGTTCAGCGCCGTCGGCATCGGCTACCTGGTGTGGAACCGCACCGCGGGCGAGCTCGCCGACCGCGAGGTCTGACGGCGACCCGGCTCACGCGAACGGGGACCATACGTCCACACTCGCCCAGCTCACCCCGCCGAGGGTGCGGGCACAGGAGACCATCCACCACAGCTCGGGCGCGAGGGCACGCGCCAGCAGTTCACCCGTGAACGCGCCGGGTCCGTCGGGCGGTCCGATCGCCCCGATGAGTGCGGCGAGGGTTCCGACCACGCTGATCACCGCGACGACCGGCGCGACGAGAAGGTTCGCCACGATCCCCACCACCGAGAACGTGCCGGTCACCGCGACCACGATCGGAGCCGTGACCACCTGCGCGGTCACCGCCATCGCGACGACCTCGGCGACGCCGGTCGGGCACCGCCACTCGCGTAGCCGGTCACGGAGCCGCGGGGCCCACAGCACGATGGCGCCGGTGGCGGCCACCGACAGCGCGAACCCCGGCTGCAACGCCAGTTCGGGCCACCACAACAGGCCGCCGATGACCGCCGCACCCAACGCCGGGACGGCTTGTGCCCGACGAGAGGCGGCGAGCGCCAGTATCCCGACGGCACCCATCAGGGCGGCCCGCAGCACACTCGGCGACGGACGCACGAGCACCACGAACCCGAGAATCACCAACAGCCCGATGATCGCGGCCGCCCGTGGCGGCACGCCCACACTGCGGACCACGAGAAGCGCTGCGCCGCAGACGATCGCGAAATTGCTGCCACTCACCGCGGTGAGGTGACTGAGTCCCGCGGCGCGGAAGTCGTCACGCAGGCCGTCGTCGAGGGAACTCTCGTCGCCGAGCACGAGCCCGGGCAGGAGTCCGGCCGCATCCTCGTCGAGTCCCCGCGCAGCCAGCGTCTGCAGCCGCTCGCGGATCGCGCCGGCCACCTGCTGATACCCGGGCGGCGAGCCCACCGGACGCGGCCCCTGCGCCGTCAGCGTCGCGACGAGGAGGGAGTGTGCGGGCGGGGGACGTACCCAGACGATCGCGACGACCCGTTGGCCGGGCAGCAGTCCCGACCATTCGTCGACATCACCCATCAGGTCGGCGGCGGCCGCCCGAACGCGGGTGGATGCGATCTGCTCCACCTCCACCCGGACCCGGACCCGTCCGGCGGACGGTTGTCCGACGACGGTGGGGTCGCCGCGCACGGCCAGCACGACCGTCGCCTTGCCGGTCGTCGTCGCAAGCGGATGATCGGCGCGGGCCTCTTGACGGAGCGTCAGCGACGTCGCGCACACGGCCGCGAGTCCGGCGACCACGACGACGAGACCGATCACATTCCAACCGATCCGGCCGGTGAGACAGACCAGGGTGCCGACGAGAGCAACCGCGCCCGAACAGATCGCGAACCCGAGCGTGTACCCGGTCGGCACCACCAGTCCGAGCGCCGTCACCGACCACACCGCCGCCGCCGGCACCAGCAGGCGGTAGTCCACCGGTCAGACCGTCACGAGGTCGCGCAGCCTGGCCAGCCGCGCCGGCCCGATCCCGTCGACCTCGGCGAGTTGGTCGACGGAGGTGAAGCGTCCGTTCCGTTCCCGCCACGCCAGGATGGCCTTCGCGGTCACCGGTCCGACCCCGGGCAGCTCGTCCAGATCGGCCTCGGTGGCGGTGTTGAGGTTCACCAGCCCACCCGAGGCCGGCGGATTTCCCGAACCACCGGCGGGCGGACCGGGCCCCGTCGGCGCTGCACCGGCGGGCGGCGATGGCGCACCGGCGGCCCCGACGACGGCACTGCGCAACGACATCTGCCCCTCCCCGCCCGCGTAGCCGACGAGGATCTGATCACCGTCCCGGAGCACCTGTGCGAGGTTCAGCGAGAGCAGATCGGCGTCCTTGCGCACCCCACCCGCACGGTCGATCGCCTCGGCGACCCGCGCCCCCGGGGCAAGACGGACCAGCCCCGGTTGGTGCACGAGCCCTACGACACTCACGATCATCTGCGTCGGAGTCGGCGCGGTCGGCGCGGCCGGCGGTGACGAATCCGGTGCCCGCGAGCTGCCCGCCACCGCACCGAAATCCACGACCGGTGCCGACTCGGCCCCGCGGAACAACCCGAAGGCCGCCACCGCGCAGGCGACGACACCGACCGCTATCAGCGCGAGAGCGGCCGGTGGTGCAACGGCGAAGCGGCGTCGAGGGAACGGATCGTCATCGTCCTCGTCGTCGTCGTCGGTGCCGACGACGTCATCGGGTTCCGTCCGCCGGCGCGGCGTCCGCACCGGCGGGGTGTCGAGCCAGGTCGGCATCCCGCCGATCCCCCACCCGGGATGATCGGATTCCTCGGCCTGCCCGACCGGGTCATCGGTCCCCGACGCGCGCGAGGGGGAATCCGGCACGATTTCTGCTGTGCCGCTTCGGCGGTCCGGCAGCTCGGCAACCGGCGCCAGCCGGTCCAGCGGGTTCGGCCGTCCTGATGCGCTCATGAGGCCACACGCTAGGTCCTCTCATCACCACTGCTACGCGTGTGGAGACGCCGGCACCGCGATCTGTGGACGGACACGCCGAGTTGTGGATGGCGCGACCACCACGGGCCGGCCGATCTCAGTGTTCCTCGAGGCCCTCGATCGGATCGAGATGCGCGGCGAGCACGACGCCCACCGCGCCGGGGCCGACGTGCGTGCCGAGGATGGGGCCGAGGTCGACGATCAGCTCGGAGGTGACCACCCTCAGCTTGGCGTGGACGGCGGCCCGGAGTTCCTCGGCGACATCGGGACTCTGACAGTGCTGGATGCCGACCGTGACGGCGCGGCCACCGGCCGAGTCGGCGGCGGCGTCGACCATCTTGTCGAGCGCCTTGGAGAACGTACGATGCCGCTCTTTGAGCGTCAGGGTGCCGTCCACCATGTGCAGGATCGGTTTGATCGACAGCGCCGACCCGAACAGCTTGCCCGCGGCGCTGATGCGGCCGCTGGCCCGCAGGTTGTCGAGTTGCTGCACACACAACAGCGAGTCGACCGTCGCGGCCTGCCGGATCGCGGACTCGTACACCCGGTCGCGGTCGGCGCCGTCCGCGGCCGCCTGGGCGGCCGCGATGGCAGTGAAACCGACTGCGAGACCGACAGATCGGGAGTCGACGACGCGCACCTGTCCGGAGAACTTCTCCGCGGCCAACCGAGCCGAACTCCAGGTCCCCGACAGTCGGCGGGACATGTGGACGGCGACGACCCCGGCGCCCTCACTCGCCTCGAGCGCGGCGTCGAAGTGCTCGGACAAGTCGTTGGGGTTCGCGCCGGAGGTGGTCACACCCGGCGTCGTCACGATGTCGGCGGGAATGTCGTCCACGCCCTCGCGGTAGTCCTTGTCGTCGACCGTGATGTGCAGCGGGACCTGCCGGATCCCGTAGTTCTCGGTCACCGACCGCGGCAGTCGGGACGAGGAGTCTGTGACGACGACGACAGGCACGCGTCTACGTTAACGGGTTCACGCACCGAGCTCACACGGGCGTCGGTGTCGACCCCCCGGCGTCACGGTCGGCGCGCTGCCGGACCGCCTCGACGACCGGGGCGACCAGGTCGGCGATCCCACGGTGGCACGCGAAACCCCAGTGGATTCCGTCCGGGTTCATCTCGACGGCCGGGTCGTCGAACGAATCCCGGGTGACCGGGTAGAAATCGACGCACGACAGACCGTGACTCGACGCCCACCGGGACATCGCCGCGGTCGTCGGGATCCGGCCGGCGTGGACGTTGCCGTAGTACGGGCTCCGGTGGGTGGGTGGCAGGCACACCACGATCGGCAGATCCGGACGCAGCTGGGAGAGAGCCGCCCGGATCTTCTCGAGGTACTCGATCGTGACGCGCGGCGGCAACGCGAGCGGCCAGCCGAGGTGCGAGCCCCGCGGCTGGATCCAGCCGTAGGCCGCACGGATCCGCTGCCGCAGCCCATTCGGACGGATGTACCGGATCTGCTCCCGAAACGCCGTGGGCAGGGGCGACGGCAAGGTGTCCATCCCGCCGAATGCGAGGACCACGACCTCGGCGCGGGGCACGGTGGCCCAGATGTTCGGATCCTGGGTGAGCGCCCACCAGACGTCCCGACTCGTCCACCCGATCCGGCCGAACAGCCGGACCGGCGCACCGGTCGCCGCCCCCACGAGGGTCGGCCAGATACGGGGGTCGTCGGCCGGCAGGCCGCCCTGCGGACCGTAGTAGGCCAGCGAGTCGGACAGAACCAGCACGCACCGCTGACCCGTGTCGGCAGGGGCCGACGGAGCCGGACCACCGGCGGTCGTCCCGCTCATCGCAGGACCCCGTTCACTGCACCGCCGGGTCGGAGTCCTCGGCGGACGCGTTCCACACATCCAGTCGCCACCGCGGCAGTTCACCCGGCATGCCGTGACCCGACAGCTGCACCCAACTGGTGTTCGCGAGACCCCCGAATGCGGGCCAGTTCTCGACCGGCAGACCGAGGAGTGCCGCCGTCATCGCGGCGATGACGCCGCCGTGGGCCACCAGCACCACCGGCGCTTCCGGATTGTCGCCGACACCCCACTCCGGCAGCTGCTCGATCAGCTCGTCGACCAGCGGGGTGGATCGTCGGGCGACGTCGACGCGACTCTCCCCGCCCGGCGGTGTCCAGGTCGCGTCGTCACGCCAGATCGCCCGGGCCCCCGGCATCACGGCATCGACGTCCAGATGGGTCAGACCCTGCCACTCGCCCAGATGTGTCTCGCGCAGCCGGACATCGGTGGTCACCGGCAACCCGGTCCGCTGTGCCAGCGCCTCGGCGGTGTCACGCGCCCGCCGCAGATCCGACGACCAGATCACCACGGGCTGCCGCATGGCGAGCTCCACCGCCGCCGAATTGGCCTGCCGCACACCGAGATCGGACAGATCGGTGTCGAGCTGACCCTGCATCCGACTGGCCGCGTTGTATTCGGTCTGCCCGTGCCGCAACAGGATCAGGCGTCGGACCACCGGGGTGAGACGCTCGACCGCGGTGTCGTGTGAATCCGGACCGCCACTCACGACAGCCCGTCCACCTCGACCACCGGACAGTCCTTCCAGAGGCTCTCGAGCGCATAGAAGCGCCGCTCGTCGGTGTGCTGGATGTGCACCACGATGTCGGCGTAGTCGAGAAGTGCCCACCGACCCTCGCGCGTGCCCTCACGCCGCAGCGGCTTGTGACCGGCCTCCCGCAGTTTCTCCTCGACCTCGTCGACGATGGAATTCACCTGGCGCTCGTTGTCCGCGGACGCGATGACGAAGGCGTCGGTGATCACCAACTGCTCCGACACGTCGATCACGGTCACCTCGTGGGCGAGCTTCTCGGCCGCGGCCAGAGCGGCCACCTTGGCCATCTCCAACGCTTCAGCTGACGCAGTCACACTTGTCTCCTCATTCGCTCACGGCCTGTTCGCCCACGGCCCGGTCGGATTCATCGGCATCGTCCGTCGACTCTCCTGGCCGGGATGTGCCGGCCGGGACCTTCTCGGGGCGGTTGGCCCCCGGCAGGGCCGGGGCGGACACGCCGGGCGACGACGCCCGAGGCGCACGATACAGCTTTCGCTTGGCGATGTACTGGACGACGCCGTCGGGCACCAGGTACCAGACGGGCCGCCCCAGCGATGCGCGCGTCCGACATTCGGTGGACGAGATGGCCAGAGCCGGGATCTCGAGCAGGTGGAGGGTGTCGGCGGGCATGGCCTCGAGATGGTGCGCCAGATGGGTGGCATCGAGTTCGTAACCCGGTCGGCTGACTCCCACGAAGCGGGCCAGCCCGAACAATTCCTCCCAGTCCTGCCACGACAGGATCGATTCGAGCGCATCGGCACCGGTGATGAAGAACAGCTCGGCGTCCGGGAGCAGCGCCCGCAGGTCACGGAGGGTGTCCACGGTGTAGGTGTCCCCGTCGCGATCGATGTCGACGCGACTGACGCTGAACTGGGGATTCGACGCGGTGGCGATGACCGTCATGAGGTACCGGTCCTCCGGGGGACTCACCGTCTCCTGCTCGCCGATCTTCTGCCACGGACGGCCGGTCGGGACGAAGATGACCTCGTCCAGCGAGAACCGGTGGGCGACCTCACTGGCCGCGACCAGGTGCCCGTTGTGGATCGGGTCGAACGTGCCGCCCATCACGCCGATGCGGCGCGCACGTGGGCGGTCGGGTGACATGGACGGTCAGTCTACGCGTCGGGTGCTGATCGGAGACGGCGGCGCCGGTCAGATCGGCAGCAGATCGGCGATGACCGAGCCCAATTGCGTGGCGTTGCGGCATTCGAACATGTCGATGACATCGGCGTAGTCGGTCGCGGCCGAGTCCCCCGTGCCCCAGTGCTGCTTGGCCTCCGGATTCAGCCAATAGGCGTGTCTGGCACGGTCGACCAGCTCGGCCAGCGCATCGGCATGCGGGTCGTGATAATTGTTCCGGCCGTCCCCGAGGATGAGCAGCGCACCCCGGTGGGTCAGCGAATCGCCGTAGTCGGCGACGAATCCGGCCAGCATGTTGCCGTAATCGGAGTGCCCGTCGCGGGTGGAGATCCGCGCGGTGGAGATCATGTGGTGCATCGCCGCGCCGAAGTCCTCCTCGCCGTGGTCGAAATAGTCCGTCACCTCGTCGACGGTGTCGACGAACGCGAACACCCGGACCTTCGAGAACTGTTGGCGCAGTGCGTACACCAGCCGCAGCGTGAACTGACTGAATCCGGCGACCGATCCCGACACGTCGCAGATGATGATGAGTTCGGGGCGCCCGGGCCGCGGCTTGCGGTGACTGAGTTCGATGGGCACGCCGCCGGTGGACATCGACGCGCGCAACGTCTTCCGGACATCGACCGCACCCCGATGGGCCCGACGACGCCGGGTCTCGAGCTTCGCGGCCAGCAACCTGGCCAACGGTTCGATGGTCTTGCGGATCTCGACCTGCTCCTTGGCGCCCGCCGAGAGGAAGTTGACGTTCTCCGGCAGCGGCGGCACCGCGTAGGCGCCGACCTTCTCGCGGCCGTTGCGGTCGGCCATACGCCGCTGGGTCTCCCGCTCGATCGCCGCACGCAGGTCACTGGCCTTCTGGCGGGCCGCCTGCCGGTACAGCGGCTCGGTGCCGGCTCGCCCGCCGTCGTCGCCGCCCGAATCACCGGCCATCGCGGCGGCGATCTTGGCGATCAGCGTCTGCGGACTGACGGCCGTGATGGCCTGATAGGCCGAGAACGCCTCGCCCCGAGTCGATCCGTACCGACCCAGCTCGTCGACGATCATCGCGATGGCCTGGTCCAGCCGGCCGTCGTTGGCCGAGGCGTCGTCGGCGAGCATCTCCGCCAGCGCGTCCCGGACCGCGTCGACGTCGAGTTCGCCGTCGGGCGTACGCGGGAGATCCTCGATGACGGTGCGCATTCCGGCACCGACCGGGAACCACAGGTCGAAGACCCGGTCGAACACCCCGCGATGAGCATGGTCGACGAGCAGTGTCGTCGCCAGACCCTCCCGCAGTCGAGGGCGTTCGAGGAGATCGAGGACCTCCAACGCACTCGCCGCGTCGATCAGCGCCGACGGCCCGACCACGATCCCGCGTCGGCGAAGCTCATCGACGAAATCGGTGAGGTGCGCGACGAGCGGAGCCGTCATCAGCCCAGCTTGAGTTCTTTGAGGGCCGTCTTGAGGTCCGGGCGGTGCTTGAGCACCACTCCCAGTGTTCGAGCGATGAGCCCGTCGTCGAATCCGCCGCCGCTCTTGGCCGTCGCCTTCTCGCCCGCCCCCAGAGCCAGCAGCGTGTTGGCCCAGTCGATGGTCTCGGCCACCGACGGCTTCTTGCGGATGTCCAGAGTGCGCAGGACGCCGACGATGCGCACCAGCTCGGCGCTGAGCGAGTCCGACAGGTTCGGCACGCGCGAGGCGAGGATCTCCTTCTCGCGCTCGGCATCCGGGAAGTCGATGTAGAGGTAGAGGCAGCGGCGCTTGAGCGCCTCGGACAGCTCGCGGGTCGCGTTGGACGTGAGCAACACGATCGGACGCCGTTGCGCAGCAACGGTTCCCATCTCGGGAATGGTGATGGCGAAGTCGCTGAGCACTTCCAGCAACAGGCCTTCCATGTCGACGTCGGCCTTGTCGACCTCGTCGATGAGGAGCACGGTTGCGCCCTCCCGCGAGATCGCCTTCAGAAGCGGCCGCGGCAGCAGGAACTCGTCGGAGAAGATGTCGGCCTTGGCCTCATCCCACGCACGGTCACCGGTCGCCTGGATGTGCAGGATCTGCTTGGCGTGGTTCCACTCGTACAGGGCTCGGGCCTCGTCGATGCCCTCGTAGCACTGCAACCGGATGAGTTCGGCATCCGTCGCCGCGGCGATGGACCGGGCCAATTCGGTCTTGCCGACACCCGCGGGGCCTTCGACCAGCAGCGGCTTGCCCAGCCGATCGGCCAGGAACGTCGACGTCGCGGTGGCGTCGTCGGCGAGATAACCCGTGGCCCGCAGACGTCCGACGACGTCGTCGACCCCCTCGAACGACGGCACGACGGCCGGTCCCGAACCCGTGTACTGAGCGGTCCCCGTACCCGGGGTATCGGCGCTCATCAGGCGGGCCGCACGTGGCCGTTGCCCCAGACCACCCATTTGGTCGAGGTCAATTCCGGGAGACCCATCGGGCCCCGGGCGTGGAGTTTCTGAGTGGAGATGCCGATCTCGGCACCGAAGCCGAACTGCTCGCCGTCGGTGAAGGCCGTGGAGGCGTTCACCATCACTGCAGCGGCGTCCACGCGTCGCGTGAACTCGTCGGCGGCCGACAGGTCCGTGGTGATGATCGCCTCGGTGTGGCCGGTCCCGTAGGTGTCGATGTGGGCGACCGCGGCGTCCAGGTCGTCGACGACCTTCATCGCGATGTCCATCGACAGGTACTCCATGGACCAGTCGTCCTCGGTGGCCGGCTCCATACCCGGCTCGTCGCCGTGGATGACCACCCCCTGCGTCTGTAGCACCGAGGTGATGCGCGGAAGCGCCTCGGCGGCAACGGCCTTGTCGATGAGCACGGTCTCGGCGGTGTTGCAGACACTGGGCCTGCGGGTCTTGGAGTTGAGAATGACCCGCGCCGCGACGTCGAGGTCGGCGAGCGCATGGACGTAGACATGGCAGTTGCCGACGCCGGTCTCGATCGTCGGCACGGTCGCGTTGGACACCACGGCGTCGATGAGTCCGGCACCCCCGCGTGGAATCACCACGTCGACGAGTCCGCGCGCCCGGATGAGCGCGGTGACACTGGCGCGATCCTCGCTGGGCAGCAGCGACACCGCGTCCGCGCTGACCCCCTTGGACGACAGGGTCTCCCGCAGCACGCGAACGAGTTCGGCATTCGACGACGCCGCCGACGACGAGCCGCGCAGGAGTACCGCGTTACCGGATTTGAAGGAAATCCCGAAGGCGTCGACGGTGACATTGGGCCGCGCCTCGTAGACGATTCCCACGACGCCGAGGGGGACTCTGAGCTGGCGGAGCTGAAGACCGTTGGGCAGGGTCTTGCCCGCCACCACCTCGCCGATCGGGTCCGGGAGCACGGCGACCTGTCGCAGTCCGTCGGCGATGCCCGCCACGCGGGACTCGTCGAGCCGCAGGCGGTCGAGCAGGCTCACCTCGATGTCGGCTTCTTCGGCACGGGCGATGTCCTCGGCGTTGGCGGCGAGGATGGTCTCCGTCGCCGCCTCGACGGCGTCGGCCGCCGCGAGGAGGACCTCGTTCTTGGCGGCGGTCGTCAGACCACCCAGCGAGCGGGACGCCGACTTGGCGGCCCGGGCGAGCCCGAGGACGGCTTTCTCGATGTCCGACTTCTCGCCGGCGGCCTTCTCGGTGCCGGGCCCGCGTCCGGCGACGGACTGTTCTGCGGTGGGTGCGCTCATCAACATCCTCGACTTCGCGGTGGTTCACGGGCCGGGACGCCCGGGAAAGTGCCGTCCTCAGAGTAGCCCCGACGGTCGGGGGACCCGACGAGTGAGGCCCGCACTGCGTCCTCAGGCCAGGGCGAGAAACAGCTTCTCGAGTTCGGCCTCGGTCAACGGCGGTTGCTCACCGTCAACGGTCTCGATGCACTGGCGCATTCCCGACGCCACGATCTTGAAGCCGGCGCGGTCGAGCGCCCGCGACACCGCGGCGAGCTGCGTGACGACATCCTTGCAGTCACGGCCCGCCTCGATCATCGCGATCACGCCTGCGAGCTGCCCCTGGGCTCGTCGCAGCCGGTTGAGCACTGCGCTCATCGCTTCTTCGCCGACAGCCATGTGCGGCTTCTCGTCAACGGCCATGGAGGCTCCCTCCGGGTTCGGGCACGACCGGTGTCCGGTCGTGCAGATTTCTTGACGGACGATACCCCCTTGGGTATGTTTGCCGCCAGAGACGATACCCCCAGGGGTATACAAGAAAGGAACATCATGGCTTCGACCAGCGCCTCGTCAGACGAGGCGGTTGTCACTGATCCGGCGACTTCCCCCGGCCCGCTCGGCCGGTGGGGCGCGGCGATGGCCGGGCACGCGCGGTGGGTGTTCGGTGTGTGGCTCCTCCTGCTGGTGATCCTCGGAGCGGCGGCACCGTCGGTGTTCTCCTCGCTCGCCGGGGCGGGCTGGCAGGCAAACGGATCGGAGTCCGTGCAGGTCCGCGAGCTGGCCCAGCAGCACTTCGGCGGAAACTCCTCGGCTGCGGTGCAGGTGGTCGTCCACTCCGAGCGCGACACGGTCGACAGTCCCGCGGTTGACGAGGTGGTCGCGAAGGTCAGCGCGATCGCCGCCTCGGATGACCGCTTCGCGCAGGTCCTCCCGCCACAGCCGGGAATGTCGATCAGCCCCGACGGCCACACCGGAATCGTCATCTTGGGTGCCGCCGCCGACACCAACGAGATGGTGCGCGCCGTCGACGAGCACAAAGAGGAGCTGACCGACCTGTCCGATGACGGCGTCGAGGTCTATCCGACCGGGGCGTCGGCGTTGTGGAGCGACTTCAACAAGGCCAACCACGACGCGATGATCAAGGCCGAACTGTTCTCCTGGCCGGTCACGTTGACGATCATGGTTCTCGCGTTCGGGTCGCTCGTCGCGGCCGGGCTCCCCCTGCTGCTGACCATCGCCGGGCTCGTCGCGTCCGCGGGCGGACTCGTCCTGCTCAACCAGGTCACCCCGATCTCGGTGTGGGCGATCAACTTCGCCATGATGTTCGCCCTCGCCCTGGGCATCGACTACGCACTGTTCATCGTGTCGCGCTTCCGCGACGCCATCCGCGGCCGCGGCGACAACATGCGTGCCGCGGTCGCCGAGACCATGGACACCTCAGGAAAAGCAGTGTTGCTCTCCGGCATCACCGTCTTGGTGAGCCTGTCGGCCGTGCTGCTGGTTCCCGCACCCGCGGTGCGAACGATGGCCGTGGGCATCATGCTCGCCGTCGTGTTCGTCCTGGCCGCCACCCTGACACTGCTGCCCGCCGCACTGGGCAAGCTCGGCGATGGGGTCAACGCGGTCTCGATGCCATACGCGCGCCGCCAGCAGCACCGATCTCCGTTGTTCGCCCGCTGGGGCGGCTTCCTGCACCGCCACCCGTGGACGATTGCCGCAGGCTCTCTGGGCGTGCTCATCGCTCTCGCGATCCCGGTCTTCGGGCTGAAGGTCGCGATGCCCTCCATCAATGTCGTCCCGGCCGATGCCCCCGTCCGCCAGGGCTACGAACTCGTGCAGTCGCAGATGGGCGAGGGCGCACCGGGGATGTTGCAGATCGTCGCACCCGTCGACGAGGCGCAGCAGACCGCCGCGGTCGCGGCACAGTCCCCGGGCATCGAGATGGTCACTCCCCCGATGTCGGCCGCGGATGGCTCGGGATACGTTCTCATGCAGGCTCTTCCGACGGTTGATCCGTCCGGTGAGCAGTTGGCCACGATCGTCGGCGACCTGCGTGACGCATTGCCCGGAGGCGCTCTGGTCGGCGGCGCCCCCACCGAGAACCTCGACCTACAGCAGGCGCTGAACGACTACCTCCCTCTCGTCGTCTCCGTCATCCTCGTCCTCGGTTTCCTCCTGCTCCTGGTGTCACTGCAAGCACCGCTGATCGCACTCATCGGCACCGTGGTGAGCCTGCTGTCCACCGCTGCGGCGTTCGGCGTCGCGAAACTGGTCTTCCAGGACGGCCACCTCGCCGACCTGCTGGGTTTCACCCCGCAGGGCTTCCTCGACGGATGGGGCCCGGTGTTCTTCTTCGCCATGATCTTCGCGATCGCGATGGACTACACCGTCTTCCTGCTCGCCACGGCCAAGGAGCATTACGAGCGCTCCGACGACCCGGCGCAGGCCCAGATCGACGGGATGGCCCATTCCGGCCGCATCATCTTCGCGGCGGCCGCGGTCATGGTGGCGGTGTTCTTCACCTTCGCTCTGGCCGAACCGCTCCCCCCGAAGGAGATGGGGATCATCCTGGGCGTGGCGGTCCTGCTCGACGCCATCCTGATCCGGCTCACGCTCCTGCCGGCGCTGTTACGCATCACGGGCCGGGCGGCGTGGTGGACGCCGTCCTGGTTGCGTCGAGTCCTGCCCGCCATCGCCTTCTCGCATTGACTTCGCCCGAAACGGGTACACATCGACCCGAAATGGTCGACAACGAAAGGAATCACAATGTCACTCGCATTGGCCACGACGCTGCAGCTCCCGTTCGAGGAGGCCGTCGCGCGCACCCGCGCCGCCCTCGCCGACCAGGGGTTCGGCGTCCTCACCGAGATCGACGTCAAGGCGACGCTCAAGACGAAACTCGACGAAGACATGGAGCCGTATCTCATCCTGGGCGCCTGCAATCCGCCGCTCGCACACCGCGCGCTCGGCGTCCAGCGGCAGATCGGGTTGTTGTTGCCCTGCAACGTCGTCGTCCGGTCCGATCCCGACGATCCGAACCAGACCCTCGTCGAGGCGATGAACCCCGACCTCATGGTGCAGGTCTCGGACGAACCGGACCTCGAGCCGGTCGCGCGCGACGCCGCGGAGAAGTTGGGCGCCGCGATCGATGCCCTGTCATCGCAGCGGTGAGCACACCGTCCGACTTCGAGATCCTGGAGTCCTCATGACCCACTTCGACTTTCACTTCGACCCCGTGTGCCCCTTCGCCTGGGCGGCCTCCAGGTGGCTCATCGACCGGGCCGACGCGCACCATGCCTCCATCACCTGGCACGTGATGAGCCTGGCAATCCTGAACGAGGATCAGGAGCCGGACTCCGCCGAGCAGCGCCTGCAACTCGACACCTCACGGCGACTCGGACGTGTGCTGACCGCCGCCGCCGAGGAGTCCGGTGCCGAGGTGCTCGAGCCCCTGTACTCGGCGATCGGCCGACGACTCCACCACCGCGGCGACCAGATGACCCCCGCGGTCGTCGCCGAGACCCTGTCCGAGGTGGGGCTTGGTCCGGGGCCGGCCGAGGCCATGGATGACGCATCGTTCGACGAGGCGCTGCGCGCATCGCATCAGCGCGGCCAGGATGCGTTGGGCGAGGCCGGCGGCAGCCCCATCACCGGCATCGACGGGCACCACTTCTTCGGTCCCGTACTCACTGCCGTCCCGGCCGGCGACGAGGCCGAGGACCTCTTCACCGCACTCGTCACACTCGGCGGCACATCGACCTTCGCGCAGTTCAAGCGTCCGACCGGGGCGCCGCCGACCTTCTCGTCGTGAGGCTCGGTGGCCGCGGGCGGGAGAGCGGTCACCCACTATCCCCCGCACCGCAAAGCCTCCGAGAGGACGCGCCGCGACGGTTCGTCGATGGCCAATCCGTAGGCTGCTGTGACCATCACGAACTGGATCGCGTACTGACACCAGAATCCGGTCGCGGGCGGCATCCAGCGGGCCGGTTCGGAGTCGCTCTTGTCCTGATTCGAGTGCCCGTCGACCGCAACGAGATTGGCCGGATCATTGGCGAAGTCCAGCCTCCTGGCGGCTGTCCACGACCACGCGCCCATGTCCCAGGCATAGGACAGCGGGACGATGTGGTCGATCTGCACCGCGGCCGCGCTCCGGTCCCGTCGGAAGACGACGAAGTCACCGGTGTACGGACTCCGCAGTTCGCCGGCGAGAACCGCACGTGGGCAACTCGACACCGGACCGGCGCTGACATCGCGCAGATCGCGCGCGAGTACGTCGTTGCGCGTATCGCATCCGTTGCCGCTCCCGGGTACGGACGCGGCGTCGGACCAGGCACTGCCGAACGCCGACCGGTCGTAGTCCTCGCGATCGGTGCGTTCGGCCGAGACCGGTATCGCCGCCAGCGATACCGCCGCCTCGCCGGCCATCGTCCGTATCCCCGGGCCGATGGCGGGGCCGGCCCGGTGTCCGTCGACGCCGACCGCGACCGCCACTGCCGTGACGACGGCAGCGATGAGCATCGCCCACCGGCGCGCAGGCCAGGACGGTGTGTCCCGCGGGGTCCAGAGCATCCATCGCAACCGCATGCACATACGCCGGAGAGTCGGCGAACGCCGCCGAGCATCGCGCACCACCATGCATTCTCAGACGCATACGGCGACCATCCGGTTCCGCGACGAACCCGGTACCGCGCGAATGCCGCAGAACGTCGGTCAGGACTTGTCGAGATACGCGATCTTGTGCGGGACGAGGATGCCGTCGACGACGTCGGCGAGCGGCCGGTGTTCGAGCAGGGTGATGTCCTCGCCCACGACGTCTTCCGCGAGTTCGCGAGCATCCTCGATGACCTCGACGTCCTCGAGCAGGGAGAGGAACCGCAACGAGGTGTTCACGCCGGACTGGAGAGACCCGAGCAGATCGCCTTCCCGTCGCTGTTCGAGATCTACTCGCGCGAGCTCGAATCCGTCGTTGGAGCCCGCGACGGCGCGGAGGCGATCCATCGACGGGGACGTGTCACGGGCGTTCGTCATGAGCAGGCACAGTCCGGCGTGCCGACCGCGGCCCACGCGACCACGCAACTGATGCAGCTGGCTCACGCCGAAGCGATCGGCGTCGACGATGACCATCGTGGTCGCGTTCGGCACGTCCACACCCACCTCGATGACGGTGGTCGACACCAGGACGTCGACCTCGCCCCGGCCGAAAGCGTCCATGACGGCGTTCTTCTCGTCTGCGGGTAACCGGCCGTGCAACAGCTCGACTCGGCGATGCGCGAACGGACCGGAGACCAGGGCCTCGTACTGCTCGATCACCGACGTCGTCTTCGGGCCCTTCTCGTCGTCCCCGTCGGGTTCGGGCTCGGGACCGTCGCCGATCCGCGAACACACGACGTAGACCTGGCGACCCGCCTCGATCTCCTCATTGGCCCGCGACCAGACGCGGTCGACCCACGAGGCCCGGCTCGTGGGCACCACGGAGGTGGTGATCGGCTGACGGCCGCGCGGCAGCTCGCGGAGCACCGACGTCTCCAGATCGCCGAACGCGGTCATGGCGACGGTTCGCGGGATCGGCGTCGCGGTCATCACGAGGAAGTGCGGGATGCGTCCGTTGCGTCCCTTGCCGCGCAACACGTCTCGCTGCTCCACACCGAATCGGTGCTGCTCGTCGATCACGACGAGTCCGAGGTCGAAGAACTCGACCTTGTCCTCGAGGAGCGCGTGCGTCCCGATCACGATGCCCGCCTGTCCGGTGACCACGTCGAGCAGCGTCTCGCGCCGACCCTTCGTCTTCATCGACCCTGTCAGCAGCGCGATCCGCGTCGCACCTTCGGCCGCGGTCAGCTCGCCCGCCTCGGCGAGGTCGCCCAGCATCGTCCTCATGGTCCGATAGTGCTGCGCGGCAAGAACTTCCGTCGGTGCCAGGATCGCGCACTGGAACCCGTTGTCGACGACCCGGAGCATCGCCAGCAACGACACGAGAGTCTTCCCGGACCCGACCTCACCCTGCAGCAGCCGCGACATCGGCTGCGCGCGGGCCAGATCCTCGGCGAGCTCCTCGCCCACCTCGACCTGACCGTCGGTCAGCGTGAACGGGAGCCGGTCACGCAACTTGTCCTCGAGACCGCCGGGCACCCGCGGGCACGGTGGCGCCGAATCATTTCGGCCCGCCAGTCGACGCTGCGCCAGCACGGTCTGGATGGCCAGCGCCTCGTCGAACTTCAGCCGATGGGACGCGACCTTCACGTCGTCCTCGGAATCGGGCAGGTGGATCTTGCGAATTGCCTCGTCGGTGCTCACGAGTCCCCGCGCCCGCCGTTGCGCCTCGGTCAGGGCATCAGGAATCGGTGCGCTCTCGCTCAACACCCGACGGAGGGCGCCGACGATGTCCCAGGTCTGGATGTTCTTGTTGGCCGGGTACATCGGCAGGATGTCCCGGTCGAACATCGTGACCAGCGGGTGCTCGCCCCGCTCGCCCGTGACCTGCTCCTCGATCGCGTACATCTCGGTCAGCATCTTGGAGCCGACGACGTCCTCGATCTCCGGGTCGCCGTCGGGCAGGATCATCCATTCGGGATGGGACAACTGGATCTGGTCGCGGAAGTACTTGACCGCGCCGGCCATCATCACCCGCGCGCCGGGCCGCAACAATCCCTTGATCCGGTACGCGTTGAAGAAGCTGGCCTCGTAGACGTCGTTGTCGTCGGTCACCTTCACCTTGAGGAAAGACCCTTTGCGGCTTCTCATCTTGATGAGATCGGACTTGGTGATCCGCCCGACGATCGTCAGCCACTCACCGGGCTCGGGTCGTTCCTGGTCGGCCACGTGGCCGCGTCGGATGTACCGACGCGGCGTGTACCGCAACAGTTCGCCGACCGTGTGCACGCCCACAGTGGCCAGCTGTTCGGCGGGCTTGACCCCCAAGACGTCGGCCAGCGAATCCGACAGCACCAGCTCGGTCACTCCACACCCACCTGGATGAGATCGGCGCGCTGCCCGGTGCGATACACCGCCAGTTCGATACCCGGGTAACTGCGCCGCATCTGCTCGCCCACGGCCTCGAGGGCGGCCTCGTCGACGTCGACACCGGCGAGCACTGTCACGAGTTCACCTCCGGTGGAGAGCATGAGGTCGACGAGGGCGGTGCACGCCGACGTCTGATCCGGCGCGACCACGAGAACGTCGTCGCCGATCAGTCCCAGCACGTCGCCGACATCGCTCATCCCGGCCAGCGTCATCATCCTCGTCGTCGCCGACTGCAGCGATCCCCAGCGCGCACCGGCAGCCGCCTCGGCCATCGCGTAGGCGTCGACGTCGGGCACCTCACTCGGATCGTGCACGGCGAGGGCCGCCAGACACTGGGTCATCGACGAGGTCGGCAGCATGAGCACCGAACGCTGGTTGGACCGCACCTCGGTGGCCACCGTGACGAGGTCCTGCGAGGTCAGCGCTCCGTTGGCCATCACGACGACATGCCCACTGTCGGTGTCGCGGATCGCCTGCCCCAATTCGTGCGCGGAGAGACCGTCGTCGGCGCGCAGCACGACAGCACCGGCCTCGCCGAACAGTTCGGCCGCGCCGTCACCGGACACGACGACCACGACAGCACGCTTGTGCCGGGGCGGCGGTTCCGCCGAATCCGCCTGCGCTCGAATGGCATCGAGGGCGAAGCAGCTGATCCGGATGTCCGAGAGCTGCCCGATGCCCGCGCCGGCCTCCACCGCCGCACCCGGCTCGCAGGTGTGCACGTGCACCGAGAACCGTTCGCCCTCACCGCTGGAACTGTCACCGACGATCACCACCGCGTCGCCGAGGTCGTCGAGTCGTGCGCGGAGTTCGGCGATCTGCTCGCCGGCCGCCCCGTCGAGGAGGTACATGACCTCGAAGTCCTGGTCGCTGCCGTCGACGCAGCTGTCGTCCGGCCCGTGTCCGAGGGTGGTGCTGTCGGTGAGGATGCCCCGGTAACGGCGCCGACGGTGAGAGACGCCGGTGATCACCTTGACCATGGCGTCGACGATCGCGAGGAATCCGCGTCCGCCCGCGTCCACCACGCCGGCGTTAGCGAGCACCGACAGCTGTTCCGGAGTGCGTTCGAGTGCCTCGGCGCAGTCGTCGGCGACCGCGCGCACCTGGTCGGCAGGCGACTCGTTCTCGTGTGCCGCGGCCGCCTCGGCTGCCACCCGTACCAGGGTGAGGACCGTGCCCTCGCGCGGTTCGCTCACCGCGCGGGTCGCCGCGAGCGAACCGAGGCGGAGTCCCAGCGTCGACAGTTCGGCGAAGGTCAGCGCATCCGTGTCGCCGAGGATCTCGGCACCGTCCGCGAGCCCGACGAGGACCTGGGAGAGGATGATCCCCGAGTTGCCGCGCGCCTGCGCGACCGCACCGTCGGCCATCGCGCGCGCCACCTCGGGCAGGGATGCGTCGGGCGGGGTCCTCTCGACCGCCTCGGCCGCCGCACGCATCGTGAAGAGCATGTTGCTGCCGGTGTCCGAATCCGGGATCGGGAAGACGTTGAGGTCGTTGATCTCGCCGCGCAGCGATTCGAGCTGCTCGACCGAGGTACGGGCCCAGTCGCGCAGCAACTGCGGGTTGACGGTGCGGGCGATCACACGGGAACTCTTTCTCGCAGACGCGGCGCGCGACGGGCAGTGCTCTCGCGGGCGACGTGACCGGCTGGTGAGGTTGTGTGCAAGGTTACTCGGGGTGTCCGACCGTGCGGCGCGACCGATCGGGTCCGCGTGCGGCGAGTCGGCCCGGATTTGGTCACGTACCCACGACCTGGTTATCCTTGCAGGGTTGCCTTTCGCCTCGGCCGCGCACACCTTCCGGTGGTGCCGATCGGTTCGAGAGGCTGACCACCAGACCATGATCATCTACCAAGGGAGTTCGACGATGGCTGCCGTCTGCGATATTTGCGGCAAGGGCCCGGGCTTCGGCAAGTCGGTTTCTCACTCGCACCGCCGTACCAACCGACGCTGGAACCCGAACATCCAGTCCGTTCGCGTGGAGGTCGCCCCCGGCAACCGCAAGCGCAAGAACGTCTGCACCTCCTGCCTGAAGGCCGGCAAGACCGCAGCTGTCTGATCTTCCGCACCCGTCCGCGGGTGAGGTGTCCGAGAGCACGAGACCCGATGCCACGAGCGCAAGCTCCCCGGCGTCGGGTCTTTGTCGTGTGCGCGATAGGGTTTCGCGCATGGCCTCACCGAACCCCGCCACCCCCGCCGCCGACTCCGCCGCCGGGGAGAACTCCGATGCCCTGGTGACCGAGAACAACGGCGTCCTCACCGTCGCGGTCTCGACCGCGGGTGCAGGCAACTCACTCGACGACGACGCGCTCGCCGCCGGCACGCAGGCTCTCCGTGAGGTCGCGCGCGGCCGTCGGGACGTCGGAGCCGTACTGCTCGTCGGGCTGGGCAAGAACTTCTGCGCAGGCGGGAACGTGCGTGCCTTCGCCGGCGCGGACGACCGCCCGACCTATCTCCGCGAGATCGCGGACAACTTCCATCAGCTCGTCGGCGCCCTCCACGAGGCCGACCGCCCCGTCGTCGTCGCCGCCAAGGGTTGGGCCGCCGGTGCAGGCATGTCGCTGGTCCTGCACGCCGACGTGGCCATCGGCGGCCCGTCCACGAGACTCCGGCCCGCCTACCGCGGCATCGGTCTGACGCCCGACGGTGGACTCACCTGGACACTCCCGCGCGCGGTCGGCGCCGCTCGCGCCCGACAGATCATCCTGACCGACCGCGTCATCACCGCGGAGGAGGCCCTGCAGTGGGGGCTGCTGTCGGAGATCGTCGCCGACGACGAGGTCGAGACGGCCGCGCGGACGGCAGCCGAGACCATCGCGTCCGGCCCTCGTGGCGCCGACGCCGCCACGAGGCATCTGCTCGCCGTCTCCGCGGACACCACGCTGGTCGAGCACCTCGCCCTCGAAGCCCGCTCGATCTCCGAACGGTCGGGGCTGCCCGAGGGCATCGAAGGTGTCGACGCCTTCGTCGGCAAGCGCGCACCGGACTTCACGCGCACCCGCTGAGCCGACACCGCTCCCTGAGGTGCGAGCGAAGCGAGCCTCGAAGGGTCAGGGCAGGCGCCACTCCACCGGCTCGGCACCGAGATCGAGCAATTCCTCGTTGGCCCGGCTGAAGGGTCGTGAGCCGAAGAACCCGCGCGAGGCGGACAGCGGCGAGGGGTGCGCCGACATGATGGTCGGTACGTCGGGAAGCCACTTCTCCAGACCCGCGGCGTCCCGGCCCCACAGGATCGCGACGAGTGGTTCGTCGCGAGCCGCGAGTGCCTTGATGGCGCACTCGGTCACCTCCTCCCAGCCCTTGCCGCGGTGCGAGGCAGGCTCCCCCGGGGCCACCGTGAGCACACGGTTGAGCAGGAGCACGCCGTTGTCCGCCCAGGGCGTGAGATCACCGGTGGTCGGTGTCGGATAGCCCAGATCCGCGCAGTACTCGGTGTAGATGTTCGTCAGCGAGCGCGGGATCGGACGCACGTCGGGAGCCACCGAAAAGCTCAGCCCGACTGCGTGTCCGGGCGTCGGATACGGATCCTGCCCGACGATGAGGACGCGTACGTCCTCGAGCGGACGGGTGAACGCCCGCAGGACATGTTGTCCCGCAGGAAGATAGCGGCGTCCCTCAGCGATCTCCGTACGCAGGAACCGGCCCATCTCGGTGATGATGGGCTCCACCGGGGCCAACGCCTGCGCCCAGCCCGGGTCGATCAGTTCGGCGAGCGGTTTGGGTGGTGCGGTCACTCGATTGCCTCCGTCGTGCGCGGTCGTCAGTCCAGTCGTTTGAGCGCGGTGCGGTAATGCTGCGCGTTCTGGAAGTACATCTCACAGTTCAGGTCGGTGTGCCCCTCGGGAACCTCGTAGCCGTCACGGAGCCGTGCCGGCACACCGAGCGCCATCCGTCGCGGCGGCACGTCGAACTTGAAGGGCACCACCGCGCCGGCGCCCACGATCGCGCCGTCACCGACGGTCGACCCGTTCAGGACCACCGATCCCGAGGCGATGAGGCAATCGTCACCGATCGTCGCACCCTCGATGTGCGCGTTGTGACCGACGACGCATCGCTCGCCGATCACCGTCGGTTCGAGGACCGTGCAGTGGATGACGGTGCCGTCCTGGATGTTGCTGCGCGCGCCCACGGTGATGGTCCCGTAGTCACCCCGCAGGACCGCGCCCGGCCACACCGACACGCCATCGCCCAGGGTGACCGCACCGATCACGACCGCATCCGGGTGCACGTAGGTGTCCTGTCCCAGGACCGGTTCTCGATCGTCGAGTGCGTAGATCGCCATGAGGCGACTCTAGTGGGGTGTCGGATCGGCGAAGGACTGCCACCCGTGCAGGTCCGGTCCGTCGGGCCCGCCGACGCGCCGGTCGTCGACCCAGACCTCGGGAGCCGATGACGACGCCGGACCGACCGAGCCGATGACGGTCCAGCCCGGGGGCACCGCCGCCGCCTCGAACGAGGCGAGAAGATGATGGTCCTCGCCCCCGGCGAGGAGCCACCGCGCGACGTCCACCCCGAGCGCACCGGCCGCATCGACCAGATCGGGGCGTCGCGGCACGGCACCGGACTCCACGGTCATCGCGAGCCCCGCGGCCCTCGACATCGTGAGCAGTTCTTCGACGAGACCGTCGGAGATGTCGGTCATGGCGTGCGCGCCCGCAGCCGCGGCGACCGGCCCCTGGCCGAGGTCGGGAGCCGGCACGCGATGCAGCGCAACGAGTTCCGGCCAATCGCTCTCGGCCGCACGCGGATCGGACAACACCGCGAGCCCCGCCGCACTGGCCCCGAGCGGACCACTCACCGCGAGGACGTCACCCGTTCGAGCGCCACCGAGTGACACCGGACGACGACCCTCCAGGGCACCGACCGCGGTGACACTCACCACCACCTGCCCGGCCGCGACGAGATCGCCGCCCAGCACTCGCGCACCCAGTTCGTGCGCAGCGTGCACCACCCCGTCGTTGAGGTCGAGGACCACGCCGACCGGCGTCTCCGCCGGACACGCGATGGATACGACGAGACCCGTTGTGCGCCCGCCCATCGCGGCGACATCGGCCGAACTCTGCACCACCGCGCGGGCACCGACCTGGTCGGGCGTCGACCAGTCGAACCGAAAATGGCGGCCCTCGACGACGGTGTCGGTGCTGATCACCGCCGACCCGCCGATGTCGAGAACGGCTGCGTCGTCACCCGATCCGATCACGATGTCGTGGGCCGGCTCGCCGGTTGTCGCGGACGCGGTCAGCGCGGCGATCACCGCGCGCTCACCGATCGCACCGACCGTGTCGGTCCGGTCGATCGGGCGGTGGGGGCGACCGGTCTCCTCGAAGGTCACTCGTGGGCCTTTCCTCTTCCGGTCGCGCACGCACGGGGTTGTCGGTGACAATGTGTGCCACAGTGTATTGGGCCGCCGGGCGCGGCCGGTTCGCAGCAGACCCGGACTGCCCGGAGTCGAACACTGCCCGACGGAGAGGATGCCCGTGGTTCAGGCATACATACTGATCCAGACCGAGGTCGGCAGGGCCGCACTCGCGGCGGCGACGATCGCCGAGATCGCCGGCGTCGCCTCGTCGGAAGAGGTCAGTGGGCCGTATGACGTGATCGTCCGGGTCGATGCGGCCGATGCCACGCACCTGACCGACAACGTCGTTCCGCAGATCCAGAAGGTCGACGGCATCACCCGCACCCTGACCTGCCCGGTGGTCACGAAGACGCGCTGACCGGTCACCCGCCGGCCATCGGCGTCCGCGACAGGTCCCCGCGCGCGGGGCCGACCGGGGGGCTCTCCTACTGTTGTGGGGTGACGTCAGCAGGTTCGGATGACACCCCGCAGAGCCCCGTCGGCGACGATCCCGGCGACGACCCCGCTGCCGAGGACACCCCGCGGTACGGCGGTGGCGGCCGGCTCAGCCCGGCACTCGTCGCGACGCTGGTGGCCATCCCCGTGATGGTGATCGCCGGATTCATCGTGTTCGCCGCGTTGCGACCCGACCCGGTGACCCCGATCGAGTCCTACGACGCCGCCGGGCCGGTCTCGGAGGAGTGCACCCGTCTCCTCGCCGAAGCCCCGGACACCTTCGAGGGGTTCGGCACGAAAGAGGTCTCCGGAGATCGCGCGACGTGGCCTGCGACGGACTCCGGCGACGACATGACTTTGCGCTGTGGCGTGACCCGACCGGCGGAGCTGTCTCCCACGAGCAATCTGCAGGAGATCCACGCCGCCGACCAGGCCGGCGTCCAGTGGTTCATCACCGACACGGTCGCCGGGTCGGGGCAGGCCTACGTGTGCGTCGACCACCGGCCCTACGTCGCGATGTGGATCCCGGCGAACGCAGGCAACGGCCCCATCACCGACATCTCGGGCGTGATCGACCGCACCCTCGAACGGGGACCACTCGACTTCGGCTGATCCGGCGCGCGGGATCAGTCCCGATAGATCTCCGGCTTGGGGCTGCGGCCCAGCAGCGAGTTGACGGCGTCGGCCACCGACATGCCGTCGTGACACACCTGGTGGACCGCGTTCGTGAGCGGCATCGGCACCTGATGCCGTTCGGCCAGCGCGCGCACCGAGGAGCACGACTTGACTCCTTCGGCGACCTGCCCGTTGGTGGCCTCCTGAGCCTGCGCCATGGTGGCCCCTTCACCGAGCCGGGCACCGAACGTGCGGTTGCGCGACAACGGCGAGGAACACGTGGCGACGAGGTCGCCGATCCCGGCCAGCCCGGCCAGCGTCTCGATCTGCGCGCCCACCGCGACGCCCAGCCGGATCGTCTCCGCGAGCCCGCGGGTGATGATCGTCGCCAGGGTGTTCTGACCGAATCCGATCCCGCTCGCCATCCCACAGGCCAGCGCGATGACGTTCTTGGCCGAGCCGCCGATCTCGCATCCGACGACGTCGGTGTTGGTGTACGGCCGGAAGTACCGCGTGCTGAACGCGCTCTGCAGGGTCACCGCACGCGCCTCGTCGGCACAGGCGATGACCGTCGCCGCGGGCTGGCCCTCCGCGATCTCGCGGGCCAGGTTCGGGCCCGTCAGCACCGCGATCCGGTCGTCGTCGACGCCGGTCACCTCGGCGATGACCTCGCTCATCCGCAGCAGCGTGTTGGACTCGATGCCCTTGGCGAGCGACACCAGGGATGCGTCCGAACCGATGTAGGGGGTCCACTGCGTGAGATTGGGACGCAACGACTGCGACGGCACACCGCACACGACGATGTCGGCACCCATGAGGGCATCGACCGCCGAACTCGTCGCGGTCAGCGCGTCTGGCAGCGTGATGCCCGGTAGGTAGTCGGCGTTGACGTGCTCACTGTTGATCGCCTCCGCGAGTTCGGGGCGTCGAGCCCAGATCACGGTGTCCGTCCCGGCATCCACGAGGACCTTCGCCACCGAGGTTCCCCAGGAACCCGCTCCCATCACCGCCGCGCGCACCGCAACCTCCCACCGGGCAAGCCCAATTCCGCATTCAGACCGGCGGCCTTCTGGCCGTCCGACCCTGCTCACCCTATGCCCTCGCGGGTATGACCGACCCGGAATGTCACCGACCACCGGCGGGTGCATCATGATGGTCGGCATGGAACACAGCACTGTCGGCGCGGACGCCGACTCGACGATCGTCGACGCGGGGGGCACCGAGCCCGTCGCGACGTCGGTCGCGGCCGTGCTGGCGGTGAAGAGTCTGCATCGCGCGAAGTCGCGGTTGGCCGCGACCCTCTCCACCGCGTTCGAGGGCGATGACCCGGTCACCCGCGGTTCGCTCGTCCTCGCGATGTTCCTCGACACCGTCGAGGCTCTCCGCGGTGCGGGGATCTCCCGCATCGTCGTCGTCAGCCCCGACGACGAGGTCCTCGCCGCGGCCCGACGCTCGGGCATGCGCGGCCTCCGGGAGTCACCGCACGGGGATCCGACACAGGGGCCTCCCCCGTCCGACGCCGGGCTCAATGCCGCATTCGTCGACGGCGCGCGGTGGGCCGGTGACGCCTGGCCCGACTCGACGGGACTGATGTACGTCCAAGCGGACCTGCCCGCCGCGACGAGCACGTCGCTCACCGCCGTGCTGCGCGCGGCGCAGCAGCATCGTTCCAGCTTCCTCACCGACCGCGACGGCACCGGCACCGTCCTCCTACACGGAACCTTCGTCGACGCCACGACGCCCCGCTTCGGCCCCGGCTCGGCCGCGGCCCATCGATCGGCCGGCGCCGTCGAACTCGATCCCGCGGGTGTGAACTGGCCCGACCTGCGCACCGACGTCGACACCGCAACGGACCTCGCCGTCGCCCGCGAGCTGGGTCTGGGCCCGCACACCACCGCTGCGCTGCGTCATCTCTGATCCGTCACACCACACCGATCACCGTCTATCCGGCGGGCGTGTACGGCAAGCACGTCGATGGGTCATCATTGGGGGGTGAGCCCAGCCGACGACGACGCACCACCGCAGACCCCCACGGTCACGACCACACCGATCCCCCATGCCCCGCCGGCCGCCACCCTGGTGCCCGACGAATCCGCCGATCTACCCGAAGACCGCTACCTCAACCGGGAATTGAGCTGGCTGGACTTCAATTCCCGTGTGCTCGCGCTGGCCGAAGACACCTCGCTGCCGCTTCTGGATCGCGCGAAGTTCCTCGCGATCTTCGCTTCCAACCTCGACGAGTTCTTCATGGTTCGGGTGGCCGGGCTCAAGCGGCGTGACGAGACCGGCCTGTCCGTCCGGTCCGCGGACGGGCTCTCGCCGCGAGAGCAACTCATGCGGATCGCCGGCCGCGCCCAGACCATCGCCGACCGCCACGCCCGGGTGTTCCTGGATTCGGTCCGACCGGCGTTGGCCGACAACGACATCTACGTGGTGTCCTGGTCCGACCTGACCGCCGAGCAGCAGGCGCGGATGACGGACTACTTCCAGGACGAGGTGTTCCCCGTCCTGACGCCTCTGGCCGTCGACCCCGCTCACCCGTTCCCGTACATCAGCGGGCTGTCGCTGAACCTCGCCGTGACCGTCCGCGACGTCAACGAGAGTGGCGAGCATTTCGCGCGGGTCAAGGTACCGGACAACGTGAACCGCTTCATCCGGGTCGACCGGTTGTCGCCGTACCGGGGCCCCGCGGACGACAAGGCCGCCAAACGCGCGGTGTACCTACCGATGGAGAGCCTGATCGCGGCCAACCTCGGCAACCTGTTCCCGGGCATGGAAATCGTTGAGCACCATGTTTTCCGGATCACCCGCAACGCCGACTTCGAAGTCGAGGAGGACCGCGACGAGGATCTGCTGCAGGCGTTGGAGCGCGAGCTCGCGCGGCGCCGGTTCGGTTCCCCGGTGCGACTCGAGGTCGCCGACGACATGAGCGAGCACATGCTCGAGTTGTTGCTGCGCGAGCTCGAGGTCGATCCCGCCGACGTCATCCAGGTGCCCGGACTCCTCGATCTGTCTTCGCTTTTCGAGATCTACGCACTCGACCGCCCGCACCTCAAGGACCGCCCGTTCGTCCCCGCCACTCATCCCGCGTTCGGAGAGCGGGAGACGCCCAAGAGCGTCTTCTCGACGTTGCGCGACGGAGACGTGCTCGTCCACCATCCATACGACTCGTTCTCCACCAGCGTGCAGCGGTTCATCGAGCAGGCCGCGGCCGACCCCCAGGTCCTCGCCATCAAGCAGACGCTGTACCGGACCTCCGGCGACTCCCCGATCGTGAACGCGCTCATCGACGCAGCCGAGGCCGGCAAACAGGTCGTCGCGCTCGTCGAGATCAAGGCACGGTTCGACGAGCAGGCGAACATCAAGTGGGCCCGCAAACTCGAGCAGGCCGGCGTCCACGTCGTCTACGGCCTCGTGGGACTCAAGACCCACTGCAAGACCTGTCTCGTGGTGCGGCGTGAGGGCTCGACGATCAAGCGGTACTGCCACATCGGCACCGGAAACTACAACCCGAAGACGGCGCGGCTCTACGAGGACGTGGGCCTGCTGACCGCCGCACCCGACATCGGCGCCGACCTCACCGACCTGTTCAACACCTTGACCGGCTACTCACGCAAACAGGAGTACCGCAACATTCTCGTTGCGCCGCACGGTATCCGGGCCGGGATCATCAAGCGGATCCAGCGTGAGATCGAGCTCTTCCGGGAGGGTGACACACGCGCACGGATCCAGCTCAAGGCGAATGCACTCGTCGACGAGCAGGTGATCGATGCGCTCTATCGGGCCTCCCAGAGCGGGGTGCCCGTCGATGTCGTCGTCCGGGGTATCAGCGCCCTGCGGCCCGGGGTCGAGGGGTACAGCGACAACATCCACGTGCGTTCCATCCTGGGCCAGTTCCTCGAGCACTCGCGGATTCTGTACTTCGGTGCGCAGAACCAGTACTGGTTCGGCAGCGCGGACATGATGCACCGCAATCTGGACCGCCGCGTCGAGGTCATGGTGAACGTTCGTGACGAGCGACTGGCCGGCGAACTCGGCGACATCTTCGCCTCGGCGCTCGATCCGCGGACCCGCTGTTGGGTCCTGCATCCCGATGGAAGTTGGGTCGCGTCACCCGCCGAAGGCGAGGAGGTCCGCGACCACCAGCGACAGATGATGCGGCGCAATCGACGTCGGCCGGAGACAAGTTCGTGACCGGCACCGGCCCGTAACCTTCGACCTCTACCATCACCACCGATATGGCGAAGAAGACGAATGAGGTGTGGGCCGCGGGCGGCGTGGTCTGGCGGCCGAAGGGCTCCGGTTCCGCCGGGGCCGACGCTGTCGGGAACGGCGATCTCGAGATCGCGGTCGTCCACCGCCCGAAGTACGACGACTGGACGCTGCCCAAGGGAAAAGCCGAGTCGGGTGAGACGCTCATCGACACCGCGGTGCGCGAGATCGCCGAGGAGACCGGACAACACGTCATCCTCGGCCGGCACCTCGACGACGTCCACTACGACTTGGGCAGTACGCGCAAGCATGTGCGCTACTGGTCGGCCCGGGCGCTCGACGGGGAGTTCGTCGCCGGCAGCGAGGTCGACGAACTGCGTTGGCTCTCGGTCGACAAGGCCCGGGAGACGCTGAGTTACCCGCTCGACCGGGCGATCCTGGAAGAGTTCGTACGACTCCCCGCGGACCTGCATACGTTTCTCCTGGTCCGGCACGCCAAGGCCGGCCGGCGCTCGACGTACAAGGGCGACGACCGGCTGCGGCCGTTGGACAAGCTGGGCCGCGCGCAGGCAGACGCCCTGGCCCCGCTGCTGGTGGCGTTCGGGGCGAGGCGAGTTCACTCGGCTGATCGCGTGCGTTGCGAGCAGACCCTGGAACCGCTACGCGAGCGCCTCGGCGTCGAGTTGCACAGCGAGCCGGATCTGTCGGAGGAGACGTACCGGACGAATCCGGTGGCGGCGCAACGTCGGATACTCCAGCTCGCGACCGACGCGACGTCGACGCCGGCGGTCTGCAGTCAGGGGAAGGTGATCCCGCCCCTCATGGACTGGTGGGCCGACCGGGACGCGATCGCGCTTCCCAAGGCGTCCAATCGCAAGGGAAGCGTGTGGGTTCTGTCGCTCCACGACGGCAGGTTGGTGGCGGCCGATCACATCGCCGGGCCACTCCCCACAGCCTGACGCCGGACAACACCGACGTAGACCCATGGCCCGAACACAGTTCAGCCCCCGGCGGGGGAAGTACGCCGGGGGCTGAACTGTGGTTGTCGACCGCGGTTTCCGCGGTTCAGCGACGAGTGGTCTTCTTTGCCGCGGTCTTCTTTGCGGCGGTCTTCTTGGCCGGAGCCTTCTTCGCGGCCGTGGCCTTCTTGGCCGGCGCGGCCTTCTTGGCCGGAGCCTTCTTCGCGGCGGTCGTGGTCTTCTTGGCCGCGGTGGTCTTGGCCGGAGCCTTCTTGGCCGCCGTGGTCTTCTTGGCCGCGGTGGTCTTGGCCGGAGCCTTCTTGGCCGCCGTGGTCTTCTTGGCCGCGGTGGTGGCCTTCTTGGCTGCGGTCTTCTTTGCCGGGGCAGCCTTCTTGGCAGCCGTGGCGGTGGTTCCGCTGCCGCGCTTCACAGCCGGGCCGGTGGCGGACAGCTTCTGCTTGCCGGCGACGACGGCCTTGAACTGAGCGCCCGGACGGAATGCCGGAACCGATGTCGCGCGGACCTTCACGGTCTCGCCGGTGCGCGGGTTGCGGGCGACGCGCGGTGCGCGCTTCCGCTTCTCGAATACGCCGAAGCCGGTGATCGTCACGCTCTCGCCCTTGTTGACAGCGCGCACGATCGTGTCGACGACGAGCTCGACGGCTTCAGTCGCAGTCTTGCGATCCGCGTCGAGCTTCTTGGTCAGCTCATCAATGAGCTCCGCCTTGTTCATGAGTACCTCCGCAAGCTGATCTGACCGAGTTTCGGCCAGCTACCAACACACGGTAAACGTCGGATGTGAAAACGTCCATCTTCCACGCCAATTAGGATGCCGTGTTGCGAAATCGTATGGCAGCTCACGAGGGTGCCGCCGCGGCGAGATGACCCCGCCGCGGCGACGGGAGATCAGTCCGCGAGGGTCCGCGGCTTGAACGCCGGACGCGTCGACTCGAACGCGGAAATCGCGTCTACCTGGCGCAACGTGAGTCCGATGTCGTCGAGACCCTCCATCAGGCGCCACCGGGTGTAGTCATCAATTGCCAACGGCACCACGAGGTCTCCGGCGGTGACCGTCTTATCGACAAGGCTCACGGTCACTTCGAGTCCCGGATTCTCCTCGAGCCGCTTCCAGAGCAGTTCGACGTCGGACTGCTCGACCTGGGCGGCCACCAGGCCCGCCTTGCCCGAGTTGCCGCGGAAGATGTCGGCGAAGCGGGACGAGATCACCACGCGGAAACCGAAATCGGACAGGGCCCAGACCGCGTGCTCGCGCGAGGAGCCGGTGCCGAAGTCGGGACCGGCGACCAGGACCGACCCGCGGCTCCAGGGCTCGTTGTTGAGGATGAAGTCGGGATCGGTCCGCCAGCCGGCGAACAGACCGTCCTCAAAGCCGGTGCGTGTCACCCGCTTCAGATAGACGGCCGGGATGATCTGGTCGGTGTCGACATTGCTGCGCCGCAGCGGGACGCCGATGCCGGTGTGTTCGGTGAACGGTTCCATCAGGAAAGCCCCTGTTCGAATGATGTGGCTGGGATGTGGTTCGGACCGTGACTCAACCGAGATCGGCGGGCGCCGACAGTGAGTCGAGATCGGCGGGCGCCGACAGGGTGCCGCGCAGCGCGGTGGCCGCGGCCACTCCCGGCGACACGAGGTGGGTTCGACCACCCTTGCCCTGGCGCCCTTCGAAATTCCGGTTCGACGTCGATGCGCATCGCTCACCCGGGGCGAGTTGATCCGGGTTCATGCCGAGACACATCGAGCATCCGGCCTGCCGCCACTCGGCGCCCGCCGCGACGAAGATCTCGCCGAGCCCTTCGTCCTCGGCCTGCGCGCGCACGCGCATCGAGCCGGGGACGATCAGCATCCGCATGCCGTCCGCGACCTTGCGACCCTTGAGGATGCCCGCGACCTCGCGCAGATCCTCGATCCGGCCGTTCGTGCACGAGCCCACGAAGACCGTGTCCACCTTGATGTCACGCAGCGGCGTTCCGGGCTCGAGGCCCATGTACTCCAGCGCCTTCGCCGCGGCGCCGGCCTTGACCTCGTCGCCGTAGTCGGCCGGGTCCGGCACCGCGGCGCCGAGCGGCGCACCCTGGCCCGGGTTGGTTCCCCACGTGACAAAGGGGGTCAGCGTGGTGGCGTCGATGTGCACCTCGGCGTCGAAAGTGGCGTCGGGATCGGTGCGCAGACTGTCCCAATAGGCAACAGCGGCATCCCAATCGGCACCGGCCGGAGCGTGCGGACGACCCTTGAGGAACTCATAGGTGGTCTCGTCGGGCGCGATCATCCCGGCCCGGGCCCCCGCCTCGATCGACATGTTGCACACCGTCATCCGGGCTTCCATGGACAGCTTGCGGATCGCCTCGCCGCGGTACTCCAACACGTAGCCCTGGCCACCGCCGGTGCCGATCTTCGCGATGATCGCGAGGATCAGGTCCTTGCTCGTCACACCCGGCGGCAGCTCGCCGTCGACGTTGATGGCCATCGTCTTGAACGGGCGCAACGACAGTGTCTGGGTGGCGAGGACGTGCTCGACCTCGCTGGTGCCGATTCCCATCGCGATCGCACCGAAGGCACCATGTGTCGACGTGTGACTGTCGCCGCACACCACGGTCATGCCGGGCTGGGTGAGGCCCAGCTGCGGCCCGACGACATGGACGATGCCCTGCTCGGCATCTCCCATGGGATGCAGACGGACGCCGAACTCTTCGCAGTTGCTGCGGAGGGTATCGACCTGGGTGCGCGAGACCGGGTCGGCGATGGGCTTGTCGATGTCCACCGTCGGGACATTGTGATCCTCGGTCGCGATCGTCAGGTCGGGTCGCCGAACCGGACGTCCGGCGAGGCGCAGGCCCTCGAAGGCCTGCGGACTGGTGACCTCGTGCACGAGGTGGAGGTCGATGTAGATCAGGTCGGGATTGGTGTTGCCGGACGCGTCGACGTCACCGGGGACCACGACGTGGTCGCGCCACACCTTCTCGGCGAGAGTTAGCGGCTGGGCTGGGCTGTTGCTCATGGCTGCACTCGTTATCTGTCTCGGGTTCTTCGGACTCTGCACGCGATGTTGGCGAACTGGCTGGCTTTCGAGCGTGCATCTCACTATTTGGACAGCTAGTATCGTCCTATGGGAAAGGATACCGCATCTGCGGTCAGCAGCGGAATCGGTGTGCTCGACAAGTCGGTGGCGGTGCTGCACGCGATCGCCGAGGCCCCGTGCAATCTGTCGGAGCTCTGCGATCGGACCGGACTGCCCCGGGCGACGGCACACCGGCTCGCGGTCGGGCTCGAGACCCACCGCTTCCTCATCAGGGACGTCACCGGACGCTGGCAACCCGGCCCCGTCCTCGGCGAACTCGCCTCCTCGGCACACGATCCCGTCACCGAGTCGGCGCTCATGGTCCTCCCCCGGCTTCGTGACATCACCGGCGAATCGGTCCAGGTCTATCGCCGCGAAGGAGCCGAACGCGTCTGCGTCGCGGCGATGGAACCACCGACCGGCCTGCGGGACACCGTCCCGGTGGGCACCCGCTTCCCGATGAGCGCGGGGTCGGCGGCGAAGGTCCTCCTCGCCTGGGCGGACCCAGCAACCCAGCGGGCGCTCGTGCCGGACAGTGTCTTCAGCGAGCGGGCGCTGCACGAGATCCGCCGCCGCGGGTGGGCGCAGAGCGCCGGTGAACGAGCCGCCGGGGTGGCGAGTGTGTCGGCTCCGGTACGCGACGGCAACGGTGACGTCGTCGCGGCGATATCGGTGTCCGGGCCCATCGACCGGATGGGGCGCCGGCCCGGTGCGCGCTGGGCGGCCGACCTGCTCGCCGCCGCGGACGCGATCCACAAACGTCTTCAGGCCGCTCGTCCCTGAGCCCAGAGCCGTTGCACCCGGAGCCGTTCCGATGCAACGGCCGGTGGGCTAGCGTCAGGGCATGGGAGTCAATCAACGTAGTCAGATCGTCATGTCCGAGGACGAGATCGCGGAGTTCGTCGCGCGCAGCCGGACCGCGACCCTCGCCACCACCGGACCCGACGGGAGCATCCACCTGGTGGCGATGTGGTACGGGATCGTCGACGGCGACATCTGGTTCGAGACGAAATCCAAGTCCCAGAAGGCGGTCAACATCCGCCGCAACAGCCGGTGTTCGGTGATGATCGAGGACGGCGACACCTACGACACCCTCCGAGGCGTCACCTTCGAGGGGGTCGCCGAGATCCTCGACGACCCGGACTCATGTCTGAAGGTGGGCATCAGCGTCTGGGAGCGCTACACCGCGCCCTACACCGAAGAATCGCGGCCGTTCGTGGAGCAGATGATGAACAAGCGCGTCGCCGTGCGGATCAGACCGTCTCGCACACGTTCCTGGGACCACCGCAAGCTCGGCATCCCCGAGATGCCGGCCTCCGGAAGCACCGCCGAATTCCTGTGACCCGACGCCGATGACGGCCGCCGTCCGTGTCTCGATGTGATCATCGCGACACGGACGAGATGGCCTGCCACACAATGAAAAACACCCTCCCCCTGCAGTGCAGAGGGAGGGTGTTTCTCGTAGCCCCGACGGGATTCGAACCCGCGCTACCGCCTTGAGAGGGCGGCGTCCTAGGCCGCTAGACGACGGGGCCATGGGAACTTCCGGCGATCAAGACCTTAGCACGGTCTCGATCTCTTTCTGTCCGCTGGGGTACCAGGACTCGAACCTAGAATGGCGGTACCAGAAACCGCTGTGTTGCCAATTACACCATACCCCATTGGCTTGGTTCTCCTTGCGGAAAACTGCCGAGAAAGAGAGTATCAAAGGGTTGCCGGAAGTCCGCAAACGTGCAGCTCAGAGGCCTTATTTGGCCGCAATCTCCCGAGCCGAGGACAGGCGCGCGAGCGTCTTGTCGCGACCCAGGATCTCCATCGACTCGAACAGCGGAGGACTGACCTGGGAGCCGGTCACGGCCACCCGCACCGGACCGAACGCCTTGCGCGGTTTGAGCCCGAGATCGTCCACCAGCGCGGCGTTCAGCGCATCCTGCAGCGCAGCCGTCGTGAAGGAATCCAGCGACTCGATCGCGGCGATGGTGGCGTCCAGAACCGCCACGGCGTCGGCGCCCAGGTTCTTGCTCGCGGCCTTCTCGTCGATCGTGAACTCGGCGTCCGAGACGTAGACGAACGAGATGAGATCCCAGGCATCCCCCAGGACCTGGATACGCGTCTGCACCAGCTCGGCCAGAGCTGCGAAGGTCTCGCCATCGGCGGTCTCGGTGAGCTTGCCCTGCGCGACGAGGTACGACTTGAGCCGAGCGGTGAAGTCACCGAGGTCCAGCCGGCGGATGTGCTCGGCATTGATGGCGTCGGCCTTCTTCTGGTCGAATCGCGCAGGGTTGGAATTGACCTGTCGCACATCGAAAGCCGTGATCATCTCGTCCAGGCTGAAGACATCGACATCACTCTTGTAGCCCCAGCCGAGCAGCGCGAGGTAGTTGAGCAGACCCTCCGGGATGAATCCGCGATCCCGATGATGGAAGAGATTCGACTGCGGGTCGCGCTTGGAGAGCTTCTTGTTGCCCTCCCCCATCACGAACGGAAGGTGGCCGAAGGCCGGGACCGCGTCGGCTACGCCGATGCGGATCAGCGCGTCGTAGAGCGCCAGCTGACGCGGGGTGGAGGAGAAGAGGTCCTCCCCGCGCAGGACGTGGGTGATCTTCATCATGGCGTCGTCGACCGGATTGACCAAGGTGTAGAGCGGATCGCCCGAGGCGCGCGTGAGGGCGAAATCCGGCACGGTACCCGCCTTGATCGTCGTGGTTCCGCGCACGAGATCGTCCCACGAGATGTCGGTGTCCGGCATACGAAGGCGGACAACGGGTTTGCGCCCTTCGTCCACATACGCCGCGCGCTGCTCGGCGGTCAGGTCACGGTCGAAGTTGTCGTAACCCAGCTTCGGGTCACGGCCGGCGGCGCGGTGACGGGCCTCGACCTCCTCGGGGGTGGAGAAGGCCTCGTAGGCCTCGCCCGCCGCGAGCAACCGCGCGACGACTTCGGCATGGAGGTCTCGACGCTCGGACTGCCGGTAGGGTCCGTACGGGCCGCCGACCTCGGGCCCCTCGTCCCAGTCGAGCCCGAGCCACCGGAGCGCGTCGAGGATGGCCGCGTAGGACTCCTCGCTGTCGCGCGCGGCATCGGTGTCCTCGATGCGGAAGACGAAGGTGCCCCCGTCGTGGCGGGCCTGGACGAAGTTGAAGAGCGCGGTTCGCACGAGCCCCACGTGCGGCGTCCCCGTCGGAGACGGACAGAATCGGACGCGCACACCCTCAGTACTGGTCATGGGCTCAGGGTATCGAAGCGGTGCTGCGCTCCCGACACGCCCGCCGTCAGGCCCGGTGCCGCTCGCAGAACTCGACGAGGACCCGATTCACCTCGGCCGGCTGTTCGAGATAGCCGAAATGCCCGGCCCGTTCGATCTCGACGTACTGCGCGCCCGGAATGGCCTCGGCCACTTCGCGCGCCAGCTTCGCCGGCAACGTCCGATCGTCGGCGAAACCGACGACCAGCGCCGGCCGGTCGATTCCGCGGTAGGCGGCGAGGCGGTCGGACTCCTTGTTGTGCAGTTCGAGCTGCGCGCGGACCCCCGGGGTGATCGTCTGCGGTGAGAACCCGATGATGTCGAGCCAGTCACGCGCCGTGCGGTCGTCGTCGAGCGTGTGCGGCGACAGGTTCAGATGGGCGGTGATGGCGGCCTCGTACTCCGGCGGCAGCTTTATCTTGTTGTCGTACAGCGCGCGCTCGCCGGCCGAGATCGCCTCCTGCAGTGGGGTGTTGCGGCCATACGTCGCGACCATCACCGCAGCTTTCACCACATCTGGCCGCGCCAGCGCCAACTCCTGGGTGATCCGGGCGCCCAGCGAGGTGCCGATCACGATCGCCGGGCCTCGTCCGAGATGCTCGATCAGCGCAGCCGTGTCGGCGACCATGTCATCGAGCGTGAAGCCCTCGGCACACTCCGAAGACGGCGCCACACCACGGTTGTCGAAGGTCACCACGGTGAATCCGGCCTTCACCAGAGCCGGTTCCTGGTGGGCCTTCCACACCCGTCCGGGACTGCCGGTCCCCATCACCATGACGACCAGCGGGCCGGAACCGGCCACGCTGTAGGAGATGTCGATGCCGTTGACTCGAGCCGTGCTGGGAGCTGTCACTTGTCCACCACCGGGTTGGAGAGCGTACCGATACCTTCGACGGTCACCGAGACGCGCTGGCCGGCGACCATGGGGCCCACGCCTTCCGGGGTGCCCGTGAGGATCACGTCGCCCGGCAGCAGGGTCATGACGCGCGAGATCCACTCGACGATCTCGCCGACGTCGTGGAGCATCAGCGACGTGCGGGTCCGCTGCTTGACCTCGCCATCGAGTTCCGTCACGAGCTCGACGTCGGACGGGTCGAATGCGGTATCGATCCATGGACCGAGCGGACAGAAGGTGTCGTAACCCTTCCCGCGGGTCCACTGCCCGTCGGCCTGCTGGTGATCGCGGGCGGTCACGTCGTTGGCGACCGTGTAACCGAGGATCACGTCTTTGGCCTGTGCCGCCTTCACGTCCTTGCACGCCCGTCCGATGACGATCGCGAGTTCGCCTTCGTAGTCCACACGTTCCGACGACGGTGGGCGCACGATGGGCAGCTCGGGACCGATGATCGACGTGTTCGGCTTGAGGAAGATCACCGGGTCGGCGGGCGCTTCACCACCCATCTCCGCGGCGTGCGCGGCGTAGTTCTTGCCGATGCAGATCACCTTGCTGGCCAGGATCGGGGCCAGGACCCGCACATCTGCCGCCTTCCACGAGCGACCGGTGAACGTCGGCGTGCCGAAGGGGTGCTCGGCGATCTCCTTCATGACGGCATCGCCACCGTCGCCCTCGACGGACACGAATGCCACGCCGTCAGGACTCGCAATTCGACCTAAGCGCATGTCCAGACCCTATCGCACCGCCGATCCCAGACGTTGGGAGCCGAGTTGGCCGACCGAGGCGGTAGTTCTACAATGTGGGCATATTATTTCACATATTGAGATTGATGAGTGGCGACCTTCGCCCGAGCAGACAGCGAGGTGAGTGACACATGACCGATGTCGACGACATCACCACTGCCAGAAGGTGGATCATCCTCGGCTGTTCGCTCCTCGCCGCACTCACCACGACGTGCGTGGTCAGCGGTGTGGCCTATCTGATCCCTGCTTTGCACACCGACGCCGGACTCTCGCTGGCCGAGGCCTCGACGCTCGCCGCGATCCCGACCATCGGCTTGATGGCCGCGACGATCCCGTGGGGGATCCTGTTGGACCGCTACGGCGAACGCCGCATCCTGCTGCTGTCGCTGTCCATCTCGCTCAGTGGAGCGATCGCGGCCGCGGTCGCCGCGTCGGCCGATGCGTCGTATCTCGTCGTGGGCGCCGCGCTGCTGGTGGGCGGTCTCGGTTCCGGTGCCGCGAACGGGGCCAGCGGCCGGATCGTCGTCGGCTGGTTTCCCGCCCATCAGCGCGGGACCGCGATGGGCATCCGCCAGATGGCTCAACCGCTGGGCATCGGCGTCTGCGCACTCACGATGCCGGTCGTCGCGGCGAGCTCGGGACCTGCTGCCGCGCTAGCGATCCCCGCCGTGGTGACCGCCGCGGGACTCGTCGCTGTGATCGTCGGCATCACCGACCCGCCGCGCCGCACGGCTCCCACCACAGAGGCCGTCGACAATCCTGTGCAGCCCGCGAACCCCTACCGCGGCAACTCTTTCCTCGCGCGCATCCACATCGTCAGCATGCTGCTCGTCATCCCGCAGTCGATGCTGTGGACGTTCGTGCCCACCTGGCTGATCGTCGCCCACGGATGGTCGCCGGCCGGCGCCGGCATCTTGATCACGGTCACCCAGGTCGTGGGTGCGCTGGGACGGATAGTCGCCGGACGATGGTCGGATGCGTGGATGTCGCGGATGCGACCCGTCCGGGTGATCGCGGTCGCCGGTGTCGCCGCGATGTTCGCGCTCGCGATCGCCGACTGGTTCGACAGCCCACTGGCACCCGCACTCATGGCGGTCGCGAGCATCATCTCGGTCGCCGACAACGGTCTGGCGTTCACCGCCATCGCCGAATACGTCGGCCCGGAATGGAGCGGTCGCGGCCTGGCCGTGCAGAACACCGGACAGTATCTGGTGACCGCTGCGACCACACCGCTTCTCGGAGCACTGATCGCCGCGGTCGGCTTCCCACTCGCGTTCGCCGCGACCGCCCTCGCACCGCTCGTCGCCACACCGCTGGTCCCCCGCGACCGGACTCGGGAGCCCGACGAACTGGTGGACGCGTAAACCCGCCACTCACGGACAGAGCCCGCCACCGATCCGGTGGCGGGCTCGTCCGTCCATGGCGGGTGTGCTTGCCGCGAGGGAGTCGTGGGTCGCGGGGGAACTACAGCCGCTCGCGGATGCGCGTCCCGATCTCCGAGGTGCTGAACGTGCCACTGCGGTCGGCGAGGTCGTCGGCGACGGCCTTCTCGATCCGCGCGGCGGCGTCGTCCTCACCGAGATGCCGGAGCAGGAGGGCGACCGACAGGATCGCGGCCGTCGGATCGGCCTTGCCCTGACCGGCGATGTCGGGAGCCGACCCGTGGACGGGCTCGAACATCGACGGGTTGGCACCGGTGGCGTCGATGTTGCCCGAGGCGGCCAGTCCGATACCGCCGCTCACCGCGGCCGCGATGTCGGTGATGATGTCGCCGAACAGGTTGTCGGTGACGATGACGTCGAAGCGGCCGGGATCGGTGACCAGGTAGATGGTCGCGGCGTCCACATGGCAGTAGTCGGTCGTGACGTCGGGGAACTCGGCGCCGACCTCGTCGACCGCACGGCTCCACATGGACCCGGCGAACGTGAGGACGTTGGTCTTGTGCACCAGCGTGAGCTTCTTACGACGCTGCTGCGCGCGCTGAAAGGCATTACGCACCACGCGCTCCACGCCGAAACGCGTGTTGACGCTCACCTCGGTGGCGACCTCGTTCGGGGTACCGACCCGAATCGCACCGCCGTTGCCGGTGTAGGGCCCCTCGGTGCCCTCTCGAACCACCACGAAGTCGATGTCGGGGTCACCGGCGAGCGGCGAGGAGACACCGGGGAACCGGCGCGACGGCCGTAGGTTGACGTGATGATCGAGGGCGAACCGCATGGTGAGGAGGAGGCCGCGTTCGAGCACACCCGAGGGCACCGACGGATCGCCGATCGCGCCCAGCAGGATGGCGTCGTGACGACGGAGCGACTCGAGGTCGTCCTCGGTCAGCAACTCGCCGTTGCGGTGGTAACGACGCGCGCCCAGGTCGAATTCGGTGGTGCTCACCGCCGGTACGACCGACTCGAGCACCCCCAGTGCCTCGGTGATGACCTCGGGACCGATGCCGTCACCGGCAATGACTGCGAGCTTCATGAGAGGTCGACCTGTTCGATCAGGGTCGCGCTGACCGCGTCACCGATCGCGGCGACGACGTCGTCGTCGAGAACGCTGCTCACGCGGAGCATCATCGTGGCCCCGCCGCCCTCGGCGTCCTGGGACAGACCGGCGGCCAGGATGTCGACACCCGCATTGCCGAGCAGGGTGCCGATCTTGCCCAGCGAACCCGGCTGATCGTCGTAGCTGACGATCAGGTTGTGGCCCTCGGCGCGGAGGTCGAAGTTACGGCCGTTGATGTTGACGATCTTCTCCACCAGCCGCGGACCCGAGAGGGTGCCCGACACGTTGTGGGTGGAACCGTCGGCGAAGACGGCCTTCACGTCGACCACGCTGCGGTGGTTGGGGCTCTCCGATGCGGTCGTGACCTCGCTGGTCACGCCGCGTCCCTCGGCGACCGCCGGGGCGTTGACGAAGGTGACCGGCTCGTCGAGCACCGCCGAGAACAGACCGCGCAGAGCCGAGAGGCCGAGGACGTCGACGTTGTTGGCGGCGAGTTCGCCACGTACGTCCACGACGAGCGAGGTCGGCGGCTCGTTGCTGATCGCGCCGACGAGAACGCCGGCCTTGCGGGCGACCTCGAGCCACGGTGCGACCTCTTCGTCGACGGCGCCACCGGTGATGTTGACCGCGTCGGGGACGAAGTGTCCGGCCAACGCCAGCCGCACGCTTTTGGCGACGTCGGTGCCGGCCCGGTCCTGAGCCTCGCTGGTCGAGGCACCGAGGTGCGGGGTCACGACGACCTGCGGGAGCTCGAACAGCGGCGAGTCGGTGCAGGGCTCGGTGGCGAAGACGTCGAGTCCCGCGGCCCGGACCTGACCGGAGGTGATCGCGTCGGCGAGGGCCTGCTCGTCGATGAGACCACCACGGGCGGCGTTGACGATGACCACGCCCTTCTTGGTCCGCGCGAGCTGCTCGGCGCCGATCAGACCCAGGGTCTCGGGCGTCTTCGGCAGGTGGACGGTGATGAAGTCGGCGCGCTCGAGCAATTCGTCGAGGCTGACCAGCTCGATCCCCAGCTGGGCCGCGCGGGCCGGCGACACATAGGGGTCGTAGGCGATGATGTGGGTCTCGAACGCGGCCAGCCGGGCGGCCACGAGCTGACCGATGCGGCCGAGGCCGACGACACCGACGGTCTTGTCGAAGATCTCGACACCGTTGAACGACGAACGCTTCCAGGTCTTCTCACGCAGGGTGGCGTCGGCGGCCGGGATCTGACGCGAGGCCGACATCAGCAGTGCGACAGCGTGTTCGGCCGCCGTGTGGATGTTGGAGGTCGGGGCGTTGACGACCATGACGCCGCGCTCGGTCGCCGCGGGGACGTCCACATTGTCCAGGCCGACACCGGCGCGGGCGATGATCTTCAGCTTCTTGCCCGCGTCGAGGACCTCGGCGTCCACGGTCGTCGCCGAGCGGACCAGGATGGCGTCGGCGTCGACGACCGCCTCGAGCAACTTGGGACGATCCGGACCGTCGACCCATCGCACCTCGACACCGTCACCGAGTGCTTCCACGGTGGACGGCGCCAGCTTGTCGGCGATGAGTACAACCGGGCGGCCAGCAGAGCTCACAGTCATTTCTCCAGGTTCGGGAGTGCGGTTTCACGATCGGCGGTGCGGAGTGTCGGTGACGACTCCGTACGACAGCTTAAAGGTGTGGTAGGTGCCGCCGAGCATGCGGTGTACCCCGAAACCGGAGACCTGTCCCTCGGCATGGGTAGAGTGTGACGCACATTACGGCTACCTTGCTGGGAGCATCACGGAAGTGTTGCAAACCGACCGCGGGTCGATCCCACGCAGACGTGAGCACCCGGGGGGACCGGTACGGTGTGCTTGCCGCCGGTTGCGAAGTCCCGACCGGTGGCCCGATGCCTGTGACCGAGAACCGGTTGGACACGAGAAGTGGAGTGCGGATGACGAAGAAGCTGACAGTGCTGTTGGCGGTTTTGGCTGCGACGGTGCTGGCCGGCTGGGGAGGGGGCGTCGCGGTCGCCGCACCGGCGAAGATCTTCATGGGGGGCGGCTCCGGCATCCTGGTCCTCAAGGGTGGCAACTCGGCGGCAGCCTGCACGCTGACGACCATCGGTCGCTCGAAGACGAACAAGCTCATCGGCGTCACCGCTGGCCACTGCGGCACCCCCGGCCAGAAGGTCTACTCCGAGACCTTCCAGGATCGCGGCCAGGCCGGCACCATCACCTACACCGCGCCCGATCTCGACATGGCGATCGTCGAATTCGACGCCTCGCGCGTCGTGCCGCTGCGCACCGTCCGCGGGGTCACCATCCGCTCGGTCGACCCGAAGCCCCTTGCCTTCCCGACCATCGCCTGCAAGGAAGGCCGGACCACCGGCAACACCTGCGGTATCGCCTGGTTCTCCGACGGTGATGTCCACGTGAGCCAGATGTGCGTGATCGAAGGTGACTCCGGCAGCCCCGTGGTCGTGGGCGATCGCCTCGTGGGGATGGTCAACGCCTACTACTTCCTCGGTTGCCTCGGCCCCGAGACCGGCACCAACATCCAGCCGATCCTCAAGCGGATCGGGTCTCTCGACGCCTACAAGGGATTCCGGGTCGCCTGACGACTGGATTCCCACCCCCACCGACGCCCCGGATGGTTTCCCTCCGGGGCGTCGTCGTGTCCGGGGTCAGCTCAGGCGGTGCGGGAGTCGGTTCGTCACGCCTCGATGGATGACGGACCGCCCGCCTGAACGGTCGCGGAGATGCTGCTCGAGCGGACGATCAGTTCGGGCTCGAGCACGATCGACTCGGGTGTCCGGCCGCCGATGACCTCGAGCAGCAAGCCGACAGCGCGCCTGCCCATTTCGTGCATCGGTGATCGAATCGTGGTCAGCGGGACGGCACCGCCCGCGGCGATCGGCGTGTCGTTGTAACCGACGAGGGCGACGTCGTCGGGTACGCGAATCCCACGATCGCGCAGAGCTCCGAACGCTCCGATCGCGGCGAAGTCGTTGGTCGCGAAAATGGCGTCGGGCACCGGGCCGGTCGCGAGCAGCTGCTCGACGGCGGCCCGACCGCCGGCCGGATCGAAGCCCGAATAGACGATACGGTCGTCCGGGATCTCGACGCCGTGCTCGGCGAACGTGGTCACGATGCCGTTGGTCCGGTCACGAGCGGTGGAGGCGAACTCCCAGCCGGCGAGTACCGCGACATCTCGTCGTCCCGTGTCGAGCAGGTGCGAACCGACCAGTCGTCCGCCCTTCACATCATCGACGGTCGCCGAGGGATAGTCCCCCGCCGTTCGGGATACGAGCGCGAATTTGATTCCCTGCGAATGGATCTCGTCCAGGAAGCGGTGGTCGAGGTGGGCGTCCCCGTAGATCAGGCCGTCGACCCGCCGGTCGATCATCATTCGAGTACGTGCCCGTTGGTTGTCCGGCTTGTCCAGCGAGTTGGTGACGAATGTCGACAGACCCGATTCGTAGGCCGCCTCTTCTATCCCCTCGTAGATGGTCGCGAGCACATAGTCCTGTAGTCGAGGGACGAGCACCCCGATCAATCCCGAGCGCCGTGTGCGCAGACTCGATGCCTGGGGATTCGGCGAGTAGTCGTGCTCGGCTGCAAACGCGCGGATCCGGGCGACCGTGTCAGACGAACCCCAGCGGAGCGCGGCGTCACCGGGCGTATTGAGCACTCGCGACACGGTCGACGGGCTGACCCCGAGCTCCGTCGCGATCATGCGGAGCGTCAGCGGTCCCCGCGCCGGCCCCTCTCCTGTCTTCCTCAACCCGGCCCTCTCTTGTCGGTGGCCCACAGCGTACCCAACCCGGTCTGTTACGTCGTGATTTACCCAAACGTTTGGCGGAAGTTACACAAACGATTGCGCCAAACGTTTGTCGTGTGTTTCACTTCACGTCATGCACGTCACAGTCAGCTCCATCGCCGCAGGTTTCCGGGGCCTCACGCCGTCGCGGGACCGTCGCCGATGACCCGGGTCGCAGTCATCGCGACGGGCGGCACCATCGCGTCCGAGGCGACCGACGCCGGGGTCGTGGCCACCCAGACCGCCGCGCGGCTGGTCGAGCGCGCCGGCCTCGACGACGTCGAGGTCGAGACCATCGATCTGATGACGGTCGGGTCCTATCGGCTCACGCTCGGACACCTGCGGCAGATCAGTGACGCGGTGGGCGCACTTCTCGCCCGGCCCACGGAACCCGTCGACGGCGTGGTCATCACGCACGGGACCGACACGATGGAGGAAACCGCGATCCTCCTCGACCTCGTCCACGACGATCCGCGTCCCGTCGTCCTGACGGGAGCCCAGCGGGCCGGCGACACCGCCGACGGTGACGGTCCGGGCAATCTCACCGACGCCGTCCGAGTCGCCGCGGCGCCGGCCGCCCGCGACCGTGGCGTCATGATCGTCTTCGCCGGGCAGATCATCCCCGCCCGCGGGGCACGCAAGATCCACACGATCGCACTCGACGCCTTCCGCTCCGTCGTCTCTCCCCCGTCGGGCTCAGTGACGAACGAGCAGGTCTGCTTCGGTCCCACGGCACCGCGACCCGACCCGCTGCCGCGCCCGGGCCCCGAATTCGACGACACCCGTGTCGATCTCGTCGACGTCTATCCCGGTGCGGACGACGCACTGCTACGCGCGGCCGCGAACTGCGGCGCCGCCGGAATCGTGCTGGCGGGCACCGGCATCGGCAACGGGAATCCCGCCATCGTCGACGCCGCGACCGATCTCGTCGACGACGGCCTCGCTCTCATCTTGTCCACCCGGGTACCGGCCGGACCTGTCCGCGGCGTCTACGGCAACGGCGGCGGCGCCGACCTGGTCGCCGCCGGAGTCCCACCTGTCTCCGGACTACCCGCCGCCCAGGCGCGAATTCTGTTGGCGCTGTTGCTGTCCACTGGTCTCGCCCTGGAGCAGCCGCTGGCAGAGCTGATCTCGACCTATGCCGACCTGACTCCGTCCGGCACCCCTGGGGCAACCCGGGAGTCATCCGGACCCGGAGCCGGGGACGACACAAAACTCCACACCACCGATCGCCACAACCAAGGAGGACTGAACAAATGACCAAGGATATCTTCGTAGCCTTCGGAATCGACGTCGACGCGGTCGGCGGCTGGCTGGGCTCCTATGGCGGCGAGAACTCGCCCGGGGACATCTCGCGCGGTGTGTTCGCCGGCGAGGTCGGAGTCCCCCGTCTCAACAATCTGCTCGCGAAATACGACCTCCCGGCGACCTGGTTCTGGCCGGGCCACTCCGTCGAGACGTTCCCCGAACAGTTCGATCAGGTCGTCGCCGCGGGACACGAGATCGGTCTGCACGGATACAGCCACGAGAACCCGATCGCGATGACACGTGAGCAGGAATCGGAGATCCTCGATCACTGCATCGATCTGATCAGCACTAGGACCGGCAAGCGACCCACCGGATATGTCGCGCCGTGGTGGGAGTTCAGCAAGGTCACCAACGAGCTTCTCGTCGAGCGCGGGATCACCTACGACCACTCGCTGATGCACCGTGACTTCGAGCCGTACTACGTCCGCGTCGGTGACTCATGGACGCCGATCGACTATGACAAGCCGGCCGCGGAATGGATGAAACCGCTTGTCCGCGGCGAGGAGACCGACCTCGTCGAGATCCCGGCCAGCTGGTACCTCGACGATCTGCCGCCGATGATGTTCATCAAGGGCAGCCCGAACAGCCACGGCTTCGTGAATCCGCGGCACATCGAAGAGATGTGGCGCGACCAGTTCGACTGGGTCTACCGCGAAAGCGACTACGCGGTCTTCACCTTCACCATCCACCCGGACGTCTCCGGCCGTCCGCAGGTACTGCTCATGCTCGAGCGACTGATCGAGCACATCAACTCGCACGACGGCGTCCGCTGGGCGAACTTCGACACCATCGCCGAGGACTTCAAGAAGCGGTCGCCGCGTAACTGACGCCTGTTCGCCACCTCCAACGCTTTCCCATCGCCGACCCGATCAAGAGCCGGCGAGCCCGCCAATCCCACTGAGCAAGAGAGCACAACCATGTCTCGACCCACCACCCCCACCCCGGGGTTGCGGCGTGTCACCGGCAAGGAGACCCGCCGCGCATCCGGAATCGCGTTCTTCGCCTGGACGATCGCGGTGTACGACTTCATCCTGTTCGGCACGCTGCTTCCGCGGATCGAGGAGTCGTTCGGCTGGACCACCAGTCATGCGCTCCTGGTCTCCACCCTCGTCAGCGTCGGCACCGCCATCGTGGTCCTCCTCGTGGGCCCCATGGTGGACAAGCTCGGTCGCCGTAAGGGAATGATCATCTCGGTCGGCGGCACGGCCGCGTCGTCGGCGGCCACTGCCGCGACCTTCGGCGCGACCTCGCTGATCGGAGTCCGCGCGATCAGCGGTCTGGGACTCGCCGAACAGTCGGTCAACGCCACATACCTCAACGAGCTCTACGAGCTGACCGAGGACGAGAAGATCAAGAAGCGCCGGGGTTTCGTCTACTCGATGGTCCAGACCGGCTGGCCGGCCGGCGCACTGCTCGCGGCCGGGTTCGTCGCCATCGTGACGGCGATCTTCGGCGCTGACTCCTGGCGGATCGCGTTCCTGCTGGCGACCATCCCGGCGGTCATCGTCGCTCTGGTGTGCCGCACCCTCAAGGAAAGCCCCCAGTTCGAGGCGCAACACGCCGTCAAGCAACTCCGCAAGGCCGGAAAGCACGACGAGGCAGCAGCACTGGCCGCCGCGACCGCGACGGTCGAGCAGACCTCGGCCCCCTTCAAGCGGATCTTCACCGGCAAGCATCTGCGCAACACCGTCGTGTTGTCCCTGGCGTGGCTGCTCAACTGGTTCGCCATCCAGACCTTCTCGGTCCTCGGCACCACGGTGCTGGAGAAGGGCAAGGGAATCGACGCCTCGAGCACCCTGATCCTCGTGGTCCTGTCCAACCTCGTCGCGGTCGCGGGCTACCTCGCCCACGGGTGGGCGGGCGACCGTTTCGGCCGCCGCAACACCATTGCCGTGGGCTGGTTGCTCTCGGGTCTGTTCTTCGGCGCGATGCTTCTCGGACCGTCGGATCAGATCTTCGTGCTCGTGACCTACATGATGGGGTTGTTCTTCCTCCTCGGCCCGTACGCCGCGATCATGTTCTTCCAGGCCGAGTGCTTCGACACCGATTGCCGCGCAACCGGAAGCGCGTTCATCGGCGCCATGTCCCAACCCGGTGCGATCATCTCGGGCTTCATCCTCACCGGCCTCACCGCCGCGTCGATCGGTTACTCGACGGCTGCTCTCTGGGTCGGCGCGCTCGGCGCCATCGCCTCGGCCGTGATCGTGCTCGGTGCCCGCAAGGTTGCCGACACCCCGCCCCAGGCGGGCGTTCCCGCGGGTCCCACGACGACGGCGGGAGCCCAGGCATGAGCGATCCGAGTGTCGCGATGATCACCGGCGCCGCATCGGGTATCGGCGCGGCCACGGCCTTGTGCCTCGCCGAACGCGGTGTGCGCGTGGGAATCGGAACCTTCCCGGGCGATCCGCACGACCCCGAATCAACCCTCCGGGACGTGCACGACGCCGGCGGCGAGGGGCGGATCGTCGAAGTGGATGTGCGTTCCACCGAGTCGGTGGATGCCTTCGCCGATGAACTCGTATCCGCCTGGGGCCGCGTCGACATCGCGGTGGCCAACGCGGGCATCCTGCGGGAGGCGTCGTTCGATTCGATCACCGACGACCAGTGGCACGACATGATGGATGTCGACCTGCACGGTGTCATGCGCACGGCGCGGGCCGGCCTGCGCCACATGGGCGACGGCGGCTCGGTGACGGTGATCTCGTCGATCGCGGGCGGCATCTACGGCTGGCAGAACCACGCCCACTATGCGACCGCCAAAGCCGGGGTCGTCGGCCTGGCGCGGAGTCTCGCCGTCGAGTACGGGCCCCGGGGCATCCGCGCCAACGCCATCATCCCCGGCCTGATCCGCACCCCCCAGTCCAGCGATGCGGTCAACTCCCTGGGACCGGAAGGTCTCGACCGGGCGGGCGGCTACATCCCGTGGGGCCGGGTCGGTCATCCGCGCGAGGTGGCCGAGGTCATCGCTTTCCTGTCGAGTCCTCAGGCGTCTTATGTCAGCGGTCAGGCGATCGTCGTCGACGGCGCCCTGACCACCGCCATGCGTGACTGAATGCACCATCCCGGAGAGGATCTGACATGACCGGACTGTTGGACGGACGACGGGCGCTGGTGACCGGCGCTGCGTCGGGTATCGGACGCGCGATCGCGGCGGCCTACGTCGCCGAGGGCGCCGTGGTGACGCTGGCCGACCGAGATACACGGGTCGAGGAGGTGGCGGACGAGGTCGGCGGGCGCCGCGGCGTCGTCCTCGACGCGACGATCGAAACCGAGGTCGATGAGCTGGTGAACCAGATCGTCGACCACGACGGTGGACTCGACATCCTCGTGTGCTCGCACGGCATCCTCACCCAGTCACCCACCGTGGACATGCCGACCGAGCTGTGGCGCGAGACCGTCGACATCGACCTCACGAGCGTCTTTCTGCTCAATCGTGCGGCGCTGCGGCCGATGCTGGCGCAGGGCAGCGGCCGCATCGTCAACGTGGCCTCTCAGTTGGCCATCAAAGGCGGTGTCTCACTGGCCCATTACGCCGCGGCGAAGGCGGGTGTGATCGCGATGTCGAAGTCGATCGCGCTCGAGACGGCCGCCCGGGGCGTCCTGGTGAACGCGATCGCACCCGGACCGATCGACACGCCGATGGTCGACGCCATCGACGACGAGTGGAAGCGCAGCAAGCGCGCGGAGCTGCCGCTGGGCCGATTCGGACGACCCGAGGAGATCGCCCCGGTGGCCGTCCTTCTCGCGTCCGACCCCGGTGGCAACCTGTTCGTCGGTCAGGTCCTCGGCCCCAACTCCGGCGACGTGATGCCCTGATGTGTGGGGGTTGCGCCGGAGCACCAGCGGACTGGGCCGCCGAATTCGTGAGCGGTCCGCGCCGACGCGCCGAGGTGGCGCGCCGGATGTCGGAGGTGCTGCGCCGGCACACGGTGCGCGCGATCCCGTCGGGGTGGGTCGTCGCCACCCTCACCGGATCGGCGGTCGTGTGCCGGACCTACGACGAACTCGTGGGAGCCGTCGCGGAACGTTCCGGGCTCGGCATCGCCTCCGTGCGGGAACAGGGCCTGCCGGCACACGCGGTGTGACAGAACGCTTCCGCCGCGCCGACCGGCAGGTCCGGTCCCGCGATACGTCCGCGAGGTCTCCGGCGGTCGAGAGGTGGCTCGCAGCGGTCACGTGACCCGTCGAGCCACACCCACCCTTTTTCGGCATTTCCTCCCCCTCGACCCCGGTGGGTTTGCCGAAAAGGGGTGGGTGTGCGGAAACGCAAGCGGGCCCGCACCTTTCGGTGCGGGCCCGCTTGCGGTTGTGACTCAGGCGGTCTCGGTGATCGGGCGATCGACCCAGCTCATGAGATCGCGCAGCTTCTTGCCGGTGACCTCGATCGGGTGCTCGGCGTTCGCCTTGCGCAGACCCTCGAGTTCCTTGTTGCCACCCTCGACGTTGGCGACGAGGCGCTTGACGAAGGTGCCGTCCTGGATGTCGGTGAGGATGGCGCGCATGCGCTCCTTGGTGTCGGCATCGATGACCCGCGGGCCCGACACGTAGCCACCGAACTCAGCGGTGTCGGACACCGAGTAGTTCATCCGCGCAATGCCACCCTCGTACATGAGGTCGACGATCAGCTTGAGCTCGTGCAGCACCTCGAAGTAGGCCATCTCGGGGGCGTAACCCGCCTCGACCATGACCTCGAAGCCGGTCTTGACCAGTTCCTCGGTACCGCCACACAGCACGGCCTGCTCACCGAAGAGGTCGGTCTCGGTCTCTTCCTTGAAGGTGGTCTTGATGATGCCGGCACGACCACCGCCGATGGCGCTGGCGTAGCTGAGCGCGAGCGCCTGGCCCTCGCCCTTCGGGTCCTGGTGGACGGCGATGAGCGCGGGAACGCCCTTGCCGTCGACGAACTGACGGCGCACGAGGTGGCCGGGGCCCTTCGGGGCGACCATCGCGACGGTCACGTTCTCCGGCGCCTTGATCAGACCGAAGTGGATGTTGAGACCGTGGCCGAAGAACAGCGCGTTGCCGTCCTGCAGGTTCGGCTCGATGTCCTCGGTGAAGATCGAGGCCTGCGAGGTGTCGGGTGCCAGCACCATGATGACGTCGGCCCATGCGGCGGCCTCGGACGCGGTCAGCACCTTGAGGCCCTGCTCCTCGGCCTTCGCCTTCGACTTCGAGCCCTCGCGCAGACCGATCACGACGTCGACGCCGGAATCGCGCAGCGACAGCGAATGCGCATGGCCCTGGCTGCCGTAGCCGATCACCGCGACCTTGCGACCCTGGATGATCGACAGATCTGCGTCGTCGTCGTAGAACAGTTCGATGGCCACTATGTTTCCCTTCGATATGTGGTGACCCCGGCGAACTCTCCGAACGCCCGGGCTTCGTAATTCTCTTGTCGCTGCCGTCCGCGCTCAGTGGCGCACGGCGACAACGGGATTCCCTGTCAGCGGTTGGCCGACATGCTCTTCGGTCCCCGACCGAGGGTCACCGCGCCGGATTGCGCGATCTCCCGGATTCCATACGGATCGAGCATCCGCAGAAGTGCTTCGAGTTTCTCCGACGTACCTGTCGCCTCGATCGTGAGCGACTCGGGCGAGACGTCGATGACCTTGGCGCGGAACAGGTTCACCACCTCGATGACCTCGGTGCGCACGGTGGAGTCCGAGCGGACCTTGACCATCATCAGCTCGCGCGACACCGAGCTCCCCGGGTCCTGCTCGACGATCTTGATCACGTTGATCAGCTTGTTGAGCTGCTTGGTGACCTGCTCGAGCGGGAAGTCCTCGACGGAGACCATGATCGTCATCCGCGAGATGCCCTTGAGCTCGGTGGGGCCGACGGCCAGCGACTCGATGTTGAAGCCACGTCGTGAGAACAGCGCGGAGATGCGCGCCAGGACGCCCGGACGGTCTTCGACCAGGACGCTGAGGGTATGGGTGGTGCTCACTGCTCGTCCTTCTCGGTTGCGCGGTCGGCCGGTGCGTTCTCGACCGTCTGATGGCCGTCCATCGTCTGGTGGATCTCCACCGGACCCGACGCCGACTCGTCGTCGTCGAACAACGGCCGGATGTCGCGGGCGGCCATGATCTCGTCGTTGCCGGTGCCCGCGGCGACCATCGGCCACACCTGGGCGTCCTTGCCGACGATGAAGTCGATGACCACCGGGCGGTCGTTGATCTCCCGCGCCTTCGCGATCACCTCGTCGACGTCTTCTTCGCGTTCGACGCGGAAGGCCACACAGCCCAGCGCCTCGGAGAGCTTGACGAAGTCCGGGATCATCCGCGAGTGGGTCGACAGGTCGGTGTTCGAGTACCGCTCCTCGTAGAACAGCGTCTGCCACTGACGAACCATGCCCAGGTTGCCGTTGTTGATCAGCGCCACCTTGATCGGGATGCCCTCGATCGCACAGGTGGCGAGTTCCTGGTTGGTCATCTGGAAACAACCGTCACCGTCGATCGCCCACACCTCGGCGTCGGGATCGGCGGCCTTGGCGCCCATGGCGGCGGGCACCGCGTAGCCCATGGTGCCGAGACCACCGGAGTTGAGCCAGGTGCGCGGCTTCTCGTAGGAGATGAACTGCGCGGCCCACATCTGGTGCTGGCCGACGCCCGCGCAGTACACCGCGTCCGGGCCGGCAGCCTTGCCGAGGGCCTGGATGACGAACTCAGGCGACATCGAACCGTCGGTCTGCCGGTCGTAGCTCAGCGGATAGGTCCGGCGCAGGTTGTCCAGGTAGGACCACCACTGCGAGATGTCGGGAGTAGAGCCGCTGGTCGCGCGCTCGTCGCGCAGGGCTTCGGTGAGCTCGGCGATGACCGCCTTGCAGTCACCGACGATCGGCACGTCGACCGGTCGGTTCTTGCCGATCTCGGCAGGATCGATGTCGGCGTGGATGACCTTCGCGTTCGGCGCGAACGACGACAGCTGCCCGGTGACCCGGTCGTCGAAGCGCGCACCGAGGGTGATCAGCAGGTCGCTGCGCTGCAGACCCGCGACCGCCGCCACCGTGCCGTGCATACCCGGCATACCCAGGTGCAGCTGGTGGCTGTCCGGGAACACGCCGCGCGCCATCAGGGTCGTGACCACGGGGATGCCGGTGAGTTCGGCCAGTTCCAGCAGTTCCGCAGCCGCGTTCGCCTTGATGACGCCGCCGCCGACATAGAGCACCGGGGACTTCGCGGCGTTGATGAGGCGGGCCGCCTCGCGAACCTGCTTGCCGTGCGGCTTGGTGACCGGCCGGTAGCCGGGCAGGTCGATCTGCGGCGGCCACGAGAAGGTGGTCTGCGCCTGCAGGATGTCCTTCGGGATGTCGACGAGAACCGCGCCCGGACGGCCGCTCTCGGCGATGTGGAACGCCTCCGCGATCGTCTTCGGGATGTCGATGGCCCGGCTGACCAGGAAGTTGTGCTTGGTGACGGGCATCGTGATGCCGGAGATGTCGGCTTCCTGGAATGCGTCGGTGCCGATGAGCGCCCGGCCGACCTGACCGGTGATCGCGACGACGGGCACGGAGTCCATCTGCGCATCGGCCAGCGGTGTCACCAGGTTGGTGGCACCGGGACCCGACGTCGCCATCATGACGCCGGCGCGACCGGCGACCTGGGCGTATCCGGTCGCGGCGTGGCCGGCACCCTGCTCGTGACGGACGAGAACGTGACGGACCTTCTGAGAATCCAGGAGCGGATCGTAGACCGGCAGGACCGCGCCGCCGGGAATGCCGAAGACGACCTCGACACCGAGTTCCTCGAGGGAACGAACCACGGACTGGGCGCCGCTGACACGCTCGGGCGCAACAGTGTGCTGGGTTACCGCACGGAGGTTGCCCGCCGCCGGAGACTGCTGCCGCAATCCTGCGTTACGCGTCGGCTCATTTCGGCCCGCGTCGGTGCGTGCTGTTGGTGCGCTCACTGCACGATCCTCATCTTGGTTGTGGAATCCGATATCCGTGATGGAAGTACCTGGCATGAAAAAACCCCCGACAGCTTCCGCTGTTCGAGGGTGGCGCGTCGATGCCGGTTGGGGGTCTGCGAGGTGACCGGTCAGGCGAAGACGCGCCAGCCGATTACTACGAGGATCCCGTTCTGCATCACGCGTTCACGGTAGGACTGTGTTCGGTTCAGAGTCAAACTCCGGACCAATGCGTCCCACCATCTGGGAAATCACTGGTCGAACCGGGCGCGATCGCACCGCGCTTCTGATATGGCGCGACGAACCCGTCGGCAGGGAGGCACGGGACCGGTTGGCACAATGGACGGGTGCCGACTGATTCCACCGACCCCGTAGACCCGAAGACCAGCACGACCTCTGCCGCCGACGACGTGACATTCGACTACCCGGTGACGTTCCGCATCAACCGGATCGCGTACTTCACGGTCCCGATGGTCGCCCTGGTGGTCGTGCTGCTGGTCGGCGCCTCCCCGTGGTTCGCCATCGCCCTGGTCATCCCCGTCGTGCTGTGGTTGTGGATCCACCGACTGCGGACCGTGGTCACCGAGGACGGCCTGCGCGCCGTCCGGATGTTCTCCACCACCGAGATCGCCTGGTCGGAGGTCGCGGGACTGCAGTTCCCGAAGTGGAGTTCGGTCCGCGCGGTGCTGACCGACGGCAGTCGGGTCCGATTGCCCGCCATCGGTTTCCGCGATCTCCCGGCGTTGTCGATCGTCAGCGGCGGCCGCATCCCGGACCCCTTCGAGGCGGCCCGTTCCGCCGAGTGATCGTCTGCCCGTGATTCCTGGCACGGATCAGGCTCCCCTCGGTCTCATCAACATCCCGCAGGCGGCGATAGAGTGCGGCCGTGGAGAACACCCGAACACTCGACGCCGGTGAACTCGACGAACTGATCTCGGCAGGTGGCCTCGCAGAGGTCGGCACGACGCTGTCCACGTTGCCTGCGGGCGACATCGCCGCTCTGCTCGACCGCCTCCCCCACAAGTCCCGCGGGATCGCGTTCCGTTTGCTGGCCAAGGACCTCGCGGTGGAGGTGTTCGACGATCTGTCGGCCGGCTCGCAGCGCCGACTCATCGACGACCTCGGCACCGCGGAGGTGGCCGCCGCGTTCGACCACCTCGACCCCGACGACCGCGCCGAACTGCTCGACGAGTTGCCCGCGGGAGTCGCGAAGTCGCTGATCCAGCAACTCACCCCGGCCGAGCGCGACATGACGGCGGTGGTCCTCGGCTACCCGCGAGGTTCGGTGGGACGTCGGATGAGTCCCGAGTTCGTCCACGCGCGCGAGGACGAATCGGCCGGCGACGCACTGGCCCGCGTTCGCGAACGCGGACACGCCGCGGAGACGATCTACACCGTGCCCGTCCTCGACGGCGCGCGCTCGCTGTGCGGTGTGGTCAGCCTGCGCGACCTCCTCCTCGCCGACCCGGCGGACACCGTCCGCGACCTGATGAACAAGCCGATGTTCGCCCATGCCGAGGACGACGCCGAGACCACCGCGCAGCGCTGTGTGGACCGCGGGATCCTCGCGATGCCCGTCGTCGACAACGACAGCCGACTGGTCGGCGTCCTGACGATCGACGATGCCGTCGAGGTCGTCGAGCAGGCCCGCGACACCGACGAGGCCCGCGCCGGCGCGCGCGAACCGCTCCGCGATCCCTATCTGCTGTCCTCCATCCTGTCGATCACGCGCGCCCGGATCGTATGGCTGTTCGTCCTCGCGGTGTCGGCGATTCTCACCGTCAACGTGCTGGAGATCTTCGAGGGCACCCTCGAGCAGCGGGTCGCACTGGCACTGTTCATCCCGCTGCTCACCGGGATCGGCGGCAACACCGGTTCGCAGGCGGCGACGACCGTGACCCGCGCACTCGCCACCGACGAGGTCGCCCCGCGCGACGTCGCCCGCGTCGCCGCCAAGGAGGTCCGGGTCGGGCTGACCATGGGGGCTCTGCTCGGCCTCGCCGGGTTCACCGTCGCCGCACTCGTCTACGGCCTCGACATCGGCGTGGTCATCGGGTTGACGATCCTGTCGGTGTGCACGCTCGCCGCGACCGTGGGCGGCGTGATGCCGTTGATCGCGAAGTCCATCCGTGTCGACCCCGCGGTGTTCTCCACACCGTTCATCTCGACGTTCTGCGACGCCACCGGCCTCCTCGTCTACTTCTCGATCGCCAAGGCGGTGCTGGGGATCTGACCCCGCACCGGCGAAGGCGTCCCCGAGACGCCGAATCGTTTTGTTACCCCTCGTCACAGCGGAGTAGCCTGGCTTCTCGGCGCTCCCCCACGCCCACCCTCAGCGAGGCGGCGCCCGTCAACACAGCCGCGCCCGGCCACAGCCCGTGGGAAACAACCCCGGGGTCGCGGTGTTGAGCCGAAGAGTCCGGCGCCGGTCTGTCACTGCACGTCCGATCGCGCCGGGCCCGCCCGAGCCACACGATCGATTCGAGGAACCCATGCCTGCTCTGAGGTCACGCACCACCACCGTCGGCCGCGAAGCCGCCGGCGCCCGCTCCCTGTGGCGCGCCACCGGGATGACCGACGACGATTTCGGCAAGCCGATCGTGGCGATCGCCAACTCCTACACCCAGTTCGTGCCGGGTCACGTGCATCTGAAGAACGTCGGCGACATCGTGGCCGACGCGGTGCGAGCCGCCGGAGGCGTGCCGCGCGAATTCCACACCATCGCCGTCGACGACGGCATCGCGATGGGTCACGGCGGCATGCTCTACTCGCTGCCCAGTCGCGAGATCATCGCCGACTCCGTCGAATACATGGTCAACGCCCATACCGCGGACGCACTGGTGTGTATCTCGAACTGCGACAAGATCACTCCGGGCATGCTCAATGCCGCGATGCGCCTGAACATCCCGACGGTGTTCGTCTCCGGCGGACCGATGGAGGCCGGGAAGGCCGTCGTCGTCGGCGATGTCGCACACCCGTCGTCGGATCTGATCACCACCATCTCCGCGTCGGCCAACAGCGAGGTCGACGATGCGGGCCTGAGTGAGGTCGAGGCGGCTGCGTGCCCCACCTGCGGTTCGTGTTCGGGCATGTTCACCGCCAACTCGATGAACTGCCTCACCGAAGCGCTCGGGCTCGCCCTGCCCGGCAACGGTTCGACCCTGGCCACCCACGAAGCGCGCCGCGCCCTGTTCACCAGGGCCGGCGAGGTCGTCGTCGACGCGGCGACCCGCTGGTACCGCGACGACGACGCGTCGGTGCTCCCGCGGAACATCGCCACGCCGACCGCATTCCGCAACGCGATGGCCCTCGACGTCGCGATGGGGGGCTCGACCAACACCGTTCTGCACATCCTCGCCGCGGCGCAGGAGGGCGAGGTCGCCGATTTCGACCTCACGGTCATCGACGAGATCAGCCGCAATGTGCCGTGCCTGTCGAAGGTCTCCCCCAACTCCGACTATCACATGGAGGACGTCCACCGGGCGGGCGGAATCCCGGCCATCCTCGGCGAACTGCGCCGCGCCGGTCTGCTCGACGACACCACGTCGACCGTCCACAGCGCCACCATGGCCCAGGCCCTCGACGACTGGGACATCCGCGGCGGCAAGGCCATCGACGAGGCCGTCGAACTGTTCCACGCCGCACCCGGCGGTGTTCGCACCACCACCCCGTTCTCGACCGCGAACCGGTGGAGTTCGCTCGACACCGACGCCGCGGGCGGCTGCATCCGCGACCTGGAGCACGCGTACACCGTCGAGGGCGGTCTGTGCGTGCTCCGCGGAAACCTCGCCCCGGACGGGGCGGTCCTGAAGACCGCGGGCATCGACGAGGATCTGTGGCACTTCGAGGGCCCGGCCCGCGTCGTCGAGAGCCAGGAGGACGCCGTCCAGGTCATCCTGTCCAAGACCATTCAGGCCGGCGAGGTCCTCGTGGTCCGGTACGAGGGTCCCGCAGGCGGGCCCGGCATGCAGGAAATGCTCCACCCGACCGCCTTCATGAAGGGCACCGGGATGGGCAAGAAGTGCGCCCTCATCACCGACGGCCGGTTCTCCGGTGGATCGTCGGGTCTGTCCGTCGGTCACATGTCTCCCGAAGCCGCGTCGGGTGGTGCCATCGGACTCGTCGAGGACGGCGACCCGATCCTCATCGATGTCAAGACCCGCCGACTCGAGGTCCTCGTCGACGACGACGTGCTCGCCGAGCGCCGCGCCAAGATGGAGGCCTCCGAGCGTCCCTGGCAGCCGAAGGACCGTGAGCGCACGGTCACGACTGCGCTGCGCGCCTACGCCAAGCTGGCGACGTCGGCGGACCGCGGCGCGGTGCGTCAGGTCGACTGACCGCCACTCGAAACCCAGAGTGCGGGGTACGTATCGGATTCCGATACGTACCCCGCACTCTTGTGTGTCAGACGAGTGGGTTGCTGCCGTTCGCGAGGATCCAGACCGCGACGGCAGCGGCCGCGCCGACGATGAGCCACAAGAACGAGCCGACAAACGGCCGTCGCGCCCATCCGCGGGGGTAGTCGAGCGAGTACAACCCCGGGCCGGTGAGGATGACGACCGCCGCGGCCACCGCCAGGAACAGTTCGAACTCGACCCCGCCGGCGGCAGCGAAGAACGTGAACCCGCCTGCCATCGACATCTTGAAGGCCGCCGCGACGAGCATCGTGCCCAGGATCGCCGACGCCCCGATCGGCGTCAGCAGGCCCAGGATCACCATCAGACCGCCGATCGTCTCCGACAGGGCGCCGACGATCGCGAGGACCTGCGCGTAGTCGGCGCTGAACCCGGCGTCGACGAGCATGGACTCGAATCCGCTGAGGCGCGGACCGTTCCACAGTCCGAACAGCTTCTGCAGCCCGTGCGCGCCGACGAGGCCGCCGAGCGCGATGCGCAGTACCAGCAGACCCAGATCGATCGTGCCGCGGCGCGACTTCGCGAGCGCGTCCTCGAGATCGTCGTCGGCCGGACTGTCACGACGGACGACGGTGTCGTCGTCGGTTCGTCGCCGGCCGAACCGGCGGCGGCCCCGCGGCTCGTCGTCGAGCACCTCGGTGTCCGTCGACTCGCCGCGGGCCCGGGCGCGGGACACGACATCGTCGTCGTCCTCGAGGAAGTCGTAGCGCGCGGTACCGACCGGCGGCAGCGCCGGCTCCGGCGTGGTGACCGCGTCGTCGGTGGGGCCGTCGATGGGCTGCGCGCGGGCGGGACCGGGATGCTTCGCGAACTGGACGGTCTCGAAATCGTCGTCCGCCGGACCTGCCGCCCCGGCCGCCGGTGGGGCGGGGGGCGCGGTCTGCGCGGCGGGTCGGGGTGGCTCGGCGATGGGCCGCGACGTCGTCGGAGTACCCGCGGCGGCGGGACGCGTCTCCACGTCGCCGGGATCGAGGTCGTCGAGGTCGTCCACCCGGGAGTAGGGGGCCGGCGACCGCCGGGCGTGCCGGTTGTAGAAGTCGTCACGGTCGGTCACTGCGGGCGGTGTCGGCGGGCCGGGCTCGGGCCGCGCGGCCGCCGGTCCGGGTCCGACACCGGGCACTCCACTCCCGGTACCCGGGACCGGGATCTGTCCGGTCGGTTCGTCGTAGGGACTCGTCGCCGGTGTGTCGCGCTCGCTGGTGCCCGACGTGTCGCGTTCGCTCACACGCCCGACTCTAGAGGCTCGCACTCCGCCGTCACCGCACCCCGGCGGGGTGAGTCGGGGCACCACGCTCGGGCACCACGGCCCGGGGCACCACTACTGTGGACGCCATGTGGAAGGGGCGCCCGACGGGCACGCGCGGTGATGCCGGCCGGACGAGTTCACCCGCCTCGGCGGATCGACGGATACGGGTTCGGTGGCGCACCCTGCTGACGGTGCTGACCGCGGTGGTCGTCCTGGTCGGTGGCTGTGCGGATTTCACCGCACAGGACAACCAGCGCGAGGCGGGCGCGTTCAGCCCCAACAACCGGCCGAGCGGTCAGCCCGAGCCGACTCCGCCGCCGGAGACCCCCCGCGAGACGCAGCCGCCACCGACCGGTCCGTGCGTCGACCCCGACCCCGCGGTCATCGCCACCTGCCTCGCATCGACGGGCGGTGTGATGCCCGGTGACGAGCAGGGCGAGGTCACCGTCGTCGCCGAACGCACGACCGGGAAGATCATCACCACCAAGCGCTACGGTCCCGCCCGCACCCTGGGCGAGACGCCCGTCGATGCATCCGGGGACGGCGGTCTGATCGATTTCGCCTTCTCCCCCACCTACTCCCAGGACCGGCTGATCTACGCCTACATCACGACCCCGGCGGACAATCGCATCGTCCGTCTGGCGCCGGGTGACGTGCCCAAACCGATCCTGACCGGTATCCCCAGGGGAGCCACCGGGAACATGGGCGCGATGTACTTCCGGTCACCGACCGAACTCGTGGTCGCCACCGGCAACGCCGGGAATCCCGCGGCCGCCGACGATCCGTCCTCACTCGCCGGCAAGGTGCTGCTGGTCACGTCGTTCACCTCGGGGGCGAGCCCGCGGCCGGCGATCCTCGCCTCCGGCTTCGGGTCCACGGTGTCGCTGTGCCCCAACGCTTCCACCGGAACCGTCTACGTCGCCGACCAGACAGCCACCGAAGACCGCGTGCAGGTGCTCGAGGAAGGCGGACCCAAGGTGTTGTGGACATGGCCCGACCGGCCGCAGATCGCCGGCTGCGGTGTCGCGGCCGGCAGCATCTTCGTCTCGACGACGCGCACCCAGCGCATCGAGGCCATCAACGAGCCCACCCGGGAGGAGCCGACGATCACCGCGCCGGCCGTCGTGCTGGAACGCCGCTACGGCGCGCTCGGCCGGATGGCCGCGCTACCCAACGGGTTGCTACAGGTGGCGACCGTCAACAAGGAGGTGGGTTCACCGAAGCCCACCGACGATCGCGTGTTCCGCTTCCTGCCGTCCGGCGGTGGCAACGACCGGACGTGATAGTGCTCCTGTCTTGGGAGCGACCTTGTGCTCCCTGATCCGAAAGAACCACAGAACCTCAGGTCCCAGTCACTTGCTCCCTAGTCCGAAAGAACCCCAAAACCGCAGGTCCCAGCCCCTTGCTCCCTGAGGTGCGAGGAGCGCAAGCGACGAGCCTCGAAGGGTCTTGGCGAGGCGAATTGCGAAGACCCTTCGTGACGTGCCCTCCGCAAGCTCCGGGCACTCCTCAGGGAGCACAGGGGGGCCTGTCGTCGTCAGGAACAGGCCGCGATGACCAGTTCCTTCACGCGCGCCGGGTCTGCCTGTCCGCGAGTGGCTTTCATGACGTCGCCGACGATCTTGCCGGCGGCCTGGACTTTTCCGCCGCGGATCTTCTCGGCGATGTCGGGGTTCGCGGCGAGTGCGTCGTCGACGGCCTTCTGGAGAGCCGAGTCGTCGCGCACCACTTCGAGACCGCGATCGGCGACGATCTGCGCGGGCTCACCCTCGCCGTCGAGGACGGCGGTCGCGACCTGTTGCGCGAGTTTGGTGGTGAGCTTGCCCTCGTCGACCAGCCCGATGATCTCGGCGACCTGCGCGGGTGTGATGGTCAGGTCGGCGAGTTCGACCCCGCGTGAGTTCGCCTGCTGCGCAAGGAAGGACACCCACCAGCCGCGCGCCGCCTCGGGTGCCGCCCCGGCGTCGACGGTGGCGATGATCAGATCGACCGCGCCGACGTTGACGAGGTCACGCATCACCTCGTCGGAGACTCCCCACTCCCCCTGGATGCGGGCCCGCCGCAGCCACGGCAATTCCGGCAGGGTTGCCCGGAGTTCCTCGATCCACGCCGAATCCGGCTGCACGGGCGGAAGATCGGGCTCCGGGAAGTAGCGGTAGTCCTCGGCGGTCTCCTTGCGGCGGCCGGCCGAGGTGGTGCCGTCGGTCTCGTGGAAGTGCCGCGTCTCCTGGACGATCTCGCCCCCGGCCTGGAGGATGGCCGCCTGGCGGCGCATCTCGTAGCGGACGGCCACCTCGACGCTCTTGAGCGAGTTGACGTTCTTGGTCTCGGTGCGCGTGCCGAACTCGGTGGCGTCCTTCGTCTTCAGCGACAGGTTGACGTCGCACCGCATCGACCCCTGGTCCATGCGCACATCGGAGACGTCGAGCGACTTGAGCAGGTCACGCAGTGCCGACACGTAGGCCCTGGCGACCTCGGGCGCACGTTCCCCGGCACCTTCGATGGGCCGCGTCACGATCTCGACGAGCGGCACGCCGGCGCGGTTGTAGTCGAGCAGCGAATGACTCGCACCGTGGATCCGGCCGGTGGCGCCGCCGATGTGGAGCGACTTGCCGGTGTCCTCCTCCATGTGGGCACGCTCGATCTCGACGCGCCAGGTGGTGCCGTCGGTGAGCAGGACATCGAGGTAACCGTCGTAGGACGTGGGCTCGTCGTACTGCGAGATCTGGTAGTTCTTCGGCTGATCCGGGTAGAAGTAGTTCTTCCGCGCGAAGACACTCGACGGCCGAATGGAGCAGTTCAGTGCCAGGCCGATGCGGATCGCGGACTCGATCGCTTTGGCGTTGGCGACCGGGAGCGAGCCGGGCAGTCCGATGCACACCGGGCACACCTGGGTGTTGGGGTCGGCACCGAACTCGGTGGGGCACCCGCAGAACATCTTGGTCGCGGTGCCCAGCTCGACGTGCACCTCGAGGCCCATCACCGGATCGAATGCGGCGAGCACCTCGTCGTAGTCCAACAGGTCAGTCATGGCAGTCAGTTTATGCGGCGATATCCCAGGGGCACGTTCAGGGTGATCACCGATGCCGAGAAAGTGCACCCGCTCGTAGCGTCGAAGACACCGGCGAACGACGTCGGGATACATGCCCACCCAGGAGGCCGACATGACCACCCCACAACCCGCCTACAGCGGCCCGCGCCTGATGCGTTCGCGCACGAACTCGTGGCTGGGCGGTGTGTGCGGCGGCATCGCCGAACGCTGGGGCTGGGACCCGACACTCATCCGCGTTCTGTTCATCCTGTCGATGCTGCTGCCCGGGCCCCAGGTGCTGATCTACCTGGCTCTCTGGATCATCATCCCGCGCGAGCCCGCCGCGACGATCACCCCCGCCGCCTGAGGCGCTCACGGGCTCAGCCGAAGATGACCCGGATCTCCTTGTACTGGTCCAGCGGCACGGTCTTGAGCTCGCCGAGCGCCTCGTCGAAGGTGATGCGCGCGATCTCGGTGCCGTGCAGGGCGACCATCTGCCCCCAGCCCTTCTCGGCGACGAGGTCGGCGGTCGCCATGCCCATGCGTGTCGCCAGCACCCGGTCATAGGCCGACGGCACCCCGCCGCGCTGGATGTGACCGAGGATGGTGGCCCGGGTCTCGATGCCGGTCCGCTCCTCGATGAGCGGCGCGAGCACCTCGGCCACGCCGCCGAGCCGGGGTCGGTTGAAGCCGTCGAGACCCTTGGTCGAGTGGGCCTCCGTCATCTCCGGGAGTGTGAACCCCTCGGCGACGACGACCATCGGCGACCGGCCACGCGACTTGACGCTGGTGACCCAGGCACAGATCTGGTCGAGGCTCTCGGGGTTCTCCGGGATGAGGATGACGTGGGCGCCGCCCGCGATCCCCGAGTGCAGGGCGATCCAGCCGGCGTGGCGGCCCATCACCTCGAGCACCATGCACCGCTTGTGCGAGTTGCCGGTGGTGCGGAGCCGGTCGATGGCCTCGGTCGCGATCTCCACCGCGGTGTTGAAGCCGAAGGTGTAATCGGTCGCCGCGATGTCGTTGTCGATGGTCTTGGGAACCCCGACGATGTTGATGCCGTCGTCGAACAGTCTCTTCGACGCCGCGGCGGTGCCCTCGCCGCCGATCGCGATCACGCCGTCGATCTCGAGATTTTTCAGCACTTTCTTGATGTTCTCGGGTCCGCCGTCGGGCTCGGAGTAGGGACCGAACCGGCTCGTGCCCAGGATGGTGCCGCCCTGGTTGGACAGGCCGCGGACCGTCGACCGGTTGAGTTCGACGATGTCGCCGTAGACGAGTCCGGCCCAGCCGTCCCGGAAGCCGACGAACTCGTGGCCGTAGACGGTCTCACCTTTGAGCACTGCGCCACGGATCACCGCGTTCAGTCCGGGGCAGTCTCCCCCGGACGTCAGAATGCCGAACCTCTTGGCCATCTGGTGAGACCACCCTCCCTGTCGTCATCGGTCGAACCTGCCCGAACATCCCCAATCTAGTGCCCCGGCGAGCCGGGCGCTGGCCGCGAAATCACTTGATGCCGTTCTCGTAGGCGAACACGACCGCCTGGGCTCGATCCCGGAGCCGGAGTTTGTTCAGCAGGCTGCTCACGTGTGTCTTGACCGTCTGCTCGGTGACGAACAGGTCGGCACCGATCTCGGCGTTGGACTTGCCGTCGGCCACCAGATCCAGCACCTCGCGTTCTCGCGGGGTCAGGGTGTCGAGTTTGTCGTCCCGCGACGGCCGGCGGCGGTTGGCGGTGACCTCGGTGATGAGTCGCCGGGTGATCGACGGTGCCAGCAAGGCCTCGCCTGCGGCCACGACGCGTACCGCGCGCACCAGCTCGTCGGCGGGTGCGTCCTTGAGCAGGAAGCCCGAGGCGCCGATTCGCAGGGCCTCGTAGACGTAGTCGTCGATGTCGAAGGTCGTGAGCATCAGCACACGCGTGGGCGGCTCGGCGGATGACGCGAGGATCTGTTCGGCCGCCCACAGCCCGTCCTTGCGCGGCATGCGCACATCCATCAGGACGACATCGGGGCGCACCCGGCGACACACCTCGACGGCTTCGACCCCGTCGGCGGCGTCGCCGAGGACCGAGAGATCGGGTTGCGCGGCGAGCAGAGCCGAAAAGCCCTGACGCACCATGGCCTGGTCATCTGCGATGACTACGGTGATCGGCACGCCGTCACGCTACCGTCGTCGCGGCTGCGGCTCACCGGTACCCGAGGAGGTCACGATCGGCTCGGGCACGACGACCTCACGTCGCGGCGCCGCCGGGATTCGAGCGCGGACGGCGAAGCCCCCGGTCGGTGTGGGCGCGGCGACCAGCGAACCACCCACCGCCTGAGCGCGATCGATCATCCCGGGGATGCCCACGCCGCTCCCCCCGATCTGCAACGGATCGGCGGTCGCGACCGTGTTGACCACGGCGACGTCGACGAGGTCGCCCTCACCGCGCGTCACCTCGACGTCCACGCGCCCACCGGGGGCGTGCCGGGTGGCATTGGCCAGCGACTCCTGCACGATCCGATAGATCACCAGCGCAGCCGATTCGCCGACGTCACCGGTGTCGACGTCCAGCTCCAGCACGACCTCGGCGCCGGCGCGGCGTGTCTCGGCGACCAGCGAATCGAGTTCGGCCAGGCCGGGATTGGGCGCCGCCGAAGCGGCCGCATCCTCGACGCGGAGGACCCCGAGCAACTGCCGGACCTCATCGAGGGACGTCCGGGCCGCATCGGCGATCGCGTCGAATTCCGCTGCGGCCGAGGGACTCACATCCGGCAGGCGATATCTCGCGGTCTGTGACATCACCACCACCATCGACATCCGGTGAGCGACCACGTCGTGCAGGTCGCGGGCGATGCGCGCCCGCTCCTGGAGCACGGCCGCCTCGGCTTCGGCGGCCTCGGTCTGCTCGGTGCGAACAGCCAGCTGCCGGCGCGAGGCCATCAGGCCCCGCAACAACGCGACCACCACCGCGAGCACGGAAATTCCGAAGACCCACCCGACCCGCGCCGTCGGCTGCACGGCGAAGGCGATGACGATCGAGGTCGAGACCCAGACCACCGGAATCCATCGCAGCGGGCACTTGAGGAAGGCCATGAAGGTGAGGACCAGCAGCTCGATGAGGTGGGTCACCTGGATGGTCAGCTCCCACGTGTCCCGTACCGGGACGACGATCCCGATGAGCTGGGCGGAGACCACCGAGATCGCCCACCCCAGCAGCGGGGCCGACCACGCAAGGGCGATCGGCAGAGCCGCGAAGGCCGCGACCACGGGGAGCACGAACACCGGCATGGAGTGCGTGATGGGCAGAGTCGGCCAGGCGACCGAGTACATGACGAGCGCCACGAACAGGAAGAACCAGTTGAGTCGCGACGAGAAGTAGTGCCGCACCGCGGGGTCCTGGGCAACCGGTGCGGTCGACGCCCATTCCAGTGAGGACGCCCCCACCGCGCGGAGCTTCTTGCGGTATCCGAACATGCCCTCACCCTAGGCCCGCCGACCACTCGCCGACCTCATACTTCCGAGGGAGACGACCCGATACCGGCGTACGGGTCCGGCGTCGTCGAACCGACCTGGGGACGACCGGGGACGGCTCCGGGGAGCGATGTGCCGGTGGGATTCCGACTCATAGCGTCGATGACCATGACCGGATCAGCACACATCCGAAACACCAGGCCGGACAACGACTTCCCCGACCCGAAGAGTTTCGCCGCACGCCGGAGACGGTCGCGGTGGTGGGCCGCGACCCTCACCCTCGCCGTTCTCTTGACCGGCCAATGGATCTCGACCGCGCACGCCGTCGCCGGCCCACTCCTCGCGCCGACGAGCACGACGGTCGCGGCACCTCCGGACGATGCCGACAATCCCTACGCGGCCGTGGTCGTCGCCCTGGTGGGACCGCGCCCGGCGACCGCGATGGCGTCCCTCCCGGCGTCCTTCGTCGCGGCGCAGGGGTACGTTCCCCAGGTCGTCGACGGATACCCGGTCGATCCGGACGGGGACTGCTCGTCGCCGGTTCCGTTGCCGCAACACTTCACTTCCCTGTGCCGCACCCATGACTTCGGTTATGACCTGTTGCGGGCGGCACAGCATGACGGCGCCCCGCTCGGAGCGTGGGCCCGGATCGCCCTCGACCGCATGCTGATCGACCGGATGTACGCGTCCTGCCGGACGCCTACGTGCACGACAGCCGCGCACGGCGCCCGGATCGGGCTGGCGTGGAACACGTGGCGTCAGTACGGCGGTCCCCCCACCCGGGGCGAGACGCTGCCGGCACTGGTGTACACGAGCTTCCAGCGCGCCCTGGTCGACCCGGACGAGTACGAGGTGCGGCAGCGATGACGTCGCATCGAGACCCGCGGCGGTTGCGCGACAGCACATTCGGGTCGTGGCCGCACCCGACCGTCAGTGTCGCGGTGATGCTCGGCCACCTCGCCGCGCTCTACCCGGGCACCCTGCCACGCGATACGACGACCACCGCGGTCCTGACCACTGTGTTCAGCGCGCTGGGGGCGTGCACCGGGATGGTCCTCGCACGGCGCAGCAAGCGCAGGCCGGATGACCAGGCGCGGCGCATCGTGTTCGGCTCTTGCCTGGTGATCCTCGGATGCGCGGTCGGCATGGCGGTCTGGTGGCAGAACCTCATCCGGTCCGCGGTCGACGTCGCACCCGCGGGTGTGGGGTGGTTCGCCGCGGCGACACTGCCGGCCGCCGTGGTCGTGGTGGCGATCGTGGCTGTCCCGCGGACCGCCGCGGTGGTCGCCGCCGGAGGCCTCGCACTCACGGCCGGACTGCTGGCACCCGCCGATGCCGGCGCCGACGAACAGCGGTTGCCGGTCTCGTCGTCGGCGCAGCACGACCCGGAAACGCTACTGCGGGGCGAGCTGAGGGTCGGTGAGTTCGACGCGGCCGCAGCCGATCTCACGCGCAGGTGGACCGCGTCGGGAGGACTCTCGGCGCGTGCGGTCGTGGTTGCGGTGCCGACCGGGTCGGGCTGGGTCGATTCCGCGGCCGTCGACGGATTCGACAGTCGTTTCGCCGGCGACGTCCGGATCCTCGCCCTCCCCTACGACCGGGTTCCGTCGTGGCAGGCCTTCGTGTCCGACCGGTCCGGATCCGCGGAGTCGGCGATCGCCATGGTGTCGGCGCTGGCGACCGTGCTCGACGGTGTCCCCGCGCACGAACGTCCGCGAGTGATTCTCCACGGGCAGAGCCTCGGAGCCGTGGGTGCCGACGCCGCGCGGGTGTGGCTGGAGAACGAGCACTCGTCGTTGCTGGCCGAGACCGTGCTGGTCGCCCCGCCGGCGGGAACCGTCACCCCGATCTCCCGCACCCCGCGAACGGTTCTCGCCAATTCCAGCGATCCCGTGGTGCGCTGGTCGCTCACCGAACTGTGGCGTCCGCACCGAGCGACCGACGACACCCATGTCCGTGGTCCGCGGGTACCCGACGCGCCGTGGTTGCCCGTGATCAGCTTCGTACAGACCAGCGTCGACCTGCTCGGCGCGCTCGACGGGGCGGCCGGCGTCGGTCATCGGTATGGATCGGAGCAGGCCGGACCGCCACACCCGTTGCGGAACTGAGGCTCCGCCGCGCCGGCGCGGCTCGAGGGTCCGTCAGACGATCGGGCCGCGAGCCGCTTCGTAGGAGGCGCCGACGCGGTACAGCCGGTCGTCGGCGAGGGCGGGGGCCATGATCTGCAACCCGACCGGCATCCCGTCGTCGACCGACAGCCCCGACGGCACCGACATCGACCCGATGCCGGCGAGATTCACCGGCAGCGTGCACAGGTCGAACAGGTACATCGCGAGCGGATCGTCGACCTTCTCCCCGATCGGAAACGCGGTGGTCGGAGTGGTCGGCGAGATCAGCACGTCGACCTTCTCGAAGGCGGTGGCGAAGTCGCGCGAGATCAGGGTGCGGACCTTCTGCGCCTGCCCGTAGTAGGCGTCGTAGTAGCCCGACGACAACGCATAGGTGCCGATCATGATGCGGCGCTTGACCTCTGGCCCGAAGCCCTGTTCGCGGGACAGCGCCATGACCTCGTCGGCCGAATGCGAGCCGTCGTCGCCGACGCGCAATCCGTAGCGCATCGCGTCGAAGCGCGCCAGGTTCGACGACACCTCCGACGGGAGGATCAGGTAGTAGGCGCCGAGCGCGTAGGTGAAGTGCGGGCAGCTGACCTCAACCACCTCGGCGCCGCGCTCCTCGAGGAGCTTGACCGCCTGGTGGAACGAGTCGAGCACGCCCGACTGGTAGCCCTCGCCCTGCAGTTCGGTGACCACACCGATCCGGACGCCCGTCAGATCCCGCTCGGCGCCCTCGCGGGCAGCCGAGACCACGTCGGGCACCGGCACGTCGATCGAGGTGGAGTCACGCGGATCGTGCCCGGCGATGATCTCGTGCAGCATCGCGGTGTCCAGGACGGTGCGGCCACACGGTCCGCCCTGGTCCAGGGACGAGGCGCATGCCACGAGTCCGTACCGCGAGACCGTGCCGTAGGTGGGTTTGACCCCGACGGTCGCGGTGACGGCGGCCGGCTGGCGGATCGAACCACCGGTGTCGGTGCCAATCGCCAGGGGCGCCTCGTACGACGCGAGCGCCGCTGCGCTGCCGCCGCCCGAGCCACCCGGGATCTTGGTGGGGTCCCACGGGTTCCGGGTCAGCTGATACGCCGAGTTCTCGGTCGAGCTGCCCATGGCGAACTCGTCCATGTTGGTCTTGCCCAGGATCGGGATACCCGCGGCACGAAGGCGTTCGGTGACCGTGGCGTCGTACGGCGGCACCCAGCCCTCGAGAATCCTGGAGCCGCACGTCGTGGGGGCGTCGACCGTGGTGAAGACGTCCTTGAGCGCGATGGGCACGCCCGCGAGAGCCGACGGGGTCTCACCGGCGGCGATCGCGTCGTCGGCAGCCTTGGCGGCAACCAGCGCTTCGGCGCCGCTCACGTGCAGGAACGCGCCGAGTTGGTCGTCGATCTCGGCGATGCGATCGAGGTGAGCCTGGGTGACCTCCACCGAGCTGACCTCGCGCGCACCGATCTTGGTGGCGAGTTCGGCGGCGGACAGTCCGGTCAGATCACCCGCGGGACGCGGCGCTGCGGCACTGGAACCGGGGGCGCTGGAATCGGGACTCACTGCTCTTCTCCCAGGATCTGCGGGACGGCGAACCGGTCCTGTTCGACCGCGGGCGCACCGGACAGCGCGGCGTCGGTCGTCAGGCCGGGAACGACGACGTCGGGACGCAGCACGTTCGCGAGCTCGGCCGGGTGGGCGGTGCCGGGCACATCGTGGGCGGCCACCTCCGACACCGACGCGACGTGGGTCAGGATCGAGTCCAGCTGCTCGGCGTAGACATCGAGTTCGTCCTCGCTCAGTGCCAGTCGCGACAGTCGCGCCAGATGCGCGACCTCGTCCCGCGATATGGACTTCGGTTCGCCAGCCACTGCAGCGTCCTTCCTCACATCATTGTTCGTGTCGTCCTCTGTGCCGCCCTCATCGCGTCGTGGACACGGTTCGCGCAACGTCTCCAGACTATGGGAACCCGCGACGCGGACTCACCCCAGCCACCCGTTGGGCCGCGGGCGCTGCGCGCACCACGCGCGTGGGTGCGAGAATGTCGCACGTGTCCTACCTGTTGCGGGTCTATCTCGAAGACCGGCCGGGCAGCCTCGGCGTGCTCGCCGTGCAGCTCGGCTCGGTCGGTGCAGACATCCTGTCCCTCGAGGTCGTCGAGCGCGGCAACGGCTACGCGGTGGACGATCTCGTCGTCGAGGTGGCCCCCGGCGCCCTGCCCGACAGCCTGATCACCGCGGCCGAGAAGGTCAACGGTGTCCGCGTCGACTCGATCCGGCCCTACTCCGGGGTCCTGGACACCCATCGCGAACTCGAGCTGGTCGACCAGGTGGCCACGGCCGGTCGTGACCGGCTGCAGGTCCTCGTGGACAACGCACCCCGGGTGCTACGCGTCTCGTGGGCGATGGTCATCACCCCCGCGAGTGGCGGCGTGTTGCAGCTCTTCGGCTCGTCCGGGGCTCCGGAGACACCGTTGACCAGGGCCGACTGGCTTCCTCTCGAGAGGGCCACCGAGCTGGATGCCAACGGCGACTGGGTACCGGGTGCGTGGCAGGACATGGACACCCGCCTCGCCGCGGCGCCGCTGGGCTCGGAGTCGAAGGCGATTCTCCTCGGACGTATCGGCGGACCGGACTTCCGGCCGTCCGAGGTCGCGCGGCTCGGTTACCTCGCGGGGATCGTCAGCACCGTGTTGCGCACCGAGAGCTGAGAGCCGGCCACATCGGGCCGTCCCGCGGGCATCATGGACTGATGACGTCCATCACTCTGGTTCAGGGCGACATCACGACGCAGTCGGTCGACGCGATCGTCAACGCCGCCAATTCGACGTTGCTCGGCGGTGGTGGGGTCGACGGCGCGATCCACCGGCGCGGCGGCCCGGCGATTCTCGCCGAGTGTCGGGAGCTCCGCGCGGGTCCCTACCGCCGCGGCCTGCCGGTCGGCGAGGCGGTGGCCACCACCGCGGGCGACATGGATGCGCGCTGGGTCATCCACACCGTCGGTCCGGTCCACTCCTACGACGAGGACCGCTCCGACCTCCTCGTCTCCTGCTACCGCGAATCAGTACGTGTCGCAACCGAACTGGGTGCCACCACGATCGCCTTCCCGGCGATCTCGACCGGCGTGTACGGCTGGCCGATGGACGACGGGGCCCGCAGGGCGGTCGAGACGGTACGCGCCGCGGTGCCGGACACGTCGATCGAAGAGGTCCGGTTCGTCCTGTTCGATCAGCGCGCCTACCGCGCGTTCGAGTCCGCGTTGGGCTGAACGATCACTCCGCTTCGCCGGTCTCCAACAGCCGCTTGAAGGCGTCCTCGTCGAGCACCGGCACGCCGAGCTGTTCGGCCTTGTCGGCCTTGGTCCCCGGCGAATCCCCCACCACCACGTAGTCGGTCTTCTTCGACACCGAACCCGACGCCTTGCCACCGCGCTGCAGGATCGCCTCCTTGGCCCCGTCACGGGAGAAGTCCACCAGCGAGCCCGTCACCACGATCGTCTTGCCCTCCAGCGTTCGGACGATCGACTCATCCCGTTCGTCCTCCATGGAAACGCCTGCAGCCCGCCACTTCTCGACGATGTCCCGGTGCCAGTCGACGGTGAACCAGTCATGGATGGACTGGGCCAGGGTCATCCCCAGCCCTTCGACCGCGGCGAGTCGTTCGATGTCGGCGGCCTCGATCGCCTCGAGCGAACCGAACTCGGTGGCCAGGGCGCGGGCGGCGGTGGGCCCGACGTGGCGGATGGACAGCCCGACCAGCACGCGCCACAGCGCCACGTCCTTGGCCTTGTCGAGGTTCGCCAGCAGTCTCTTGCCGTTGGCCGACAGCGCACCCGCCTTGGTGGTGAACAGGTCGGTGCGGACCAGATCGTCGGCGGTCAGCGAGAACAGGTCGCCCTCGTTGGTGAGGACCCCCGCCGACAGCAGGGCCGACGCAGCCTCGTAGCCGAGCGCCTCGATGTCGAAGGAACCGCGGCCGGCGAGATGAAAGAGCCGCTCGCGCAACTGAGCCGGGCAACTCTCCTGATTCGGGCAGCGAAGGTCGGCGTCGCTCTCCTTCTCCGGCCGCAGCGGTGTGCCGCATGCCGGGCATTTCTCCGGCATCTCGAACTCGACTTCGCTGCCGTCACGGAGGTCGACGACGGGTCCGAGGACCTCGGGAATCACGTCGCCCGCCTTGCGGATGGTCACGGTGTCGCCGATCAGCACGCCCTTGCGCTTGACCTCCGATCCGTTGTGCAAGGTCGCACGGGACACCGTCGAACCGGCGACGAGGACCGGCTCGAGGACCGCGAAGGGGGTGACGCGGCCGGTCCGTCCGACGTTGACCTGGATGTCGGAGAGCTTGGTGGTGGCTTCCTCGGGCGGGTACTTGTAGGCAATGGCCCACCGCGGCGCACGCGATGTGGACCCGAGGCGTCGTTGCACGGTGACGTCGTCGGCTTTGACCACGATGCCGTCGATCTCGTGCTCGACGTCGTGACGGTGTTCGCCCCAGTAGGTGATCTTGTCGAGGATCTCGTCGGCACCGGACACCTTGGTGGTGTGCGTCGACACCGGTAGACCCCAGGCGCCGAGCGCCAGGTAGGCATCGTGCAGGGACTCCGGCCGCCAGCCCTCGGTATGCCCGATGCCGTGGCAGATCATCCGCAGCCTGCGGCGGGCGGTGATCTGCGGGTTCTTCTGGCGCAGCGAGCCGGCGGCCGAGTTGCGCGGGTTCGCGAAGGGCGCCTTGCCCTCCGCCACGAGGGAGGCGTTCAGCGCCTCGAAGTCCTCCACCCGGAAGAAGACCTCGCCGCGCACCTCGAGGACCTCGGGAATCGGGTACTCCGCGGACTCGGCCAGGCGCATCGGGATGTCGTCGATCGTGCGTGCGTTCAGCGACACGTCCTCACCGGTGCGGCCGTCGCCGCGGGTGACGCCCCGTTCCAGGACCCCGTTCCGGTACACCAGCGCGAGGGCCACCCCGTCGATCTTGAGTTCGCAGAGGAAGTCCACCCGGGTGCCGGCGTCGGCGACCACGCGGTCGACCCAGGTGCGCATCTCGTCGTGGTCGAAGACGTTGTCCAGCGACATCATTCGCTCGAGATGGTCCGCCGGGGAGAATGCCGTGGAGAATCCACCACCGACGAGCTTGGTGGGTGAGTCCGCGATCGCGAGTTCCGGATGCGCTTCCTCGAGTGCCTGCAGACGCCGAAGGAGGAGATCGAACTCGCCGTCGGTGATGACCGGCGCGTCCTTCACGTAGTAGCGGAACTGGTGCTCGCGGATCTCCTCGGCGAGAGCCGTCCACTCCTCGCGAAGGTCTCCCTCCGGCCCCGACTGCTCGGTGACCGGCTGACCCGACTCCGTTGTATCTGCCACGCTCCGAGGGTATCGGAGCAGTCGGACAGACCCAGCTCGTCAACCGATGTCTCGTTCGCGCGGTACTGCTTCCCTCCCGCTGATGAGATCCGATCAGCGGGACGGAGACGGGACCGCGGGAGTTTCCGCGCCGACGATCACAACGGACCGAGCTTGGCCACCGACCGTTTGGGTGCGATCTGGCGGTAGCTGGTGTCGAGCAGTTCGCCGACCTCGTCCCAGTCTGTGTCGTCGTCGAGGATCAGACCCACCCAGCCTGCGGGGCCGAGATAGGCGGGTAGGAAGAACCGCGGATCGTCCAGCAGGGCGGGCCGTTCGGAGTCGTCGGCGAGGACCAGGATCGACTGGTCGTGGCGAACCTTGCTGCCTTTCACGCCACCGCCGTAATTGCCGAACATCTTGCCGCAGCGGAAGGTCGGCCGACCATGCGCGACGACCTCGGTGGCGTCGGGTAGCGCGAGCGCGATCTCGCGGATCCGGCCCAGATACGGGTCCGCGTCGTCGAACATGATCGGGTGCGGCATACCGACGAGGATAGGTCTGGCGCGTCGAACCCGCAGTGTTTTCTACAGCGCCGAGGGATCGCCGGCCAACAGCTGACCGGCTTCGGCGGTGATCGCCAGCGCCGACTTGGCCCAGCTTGCCGAGGCACCGGCGAGACCACAGGTAGGCGCCACGATGACATTGTCCGCCAACACTTTCCGGTTCAGTCCGATGCGGTCGGTCAGCGCGGCGAGTTCGGTGGCCACGCGTTCGGCCGCCAGCGGGCGGTCGGGCGCGGTCGAGGGCACGCGTCCGGCGACGAGCACGCCGCCGCGATCGACGAGGGCGCCGATGCCGTCGAGATCGGTCGCCGACGGCTTGGTGACATCGATCGAATACGCGACGCCGGGGAGGTGCTCGAGCAGGTCCCATCGTGGTCGGCCGCAATCGTGCAGGATCACCGGCGCACCGACGTGGTCGACGAGTTCGGTGAGTGCTCGCGCCACCTCGACCACCGGTACCGCCCGGATGGGGTCGAAGCGCGTCAGCGGCTTCACCGCGCCGTCGATGACCTGGCCGATCATCGGCTCGTCGAGCTGGACCACCACGCGCGCACCGAGCCGGCGTTCCACCTCGGCGACATGCTCACGCACACCCTCGGCCGTCGACTCGACGATGTCGCGGACCGCACCATGGTCCTTGAGGACTCGCTGCCCATTGGCCAGCTCGACCGACGCCGACGTGGTGAACGGACCGGCGACCTGCACCTTGAACGGGCGACCGGTGCCGACGAATCCCGCGGTCTCCCAGAGTTCCTCGACGACGTCGAGGTCCTCGGCGAGGAGATCTGCCGCCCGCCGGGCCAACCGGGAATGGCGTTGGGCGAGGCGGTATCCCCACGTCGCGGTGTCCATCGGCAGGTCAACGAGGATGGCTGCCATCCGGCCGATCAGATCCGAGCCGATGCCACGACCGGGGAGTTCGACGAGGTGCGTGAAGTCGAGCTCACCGTTGACCACCTCGGCGGCGGCACGCGCGTCGGTTCCGGGCATCGAACCCACGCCGGTGCCCACGCCGGTGGGCAGCCCCGATCCGGTCACGGAGACGGTACGACAGTCGGCTGCGACGAGGTGGTGGCGATCCGCCCGCACCCGACGACCTGGTCGCCGCGTCGGGCATCGGGCAGATACAGCACCGCGGCCTGACCGCGGGCGACGCCGGTGAGCGGCTCCTGCAGCGCGATCTCGATTCCGGGCTCGCCGTCGACCATGGTCGCGGTTGCCCGCACGGGCGCGAGTCCGCCGTGGGCCCGGACCTGCACCATGGCGTCGAAGGGTTCGTCGGGGGTGACCCCCGACGTCCAGACCGCGCGGGTGGCGGTGATCCCCCAGACCTGGAGATCGGCGGCCGTCCCGACCGTCACCGTCCCGGAGTCCGGATCGATCTCGGTGACATAGCGCGGCTTCCCGTCGGCGGCCGGTGCCTCGACCCCGAGGCCCTTGCGCTGACCGATGGTGAAGCCGTGGACACCGTCGTGCTCGGCGAGACGCTCACCCGACGACGCGTCGACAATCGCTCCCGGCCGGACGCCGATGCGGGCACCGAGGAACGCGCGGGTGTCACCGCTGGGGATGAAGCAGATGTCGTGGGAATCCGGCTTGTCCGCGACGGCCAGACCGCGCCGGGCCGCCTCGGCCCGGATCTCGGACTTCGGAGTGTCGCCGATAGGGAACATCGCCCGCGACAACTGGTCACGCGTCAGGACGGCGAGCACATAGGACTGGTCCTTGTCGGCATCGACCGCGCGCCGCAACTCCCCGTCGACGAGCTGGGCGTAGTGGCCCGTGGCCAGCGCGTCGAACCCCAGGGCGACCGCCTTGTCGGCGAGGGCGGCGAACTTGATCTTCTCGTTGCACGTCAGGCAGGGGTTCGGCGTGCGTCCGGCCGCGTAGGCCTCGACGAATTCGTCGATGACGTCGTCTTTGAATCGGTCGGCGAAATCCCAGACGTAGAACGGGATTCCGAGGACGTCGGCCGCCCGGCGGGCGTCGGAGGCATCCTCCCGCGAGCAGCAACCGCGCGAGCCCGTGCGCAACGCACCCGGCGCCGTGGACAATGCCAGGTGAACTCCGACCACCTCGTGGCCGGCCTCGACCGCTCGTGCCGCGGCGACCGCCGAGTCGACGCCGCCACTCATCGCCGCCAGTACTCGCATCAGGAGATCCTTCCGCCGGGGACGGACACCAGACCCGCGGCCCGCGCCCGGTCGACGACCTCGTCGATGACCGCGGCGACCGCATCGATGTCGGCGTCGGTGGTGGTGTGGCCGAGGGAGAAACGCAACGACGATCGGGCATCGGCCATGTCGAGCCCCATCGCCAGCAGCACATGGCTGGCCTGAGCGACGCCGGCGGTACAGGCCGATCCGGTCGAGCACTCGACACCCTTGGCGTCGAGGAGCATCAGCAGCGAGTCACCCTCGCACCCGGCGAACGACACGTGCACGTTGCCGGGAAGACGACCGGCGCCATCGGCACCGTTGAGCACCGCCCCGTCGACGCCGAGCAGTACGTCGGTCAACCGGTTCCGCAGCGCTCGGACGTGCGCGGTGGTCGCATCCAGGTTCTCGACGCACCACGAGAGAGCGGCAGCCATGCCGGACACGCCGGCGACGTCCTGGGTTCCCGACCGCACGTCACGTTCGTGCCCGCCACCGTGCAGCAGCGGAACGCATCCGACGTCGCGACCGAGGAGCAGGGCTCCGACGCCCTGCGGGCCGCCGAACTTGTGGGCGGTCAGGCTGAGTGCGGACAGGCCGCTCGCGGCGAAATCGACCGGCAGGTGGCCGACCGCCTGGATCGCGTCGGAGTGCACCGGGACCCCGAACTCGGACCCCAGCGCGGCGATCTCGGTGATCGGCTGGATCGTGCCGACCTCGTTGTTGGCCCACATGATCGAGATGAGGGCGGTCTCGTCGGCGTGCGCCTCGAGCTCGGCGCGCAGGTCGGCCGGCGAGACCACACCGTCGGCGTCGACGGGCAGCAGCACGAGTTCGGCGTCGCCCTCGTCGGCGAGCCATTGCGCGGGGTCGAGAACCGCGTGGTGCTCGACGGCGGAGGTGATGATCCGGCGACGGCGCGGGTCGGCGTTCCGGCGGGACCAGAAGATCCCCTTGATCGCCAGATTGTCGGACTCGGTCCCGCCCCCGGTGAACACGACCTCGGAGGGCCGGGCGCCGACGACCGCGGCAATGGCCTCGCGCGCTTCCTCCAGCCGGCGTCGCGCGGTGCGGCCGGACCCGTGCAATGACGAGGCGTTACCCGGCTGGGCGAAGACGGCGGTCATCGCCTCGACGGCTTCGGGCAGCATCTGCGTCGAAGCGGCGTGGTCGAGGTAGACAGGCGCCTTCACGGGCGGTCGGCTTGGCACGGGCATCGCTAGCAAGGATAAACGCGCGTCGGTCGCCGACAAATTCCACGATCGGGTCGCCGATCGGCGACCCGACCCCTCACCGACCCGACTCCTGCCGCTTGTCAGCGAGCGCGGACGCCGAAATCGCGCGTATAGGCGGATCGACCCGTCGTCCTCAGACCCGCTCGAGGTAGAAGTACAGGTGACGACCGTCGATGACGCCGCCCTTGCCGTTCATGATCCCCATCACCGTGGTGTCGTCGACGCGCTTGAAGTGATCGATGACCGGCTGGCCGTCGTAGACCATCGACGCGGTGATCTCGCCGCGGAACTCGATCGCCCACAGGCTCGCCTCGCCCTTGCCCAGCTTCGTGTTGGAGTAGAGGTCGCCGTTCTCGTCACGGCACACCAGCGGCTGTACGTCGCTGCGCGAGGTGAAGGTCTTGCCGAACCAGTTGGCCTTGGCGAGCATGCCGTTGATGGCGTGCCCGGTCGTGAACTCCCCGCCCTTCCAGGCGCCGAGCATCTCCTCGGGTCGCAGCGTCGACAGTCCGGCCCAGACGGTGTCGAGATCGGCGTCGTCAACCCGGCCGTCGACATCTCGGAGTTCGAAGAACCTGGTGCGCGCGGCTTCTCGGGTTTGGGTGGACGTCATCGTCGCCTCCTGGAGGTACGCGGTTGATCGTCCGCAGAGCTACGGACGGCTACCCGAGAAACCTATATGAGAGAACGGATGATGTCACTTTCGGTGACCGCGCGCGGACCTGCCACGACGCGCTCGCACCGACCTGCCAGTTCGCGGCGATCCCGGCCCGGCTCCTCGGGCGGGTGGATGATCATCGTGACGGCGAGGCCGCGTGCCCGCAGAACCCGCCGCAGGGTGTCGGCCGGGGTGTCCGCGCCGATGAAGCTCGGTGCCGTCGCCGTCGTTCCGTCGGTGCCAACGAAGCGGAGTTTCACCGGCACCACCGGCACGTTCGCATCGATCGCGGCCTGGAAGAAGGCGGGGCGGAACGCGCCGCCGGACCGACCGCAATAGGTGGTGCCCTCGGGGAACACGATCACCGACGAATCGCGGTGCAGCCGCCCGGCGACCTCGCCGACCGTCCCCGGCAGCCCGCGAAGCGTGCCGCGGTCGACGGCGATGACGCCGAACCTGCGCGCGAGAGACGACACCACCGGCATCCCGACGACATCGGATTTGGCGACCACGTGCGCGGGGCTGACCAGTGCGAGGGCGAGGACATCGAGGAACGAGATGTGGTTGGCGACCACCAGACCCGGACGCGCCGGATCGGATCGTCGGTCCTCGACGTCCACGGAGATGCCCAGAGCGGCGAGCAACGCACTCGACGCAGGGGCGCGGAGGGCGCGCGGCGGTCGTCGCCGCAGGCGCGCCACCGACCCGGCCGCCAGGACGGCCCAGAGGATCCACACCACGACCGCGGCGAGACGGCACAGGCGCCACGCGACGATCGTCGCGTCGGAGATCGCGTCGATCCGCCGCGCCGCCGTCACGCCGATGCAGCCTTCGCCGCAGGTGCTGATCGGGAACCACGGGTGGGCGAGCCCGCCGGTCGAGCGGACCGTGGAGCACTGGGCGTGACCGCGACGCGGACCAGCCGTGCGCGGAGCGACCGGATCGACCAGCAGCGCGGTCATCGCGCCGCGCCTCCGGGCGCCGGCACCGCGTCCGTACCGGGCGATCCGAGCCGTCTGGCACTCGATCGCAGCCGGTCGAGGTAGCGCTTGTTCGCACCCTCTCGGTCGAGCAGGGTCAGGAAGTCCGCGACGTCGAAGACGTCGTCGACTGCCGGCTCGCCACAGATCCGGGCACCGAGTCGGAGATACCCGCGCATCAGCGGCGGCATCGCGACCGTGTCCGCGGGCACGATGTCGTCGAGCAGGCGGCCGCCGATGCGGGCCGCCGCCAGTGGGTGTGCCCGCCGCCGGAGGTCCTGGTGGTCGTCGCGCAGTCGGTCTCGGAGGGCGCGCAACGACGATCCCGGGTGCCACTCCCCCGGACTGTGCAGCGGCACCGACACGCACCCCATCAGGTAACGCAGACCGGCGTCGTCCATGTACTGGAGCAGCGCCGCCCACATGAGCGCGGTCACCGAGCCGTCGCGGTACGCGGAGTGAACACAGGCTCGGCCCAATTCGACCGTGGCGGAGACGATGTCGTTCATCTCGCGGAGATCGAACTCGGTGGCCGAGTACCAGCCGCCGGCGGCGATGGCCCGGGCCGGCGCGAGGAGACGTGCGCAGCCGACGACACCGTCGTCGTCGTGGCGGACGATGAGGTGTTCGCAGAAGGCGTCGAACCGGTCGGCATCGCGTCCGGTGACCGCGTCACCGATGCGGTTGGAGAAGCCGGGCTCGTCGGCGAAAACGCGGTACCGCAACTCCTGCGCGGCGACGATGTCGGCGGGATCGTCGGACACGATGACGCGGATGGGTCCCGTGGTGAGCAGGGTCGTCGGTACGGCCCGCGTGAACCGTGCGCGCGAGACGTGGCTGGTGCGGACTGGCGACTGCATGGCGTTCATGACTCGAATGAAAGCCAGACCGGGCGTCGGCGGGACCACCGCAGTGTGTCGTGTCGGTGCGGGTTCGATGAACTCGGGCCGCCATCGGGTGAACATGCTTCGCGACGGTCACCTGCGGGTGAACGACCCCCGAACGCACGGTGACCCCCGACACGGAGTCGGGGGCCACCGGGTTGTGGAGCTGATCAGCGCAAGATCACTTGCGCTTCTTGACCTCTTCGGTCAGCTGCGGCGCGACGTTGAACAGGTCGCCGACGATGCCGTAGTCGGCGATCTCGAAGATCGGGGCCTCTTCGTCCTTGTTGACGGCCACGATCGTCTTCGAGGTCTGCATGCCGGCGCGGTGCTGGATGGCGCCCGAGATGCCCAGTGCGACGTACAGCTGCGGCGACACGGTCTTGCCGGTCTGACCGACCTGGAACTGACCCGGGTAGTAACCGGAGTCGACGGCCGCACGCGAGGCGCCGACCGCGGCACCGAGCACATCGGCGAGTTCCTCGACGACCGAGAACTTCTCGGCACTGCCGACACCGCGACCACCCGAGACGACGATGGACGCCTCGGTCAGCTCGGGGCGGTCGCCGCCGACATTCGGCTCGACCTTGGTGATCTTGACCGCGCCCTCGCCCTGAGCGGGGACCTCGACATCGACGCGCTCGCCGGCACCGGCCTGCGGAGCGGCCTCGACGCCACCGGGGCGGATCGAGAAGACCGGCACGTCGCCCTTGGCCTGGGCGTCGACGGTGAAGGCGCCACCGAAGATCGAGTGGATGCCCACGCCGCCTTCCTTGACGTCGACGATGTCGGCGAGGACGCCGGAGCCGAGGCGCACGGCCAAGCGTCCCGCGATCTCCTTGCCGTCGGCGGTCGCCGGGACGAGGATGCCGGCCGGCGAAGCGGTCTCGGCGATCGAGGCGAGGACGTCGACCTGCGGGGTGATGAGGTAGCTGCCCGCGTCGTCGGACTCGGCGACGTAGATCTTCTCGGCGCCGGCCTCCTTGAGGCCGTCGAGGATGCCGTCGGCCGAGCCGGGCTTGCCGACGACGACTGCCGACGGGGTGCCGAGAGCGCGGGCGGCGGTGATGAGCTCGCTGGTGACTTTCTTCAGGGCGCCTTCGGCGTCCTGTTCCACGAGAACGAGTACTTCTGACATGGTGGTTATCTCCTGAATGTCTGGGGGTTCGCCGGTGGTCTGCGTCGAGAAGGTCAGATGATCTTCTGGCCGACCAGGTACTCGGCGACCTTGGTGCCGCCGTCGCCTTCGTCGGTGACGCGCTCGCCCGCGGTCTTCGGCGGCTTCGGGGTGTTCGCCGTCACGACCGAGCCGGCATTCTCCAGGCCCACATCGCTCGCCTCGACGTCGATCTCGGCGAGGGTGAGAACGGTGACTTCCTTCTTCTTCGCGGCCATGATGCCCTTGAAGGACGGGAAGCGCGGCTCGTTGATCTTCTCGTTGACGCTGACGATGGCCGGCAGGCTCGCCTCGACATGGAAGATGCCGTCGTCGGTCTCGCGCTCACCCTTGAGGGTCTCGCCCTCCAGGGTCAGCTTGCGCAGGTGCGTGAGGTGCGGCAGCTCGAGGTACTCGGCGATCATGGCCGGGATGGCCCCCACCCGACCGTCGGTGGCCTCGTTGCCGGCGATGACCAGCTCGACACCCTCGACCGTGCCGAGTGCCCGCGCGAGGACGTATGCGGTCTGCACCGCGTCCGAGCCGTGCATGAGGTCGTCCTTGATGTGGATCGCCTTGTCCGCACCCATCGACAGTGCCTTGCGGATGGCGTCGGTCGCGCGCTCGGGGCCCGCCGTCAGGATGGTGACCTCACCGCCGTCGGCCTCCTTGATCTTCAGCGCTTCCTCGACCGCGCGCTCGTTGATCTCGTCCAGGACGGCGTCAGCGGCCTCGCGGTCCAGGGTGTAGTCGTCATCGGACAACTTGCGCTCGGACCACGTGTCGGGAACCTGCTTGATCAGTACGACAATGTTTGTCATGGGTCTACGTCGACCTCCTGCATCGGGTTCGGCAACTTACCGGCGGGTAAGGCCATGGGTCTTCACCACTTTAGCCTCTCCTATGGTTCCACTAAACATCGACTACCTCACACAATGGACATGACCGGTCGCTCGCTCGGTACGACGGCCCCGGCAACCGGAGGGCATGCCCTACTCTCTCTCAGATGACTGACGCAGACCTCGGATCGTCGCGCGGGACGGCAACCACTGGTCTCGAGGCGCTCGACACCGACCAGCAGCTCGCGCTCACCGGCGAGCGCACGGTCCCGGGAATTCCCGCCGAGAACTACTGGTTCCGGCGCCACGAGATCGCCTATCGCCACATCGCCGGCCGATGTGCCGGGCGGGACGTCCTCGAAGCCGGGTCCGGCGAGGGTTACGGCGCCGCGATGATCGCCGCCGCCGGGGCGTCGTCGGTGGTCTGCGTCGACTACGACACCGCCGCCGTCGAGCACACCCGCCGCCGGTATCCCGAGCTCGTCGTCCACGAGGGCAACCTCGTCGACCTCCCGCTCGCCGACGCCTCGGTCGACGTCGTGGTCAACTTCCAGGTGATCGAACACCTCTGGGACCAGCCGCGCTTCGTCGCCGAATGCCACCGCGTGCTGCGCCCCGGCGGCGTGTTGCTGATGTCGACGCCCAACCGCATCACCTTCTCCCCCGGTCGCGACACACCGCTCAACCCGTTCCACACCCGGGAGCTGGATGCGGCGGAACTCACCGAGCTCCTCATCGACGGAGGCTTCGTGGTCGACGCGATGCTCGGCGTCGCGCACGGACCGCGCCTGCAGACGCTCGACGCCAAGTGGGGCGGTTCACTCATCGACGCCCAGATCGAGCGCGCACTCGCCGGTGAACCCTGGCCCGACGAACTCGCCGCGGATGTCGCCGGCGTGGTCGCCACGGACTTCGAGGTCGTCGACTCGGGCGAGCACGACATCGACGCCTCCCTCGACCTGTTCGCGGTCGCGTTGCGGGGCTGAGTGTGACCACCGGAACCGCTTCCGTTCCGGGCCAGTTCACACTGGTCCTGCATTCGCATTTGCCGTGGTTGGCCAATCACGGACGCTGGCCGGTCGGCGAGGAATGGCTGTACCAGTCGTGGGCGGCGTCGTATCTGCCGTTGGTCGACGCGCTCGAGCGTCTCGCCGCCGACGGGTTCACCGATCAGCTCTCGTTGGGCATCACGCCGGTCCTGGCCGCACAGCTCGACGACCCGCATTGCGCGTCGTCGATGTACGAGTGGCTCGCCGACTGGCAACTGCGCGCCACGCAGGCCGCGATGTCTCGCGACCCCGACCGCGCGGCCGCGGGACGGCGTGAGTATCTCGACGCCCAACGCGCTCTCGACACCTTCGCCAACCGGTGGCGCCACGGCGCGTCGCCACTGATCCGCGGGCTGGCCACCAGCGGGGTCGCCGAGATCCTGGGTGGTCCCCTCGCCCATCCCTTCGCGCCGCTGCTCGACCCGCGACTGCGCCACTTCTCACTGACCGAGGGGCTCGCGGACGCCCACGCGCGCTGGGGTTTCGATCCAGTCGGCATCTGGGCCCCGGAATGTGCCTTCGCGCCGGGGATGGAGACCGAGTACGACCGCGCGGGTGTGCGCCACTTCATCGTCGACGGCCCCGCCTTGCACGGGGACACCGCGCTCGGCCGCCCGGTCGGCGACAGCGCCGTCGTCGCCTATGGACGTGATCTGACGGTGAGTTATCGCGTCTGGTCGCCGAAGTCGGGCTATCCGGGCCACGCCGCGTACCGCGACTTCCACACGTACGACCACGACACCGGGCTCAAGCGGTTCCGGGTCACCGGCCGGACCGTGTCCGGAGAGGACAAGAAGCCGTATGACCCCGCTCGGGTCGACGCGGTTCTCGACCGGCACGTCGAGGACTTCGTCGCGCACGTCCGCGCCCGCCTCATCGACGAGTCCGACCGGATCGGCCGTCCCGCGCTGGTCGTCGCGGCATTCGACACCGAATTGTTCGGGCACTGGTGGCACGAGGGCCCGATCTGGCTCGAGCGGGTCCTCCGCCGCCTGCCCGAGGTCGGGGTCACCGTCGGAACACTCGCGGGCGCAACGCAAGCCGGATTCGTCGGTGCGCCCTTCGACCTCCCCCGCTCGTCGTGGGGCTCGGGCAAGGACTGGCGGGTGTGGAACGGTCCGGCCGTGCAGCACCTGGTCGACCTGAACGCGGAGGTGACCGAGACGGCCCTCGACGCGGTGACCAAGTTGCGGCACCGAGGCGGCGGGCGGAATCGCGTGGCCGATCAGATCCTGCGCGAGACGCTCCTGACCGTGTCGTCGGACTGGCCGTTCATGGTGTCGAAGGACACCGCCGCGCAGTACGCTGTGGCGCGAGCTCACACGCATGCGCACGCCACCCGCGAGATCAGCGACGCGGCGATGCGAGGCCGCGACGACGCTGCCGAGACGCTCGCCGCCAACTGGTCGCGCGCCGACAATCTCTTCCCCGCACTGGATGCGCGTCGGCTGGAGACGACGCTGACTGCCGACCGGGACAGGGCTGCGCGTACGAGCGTCGACGGGATGAGCGCCGGGGGAATCGTCACCGAGGGGGAAATCGGATGAGGGTGTTGTTCGTGTCGTGGGAGTACCCGCCCGTGGTGGTCGGCGGACTCGGTCGGCACGTCCATCACCTGGCGACCGAGATGGCCGCCGCGGGTCACGACGTGGTGGTCCTGACCCGGCGACCGTCGGGAACCGACGCAGTGAGTCACCCGACGACGGACACCGTCGTCGAAGGAGTGCGCGTCGTGGCCGTCGCCGAGGATCCGCCGGAGTTCGAGTTCGGCCAGGACATGATGGCGTGGACGCTCGCCATGGGGCATGCGTTCGTGCGGGCGGGGTTGCGGGTTCTGCACGGCGCCGGGAGCGGAGCGAGCGAGCCGGGGGCGCGGTGGGTGCCCGACGTGGTGCACGCGCATGATTGGCTGGTCGCCCATCCGGCCATCGCACTGGCCGAATTCTTCGACGTTCCTCTGGTTTCCACGATCCACGCGACCGAGGCCGGACGGCACAGCGGATGGGTGAGCGGCCGGACGAACCGGCAGGTGCATTCGGTGGAGTGGTGGCTGGTGTCGGAGTCCGATGCCCTCATCACGTGTTCGGCGTCGATGCGCGACGAGGTGCACCGACTGTTCGGGTACGACGCCGCCGACATCACGGTGATCCACAACGGCATCGACATCCGCACGTGGCCGTTCGCGGAGCGTTCGCGGACGGGCGGTCCGGCGGAGTTGCTGTTCGCGGGGCGGCTCGAATACGAGAAGGGCGTGCAGGATCTGCTGGCCGCGCTCCCGCGGATCCGGCGTAGCCATCCGGGGACGACGCTGACCGTCGCCGGTGACGGCACCCAGCGTGACTGGCTGATGGAGCAGGCGCGCAAGCATCGGGTCAGCAAGGCGGTGACCTTCGTCGGTCCGGTCGACCACGGCGAGCTGGTCACGCTGATGCGCCGCTGCGACGCGATCGTCCTGCCCAGCCGCTACGAACCGTTCGGGATCGTGGCGCTGGAGGCGGCGGCGACCGGCGCGCCGCTGATCGTGTCGACCGCGGGTGGCCTGGGCGAGGCGGTCCGCGAGCCCGACACCGGCCTGACCTTCGCGCCTGCGGATGTCGCGGGTCTCGCGGCGGCGGTCCGCGCGACGCTGTCCGACCCGGGGGCGGCGGCGCAACGCGCGCTGCGGGCCCGTGCGCGGCTCACCGCGGAGTTCTCGTGGGCCGAGGTCGCGGAACGAACCGCGAGCGTGCACCTCGCGGCGAAGCGTCGGGTCCGGCACGCCGTCGGACGACCCGACATCCCGGAACGCCCTCTGCCGGAACGGGACCCGGGGCAGGCGTAGGCCTTCCAGTCAGCTCAGTACATCTAGTCGCGCTCGGCCGCGGCCTTTTTGCGTTCGATGTCGGCGAGGGCGCGTTCGAGTTCGGCGCGCTCCGCGGCAGACGACGCCCAGTCGTCCATCCGGTTCTTGACCACACGGGCGGGTGCGCCGACCGCGATGGCGTAGTCGGGGATGACGCCCTTGACCACCGCGTGCGAGCCGAGGACGCATCCTCGGCCGACGATCGTGTTGCGCAGGACCGACACCTTGGCCGCCACCCACGTGTCCGGGCCGATCCGCACCGGGCCCTTCACGATGCCCTGGTCTTTGATGGGCAGCGTGATGTCGTCCATCTTGTGATCGAAGTCGCAGATGTAGCACCAGTCGGCGATGAGGGTGGAGCCGCCGATCTCGAGGTCGAGGTAGGAGTTCACCACGTTGTTGCAGCCGAAGACGGTCTTGTCACCGATGCGGAGGCTGCCCTCGTGACAGCGGATGGAGTTGCCGTCGCCGATGTGCACCCAGCGTCCGATCTCCATGCGGGCCAACTCGGGTGTCGCGTGGATCTCGACGTTGCGCCCGAGGAACACCATGCCCCGCAGCACGATGTGCGGGTTGGCCAGACGAAACCGCGCGAGACGGTAGTAGCGGACGAGGTACCACGGTGTGTACGCGCGATTGCGTCTCACCCAGCGCAGCGAGTCCAGGGTGAGGAAACGCGCCTGGTCGGGGTCGCGGCGTCGGCCCGCGCGCCGGCGGGACCGGTACGAGGCGTTCCACATGGTGGTCATGACGAGAAACCCTAATCGACGCGATTTTCGCGCACGATAGGCTCACTGCTGGCACGCTCGGGTGCCGTTTCGATGGCATGGGTGCCGAGCGAGCCCCACTGTTACCGGCCGGCGCCTTACACAGACGACGACCAGGACACGACGACGAGGAGCAGGATGGCTTTCGCACGACCGCAGGTGTCTCGACGCCGCCGATCTGCGCTGACCCGCCTGCTCGTCGCGCTCGTGGCCGTGAGCTCGCTGGTCCTCGCCGGCTGCTCGGACGGCCACATCGACGTCCGCTCCGTCCCGAGCGTCGGCTGGCCCAGCTACGGGGGCGTCCCGGGCAACGCCAACTTCGCGTATGCCGATGTGCCCGAGGATCTGACGCTGAGCTGGACTCGCCCCACCGGCGGCCCGGTCACCGCGCCGGTCACCATCTCCGGCAAGGGGAACGTGGGCGTGACGTCGAACGCGGCCGCCGGATGCAACGTCCTGGTACTCGACAGCCGGTCCGGGCGCAAGAACTTCTGCAAGGACATGCGGGCCGGCGTCGAGATCAACGCGATGCTCGTCGACCAGTACGACCAGCCCTACCTGGGCGAGGAGTCGACCTTCCTGGCCTTCAACGCCGGCGGCGCGATCCGCTGGCGGGCGGGCGTGATCGGCGTTCCGCTGTCGGCGAAGTTCGCGGCTCCCAACGCCGTCCTCGTCGCCAGTACGCAGGGCCAGATCCTTCTGATCGACACCCAGCGCAACGAACTCCTCGCTCCTGAGGTTAAGTTGCGCTCCGACGTCGACCCGGCGCAACCGCTCCGCGGCTTCGGCGACTGCGTGCGCAACGGTCCGCAGTGCGCGATACCCGCACCTCCGGCAGTGGACACCCAGCGAGAACTGTTCTATCTCAACTTCTTCCCGCAGGGCGCGGCGACTTCGCAGATCCGGGCGATGAAGTACGGCCCGGTCGCCGGAAACCGTGAGGTCCGGACCGCCTGGCAGGCCGACGTCCCGAGCGGCGTCGTCGGGACACCGACGCTCTCGGCCGACGGCGCGACCCTCTATGCGTTCTCGCGCGACGGCAAGATCGTCGCCCTGAACACCGACGACGGATCGACCCGGTGGACTCATGACATCGGCGGGCACGGTTTCGCGACGATGACCGTCTCGCCGGACGGCCTGATCATCCCGACCGGTTCACTCGGCGCCCCGCTGACCCTCCTGCGCGACCGCGGCGATCGCGCCGAGCAGGTCTGGCAGCGCACCGATCTGGCGACGGTGAGCCTGTCCGCACTGACCCAACAGCAGACCGCGTGGACGGTCGCCCGCGATCCCGGTGAGGACTCACTGTCCCTGGTCGAGGTGTCCACGACCGACGGCGCGACGAAACGCACGCTGCCGCTGCCCGATTCGCGCGGCTTCGCGACCGGGGTCTCGGTGTCCTACTCCGGACAGATCGCCACCGCGACCAACCTCGGCGAGGTGTACTTCTTCGACAGCAAGGCCAACCTCGAGTAAGCGCTCAGCGAGTGCGGGATTCGTACCGGAAACCGATACGGATCCCGCATTCTGCGCGACTAGAACCGCACGCCCGGCTCACAGATGAACGCGACACCCTTGCGTCCGATCCGGGTGAGTACCACCGACAGCGGTCGGGAGCCCTTGAGCTTGAGCTTCTTTCGCAGCCGGTCCGGGTCGACGTCGAGTCCGCGGACGAGGATCTCGAGCGGGCCGCACTCCAGGGTGGCGAGCGCCTTCCGGAGCGCCTTCTCGGTCACGCCCGTCTGCTCGATCACCCGGAACCCGCGTGCCCCCTCGGGGACCGAATCCCCGGTGAGATAGGCGATCTGCGGATCGAGTTGCCAGAGCCCGTGCCGGTGGGCGTAGTGCCTGACCAGACCGGCGCGGACGATCGCCCCATCTGGATCGACGATCCACTCCCCGACCTCACCGGCGGGCACGTCGTCGGCCTCACGGTCGGTGATCTCCACCACGGCGACCGTGCCGTCGGCTCTGGTCCGCAGCACGGTGGCCCGACGACCGGGCTCCACACCCGGCCCCGACCACAGACACGCCTCCCGCACGCCGCCGTCGAGGGAGGTGATCTGGACCTCGCCGTCGAAGCCGAAGCGGTTCCGCAGCATCTGATGATCCAGTCCGGGTGCGCATTTCACGACCAGGACACGGCCCGGGTAGGTGGTCAGCAGCTCGAAGAGCGGAGGGGTCAGCTGGTCGAGCCGAAAGATCCGGCCGGCGTCTGATCGACGCGCCGGATCGGCGAGGAGTACATCCGCGGTGGAGGTCGGGGTCAGCGCATCCGCGACCAGTAGCGTCGCGTCGGGTACGTTCGCCCGTGCCATCGCGAGCCGGAGCCGATCGATGTCGCTACCGATGACACCCTGGATATCGCTGACGCGCACCAGTTCCCGGAGTTCCGCACCGATCGAGCAGGTCAGGTCGTGCACCACCGACGCGGGGAACCGCTGCGCGATCTCGGCGGCGCGATGCGCGGCGACCACCGATGCGGTCGCCTGCTGCACGGCGTCGTCGGTGAGCAGGAGTGCTTCGGCGTCACGCAGTTTCGGGTGCGCACGCCGCCGGCACCGCACCGTCTCGATGAGCGCGGCATCGTGCGGCGCGTACCGGCTACGGGTCTCGGTGATGTCAGCGAGCATCGTCGACGGCGAGAGCTCGAGGCCGGACACCGTCTCGAGCGCCTTCTCACCGTGCCGCGACCGCAGGAATGCGACATCGTCGAGACTGAAGGAGTAGCCCATGGTCCTGAGGGCGAGAACCGCTTACCGCGGCGGCTTCACACCGGTTACCACGACGTTGTAGAAGAACTTCGGCGGCACGATCTTGCGCAGCACGTTCTCGTCGAGCCAGGTGAGGCGCTTCCATCCGCCGAAGGCGAAGCGGGCCCAGCCCCAGCCCAGCTTCTCCGGCGGCACCGCGGCTTCGAAGGTGCGGACCGGCCAGCCGAGCATCGCGGCGGCCAGCTCCTCGGTGGCGGTGTCCACCTTGTGCGCACCGGCGGCGCGGGCGATGCCGGCGAGCTCGTCGGGATCGAAGGTGTGGATGTCGACCACGGCTTCGAGCGCGGCCGCGCGGGAGGACTCGTCGAGTTCCTCCTGCGGGCGCCGCCACCCCTGCAGGGGGCCGAGTTTCGTGACGTTCGTCGTGGCGAACCACGTCGCCCGACTCATCCAGCGCGCGTAGAAGTCACCGATCGTCGACGGTTCACCCGCGAAGATGAAGCGACCGCCGGGCTTGAGGACCCGCAACACCTCGCGGAGTGCCTGCTCGACGTCCGGGATGTGATGCAGCACAGCGTGGCCGACGACGAGATCGAAGGTGTCGTCGTCGTAGGGGATCTTCTCCGCGTCGGCGACGCGGCCGTCGACATCGAGCCCGAGGTTCTCCGCGTTGCGCAGCGCGACCTTGACCATGCCCGGCGACAGGTCGGTCACCGATCCCTTCGTCGCCACCCCCGACTGCATCAGGTTCAGCAGAAAGAAGCCGGTGCCGCACCCGAGTTCCATCGCGCGGCCGTACGGCAGGGATTCACCGGTGTCGACGGCGTCGAAACGCCCTCGCGCGTAGTCGATGCAGCGTTCGTCGAAGCTGATCGACCACTTCTCGTCGTAGGTCTCCGCCTCCCAGTCGTGGTAGAGCACCTGGGCGAGCTTCGTGTCGGTGAGCGCCGCCTTGACCTGCTCCTCGGTCGCGTGCGGGTTGGGAGCCGGATCGGTGCCCGGAGTGACGTCGGTGGTCATGATCGCTTCCTGTTTGCGTGGTGATGTCGGTGGTGGAGTCGAAGGTGCGCGGTGTCGTCGACGGCTCAGCGGCCGACGAATTCCGCTTTTCCGGGCCCGTTCTCGTGGAAGGACGCCATACCGATGGCGCGGTCCTCCGTCGCGAACAGCGGGGCGAACAACTGCTCCTCGATCTTGAGTCCGGTGTCGAGGTCGACCTCGAGACCCTGGTCGACGGCCTTCTTGATCGCTGCGAGCGCGACCGACGCGGCGCGGTCGAACTGCCCGGCCCAGGCGAGCGCGGCGTTGTACACCTCATCGGGCGCGACGACCTCGTCGACGAGCCCGATGGCCAGGGCCTCCTCGGCATCGACGAACCGCCCGGTGAACATGAGGTCCTTGGCGCGCGACGGGCCGATGAGGCGTGCCAGCCGCTGGGTTCCGCCGCCGCCCGGGATCAGACCGAGCAGCACCTCGGGGAGGCCTAGTTTCGCGTTGTCACCGGCGATCCGGCGGTCGGCACCCAGCGCGACTTCGAGGCCGCCGCCGAGGGCGTATCCGGTGATGGCAGCGACCGTGGGCTTCGGGATGGCGGCGATCGCGCCGAGGTCGCGCTGCAGACGACCGGCGACCCGGCTCATCTCCGCATAGCCGATGTCCCGCATCTCGGTGACGTCGGCGCCGGCCGCGAGGATCTTCGGACCGCCGTAGACGACGACGGCCTTGATGTCCGTACGCACGGTGGCCTCCTCGGCCGCCGCGGCCAGCTCGGCCTGCACCTGCCGGCTCAACGCGTTCATCGGCGGTCGCTGCAGCAAGATGGTGCCGACGCCCGGATGAGCGTCGGAGCACTCGAGGGTCACGAACTCAGGCATGGTCGAAGGCTACCGGTTGGTAAGTCCCGTCGGTGCCCCAGCCCGCAGACGCGACCCGCAGAGTCCGACGTAGACAGACGTCGGAGTCATACAGTGGCGGTCATGGCGAAAACGTCGGGTTCCGCAGGTGAACCCATCGAACTCGAGGTCGGTGGCCGCACCGTCCGACTGTCGAGTCCCGACCGCGTCTACTTTCCCGAACGCGGTGAGACGAAGCGCGACCTCGCCGAGTACTACCTGTCCGTGGGCGACGGGATCGTGCGCGCGCTGCGCGACCGTCCGTGCATGCTGCACCGATTCCCCAAGGGCGTCAGCGGCAACAAGGTCCACCAGAAGCGCGTCCCCGCCGGCGCGCCGGACTGGCTGGAGACCACCGAGATCTACTTCCCGCGGTACGGCCGCACCGCCGACGAACTGTGCGTCACCGAGTTGGCCTCGGTGATCTGGGCGGTGCAGATGTCGACCGTCGAGTTCCACCCCTGGAACTCGCGCCGCGCCGACCCCGAATCCCCCGACGAATGGCGGATCGATCTCGACCCGATGCCCGACTGCACGTTCTCCCGTATTCGACGCGTCGCGCACGTCGTCGAAGAGGTGCTCGACGAGCTGGGCATGCGCGGGTACCCCAAGACCTCGGGTGGTCGCGGCCTGCACATCTACGTGCGCATCGCGCCGGAGTGGGGCTTCCCGCAGGTACGACGAGCCGCGCTGGCGTTCGCTCGAGAGGTCGAGCGACGGGCGCCCGACGACGTGACGACGACCTGGTGGCGCAAGGACCGGGACCCGGCCGCGGTCTTCGTCGACTACAACCAGAACACCCGCGACCACACCATGGCGTCGGCCTACTCCGTGCGCGGCAACGAGCGGGCCACCGTGTCGACTCCGATCACCTGGGCCGAGATCGACGACATCGAACCCGACGACTTCACGATCGCCACCGTGCCGGCCCGCTTCGCCGAGCTCGGCGATCTCCACGCCGAGATCGACGACGTGGCGCACCGCCTCGACACGCTCATCGACTGGGCCGATCGTGACGACATCGGCGACGAGGAGGACGCCGAGGTCATCGACATGGATCGGTGAACGCACACACCGGCGCCATCACGAAAACCACCCCCACAACCCGCCCGCGCACACATATCGTCGCTGCTCCCCCGCACGAGGGCACATCTCAGGCCGATCGGTACACCGAAGTCGGACGCCTCAGAGCGTGATCTCCGGTGGTTGCTGGTCGCCGAGCGTCCGGAAGTACTCGTCGGAGCCGGGAAATCCGAGACCGGCGAGTCCCGCGCCGGGCGTGACGTCCGGCAGGATCGGTTCGATGACGCGATCGGCACCGAGCAGTTCGTCGATGGTCGAGAACCCGGAGACGTAGTTCAGCTGCGACCACGTCGGCGGCATGAGGAAGTGCTTGCCCGCGGCCCACAAGTCGATCGCGACCCGGGCGTTCACCCACCGCGCGACCTCGGCCTCGGTGGTCTCGGCGTCGGCACGCTGGCCGTCGGGCATCGCCGCCAGGAAGAAGCGGGTGTCGTAGCGCCGCTTCTCGTTGACCGGGGTGATCCAGTGCGCCAGCGGGCGCAGCAGGTCGGCACGCAGCGTGAGTCCGCGCGCGGTGAGGAACTGCGCGAACGACAGCGACTTCTCGACGAGGCGTTGCCGATCGTCGGCAAGTCCCTCCGGGTCGGCGAAGGAGCCGTCGGCGTCCGTCGCGAGCAGGACACCGCACTCCTCGAAGGTCTCCCGGACCGCCGCACACACCAGCGCCTGCGCGGTCTCGGCATCACTCGCGAAATGGGTCGCCCACCAGGCCGCGTCGGGACCGGTCCACGCCAGGTCGGCGTCGGCGTCGCGCTTGTCCACGCCACCGCCCGGGAACACCGTCATGCCGCCCGCGAAGGCCATCTGCTTGACGCGGCGCTGAAGGAACACCTCGATACCGTCTGCGGCGTCGCGGACGAGCACGACCGTCGCGGCGTCCCGCAACGGTGCGGACACGACCTCCGGACCCGATTCCGTCGACGTCATCAGTTACCTCCTGCTGCTCGCCGATGGCCGCCCGCGCGACGCCGGCGCCGCGCGAAGTACCGGCCGTCGACCTTGTCCAGAACGATCTGCTGCCGAAAGGCGGCGGTGAGGTTCTCGCTGGTGAGCACCTCGTCGAGCAACCCCTGGGCCACCACGCCGCCCTCGGACAGGATGAGGGCGTGGGTGAAACCCTCGGGGATCTCTTCCACATGGTGGGTGATCAGCACGATGGCCGGGGCGTCGGGGTCGGCGGCGAGCCGCGCGAGACGGTCGACGAGCTCTTCGCGTCCACCCAGGTCGAGCCCGGCGGCCGGCTCGTCGAGCAGGAGGAGCTCGGGATCGGTCATGAGGGCGCGCGAGATCACGACGCGCTTGCGCTCACCTTCCGACAGCGTGCCGAAGCGACGGTCCGCGAGGTGCTCGGCGCCCATCGACTCCAGCGATTCGACGGCCTGCGCACGGTCCATCGCGTCGTAGCTCTCCCGCCAGCGTCCGAGAACCGCGTAGCCCGCCGAGATCACGACATCGCTCACGACCTCCTCCGGCGGCACCCGATCGACCAGGGACGGGCTGGAGACACCGATCCGGGTCGACAGTTCGCGGATCTCCACCCGGCCCAGCTTCTCGTTGAGCACGAAGGCGATACCCGAGGTCGGGTGGATCTCGGCACCGGCCAACCGGATCAGCGTCGTCTTGCCTGCGCCATTGGGTCCGATGATCACCCAGCGTTCGTCCAGTTCCACCTGCCAGGACAGCGGGCCGACGAGGGTCTCGCCGCCACGGACGACCGCGACGTCACGAAAATCGATCAGGAGGTCGGGATCGGATTCGGTCACTCCCCCATCCTGCACCACGACCGGATGTTCGACGGGGCCGACTCGGCACCACGACGACACGAACACAACGACACGAACACAACGACACGAACACGACGGCCGGAACGCGACGACGGGAATAGTCCGGGGCGTCGGCCGCATTGAACATCAGCGTGACGCCTTCGAACCTCCCCTTGTCGATCCTGGACCTCGCGCAGATCGGCCGTACCGAGACTGCCGCGCAGAGCCTTTCCGCCAGTGTCGATCTCGCCCAGAATGCGGAGAAGTGGGGCTATCGCCGAATCTGGTACGCCGAGCACCACAACATGTCGGCCATCGCTTCGTCGGCGCCTGCGGTGCTCATCGCCCACATCGCCGCGCACACCTCGACCATCCGTCTCGGTGCGGGCGGCGTGATGCTGCCCAACCACTCGCCCCTCACGATCGCCGAGCAATTCGGCACGCTCGCCGAGCTCCATCCCGGACGCATCGACCTCGGTCTCGGTCGGGCTCCCGGCAGCGATCAGCAGACCTTCGCCGCGCTGCGCCGTACCCATGCCTCGGCGGAGCGGTTCCCGCACGACGTCCTGGAACTGCAGGCCTTCCTCGGCGACGAGTCGCGCGTCGAAGGCGTGCGTGCGACACCCGGCGCCGGCACCCACGTGCCGCTGTACATCCTCGGCTCATCGCTGTTCGGTGCCCAGCTCGCGGCTGCGCTGGGACTCCCCTATGCCTTCGCCTCCCACTTCGCGCCGCAGGCACTCACCGAGGCTGTTGCGTTGTACCGCCGCGAGTTCCGGCCGTCGGAGGCGCTGGCCGAGCCCTACGTGATCGCCGGTGTCGGTGCGATCGCCGACGACGACGCGGACCGCGCCCGAGAGCAACTACAGATCGCGAAACGGCAGCGGGTGTCCCTGCTCTTCGGACGAGGCCGCACGTTCACCGACGAGGAGGCCGACGCCATCCTGTCGATGCCGCAGGGCCGCCAGATCGACGAGATGACCACGTATTCGGGAGTCGGCACGCCCGCGGAGGTCCGCGACTATCTCGGCTGGTTCGCCGGCCACGCCGACGCCGACGAGCTGATCGTCGCGTCGATGGCCCCCGACCGCGAGGTGTGGCTGGGCACCTTCGGCCATCTCGCCCCACTGAATTCGCCGGTGGCCGTAGGCCGCTGACCCGACGCCAGCAGACGACCCGTCAGAGCAGCCGGAAGTCCTCGAAGTCGAAGCCGGGCACAACGATACAGCTGACGAGCGCCGGCTCGTCACCAGCCGGCCGGGCCCGCTGCCATACACCCGGTGGCACGAGCGCCTGCGGATGCTGTCCGGACTCGATGTCGGGTCCGACGAGAACGGTGCTCGGATCGCCGGGCTCATCGGCATCGCCACCGAGGTCGAGTTCGACCGGGGCGCCGCGATGGTGGAGCCAGAGCTCACTACTGCGGACCGTGTGCCACGCCGACTCATCGCCCGGCATCAGCACGAAGTAGATCGCGGTCCCGGCAGCACGGTCGCCGGTGTACTCCCCCGACAGCACCTCACGCGGGATCTCGACCTCGCTGCGCCAGGTCTGCCGGTACCAGCCACCCTCGGGATGCGGCTGCAGGTCCAGTTCACGCACCCAGTCGGGCAGTTCTGCGGCACTCATCCGTGTTCTCCGTCCGTTTCCCCGAGGCTTGTGTCGTCGACGCTCATGCTCCCGTCGTGCCGCACGACTTCGGCGATCACGGTCACCGATCCGGGTGCGATCTCGGTGAACCCGGCGTCGCGGACCGCCACCGCTGTCCCGGCGGCGTCCGCAACGAGCAGGTCGGCCCACCGCTCGGGGGTGGCCTGACGAACCGCGAGCGGGCACCCATCCGATTTCCACCGGATCGCCTCCTCGGTCGTCAGCAACTTCGCCGAAAGCATGGACGCGTGTCCGACCTGCGCCGCCAGTTTGCCGACGGTCATCGCCAGATCCGGACTGGTCCACAACACGACTCCGCGCCCGGGCGGCTCGCCGGACAGCGCGCCCTCGACATCTGTCCCACCGATCTGCAGCTTCGCGACACGACGGTCGAGGTCACCCACCCGTCCGGGGACGAACGCTCGCGCCGATGCGCCGCCTTCGGTGGCGGTCACGCCCCAGACTTCCTGCGCGGCATCCCATTGCGCCCCACGCGCCCGTCGGGCGATCTTGCGGATACGTGCACCGCACCAGTCGTCCATCGCCGATGCCCACGGCCCCTCGCCGGCACTCCGTTCGTCGAGGCACAGCAGCGCCACCGCCCGCGCCGCGGCGGTCAGCAGGTCGGTGCGGTCAGGCGGATCGTTCTTCTCGATGCGCAGCACCATCGCCATCGCCAGAACGTCGGCGGGATCGGCCGGGTCGTCGCCGCCGCCGACGTAACCGACCAGCCGGCGATGGTCCGCGGCGATCGCATCGACGTCGGCGAGCGGCGCGTCCGGGGTCTCGAAGTCCATGGCGCGGGGGCGAACTCAGCCCAGGGGCACCCGGCGATAGACACCGTCGGCGGCGTCGGCCGCCTCGATCTCGTCGCGGGACACACCCAGGATGAACAGGACCCCGTCGAGGAACGGGTGATTCAGCGTGGCGTCGGCCACCTCACGCAGCGCTGGTTTGGCGTTGAAGGCGATGCCCAGTCCGGCGACGCTGAGCATGTCGATGTCGTTGGCGCCGTCGCCCACGGCGATCGTCTGCTCCATCGGCACCCCGACCTGGTCGGCGAACGACCGCAGGGCGTGTGCCTTGCCCATCCGGTCGATCACCTCGCCGACGACCCGGCCGGTGAGCTTGCCGTCGACGATCTCGAGGGTGTTCGCCCGGACGAAGTCGAGTTCGAGTTCGTGCGCGAGTCCGTCGATGACCTGGCGGAAGCCGCCCGACACGAGCCCGCAGTGGAATCCGAGGCGGTGCAGCGTGCGGATCGTCGTGCGCGCGCCGGGAGTGAGTTCGAGCGACTTGGCGACGTCGTCGAGGACACTGGCGTCGAGACCTGCCAGCGCCTTGACACGTTCGTGAAGCGACTGCGCGAAGTCGAGTTCGCCACGCATGGCCGCCTCGGTCACCGCGGCGACCTCGGCTTCGCGGCCCGCGTGCGCGGCGAGCATCTCGATGACCTCACCTTGGATGAGTGTCGAGTCGACGTCGAAGACGATGAGCCGCTTGGCACGACGGGCGAGGCCGCCGCGCTCCACCGCGATGTCCACCGCGTGCTTCGCGGCCACCTCGGCGAGGCCCTTGCGCAGAGCGGCGTCGGCCGCGACGCCGCCGCGGCCGGCGACACTGACCATCAGTTCGAGCCCGGTGAGCGGATAGTCGGCGATCCCGCGGATCGAGTCGATGTTGCCGCCCTGGCTCGCCAGTTTGGCGGCGACCGCGCTGAAGGCGGTCGCGGTCACCGGACTGCCGAGGATGACGACGGCATGCGATGACGGCGAACGGCTACCCGGATCCACCCCGATCTCGACGCGGACCTCGAAACCGATGGAGGCCATCGCCTGTTCGACGACTTCCTGCAGGGCTTCGGGGTCGCCGGCGGAGGACACCAGGACACCGAGGGTGAGCTGCCCCCGGATGACAACCTGCTCGACGTCGAGCAGGGCAACGGCCTGACCGGCCAGGGCACCCATGAGAACCGAGGTGACACCTGGCCGGTCGGGACCGGTGACGGTGACCAGGACGGTCGTACCGGAACTGGCTGTCGAGTCCTTGCTCACCGGTCAGCGCGGGTCGGGATCCGGAGATCCCTCGTGCGTTCCCACGGTGAACGGCTCGCGGCGAGCCTCTTCCATCTGACGGTCCTTGCCCGCTTCGTGACCCGGACCCACGTGCGCTTCGGCACGCATCCGGTCGATCATGTGCGGGTAGTGCAGCTCGAACGCCGGACGCTCCGACCGGATGCGGGGCAGCTCGGTGAAGTTGTGGCGCGGCGGCGGGCACGAGGTGGCCCACTCGAGCGAGTTGCCGAAGCCCCACGGGTCGTCGACGGTCACGACCTCGCCGTAGCGGTAGCTGCGGAAGACGTTCCACAGGAACGGCAGGGTCGACAGGCCGAGGATGAACGCACCAGCCGTCGAGATCATGTTCAGCGTGGTGAAGCCGTCCGACGGGAGGTAGTCGGCGTAACGACGCGGCATGCCCTCGTTGCCCAGCCAGTGCTGCACCAGGAAGGTCATGTGGAAGCCGATGAACGTCATCCAGAAGTGGATCTTGCCGAGCCGCTCGTCGAGCATGCGTCCGGTCATCTTCGGGAACCAGAAGTAGATGCCGGCGTAGGTGGCGAACACGATGGTGCCGAAGAGCACGTAGTGGAAGTGCGCGACCACGAAGTAGCTGTCGGACAGGTGGAAGTCCAGCGGCGGGCTGGCGAGCAGGACACCGGTCAGGCCACCGAAGAGGAACGTGACGATGAAGCCGACCGAGAACAGCATCGGCGATTCGAACGTCATGTGACCTCGCCACATCGTTCCGATCCAGTTGAAGAACTTCACGCCCGTGGGCACCGCGATCAGGAACGTCATGAAGGAGAAGAACGGCAGCAGCACGGCGCCGGTGACGTACATGTGGTGCGCCCACACCGCGGCCGACAGGGCCGCGATGGCGAGGGTGGCGTAGATCAGGCCCGAGTAACCGAAGATCGGCTTACGCGAGAAGACCGGGAAGACCTCGGACACGATGCCGAAGAACGGCAGGGCGATGACGTACACCTCGGGGTGTCCGAAGAACCAGAAGAGGTGCTGCCACAGGATGACGCCACCGTTGGCCGGGTCGTAGATGTGGGCACCGAACTGGCGGTCGACCTCGAGACCCATCAGCGCCGCGGTGAGCAGCGGGAAGATGAGGAGGATCAGGACGCTGGTCACCAGGATGTTCCAGGTGAAGATCGGCATGCGGAACATCGTCATACCGGGTGCGCGGAGGCAGACCACGGTGGTGACCATGTTGACCGCGCCGAGGATGGTGCCGAGACCACCGACGGCCAGACCCATGATCCACAGGTCGGCACCGATGCCGGGGCTGTGCACCGCATCGGTCAGCGGGGTGTACGCGGTCCAGCCGAAGTCGGCGGCACCGCCCGGGGTGATGAAGCCGGCGATCGCGATGGTCGAACCGAACACGAACAGCCAGAAGCCGAGTGCGTTGAGTCGCGGGAAGGCGACGTCGGGCGAGCCGATCTGCAGCGGCAGCACGAAGTTGGCGAAGCCGATCACGATCGGGGTCGCGTACATCAGCAGCATCACGGTGCCGTGCATCGTGAAGAGCTGGTTGAACTGCTCAGTGGACAAGAACTGCATGCCCGGCATCGCGAGCTCGCCGCGCATCAGCAGGGCCATGAGGCCGCCGATGAGGAAGAACGCGAAGCAGGCAGAGATGTACATCATGCCGATCAACTTGTGATCGGTCGTCGTCAGCAGCTTGTAGATGAACGAACCCTTGGGCTGATAGCGCTCCGGGAACGGACGCACTGGAGCCACTTGCGTGGTGGGTTGGTCTACCGCGGTCACAGATCCTCCTCTTGCCCGAAACCCACTCCGAACCCCTTCGGACGTGGGTCGGCACATGAACAAACCGAGCGCTGGTTACTGATCCTAAACCCTCACCGGTGCCCGAGCCGAGCGGGTCCTACGATCTGTCGTATTCGATGTCGGAGCCGCCGGATCGGCAGTGCTCATCGGCGGTTTCTTCGACGACGCGCGGGGCTCTCGGAGCAGCCTCCCGGGCGCCGGTGTCCGGCGCCGCGGTGTGCGCTCCCGAGCCTACGCCGGGCACTGTGAGGCCGGTGCTAGGTTGGGCGGGTGCAACGCAGGGTCACGGTCGCGAACGAGGCTGACAGAAGTGTCGACGCCGGCACCCGCCTCTCCCTCGTCCGACGCGCGGGCCTGGCGACGACGATCGGGTTGACGATGGTCGCACTGGCCGCCTGTTCGGGCGAACAGCCGCTGACGACCCCGGACGGCTCCCCCATCTCCACCGTGACCACACGAGTCGCCGAGGTGAACATCGTCTCGGCCGACCGCGACTACGCGACGACCTGCCTCGCGCCCACCGCGCCGGATGCCGGTCAGGCCGATGTCGAACGCATCGTCGTCACCGACCCCGCCGTTCTCGACGCACTCTGCGCACTCGGGCTCGGCCCCGAGGTCGTCGCGGTGGCGGCCGACCCCGGCTCCGTCCCGGCATATCTGGGTCCGCAGCTGACCGCGGTCCCGACCATCGGATCGGCCCCCGACGCCGCAGCGGTCGCCGACGCCGACGCCGGCCTCGTGCTCACCACCGCCGACACCGCGGACTCGGCGCGACCGTTCACCGGCGTCCGTTCCGTCACCATCCCGGCCGGGGGCACCTGGAAAGAGAAGTTCCAGGCGGTCGCCGACGCCGTGAACCGGAGCGAGGCAGGTCGGGCCCGGCTCGCCGAGTACACGACCGAGGCCACCAAGACCGGCAGACGGATGGATGCCGCCCACACGCAGGTGTCGCTGGTGCGATTCGGGGACGACTCCGAGACGATCGCCGGGATGGGCACCTTCGCCGGGCAGGTCCTCGGCGACATCGGCGTCCAGCGCCCCGCCCCGCAGCGCGTGCCGGACTCGTTCCCCGTCACCGACGAGAACTTCCGCGACGCCGACGCCGACCTCATCTATGTCAGCTTCGAGGGCGAGAAGGGTCTCGCCCACGGCGAGGACGTCCTGTTGAGCGACGAATGGCTCAGTCTCGGGGCACCCGTGTGGAAGCGCGTGCTCGCGGTCGACGACGCGCTCTGGTACGAGTCCTCGGGGCTCGCCGCCGCCTGGCTGGTCCTCAACGACGTCAAGGGATCACTCGACGGGAACTCCTGACCGGGTCGCCCTCGCGCAGGTGTCGCGGTTCGTTGCGGCAGGCGCAACGGCTCACTACATCTGCACGGGTCGTCGCGGTCACTTCGGATCACCGGCGTCCTAACCCTCGCCGGAGCGGCGTCGACACATCAGGATCGGCGCATGAGTGTCACCGACGAATACCTCGCGAACAACGCCGAATACGCCAAGACCTTCGACGGCCCGCTGCCGCTACCGCCCGCCAAGCACGTGGCGGTGGTGGCCTGTATGGACGCCCGACTCGATGTGTACCGCATCCTGGGACTGAACGACGGGGAAGCCCACGTCATCCGGAACGCCGGCGGCGTGGTGACCGACGACGAGATCCGCTCGCTGGCCATCAGTCAGCGACTGCTCGGCACCACCGAGATCATCCTCATCCACCACACCGACTGCGGCATGCTGACCTTCACCGACGACGACTTCAAACGGCAGATCCAGGATGAGATCGGACAGAAGCCGGCCTGGTCGGCCGAGGCGTTCGGTGACCTCGACGACGACGTCCGCCAGTCGCTGACCCGCATCCGGAACAGCCCGTTCGTCACCAAGACCACGTCGCTGCGCGGCTTCGTCTTCGACGTCGCGACCGGACTCCTGCGCGAGGTGTCCTGACCTGAGTACCTAGTCGTCCGTCGAGCCGCCGCCCTCGGAGCGCTGAACCGCTTCGGGGGCGTTCTCACGCGTGGCCATCCCGCCCTCGCGCCCGTGGTCCTGCGGGCCGGGCGGGTCCTTTTCCACTTCCTTCTCGGGAGCGTCTGTCCCGGACGCCTTGTGGTTGTCGGACTGTCCCATCGATACCTCCGTGCTCGTGCCGGCTGCGACGATCGTCGATACCCGGGGAGTCGGGCGGACAAACCACCTCGCTGCCCGGCCGGCCGCGCGACGCCCGGGCGGTGTCGGAGGCCACGGCTAAACTGGCCGACGATCCTCGATGCCACATGATTCGCCGTCCAGCGGTCAGACTCCCCCGGACTCTGCCCCGAAGCCTCATCTCGCCGAGCCCCTGCACGCCCTCTGGCGGCCGGGCGTCGGCATGGCGGTGTGGATCGACGGCGATGTGTCCGATCTTTCGCCGCCCCTACGCGACCTCCTCGACGGCCGACGTTTTCGCAGCGAGATCCCCGTCGTCGACGCCGACGATCGACGGCAGTTCGTGCGCGCCGCGACGCTCGGTCTGACGTCGGCGGTCACATTGCTCGACGCATCGCGGTCGGTCCCGGTGGCGGGTGACGTCCGGTGGTACCGGTACCTGCTCGACGGCGCGCGGTCGTTCGTGCGGTCCGGCACGGTGGTGCCGTCGGTGCAGCAGGTGGCCGGCGAGTGGATGGTTCGCTGGGTCGCCGTCGCGACACCGACGTGGCGCAGCTGGCACGCCGTCGTGGTGGGAAGCGCGCCGGACGCGCTGCTGCACAACGGTTCCGCGGCAGCCCTCGACGACTTCCTCACCGAGCTCGTCGACCACGAATGCCGTTCTGCCATTGCGCGTTCCACGGTCCGTCTCGGCGAACCGCGACCCGCGTCACCGATCGTGCGGGCACTGCTCCCCGACGCCGATCCCCGTCCACCCAGCTCGCCCGAACGCCTCGCGGCCGCCGCGGGCGGCTGGTCGAGATGGAATTCCGGCGCGCCACGCGACGATCGTTCGCTGATCTTCCGCCTGCACGAGCCGGAGTACGACGATCTCGCCGAGGGCCAGTGGGACGACGCCTGGGCTGACGACACCTTCGAGGTGCCGAGCCGCACCGAGGTCGCCGAGTCCGCTCGATGGCGACTACAGGTCTGCCGGCGGAGCATCGACGGGCAGGTCGAACCCGTCGCACCGCACCGGCTCGACGCCCACGAGCTCGACGAGCTGACGACCGAACTGGCAACGGCCGTGCGCGAGTTCCCGGATCTCGGCCGGGCCGATCCCGACCGCGGCTCCCTCGACTTCCTGCTGCCGACCGAGGTCGCCGAAGAACTCTTCGCCACCGGCGCGGCGGCGCTCGGAGCAGCCGGCATCCCGGTACTGCTCCCCCGGACGATCGCCGAGGTCCGCCCGAGCCTGACGCTGCGCGCACTCGCCCCGCCCGGTGGCGGTGCGCCGGCGGCGATGGTCGGCCTGCGGGAGATCCGCGAGTTCGAGTGGCGGCTGGCGCTCGGCGACACACCCGACGCCATCACGCTCACCGACGCCGACCTCGACGAGTTGTCCGGGCAGAAGGGCGACCTGGTCCGGGTGCGCGGGGTGTGGATGCGCGCCGAGGGTTCCGCGTTGACCCGGGCCGCCGCGTTCGTCGCCACCCAGCGCGCACTGGCTGCGACCGAACCGCCGAGCGACTTCGGCGAGCTGTTCAACCTCGTCACCGGCGAGTCGGATCGGTTACCCGTTCCGGTCTCGCGCGTCGAGGGCCTGTCGTGGCTCGACGACGTCGCCGACGGCGGCACCCTCCGACCCGAATCCATCACGCCACCAGCGGACCTGGCCGCCACCCTGCGCCCCTACCAGCAGCGGGGGCTGGACTGGCTCGCCCACCTGTCGACGCTCGGGGTCGGAGGTGTGCTGGCCGACGACATGGGCCTGGGCAAGACGCTGCAGGTCATCGCGCTGGAGTGTCATGAGAGGAGCCGTTGGCCCGGTTCGCCCGAGGCCGAGCCCCCGAAGCCGACACTCGTCGTCTGCCCGATGTCACTGGTCGGCAACTGGGCGCGCGAGTTCGCCCGCTTCGCGCCGACACTGCGGGTGGCGATCCACCACGGGCCGTCCCGCGAGTCCGGCGCCGCCTTCGCCGGGATTCGGGACTCCGTCGACGTCGTGGTCACGACCTTCGCGATCGCGGCGCGCGACCACGAGCTGCTGGCGTCCCGGCCCTGGCACCGGATCGTCGTCGACGAGGCGCAACACCTCAAGAATGTGAACACCATTGCGGCCAAAGCGGTTCGGACGGTCCCCGCCGATCACCGTGTCGCCCTCACCGGCACCCCGGTCGAGAACCGACTGGAAGACCTCCGCGCCGTCATCGACCTGGTCAACCCCGGTCTGCTCGGGTCGGCCTCGGTCTTCCGGGCGCGCTACGCCGAACCGATCGAACGAGACCGCGATCCGGCCGCGCTCCGACGACTCTCGGCGATCACCCGCCCCTTCATCCTGCGACGTGAGAAGAGCGACCCGGCGATCGCCGCCGACCTCCCGGAGAAGGCCGACTTCGCCGTTCGGGCCAACCTCACGGTCGAGCAGGCGGCGTTGTACCGCGCGGTGATCGACGAACTGATGGCAGCACTACGGGACAAACAGCAACGGACGCTACGACGCCGCAACGTGCTCGCGGCGCTGACCCGGCTCAAACAGGTGTGCAACCACCCGGCGCACTACCTCGCCGACGGCACCGACCTCGTCCGCGACGGCGAACACCGTTCGGGCAAGGTCGAACTGCTCGCCGACATCGTGTCCACGGTCGCCGACGAGGGCGACCGCGCACTGGTCTTCACCCAGTTCGCCGCCTTCGGCGACATGCTCTCGTCGTGGCTGAGTGCGGAGTTCGGCACCGAGATCCCGCTGCTCCACGGCGGTCTGGGCCGCACCGAACGCGACCGGATGGTCGCCGACTTCCAAGCCGACGACGGGCCACCGGTCCTGCTGGCGACGTTGAAGGCCGGGGGCACCGGCCTCAACCTGACCGCCGCCAACAACGTCATCCACGTCGACCGGTGGTGGAATCCGGCCGTCGAGGACCAGGCCACCGACCGCGCCTACCGGATCGGCCAGGACCAGAAGGTGTCGGTGCATCGGTTCGTCTGTGTCGGCACCATCGAGGAGCGTATCGACGACATGATCGCCAAGAAACGCGAGTTGTCCCGACTGACGGTCGCCGCCGGTGAGAACTGGGTGTCCGACCTCGCCGACGACGAACTCTTCGAGCTGTTCCGGCTGCGCGACGAGGCGGTCAGCGAATGACGGTGCGCAAGAAGGGCACGCAACGCCGAGGCGAGCGCGGCACGATCGCCGTCCGCGGTTACGGCCTCACCTCATGGTCGCGCGGTTTCGTCGACGTCGTCGAGGGCCGCGGCGCCGACGGCGAGTCGGTTGCCGACAGTCGCCGCATCACGAAGGCGCGCAGGTACTTCCGTGATCGCCATGTGCGCGGCCTGCGGATCGGCGCCGGCCAGGTGACCGCTTCGGTCGAAGGCACCCAGCTCGAACCGTTCGACGTCATCCTGAGCACTCGCACCGTCGACACCGCGACGCTCGCGACCCTTCTCCGGGAACGGGGCGCCGTCGACGAACTCATGCTGCTGACACGCGGTGAGCAACCACCGACGCTGGGTGAACTGCTGGTGCCCACCGAGTCCGCCGACGTCGAGACCGACTGCACCTGCCCCGACGAGGCGCCGCGGTGCATCCACGCGCTCGTCACCTGTTACGAGGTGGCCGCCGAGATCGACCGCACCCCGCTGACCCTGCTCACGGTGATGGGTACCGATCTTCGGGCCCTGCTGGCCGAGATCGATTCGCGCCCCGCGGACACGCGGACATCGGACGAGGCCGGGGCACCGGACTCGTTGCGGCCCGACGACTTCTACGGCACCACCTCGACACTGCCACCGCTACCGTCGCCGTCGCGGATGAACCCGCTGACCGCACTCGACGGCGCGGAGCTACGCGCCGCATTGCGCGCGACCGGTGTGGCGCCCGCCGACATCGCCGAGACGATCGACGAACTCGGCGACCTCTACGACCGCCTCACCGCCGGCGATTCGTAGCATCCCGAGGGACTCGAGACTAGAAGTCCCAGTCCTCGTCCTCGGTGTTGACGGCCTTGCCGATGACGTATGAACTGCCCGACCCGGAGAAGAAGTCGTGGTTCTCGTCGGCGTTGGGCGACAGCGCCGACAGAATCGCCGGGTTCACGTCGGTCTCGTCGCGCGGGAACATCGCCTCATAGCCCAGGTTCATCAGGGCCTTGTTCGCGTTGTAGCGCAGGAACTTCTTGACGTCCTCGCTGAGCCCGACCTCGTCGTAGAGCGCCTCGGTGTAGTCGCTCTCATTGTCGTACAGCTCGAACAGCAACTCGAAGGTGTAGTCCTTGAGTTCCTGCCGACGCTCCGGGGTCTCGACCTCGAGCGCCCGCTGGTACTTGTAGCCGATGTAGTACCCGTGGACCGCCTCGTCGCGGATGATGAGACGGATCAGGTCGGCGGTGTTGGTGAGCTTGGCTCGGCTCGACCAGTACATCGGCAGGTAGAAGCCGGAGTAGAACAGGAACGACTCGAGCAGCGTCGAGGCGACCTTGCGCTTCAGTGGGTCGTCGCCACGGTAGTAGTCCATGACGATCTGCGCCTTGCGCTGGAGTTGTTCGTTCTCCTCCGACCAGCGGAACGCCTCGTCGATCTCCTTGGTGGAGCAGAGCGTGGAGAAGATCGAGCTGTAGCTCTTGGCGTGCACCGACTCCATGAACGCGATGTTGGTGAGCACCGCCTCTTCGTGCGGGGTGGTCGCGTCCGGGATCAGCGACACCGCGCCGACCGTGCCCTGGATGGTGTCGAGCAGGGTGAGACCGGTGAACACCCGCATGGTGAGCTGCTTCTCGTACTCGGTGAGCGTGCCCCACGACGGGATGTCGTTGGACACCGGCACCTTCTCGGGCAGCCAGAAGTTGCCGGTGAGGCGATCCCACACCTCGGCGTCCTTCTCGTCGGGCACGCGGTTCCAGTTGATCGCCGAGACCCGGCTGACCAGCTTGATGGGCGCTCCGTCGGCGGGGCTGTGGCTTGCGGTGGAGGTCATGACTCTTCCTCGTCTAACGGGTGGGGTGGGTGCCGGGAGTCTTAGAGGTACTGAAAGTTGTTGTCTCGGAGAGGATCACAACATGCAGCTGACGCAGCCCTCCACCTCGGTCCCCTCCAGCGCGATCTGGCGCAGGCGGATGTAGTAGAGCGTCTTGATCCCCTTGCGCCATGCGTAGATCTGCGCCTTGTTGACGTCGCGCGTGGTGGCGGTGTCCTTGAAGAAGAGCGTCAGGCTCAGACCCTGATCGACGTGCTGCGTGGCCGCGGCATAGGTGTCGATGATCTTCTCGTACCCGATCTCGTACGCATCCTGGTAGTACTCCAGGTTGTCGTTGGTCATGTAGGGCGCCGGGTAGTAGACGCGGCCGATCTTGCCTTCTTTGCGGATCTCGATCTTGGCGGCGACCGGGTGGATCGAGCTCGTCGAGTGGTTGATGTAGCTGATCGAGCCGGTCGGCGGGACGGCCTGCAGGTTCTGGTTGTAGATGCCGTCGCGCTGGACGGCCTCCTTCAGTTCGCGCCAGTCGTCCTGGGTCGGGATGGCGATCCCGGCCTGGCCGAACAGATCCCGCACCTTCTGGGTTTCCGGCTCCCACACCTTGTTCAAGTACTTGTCGAAGAACTCGCCGCTCGCGTACTTCGACTTCTCGAAGCCGGTGAACGCCCGGCCGCGCTCCTTGGCGATCCGGTTCGACGCGCGCAGGGCGTGGAACAGCACCGTGTAGAAGTAGATGTTCGTGAAGTCGATGCCCTCATCGCTGCCGTAGAAGACCCGTTCACGCGCCAGGTATCCGTGCAGGTTCATCTGCCCCAGGCCGATGGCGTGAGAGTTGTTGTTGCCGAACTCGATCGAGGGCACGGAGGTGATCGAGGTCTGGTCGCTCACCGCGGTGAGACCCCGGATCGCGGTCTCGATGGTCTGGCCGATGTCGGGCGAGTCCATCGTCTTGGCGATGTTCAGCGAGCCGAGGTTGCACGAGATGTCCTTGCCCACTTCGGCATACGACAGGTCGTCGTTGAAGGTCGACGGCGTCGACACCTGCAGGATCTCCGAGCACAGGTTGGAGTGGGTGATCTTGCCGTCGATCGGGTTCGCCCGGTTCACCGTGTCCTCGAACATGATGTACGGGTACCCGGACTCGAACTGCAGCTCCGCGAGGGTCTGGAAGAACTCGCGGGCCTTGATCTTGGTCTTGCGGATCCGTCGGTCCTCGACCATCTCGTGGTACTTGTCCGTCACGTTGATGTCGGCGAACGGGACGCCGTAGACGCGTTCGACGTCGTACGGGCTGAACAGGTACATGTCGTCGTTGGCCTTGGCCAGCTCGAACGTGATGTCCGGGATGACCACCCCGAGCGACAGGGTCTTGATGCGGATCTTCTCGTCCGCGTTCTCGCGCTTGGTGTCGAGGAAGCGGTAGATGTCGGGGTGGTGTGCGTGCAGGTACACCGCGCCCGCACCCTGCCGGGCACCGAGCTGGTTGGCGTAGGAGAACGAGTCCTCGAGCAGCTTCATGATCGGGATGACACCCGAACTCTGGTTCTCGATCTTCTTGATCGGCGCGCCGTGCTCACGGATGTTGCTGAGCAGCAACGCAACTCCGCCGCCTCGCTTGGACAGCTGCAACGCCGAGTTGATCGACCGGCCGATCGACTCCATGTTGTCCTCGATGCGCAGCAGGAAGCACGAGACCGGCTCGCCACGCTGCTTCTTGCCGGAGTTGAGGAAGGTGGGCGTCGCCGGCTGGAACCGGCCCGAGATGATCTCGTCGACGAGGTTGCGGGCGAGCGTGGTGTCACCGTCGGCCAGGGTCAGCGCCACCATGCAGACGCGGTCCTCGAAACGCTCGAGGTACCGCTTGCCGTCGAAGGTCTTCAGTGTGTAGCTCGTGTAGTACTTGAACGCCCCGAGGAAGGTCGGGAACCGGAACTTCTTGCCGTAGGCGTGATCGAACAGTTCGTTCACGAACGCCCGGTCGTACTTCGCGAGGACCTCGGGCTCGTAGTAGTTCTCCTCGATGAGGTAGTCGAGCTTCTCGTCGCGATCGTGGAAGAAGACGGTGTTCTGGTTGACGTGCTGCAGGAAGTACTGGTTCGCCGCCTCGCGATCCTTGTCGAACTGGATCTTGCCGTCGGCGTCGTACAGGTTGAGCATCGCGTTGAGCGCGTGGAAGTCGAGCTCTCCGGGATCATGCCCCGCAGGCCCGGGGTGCACGCCCGACTTGCTGGCTGAAGTGGTGTCCGAGACGGCGGCGGTGGGCGACACGACAGATGACTCCTGCGGATAGTGGTGGCTGAGGCCGATGATGGGCACGGTATCGACGGGGTACGACAAAGCCTGGTGACGCGCGAACGTCGGGTCAGGCGGGCGAGGCGCTGAGCGACACACCTGCCGCGAACGCCGGACTCTGGGCGAACTCCGCGAGCCCCGCGCGCACGCGGTCGACGTCGTCGGTGGTGCCCATCAGTTCGAATCGGTACAGGTAGGGCACCCGACACTTTCGTGCGATGACGTCGCCGGCGTAGCAGAACTCCTCACCGAAATTGGTGTTGCCCGCCGCGATCACCCCCCTGATCGACGATCGGTTGTGCTCGTCGTTGAGGAAGCGGATGACCTGCTTGGGGACGTAGCCGCCGGGTTGCCCCGTCGCCTTGCCCCCGCCGTAGGTCGGACAGACCAGGACGTACGGCTCGTCGACACGGAAAACACCGGTCCGATCGAGGAGCGGGATGCGCTCGGCGCGCATGTCCAGCTTCTGGACGAACCGGTGGGTGTTCTCCGATACGGAGGAGAAGTACACGATCAACGGCGATGCGGCTGCCGCCATGTCTCCTCCAAACTGGTCGTTCTCGTGGATCTCGCCCGCGGGGTCATGTCCTGGCGGGCGCTGTCGGTATCAACGCCGTGACCGGCGTGACCATTTCCTCGATGACTGCGGAGATGCGATGCGATCCGGCTTCCCCGTCGGATCGCTGTTCACATCGCCGGTCGGCGGACGTCGCCACCGTCATGGTGACGACCGTCGGATCAGGCAGCGGCAGTGGCGAGCGCCTTGATGCGGTCGGGACGGAAGCCCGACCAGTGCGCGTCGCCGGCGACCACGACGGGCGCCTGCAGGTAGCCGAGCGCCATCACGTAGTCACGCGCCTCGGCATCTTCGCTGATGTCGACGATCTCGTAGGACAGACCCTGCTTGTCGAGGGCCTTGTAGGTGGCATTGCACTGGACGCAGGCCGGCTTCGTGTAGACGGTGATTGACATTCGGAGGTACTCCTCGGGTCGTAGGAATCGCCAGTGACGTGCGGTTTTCCAGCGTGAAGATGGTGACCTGGATCACCATCTCGGCGGCTTTGTCGAGGAGTCGAACTGCTTCTCGTCTTGTGCCTGACTGGTAACGCAAACACTACACCTAGTGGCTGACATTTCTGACCACCACAAGGGGTTGTGAATAACATTGATGGAAGACGTGCAGGTCGGAGCGGTGCACGATCGTAAATCCGGGCGTGTCCGCCGCGTGTTCGGCGTGTCGCTCACAGGTTGTCCCGAGACCGTCCACAACATGTCCACCGCCCATCCACATCAGCACGCGGTCGACCCCCGGACACGACGACGCCGCGCCGGGCTGAGCCGGGCGCGGCGTCGGACGTCGTCGGGTGATCAGGCGCTGACAGCGACCTCGTCGACGAGTCGGGAGACCGAGGCGACGACCTTATCGACGATGGCCGGATCGGTCAGACCACCCTCGGGAAGAGCGGCGACCTGCAGGCCGAGGTCGGCCTCCTCGATGGCACGACCGCCGGCGATGCCGACGGACTTGCGGGTGTCCTCACGGGTCCACGCGCCGCCGTACTGACCGAGGGCCGCGCTCAGGACCGCGACGGGCTTGCCGGTGAGCGCTCCGGTGCCGTAGGGCCGCGACAGCCAGTCGATCGCGTTCTTCAGCGCGGCGGGAATGGTGCCGTTGTACTCCGGGGTGGCGATCAGCACGCCATCGGCCGCCCCGACCACCTGGCGCAGCTTCGCCACGCCGGCGTCGAGCTGATCCTCGATGTCGACATCTTCGCTGTAGAACGGCAGCGAGCCGAGGTCGTCGACGACGGTGATGGAGACCCCCGACGGCGCGTTGTCCGCGGCCACGTGGGCGAGCTGACGGTTCAGGGATGCTGCGCGCAGGCTTCCGACCAGCGCGACCAGTTCGACGACTCGTTCCGACATGTGATTCCTCTCGATGGCACAGGGGTCCGTGGGGGTCCGCGAGACCTCGTCTACGACTTGCTCTAACCGGACCAGGGTCCGATTCATTCCGGATCTGGTCAAGAGTTACGCTCATCACGTGCCGAATGGGCCCGACCACTCCCCGCTCCACATCTCGCTCAATCCTTCGGGGACCGAACGTGCCGACGCCGCACGTAACCGGCGTCTGTTGCTGGCTGCCGCCAAGAACCTGATCGATCATCACGGCGCGGCCGCGGTGACGATGGAGGCCGTGGCGCGCGAGGCGGGTGTGGGCAAGGGCACGGTGTTCCGCCGCTTCGGCAGCCGGACCGGACTCATGCTCGCCCTTCTCGACCACAGCGAGTCCGAGATCCAGCAGGCGTACCTGTCGGGCCCGGAGCCGCTGGGTCCCGGTGCTCCCCCGCTCGACCGACTGCTCGCCTACGGGCGCGCGCGTCTCAAGCTCACCTCCGACCACCTGGACATCCTGCTGGAGGCCGGCGCGGGCGCAGAGGATTTCATGAGCCATCCGGTGGCCCGCACATCCACCCAACATGTGCAGATCCTGTTGCGGCAGCTGGGTTTCGACGGCGCGCTGGATTTCCTCGCGCTCACCGTCCAGGCGCCACTGTCGGCGAGTTCGGTGCGCTACCTGCTCGTGGACGTCGGGCTGGGCCTCGAGACGATCACGCACCAATGGCAGGAGATGGTGACCGCGCTCGTCACCGGCCACCACCGGTCCTGACCGCACTGCTTCCGGCGGCTCGCGTCGTCGCCGCGCCGACGACCGACGCGGCCGGTGTGCCGGACGCTCGTCGCGCGCCGCGGCGCCGGGACCCCTAGCCTGGGTTCCTGTGAAAGCAGTGATCATCGGCGCCGGTATGGGCGGGACCTCGGCGGCCATCGCGTTGCGACAACTCGGGCACGAGGTCGAGGTGTACGAGCAGGTCACCGAGAACCGGCCGGTGGGCGCGGCGATCTCGGTCTGGTCCAACGGGGTCAAGTGCCTGAATCATCTGGGCCTGGAAGCCGAGACGGCCGCGCTCGGCGGCATCGTCGACTCGATGAGCTACGTCGACGCTTTCACAGGAGAGACGATGTGCCGCTTCAGCATGGCACCGCTCATCGATGAGGTCGGGCAGCGTCCGTATCCGATCGCACGCGCCGACCTCCAGCTGATGCTGATGAACGCCTTCGGTCACGACGAGATCCGATTCGGCAAGAAGATGGTCGCCGTCCACGACGGTCCGGAACACGCCACCGTCGAATTCGCCGACGGCAGCACCGCTCACGGCGACATCGTGATCGCCGCCGACGGTGCGAGATCGCTCGCTCGCGACTACGTCCTCGGCCGGATAGTCGAACGCCGGTACGCGGGGTACGTCAACTTCAACGGGCTGGTCCCGATCGACGAGGAGATCGGACCGGCGACCGAATGGACCACCTACGTGGGTGATTCGCGTCGGGTGTCGGTGATGCCGGTCGCGGACAACAGATTCTACTTCTTCTTCGACGTCACCATGTCGGAGGGAGCCCCGTTCGAACGCGGCACGGCGCGTGACGTGCTCGCCGAGGAGTTCGCGGCATGGGCTCCCGGTGTCCAGAAGCTGATCCGGGCACTGGATCCCGAGACCACCAACCGGGTGGAGATCCTCGACACCGACCCGTTCCACACCTGGGTCAAAGGACGCGTCGCGCTGCTCGGCGACGCCGCGCACAACACGACTCCGGACATCGGCCAGGGTGGTTGCTCGGCGATGGAAGACGCGATCGCCCTGCAGTTCGCCTTCCGCGACCACGCCGACGACCCGCACGCGGCACTCGCGGCCTACGAGAGGTCACGTACCGAGCGGGCCGCCGACCTCGTCCTCCGCGCGCGCAAGCGGTGCGACGTCACGCATGGCAAAGACCCGGAGGCAACCGCCGCCTGGTACGAGGAACTTCGATCCGAGGACGGCACGAACGTCATCCGCGGCATCGTCGGCAACATCGTCGGCGGTCCACTCACGTAGATCTGCGGCGGCACCGTCGCCGATCATCCGCCTGCCGACGGCGCCTCGGTGCGCTCCGCACCGGCCTCGAGCCGGGCGGTCTCCAGACCGTCGTGCGCCACGAGCGCGTTCTCGCGCGTCAGGCTCGGTCCGGGTGCCAGCAGGGTCACGACCGACCACGGGGCGCGGGACGGGGAGTCCCCGAGCCCGAGGATTCCGCCGGTCTCGAAGTCGGGGATGCCGAACCGGACGCCCGAATCGTTGACATAGAACAGGGATTCGGTGCGCGAGCTGTCTGCTTCGTTGCCGGTCACCTGCAGGTACTCACCCGAACCCGGAGGCACGTAGACCGCATCGAGGTTCGGACCGGCGCCGTCGGACGAGGTCAGACGGACCGGCACCGCATCCGAACCGAGTGGGAGCTCGCGACCTGCGAGCAATGAGGTCTGCGCGCGGGGTTCGCCCGTGTCGCGAGTCCAGGTGCGGCACAGCGTCGGATCGCCGCTCACGTTCAGCAGCTCCGGTGCGATCTCGGGAAAGTCCGAGACGGGTTCTGAGCTCAGGGTTTTCAGCGCGGCGAGCTGTCCCGGTGCGACAGTGGCCACCGGCGCGGCGTCGGAGTCGGCCAATCGCATGAGCTCGGCGGTCGGGGCACTGATCTCCTGGACCCCGTCGCGCAGCACGAGGTGAAAGGTCGTGGTGTCGTCGACGCCGACCGATTTGACGACGCTGCCGATGCTCACGCCGTCGACCGCGCCCGGTTGCCCGGCACCCGGGATCTCCGGCACCGCAAGTGGATCGACCACGGGGAACGTGTTCAACAGGCCGGTGGACATCTGCCGGGGCGTGACCCCCTCGAGCCCGAGGGCGCGCATCACCGGCACGCTCGCGGTGTCGACCGAGGCGCGCACCGGACTCCAGACACCGTCTCGGAACAACTGGTACACGAGGAAGGTCTCGTCACCGGCGTCGACGAGTACGGCGTCGGCCGGGCGCGCCGTCCCGATCGAATCGCCGAGGCGCGGTGTCTCGGCGATGACGGTCAGTTCCACCGACTCGGTCGGCGCCTCCGACACCGTGGACGAATCGCACACCGTCCAGGTCGAGGAGTCCGCGTGCGACGATCCCGGCAGGGCGGCCGGCGCGCCGGGGATGCCCAGCAGGGGCCCACGCGGGTACGGCTTGAGCTTGTTGTCCCCGACCGACGTCGGCGACTCCGAACTCCCGGTCACCAGCCGCGCGGAGGCGAGGTTCAGCACGGGATGCAGGGTGTCCTCGATCAGCACGTAGGTGCTGCCGCTGTTCTTGCTGACGACGATCGTGGCGTCGCCGACCGAACCCTGCGGTCGGATGAGGCCCCAGATCCCGCACCCGCCGAGGACGAGCAGACCGAGCACCGTTCCGACCACGAGCGCCTGCAATTGGGAGCGCATGGGATCGTGCAGCATCCGGACGTCGCGCCGAACGAGCGCGTGCTCCAGCCGCTTGATCAGGAAACGATAACCGTTGACCTGGGCTTTGGTCGTCAGCTGACGTGCCACGACTCCCCCTGTCCGCACCCGTTCCACAGCGCCGGACCTCATCCGGCGGCGGGCGGGCTGTGATCTCCTGCGGCATACCCCCTGCCGCGCGGTAGTAGCCTAACCGACAAACATGCCCCTGACGTGTGGGGCTCCACCGCTTGTGCACACACTCGGTGGGCGCCACACGGCGGTCGGCAGCGGTGATCGAGGGGGTCGCAACCGTGGAGCGGAACACGCGTGGGATGGCACTGCCCACACTCGTCCTGATCGAGGCGATCCTGGCGATCGGGCTCGTCGTGTGGACCGTGTCCGGCAGCGTCTGGGGCGCGACCGCGCTCGGTGTCGCCGTGGTCGTCTCGGCAGGCCTGGTGCACCTGGGCGATCGGCCGTCGGTGTTCGGCCGGATCGTCGCGCACCTGTCGTTCTCGTGGGCGCGCATGCGTCGCGACCACGCCGATCTGGCCCCGGCCCCCTTCGACATCCCATTGCCTGCGCCCAACACCCATGCCGCGGCCCGTCGTTCGACGGCGCCGACGACCATCGGTGCGCGATGGGTCGGCGACACCCTCGTGACGGTGGTCCGGGTGGACCCGGGAGGTCCCGCCGTCACCTATCTGACCCCCGGGCACAGCGAGATGGCCGATGAATCGGGCCAGGTGGTCCCCCTCGGTGTGCTCGCCGAGTGCATCAGCCCCTACGACATCCAGCTGAGCAGCATCGAGGTGATCAGCCACGGCGTGCGCGTCTGGGGTTCGGGCGTCGCGCCGGCCACCTACGACCGGACTCTGGGTCCGCTGTCGGCGACTGCCCAGCGGTCGGTTCTGGTCGTCCTGCGGCTGAACCCGCTCGATTGTGCCGACGCCGTCGCCCGCCGCGGCGGAGGCGCGACCGGCGCCCTGCGCACGGCGACCGTGACTACCCGCCGCGTCGCGAAAAGGCTTGCCGAACAAGGCCTGTCGACGACGATTCTGTCGGCCGCGCAGATCACCGCGATCACGACGCAGCTGACCGAGGGGGCGACCCTCGACTCGCTGTCGGAGGAGCGCGACTCGATCGGCGTGGCGGGTCTGCGGATGCGCAGCGCAGCCGTCGAACCGGCCGCGCTGACCGCCGTGCTCCGCGACGTCTGGGTCAACTCCGCGGTCTCGACGACGGTCACCGTGAAGTTGCGTCCGCGAGCAGCCGAGCGCAGGCGGCGCGGTGAACGCACGACCGTCGAGGTGTCGGGGATCGTCCGATTCAACGAATTCCCGGCCGCGCGGCGCGCACTGACCGAGTGGCCGGCCGGGTTGATCCCGCTCGATGGTCGCCAATTCGATGCTCTCGCAGCCAGTCTCCCCATCTCGACCTCGACCCGCCTCGACCGGGCGGTTCCGTTACTCGCCGGAGCGGAGGCGGACGCGTTCCTCGCCTCGGCACGCCTCCCGGCCGGTGGTTGCGGACAGCTGATCGGGGCCGATCACGCCGGCCGTGCGGTCGCGACCCGGCTCGTCGGGCCCGGTATCTCCACGGTGTCGGTGGCCGCGGGCATCCACGTCGTCGCCCAGATCGCCCTGCGCGCCGTCGCGGTCGGCGCCGCCGTACGCGTGCACACCGACCGCCCGCACCGGTGGACACCGGTGGTCACCGCCGTGGGAGACCCGAGCGCGCTGTCACTCGCCGGTCACCGCACGCCCGCGCGCCCGGGCCCGGCCCTGGTCATCGTCGACGGGGTCACTCCGCCCTCCCCGGCGCCCGACACCACCCGGATGATCGTCGTCGCTCCGGGACTGGGAGAACCGACGGACGGCGCCACGGTGGGACTGCGGCAGAATCCGCGGACCCCGCAGGACATCTCGCTCGACACCGGCGACCGGCCCACCCTGGTCACGATGGTTGCGACCCCTGACGAATGGACCCTGATCGGCGGCTATCCGGAACCCGCCGCAGCCGCGGCGCCGGCACCCGTCCGACACTGACCCGCAGCACCGACCGTGGTCTGCGGCCGGATCATTCGGCCGCGGTGGCCACCGTCGAGGTCAGTCCGGGATGCGCCGTGACCGCCGCCGGGACCAGCGCGCGGTAGAAGACCGCGCGAGCCGAGGCCGCGCGGACGATGACGTCCGGGTCGTCGTCGGTGATCCACATGGCCCGTCCGGCCGTCACGGTGAGCGGTGCCCCGCCCGCGGGCCGGACCTCCACCGCGCCGCTGAGCACGGCGAGGATCTGTGGGCCGGGCATGTCGAAGCAGATCGACGAGGCGTGATGGAGCCCGGTGCCGTCGAGTTCGACACGCGACAGCCGGAACTCCGGCGCGGGGGTGAGGTAGATCCGTTCGGCACCGATCGTCCGCACCTGCGGTGTCAGATCGGCGACGTCGACGGGGGTGAAGTCGAGGACTCGCAACAGCTCGGGCACGTCGATGTGCTTCGGCGTCAGTCCACCGCGCAGCACGTTGTCGGAGTTCGCCATGATCTCCACACCGGTACCCCGGAGGTAGGCGTGCAGGTTGCCGGCGGACAGATAGAGCCCTTGCCCGGGTTCGAGGTGAATGTTGTTGAGCAGCAACGACGCGAGGACACCGGGGTCGTTCGGATAGGCCTCTCCGAGTTCACAGACGGTGCGCAGTTCGGCAACGAAATCGGACTCGCCCGCGCTGAGAACGGTGACCGCGCCGGCGAGCACCGCCGGGACGAGTTGACGGAGGAGGGACTCGGGCAGCGTCAACCACGTCGTGAACAGCGCGCGCAGCCCCTCGGAATCCGGCTGGCCGGCCAGCATCCCGAGATACGGGTCGAGTTCGCTCACCTGCAGTGCACGAAGCAACCGGACGGTGTCCTCCGGCCGGCGGAAACCGGCCAGGGCGTCGAACGGGGTCGTGGCGACGATCAGTTCGGGTTTGTGCCACGGGTCCCGGTAGTTGCGGTCGCGGGCCTCGAGACCGACACCGCGCGAGTTCTCACGTTCGAATCCCGCGCGGGCCTGCTCGGCGGACGGGTGTGCCTGGAGCGACAGCGGTTCCTCGGCGGCGAGCACCTTGAGGAGGAACGGCAGGCGCTCGCCGAAGGCGGCCGTGCTCGCCGCGCCGAGCGTGCCGACCGGATCGGCGTCGATCACATCGACGAGATCCTGCTGGATCCCGGCGACGTCCACACAGCGAGCCGAGCCCGCCGGGTGGGAACCGAACCACAACTCGGCCTCGGGATGCGCCGACGGGACGGGTCTGCCCTGCATCGACGCGATCGCCGTCCGTGAACCCCACGCGTAGGGGCGCACCACACCGTCGATAATCCTCATTGCATCGCGTTCCCAACCAGGCGGAGGTACACCGCCGCCATCTCGACCCGTAGTGCCACGATCAGGAAATCCAGTACATCCCCCGGGCCGTCGGCCACCGGATCCTCGCCCGGCGCCGGGCGCCGGTCGTCCCATTCCCGACCGTCCGAGCCCCCGGCGGCCGAAGTCTGCTCTGCACGATCGGCTCCGATGAGCACATCGACCTCGCCCAGGCCGGCGACGCGCTGGCGCGTGTACCACTCCCGCCGGCCGGTCGACACGACCTGAACTCGTGGCGCGGGGGCCGGCGGCGGTCCGTCGAAGTCGGGATCGTAGAAGATGGAGTCGGCGGCGGGTCCGCTGTCCGGACGCGCGCCGAGCAGCTGCACCATCCGCGAGACATCCGCGAGTTCGGCTGCGGCGCTGACGATCCCGGACAGGCCGACGAGCCCGGCAACCGCGTGACGGGCGATGGCCGCACCGGCTGGGCTGTCCGCGGTCCACACCGTGGGACGCCCCTGGACCCGAAGCGCCAACGACTTCGCGCGATTGTGAAAGGCGTCGCGTGCCGGATGCCCGGTGGTGGCCTCGGCGTCGAGCGCGTCGGCGAGGTCGTCGAGCACGGGCACGGCGCCGGTGAACCGGACCTGCGTCAGCGCCCCGAACACCGCGAGCAGCGCCGCCGCGAATCCGACGAACCGGAAACGCGGTTCGATGTCGAAGCGTGGCGCGAGATCGATTCCGTTGCCGCCCAGAGCATCCTGGAGCGGACCGGCCACCGGCGCGAGCACCACCACCTCCGCCCGCCGGCGTAACGCGCGCGCGGCCGCGTCGGCGAGTGCCATGTCCCCGGCGTCGTCGCCGGCGATGATCACGACATCCAGCGGCCCGATCCACCCGGGCAACACCGGTCCGCTGACCACCGGGACATCCACCCGGGCCGCCAGGGTCGCCACCGCGAACTCGGTGGCCCGATGCGACACCCCGCTGGACCCGTGGACCACGACCACGCTGCGCGGGCGCAGCTCGGCGAGCGGCGCGAGCACACCTTCGCGGACCGCTTCGGCAACGGCGCGTACCTGCGCACCGGCGAGCGCAACCGTTCTCAGCAAACCGTCGACATCGGCCGAGATCAGCTCCTCGGCGTCGTCGAGGTCGGGGGAACCGGTTCGCATGTGACCAGGGTAGCCAGCTCGCGGAGTCGGTGTGCATGGGAACGGCACATCGTCGCGGTGGCGACGTCCCTCCTCGACGTCGACGGAGTCCACGCCCCCCGCGCGGTGGTGACCGGTCAGTCGACCGGGTCCGGCAGTACCCGAAGGTGCCCGCGACGTCCCGGACGGGGGCGGGTCTGGTGTCGCGGGGCCCCGGCCGGCTGCGACGGTGCATCGACCGGTCCGGCGCGGTGGCGCCCCGATCGACGATCCTCCACGGCCTCGCGGTGAGCGTCGGCGAAGTGGGTGTCCTCGAAGGCGTCGAGTGCGTCGATGGGACCGCGGTCGACATACCGCGGGCGTCCGCCCCCGGCGACGGCCCCGGCTTCCCGGACCGCCTCGGCGAGGGCGGTCAGCTCCTGATCCTCGGCCGGCGGCGCGGAGAAACCGCGCTCGCTGCGCAGCATCTCCCAACCCCGCGGGACGGTGATCCGGCGGGCGTGGTCATCGCACAGGTCCCAGGAGTGCGGCTCCTGCGACGTCGCGAGCGGACCGATCACCGCGGTCGACTCGGCGTAGACGAAGGTCAGGGTAGCCACCGCGGATCGGGCGCAGCCGGGTCGGCAGCACAGTCGGGGAAGCTTCACGTGACGAGATTAGCCCTCGTCGCTCGCAACCACCTCGACGACACGCTCACTGCGCGGCCGGCGAAGACACGGGCGGCCGGAGGAGACAGGGGCTCACCCGACCTCCTACACTCTCGCCATGCGTATCGACCCGAAGCCGACTCCACGTGGCTCCTCCGGCCTGCCGGAGTCCCGCCGCGGCCGGCGGCGGGTGGGGCGACATCGCGATCGTCGCGGACGCGGACTTCGCTCGCCGCTGCTCCCCCAGGGGGTGCCCGCGCACAACAGCCGATCCGACGAATTCGACGCGGTCGCGCTGGAGGCATTCGCGGAGATCGACGCGCAGTGGCATGACCAGATCGCCGGCCTCGACATCGCCGTCGACGAGATCCCGCGGCTGCTGCCGCGCGATCCGGAGACCGTCGAGTGGCCCGACGAGGTGACCGCCGACGGCGCCGTCCCACTGGCTCGGCTGATTCCCGCCGGGATGGATGTGAACGGTGCGCCGACGCGTGCGCAGATCATCCTGTTCCGCCGGCCGCTGGAGTCCCGGGCCAAGAAGGGCACCGAGTTGCTGGATCTGATCCACGAGGTCCTCGTGCAACAGGTGGCGACCCACCTGGGCGTCGACGAAGACACGATCGACCGCGGACCAGAGTGATCCGCGGTCGAGTACTGCGGTAGCCGTTCGGCCGGCCGACAGTGAGGTCGATCGATGCGTCGGGCGATCCCCGGATGGGGCCGCCGACTCAGATGATGCCGCGCTTGAGGCGACGGCGCTCACGCTCGGACAAGCCGCCCCAGATCCCGAAGCGCTCGTCGTTGTGCAGTGCGTACTCGAGGCATTCGGATTTCACCTCGCAGCCCTGGCAGATCCGCTTGGCCTCGCGCGTCGACCCACCCTTCTCGGGGAAGAACGCCTCGGGGTCGGTCTGCGCGCACAGGGCGCGGTCCTGCCACTGGTCCTCGACGGCGTCGAAGAGATCGTCGAAGTCGTTGGGCACCAACGAGAGATGACGGCGAGTCGGGTCCGCGTCGTCGGCGGCGGGCGGTCCGAAATCGGTGCCGACACCGATGACCGACGCAGCGGCGGTGCCACCGATCATCGAATCATCTACGGGGCCAAGGGTATTGAACTCGGCGGTGAATTGCGGGCGATTCTGTGGTTCAAGCGGATTGCCGATCGGGTTTTCCAAAGCCATCGTCGGCGCCTCCTAGCTCGGGATGTTGGTAGTTTCTGCGTCCTCTGCGAACACGGCCTGTGTGCCGCACCCACCACTGTTGCCACACCACTTGTACTACGGATGCGGAAACTCCCACATCAGTCGTACACACAGCGCCCGAGCGACGGCCCGCGAAGTGCCGGAACCGACCCTCACCCGAGTTCGAACATACAATCGAATCCGTTGAAGTCCAGCGGTTTTCGATCCAGAGGTTCTCGATCTCAAACTCGGAATGACACTGATGTGATTACACACGCCCGGGGCGGTCGCGGTCAAGTTGAAGTCAAAGATTCTCTGTTTACCACCAGGATCCGACAACGCTGTGACTCGACACGACATTGACCTCAACCCGACGTGAATGTCACACCGACCCCGGCACCCGTCGGAATCGTCCCCGACCGCGCCGACAGCCCCTGACCGCCCTCGCACACCGCGCACTACAGTGGCGGTGTGAAGGAGTACCTGCTGTGAAGGTGACCGTACTCGTCGGGGGCGTCGGAGGGGCACGATTCCTCCTCGGTCTGCGCGAATTGTTCGGGCCGACGGCGTTCCCGGCCCCGCAGGACGACTCGTCCGGGGGCCAGGCGAGCGAACACGAGATCACCGCGATCGTGAACGTCGGCGACGACGCGTGGATGCACGGCGTCCGCATCTGTCCTGATCTCGACACGTGCATGTACACCCTCGGCGGCGGGATCGATCCCGAACGCGGGTGGGGCCGGCGCGACGAGTCCTGGCACGCGAAGGAGGAACTCGCCGCCTACGGTGCCGATCCGGACTGGTTCGGCCTCGGCGATCGCGACCTCGCGACGCATCTCATCCGGACCCAGATGCTCGATGCCGGGTACCGGCTGTCCGACGTCACCGCCGCGCTGTCCCGCCGATGGAATCCCGGTGTGCGGCTCCTGCCCGTGACCGACGACCGTCACGAGACCCACGTCGTGGTCGCCAAGCCCGACGGCGAGGACGGCGAACGGGTCGCGATCCACTTCCAGGAATGGTGGGTGCGCCATCGCGCCCAGATCCCCACCTTCGGTTTCGCGCAGGTCGGTTCGGATGACACCGCACCCGCACCCGGCGTCCTCGACGCGATCGCCGACGCCGACGTCGTCCTGCTCGCGCCGTCGAACCCGGTCGTGAGCATCGGCGCGATCGTCAGCGTTCCCGGGATGCGCAGCGCGCTGCGGCAGACGAAGGCCCCGGTGGTCGGTATCTCCCCGGTCATCGACAATCGGCCGCTGCGCGGCATGGCCGACGAGTGTCTGTCGGTGATCGAGGTCGAGTCCTCGGCAGAGGGCATCGCCGGGCACTACGGCGCCCGCAGCGGCAACGGCATCCTGGACGGGTGGTTGATCGCCGAGGGCGACCACGCCACCGTCGACGGCATCGCCATCGGCGCCGCACCCCTCCTCATGACCGATCCCGCCTCCACCGCCCAGATGGTGCGCGCGGCGTGCGCGCTCGTCGACGTCGCGCTCCCCGACTCCAACCAGGGCAGCGCGTGACCGCCCGCCCCGACCACCGCGCCCCGGGCCACCTCGAGATCCATCCGGTGACCGGCCTGCCCGAGTTCACCGCCGACTCCGACGTCGCGCGCGAGATCCTCTCCGCCGCACCGTGGCTCGAGTCCGGTGACGTCCTGGTGGTCACCAGCAAGATCATCTCCAAGGCGGAGGGCCGGATGGTCGACGCGCCGAGCGACCCCGAGGAGCGCGACGCGTTGCGCCGGCGCCTCGTCGACGACGAATCGGTGCGCGTGCTGGCACGCAAGAACCGGACCCTGATCACCGAGAACCGGCTGGGCCTGGTCCAGGCCGCGGCCGGGATCGACGGCTCGAACGTACGCAGCGACCAGCTCGCACTGCTCCCGGAGAACCCCGACCGCAGCGCGGCGGCCCTCCGACTCGCCATCGCCGAGGTCGCCGACCTCGACGTCGCGGTGATCATCACCGACACGATGGGCCGCGCCTGGCGGACCGGGCAGACCGACGTCGCCATCGGCGCGTCGGGCATCGCCGTGACCCATCCGTATGAGGGCGGTGTCGACGACTACGGAAACCCGTTGATCGTCACCGAGATCGCGGTGGCCGACGAACTCGCCGCGGCGGCCGATCTCGTGAAGGGCAAACTCGCGGCGGTCCCCGTCGCCGTCGTCCGCGGCTTCGGTCCGGCGGACGACGGGACCACGGCCGCCGATCTGATCCGCCCCTACGAGGAGGACCTGTTCCGCCTCGGGACCGAGGAGGCGATCGCCCAGGGACGTCGCGAGGCCATCCGCACGCGGCGTTCGGTGCGGAACTTCGCCGACCGGCCTGTCGACCCCGCCGAGTTGCGTGCCGCGCTCGGCGAGGCGCTCACCGCCCCCGCTCCACACCACACGCATCCGGTCCGCTTCGTCTGGGTGCGGTCCGGCCCGCGGCGCCGGGAACTCCTCGACGCGATGGCGCAGGAGTGGCGCGCCGACCTCGAATCGGATTCCAAGACAACCGAGTCCATCGAGAAACGGTTGCGGCGCGGCCAGATCCTCTACGACGCCCCGGAACTGGTGATCCCGTTCCTCGTGCCCGACGGCGTTCACGAGTACCCCGACGAGCGGCGGAACACGGCCGAACACACGATGTTCACCGTGGCCGCAGGCGGAGCGGTCGCCACCCTGCTCACGGCGCTGTCGGTGCGCGACCTCGGCAGCTGCTGGATCGGGTCGACCATCTTCGCCGCGCCGACCGTACGCCGAGTCCTCGGCCTCGACCCGAGTTGGGAACCACTCGGCGCGGTCGCGATCGGTCACCCCCTCGAGCCGGCGGGCCTGCGCGACCCCGCCCCCACCGCCGATTGGGTACTCGAGCTGTGACCGCCGAGTCGCTGCACGCATCCGCCGTCGAGGCCCTCACCCATTGGGACACATCCGATCCCGACCAGGACACGCTCCGTCACACGTACCTCGCATTCCTGGCGGCATCCTCGCAGGCATGCCTACGAGCCAGTGCGCCGGGACATCTGACGGGTTCGGCGATCGTCTTCGACGCCACCCGCCGGCACGTCCTGCTCACCCTGCATCCCCGGGTCGGCAAGTGGATTCAGCTCGGCGGACACTGCGAACCGGCCGACGACACCATCGCCGACGCGGCGCTGCGTGAGGCGCGAGAGGAATCGGGCATGCCCGACCTCGTGCTCGACTCGGCGGACCCCGCCGATCCCGGAGGCGGGATCGTGCATCTGCACACCCACCCGATCACCTGCTCGCTGGGCGTCCCCACGCGCCACCTCGACGTCCGGTACCGGGTGATCGCCGCACCGACGTCCGACGGCGGACTACCGCGCGTCGTGCGCAGCGACGAGTCGGTGGATCTGCGCTGGTGGCCGATCGATGCACTCCCGGACGACGCCGGCGACGACATCGCGACACTCATCGGCGCGGCCTTGCGGGACGGACATCCGCGCTAGACCCGGATGTTCTTCCCCACCGTCACCACACCGCCGGCGCTGACCGAGAACCGCTCGCGGTCGGCGCTCACGTCGACACCGAGTTGCTCGCCGTCGCCCACCACGACGTTCTTGTCGAGGATCGCCTTGCGGACGACGGCACCCTTTCCGACGCGGACGCCGGGCATCAGCACGCTGCCCTCGACCACCGCGCCGTCCTCGACGATGACGTTCGAGGACAGCACCGAGTTGCGGACCGTGCCCCCGGAGATGATGCAGCCGGATCCCACGACCGAGTCCTCGGCGACCCCGGACTGGACGAACTTGGCGGGCGGCAGGTTGTGTGTCTCGCCGCGGATGGGCCAGCGGCCGTTGTACAGATTGAAGATCGGGTGCACCGACACGAGGTCCATGTGTGCCTCGTAGAACGCGTCCAGCGTTCCGACGTCCCGCCAGTAGCCGGTGTCGCGTTCGGTGGCACCGGGGACATCGTTGTCCTTGAAGTCGTAGACATACGCGGTATCCCGGCGCACGAAGGCCGGGATGATGTCGCCGCCCATGTCGTGATCGGAGTCCGAGTCGGCGGCGTCGGCGCGCAGCGCGTCGACCAGCGCCTCGGTGGTGAACACGTAGTTGCCCATCGACGCGAACGTCGACTCGGGATCGTCCGGCGTCCCCGGCGGATCCGACGGCTTCTCCAGGAAGCGGGTGATCTTGCCGCTCTCGTCGGAGTCGATGCAGCCGAAGGCCGTCGCCTCGGCGCGCGGGACGCGGATTCCGGCGACCGTCACGTCGGCACCGGATTCGACATGCGCCGCCACCATCTGCGACGGGTCCATCCGGTACACGTGGTCGGCGCCGAAGACGACGATGTACTCGGGCCGTTCGTCGGTGATGAGGTTCATCGACTGGAAGATCGCGTCGGCACTGCCGGTGTACCAGCGGGGTCCGAGCCGCTGCTGGGCCGGGACCGGGGTGATGTACTCGCCATGGAATCCCGACGTCCACCAGGTCTGCGAGATGTGCCGGTCCAGCGAGTGCGACTTGTATTGTGTCAGCACGCAAATGCGTTCGTAACCGGCATTGACCAGGTTGGACAACACGAAATCGATCAGCCGGTAGGCACCGCCGAAGGGCACCGCAGGTTTGGCGCGGTCCATCGTCAGCGGATACAGACGCTTGCCTTCGCCGCCTGCGAGGACGATGCCGAGGACGTGCGGCTCAGATCTCACTCCCCCAACTTAACCGCCATCGAACCCGTCGGCCAGGTGACCGGGCCAGAAGAATGCCCGCGTCCCGGTCGCGGCGACCGTTTACCGGCACCGATGGCGAACTGCGCGCGATGGCACTAGCGTCGAGATCATGCGGGTGGCGATGATGACACGGGAATATCCACCTGAGGTCTACGGCGGTGCCGGTGTCCACGTCACCGAATTGGTCCGCCATCTCCGCGATCTCATCACCGTCGACGTGCACTGCATGGGCGCCGAACGGGAGACCGCAGCGGTGTACACCCCCGACCCTGGGCTGGCCGGGGCGAACGCGGCGATCACGACCCTCTCGGCCGACCTGCGGATGGCCGTCGGCGCGGCCGACGCCGACGTCGTGCACTCTCACACCTGGTACACCGGTCTCGCCGGGCACCTGGCCGGGCAGCTCTACGACGTGCCCCATGTCCTCACCGCGCATTCGCTCGAACCGTCGCGTCCGTGGAAGGCCGAGCAACTCGGCGGCGGGTACCGGGTGTCGAGCTGGGTCGAACGCAATGCGGTCGAGTACGCCGACGCCGTGATCGCGGTGAGTGCGGGCATGCGAACCGAGATCTGCGACACCTACCCGCGACTGGACCCCGAACGTGTCCACGTGGTGCGCAACGGGATCGACACCTCGCAGTGGTATCCGGTCGCCGACCCGTTCGGACCCGACTCGACACCCACGGCCCTCGGACTCGACCCCGACCGACCCATCGTGGCGTTCGTCGGCCGGATCACGCGGCAGAAGGGCGTCGCGCATCTCGTGGCCGCGGCCCACCGTTTCGACCCGGAGATCCAGCTCGTCCTCTGCGCAGGCGCACCGGACACCCCGGAGATCGGCGCCGAGATCGAGCGGGCGGTCGGCGAACTGTCGGCCTCGCGTCCCGGCGTGCACTGGGTCCGCGAGATGCTCCCTCTCCCCCGTATCCGCGAGATACTGACAGCGGCAACGGTCTTCGTGTGCCCGTCGGTGTACGAGCCGCTGGGCATCGTGAACCTCGAGGCCATGGCCTGCGGCACCGCGGTGGTGGCCTCGGAGGTCGGCGGCATTCCCGAGGTGGTGCGCGACAACGTCACCGGCCGCCTCGTCCGCTACGACCCCGCCGATCCGGAGACGTTCGAACACGATCTGGCCGAGACGGTGAACGCGGTCGGTTCCGACACGGCCGCGGCATCGGCGATGGGTGCGGCCGGCCGCGAACGTGCCGACGCCGAGTTCTCCTGGGCGTCGATCGCCGAACAGACCCTGGGCGTCTACGAGTCCGTCCGGCGCTGATCTGGGCGCCGTCCGCGGGTGGGCCGGCACGTCGTGACCACGACCGACACCGTCACCGGTACGCGGCCGTCCCCGGCGAAGTCGTCGGCACGAGAGCGGATGTCGGCCTCCTCGGAATGAAATGCCGAGGGTCCCATCGCGACCAGATCGCCGATGATCCCGGCGCCGACGTCCGCGGTGTACCGCAGTGGAGCCTCGTCGACCAGCTCGAAACCGTCGTCGAGCGCTGCATGGAGCCGTGCGGATTTCGCGGCGTCGACCCGGAGCATCTCCATCGGCTCGATGAGCTCGGAGAGATGGTCGGGCCCCGGGCTCACGATGATCAGTGCGCCATCGGGTGTCAGGACCCGGGCGAACTCGGTCGCGTTCCGGGGCGCGAACACCGAGAGCACCACCGAGACAGCGTCATCGACGACCGGTAGCTCGCGCCAGACGTCGCCGACGACTGCGGCGAGCGCGTGCGGCCCCCGGGCGATGGCGCGCGCGCAGTATTTGGACAGGTCGATGCCGATTCCGGCGACCGGGGATTCGACGACACCGTCCGACGTTCCGCTCGCCGCGACCGCGGCGCGAAGATAGTGTCCGCCACCGGCGCCCGCGTCGAGGATCACGGGCCGCGGGACTCCGCTCGCGAACTCGGCGGTGAGTCGGGCGACGGAATCGACCACCGGGGCGAAGAAACCGGCGTCGTGCACACGCGCCCGGGCGGCCACCATGGCCGCGGTGTCGGCGCGCAACGACCCCGACCGACCGTCGAGCAGTGAGACGTAGCCCTGTCGGGCGATGTCGAATGAATGAGCGTCGGGACAACGCAGGGCAGTGCCGTCGACCGAGAGCGGCCCGGTGCACACCGGGCATCGAAGGATCTCGACGATCGACGTGAGGCCATGCGCCCGGTGCGGTGTCGGTGTGTCCGCCCGGGCCTCATGGGAACTGCCCTCGTGGGGCACGTTCAGCCGGTGACCCCGCGGAGTTCCTCGCCCAGCGCGGCTGCTTCGTCGGCGGTCAGCTCGACGACGAGTCGACCCCCACCCTCGATCGGAATCCGGACAACGATTCCACGCCCTTCTTTGGCCGCTTCGAGGGGGCCGTCCCCAGTACGTGGCTTCATTGCCGCCATTCTCAAGCTCCCTTCAAGGTCCCTGCTCCGAACATGATACGTGTAGGCGTCTCACACGATTGCCAGTGCGCGACACGCGCGCCACGCGGAACCCGCTGCGCGACTACCCCGGGGCCATCGGCGGGCCGGGCTGCCACGCGCCGGCACCACCGTTCTCGTGGTCGGCGGCCGCATCGTCGGGGTGCGTGTCGACCGGCGTCCCGGGCACCGGCTCCCGGTCACGCAGGCGCGCGATCACCGAGCGCAGATCGTCGACCTCATGTGCGAGACGCGCCAGCGCCCAATCGACTTCGGCCTGCTTGTAGCCCCGCGGTGTCTGCGCGAACCGCAGCGCGCGGACGTCGTCGCCGGTGATCCCCACCGACGGCAGTCTGGTGAGGGTCGTGTCGGGCTCGACCGGCGGAAGATCCTCACCACGTCCGAACACGAACCAGACGATGGCGAACACGACCGCGATGACGAGCCCCATGATCAGCAGGTACAGCAGCAGCGTCTGCATGCGATCCATCCTGACAGAAGCACTCGGACCGGAGTCCGGCACAGCACGAACCCGACAACCGCTTCCGGTGTGGCGCGCGGTCGCCGGGTCCGTGGGGTGCCGTGCCCGGTGCCCCTAGGAGGCCATCTCCTCGGCCTTGGTGTCCAGCACCCGCACGGTGTTCATCGGCGGACGATCCTCGAGATAGACCTCGGTGGTGTGCGGTGTGAACGACCCGTCGGGCTCGGCGGTGAACTGGGTCAGGCCGACGCCCGAGTCCTCGATCCCGCACCGGCGCATGAGGGTTCCGACGATCTGCCGGCTCATGACCCCCAGTTCCACCAGCGGGCGGTTGCGGTGGGTCCGGACCCCGAGGTTGACCTGACCGATACCGGCCAGACCGTGGCGGTCGTAGGTGTCGATGAGCAGCCCGATCTCCACCCCGTAGCCGGGCGCGAACGGGACCGACGACAGCAGCTCGCGCGTGCCGGCGTACTCGCCGCCGAGCGGCTGCAGCACTGCGGTGAGGTCGGGTTTCTGGGAGGCCAGGAGCGGCCGGGCGACGAGCTCGGTCACGCGACCGCCGCCGTTGGCGTCGTGGGTGCCGCCCGTGCGCAGCGGCCGCCGGTAGTAGCCCTTCACGAGCTGGATCTCGGGGTTGACGAGCAGCGGACCCAGCATCTTCGGCACGAACATCGGGTCCGGGTCGATGAGGTCGGAGTCGACGAAGGCGATGATGTCGCCGGTGGCCACGGCGATCGAACGCCAGAGCACCTCACCCTTGCCCTTGACCGGGTCCAGCTCGGGGACCGCCTCCTCGCGGGTGACCACCTGCGCGCCGGCGGCGAGCGCTCGTTCGGCGGTCGCGTCGGTGGAACCGGAGTCCAGGACGATGACCTCGTCGACCAGGCTCCCGTAGAGCGGCATGATCGTCGCGATCACGTCGGCAACGGTCTCCTCCTCGTTCAGCGCGGGGAGCACGACCGAGATCGTCCGGCCGTCCTTCGCCTCGACGAGTTCGTCGATCGTCCAGTCGGGCTGTTCCCAGGTGTGGGTTGACGACCAGCGCTGCTCGGTTCCCGGGGCCTGGGCGATCGTCGGCCACATCGCGGCCTTGTCCCGGCTGATGACGGTGCTGGGCGTACGTCGCTTCTGCTTGGTCATGCGAGTCCCCTGACTGTTCGGGCGGGTGGTCTCGTTCCCGCGATGGCAGCGACCATGTCGACCACACGGCGAGTGGCGGCGACCTCGTGAACGCGGAAGATCCGGGCGCCCTGTGCGGCGGCCAGACTTGTCGCGGCCAGTGTCCCTTCCAATCGTTGCGCTAGGTCTGTACCCAGAGTCTCCCCTACGAAATCCTTGTTGCTCAGCGCCATGAGCACCGGCCAGCCCGTGTTAACAAGATCTTTCACGCCACGTAACAGAGCCAGCCCGTGGTGGGTGTTCTTGCCGAAATCGTGCGTCGGATCGATGACGATCGAGTCTCGACGGACCCCGGCCGCGAGCGCGCGTTCGGCCGCGGAGGTCACCTCGCGGAGGACATCGGCCACCACGGCGTCCACCGAATCCCCGTATGCGACGCGGTGCGGGCGGGTCCGCACCATCGCTCCACCCGTGTGGGAACAGACGATTCCCACACCCCGTTCGGCGGCGACGGCCACCACGTCGGGATCGACCCCCGCCCAGGTGTCGTTGATGAGGTCGGCCCCGGCGGCGCAGGCCTGGTCGGCCACCTCGCTGCGCCACGTGTCGACGCTGATCAGCACACCCGGGTGCCGATCCCGGATCCAGGAGATCATCCCGACGACCCGGGCCGCCTCCGTGGCGGCATCGACCTCGCGACCCGGACCGGCCTTCACCCCGCCGACGTCGATGATGTCGGCGCCCTCGGCCACCACCCGATCGACGTGCGCCTGCGCGGCGGCGTCGTCGAAGCTCGCACCCCGGTCGTAGAACGAGTCGGGGGTGCGATTGACGATCGCCATGACCAGCGCGCGATCGGTCGGCACCCGACGCCCGCACAGCGTCGGCGACACCGACGCCTCCGGGTTCGAACTCACCCCTTGGGCACCTTGGCCGCGGCGACGTCGTCGGGATAGCCGTCGTAGTACTCGGTGTAGCCCTTCTCCTTGCCGAGCAGTACGTGGAGTCGGTCGGCCTCGGCGTCGGCGTATCCCTCCTTGCGGAGCTCGACCTTGCGGTTCTTGAAGGTCGAGGTCTGCTCGAAGTCGTCGACGATCCGCACGAACAGCGGCACCGCGTACGACGGCAACGCGTCGTAGAGGTGACGGGCGAACTTGCTCGGATCGAGGTCGGCGCCCTCACGCAGCTTGATCGCGATCATCCCGGCGCGACCGTCGGTTCCCGGGACCTCGACGCCGTACGCGACGGACTGGGCGACGGCCTCGTAGGAGTCGACCGCCCCCTCGACCTGGGTCGTGGCGACGTTCTCACCCTTCCAGCGGAAGGTGTCACCGAGCCGGTCGACGAAGGCGATGTGGGCGAAGCCCTGATCGCGGACGAGGTCACCGGAGTTGAAGTAGGAGTCGCCGTCCTTGAAGGCGTCGCGGATGATCTTCTTCTCGGTCTCCTCGGAGTCGGTGTAACCGTCGACGGGCACCCGGTCGCTGATCTGGGCGAGCAGCAGGCCGGTGCCGCCCCGGCCGACCTTCACGAGCCGACCGTCGTCGCCGCGCTTGGGGTTCCCCTCCTCGTCGTACTCCACGATCTTGTACGGGAGCGGGCAGAAGCCGGCGGTCTTGTCGACGCTGAACGCGTTGACGAACGCGAGGTTGAGTTCGCTGGCCCCGTAGAACTCGACGACCCGGTCGACGCCGAACCGCTCGCGGAACTCGTCCCAGATGTCCGGGCGCATACCGTTGCCGACCACGGTGTGTACGGAATGCTGGCGATCGGTGGGCTTCTCGGGCTGCGCGAGAAGGTAGCGACACAATTCGCCGATGTAGCAGAAGGCCGTCGCACGGTTGAGGATCACGTCGTCCCAGAATTTCGACGCCGAGAACGACCGCCCGATGGCGATACACGCGCCGGAGGCGAGGACCGACGACAGTGAGACCGACAGCGCGTTGTTGTGGTAGAGCGGCAGCGGCACGTACATGGTGTCGCTGTGGCGCAACCGCACCGCGAGACCACCGATGCCGGACAGGCTCGCCAGCCACCGGTTGTGGCTCATCACGCTCGCCTTCGGCATTCCGGTTGTACCGGAGGTGAAGATGTAGAAGGCCTTGGTCGACGCGGGCAGCTGCTCGGTGACCTCCGGATCGGCCTCGGCGAGCCCCTCGGCGGCGGCGTCGAACTCGGCGAAGTCGTAGACGTGTTGCGGCAGAACCGATTCCGGAATCGAGTCGAACGCCTCGGCGCACTCGGGATCGTGGATGAGGACCGAGGCCTCCAGCAGTCCGACGCTGTGCTCGAGCACCTCACCGCGCTGGTTGTAGTTCAGCATCCCGGCGATGGCACCGAGTTTGACGGTGGCGAGCATCAGCAGCAGGTCGGTCGTGCAGTTCTTGGACAGCAGCGCCACCACGTCGCCCGTGCCGACGCCGTCGGCCGAAAGCGCTGCGGCGTAACGGTTCACCCGGCGGTTGGCCTCACCGTAGGTGGTCGTGCGGCCTTCGAACCGGACGAAGGGGCGGTCGGGGTGCTCGGCCGCGAGCTTCTGGAAGACCGAACCGATGGTCCGCTTGGCCTCGGGTGGGCGACGGATGAGCCCCGGTGCGTGCTTGATCATCCCGGTCGCATGTGGCGCCATCTTCACCACACCACGAAGAAGGTCGGGGATACCGACCGTCTTCTTCACGCTCTGCTGCCGACTGTCCTGCTGCTCGACCTCTGGGGACATCTGCCCTCCGCTCTCCCGCTGGCATATCAGGTGCCCCGCGCACCCACGCGCTACCCTACCGGCCGGTAGCAAGACCTCACCGTGCCGTCGCCAACTCCACCGCGTCGGACACCGACCGCGAGATGAGCAGTCGGTCCAGCGATCGCCGGGCGACGAACCCGGTTGTCGACAACTCTCGCAGCCAGTCGAGCAACGGCGCGTAGAAATCGGAAGGATCGAGCAGGACGACCGGCTTGTCGTGCATCCCGAGATAGCCACCGGTCCAGGTCTCGAAGAGCTCCTCGAGCGTCCCGATCCCGCCCGGCAGGGTGATGAACCCGTCGGCGCGCTCGTCCATGAGCCGCTTGCGTTCGCGCATGGTCTCGGTGACGACGAGTTCCCCCGAACCGAGGTCGGCGACCTCGTGCTTCATCAGCGCGCGGGGGATGATGCCGATCGTGTGACCGCCCGCCTCGCGGGCGGCGTTGACCAGCGCGCCCATCATGGAGATGTTCCCGCCACCGGAGACGACGACATGCCCCTGCTCGGCCAGGGTCCGCCCGACCTCGGCGGCGAGGTCGAGATAGGGCTGGTCGACGGGACCGGACGCGCAATAGACACAGACAGCACTCACCGGGCAATCGTGCCATCGCCGCCCGACCCGGTCATCTCGGCCCTCAGGGTGTGGCGGCCTCGATCGCGGCGACCACGTCATCGGGGTCGTCGACGACGGTGAGCAGGTCCAGATCCTCGGGCGAGATCATCCCGCGCGCGGCGAGGACGTCGCGCATCCAGGCCAGGAGCCCGCCCCAGAAGTCGCTGCCCACCAGCACGATCGGGAATCGCACCACCTTCTTGGTCTGTACGAGGGTCAGCGCCTCGAAGAGCTCGTCGAGCGTGCCCATCCCGCCGGGGAGACAGACGAACGCCTGCGCGTATTTCACGAACATCGTCTTGCGGACGAAGAAGTACCGGAAGTTCATCCCGAGATCGACCCACGGGTTGAGGCCCTGCTCGAAGGGCAGCTCGATGTTGAGGCCGATGGACTGGGCAGCCGCCTGGCGGGCGCCCTGATTGGCGGCCTCCATCGCTCCGGGCCCGCCGCCGGTGATGACCGCATACCCGGCCTCGCCGAGCGCACGTCCGACCCGCACCCCGAGCGCGTATTCGGGCGATTCCGGGGCGAGGCGGGCGGAGCCGAACACGGTGACGGCCTCGGCCACCTCGCTCATGGCGTCGAACCCGGCCACGAACTCCGACTGGATGCGCAGCACGCGCCACGAGTCGCGCATGGTCCGCTCCGAGCGCCGCTCGGCGTCGCGCGGGTCGACCCACTCGAGCAGCCGTCGATCGGTGGTCTTGCCCTGCTGATCCCGGCGGATGCGGATGGGCCCGACGTAGCAGGTGTCGGGATCGGTTCCGTCGGTGTCGGCGGCGGGATCGGGCGTGGTCGACATGGCGGTCACGCTAGCAGCGTGGCCGGGCCACCCGATCCGGCCACTCAGGACAGGTAGTCGCGCAGCAGCTCGGTCACCGCGCGGATCTGCTCCACCGGGACCCGCTCGTCGACGCGGTGCGCGAGGTTGGGGTCGCCGGGACCCAGGTTCACAGCCGGGATGCCCAGCGCCGAGAACCGCGACACATCGGTCCACCCGTATTTCGCGCGGAAGCGGCCACCCGCGGCCTCGACGAGCGCCGCAGCGGCCGGGTGTGCCAGACCCGGCAGGGCGCCGGCGGCCGAATCGGTGACCGCCAGCTCGATGACACCGTCGGCCAGGTCGGCGGCGAACACCTCGCGCACGTGGTCGAGGGCCTGATCGATCGAGCGGTCGGGCGCGAAGCGGAAGTTCACGTCGACGTGTGCGGCGTCGGGGATCACGTTGCCCGCGACCCCGCCCCCGACGGCGACCGCGGACAGACCTTCGCGGTACTCACAGCCGTCGATGTCGACCCGACGGGCCTCGTAGCCCGCCAGCGTGGTCAGGACATTGCCGAGCTTGTGGATGGCGTTGTCGCCCATCCACGATCGGGCCGAATGCGCCCGGATCCCCGACGTCGACAGCCTGACCCGGAGTGTTCCTTGGCATCCCGCCTCGATGAGCCCCGCGGTCGGTTCGCCCAGGATCGCCACGTCGCCGGCCAGCCATTCGGGGAGTTCGCGTTCGATGTCGTTGAGGCCGTTGAACTCCGCCGCGATCTCCTCGCAGTCGTAGAAGATCAGCGTCAGGTCGGAGGCCGGCTCGGGCAGCGTTGCCGCCAGGTGGAGGAACACCGCGTCACCGGACTTCATGTCGACGGTGCCGCAGCCGTGCAGGACGTCACCTTCCTCCGGATGGGTCTCACGGCGATGCGGGAGGTTGCCGGCCACCGGCACGGTGTCGAGGTGACCGGCGAGGATGACTCGCCGGTCATGCCCCCGATCGGTACGGGCGAGAACGCGATTGCCGTGGCGGAGGATCTCGAAACCGGTTGTCTGCGCCCGCAGTGCGGCCTCGACCGCGTCGGCGATGGCCGATTCGTTGCGCGACTCGCTCTCGATGTCGACGAGCGCGGCGGTCAGGTCGACGGGATCGGCGGTCAGGTCGAGATCGGGAGTGCTCACCCCTTCACCGTAGTGAGCCCATCTCGGCGGCGCCGAAGGAGACGCTGAACTTCACGCACCAGAGGAACACCGACGGATAGTCGCCCGGGTCGACGTCGGCGGGGATCTCGTAGAGCTGGTCGCCCTTGTTGCCCTTGATCATGCCGAGGTCGACGTGCGGGGCCCCGGCGGCCGTGCGCCAGCCGGCGAATCCCTCGACCACCTCCCCCTGTGACAGCCACACGTGGACGTCCGGGCCGGTGGTGGTGTCCAGGTTCTCGATCGCCAACACGCGTGAACCGTCGGGTTGTTCGATGACCGAGACCGTTCCGGAGGTCGAATGCTCATGGCTGATCAGGCTTCCGCGCGAGACCACCACCGGTCCGGCGGGGGGCGCCTGGCCCGGCGCCGAGGTCGTCGGGGTGACCGCCACGGGGATCGCGTCGTCGATCTCGGTGTCGACGAAGATCAGCCACGGCTGGAAGACGACGGCCCCGACCGCCAGCACCGCGACGAGCACGACGCCGAGGCCGCCGAGCACCCACGGCCAGCGACGACGTCGACGCCGGGGCGGTGCAGGTGGCTGCGGATGACCGGTCATGGTGGCGACCCTACGAGCGCCGCACGGCACGTGACCAGGACTTTGGGCCGAATGGATGACGGCAGAGCGGCGGCGGGGCACCGGTGGCGGCGCGGGACGACGGGCAGCGATCACCTAGACTCACCTGTCGTGACATCTACTGGCGCACACGCAACTGGCATCGCGACCGTGACCGACGGGGGTTCGACTCCCGGCGTCGTCCTCGACGTCTGGTTCCCCGAACCCGAGCTCGACGGTGTCGAGACCGCCGAGACCGTGACCCTCGACGACGAGTCGACGCCGGCCCATCTCCGCGATCTGGTGGGCGTCGACGAGGCCCGCGGAGTGAAGACCATCGCGGTCCGCACCGGCATCGCCGACATCGCCGCCGCGCCCATCGACGCCTACGACGTCTACCTCCGGCTCCACCTGCTGTCACATCGCCTCATCACCCCGCACGGCGCCAACCTCGAGGGCATCTTCGGGATGCTCACCAATGTCGTCTGGACCAACCACGGCCCATGCGCGGTCGAGAACTTCGAGTCGGTCCGGGCGAAGCTGCGTGCGCGCGGACCGGTCACCGTCTACTCGATCGACAAGTTCCCGCGCATGGTCGACTACGTCGTGCCCGGCGGCGTGCGGATCGGCGACGCCGACCGCATCCGCCTCGGCGCGCACCTGGCGGCCGGCACCACCGTGATGCACGAGGGCTTCGTGAACTTCAACGCCGGCACCCTCGGGTCGTCGATGGTCGAGGGCCGGATCTCCGCGGGCGTCGTCGTCGGCGACGGCTCCGACATCGGCGGCGGCGCCTCGACGATGGGCACCCTGTCGGGCGGCGGCAAAGAGATCATCGCGCTGGGCAAGCGCTGTCTCCTGGGCGCGAACTCCGGCTGCGGCATCCCGCTTGGTGACGACTGCGTCATCGAGGCCGGCCTCTACGTGACCGCAGGCACCAAGGTCACCGGACCCGACGGCACGCAGATCAAGGCGCGCGATCTGTCCGGCCAGTCCAACCTTCTGTTCCGTCGCAACAGCCTGACCGGGGCGGTCGAGGTCGTGCCGTGGAAGGGCGACGGCATCGCCCTCAACGAGGCGCTGCACAAGAACGACTGAGTCCGGCCGACGCCACCGTCGCGCACTGGCCGGATCGGTGATCGCGACGTATGGTGGGCTCATGAGCACATCGAACAATCGTTCGACGAACGATTCCGACGACGTCCTCGGCGCAGGCGCCGGAAACACCACCGAAAAGGACCCGGACGACTGGGTGACCGGTGACGAGCCGATGACCGGCGCCCAGCGCAGCTATCTCGACACCCTCGCACGAGAAGCCGGCGAGACGCTCTCGGCCGACCTCACCAAGGCCGAGGCCTCCGAGGAGATCGACCGGTTACAGCAGAAGAGCGGCCGCGGCTGATCCGGTCGGGACTGATCGGGTCGGGGCTCAGGCGGCCAGGCGGGCGACGGCCGCGCTGATCCGCTCATCGGTCGCGGTGAGCGCCATCCGAACGTGGCGTTCACCCGCCGGGCCGTAGAAATCGCCAGGGGCGCAAAGGATTCCACGCGTGGCGAGCCAGTCGACGGTCTCCCGGCACGGTTCGTCCCGGGTTGCCCAGAGGTACAGGCCCGCCTCGGAATGGTCGACCCGGAAGCCCGCACCCTCGACCGCGGCCTTCAACAGTCGACGACGGGCTGCATAGCGTTCACGCTGCTCGTCGACATGCGCGTCGTCGCGCAGCGCGGCGGTCATCGCCCCCTGTATCGGGAACGGCACGATCAGTCCGGCATGCTTGCGGACCGCGAGCAGTTCGCCGATGAGATCGGGGTCGCCGGCGAAGAAGCCGGCACGGTACGACGCGAGGTTCGAGATCTTCGACAGCGAGTGGACGGCGAGCAGCCCGGTGTGGTCGCCGTCGCAGACCCGGGGGTCGAGGATCGACAGCGGCTCGCCCTGCCAGCTCAACCCGAGGTAGCACTCGTCGGACACGACGACGGTTCCCCGCTCGCGTGCCCACCCGACGACCTTGCGCAGATGGTCGAGACCCAGCACCTTGCCGGTCGGATTCGACGGCGAGTTGATGAACATCAGCGCCGGGTTCATCGGCCCCAGGGCGACTGTCGAGTCGGCGCGCACCGGCCGGGCACCCGCGAGCAGTGCGCTCACCTCGTAGGTCGGATACGCGACCTCGGGGATGACGACGTCGTCGCCGGGTCCGAGCCCGAGGGTCGACGCGAGTCCCGCGATGGCTTCTTTGGTCCCGATCACCGGCAGGATGCCCGTCTCGTCGAGAGCGGTGACGCCATGCCGACGCGCCAGCGACTCCGCCGCGGCCCGGCGCAGTTCCGACGTCCCGATCGTCGTCGGGTACCCCGGGAACGTCGAGTTGTCGGCGAGCGCGTCACGGATGAGGGCGGGCACCGGGTCGACGGGCGTGCCGACCGAGAGGTCGACGATGCCGTCGGCGTGGGCCCCCGCCGTCGCCTTCGCGTCGGCGATCGTGTCCCAGGGAAAGTCGGGTAGGCGCCCGCTCACCCGGGTCGAGGTGACGCGTAGCGGAGCGGCCGCACGGGATACAGGACTGCTCATGCCGAGCCGGTCAGTCCTCTTCGTTCATCGGCGGGAGTCCCTTGATGAACGCCGGATCGGCGTCGGTCTTGCCGACCTTGCTGGCGCCGCCGGGCGAGCCCAGGTCGTCGAAGAAGTCGGCGTTCGCGCTGACGTAGGGCTCCCACTCGTCCGGCACATCATCTTCGTAGAAGATCGCCTCGACCGGGCACACCGGTTCGCACGCACCGCAGTCGACGCACTCATCCGGCTGGATGTAGAGCATGCGTCCACCCTCGTAGATGCAGTCGACGGGGCATTCCTCCACGCAAGCCTTGTCCAACACGTCGACGCAAGGCTCCGCGATGATGTAGGTCACCACTCACTCCTTCGCTAGGGAAGATCCGGGTCGGCGCGACGAGAAGTGCGGGTTCGGCGTCGAACAGCACTCCGGCGTCGGCGCCGGTGCGGCTCGAGGGCTGGTCGAACCGCACCCCACAGTATCCGCCCCGGTGGACGCTGCGACGAAATCGGCCCCCGCCCAGAACCGCGTGGATCGGCCTTCGAGTAACGAGGATCACACTTGGACCGCACGCGAGCGCCTCGGGTTTCGCTCAGCGTGCCGACAAACCTCGACGCCGCGACCATCCGCGGGCAGTGTCGGGCGCATGATCGTCGTCGACGAATCCGTCCTGAGGGGACACCGACCCGCGGGTGCGTGCGCCCGGGTGCCGCACCGACCCACCGCGCGGTCGATGTCGATGTGCTGTTGCTGAACCGATCGGCCTCATCACCTCCTCATCGACCCACGCAAGGATTCGCCATGACCTCCACCCTCGCCCGCACCGAATGGGCGTCTCGGTCCTCCGCTGCCCCGCGCACCATCAGCCACCTGCCGACGCGGCTCCGGCCCGCCGACCTCCTCCGTATCACCGATCAGGGCGTCGCCGACGTTCTCGACGGCCGGCACGACGCCGTGCTCCCGAAGGTCTGGGACGAGCGGCACCGCTGGTCGACGCGACTGCACGCCGACGACGACGTCGACGTGTGGCTGATCAGCTGGACGCCGGGAGAGGCCACCGAACTCCACGACCACGCCGGCTCGCTCGGCGCGCTCACCGTGCTGTCGGGCAGCTTGCGCGAGTACCACTGGACGGGAGACGATCTCGCGGTGCGCATCCTCGACGCCGGCGACCAGGCCGCCTTCCCCCTCGGCTGGGTGCACGACGTCGTGCGGAACCCGGTCGTGGCCGCGCCGGAGCCGTCGACGAGTGAGCAGCCTGTCGCACTGGTGACCCCGACACTGAGCGTGCACGCCTATTCCCCGCCGTTGACCGCCATGTCCTATTACGACATCTCCGAGGGCGGGTACCTGCGCCGCAACCGGACCGTCCTCACCGACGAACCCGAATGAGCGCTCACCGGACCATCGACGACGTGCTCGCCGACGCGCGGTCGCGGATCGCGCGGGTCGAGCCCGTCGACGTCCCCGCGGAGCTGGCCGACGGCGCGGTGCTGGTCGACATCCGGCCCGCGGCCCAGCGCGCCGAGGAAGGCGAAGCGCCGGGGGCTCTCGTGATCGAACGCAATGTCCTCGAATGGCGTTGCGATCCGGCGAGCGACGCACGTATCGACCAGGCAGTCGACCACGACGTCCGCTGGATCATCCTGTGTTCGCAGGGTTATACGTCGAGTCTCGCCGCGGCGGCGCTGCAAGAGCTCGGACTCCACCGCGCGACCGACGTCATCGGCGGATACGAGGCTCTGGCACCGGTTCTCGGCTGACCCTTCGAGGCTCGCTTCGCTCGCACCTCAGGGAGCACACGGCTCGCTTCGCTCGCACCTCAGGGAACACACGGCTCGCTTCGCTCGCACCTCAGGGAGCAGGACATCAAGCCACCGCGGGCCAGGGCCTTGGCGCGGGGCGGGTGTCGACGGCGAGGCCGGTGACCGGGTCGGCGAGTGCGGACACATGGTGTGCGAGGGCCGGATCGATCCAGTCGATACCGTTCAACACGTACGGCGGCTGCGCGGTGATGCGTTCGGTGAGAACGAAATCGGACTCCGCGGTCCGCGCGGCCAGAGCGTCGAGGTGGGGCCAGGGGCGCTCCGGGTTGACGTGGTCGGGCGTCAGGGGTGACACCCCACCCCAGTCGTCGACGCCGGAGGCGATCAGGGCAGCGCACTCGGCGGGCGACACGAGGTTCGGCGGCGCCTGGATCCGCATGTGCGGGCCGAGGACGATCCGGGCGACCGCGACGGCGGCGAGGAACTCGGTCATCTCCGCATCGGGCGTCGAGCGCATGGCGGTGTCCGGCTTCGCGCGGAAGTTCTGCACGATCACCTCCTGGATGTGCCCGCCCGCGGCGTGCACATCGGCGAGCGCCAGCAGCGATTCGGCTCGCTCGGTGAGGGATTCACCGATCCCGACGAGGATTCCGGTGGTGAACGGAACGCGAGCGGTGCCCGCGTCGCGCAGCACCTGCATGCGGACCAGAGGGTCCTTGTCGGGACTCCCGTAGTGCGCCTGCCCCTTCTCGGTGAACAGGCGTCGCGACGTCGTCTCCAGCATCATCCCCATCGACGGCGCGACCGGCCGCAGGTGGCGGAGCTCGTCGAGGCTCATCACACCGGGATTGAGGTGCGGCAGCAGACCCGTCTCCGACAGCACCGCGACCGCGGCCGCACGCACGTAGTCCAGCGTCGAGGAGTATCCCCGTTCGGCGAGCCACTCGCCGGCCTGGGGCCACCTGTCCTCCGGTCGGTCGCCGAGGGTGAAAAGGGCTTCCTTGCAGCCCAGTTCGGCGCCGCGCCGCGCGAGATCGACGACCTGGTCGAGCTCGAGATACAGGCCCTCCCCCGCTCGGGCGAGCTTCCCGGGGACAGTCACGAAGGTGCAGTAGTGACACCGGTCGCGGCACAGGCGGGTCAGCGGGATGAACACCTTGCGCGAATAGGTGATCTGACGCGACCTGCCGACCGCCGCGAGGCCTTCGTCGCGGATCGCCCCCGCGATCGACTGGAGTTCGGTGAGGTCCTCACCCGAACAGGACAGGAGCGCCACGGCATCGTCGAGACCGATCGGCGCGCGTTCGTGAGCGGCGGCCAGCGCCCCGCGGATGATGGACTTGTCGGTCATTCCTGCCCCTCCTCGGGTGTTCCGGTGCCGGGATCGCCGGGATGTGGTTCATAGGGTGCGGGGTCGAACGTGCCGTTGCGTTCGCGGAACGACGCCGCGGTGCCCGGCCAGAGCAGGGTCAGGCGACCACTGTCCGGATCGACATACCAACTGTCACAACCGGTCATCCACACGGTCGACTCGGCGCGCGCGTCGATCTCCCGGGTGTAGGCCTCCTCGGCGGCAGGCGACACCGCCAGGGTCCCGATCCCGTTGTCGGCCATGTACTCCAACGCGCCCAGGACGTAGTCGAGCTGCGTCTCGATCATGTAGATCGCCGAGTTGTGTCCGAGTGCGGCGTTCGGTCCGTCCAGGACGAACATGTTGGGGAAACCGCTGACGACGGTCGAGGCGTGGGAAGTCATGCCTGCGGACCAATGCCCGGACAGCCGACGTCCGGCGCGGCCGGTGATACGCGACGCCGCGGGCGGGCGCGCGGCCTCGAAACCGGTCGCCATCACCAGGACGTCGAGGTCGTAGGTGCGGCCGCTGTGCGCGGTGGCCTTGGACTCCGCGACCGACGTCAGCGCGCTCGGCTCGAACACCACGTTCGACCGCTGCAACGCCGGGTAGAAGTCGTCACTGAGAAGGATGCGCTTGCAACCGATCTCGTAGTCGGGGGTCAGCTGCTCACGGAGGCCGGCGTCGGCCACCTGCCCGTGCAGGTGGTCTCGGGCGCGCGCCCGGATCTGGTCGATGTCCGGATGCAACCCGAGTCGCTGCCGGAACGCAGAGTCGGCCTCGATCAGCAGGTGCTCGCGCACCTCGGCGGCGACGACCGGATCGAGCATCGCGACGCGCTCGTCGGCGGTGTAGCTCCGATCCGCCCGCGGCACGACATACGGCGCGGTACGAGAGAAGACGACGAGGTCCTCGGCGACCTCGGCGAGGTGCGGGACGAGTTGCACGGCCGACGCACCGGTCCCGACGACCCCGACCCGCGCACCGGCCACCGCGACGGCGTCGTGCCAGCCGGCCGTGTGGACGACCTGTCCCGGAAACGTGTCGAGCCCTTCGATGTCGGGGATGCGCGCCTCCGACAACCGCCCCACAGCCAGGACCAGCGTACGGGCGCGGAACGTCGCGGACCGCCCGTCCGGCGCGGCGGCGGTGATCATCCAGTGTGCGCCGCGCTCGTCCCAGACGGCTTCGCGCAGTTCACGATTGAGATGAATCCGATCGGCCAGCCGTTCGTCGACGACGATCTGCTCGAGATAGCTGCGGATCTCGGCGCCGCGCGGGAACCGCGCGGACCAGTCCGCGGGCGGCCGGAACGAGAACGAGTACAGGTGCGCGGGGATGTCACAGGCGATTCCGGGATAGGTGTTGTCGCGCCACGTGCCTCCCACGCCGTCGGCGCGTTCGAGAACGACGAACGACTCCTGCCCTCGGCGCGCGAGTTGCGTCGCCATGCCGAGTCCGGCGAAGCCCGCGCCGATGATGACCACATCGACGTCATCCATCATCAGCGACGACGGTCGCATCTCGTTCGACGGCCCGGCATCGGACGGTGTCCGGCTCACGCGGACACCGTGGGCAGTGGGAGCAGCCGGTCCGGTCCCGGCACCCCATAGCGGGTGGTCCGCTGACGCGGCGCCCGTCCGGCTCGCGCCGCGATGTCGACGACGGCGGCCGCGTCGAGCACACGACCGGCTTCCGGTCCGGCCGTCGGCATCAGCGTGCCGTCGAGCAGCAGACCGCCCAGATCGTCGGCACCGCCCCGCAACACCCGATCGACGGTGGCGGCGGGAAGCTTCGTCCACGCCACCTGGAGATGGTCGAGAAGGCCCGCGGACATGAGTCGGGCCACGGCGTGCACCGCTCGGGTCTCCCGTTCCGACGCCGTCCGGGTCGCGGTCCCGGCAAGGTGCGGCGGCACGTTCTCGGGCAGCAGCGGCATCAGGATGAGTTCGCTGAAACCGCCCGTGCGACGCTGGATCTCGAGCAGGAGCCGCAGGTGGGCGACCTGGTGCGCAGGCGTCTCGACGTGCCCGTAGAGCATCGTCGCGGTGGAGAAGAGACCCAGCCGATGAGCGGTCTCGATGACATCGACCCAGCTGCCGACCGCCGGTGCCGAGCCGGTGGGCGACAGCGTCGCACGCACGGTGTCGTCGAGGATCTGGGCAGCGGTCCCCGGCACCGATCCCAGGCCTGCCGACCGCAACCGCTCGAGATGTTCGGCAACCGACACCCCGGCGCGCTCGGCTCCGTCGACGATCTCCGGTGCCCGGTACGCGTGGAGGTGCAGTCCGTCGGCGGCCCCGGTGATGACTTCCACGAGCCGGACGTACTCGTCGGCCGGGAGCTCCGCGGGCAGTGGTCCCTGCATGCAGATCTCGGTCGCCCCGAGACCGACCGCCTCGGCGACCAGGTCGTCCAACCCGGGATCGTCGGGGCCGAGACAGCTGACGACCCCCGTGTCGAAGTTGCGGTTGACGACGAACGTCAGCACATCCGGATCGGTGACGCGGCGACGCACGGAGTCGGCGAGGTCGCACAATTCGTCGAGCTGCGCACCCGAGGCACCCAGCAGCGCAACCCAGCCGTCATCATCCAGGGCGTCGGCCCCGAGAGTCGGGTCGTCACGAACACGGCTCAGTGCGGCCGTGACGCGCTCGATCGGGGCCAGGATGTCTTCGGCCCACGCGCGCAGAAGCATGTCTCTCACTCTAACTCCGCACCGCGAAGTGCAGCGCAGAGCGCCCCGTCGCCGGGCGGTCACTCGGGTTCGGGCAGCCGACCCGTCCAGGCCAGCGCGACGCACGGCCCGACGCCGAGCACCAGGAGCAGAAGGGTCTGCACCAGGTAACCGCCGCTGATCGACAGCACGACATCACCGCCCGGCCCGGGGAATCCGCCGGCGATGACGACGACGAGCCCCCAGGCGGCGAGCGGACCGTACCGCCACGGGGTGGCGGTGAAGGCGGACGCGAGCCAGAGCAGGGCCGCGTTGACCGCCCCCGCGACGAGCGCCGCCACGGGTAGCGCGACACCACCGAAGCGCTGGTAGGTGAACGCGACGCCGAGGAGTCCGACCGCGAACCCGTCGACGATCAGGAAGCCCAGGAGGAGCCGGTCGAGGACGGAACCCGGTGCGGGGCGAGCCGAACGTGTCATCGTCGCAATCCCGGTCTCAGTCGATCCCGGCGAACAGGTCCGACTCGCGCGTGTCCGCGGCACCGAGGGACTCGTGGCGTTCCGGCTCGGTGAGGATGAAGTGCTCCGCACGGGCGATCGGCTGCAGGATGTTGTTCGACAGGGCGTACTCGGTACCCGACGCGGCGACGGTCACCTGGGTGGCGTGGGCGGCCAGTGCGGCGACCTTGTGGGCGAGGTATGCGCTGATGTCGATCTCGGTGGTGATGTCGGCATCGGGATAGCTGGGGAGCTCACCGTCGTGCGGCATCCGCCAGCCGTCGGGCACGGTGACGGCTCGGGCCAGCCCGGACTCGAGGGCACTGCGTTCGGTCACCGATTCGTAGACCTTGACCGGACCCGACCCGACTTCGCGGGCCCGCGCGACCGCGGCGGCCGTGACCTCGTGGACGAGTTTGTGATCGGGATGCCCGTACGTGCCGGATGCGTCGTAGCTGACGACCACCTGCGGTGCGAACTCGGTGAGCACGTCGACCAGCGCACCGACCGGCTCGTCGAACGCCGCCCGCACGAGCGCGCGCGGGTGGTTCGCGGACGGCGCGCCGGCCATGCCGGAGTCCCGCCAGCGCCCGGCGCCGCCGAGGAACCGCGGCCGCAGCGGCGCGCGGCCGTCGGGAGTGAGCGCGGCCAGTGCGCGCGAGAGCTCGAGAATCCGGAAGCCCCCCAGCTGATCGGCACCGCCGTCGGCGACCAGCTGCGCCCACTCGTCCCCGATCACCTCACCCTCTTCGCCGAGGGTGAAGGTCAGCACCCGCACGTCGACGCCCTCCGCGAGATACCGGGCGATGGTGCCGCCGGTCATGATCGTCTCGTCGTCGGGATGCGCGTGCACGAGCAGCAACCGACGACCGGCGGGGGTACCGGTCACGACAGCTCCCAGTTCACCGCGGTCCCGAAGATCGAGACCTGGATGGGCCCGGTGAGCGGGACGTCGCGCACGGCCGGCGTGGTTCCCACGACCATCGAGTCCTGGTACAGCGGCAGGTAGATCGCCTGGGCGGCCAGGAGCGGTTCGGCCTCGTTCAGGGTCGGGATCGGGTCGTCCTCGGAGAGCGCGGTGCGGGCGAGCTCGATCAGTCGCGGATCACACAGGCCGGAGATGTTGCTGGCGTAGCTGTCCCCGGGATCGCCTCCGCTCGGCGCGATGCTGGTGGGGGTCGGGGGCGTCGCGGGCGACGGTTCGGTACCGGGTTTGGGCTGGTTGCAGTCGACCTGCGAGGCGAGTGAGGCTGCCGGGGGCACTCCGAGGCCGGACCATCCGACGACCAGGTCGACACGTTTGTTCGTGAGTGCCGACCCGTACAACTCGCTGTTGGGGAGCGTGACCACCTGCGCCCGCACACCCGCCCCACGGAGCTGGTCGACGATGCTCGACGCCGCCGACGTGGTCCGCGGATCGCCGGCCACCGCACCGACACGGACGATGAGGTCCTGTCCGTCGCGCTGGAAAGGCAGGATGCCCTCGGGCAGCTCCGGCACCTCGACCAGACCCTCGATCGGGGCGTCCGTCGCACCGGGCGTCGTGGACCCACCGGCGGACGGTGACCCGGATGCGGGGGGTGAGGACGGCGGGACCGAGGGTGCCGCCGACGAGGATTCGGACGACGCCGACGGGACCGGGGATGCGGAACCGACGGGTTCCGGCGCGGCCCGACGGTAGCCCGCAGACCCCAGCAATGCGTCGATCTCGGCCGGCCCGACACGGGGTCGGTCCACCGGTGAATAACCGGGGTCCGACGGCGCGAAGACCGTGTTGGCGAACGGCTCGACGACCCAGTCCCCGGCGCCGGCGAAGGTCGTCAGCCGCGGATCGACCAGTCCGAGGATCGCGCGGCGGACCTCGACCAAGCTCATCGCGTCGGTGCGGGCGTTCACGCTCACCCCGAGTGACCGTGACGTCAGGCTGCGCGCGGTCTCCAGACCGGGCAGGGCGGTCAGTTCGGCGTCGGTGGCCGGCGAGGCGCCCAGGGCCACGACGGCCGAGTCGCCGGAGCGCACGGAGTCGAGCATCTGGGCCGAGGTGCCCGCGCGGCGCAAGACGACCTGATCCAGCCGTGGCGGGGTGACCCAGTACCGGTCGTTGCGGGCGAGCCGCACCTCGTCACGGGTCTTGTCGATGCCGACGATCGCGTAAGGACCGGCCGACACCGGCTTGCCGGTGTCCATCCCGGTCTGGAAACCTGCCGGCGCTCCCTTCAGCACGTGACTCGGCAGCAGTCCGGTGAACAGTTCCCGCCAGGCCGGGAACGGTCGCTCGAACCGGACCTCGACGACCTTGCCGCCCTCCCGGGATTGCACCGAGTCGATGAGGCGGTAGCCGGCCGGCGCCACCACGTTGGGTTGCCGGGACATCTGCTGCCACAGGAAGTTGAAGTCGTCGCCGGTCACCGGCAGCCCGTCGGACCACTGGGCGTCGGTGTGGATGCGGTAGGTCACGGTGAACGGCGCTCGCGAGGTGACCTCCGCGGAGGTCACGAACGAACGCTGGAGTTCCCACACCGTCCCGCCCGGTGTCTGCACCGGGGCGAAGGCACTCGGCAGCGTCATCGCCGCGACCGCCGTGGTCACCGGGTTCTGATCCGCCGCGATGTGCGGATTGAACCCGGAGCCGACCGAGTCGGTGGCGATGTAGATTGTCTTCTCCACCGGGTACTCGGTCGGGGTGGGCGGCGGCCCGGTGTCGCGGACCGGTGGCGGCGGATCGGACATGCACGCCGTCAGTACGACGAGCAGGGCGATCCCGCACGAGACCACGCCGAACAGCCGGCCCCGGACGCGATTCGTGGTCTCGCGGCCTGGTCGTGGTCTCGCGCGATTCACCTCGGATACCCCCATGACAAAGAAGCTGCTCGGTCCGTCAGACGTGTCTACCACCGTGCACGGGCGCTGCCGTACCGCCGTACCGCCGAACCGTCAGCTGACAGCTGCATCCCGGGACTTGGCACGCGAACGCTCGCGGGCACGGGTGTTCGAGTCCAGGTGGACCTTACGGACGCGGACCACCTCCGGGGTCACCTCGACACACTCGTCGGCGGCGCAGAACTCCATCGCACCCTCGAGATCGAGCTGCATCGGCTTGGCGAGGGTCTCCATCACGTCGGCCGACGACTGACGCATGTTGGTCAGCTTCTTCTCGCGGGTGACGTTGATGTCGAGATCTTCCTGACGCGGGTTGATGCCCACGACGTGTCCCTCGTAGGAGTCCTCGCCCGGGTTGACGAAGAACGTGCCCCGGTCGGCGAGTTGGATCATGGCGAACGGGGTGACGGTGCCGGCGCGATCGCTGACGAGCGAGCCGGTGTGGCGGGCGCGGATCTCGCCGGCCCAGGCGTCGTAGCCGTCGAAGACGGCGTTGGCGATGCCGGTGCCGCGGGTCTCGGTGAGGAAGTCGGTGCGGAAACCGATCAGGCCGCGGGACGGCACGATGAACTCCATCCGGACCCAGCCGGTGCCGTGGTTGTTCATCTGCTCCATGCGGCCCTTGCGCGCGGCGAGCAGCTGGGTCACCGCGCCGAGGTACTCCTCCGGCACGTCGACCGTCAGGTGCTCGAAGGGCTCCTGGATCTTGCCGTCGACCTTGCGGGTGACCACCTGCGGCTTGCCGACCGTCAGCTCGAAGCCCTCACGGCGCATCTGCTCGACGAGGATGGCGAGCGCGAGCTCACCACGGCCCTGCACCTCCCAGGCGTCGGGGCGGCCGATGTCGAGCACGCGCAGCGACACGTTGCCGATCAGCTCGGTGTCGAGGCGCTGCTTGACCATCCGGGCAGTCAGCTTGTGACCGGACACCCGGCCGGCCAGGGGTGACGAGTTGGTGCCGATGGTCACCGAGATCGCCGGCTCGTCGACCGTGATGCGCGGCAGCGGCTGCGGGTTCTCCAGATCGGCGAGGGTGTCGCCGATCATGATCTCCGGCATTCCGGCGACGGCGACGATGTCACCGGCCGACGCGGACTCGGCGGGGGCGCGATCGACGCCGACCGTGGCGAGGAGCTCGGTGATCTTGGCGCGCTCGACGACGGGTTCACCGTCGACCTCGCGGCACCAGGACACCTGCTGACCCTTGCGGAGGGTGCCGTTGTGGATGCGGACGAGCGCGAGGCGACCCAGGAAGGCCGAGGCGTCCAGGTTCGTGACGTGTGCCTGCAGGGGCGCGTCCGGGTCTCCCTTGGGAGCCGGGACGTGCTCGAGCAGGACGTCGAAGAACGAGTCGAGGTTCTCCCCGGCCGGGATCTCGCCGTCGGCCGGCTGCTCGGTACTGCACACACCGGCGCGGCCCGAGGCATAGAGCACCGGCAGCTCCAGGACGAGCTCGGCGGCTTTCGCGGCCTCTTCGTCGAGGTCGGATGCGAGGTCGAGAAGGAGGTCCTGCGTCTCGTCGACGACCTCCTGGATGCGGGCGTCGGGTCGGTCGGTCTTGTTGACGACGACGATCACCGGCAGTTCGGCGGCCAGCGCCTTGCGGAGCACGAAGCGCGTCTGCGGCAGCGGGCCCTCTGAGGCGTCGACGAGGAGGACGACACCGTCGACCATCGACAGACCGCGCTCGACCTCGCCACCGAAGTCGGCGTGGCCGGGGGTGTCGATGACGTTGATGACGACCTCGGTGCCGTCCGGCTGGCGCCGGTGGACCGCGGTGTTCTTGGCGAGGATGGTGATGCCCTTTTCACGTTCGAGGTCACCGGAGTCCATCACCCGGTCGACGACCTCGGCGCGCTCGCCGAAGACGCCGGACTGGCGCAGCATGGCGTCGACGAGTGTGGTCTTTCCGTGGTCGACGTGCGCGACGATCGCGACGTTGCGGAAGGTGGGGGCAGCGCTCACTGGCTCTCTTTCGTGTGGGTGGGGACCTGCGGCGACGGACGGCGCTCGGCTCACTGCGGAACGTCGGCGACGCTCGCATCCGAACGGCTCTGACCGGCGCGGGGAGCAGATCACCTAGGGATTCAATGTGACAGAGTATCGGCTCGGACGGTGAGACCGCGATCACAGCACCCACAAAGGCGATAGTTAGGGTCTGCTAACCTCGCCGTATGGGCAAGGTCGACCCGACCAGAGTGGGCTCGTTGAAGCCCAAGAAGAAGTGTTGCAAGAGTTCCACGCGCTGCGTTCGCTGTCCGGTGGTCATCCATCGGATGCGCAAGCTCGACACCTCCGACATGTCGAAGAAGGAACTCCACAAGGCGTTGAAGAAGGCGCGCGCCGCCTGACCACGGGTCAGCCCGGCGGTGTCTCGCCCTCGCGGTCGACGAGCCGATCGTCCTCGTCGGCCGATCGGACCGCGACGGCCACCGCGACGAGGGCGATGCCGGCTGCTTCGAGCGGCCGCGGAACCTGTCCGAGTGCGAGCAACCCGATCACCGACGCCGTCACCGGCAGCAGTGCGAGCAGGATCGCGAACCTCGCCTGTCCGACTCTCCGCAGCACGATCTGGTCCAGGGCATACGGCACCGCGGTCGACGCGATGCCCAGCAGCAGGCCCTGTGCCAGCACGGCCGGCAGGGCGGCACCCGCGCGCACCGCGTCGGCCACCCACCACGCGAGCGGCGCGGTGAGCAGTGCGGCCACCGCGAAGCCGGTGGCCAGATCCTCCACGCCCGCACCCCGCGCCGCGACGCGTTTGCCCAGGACGATGTACCCCGCCCAGCAGGCGGCCGCGGTCAGCGCCAGGACGACGCCGATCGCCGTCCCCGACCACCGGACATCGGCGATCAGGACGACGCCGACCGCCGCCAGCACGAGCGCGGCGACGTCGCGACGCGTTGCAGAACCCAACGCGGCCACCACGATCGGACCCAGGAACTCCAAGGCGACGGTCGTACCCAGCGGCAGATGTGCGAGGGCCTCGTAGAAGGCGATGTTCATCCCGGCGGTGATCAGCCCGAAGCACGCCGCGAGGCGTAGCCGTTCCCACCGCCAGGCGGTCCGCGGTGGCCGCACCCACAGCAGCAACACCAACGCGGCCCCGGCGATCCGCAACCAGGCGACCGCGGCCGGGGAGATGACGTCGAACAGGCCGACGGCAACGGCCGCGCCGAGGTACATCGACGTCGCGCCGACGACCATCAGGCCCGGCGGGACGAGCAGGTCGCGTCGCGTCACCGGCACGGCGAGGCCTCCACCACCGCGCATCGTCACGGCCCGATCACCGCGACGCGTTCGGGCACCAGACGCATCCGGACCCGGTCGCCGACGGCGACCGATGCGTCTGTCACGGCGTCGATCTCGCCGACCGGGGTGTCGATGCGCACGCGCGGGCCGGCCGGGAGTTCGGCGACGAGCATGACGATCGCTGTCGCTGCCGTGTCCTCGTCCGCCCCCGGCGACGCCGGGCCGATCGAGACCGACTCGGGCCGCAGACCGAGCCTGCGACTGCCATCGGGGAGGTCGAGTGGCATCTCGCCGAGCACGGTGTCGGCAACACCCGACCGGACCTGTGCGTCGACGACGGTCGTGGCGCCGAGGAATCGTGCGGTCCACTCGTCGACCGGGCGTCGCCACAGCCCCGCCGGGGCGTCGGTCTGGATCATCACGCCGTCACGCATCACCGCGATCTCGTCGGCCATGGTCGCGGCTTCGGCGTGATCGTGGGTGACCACCATCGTCGGGACACCGGCCGCGCGGACGATCTCCGAGATCTCCACCGCCAGTTCGTCTCTCATACGTCGGTCGAGGGCCGCGAGCGGTTCGTCGAGCAACAGCAGCCGCGGGCGTGGGGCCAGCGCACGCGCGAGTGCGACGCGCTGCGCCTGGCCGCCCGACAGGGTGTCGACGAGACGTCTGTCGTAGCCCGTGAGGCCGACCACGTCGAGCATCTCGGCGACGCGTTCGGCGATGGCGCGGCGCGACCAGCGCCGCACCCGGAGTCCGTATCCGATGTTCGACGCGACGCTGCGCCCGCCGAAGAGCTGCCCGTCCTGGAAGACCACGCCGAAGTCCCGGCGATGGACCTCCACCCCGGCGAGGTCGACACCGCCGAACCGCACGGTTCCCCGGACCGGCGACTCGAGCCCGGCGATCGCCCGGATGAGGGTCGACTTGCCGCACCCCGACGGGCCGAGGATCGCGGTCACCAGGGAGCCCTCTCCCCCGAGCCGCCAGGACAGGCCGTCGATGACGGTCTCGTCGCCGTACGCAACGGTGAGATCACGGACTTCCAATGAATTCCCGGGGGTCACAGCAGCGGGACCTCCGAGCGGGGACGGAACGCCTCGACCGCGACGACGGCGAGAACCGTCGCGACGACCAGGACCACGGAGGCGGCCATGGCGGTCGCCAGATTGTCGGCACCCGGCCGGTTGAGGGCCGACCCGATCAGCACCGGGAGGGTGGTCGTGTCCGCGCGGGCGAGAAAGCTCGTCGCGCCGAACTCGCCCAGGGCCATGACGAAGGCGAAACCCCCGGCCGCTCCCATCGACCTGCCGATGATCGGCAGATCGACCGTCGCGAACACCCGAATCGGCCCGGCTCCCAGCGTCGCCGCGGCGTGCCGCAGCCGGGCCGGCACCGATTCGAGCGCGGGCATCATGATCCGGATGACCACCGGTATCGCGATGAGCGCCTGGACGAGCGGGATGACCGCGGGCGACGCGGCGATCTCGTAGGGCAGCGACGCCAACACGATGAGATATCCGAATCCCAGTGTGACGGCGCTGATCCCGAGTGGCACGAGCGACACCGCCGAACCGATCGCCCCGACCACCCCGTGTGCGCGGTGGAGCGCGACCGCGGCGAGTGTCCCCACCACCAACGCGATCGCGGTCGCCGCGGTCGCGGTCACCAGTGAATACCGCAGACTCTCCAGCGGCGTCACCCCGTTGACCGGTTCGGCGAGTGCGCGATAGCCGGCGAACGTCCAGTCGCCGTGCGCGACCGGCCGGACCGACCGCACCATCAGCACCAGGACCGGCCCGACGAGGAGTACCGCCGTCCATGCCCCGACCGCCCAGACGGCCGGCCGCGTCCACCGGCCGCCGGCGACCCTGCGGTCGCGTTCGGCCCGCCGCGCACCGCCGCCCGATCCGCGGCCGGCCGGATCGGCGAACACCCGTGTCAGCAGCAACGCGGCGAGCACCACCACGATCTGCAGCATCGACAGGGCGACCGCCTCGGGGATGCGGAAGTATCCGATGGCCTGGGTGTAGATCTCGGTCTCCAGGGTGCGCAGCTCGCCCGCGCCGAGGATGATCACGACGCCGAAACTGGTGGAACAGAACAGGAAGATGAGCGCTGCGGCCGACGCGATCGCGGGCACGAGTCGCGGCACGACCACGGTCAGCGTCGCCCGTATGCGGCTGGCGCCCAGCGACCGTGCCGCCTCGAGCAGCCGTGGATCGAGGTTGCGCCAGGCCGCGCCGACGACGCGGACGACGACGGCGATGTTGATGAAGACGTGGGCCGCGAGCACGGCCGGCAGCCCGGACTCGATGTGCAGGAACGCGAGTGGGCCCGACAGCAACGAGCGGAACGCGACGCCCACGACGACGGTGGGCAGCACGAACGGCACGGTCACCACGACGGCGAGGACGACAGCGGTGGCCCCGCGCACCCGGGCGAACAACCACGCGATGGGGGCGGCGGCGGCGAGCGCCAGGACGGTCGACGCCGCCGCCTGACCGAGGGTGACGCCGAGAAGTCCCAGTGCGTCGGTACGTTCGAGCAGTTCACCCAGGCCCGCCCCGGAGTCGCGGGCGATCGACACGGCCCGCCGGACGAGGGCGACGACCGGCCACGCGAACAGCACCACGATGAACAGTGCCGGGAGGAGCCACAGCGCCACCGGTCCGGCAGCCCGGGACGCCCGGGTCACCGCCGTCCCGGCGCGGGTCACCGAGGCATCACCGGCCGACCGCGGCGCGCCACTGGTCGAGCCACATCTCGCGGTTCTCCGCGATCGTGGCGGGCGGCAGCGACGACATCCAGGCGGGCACCTCCGCGCGCGCCGGCCAGCCCGGGGGCAGCGGCGTGTCGCGCTGCACGGGATAGACGTACATCGACGACGGGACTTCTTCTTGCACGGTGGGACTGAGCATGAAGTCGACGAGTTTGCGTGCCCCGGTGGAGTTCCGGGTGCCCTTCAGGATGCCGATGTACTCGACCTGCGGGAAGCAGCTGTCGAGCAGCGCGCTCGTCCCGGGCGTGGCCGCCGGGGACGAGGCGTAGGACAGCACGATGGGCTTGTCGCCGCGACCCTCGCCGGCCGTGAAGAGCTGGTTGTAGGCGACCTCCCAGCCCGAGACGACCGTTGCGCCGCCGCCGACGACCTGTTTCCAGTAGTCCTGCCAGCCGTCTCCGAGCGCGCCGACCGTGGTGAGCAGGAACGCCGTGCCCGGTGAGGAGGTGGCGGGGTCGGTCACCGCGGTGAGCGACGCGAACTCCGGGCGGGTCAGATCGCGGAAACTCACCGGCGGGGTCAGTCCTCTGGACTCGAACCAGCCGTCGTCGACGTTGAGGCACACATCGCCCCGGTCGACGGCCGTCAGCTGCCCCTCGGCGCCGGGTACCGCATAGTCCGCGGCACCGTCGACCGCGGCGGGTGACTCGTAGGATTCCAGGGCGCCGGCGTCGATCGGGCGCGACGCAAAGGTGTTGTCGATACCGAAGACCGCGTCACCCTTGGGTGCGCCCGGTGTCAGCGACACCGTCGATGCCAATTGCCCGGCGTCGCCGGACTTCACGATCTTCAGGGTCAGGCCGGTCTCCTGGCGGAATGCGTCGAGGACGGACTCGGGCAGTTCGAACGAGTCGTGGGTGAGCAGGGTGACCTCCGCACCCGACGACGAATCGTCTGCGCATGCGACTGCGGTCGACGCAGCCAGTGCAAGGGCGGCCACGGCGACGACGACACGCGTCAGCCGCGATCTCCCGCGTCGACGACCCGGCAAGCCGTCGGTGCGCAGCTCGTTCACATCAGACTCCTGTTCGACATCGGCGAGAGTTCCCCGATTCTCCTCATCCAACCAGGTGGCCGACTGGCCGCACGCCCCGACCGCGTTGACCTCACTTGAGTAACAATTGCATCAATAACCACACAAACCTCACCCGTAACAGGACCTCGGCCTGGACATTGGAACCCGCGAGGGGCTTAGAATGACCCGCGACGACTCGGGTGAGAGGATGGGCTGTCCGCGAGCCGACACCCGGGCGGATGCCACGACCACGAGGCGCAGCACGACTCACCCGCCTGCGCCACGACCGTTAGGACACACCAGTGCGTTTCTCCCGGCCACCGAGGTTGCGATCCGGCAACGCCCCGCATCGAATCCGGACCCGTCGCCTCCTCGTCGCCGCGTCGGCGCTCGCGGCGGCCACGTCGCTCGCTCTTCCGGTCGCCGCCCAGGCCGCACCGGCGCCGAAGGTCGACCAGCGCGTGCTGGACTCGCTCGGCGCGTTCGCACCCGCGATCATCGGCTCGGTGGCGACCCCCGGACCCGACGGCAAGGTCTCGGTCGATCTGCTCCGTCAGGCCCAGTCGTTCGCCGACACCCCCGGAATGCCCGGTGAGGTCAGCAAGATCTGGCGCTCGATCGCCGACTTCCTGGGCGAACCCGGCCGCAAGCAGGCCGCGCGCGAACTCGCCGCCGAGCGCAAGCCCGGCGATCCGGAGATCCCGCAGGGACCGAACGCTCCGAAGATCCAGGAATTCCTCTACCCGACCTTCGGCCTCGGCTGCATCCCCGGCGGTGGTTCGCTCGGACGCGCCCTGGCCACCGCCGGACCGCAGGAAGCCCCGGCTCCCGGCCCCAAGCGCGGCGAGGCGGGCTACGTCTACACCTCGCTCGGTACCGGCCCGGCCATCGACAACAAGACCGCACCCCTCACGGTGAGCTGGTTCAACGTCGACACCGGCCGCACCGGCACGACGACGCTGAAGCGGAACCCGAAGATCAACGTCCAAGAGGGACCCGGCACCTTCACCGGTATCTCGCGGACCGGCAAGGGCCGTGTCATCTCGGCGATCCACGGCAACGTGACCACGAAGACGAAGGGCAAGATCGTCTCCTGCACGATCGTCCCGGTCATCGGACTCGCGATCATCTGACCGCTTTCCCTCTCACAGACGAAGGCACCTCGGCTCATCGCCGGGGTGCCTTCGTCGTGGCGGGGGGTGGGGCGCTCACTTCGAACACGCAGCTCGACGCGGGTTCGGTCTCTCGCCGATCGCGCCCATGTCACAGGTCGGACTCGCAACTTGCCGGGGCCGACACCGACATGGTCTCTTTTAACTTGAGTCCCACCTGTCACACCCGCCACACGTGGCGGGTGCTCGATCGCCCATCCGGTCGTCATGGCCGGTTGCCACAAGGAGAGCCATGTCCCTCACGTCTCGGTTCACGCGTTCCGACGCTCCGCGTCGCGTCACTCGCAGCCGCGCGATCCAGCGCTGCGGCGCCGGTCTCATGGGTGTGGCGATGGCGGCGGCCACCCTCACCGCAACGTCGGCACCCGCAGCCGCGGAACCGCTCGTTCCCGCCAACATGCTCGGTGCGCTGTCGATCCCGTTCGACGCGGAGCTGGCCGGAGCGGTCCGCCTGCTGAAGGCCGCGGGCGTCGACCAGATCGCGGTGCAGGCCGCACAGACGATCATGGGCAGCGCCGGCCAATTGTCGGTCGAGGACATCGCCGGTCGTGCGGGAGCCCTTCCGCTCCCGGCAGCCGCCGAGGGTGCCCCCGCCCCGGGCGCCACGCCCGCCGCCGCGCCGACCGATCCCATCGCCCTGCTCCGCACGCTGGGCATCCAGACGCTCACCCCGTCGGTGTCGCCGTTCTGCACCGCGCCGACCGCCGACAACCCGCTCGGTCTCGTGACCGCCGGGGCGGGAGCCGTGGCAGGTCCGTGGCCGATGAAGACCGATCCGCTGACCCAGCTCAAGCCGCTGCTCGACATGATCCCCGGCGTCAAGCTGCCCGAGAAGTTGAACCTCGTCGACAAGGGCGAGACCGCCTACGCCTTCGTGCCTGCCTCACCGACGGCCGGCAGCGGCGGCAAGATGCAGGTCGCCTGGTTCAACACGAGCACCCTGCAGGGCGGCTTCGCCGATCTCGACCCGATCACCGACCGGACCGCGCTCACCGCGCTGCCCCTGCTGTCCGGGGTCCGGCTCGCACCGGTCAAGACCGGCAGCGGCACCATCCTGTCGGCGGTCTTCGGCAACGCGAGCAACGGCACCCAGAACTGCTGGTTCCTGCCGGCCGTCGGCGTCGTCAACGCCTGAGCGACAACGCCTTCGGTAACCGACCCACCTCACAGAACGAACTGACACATGAACCCCCACGGCAACACTTCGAAACCCCGGAGTGCCCACCTCACCCGCGCCCTCGCGGCCGCAGCGGCTCTCACGATCGTCGTGGCTCCGGCCGTCGCCGGTCTGACGGCCACGGCCGCGGCCCAGCCGGCCCCGAGCACCTCGTCACCAGGCACGGCGGAACCGTCGTCGACAGACAACAGTGCCCCCGCCGACGACAACGCGGGCACCGTCGACACGCGTGGTCCCGGACAGGCCCCGGGCGCCGTCTACGCCAATCGTGAACTCCCCCGGGCTCGTACGGTCGCCGGAGCGGCCTCGGGCAACGACTTCACCTACTGGAGCACCGGCGCCGACGGCAAGGCCCACCTGTCCTCCGGCGTGCTCATGGTGCCCGGCGGGCGCGCGCCCGCCGGCGGCTGGCCGATCGTCGCCTGGGCGCACGGTTCGCGCGGTATCGCCGACAAGTGCGCGCCGTCGACGCGGCCCACCGCCGAGGACACCGAGGAACTCAAGCGTTGGCTCGGACGCGGATATGCCGTCGTCAGCACCGATTACGCGGGTGTCGGCACGCCCGGCACCCCGCAGTACTACGACCTGGAGGCCACCGCACGCAACATCGTCGACGCGGTGCGCGCCTCGCGGGACATCGCCGACAACCTGTCGCGCTCGTGGGCGGTCGTCGGCGAGGGACAGGGGGCGGCGGCCGCGATCACGCTCGCCCGGTTGGCGCCGACCATCCAGGGCGGCAAGCTCGACTTCAAGGGTGCCGCGGCGAGCTCGATCCCGGCCCAATTCGGTTCGCTGGTGGCCAATCTCGGCCCGTCCTCGGCGGCGATGCCGTCCGGACTGGCCGCCGACGCGCTGTACACGCTGAGTGCGATCCGCAACGCGCACCCGGACATCGACGTGAACGCCTACCTCACCGACGCCGGCAAAAAGTGGATGACCAGGGCCGCCGCATCATGTGTGACCGAGTTCGTCCGTGAAGTGGATGGTCTCGCAATCGGTTCGCTGTTCACCAAGCCGCTGTCGGGGAACACCGAACTCACCTCCCTGCTCACGAAGGCGACCGACCTGCCGACCCGCGGTTTCGAACGTCCGGTTCTGATGACGCAGACCCTTCAGGACACCTCCGTCGTCGTACCGCTCACGCTCAAGTACCTCAACGACGCACGTGGCGGTGACGCCAAGGTGTCGGCACGCACGTATCTGACTCTCGACGGGGCGCAGTCGAAACGATTCTCCGACACCGACATCCGTGGGTTCGTCGCCCGAATCCTGCAGTGAACCGGGCATTCCGGATCGCCTATGCGGCCACCGCCGCCGCAGCGACGATCAGCGGGTCGGTCGGTGACCGACGCAGCGCCGAGATCACCAAGCCGCTGCCGATCGCGCTTCTCGCGGCGCGGGTGGCCGCCGGAGCACGCCGCCGCCCGGTCGCCGACACCGTCGCACTGGCAGCCGTTCTCGGTTTCTCGGCGGTCGGCGACCGATTCATGCTGCGGGAGGAGTTCGAACACGACGACCCGGTGGCGAAGGATCGTTGTCTGCGCAGAGGTGCAACGTCTTTCGCGGGTGCGCAGCTGAGCTACGCGACTGCGATGTGGCGCGCAGGCGCCCGGCCGTCGGTCCGCACGCTCGCGCCGCGAGTGAGCATCCTGGCCGAGTCGGCGACGGTCCTGGCGCGCCACCGTCCGGCACTGCTGCTGGTGCTCGGTACGTACGGCAACACGCTTGCGACCATGTCGGCGCTGGCGTCGGACGTGCCCGCGCCGCAGCCGCGCCTGCGCGCCGGCGGGTGGTTCTTCCTGCTCTCGGACCTCGCGATCATCAATCGACGGCACCTGGTCACCGATCCACGACTACGGGTCGCCGGTGAGGCCTGGGTGCTCGCGAGTTACTTCACCGCGCAGTACCTCCTGGTCGGCGGACTCGCCGACCGGTAGGTCATGCGACGGCGCGACCCGAGCACGACGAGTACTTCGGATTGGTCATCGGGAAGAACGCGAGCGCGCCGATCTTCTGACGGATCGTGAAGGCCACGGGACCGCTCCCCGGATGGATGTCGACTTGCCACTTGACGGTGTAACCCCGTCCGGGAACCGTCGTCACACCGGTCCGCCCGGTGCGCAGATTCCGCCACGACACCGACACCTCGTAGGTGTATTCGAGTGCGACGCGCTTGGCGCGGTCGGTGCCGATGAGCGCGATGACCGGACCGGGCAGTCCGTCGGCCGGGTGGCGGATCTGGTTGAACACGTCGACGCGGACCTTGACCGTGCCCGCGGGCCACGGGTTGACGCTGTCGCACCGCAGCGTGGTGACGTAGTTCGCCCCGTCGTCGGCCGGCGCGGCCGTGGCGACACCAACACCGAAGAGCGACACCGCCAGTCCCATCACGGTTCCGACCACCATGGCGATCGTCCCCGCCCCGAAGCCCCCTCGCCGTGGCCTGCTGTTCTCGACGCCGCCCGTGTTCTCCCCGCTGATCATGGAGGCAGTCTAGAGCCGCGCACGGGTGCCGTCTGCCAGAATCGACCCATGCCGAAGATCCAGATCGCCCAGGAACCCGCGGCCGACGAACTCCTCTCCCGCGATTCGTTCGCCCTCCTGACGGGAATGCTCCTCGACCAGCAGTTCCCGATGGAGCGGGCGTTCGCCGGGCCGGCCAAGATCCGCGACCGGTTCGGCACGATGGACCCGGTCGAGATCGCCGACGCCGATCCCGAGGCGTTTGCCGACCTGTGCGCCACTCCCCCGGCCATCCACCGCTACGGACGCTCGATGGCCGGGCGGGTCCAGGCACTCGCGAAGGTCGTCGCCGACGAATACGGCGGCGACGCAGCGCGCATCTGGACCGAGGCCGCCGACGGTGCCGACCTCATGAAGCGGCTGCGCGCACTGCCCGGTTTCGGCGACCAGAAGGCCAAGATCTTCGTCGCCCTCGTCGCCAAGCAGCTCGACGTCAAGCCGTCGGGCTGGACCAAGGTCGCCGGGGACTACAGCAAGAAGGGGTTCCGTTCGGTCGCCGACGTGACCGGCCCGGATTCGCTGCAGAAGGTCCGCGACTTCAAGAAGGCCGCCAAGGCGGCCAAGGCCGCGCAGGCCTCGGGCGCCGACTCCTAGGGCGACACCGCCCGCCGGATCGCGCAACCCTCGCCCCGAACGCACACCCCTTGGCCTAGGGTCGGACACCATGGAGTCCCTTCCGGATCGGTCGCTGTCCGACCGTCCCGTCCCCGGTCGGCGCGACGTCGAGCGTCGGCAGGCTGCACTCGATCCCGGCCGTGCTCTCGTCGAGATGCCGTTCCGGGTCGGATTCGCCGTCACCGGCGTGGTGCTGAGCGCCGCGGAGTCCGCCGTCACCATCGCTCGGATCACCGCCGGCAGCGTCCAGCACGAGCTCGCGCTGGCCGTCGGCGTCGACGCCGACGAGTTGGGCAGCGCCCGCACGCCGCTCGCCCTGCTCAACCAGCTGTCCGAGCTGCTCGGACCCGACCGGCCGTTCGGACGCATCCTCGCCAGCGCGGGTCCGCTGGAACGGTTGCTGAACCCGGGCGGCGTCATCGACCGGCTCACCGCGTCTGACGGCCCGCTCGAGAAGCTCACCGCGAAAGGCGGGCTCCTCGATCAGATGGCTGACGAGCGAGGCATCCTGATCCGCCTCACCGCCAAGGACGGCCCCCTCGACCGGTTGACCCGCCCGGGCGGCGTCGTCGACCAGTTCACCGAGAACGAGGGCATCCTCGAACGTCTCACCTCCGAGGGCGGGATCGTCGACAAGCTCACGGCACCCGACGGTGTGCTGGAGAAGGTGACCGCGGCCGGGGGCATCCTCGACCGGCTCGCTGAGGACGACGGCCTGCTCGATCAGCTCCTGGGCGAGAACGGTGCGGTCGAGCGTGCGATCGCACCCGGCGGGCCGCTGGACCGGATCACCGAGCTGACCGAGGTCATCGGACAACTCGGCCCGACCCTGATCACCATGCAGGAGACGGTCCACGAACTCGCCGAGACCGTGGACCTGCTCAACCAATCGGTCGCACCGCTCGGCGGTCTCGCCGAACGACTTCCCAAACGCCTCACCCGTCCGCCGAAGGGGTCGGGCGGAAACGGACACGGAGACGCCCCGGCGGACACGAACGGGTACCCGCGGGGTTAGCCACCACAGGCCACGCCGAGCGCCGGGTCAGAATGGCGGGGGCTCGTCGTCGTGGGTTGTCGGCTGGTGGTGGGCTGCCTCGGTCCGGGCCCGTCGATCCACTTCGCGCTGTGTCTTGTTGCGGGCGCGTTCTTCTCGCCGCTTCGCGTGTTTCGCGGCGGTTCGTTCGGTGATCGTGCGGGGTGGTCGGCCGTGGTGGTCGGGCACGATGATGCGCGGTGTCGGTGGTGCTTTCGCGGCTTGCTCGAATCGGATACGACGTAGGTTCGGGAAGAGATCCTCGAGGGTTTCGGCCGCGCCGGGGATCACGAAGCCTTCCGGCGTCACGAATTCGGTGACCAGTCGGCCCTCGTCGTCGCGGTACTGCACGTCGGTCCAGTCACCGTGCGTCTTGTGCAGATGACCGGCGCGGCATTTGGCGTTGAGGTTCTCACTCGAGGTCGCGCCGCCGCGGGCGGGCCGGGCGTGGTCGTACTCGGCGACGTGATCGACGTCGCCGGTGAACGCCGAACGCGTGCAACCCGGCTCGGTGCAGTAACCGTCGCGCACCCGCACGAACTCCGCACACGCACTCGTCGGCCGGTACGGGTCACCGGGCAGGGCGCCCGGGTAGACCACCACGATCTCCGACGACGTCGGCTCCGTCGACGACGTGGCCGGAGTCGGGGGTGCCGACGCGTAGCCCGCTCCGTCGCCGTCGGCGTCGGTGTCGGTGTCGGTGTCGGTGTCATCCGTATCCTGCTGTGGTGCGGAGATGTTCGCGGTCCGCGTGGGCTCGTCGTCGTATCCGTCCTCGCCGGTGACGCCTGGGCCGCCGGCGACGACATGCGACGCTGGTGTCCGCACCGGGGTGACCGGCCGGATCGTCGCGTCAGGCCGGGCGGCGAGATCGCGCACATGCTCATCGCAGATCACCCCGTGCCCATCGACCCAACCGGGCCCGGAGCCGCCGGCCAGGGTGTCGGCGTCGGTGACGACATGGATCACGACCTCGGTACCCGCGGTGGCGCCGGCAGGATCGGGCAGTGTTGCGGTGCAGTCGGATCGTCCGCACGCGCAGGTGAACTCCGTTCGGGTGAGCAACGCGCACATGGCGTCGGACTTCCGTTCCCCGAGGGTGCGGCCATCGCGGTCGCAGACGGATGCGGCCAACTCGCGTACCGAGGCGTTGGAAGCCCGGATGTTCTCGGCGGCCATCACCGCGGTGATCTCACCGGTCCCGTCACCGTGGTTCTCGGTCCACACGCCACGGTTGTCCAGCGCCTCGCGGCGCCGTTCGCGGACCGCGTCGGCGTCATGGCCGAAGACCAGGCGGTCGATCATGTCGCGCAAACCTGACGTCGACCACGACCCGGCCCGAGAGCGCAGCAGGTCGGCGATGGCTTCGTCGAGCACCTCGATGATCCGGCGGCTGGCGGGGTCGGCGGGGTCGAGCAGGTGGTCATCGGCCACCAGGTGGGTGCGGCCGACGATCTCGCGGATCTGGTGCGGCCCGATGATGCCGTCGCGCAACGTCTCCAACACCCGCGGCAACCGGTCACGCAGACACAGCGCCTCGTCGACCAGCACCCCGGCGCGGTAGCGGGTGATCCCGGCCTCCCGCGAGACCCGGGCGACGATGTCACCGAAACCATCAGACACGTAACTGTTGCCGACAGTGTTCAGCAGACGGTCGCACAGCACCAGGATCGTCTGATAGCGGCACCACGCCAGATACGACTCCCCGGCACGGATCGACCCCAAACACTGCATATGGGTGGCGGTGTCGGCATCAGCCGGGCGCGCTGGATCGACCCCGGCGAGAAACTCGCCCGGCAGATCCGTCCATGCCCCCACAGTGACCCCCCCCGAAGTCGTTGCCGCCCGGCCTGGTTGACCGGTCCACCTGATACATCCAAGATAGACCCGACCACCGACAAGAAATCGCGCCCGACGAGCAGTCCTCGACATCTGGCTATGGTCGGCTGCGCAGATCATGTCGAATTCGAAGGGAGCGGGGACATTTCGTCGCCATACCCTTCGTGACGCACCCTCCGCAAGCTCCGGGCGCTCCTCAAGGAGCGGAAAGTAGGCTCGTCGACCTCGACGCGCTCCTTCGTCGCTTGCTCGGCCCGGCGGCTATGGCTCCTCGCACCTCAGTAACTGCGGCCCGGCGGCCGTCGTGGATCAGAATGGACCCGTTGTGTTGGAGCGACCCCAACCACTGCTCCCTGAGGAGGCCGGAGCTTGCGGAGGCCGTCACGAAGGGTCCCGGCGAGATGACGTCGCCACCCTTCGAGGCTCGTCGCTAACGCTCCTCGCACCTCAGGGAGCAAAGGGAGGGCATCGCAGACCAGCGGTTTCGTGGTTCTTTCGGATCAGGGAGCAATGCGGTCGCTTCTTTCGGATTAGGGAGCAGAGGGGCGCCTGCGCTCGTCGCGACGAAGGGAGCGGGGGCGCCGGTTTGCGGCGGCGGTGAGGACCTTAGCTACCCACCGCCCGCGCGAGCAGCTCCACGTACCGGTCCACGTCGTCCATCACATCGGGGCTCGTGGTCACCGAGATCGCGATCCGATCGCCGATCCCGTGCACGCCGTGGGTCAGGCCCTGAGCGGGCGACAGCGCGGGAAAGCCTGTGGTGAACAGGATCTCGCCGCCATCGAGGTGGAGGTCGGCGGCGCCACGGTTCACCGACGACACCACCGAGACGCCGGTGACCGTCTCGGGCGGGGTGTCGAGGTCGAAAGCGTCGATCCCCCATCGGGCCAGAAGCGCGGGCGTCGATTCGGACGCCCGACGCCGCGCATCCCGCAACGGGTCCTTCTCGGCCGCTCGAGCTGTGGCGATGTCGGCGCCGATGAGTCGCGCGCGCTCGTCGAGGTCGTCGACGTCGATGTGCAGGTCCACTCCGGCATTGCGGAAGTGGTTGCGGGACCGCGGTTCACCCGACCGGCCGATCGTCAGCTCGACGCCCATCCGCCGCCCGGTCTCACCCAGGTATTCCGGCAACGCCACCGAGATCGCGGTGAGTACCGCGACCGTGACCGGCTGTCCGCGGGCGGTCAGGCGATCGCGCTCGACGACCAGCACCCGAAGGGTCCGACGCGGGCCGGGCGAGGCGTTCAACGCAGTCGGTGTGTACCCCGGCGTTTCCGGCACGGACGCCGAGGCGAGCCGCGCCGCGCGGAATCCCCGCCGGGCCGTCATGACGAACTCGCCGGGGAATCGGAGGACACCACCGAGTACAGTCCCGGCGTCGACCAGCAGCTCGCGACCCGGCCGGTGTCGCGCGGGTCCGGGATCTCGTTGCGTGGCGGGCGCAGTGAACAATTCACGAGCGATCCGAGAAGCGCGACGTCCGTCACCCAGCGCGTGACAGATCTGCAGTACGACGACGCAGGCCGCGCCCGCGGCGCCCGGGGCGTCGACGACGGGACCGAACAGGTGTACCCGCCACGCCGCCGACGTGGGGTCGAGTGGACTGGCGATGAGTGCGGCGATCTGGGCCAGGCACGACGACCACGTCCGGCTCGACCGGTTCACACGGACCTGGTCGTCGGTGGGCCGTACGGATTCCCAATACGGGCGGTCGACCGTGCCGGGAACCTCTCGTATCCGGAGGCACAGATCGTCGACGAACGCGGCACGGAGCCGGAGTCCCGCCGCGCAGTCCTCGATCGGACTACGCGGCGCGGCAAAGCAATACACCACGAACTCGTCGTTCGGGATGTGTTGCGACATCCAGTACGACGCCGCGTCCGCCGCGGCCATCCGGTGCATGGCCGCCAGAGTAGCGGCGCGGCGCGCGCTACTTCTGTCCGGCGCTCCAGGCGTAGGGCAGGTCGGTGCCGTTGAGCACGTGGTCGCCGACCGCCTGCAGTTTGAAGATCAGCGGGTTGTGCACCGAGATCACCCGGGCGTTGCGCCAGTGACGGTCGAGGCGCAGACGTTCGGAGGTGATCGACGCACCACCGACCTCGAACAGCTGGGTGGTGGCGTCGAGGACGGCGGGGATGACCGCGGCCTGGGCACGGGCGACGTCGAACTCGACGCGGTCGAGGAGATCGGCGTCCTCCCAGCCGGCGAGTGCGAGCTCGTCGAGTTCGTCGGCGATGTCGAGAACCAGCGTGCGCGCGGTGTAGGCCGCAGCCGACAGCCGGCCGATCACCTGCTGCACGAGCGGATCATGACGAGGCAGGTCGGCCGTCGAGTGGGTGAAGGTGCGTGTGCGGTTGCGCACCCACTCCACGACGTCGTCGGTGGCGCGCGCCGCGATGCCCGCCAGCACCGCGAGCTGGACCAGCTGCAAGTACGACGTCGCATACGTGCGGCCCTCCCCGCCGTAGCCCGGACCGAGGACACGTTCGGCCGGGACCCGGACACCAGCGAACTCGGTGGTGCCACTGGCGGTCAGGCGCTGGCCGAAGCCATCCCAGTCGTCGTGCTGGGTGACACCGTCGGCGTCGGCGTCGACGAGCACCGAGACGCGCTCCCCGTCCTGGTCTGCGGCGACGAGGATGTGATCGGAGTAGAGACTGCCGGTGCTGTAGTACTTGGTGCCGTCGAGCCGGAACCCGTTGCCGTCCGCGCTCGCCGGATCGGGGGTGAGGCGCGTCTGATAGCGGTCGATGGCACCGACGCCGGGCTCGGTGATGGCGTTGCCGACCAGCGTCCCCTCACCGACCTTGCGCAACCACTGCTGCGCGGCCTCGTCCGGGAGTGCGGCGAGCTGGTCCTCGACGAACGACCAGTGCACGCGCAGGGCCTGCGGCAGATTGGACTCCGCGGCAGCCAGATCGATGAGCAGCCGGAACAACTGCCGGATCGACGCACCGTATCCGCCGAGTTCCACCGGCACGCGCAATGCGCCGAACTTCGCCTCCCGCAGCCAGGAGACCTCGTCGTGTGCGAGCCTGCGGTCGTCCTCGCGCTGTACCGCGCCCTCGGCGATCCGGGCGAAGATCGGCGCGAACACCTCGTCGAGCCGCTCGTCGGTCGTTCCGGCGGACTCGCCGGTCGCGGGCCCGCCGGCAGGCTTGGTGGACACGGTGGACGTCATCGGTGGTCCTTTCGATCGCAATCTGGTCGGCGACAGTCTGGTCCGATCCGCGGCGCCCGACCACGGTTGGAACCGCGCTGACCGCAACACTGACGTTCTCGGCGAGCCGACCGCACACTGACGCCCCGACGTTCGTGCACCACCTCCGATGAGACCCCGGTCACGCCGTGTGTCAATGTTTGGTATGCCAACAACGCTCGTTGATATCGATCCGACCACCCCCGTCGTCGTCGGCGTGGGCCAGGCCTCGGAGCGCCTGACCGATCCCGGGTACGAGGCGCTCGGCGAGGCCGACCTCGCCGCCCGGGCGGTGACCGCCGCGTTCGCCGACTCCGGAGGCGACGTCGCCGCGTCGATCGACACGATCGCCGCGATCCGCTCGTTCGAGATCTCGAGCCCGTTGTCGTCGTCACCGCTGGGCCGACCGGACAACATGCCGCGCGCGGTCGGCAACCGGGTCGGGGTGGACCCACGCCGCGCCGTGCAGGCCGTGACCGGCGGCCAGACCCCGCAGACGATGCTCACCGAACTCGCGGCGGCCATCGCGGCCGGCAGATCCGAGGGCGCAGTCGTCTTCGGCGCCGAGGTGATGTCGACCGTCCGCCATCTGATGTCCCAGCCGGAGGACCAGCGGCCGAGCTTCGCCGAAGAGGTCGGGGGCCAGCTCGACGACCGCGGCTTCGGGCTGAAGGGGATCATCACCGTCGCCGAGATGCGGCACGGCCTCGCATCGGTGCTGCCGCAGTACGCCCTACTGGAGAACGCCCGCCGGCACGCCTCGGGGTTGGGCCGGGACGCCTACATCGCCACCCTGGGTGAGTTGTTCGCACCCTTCACCGAGGTGGCCGCCGCCAACCCGCACTCGGCGGCACCGACGGCGCGCACCGCCGCCGAACTCGTCGCGGTCACTCCCGAGAACCGGGTCGTGGCGGATCCGTTCACCCGGTACATCGTGGCGCGCGATCAGGTGAACCAGGCAGCCGCGGTGGTCGTGATGTCGGTCCGGGCGGCGCAGGCCGCCGGGATCGATCCCGCGAAATGGGTGTTCCTGCATGGTCACTCGTCGACCGTCGAACGCCCCGTCCTGGCTCGTCCCGACCTCGGCTCCGCCCCCGCAGCCCCGGCTGCGGTGCAGCACGCGCTGCAGGTCGCCGGACTCGGACTCGACGACATCTCGGTCCTCGACATCTACAGCTGCTTCCCGATCGCGGTGTTCAACGTCCTCGACGGAATCGGGATGGCGCCCGACGATCCACGCGGGCTGACCCTCACCGGCGGGTTGCCGTTCTTCGGCGGCCCGGGCAACAACTACTCCCTGCACGCGATCGCCGAGGTGGTCACGCGGGTCCGACGATCACCGGGCGATTTCGGTCTGGTCGTCGCCAACGGCGGGGTGCTGAGCAAGCATGCCGCCGGGGTTTACTCGACGACGCCGGCACCGTGGCGCCCGGACACCAGCGGACCGGTCCAGGCCGAGCTCGACGCGGCGGCAACCGTTCCCACCATCGCCGACGCCGACGGCGCCGCGGTCATCGAGACCTACACGGTCATCCCGCAGAAGAGCGGCCGCCGCACCGGTGTGGTCATCGGCCGGCTGGTCGACCCGACCTCGCCGGACGGGCTCGGCGCCCGGTTCGTCGCCAATCTCGACTCCGACGACGACGAGTTCTTCGACCTTCTCCTGACCTCCGACGACCCCGTCGGCACGCCGATCGTCGTGCGGTCGTTCGACAAGGGCAACCGGGTGGCCCTGACCGCCGCGGCCATGAACTCCCGGCATCCAGTTGTCGCACCGGCATTCCGCGAGTCCTACGAACATGTCGAGGTCCGTCGCGACGGTCGGTTGCTCGAGGTGACCATCAACCGCCCCGACGCACGCAACGCGTTGAACCCCGCGGCCAACGCCGAACTCGACTCGATCTTCGACGCCTACTTCGCCGATCCCGACCTGTGGGTGGCGATCCTGACCGGTAAGGGCGACAAGGCCTTCTCGGCGGGCAACGACCTCGCCGCGACCGCAGGCCCGGCCGCCCTGTCGGTCCCGAAGAACGGGTTCGCGGGACTGACCTCACGGCGCAGCCTCCCCAAACCGGTCATCGCCGCGGTCAACGGGTTCGCACTCGGCGGTGGCTGTGAGATCGCGATGGCCTGCCACATCGTCGTGGCCGACGAGGACGCCTCCTTCGGCCTGCCCGAGGTGAAGGTCGGACTCGCGGCGGCCGCCGGCGGGTTGGTCCGGCTGCCGCGGATGATCCCACCTGCGCTCGCGCGCGACATGATCCTGACCGGCCGCCGGATCTCGGCCGCCGAGGCCACCGCCGCCGGTCTGGTGAGCCGGATCGCCCCGGCCGGAAAGGTTCTCGAGACCGCGCGCGGAGTGGCCGAGGAGATCCTCGCCGCCTCACCCACGTCGGTGCGGGCGTCGATCGCCACCATGGAGCAGTCCGATGCCATCACCGACACCGTCGATGCCGTCCACGCCAGCACCTCGGTGCTCGACTCGCTGGTCATCAGTGGCGACACCCTCGAAGGGATCATGGCGTTCGTGATGAAGCGTTCACCGAACTGGAAGGGTCACTGAGAACCAACCGGAGACGTAAGCACCCCGAAAGCGCGCGGATGGTCGTCGAATGGTCAACACTTGACGGCGGCCACCCCGCGCGTCGGGGTGGCCGCTGTTCCGACACATCAGTCGTGTCCAGAAAGGCGGCACACCATGTCCGGTCGCAGTGAGGCAAGCGGAACGAAGTCGTCCAAACGCACTCCGCCACAACCCTCGTATCGAGTCGATCCGCCCGATTGGACGCTGCCACGGGGCACCATCGTGCTCCTCACCATCGCCGGCCTCGTCGTCGCCATCGCCGGGATCAAGTCGGTGGCGTCGCTGGTCGGGCCGATCTTCCTCGCGCTGATGCTCACCGTCGCCGTTCAGCCGATCCCGACCTGGTTGCGCAAGAGAGGATTTCCCCGCTGGGCCGCCTTCGTGACGACGGTGCTCCTCGTCTACGGCATCCTCATCGGATTGTTCGCGGCGCTGGTGTTCTCGGTGGCGCGCCTGGCGTCGATACTCCCCCAGTACGACGACAAGTTCGACGACCTCGTCACCAGCTTCCAGAACTTCCTCACCAGTCACGGCGTGAGCCACGACAAGGTGCAGGACATGATCTCCCACGTCGACACCAGCAAGGTCGTGAGCGCGGTGACCGACGTGCTGGCCAGCACGTTCAGTGTCGCCTCGGCACTGATCCTGGTGCTTGCCCTGCTGCTGTTCATGGCGGCGGACTCGGTCGGCTTCGACGACCGGATGAACATCCTGGACCGGATGCGTCCCGACATCGCATCGGCCTTCCGTTCCTTTTCCCAGGGCACGCGCAGCTACCTCTGGGTGTCGACGGTCTTCGGGCTCATCGTCGCCGTCCTCGACAGCGTGGCCCTCGCCTTGCTCTCCATCCCGCTCCCCATCCTCTGGGGCCTGTTGTCGTTCATCACCAACTACATCCCGAACGTCGGCTTCATCATCGGTCTCGTCCCACCCGCACTGCTCGGACTGCTCGACGGCGGGGTCAGCAAGATGCTGATCGTCATCGTCGTCTACAGCGCCATCAACGTCGTCATCCAGTCGGTGATCCAGCCGAAGTTCGTCGGCGACGCGGTGGGACTCTCCACCACCCTGACGTTTCTGTCCCTGCTCTTCTGGGCCTGGGCGATCGGACCGTTGGGCGCGATCCTCGCGGTACCGCTGACACTGCTCGGCAAGGCCCTGCTCATCGACATCGATCCCGCGACCCGCTGGGCGGACGTGCTGCTGTCGTCGGGCGGAAAGCCGAATGACTCGGGCGGAAAGCCGAATGACACGGACTCACCCGATGACGAGGCACCCGACGGCGACGGCGCCGAGCCCACGAAGACCCCGGACGCGGAGGGCGAGGATCCCCCTCGCGGTTTCACTCCGGACGTCACACTGAAGCCGGAAACGTGAGGCGGGCTACGCACCGCGCCGATCATTGGGTAGATTCCCTTTCGACCCCAATCTGACCACAACCGTTTACAGATAGGTTGCGCACCGCTCATGGACATGAACTGGTCTCCGGACGACGCTGCGTTTCGCGACGAGGTCCGCGCGTTCCTCGACGAGAAACTGACCCCCGACCTACGCGCTGCGGGCACGCTGCGCACCAGCGTCTACTCCGACCACGAGGCCTCGATGGAGTGGCAGGCGATCCTGCACGAGCGTGGCTGGGCCGCTCCCGCGTGGCCGGTGCAGTACGGCGGGTGCGACTGGTCGCAGTCCCAGCACTACATCTTCAGCCGTGAGTCGATCCTCGCCGGCGCACCCTCGCTGTCGCCGATGGGCATCCGCATGGTGTCGCACGCGATCATGGCGTTCGGCACCGACGAACAGAAGAACTTCTTCCTGCCCGGCATCCTCGACGGCAGCGTGTTCTTCTGCCAGGGCTACTCCGAACCCGAGTCCGGCTCCGACCTCGCGTCGCTGTCGATGGCCGCGGTCGACGACGGCGACGACCTCGTCGTCACCGGTTCGAAGATCTGGACCACGCACGCCTCGGAGGCGAACTGGATCTTCTGCCTGGTGCGCACGTCGCGCCAGGAGCGCAAGCAGCAGGGCATCACGTTCGTCCTCATCGACATGAACTCGCCGGGTATCGAGGTACAGAACCTGGTGTTCGCGTCCGGCGAGCAGGTGCAGGCGCAGGTCTTCTTCGACGGCGTGCGCGTGCCCAAGAAGAACGTCCTCGGCAAGATCGACGACGGTTGGACTGTCGCCAAGTACCTGCTCGTCTTCGAGCGCGGGGGCGGCGCGGCCGCACCGGCGCTGCAGGTCATGGCCGAGCAGCTCGGGCGGGACGCGGCATCGGTGACCGCACCGAACGGCGGCCCGTTGTCGGAGGATCCGGCGTTCGCGGCCAAGCTCACCGATCTCCAGGTCCGCGCGAAGATCCTCGAGGTCCTCGAATACCGCGCGCTCGCCGCGATGAGCTCGGGCAAGGACCCCGGTTCCATCGCATCGATGCTGAAGATCCTCGGCACCGAGCTGAGCCAGGAGATCACCACCCTGAGCCTGGAGGCCGCCGGCCCCCACGGACGCGTCTTCCAGCCGCACGCCACCAAGCCGGGCGGACCCATCTTCCAGTACACCCCGCCCACCGACGGCTACGTCAGCGGCGAACCGTGGCAGGCCGTCGCCCCGCTGCACTACTTCAACGACCGCGCGGGCTCGATCTACGCCGGCAGCAACGAAATTCAACGCAACATCCTCGCCAAAGCGGCTCTCGGTCTCTGACGGGTCACAGGAGAAAACTGATGGACTTCACACTCACACCCGAACAGCAACTGCTGTCCGACGGTCTCGGCAAGTTCCTCGACGCACGGTACGACCTGCAGGTCAGCCGCGACGCGGCCAAGGTCGGCGAGGGCTGGCAGCCGAAGATCTGGAAGGCCTTCGTCGAGGACCTCGGCGTCGTCGGCGCCTGCCTGCCCGAGGACATCGGCGGATTCGGCGGCGGCCCGGAGGAACTGATGGTCGTCACCGAGGCGCTTGGGCACGCTCTCGTGGTCGAGCCGTTCGTCGACACGGTGGTGCTCGGCGCGGGTCTCCTCCATGCGACCGGCAACCCGGCCGCTCTCGAAGCCGCCGGTCGCATCGCCGAGGGCGAGGCCCTGAGCGCGCTGGCCGCACTCGAAGACGGCTCGGGCGGGGTTCTCTCACGGATCGAGACCAGTGCCGACCGCGACGGTGATGCCTGGGTGCTCAACGGCACCAAGGCTGTCGTCACCACGGCGCCGCTCGCCGACTACCTCATCGTCAGCGCCCGCACCGCAGGCGAACCCCACGATCCCGCCGGGGTCTCGCTGTTCCTCGTCGACCTCGCCGATGGCGGCCCGAAGGGTCTCGAGCTGCACAGGCTGCGCACCATCGACGACCGCCAGGCGGCCGACATCACGTTCACCGACGTGCGCCTGCCCGCCGACGCGCTCATCGCCGACGAGAATGCGATCGAGATCCTCGAGAAGGCCTGGGACACCGCGACCGCCGCGGTGGTCTCCGAGGCCGTGGGCCTGATGCGCAAGGTGTTCACCGACACCGTCGAATACTCCAAGCAGCGCGAGCAGTTCGGCGTGCCCATCGGCAGTTTCCAGGTGTTGCAGCACCGCATGGTCGACATGCACCTCGAACTCGAGCAGTCGGTCGCCGCACAGTATTTCGCGATCCTGTCCCTCGACGGCTCCCCGGCCGAGCGTGCGGCGGCGGTCTCGGCCGCCAAGGCCACGATCAGTCGCGCCGCCCGGTTCATCGGCCAGAACGCGGTGCAGTTGCACGGCGGCATGGGCATGACCGAGGAACTGGCGATCGGTCACTACTTCAAGCGACTGACCGCGATCGAGTACGAATTCGGCACCGCCGACGCCCATCTCGCGCGCTTCGCGACCGCCACCGCGCAGATCGACGCCTGACTCCATCGCAGAATCGCCGCCTCCCGCTTCCGGTGGGCGGCGATTCTGCGACCAGGCCCTAGCTGTCGGTCCACACCGGCTTCCGCTTCTGCAGGAACGCCGACATCCCCTCCTGCGCATCGCACGTCATCGCATTGGTCGCCATCGTCTCGCCCATCTCGTCGTAGGCGGCGGACTCGTCGAGCTCGATCTGCCGGTAGAACGCCTGCTTGCCGATGGACACGGTCCGGGCACTCGATCCGGCGATCTGCAGAGCCAGTTCACGCACCGAGTCCGCCAGCGCCTCGTCGTCGACGACACCGCTCAGGAGTCCCCACTCGGCGGCGGTCTCGGCATCGATCGCCTCGCCGGTGAGCAACATGTGCATCGCGCGCTTGCGTCCGATCGCGCGGGACAGCGCGACCATCGGCGTCGAGCAGAACAACCCGATGCGGACGCCCGGCGTGCTGAATCGCGCGCTGCGACCGGCCACCGCCAGATCACATGTCGCGACCAGTTGACACCCCGCCGCGAACGCCATGCCGGCGACCTCGGCGATGACGGGCGGTCGCACGTCGTGGACCGTCTGCATCAGCTCGGTGCACGTCGCGAAGACAGCGCGCTCGTCGTCGAGGGTTCGGTCGACGAGCTCACCGAGGTCATGCCCGGCGGAGAAGGCGGGCCCGAGCGCGCGGATGACGATCACTCGCACGCGCGGGTCGTCGTCCAAGTTCCGCAGCGCGGCGGTGATGGCGCGCATCGTGCTCGTGGACAACGGGTTACGACGCCGCGCATCCCCCAACGTGATCACCCCGAGGGGTTCGGCGATCTCCGTCGACACCGCATCGAGCGCGGTCTGATCTGTCATGTTCGGCTGCCTCTCATCCGTTCTCTTCACTGACGCACGTTCGTCACTCGCGCACCCGGTATCGGTCGCCGACCGCGATGTAGACGGTGTAGCCGATCAGCGCCAGGACGTAGACGACGAGCGGCACCGCGAACGCCCAGGCGTTCATCGACGCCTCCCCCGACGCCGAGAAGACCGTCGTCGCCGCCAGCAGCCAGGCCAGCAGCGCCATCGTGGCCGCCCCGATCAGCAGGCCGACCGCACCCAGGCCAGTCAGCACGACCCACTTCGAATCCCACCTGGTGACCTCGCCTGCGGCGTCGATGTGCCCCGCGATCCGGGCCGGACCGGCGACGGCGACCGCCACCCACACCGACGCGAACACGGCTGTGGCGAGTACGAACGCCCATCGCTGCGCGCTCCACGGCGAATCGGTCATGCCACGACGATATGGCAGCCGGCAGGGAATACGGCGCCCCGTCGATCGTTGTGTCTCCTCGTGACCAGTACCGCGCTCTTCGAACCGATCACCCTCCGCGACGTCGCCGTCCCGAACCGGATCTGGCTCGCCCCGATGTGCCAGTACAGCTGCTTCGCCGGCGATGGGGTGCCCACCGACTGGCACCTGACGCACCTCGGCGCCCGAGCCGCCGGCGGTTTCGGACTCATCCTCACCGAAGCGGCAGCCGTGGTACCCGAGGGTCGGATCAGCGCCCATGACGCCGGACTGTGGAACGACGACCAGGCGGCGGCGTGGCGGCACATCGTCGACTTCGTACATTCCCAGGGTTCGATCATCGGCACCCAGCTCGCCCACGCGGGCCGCAAGGCATCCACCTATGCGCCGTTCGACGACCGCTCCGGGGCGATCCCGCTCGACGACGGCGGCTGGACGACATTCGGCCCGTCCGACGTCGCCTTCGAGGGACTACCCGCCCCCACCGCGATGACGACCGAGCAGATCGTCGACGTCGTCGACGCCTTTGCCCAGGCCGCCCGTCGTGCCGACGACGCCGGCTTCGACGTGGTCGAGATCCACGCGGCACACGGCTACCTGCTCCACCAGTTCCTCTCCCCGCTCTCGAACCAGCGCACCGACGCCTACGGCGGCGACTTCGACGGACGCACCCGGCTGACCCTCGAGGTCGCCGACGCGGTCCGCGCGGTGTGGCCGTCGTCGAAGCCGCTCTTCATCCGCGTCTCCGGCACCGAATGGACCGAGGGTGGGTGGGACGTCGAGGAATCGGCGCGTCTCGCCGCTCTCCTCGCCGGCCGCGGCGTCGACCTCGTGGACGTCTCCTCGGGTGGCAACGTCCTCGCCGACATCCCGGTCGGTCCCGGCTATCAGGTCGATCTCGCCCGCTCGATCCACCGGGAGTCGGGCGTTCCGACCGCGGCCGTCGGCCTCATCACCGAACCCGATCAGGCCGAGAAGATCGCCGGCGACGACGACATCACCGCCGTCTTCTTCGGTCGTGTCGCGCTACGCGAACCGTCGTGGCCACTGCGCGCCGCGCACGAGCTGGGCATCGACCGACGCGAGGCGCCGTATCCGCCGCAGTATCAACGCGGTTCGTGGCACTGAGCCCGGTCCCCGCTCCCTGAGGAGGCCCGGAGCTTGCGGAGGGCCGTCACGAAGGGTCTCGTCACTCCGACCGTGGCGTCACCAGTGCGAGGGACGCCGCGGTCGCGGGCTCGATGATCGATGCCAGCGGAGTCCCGGATTCGACCGCGCCGGCAGTCAGTTCCCGGAAGCCACCCCAGAGGAAGATCGCGCGTTGGCGGTCCATCGGCACCACCCCCGCCGCGGCCATCGTCGGGGTCGAGGTGAGGCCGACGAAGAGTTCGATCCACGCTTCCATCGTCTCGTCCTTGACCGCCTGGGCGGCGCTGCCGAGCGCGGGCAACTCGCGTATCCAGCTCAACGTGAGACCCGGATACCGCTCACTCGCTTCGACGTATGACGACACCGCCTGTCGCACTTGATCTTCGATGGATGCTTCCGCATCGACGCGCCGCGCGATCTCGGCGATCATGAACTCGTTGGTCACCGTCAGCAGCGCGAAGAAACACGACTGCTTGTCGGCGAACTCCTGATAGAACGACCGCCTCGAGGTCCGCGCGACCCGCACGATGTCGGCGACCGTGGTGTCGCGGTAACCCGCCTCGGCGATGCACTCGAGCATCGCGGCGAGCAATCGGTCCCGAGTCGACGCGCCGGCCGGCGAGCTCAGCCAGGGCGCAGGGAGCGGAGCGAACGGGCCCGGCGTCGCGGGCGGGGCAAGCGGGCCCGATCCAGCAGTCACGTCTTCGAGCATAGGCCCTTGCCCCGGCCGGTACGTGAGCGTACCGTCTGCTGGTACGTGGACGTACCAGCAGACTGCGGCGAGAGGACCCGACGCCCGTGAACACACCGACCCGAAGCGGCGAGGCGGTACTCCCGCCCACCACGTCGATCCCGTCTGCCATCCAGGGGCTCGGCGCGGTCGTGTCGCGCCGGCACTTCTTCCGCCACCTCCACGACCGGCACGGCTCGGCGTTCACCGTGAACCTGCCCGTCTTCGGTCCGTCCGTCGTCATCTCCGATGCCGCGATGGCGCGCGAGTTGTTCACCGCGGGCGACCAGGTCGAGAACGTCCAGCCCAACCTCGGTCGCATCCTCGGCACCGGATCGATGTTCGCCCTGGAGGGCGCCCGGCACCGCGCCCGACGCAAACTGCTCACCCCGCCGTTGCACGGCAAGCCGATCCGATCGTACGAACAGTTGGTGGTCGACGAGGTCCGCGCCGAGTGTGCGTCCTGGCCCTCCGGCGTCGAGTTCGCCTCCATCGAACCGATGATGCGCATCACCCTGAACGTCATCCTCCGCGCGGTCTTCGGCGCCGAGGGCAGCGAGCTCGACCGACTCCGCGACATGATCCCGCCGATGGTGACCGTCGGTTCGCGCGCCGCAACGGTACCCCCACTCCCACGCCCTCTCCGTCGGATCGACCCCAATCACCGGTACGCACGACGCAATGCCGAATACCGGGACTATGTCGGCGGACTGATCGCCAAGGCGCGCAGCGATTCTCACCTGGACGAGCGCACCGACATCCTGGCGATCATGCTTGGCAGCACCTACGACGACGGCAGTCCGATGACCGACGACGAGATCGCCGAGGAGCTGGCCACCTTGCTCGCGGCCGGGCATGAGACCACGGCAACAACCCTCGCGTGGGCTCTCGAGCGGCTGCGGCGGCACCCCGAGGTGGTGCGCGAGCTCGTGGCCGAGATCGACGCCGGCGGACATGACTACCGCCACGCGACGATCCTGGAGGTCCAGCGCAGCCGACCCGTCATCGACTTCGCCGGCCGGCATGTCGTCGCCGACCATCTCGACCTCGGCGAATGGCGCATCCCGAAGGGATACAACGTCCTCGTCTCGATCGCCCTTCTCCACGACGACAGCAGCGAATTCGCTCGCCCCGAGCTCTTCGACCCGACCCGCTTTCTGGGCACCAAGCCCTCGCCGGCCTGGCTCCCCTTCGGCGGCGGGACCCGGCGGTGCATCGGGGCTGCGTTCGCGACCATGGAGATGGACATGACCCTGCGGACACTGTTGGCGGACTTCCAGCTGCTGCCGACCGACGACAAGCCCGAACGCTGGTTCTCGCGCGGGGTGGCCTACGCCCCGTCCCGCGGCGGACGGATCGCGGTCTTACCACGCTGAGCCCCGCCTGACGCCGACTCGAACGTGACGGGTACCACTTTCCCCCTGTGACCTTCGTCATCGAACGCGCCCGAACACGCCCGCTCGAGAACCCCCACGGAATTGCGGGATGCGCTGGGAATTCGCCGGAAAGCTAACAGCGTTATCCGGACGTTATCCGAACCCCGCAGGTCACGGCGTCGACGTGACCCAGCCGTTACCGGACCCGTATGGTCGCCCACGGTCCGAGATCAACTGTCCTGCCAACCCCGGGGCAGTGAGGAGGAACGAAGACCATGCGTATGACCAAGACCCACATGACCAAGCTCGTCGCCCGCGCCGCGATCGTCGGCGCACTGACCGCCGCCCCCTTCGGGATGCTGGCGTCCACCGCACATGCGGCAGGCGGCAACTGGGACGCGGTCGCTCAGTGCGAGAGCGGCGGCAACTGGGCCACCAACACCGGCAACGGATACTACGGCGGCCTCCAGTTCTCGATGAGCACCTGGCAGGCCAACGGCGGAACCGGCAACCCGGCAGACGCCTCCCGTGAGGAGCAGATCCGCGTCGCGGAGAACGTGCTCGCTTCGCAGGGCGCCGGAGCCTGGCCGACGTGCGGCGCCAACCTCTGACGCACGCACCGGCGCAGCACGCGCCGTGAGGCCGTGCAGTCGTTGACACGACGAGGCCGGCGGGTCCATCCAGGACTCGCCGGCCTCGTTGCGTCTGACGCCGCCTACGGTTCTGACGCTGCCTACGGCGTGGGTGCGGCGTCGTCCCCGCTGTCCCCGACAGCCGTGTCCAGCGCGCTCACCGCGATGCCATACGGCAGGAATCGCACGTTGCGGCGTGGGTCGGTGTTGCTCTTGTTGGCGCGCAGTGCGTCGAGTTCGGTGGCGTAGACCTGCTCGACCCGGGCACCGCCGTCGTCCTCGACGACGAAGACCGCCCAGACACCGGAGCCGGCCTCGCCGGTGGTCTCTTCGCGCGGCTTGGTGCGCGTGCGCCCGCGGGCGGCCTCGTCGAAGAACATCGAGAAGGCCGCCGGCCCGGCCTGCCCCTCGAAGAGCTTGCCGAACACGTCACGCAATCCGTCCCCGGCCTCCCGTGCGAACCGGTCGAAGTCCTCGGGGCCGAAGTTGAATGAGCCGCCGAAGCCGCTGTTGTCGCTCATGATGTTCCCTTCCTCCGGCACCCTGACGGGCCGCCGGCCAACTCAGCCCAGTCTCCTCACAAATCCGCGGCTTCGCCACCCGCGTTCTCGGTCTCGTCGAGCCGCTGATGCAGTCGGGCACGAACGTCATCGGCCGAATAGGACTTCCGCTGCCGCTGATCCCGCGCGACCATCACCCCGCCGGTGGCCACCCCGACCGCGCCCGCCAATCCCAGCCATTTCCAGAGGTTCCTCATGCGGGCAGGATAGGTCGCTCGGTCCGGGGACGCATTAGCCTTCATTCGTGCCCACCAGCAGAATTCTCTTCGGCCGAGACCGCGCCGACGCCGGCATCTCGTTGACCGACGCACTCGACGCCACCCGCACCGGCGACATCTGGCTCTTCCATGGTCATTCCGGACCCGACCGGGCCATCCGCACGCTGACCAATGCGCCGGTGAACCACGTGGCGATGGCGGTGTGCATCGACGATCTGCCCCCACTGCTCTGGCACGCCGAGCTCGGCGATCGCCTGACCGATGTGTGGACCGGATCGAACCATCGCGGTGTTCAGCTGCACGACGCGCGAGAAGCCGTCGAGCAGTGGATGATCCGCTACAAGCAGGCGTGCTGGTTCCGTCAGCTCACCCCGGAGGTCACCCTCGATCAGGAGAACGCTCTGCTCAAGGTGATCGCCGAACTCGACGGGACACCGTTCCCGACGACCGCACGCCTGGCCGGACGGTGGTTTCGTGGCCGGGTGCCCAACTCGATCGATCTCGTCCGGGGCATCCCCTACCTCGACCGCAAGGTCCGTCAACGACGCGATGAACGGCAGCAGCGCCGCAACCGCACCACCGACGGCGCCGGACTCGAAGCCGCCTACTGCGCCGAGGTGGTGGCGATCACCTACCGCGAGATGGGCATCCTCGATACGTCGAAGGATTCCAACTGGTTCGACCCCGGGCGATTCTGGAGCGGCGACGATCTCCCCCTTCACGCGCCGCATGAACTCACCCCGGAGGTGGGGGTTCGGCTGGACTGACGCCGGCCGTCGGCCACGAGGGCGACCGGCCCCCGAAGGCCCGCAGAGTCGCCTCGACCAATGCGTCGGCATACGCCGGGGTCAGCGGTCCGCTGCGGTGTAACCACCGTTGGAACAGCGGGGCGTAGAGCATTTCGAGGAACAGGTCGAGGTCGGTTCCGGGCGGCAGCTGACCGTCGCGCTCGGCAACACGGAGTCGAGCCTTCTTGGCATCGTCCAGCGGTCGCGACAGCTTCTCCCGGTACTCCGTCGCGAGGTCGGCGTCGTTCGCGATCTCGGTGTTGACCGCCCGGATCAGCCGGTCGAAGGACGGATCGCCGAACTCCGCGACCGTGGCTCGCACGACCTGCTTCAGGTCGGCCTCGAGATCCCCGGTGTCCGGCAGGACGACCGACTGCCCGTCGGCATCCTCGCTCAGGGCCAGCACGGCCGCGAAGACGACCGCACTCTTCGACGGCCACCGCCGATAGATCGTCTGCTTGCCGACGCCGGCACGGGCAGCGATCGCCTCGACGGTGACCTTGTCGTACGGCTCCTCGACGACGAGGGCCCGGGTCGCCTCGAGAATCGCCTGTCGAGACCGCTCCTTTCGACGTGAGTGGTCCGGTCCGGCGTCGTTCCTCATGTCGCCAGGCTAGTACACGAAACGAGACGGTCCGTCTTGACACCCGACACCGGGACGTCTAACTTACTTTCGAGACGGAACGTTCCGTTTACTTGAGGAGGCGACCATGTCAACCCCACGGGTCTGGTTCATCACCGGTGCGTCCCGCGGACTCGGGCGAGCGTTCGCCGAGACGGCCCTCGCCGCCGGCGATCGTGTCGTTGCCGTCGCCCGCAACGTGGATCCGCTGGCGCCGCTGGTCGAGCGATACCCCCAGCACCTGCGCCCGCTGTCGCTGGACGTCACGGACCGGCAGGCCGTGTTCGACGGTGTCGAGAAGGCGGTTGGCGCTTTCGGCCATCTGGACATCGTCGTCAACAACGCAGGCGGAATGCTCTACGGGATGGTCGAGGAAGCCTCCGAAGCGCAGATCCGGGCGCATCTCGACCTGAACTTCTTCGGAGCCGTCTGGGTCGCGCAGGCGGTGCTGCCCCACCTGCGCGCCCGCGGCGGCGGACGCCTGCTGCAGGTCACGTCGATGGGCTCCGGCGGTGGGATGGCCACCGTCGGCTATTACGGAGCCGGCAAGGCGGCGCTCGACTCGGTCAGCGAGGCGCTGGCGATGGAGGTCGAGCAGTTCGGCGTCAAGGTCACCATCGTGCAGATGGGCGGCTACGACACCGGGTTGTTCACCACCGGGACGACCACCACCGAGCCGATGTCGCAGTATCAGGATCTGCGCACCGGGATGGAGGAGTCCTGGGGTGACGACGCCGGGCCGTCACCGGCCACCGCTGCGCCGGTCATCCTGCAACTCGCGGCGCTCCCCGACCCGCCTCGACGGCTGATCCTCGGGAGCCAGTCGTACGATCACGTGCTGGAGATGGACCGGGCGCGTGCGGAGAACTATCGGGCATGGGAGCACCTCAGCCGGCAAGCGCCCGGCTGAGGCACCCCGCAACTTCCTCCAACTAGATTGTCATCGCTTCGCGCACAGCGTTTTCCGCAGTCGAACCGCCGTCACCCGACGACGTCACACGCCCGCTCTCCAGCACGTAGTACCGCTGCGCCGCCTCGAGGGCGAAACCGATGTGCTGCTCGACGAGGAGCACTCCCAGTCCGCCGCGCTCGGTGAGCGTGGTGATGGTCTGCTCGATCTCGGCGACGACCGAGGGCTGAATGCCCTCGGTCGGCTCGTCGAGGATCAGCATCCGCGGTTCGGTGATGAGAGCGCGAGCGATCGCCAGCTGTTGACGCTGGCCCCCGGACAGCAGGCCGGCGCGTCGCCCCAGCAATTCCTTGAGTGCCGGGAACATGTCCAGCATCTCGGCAACCAGTTCCTTGCCACGTTGACGACCGTCCGCCACGACCTGCAGATTCTCGGCAGTCGTGAGGTGACCGAAACTCTGCTGCCCCTGCGGCACATACGCGATGCCGTGCCCCACCCGGGCGCTGGGTCGCGCCCGGGTGATGTCGACACCGTCGAACGTGATCGTGCCCTTGGTGGTCTTGACGAGCCCGACAGCTGCGCGCAACAGAGTGGTCTTCCCCGCTCCGTTGTGTCCCATCACCGCGACGACGCCGTCGGTGGGTACCTCGATGTCGACCCCGTGGATCACCTCGGTGCGCCCGTAGCCCGCATGGACCCCGGAGAGTTTCAGCATGATTCAGCCCCTGTCCTGGGTCGATGGCGTGGAGAGTCCGGCGGTGTCGGTCTCGGCGGCGATCTCCTCGAGTTCCTCACCGCCCGCGGCGGTTCCGAGGTACACCTCCTGGACCTTCGGATTGGCCTGGACCTCGGCGACCGTGCCCTCGGCGAGCACCCGGCCGCGGGCGAGCACCGTGACCGAGGTCGCGAAGGACCGCATGAAGTCCATGTCGTGTTCGACGACCACCACCGTGCGTTCACCCCCGATGCGACGCAACAGGTTCCCGGTCTCCTCCCGCTCCTCGTGACTCATGCCCGCCACCGGCTCGTCCAGCAGCAGCACGGAGGCGTTCTGTACCAGCAGCATCCCGATCTCGAGCCACTGCTTCTGCCCGTGGGCGAGCACCCCGGCCGGCGTCTCGGCCAGATGCTGCAGGCCGATGGTCTCGAGCGCCTCTGCGATCGAGTCCGGGATCCGAGCCGGCCGTCGCCGGAGCATCGTCCACACCGACCGCCCCGCGCCCGCGGCGATGTCGAGGTTCTGCAGCACGCTGAGTTCCTCGAAGACGCTGGCGGTCTGGAACGTTCGGCCCACACCGAGACGCGCGATCTGGTGCACTTTCTTTCCAACGAGTTCGACCCCGGACTTCTGGATCGACCCGGTCGGCTTCACCAGTCCGGTGATCGTGTCGATGATCGTGGTCTTGCCGGCCCCGTTCGGCCCGATCAGGAACCGCAGATCACCCTGGAGCAGGGTGAGATCGACGTCGGAGACCGCCTTGAAGCCGTCGAACTCCACACTGAGACCGCGCACCTGGAGGTAGTCGCTGTCCATCCCGGCGTTGCCACCGGCGACGGGCAGATGCTCGACGACCGTCGATTCCGCTTCGGTCATGACGACGCTCCTACCTTGCTGACGGTGTGTTCATCGATGTCGCCGGTCGGCGACGAGTCCGGGGCTCTCCTCCGCCGCCACTTGATCAATGCCCCGAGTCCGGCCAGACCGGCCGGGAAGAAGCCCACGACCACGATGAACAGGATGCCCTGGGCGTAGGTCCACCCGGACGGGAAGTTCTCCGACAGACTGGTCTGCGCCCAGGCCACCGCGATGGCGCCGAGCACCGGGCCGAGAAGCGTTGTGCGCCCGCCGATCGCGACGCCGATCAGGAAGGCGATCGAGGGCACGATCCCGACGTCCGCGGGTGAGATGATGCCGACGATGGGAACGAACATGGCGCCCGCGATGCTCGCGAACAGCGCCGCGACCGCGTAGGCGACGACCTTGGTGTTGGCCGGGTCGTAACCGAGGAATCGAACCCGCTCCTCCTGGTCGCGGACGGCGACCAGCAGTTCGCCGTACCGGCTGTACATCAGCTGTCGCGTGATGGCGACGACGGCGAGCAGGATGGCCGCGGTGATGAAGAACAACAGCTGCCGGTTCACCGGGTCATTCAGGGCCAGGCCGAAGAAGCTGCGAAAGCGGTTGAGGCCGTTGCTGCCACCGGTGGTCTGCTGACCGATGAGCAGGATCGCGAAGGCCGCGGCGAGCGCCTGCGACAGAATAGCGAAGTAGGCGCCCTTGACCCGCCGTTTGAAGACACCCAGACCCAGCAGGATCGCGAGGAACGTGGGCACCAGCAGGATGCCAAGGATCGTCACCACCGGTGAGGCGAACGGCTTCCAGTACCCGGGCAGGTCGCTGATCCCGGCGATCTGCATGAAATCGGGCACGTCGTCGCCGCGCAGTTCGGCGTCGGAGATCTTCAGGTGCATCGCCATGATGTACGCACCGAGACCGAAGTACACGCCCTGCCCGAGGGTGAGCATGCCGCCACGCCCCCAGGCCAGGCCGATACCGACCGCGACGATGCCGAAGCACAGGAACTTGCCGAGCAGATTGAGGCGGAAGTCCGACAAGACGGCGGGCGCGACCGCGAACAGCAGGATCGCCGCGAATCCGAACCCCGCCCAGACCTTCCACGAAGCGCTGAAATAGTCCTTCACACAAGACTCCTCGACTGGACCGTGAACAACCCCTGCGGCCGGATCTGCAGGAAGATCACGATGATGACGAACACGGCGACCTTCGCCACCGACGCCGTCGTGTTGTATTCGATGAACGAGTTCAGGACGCCGAGGGCGATGGCCGCGATGACCGCGCCCTTGATCTGGCCCAGGCCGCCGATGACGACCACCAGGAACGCGTCGATCAGATAGGTCATCCCGGTGTTCGAACTGGTGGAGCCGATCAGGGTCAGTGCCACACCGGCGACGCCGGCGAGCCCCGAGCCGATGAAGAACGTAGTGATGTCCGTACGGCGGCTGGAGATACCGCTCGTCTCGGCGAGATCTCGATGCTGGACGACCGCGCGAATCCGCCGTCCCATCGGCGTGTACTTCATGGTGACCGCGATCGCGGTCACGGCCACGATGGCCAGCAACATGATGAACAGGCGCGTCTTGGGGACGACCGCACCGAGGATGTCGACGCCGCCGGACAACCACGACGGCGCCACCACGTCGACCGCCGGTGCGCCGAAGATGTCCCGGGCCAGCTGCTGGAGGATGAGTCCCACGCCGAAGGTCACGAGAAGTGTGTCCAGCGGCCGGTCGTACATCCGCTTGATCAGGGTGACCTCGAGCAGGACCCCCATCAGGCCACCGACGAGAAACCCGATGACGAGCGAGACGAGCAGGGACACCCCGGCATCGGAGATCAAGTACTCCTGCACCGTGTACGCGGTGTAGGACCCGGCCATGATGAACGACCCGTGGGCCATGTTGATGACGCCCATCTGCCCGAAGGTCAGGGACAGGCCGAGAGCTGCGAGGAGCAGAATCGAACCGAGGCTGAGCCCGGTGAAGAGCTGTCCGATAACGGTTTCCACGTGTCTATCCGTTCGTCGGCGGCGGGTGCCGCGTTCGCCAGGAGGGACCGTGCGCGACCCGTCCCGCGTCAGGTGGACGCGGGACGGGTCGTCGACGGTGTCAGTTGCTCAGGCCCTCGGCCCACGGGTACGACTTCAAGTAGGGGTCCGGTTCGATCGGCTGACCCGAGTCCCACACCGTGTAGATCAGTCCGTCGCCGCGGATCTCACCGATCCGAGCGGTCTTGGTGATGTGGTTGTTCTCGCCGTCGATCGTGACAAGACCCTCGGGAGCGTCGAAAGTGACGCCGCCGGCGGCTTTCTGGACATCCGCGACGGCAAAGGACTGGGCCTTCTCGACGGAGTTCTTCCACAGATACACCGAGACGTAGGCGGCTTCCATCGGGTCGGAGGTCGGCTTGTTCGCGCCGTAGGCGGCCTTGTAATCACGGACGAACGACACGTTCGCCGGGTTGTCGACGGTCTGGTAGTAGTCCCACGCGACCAGCTGGCCCTCGATGTTGTCCACACCGATGCCGCCCACCTCCTCCTCGGCGATCGACACCGAGACGACGGGCATGGCCTGCGGGGTGAGCCCGACGTTCTTGTACTCACGGAAGAACGCCACGTTGGAATCGCCGTTGAGAGTGTTGAACACGGCGTCGGCGTCGGCGGTGCGGACCTTGTTGACGATGGTCGAGAAGTCCGTCGAACCGAGCGGGGTGTAGTCCTCGCCCTTGATCTCGATACCGTTGGCCTCGGCGTACGCCTTGATGACCCGGTTGGCGGTCTGTGGGAACACGTAGTCGCTACCGACCAGGTAGAGCGACTTCACGCCCTCTTCTTTCAGGTACTCGAGCGCCGGCACGATCTGCTGATTCGTCGTCGCGCCGGTGTAGAAGATGTTCGGCGATGACTCGAGCCCCTCGTACTGCACCGGGTAGTAGAGCAGGGAGTTGTTGTCCTCGAAGACGGGCAGCATGGCCTTGCGGCTCGACGAGGTCCAGCCGCCGAACACTGCTGCGACACAGTCGCTGGAGATCAGCTTCTCGGCCTTCTCGGCGAAGATCGTCGGCTCGGAGGCGCCGTCCTCGCCGATGAGCTGCACCTGCTTGCCCAGGACACCGCCGTTGTCGTTGATCTGATCGACGGCGAGCTTGATCGAGTCACGAACGGTGACCTCGGAGATCGCCATCGTTCCCGACAGCGAGTTCAGCGACCCGACCTTGATGGTGTCGCCGGAGGTGTCGACGCACGATTGCGCATTCGACGCCGATTCCTCGCTGGCCGAGCTGCCGCAGGCACTGAGGACCAGTGCCACCGCGGAGAGGGCCGCGGGGACGAGAATGCCGTACCGCCGCCCGCGTGACCGGGTGGTGGTGGGCGGCGGGGTGTCGGCCGGCAGGGAGCCGGACGGCAACGGAACAGACGGCATCGGCGGAGCCTTTCTCACTACGTCACTGGTCCACTCAGGTGGGGGCACGACGAACACGCGGCTGTCACCGCTTGACCCCCGATGAGATACGCGCCGCAACAAAGCTTGCGATCTGGCGTATGGGGGGTAAACGTATTTTGACTTTGTTACACCGGCGTGACGTGAGATGAATTCGATGTTTCTGCTTCCGGACGCGTCACCGCAGCCGAGTTCCGCTGAATCCCGTTGGCCTCATTGACGATTCAGAGAGGCCCAGTTTGACACAAGGACCCACAGGCGCTAGTGGGCGAATGAGGCCTCGACGTCGGCGCGGGTACGCTCGGGGTCGGATCCGAGCTCATATCGCGGAAGAGTGTGCGGCACAGTGGTCCCCCGCGCCACGCGGCGGCGCGCGGCCGCGAACTCCGGCGCCTCCCCCATCGTGAGATGCGCCGAGTTGATGATGCTCCACACCGCACTCCGGCGCGCACGCCGCTCGATCGGATTGGGCGCCCGATACATGATCAGCTGTTTCGCCCAGCGCGGCATCGTGTCACGGATCGCCCAGTCCACGGCACCCTGGGCCGGGTTGCGCACATTCAGCCCGGTCGCCATCGCATTGCCGTGCGTCAGAGCCAGTTTCGGCAGATACTCCTCGAGACAGGTGAGGGTGTCGGCCTTGGTCGTCGGCAGATCGGTACCACCGAGCGCATGGCCGACCCGGACGAATTCCCGGTAGTAGGCGTCGAGCTCGCCACCGCGCAGCGGCTGCGGGTGGTAGATCTCGTGTGCGGTCGCGATGCCCCAGACCACCGTCGCGTAGTTCCACCGCAACCAGGACGGGTCGTCGGCGTCGTAGGCCGCCCCGTCGGGGCGGACGCCCTTGATGGTGTGGTGCATCGCGCGAACCGTTCGTGCCAATCGTTCGGCGGACTCGGTGGACCCGTATGCGGTTCCCATGAAAAATGCCAGCGAGTGCCCGAGCCTGGTCATGGCACCGTCGGGATCGATGGACAGGGTCGGGGTACCGTCCTCCCGTCGCCGGACCAGCCGCGAATGGTGTACGCCCATCCAGAAGATGCTCGGGTCCAGACGTTCGAGGTACGACGCGCACTGGAGACCGAAGATGAGTGCCGGGGTGTGCGAGTGGACGTACCAGGTCGCGCTGTCCGGCCCGAACCAACCGGGGTCTCCGGCGGGGTTCTCGAAGTCCATTCCGCGGAAGAACTTCGCACGCACGTGGGCGTCGAACTTGCCGTTGAGCCAGGACCCGACGAACTCGTGCGGGAGCCGGACGGGGACCCGGTCGGTGGACGGCAGCCGGAGGGGAGCCAGGGACACAGTCATCTACAGACCTTCCGCTCGGGGCGACCATCGGTCACCGTCGTGTCCAGACTAGCCCTTTGGCTACGGGTGTGACCAGATCCGGTACGGCCGGGTCACGGCCGACTATGGTGAGACGATGTCATCACCGACCCGCTGGGCGGGCGTACCGCTCGCGGACCGCCGCGCAGAGCGCAGATCCGACCTGATCGCGGCCGCCTTCGACATCTTCGGGGGCGTCGGCGTCGAGTCCGAGCTGTCGGTCCGCTCCGTGTGCCGGCACTGCGGCTTCAACACCCGATACTTCTACGAGAGCTTCGCCGACACCGACGAGCTGCTCGGAGCCGTCTACGACGCCACCGCCGCAGAGCTCGGCGCGGTGGTCATGGCGGCGATGGCCGACGCAGAGCCCGCGGTCCGGTCACGCACTCGAGCGGGTATCCGCGCGGTCCTCGGGCACGCATCCTCCGACCCCCGCCGCGGTCGCGTGTTGTTCACCGCGGGGGTGACCAATCCTGTTCTCGCCCAACGGCGCGCCGAGACCCAGGCGATGCTGCGCGACATGGCGTTCGCCGAGGCCGACGCCCTGGACACCGATCGGCTCACCAGCCGGGTACGAGCCGCCGTCTTCACCGGCGCCATGGCCGAGCTGGTGCAGCAGTTCTTGGCCGGCAGCCTGGGCGACGACCTCGACCGCGTCGTCGACGAGGCGATGGCCACCCTGCTACCCACCCGGACCTCGTAGCAACGATCCGCGCCGTGGGCGCACTGTCGCTACGGGATCGAGGTTCCGAGGCGTGTCATGAGACCACGATCGAGGGCACGGATCATGATGAGGCACCCGAGTCCGGACAGGACCAGCCCGGTCGCGAAGATCGCCGGGAATCCGAAGAGGTCGCCCACGATGCCCGCGGCGAATCCGGCCGCGCCCTGCACTCCGACCACCGCGCAGGCGAACAACGTGTAATCGCTGCCCTCATAACCCTTCTGGCAGGCGTCCATCATCAGCGTGAACACCGCGACCGTCGCCGCCCCGCCAAGGACGTGCTCGGCGAGACTGGCCGTGACCACGAGCCAGAAGCCGCCGACCCCCATCGACGCCACCAGATACAGGCCGAGACTGAGCGTCTGGGTGACCCCGCCGACGAGCAGCGCGTGCCGCCGGCCGTAGGTGTAGGCGAGCCACCCGCCCAGCGCCGCCCCGCCGAGTGCCCCGGCCGACGACAGCGCACCTTCGACAAGCGCGATCTGCCCCAGGGTGAGCCCGATGTCGGACATGAACGGACCGACGAGCGCCGACGCCATCGAGTTGCCGAACTTGAAGGCGCCGACGACGAGGATGAAGGCGATCACGCCGGGGCGTCGGAGCCGCGACGCCCACCCCGTCAGCAGCAAGGCAGGTGACACCGACCTCGGCTGCCCGGGCGTCGCATCACCCCGGCGCGGCCCGGGGTCACGGGCGAGGAGCCACACCCCGACGGTGACCGCGAACAGCAGCACCGACATCACGACGAAGAGGGCACGCCACCCGGCGAGGGAGAACAACCAGAGAAGTCCGCCGCCGCCGGCGATCATGCCGATCCGATAGGCGCCCACTTGGATTCCGTTGCCCAGACCACGCTGTCGCGGCTCGAGCATCGACACGGCGAGGCCGTCGGTCGCGATGTCCTGCGTCGCCGAGAGCAGGTTGATGACGGCGATTCCCACCAGGAGCCAGACCAGGGTCCCGGACAGGTCGAGACATGCCAGGACGAGCGCGACGACCGCCGACGACAACTGCAGCGCGAGCAGCCATCTGCGTCGGGTGCCGTAGGCGTCGACGTAGGGCGCCCACAGGAACTTCAGGCCCCACGGCGCGAACAGCAGTCCGTAGACGCTGATCTGCGTCAGTGAGTAGCCCTCCTCGCGGAGGATGACGGGTATCGCCTGGCTGAAGAACCCATAGGGCAGACCCTGCGCGAAGTAGAGAACGGTGAGCAGCACCAGGGTGCCGACAGCGAGCCCGGAGCGCGGAGTCGACATGGACCGCGGAGTCGACATGGGTGACATCATGCCGCACGTCGTGCCGGCCGGTCGGCTCTCATCTGTTCGCGAGCGGCGGCTAGTTGCTCGCGCGTTTCGTGAAGGGTGCCGATGCCTTTCGCGGCGAGGTCCCGGGCCGAGGCCGGTACCCGCTGACGATGGACATCCGGTTGAACGCGTTGATGGTCACCGCCGCCCAGATCAGGACCGCGGTCTGCTCGGTGTCGAGGATGTCCGTCGCCCGGTCGTAGGCCAGGTCGGCGGCGTCGTGGGCGGGTAGCTCGGTGACCAGTTCGGCGATCTCGAGAGCGGCCTGTTCGACGTCGTCGTAGAGGTCCGGTGCATCGCGCCACCCGGCGATGACGTCGATCTGCTGCGTCGACAGACCCGCGGAACGGCCCAGTTGCGCATGGAGATCCATACAGTAGGCGCAGCCGTTGATCTGCGAGCACCGCAGATTGACCAGCTCGACGAGTGACCGACTCAACCCGATCGATTCGGCGGCCGCCGCGACCTCGGCCGACACCGCGATCAGCTTCCGGTAGACCTGCGGTGTGGTCTTGTCGATTCGCACCCGTTGCGCAGGCATGGGCCAACAGTAGCCGTCCGGGAGCCGGCTCCCGCGAAGTCCCCACGTCGTCTGGGTAGGACTACTCATCCATGCCGGGACGCCACGGGTCATCGTCGAACCATGACCTCTTCCAGCAGCATGTTCGGCGGCGCTCCCGGCACTGCCACGCTCGCCCGGATCTCCTCCGAGTTCGAGGCGATCGCCCGCCAGATGTCCACCGTGTCCGAGGAATTCGCCGAACTCCAACGCATCGCCATGCGGCCGGAAGAGCCGGCCCCCGACGGCACCACCGCGCCACAACCAGCCCCAGCGGCGGCGTCCCGCGGACTGACCCCGCCGATGGTGACCTCGACTTCTCCGCATGCCACGAGACCCCCACTCGTGCCCCCGTCCCGTCCCTGGCCCCCGGCGCCGCCCGTCGCGCCCCAGCACCGGATCGCGACCGCGCCCCCGATGCCACCGGCTTCTGCCGCACTCCCCCCGATGCCGCGACCGACCGCCACGCCCGGATTTCGTCCACCCGCATCGCCGGTCCCTCCGGTCATCCAGCCTCCTCGACCGCCGGGGCCGTCGATGTCCGAACGGATCGGCGCCGCCGCCGAACGCGGACTGATCGGCAAGATCCTCGCGACCGCAGGCGTCGGTGTGACCCTCGTCGGCGTCGCACTCCTCCTCGTCCTGGCCGCACAAGCCGGAATCCTCCGCCCGGAGTTCCGCGTCGCCGGCGGGGCGGTCCTCGCGGCGGCACTCATCGCCGGTGGGATGTGGCTGCGCGGCCGGAGCGATGGTCGGATCGGCGCCATCGCCCTGACGGCCACCGGCATCGCGGCCGGGTACCTCGACGTCCTGGCCGCGACCAAGATCTACGAGTGGCTGCCGATCGTGCCCGGACTCGGCGTCGCCGGACTCGTCGCGGCGGGTGGTCTCGTCTTGGCCCACCGTTGGCGCAGCGAACATCTCGGCCTGCTCGTCGTGGTGCCGCTGATCGTCCTGGCCCCGGTTCTCACCGGTGGACTCGACACCACCTTGATCGCATTCATGGTGGTGCTCTGCGCCGCGTCGGCGTGGGTCCAGTTCGGCCGTGACTGGATCTGGCTGCATGCCGTCCGTCTGGCGGCACCCACGATCCCACTCACCCTGGTCGGGCTCTTCGGCCTTGCCGGGTGGAGTGCGCCCGGAAGCTCCGACCCGGTCTTCGCCGCCGCGGTCACCGTGGTCGTCGTCCTCGGCGTCGGCGGCGCGCTCATCGCGATGCCCACCACCGAGTTCCGGGAGGTCCTGGCGGGCCTCGCGAGTGCGACGACCATCCCGGCACTCTTCGCCGGCACGGCGATGCACCTACCCGGCGCGGTCATCCTGCAGACCTCCCTCGCCCTGGCCCTCATCGGCACCGTGTTGGTCGGCTCGGGACTCACGGGTTCGGGCGCCGTCACTCGTGTCATGCCCGACTCTGTCGCCCAGATCTGGTCCGCCACCGCGCTTCTCCTGCTGTTCGTCGCAGTGCTCGTGACCTTCGACGGGACCGTGGCGGTCGCCGTGCTGCTGGGGTTGGCCACGGTGACCGGCCTCGTCGCCCGGACGTGGTCGACGACCTCGCGTGTCCTCCTCGCCGGCAGTTCGGTCATCTGGGCGATCGGTTTCGCCGCCCTCCTCGACGCAGCGCCGCCGTACGTGCTCGCCGACGCCGACCTCATCGGACGCGACGCGAACCTGGAGATCGTTGTCGCGAGCCTGTTCGCTGCTGTGGGCGCACTCATCCTGGCCGCGGGTTGGGCGCGCCTGACCGACGAGAGAGTCTCTCGCGCAGCCCACATCGCGGCGGGGGTGGTCGTCGTCTACGCGCTCACCGCGATCAGCGTGACCGCCGGTGTGCTCGTCGGTGGGCCCGACGGATTCCTGGCCGGACACGTGCTGGCGACCACCTGCTGGATGGCCCTCGCCGGCGCCGCACTCGCGTATGCCCGACGACGTGGCGGCGCGGCGCGCACCGCCGCGGTCACCGGCGGTCTGGTCCTCGTCGCCGCGGCGATGGCCAAGCTGTTCCTGTTCGACCTGGCCACCCTCGACGGCATCTTCCGAGTGATCGTGTTCATCGTGACCGGACTCATCCTGCTCGGACTGGGCGCCTGGTACGCACGCGCCCTGCAGGGCGACCCGGTCGAACCGGATTCGGCTACAGCCGTGTGACTCTGCCGAACAGTATGACGTCGTGCCCGGAATGCGGGCACGACGTCATACGGCTGGGCGTCGGAACTACGCGGTCGTCGTGCGGACCGGCGCGGCCACGTCGACCTCGGTCGTCGCGTCGTGGGCGGGCGGCCGACGATCCGGCGCGGTCCGCACATGCGTCAGGTACAGCGTCAACCCGACGAAGGTGAGCCCGCCGACGAGATTGCCGATCACCGTGGGGATCTCGTTCCAGACCAGGTAGTCGGCGATCGAGAAGTCGCCACCGAGCATGAGGCCCGACGGGAAGAGGAACATGTTGACGATCGAGTGCTCGAAGCCCATGTAGAAGAACAGCATGATGGGCATCCACATACCGATCACCTTGCCGGGCAACGATGTCGACATCAGGGCGGCGACCACGCCGGTGGACACCATCCAGTTGCACAGCACCCCGCGGATGAACAGGGTCAGCATGCCGGCCGCCCCGTGCTCGGCGTATCCGACGGTCCGGCTGTGACCGATCTCGCCGAGCTGCCGGCCCACTTCATCGGGTGCGACGCTGAACCCGTAGGTCAAGATGACCGCCATCATGACCGCCACCAGGAAGGCGCCGAGGAAGTTCCCGAGGAACACCAGACCCCAGTTGCGCAACATCGACCGCACGGTCACGCCTCGGCGCTTGTCCAGTAGTGCCAGCGGCACCAGCGTGAACACGCCGGTGAGCAGATCGAATCCCATCAGATAGAGCAGGATGAAGCCGACCGGGAACAACACCGCCCCGAGCAGCGGCTCACCGGTGCGCACGGTCACCGTCACCGCGAAGGCCGCGGCCAGAGCCAGGATCGCGCCGGCCATGAACGCTCTGATCAGCGTGTCGCGGGTGGACATGAACGCCTTCGACTCGCCGGCGTCGACCATCTTCACCGCGAATTCGGACGGTTTCACATAGGACATGTGGTTCTCCTCGAACTCTCCAGTTGTCGGGCCCCATCGAACCGAGGTCACATGTCCGTCCGGTGTCATCGACGATTCGTCCTGTTACACCGCGCTCACTCGCGTCACCTCGCCGTGTGAAGTGCCGGTCACGCCTTGCCGTCCGGCCATATGTCGTTCGTGTGAACACTGCCGGATGTCGCTGCCTCGACTTGGCATCGCGCGTGCCGATGGGCAATGTGGGTGCGGTCCAACACTATCGACGGAGATGATGATGACCACCCCGATCATGCCGAAAACCGATGCCGCAGAGCTCATCAACGCCGCACGGATACGCCAGGGACTCACGTGGGCGACGATTGCCGACAAGATCGACGCCCCGCTGGTGTGGACCGTTGCGGCACTGCTGGGCAAGCATCCGGTCCCGCCCGCGAAGGCGACCGCCGTGGTCGAGTTGCTCGGACTCGGCGAAGGTGTGGCGGAGAGCCTGCGGCAGCAACCCACGCGGACGCCCGACGAGGCGGCGGCGAACGATCCCACCATCTACCGCTTCCACGAGGCGATCGACGTCTACGGACCCGCGCTCAAGGAGCTCATCCACGAGGAGTTCGGCGACGGCATCATGAGCGCCATCAACTTCAAGATCGGCTTCGAGCGACGGTCCGACCCCAACGGCGACCGGGTGGTCGTGACCTTCGACGGCAAGTTCCTCGACTACAACTGGTGACCCTCGCTCGTCAGCGAACGCAGGGCGAGCATCATCGACGCATAGACGGCCGGGTCGGTGGGATCGAACCCGAGAAGGGTCCGAATCCGCTCGATTCGCTGGTAGAGGCTCTGTCTGCCGATGTGGAGCGCCGCGGCCGACCGCGTCGCACTGCAACCGTTCGACAAGTGGACCGTGAGGGTCCGCACGAGGTCCGACGACGAGCGTCCGTCGTATGTCACCAGCGGCTCCACCATCGCCCGGAGTTCCGCGCGCACGGCGGGGTCGAGCGCCCGGACGGCCTCGTCGGCGAGCAACTCGCGGGAGGTGAACACCCGACGGGAAACCCCGAGACGCGCTGCGGTCGACGCTGCGAGTCCCAGTTGTCGCCCGCATCGCCGCAGCGACTCGGACAGGGCGGCCGCAGTGTCGGCAACGGGCCCGAGATCGTCCACGCGGCAGGGATTTCCGACAACGATCGTGGTACGTCCGAGCCCGCCGCCCCGCGCGGTCAGCGTGGACGCCACCCGGTCGACCGGGTCGACGGTGCCCTCACCTCGCCCGGCCGGCACCGCGGCCAGCGCATAGACCGTCGCATCGACGATGCTGCGCGCCACCGCATCGAGCTGCGCACCGGCGACCGCGTCGTCGGCCATGCGCGGATCAGGGGCCTCGGCGGCCAGCGGCACCACCAGGGTGGGCCCCGCCGCGGACAACCCGGCACCGGCCAGGCGGATCCGGAGGTCGGCGGGGCGCATCGGTCTGCCGTCGACCAGATCTTCGACGAGCCGCGCCGCCAGCGCCGAGCCCCGCACCCCGGTCCGGGTCAGGCCGACTGCCACCGGACCGGCAGCCGCGCGCAGCAGGCTGTCGGCGAACGGGATCTCACCGGCGTCGGCGCACTCCCCCACGATCAGGCGGGCCATCGGGCGCCCCTTGCTGTGAACCGCGGCCTCGGCCACCGCCCGGTCGACGACCCGCCACGCCGCCGAGTCGTCGTCGACCCCGTGCGCGGACAGCAGCGCACCGGATGTGGACACGAGAACGACCGGGGCATCGAGGCGCTCGGAGATGTGGCCGAGCATGGGGGCGACACCGGCTCCGGCCGCCAAGTCGTCGTGCAGGGCGTCGACGAGAGCGGACCGGACGCGCAGCTCGTCGACCTCCCGCGCGGCGATCGAGGTGTTGACCGCGCGACACACATCGATGAAGGGGACCACGGCCCGCAATTCGATGATCGGAAGCCGGGCCGCCGAGCCCGCCCGCACCATCTCCTCGGGCACCTCCTCGAACGTGCGGCCCACCTCGATCGCCACCGCGGCGACACCTCGCTGTGCGAGGTCTCGGACGTAGTGCTTGCGGGTGCCCGCGTCGAGTCCGCGCAGACCGAGTCCCGTGGTCAGCAAGAGCTCGCCACCGGTGAGCAGCGGGCCGATCTCGTAGATCTCGCTCGAGTGCACCCAGCACACCGGCGCGTCGAGGTGCTCGTGACCACTGAGAATCCGCGGTTCGGCGGCCGCGAGGTGGCTGTCGAGGACCTCGCGGAGCGTCGGCGTCGTGCTGCTTGTCGAGAGTCGACCACTTGTCATGGACCGAGACACTATGCACAGTCCGCATCGGCCGCAGGGCGACGATCTGTCAGTTGCGGCAGCTGACGCCGCGCGGCACCCTCGATGGCATGACGCTCTCCCTCCCCGATCGCGCCGACCTCGACCTCTCCGGGATGCTCGATGTCGCCTACGCGCAGGCTCGAATCGGCCTCGAGGAGGGCGGAATACCGATCGGCGCGGCACTCTTCGCCGCGAACGGCACGGTGCTCGGTGCGGGTCACAATCGGCGCGTACAGGCCGACGACCCGTCGGCGCACGGTGAGACGGACGCGTTCCGCGCCGCCGGACGGCAACAGGACTACGCCTCGACGATCATGGTGACGACGCTGTCACCGTGCTGGTACTGCTCGGGTCTCATCCGTCAGTTCGGCATCGGCACGGTGGTCATCGGCGAGCACACCTCCTTCTACGGCGGCGAGGACTGGTTGCGCGACCACGGGGTCGAGGTCATCGTGCTCGACGACGAGCGGTGCACGGAGATGATGTCGTCGTACATCGCGGCGAATCCCGCGGTGTGGAACGAGGACATCGGCATCGCACCCGCGGACGCGTCGGAGCAGCGGGCATGACCGACAGTCCGGTCCTCACCGTCGATCTCCGCGAATGGCGATCCGGCGGGGCCGGCGCACAACGCGTCTGCGCCGCCGTCGACGAGTCACTGCAGCAGGCCGGGTTCCTGCTCGTCACCGGGCACGAGGTCGATCCCGAACTGCCGCGGGCGTTGCGCGCGGCGGCCCGCAAGTTCTTCGCCCTCTCCGCCGACGTGAAGAGCGAGTACTCGGCGGGCGTCGGCGGCCGCGGCTGGATCGGGCCGGGCAAGGAGGCGAACGGCTTCTCCGAGGGCACCGAAACCCCGCCGGATCTCAAGGAATCGTTCACCGCCGGTGCGCAGACACCGGTGGGCACACCCGAGATCGACGACTACTGGTTCGCTCCGGACGTATGGCCGACGGAGACACCCGAACTCCGGGAGTTGTTCACCGCGTGGACGTCTCAGATGAGGAAGCTGTCCGACGACCTGCTCGGTTTGATGGCCGCCGCACTCGGCCTCGTCGGTCCGGACAACCCGTTCCGGGATCTCGCGTCGAACCCGACGTGGTCCGCCAACATCAACCACTACCCGCCACTGCACGACGTCGGACATCCCGAGCCAGGCCAGTTCCGCATCGGGCCGCACACCGATTTCGGCACCGTCACCATCCTCGACCGCGAACCGGGCGCCGGTGGATTGCAGGTCTACAGTGAGCATTCCGGCTGGGCCGACGCGCCGTGGAACCCCGATGCCCTGACCGTCAACATCGGGGACATTCTCGAATACTGGTCGGCGGGACGCTGGCCCGCCGGTCGGCACCGCGTCCTACCACCACAACCCGACGCCCCAGCCGAAGACCTCGTCTCGCTGATCTTCTTCTACGAACTCGACCACGACGCCCTCGTCACCCCTGTTGCCCCGCCCATCGGGCGCCGCGCCGGACTCGAACCGGTGGTGTCCGGGGACTTCATCAGACAGCGCCTGGACGCGATCACCGTCGGCTGAACCCTGCCCCTGCCCCTGCTCCCGAGGCGCGTGCGGCGCCCCTCCGCGTCCGCGCCTCGGGGAGCAGATGTCGTCAGCGGGGTTCGGAGCCGGTGACCAGCGGGAGTGACGGGTCGTTCGCCCACGCGGTCATCGAGCCGTCGTAGACCGCCACGTCGTCGCGACCGACGAGCGCGAGCGCGTGCGCGATTCCGGTGGCTGCGATGCCGCCGCCGCAGTACGTCACCACCGCGGTGTCGTCGGCCAGCAATCCGGCCGCCTCGAACTCACGACGCAACTCGTCGATGGGCCGGAGGGCGCCGGTCTCGGCGTCGCGGATCGAGAACACGGGCAGGTTCACCGACCCGGGGATGTGCCCCTGCCGAGCATAGGTGGTGGTTTCGCCGCGATAGGTCGGCTCGTCGAGGACATTGACCAGGAGGGTCGACGGATCATCGAGCGCCGCAGCGACATCGGCGGTCGATCGCAGGAGTTCGGGGCGACGCGTTCCACTGAAGGCACGCGGGGTGATGGTCGACTCGGCATCGGTGACCGGGGCACCGGCAGCCTTCCAGGCAGGCAGTCCGCCGTCGAGCACGGTCACGGCGTCGAACCCTTCGAGGCGCAGGTGCCACCAGAACCGCGTGGCCCAGAATCCCTCGAGTTGGTCGTAGACCACGACGGTGGCGCCGTCGCCGATACCCAATGCCGAAGCAGCCGAGGCGAATTGCTCGGACGACGGGACCGTCCACGGCTCGGCGCTGTCGGCGTCGGCGAAGTCGGTCAGTAGGTCGGCGAAGACTGCACCCGGGATATGTTCTGCACGAAAAGATTCCGCACCCGACTCCGGGACATAGGGCCCCTCCTTCGGAATCGGGAGATGGGTGGTCGCGTCGACGATGACCACGGACGGGTCATCCAGACGATCCCGCAACCAGGCGACATCGACCAGAGCAGGCAGGACAGGTGTACTCATCAGAACCTCTCGAGAAACGGGCAAAACACCCCCGACTCCTCCGAGCGTAGGTGGCCGCCGACCTCAGGGCACCGTGCCGAATCTCACCGAGCGCGACGGTTGACGCACCTCCCCGCACAGGGCAGCGTGTGCCCGGCCGCGGGACCGCCGGCGATCAGGCCCGCTCCCGCATGACCCCGACGTGACGGACGGTCCCGGAGATGCCCGGGATCTGCTTCACCGGCGTCCAGGTGCGCATCCCATCGGTGCTGTCGGAGTACAGATATCGGCCGTTTCGATAGGCGTCGAGGTACATGCGCCAGGCACCGTTCGGCAGTTGGACGACGGCCGGCCCCTCGACGAGAAGGCCCCAGTTGCCCGGCGGCACGAATCGATAGGGCCCCAGCAACGACGTCGCGACCGCGTGCTGGATGAACTTCTTCGTCTCGTTCTTGGTGAATGCGTGGTAGGTCGGGCCGACCTTGACGACCGTCGTGTCGATGTGGTCCGCGCCGATGCTCAGCATCGGGACGGGCGGGCTCCAGATCCGCAGCCCGGGGTCGAGGGCCGTCATCACGTACGGGATGAAGCCACCGCCGGTCGACATCGACAGGATCACGCTGACCCGGCCGCCCTCGACGAACCATTCGGGGGCCCAGGCCTTGGTGGTGAAGGGCGACAACGACGGGCCATCGCTCGAACCCGCCGATCCGGACGAGCCGGCCGAACCGGACCCGCTCGACGAGCCGAGCCCCCGGCCGTCGCCTGTACCCGGCAGGAACGCGCAGCACAGCGGGACGGGCCAGTTGTACAGGAAATTCCAGTTCATGCGGTCCCGGCTGCGCGCGAAGCCGATGTTCGCCCCGTCGGCGGTCGTGTACGTCACGTAGTACCAGCCGTCGGTGTGCCGGAAGATGCTCGCGTCCCGCACGTACCCCGTCGGCGGCCGATACGCGGATCTGCGAACCATGCGGTACTCGAGACCATCGGTGGACTCGTACACGTCCATGTCGCGTGCACTCGAATTGCTGAACGCCACCATCGTGTACCGCCAGCCCGAGGGTGCGGCGTCGCCGATCGCCGGCGTCGGGATGAGGAGTCCGGCCACGGCGAGCAGCACCACGGTCACCGCCGACAGGACGGTACGTCTGGAAAGAGTCACCGATGCAGTATCGACGACGACCGGCACGCGATGTGCAACTTTCACCGGGAACATCAGCGCGTGTCCGCCGAAACCACCGGGCCGCACGGATCGACGAGCAATCCGTGCGGCACGGCGAGGATCACGGGGTCCGTCGGACCCCCACGCGCTAGCTGCCGTTGGCGTACAGCGCCAGGAGCGGACCGATGAAGGCGAGCAGAGCGGTGAGACCGAGTTCAGACGAGGACACTGAGTTATCTTTCGAGATGCCAACTGGATGGCCGGTGAACACGACTGCGCTCATCGGCCAGGCAACACCATCTCATGCCGCGTTTTGTTTGTCAGGCGAATGAGCGACAGAACCCGTTCCGGCACAGACCATTTGAACATCACCGATCGGCCGGTCGTCTCAGTCAGGCGTCCCAGTCGGTGCGTGGGTGCGACTCACGCAACCGCCTGTCGAGATCGGCCATCAGAACGCCGACGCGCGACGCGCCACGACCGGGTTTCGGATATCTGCGCAGGACGTCCACGAGTTCGGGTGGCGTGCGGCTGCACACGATCTCGATCATCTCGCTCCCGACGACGGGGTCGCCCCCGCTCTCGAGTTCGGCGACGAGAGCCCGATTCGCCGCAGCCCGCAAGATGTGCCTGACCTGGTGCGCTTTGGCGATCGGGTGCAGATAGGCGGCCGCCGAGGCGTCGCCGGCGGCCTGTGCGGCCAGTCGCGCGACCTCCAACGGCGCATCCTTCGCCGCCCGATGCGCCGCAAACGGCGAACTCCGCTGCAGCGCGGATCTCCGTGCGCCGCAGGCAAATTCCTGCGCCGCCTCGATGGCTGCGCGCGGCCGATCGTCATCGGGCTGCGCTCGCTCGAAGACCGGCAACACTTCTGCAGCCCACTGCGTGGCATAGCCGACGACGACGCGCAGGTCGTCGTCGGTCAACTCGAAGTCTGCCATCGGGCGAAGGCTAGCAGCGTCCTCACCCGGTCGTGGACGACCCGTCGATACCCGGATCGCGGAGCATCGAATGCACGACGAGGCCCATGTCGACCGGAGTCGTTGCGGTGACGACGAACCCGACGCGTTCGTAGATCATCACATTGCGGTCGTCGGAGGTCTCCAGCGCGACTCGCGCACCCGGAGGGGTCCTGCCGTCGACCATGGCAAGCCCGGCGCGGACCAGAGAGCTCCCCAGACCCTTGCCCTGGCTGTCCGGGTGGACACCGAGGGTCGCCAGGTTCCATGCGCCGGCCGGGAACGCGGGGGTCTGCGCCCGCGCGACCGCGGCCAACCGGTCGCCGTGCAGGCCGGCCACTTCTGTCTGGAACCGGCCGTCCGGCTCCGGCACGTCCGGGGGTAGCAAGGCGATCACACCCCGCCGATCCGTGGTGACCAGCACGACGCCGTGGTCGAAGGCATACCCCAGATACATCCGTTGAAGTCGGTGCAACCGTTCCGGATAACCGTCCTCGGGAATGGACCATCGGGTCCAGGGATAGGCGTCGAAAGCGGCAGCGAGAGTGCCGGCGGCATCGTCGAGATCCGCGATGATCGCGTGGTCGATGGAAATGTCACTGCCCTCGATGGTCTGCGTCGGGTGTCGGCGGGTCGACGGGTCACATTACCGCGCACCCGCATTCGGACGACAACGACTTTCCCGCGCAGCCCCGCCGGAGACACGCTGTGCGCAGGTCAGAAACTGCTGAGAGTCCGCGTCCACCTTGTCAGGAAATCCGCAGGATATCTGTAGCTCTGTTCACATGAGGTCCGGGCATCGTGGTGCCGTGAACACGCCCCAGACCCCCATGCCCCAGAACCCCGACGGCCATGATCCGATCACCGAACCATTTGTGCCACCGCACGGATCGGCGCATCCGCCCGGGCCGTGGATGATGAACCAGCAGGCAACCTCGCCGCTGCCGCCTCCGCCGATGCCGCCGGTGTCGCGACCCCGTGCCGGGGTGACCAAACCGATCATCGTCACCGCGCTGCTGGCCGGGTTGCTCGGTGGCGCCGTCGGCATGGGCGGCAGTGCGCTGCTCGGGCACGACGCCGCGTCCGTTCCGGTCCTCAGCTCGCAACCGGCCGCGGCGGCCAATGCTGCTGACGCACAACCCGGTTCGGTGACCTACGCCGCGAGCGTGGCATCGAAGTCGACCGCGGACATCAAGGTGCAGACCGCGAACGGCACGGCCGTGGGCAGCGGGGTCGTTCTCTCCCCCGACGGCTACGTCCTGACCAACCATCACGTCGTCGCCGGCGCCGGCTCCGGGAGCACCATCGTCGTCACCACCGGAGACGGACATCAGCACAACGCCACGGTGACCGGAACGTCCCCGTCGTACGACCTGGCCGTGATCAAGCTGCAGGGCGCGTCGGGACTGACCCCGGCGGCACTCGGCGACTCCGACGCGCTGAAGGTGGGCCAGCAGGTGGTGGCCGTCGGCAGCCCCGACAGCCTGTCCAACACGGTGACGTCCGGCATCGTCAGTGCACTGTCGCGCACGGTGACCGCCGGAGACCAGAGCGGTTCGTCGCTCACCGTGTACAACGGTCTGCAGACCGACACCCCGATCAACCCGGGCAATTCCGGTGGGCCACTGGTGAATCTGCAGGGGCAGGTGATCGCGGTGAACTCGGCCGTGGACACCGGTCAGGCCGCGAGCGGCGGACCGCAGTCCTTCGGGCTGGGCTTCGCCATCCCGATCAACACCGCCAAGCGCATCGCCAATCAGCTGTTGCAGGACGGCAAGGCGACCAAACCGGTACTGGGCGTGTCGGGTTCGCTGTCGGCCGGCGATCGGACCGAGGGCGCGTCGGTCTCGTCGGTGCAGCGTGGCGGCCCGGCCGCGGCGGCAGGCATCCGGCAGGGCGACGTCATCACGAAGATCGGGGACACCGCCGTCGCCGACTACGCCGACCTGATGGCGCAGATCCTCACCCACAAGCCCGGTGAGACGGTGCCGGTGACCATCGGTTCGGGCTCCGATGCCCGCACGGTCGAGGTGAAGCTGGGCAGCGCCGTCGACGAGCAGGAGACGACAGTCCCGGAGTCCGGCAGCGGATCGGGCGGCTCCCCACTGCCGTTCGGCGGCAACCCCTTCGGCCAGAACCCGTGAGTCAGCTCGGCGAGAGTTGCTGGGCGAGCATGACGATTATGTCGCTCGGGCCGCGCACGTAGGTGAGTTTGTACAGGTCCTCGTAGGTGGCGACGCCGCGCAACGGATGACACCCGTGCCGCGCCGCCACTTCGAGAGCCGCGTCGATGTCGTCGACCGAGAACGCGACGCGATGCATCCCGATGTCGTTGGGCTGGGTGGGCCGGGTCTCGACGGCCTCCGGATGTATGTACTCGAAGAGCTCGAGGCGCCCGTGCCCGTCCGGGGTCTGCAGCATGGCGATCTTCGCGTGATTGCCGTCGAGCCCGACGGCGGTGTCGGTCCACTCCCCGCTGACGGTGTCCCGGCCGATGACCTCGAGACCGAGGTCGGTGAAGAAGGCGATCGCGGCGTCGAGGTCCCGCACCGCGATGGCAACGTTCTCGAGTGAGATGGGCATGACCGTCACGCTACGCCGGACCTCGACGCTGAGCGTGGCCGCGACCGCCAGACGTCAACTCGACTGCCAGACTTCGATCGAGGTCTGGCAGTCGAGTTGAGGTCTGGCGGTCGTTTCGTCAGGCCCGGTACTTCGTCAACAGCTCCGGCGGAAGGTGGCACGAGCTCCCCGGGAACCGCGCGAGCCGATCCTGGTGCTCGTCGGCACTGCGCACATAGTTCGTCAGCGGGAGCACCTCGACGGCGATGCGATCAGCGTTGTCCCGAGCACCGATGAACTGTCGCGCCCGCTCGAGATGAACCGGGTCGTCGGAATACACGCCGGTGCGGTACTTCTCGCCGACATCAGGCCCCTGCCTGTTCAGGCTGTACGGGTCGATGATCTCGAAGAGGTACGCCACCAGTTGCTCGGTACTCACGACGGCCGGATCGAATCGGGTCCGCACACATTCGGCGTACCCGTCGTACTCGCCGTCGAGGGACGCGCTGCTGCCGTTGGCCCGACCGGCCTCGGTGAACGTCACCCCCGGCAGCGTCGCGAGAAACGCCTGCACGCCCCACAGACAGCCGCCGGCGAGGTAGATCTCCTCGTTCGGCGCGACAGACGTCATCGCCCGATCAGACGTTGAACCGGAACTCGACGACGTCGCCATCCTTCATGACGTAGTCCTTGCCCTCCATGCGCACCTTGCCCGCGGACTTGGCCGCGGCCATCGATCCGGCGGCGTCGAGGTCGTCGAACGACACGATCTCGGCCTTGATGAAGCCCTTTTCGAAGTCGGTGTGGATCACGCCCGCCGCCTTGGGCGCGGTGTCGCCCTGGTGGATGGTCCAGGCGCGGGACTCCTTGGGTCCGGCCGTGAGGTAGGTCTGCAAGCCCAGGGTGTGGAAACCGGCGCGCGCCAACGACGTCAGGCCCGGCTCGTCCTGCCCGATGGAGTCGAGCAGTTCCTGGGCGTCCTCCTCGTCGAGCTCCAGGAGCTCACTCTCCACCTTCGCGTCGAGGAACACCGCGTCGGCGGGTGCGACGGCGGCACGCAGCTCGGCCTTCTTCGCGTCGTCGGTCAGCACTCCCTCGTCGGAGTTGAAGACGTAGAGGAACGGCTTCGCGGTCATCAGATGCAGCTCGCGCACCGATGACAGATCAAACGAATTGCTCTGAGAGAACAGTGTTTTGCCGCTGTCGAGCAATTCCTGCGCCTTCTTGGCGGCCTCCAGGGTCGCGGCGAGCTCCTTGTTCTTGCGTGCGTCCTTCTCCAGGCGCGGGATGGCCTTCTCCAGGGTCTGCATGTCGGCCAGGATCAGCTCGGTCTCGATGACCTCGATGTCGGCGAAGGGGTCGACACGACCGTCGACGTGGACGACGTCGCCGTCGTCGAACACCCGGACCACCTGGCAGATGGCGTCGGCCTCACGGATGTTGGCCAGGAACTGGTTGCCCATGCCCTCGCCCTCCGATGCGCCCTTCACGATGCCGGCGATGTCGACGAAGGACACCGTGGCAGGCAGGATCCGCTCGCTGCCGAAGATCTCCGAGAGCCGATCGAGCCGGCGATCGGGCAGTTCGACCACGCCGACGTTGGGCTCGATGGTCGCGAACGGATAGTTCGCGGCGAGGACGTCGTTACGGGTCAGGGCATTGAACAGGGTCGACTTACCGACGTTGGGCAGACCGACGATTCCCAGGGTGAGACTCACGGGCGCCCAGTCTATCGGCAGCGGGCGCAGCGTCCGGCGGGGCGTCGGTCAAGCAGGTCAGTCGCGGTCGAGCAACCCCTTCACCGGGTTTGGTTTGTCCTCCGGCGGGTCCTTGTCGGGAACCCCGACCTGGGTCGTCACCGGGGTGTTCGGCGGCGGCAGCGACTCACCGGCGCGCTCTGCGATCTGCTCGTTCAGATAACGCAGGACGACGGCCAGAGAGGCCACCGCGGGCACCGCGAGGAAGGCCCCGGTGATGCCGAAGAGCGTGCCGCCGAGGGTGACCGACAAGAGCACGATCACCGCGTGCAGGTCCATGGACTTGGCCTGCAGCCACGGCTGCAGCACGTTCCCCTCGAGTTGCTGCACCGCGAGGATGATGCCGAGCACGATGAGCGCGGTGGTCAGACCGTTCGACACCAAGGCGATCAGCACGGCCAGGGCACCGGCGACGAATGCGCCGACGATGGGGATGAAACCACCGAGGAAGGTGATGACCACCAGTACGCCGGCGAGCGGCACGCCCAGGATGAACAGGCCCAGGCCGATGAGTGCGGCATCGACGAAGCTGACGATCGCCTGCGTCCGGATGAAGCCGCCCAGGCTGTTCCACATGCGGGTCAGGACCTCGCCGAGGTGGTTGCCCGACGGGCGGCCGACGGTGCGACCGAGCCACGGCACGAACTTCGGGCCGTCCTTGAGGAAGAAGAACACCAGCACGAGCGAGGTGAACATCGTGATGAGGACCGAGGTGGCCGTCCCGACGCCGCTGAACACGCCTGCCGCGATGACCGATGCGCTGGACTGGAGCCGCCCGGTGATCGTGTTGACCATGTTGTCGAGTTGCTTGTCGTCGACGTTGAGCGGCGGACCCTGCACCCAGTCCTGCAGGTGCCGGACGCCGTCGGTCGCGCGACTCGCGAGTTCGGGGGCCTGATCGACGACCGACGGCACGATCAGGCCGATCACGCCGCCGAGCACACCGAGCCCGATCAGCATCATCAGGAGCGACGCGGCGGCGGCCGGTATCCCGTGGTTGCGCATCCATCGCACCGGCGGCCACAGGATGGTGCACGCGATGATCGCCAACAGAATGGGTAGCAGGATCACCCAGAACTTCGCCAGCAACCAGAACAGCACCCACAACGCCGCGGCGACGAGCACGATCTGGAGCCCCACGGTCGCGCACGAGCGCAGGCCGGTCATCATCACCTGCAGTCGCGTCGGATACGACTTCTTGCCGCCGCCGAGCACCGCATCGCCGCCGAGGACGGCATCGGCACCGAGCTTGCTGGTCTCCTGTGTCGCGTCGGCGGACGTGCCGTCCGCGCGCTGATCGTCCGAGCTGTCGGTCACCCGAGGATCCTCACACATCGCGGTGACAAAGCGACATCGACGCGGCGACGGCCGGCCGAACGCGACCGGACCGCCGACGAGATCTGCGGCGACGGATCAGTGGCGACGGAGCTTTCGCCCGAGATAGCGGATGAGGGAGTTGATCGCCTCGAGTTCCGCGTCGACCTGATTGAAGACGACCGGCTCGTCCCCGCGTCCGTCGGAACCGGCTCCCGATCGCGACCGGTCGGTGTCGGCCGGGGAAAGTGTGGGCGCGGTGACCCGGGAAGGCGGCTCGTCCGGCGGGGCCACGACCCCGAGTTCGGCCTCTTCGGCGCAGACACGCCTGATCGTCTCGGGGCCGTACAGGCCCATCATCATCTCCAGACCCCAGGCGGGGAGTCCGGCGAGCGGGAGGTCGTCGTGCCGGCTTCGTCGGCGGCCATCGAACCGGGTCGTCATGGCGCCATGGTGCCACACACATGTAACCCAGATCACACTTTTCGCCCGCTCAGTGGGACGGCCGTCGCCGTGTCCGATTCCCGCCAGACCCCGCCGCCGCCGGGTGACACAGTGGACCGGTGACCACACGCATCGCAACCGACGCCGACACCGCGGGAACCGCGCCGGACTTCGACCGGTGTTACCGCGCGGTGCAGGCCCGCGACGCCCGCTTCGACGGACAGTTCTTCGTCACGGTCCGCACCACCGGTATCTACTGCCGTCCGTCGTGCCCGGCCCAGACACCCCGGCCCGCCAACGTCGGATTCGTGCTCACCGCCGCAGCGGCCCAGCAGCAGGGCTTCCGTGCCTGCCGACGGTGCGCGCCCGATGCCGTACCCGGGTCTCCACTATGGAACATCAACGCCGACATGTCCGCTCGCGCGATGCGGCTCATCGCCGACGGGGTCGTCGAACGCGAGGGAGTCGACGGACTCGCCACGCGCCTGCGGTACTCGCCCCGGCATATCACCCGCGTGCTGACCCGGCATCTGGGCGCCGGGCCGCTCGCCCTCGCCCGGGCGCATCGGGCCACCAACGCGCGGGTGCTCATCCAATGCACGACGATGCCGATGACCGACATCGCCTTCGCCGCCGGATTCGCCAGCGTTCGTCAGTTCAACGACACCGTCCGCGCGGTCTTCGGGCTCACCCCCACCGAACTCCGCCGACTTCCCCGTCGCAAGAACACGCCGAACGGCACCGATTCCGCGCCCGGGAGCGTCACCCTACGACTGCCGTTCCGCGCACCGTACCGCTGGCCGTGGATGCGGTGGTTCCTCGACGCGCACGCCGCCGCGGGCGTCGAGTCCGTCGTCGACGACCCGGACAGCCCCCATGGCTGGCGCTACCGTCGAATTCTCACGCTGCCGCACGGCATCGCCTCGGCAGAAGTGGAGCCGCGGGACGACCATGCCGTGGTGGCGCTCCGTGGACTCGACATGCGCGATCTGGGTGTCGCGGTCAACCGGATTCGTCGTCTGCTCGACCTCGACGCCGACATCACCGCCGCGCAGGACGCGCTCGCCGCGGACGACACGATGCGACCACTGCTCGAACGCGCTCCCGGGCTCCGGGCGCCCGGCAGTCTCGACCCGGCCGAGACGGTCATCCGCACCATGCTCGGTCAACAGGTCAGCCTCGCCGCCGCCCGCAACCAGATCGACCGGCTCGTCGATGTACTCGGTGAACCCGTCGGCGACTGGTTCGGCCCTGCGCCCGGCGACGCTTCGACGGCAGATGGCGAGCCGCCGTCGAAATCCTTCCCGACGCCGAGCGTGATCGCTGCCCGCGGACACGAGGTCCTGCGCGGACCGAGGCGGCGGGTCGACGCCGTGATCGGTGTCGCCGGGGCACTCGCCGACAAGCGAGTGGAACCGCATGTGGGGGTCGATGCGTCTGATCTTCGTGCCCAGCTTCTCGAACTGCCCGGCATCGGCCCCTGGACCGCCGACATCGTCACGATGCGAGTCACCGGCGATCCCGACGTCCTGCTCACGAACGATCTCGTCGTCGTCCGAGCAGCCGCCGACCTCGGGATCGATCTGCGCACGACCGATCACTGGGCACCCTGGCGCTCGTACGCGACCATGCATCTGTGGCGGCACCGACTCGACGCCGCCGGGCAGATCGTGTGACGAGCAGACATCCGACGACCGACTCCCCTCTCCGTCCCTGTACCGATCTCCGCCCCACCGAACCCTCAGGAGCGACATGTCCACACCGACCACCACCTCCGACACCCCCCGCGGCACCGCCGGCCCCGAAATCATCGACACCGAGTCCTCTGTTGCCGAGACATCGGGTCCCACCACCACAATCGCCGGCCATGCCACCGTCGCCACGCCGAACGGTCCGTTCACCGTCGTCGCCGACCGCGACCACAACGTGCTGGCCTCGGGCTGGACCGACGACCCCGCCTACCTGACGGCACTCGTCCACCGGGCTCTACGACCGGAATCGATCCAGCCGTCGGCCGCGCTGGGCGCGATCACCGACGCGGTGTCGGCCTACTACGCCGGAGATCTCACCGCGCCGGCCGGCATTCCCGTCGTGCAACGCTCCGGCGGCGTCTTCCTGGGCCCGGCCTGGGACGCCTTGCGCACGGTCGAGGCCGGGCATCCCGTCACCTACACCCGCTTCGCCGAACTGGCCGGCCAACCGGCGGCGGTGCGGGCCGCGGCGGCGGCCTGCGCGCGCAATGCGGCCGCGCTCTTCGTGCCGTGCCACCGGGTGAAGCGCAGCGACGGCTCCCTCGGCGGTTTCCGGTACGGCCTGCCGATCAAGCAATGGCTGCTCGATTTCGAGGCCGGCACCCAGGACGCCGCTCCCGGGCGGTGACGCCCGCGGCCGTCAGGCCAGCCGAACTTGTCGGGGGTGTCCGACACCATCGGCGTCATGACTGCTGCTGCGCTCGCCCTCGTCGTCGGACTCGCCCTGGGGATCGCGCTGGGCTGGTGGGCGCACGCCGCCCGCAGCGCCGCCACCGTGGCGGCCGCCCGCGCCGAGGTCGAGATGCTGCGCGCCGGCCGCGAGGATGTCGCGTCCTCGCTGTCGTGGGCCACCGAGGACGCGGCCCGGCGGCAGTCGTCGGCGATCAGCAGTTCGGTCGCCCACATCGTCGAGCCGCTGCGCGTCAACCTGGCGCAGCTCGCCGACGAACTGCGCCGGGTCGAGAACAACCGGATCGGCGCCTACGCGGGCCTGACCGAGCAGGTCCGCGGAATCCACTCGGCATCGATCGCGCTGAACGACCAGACCCGGCAGCTCGCCAACGCGTTGCACAGTCCGCACGCCCGCGGCCGGTGGGGCGAGGTCCAGCTCGAGCGCGTGGTCGAGCTCGCCGGGATGACCAAGCACTGCGACTTCAGCACACAGGTGTCGGTTCCGGACACCTCCGCCTCCAACGGCTCGGGAGGCCGCACCGGCAACACACTGCGGCCGGACCTCGTCGTCCACCTCGCCGGCGGCCGCGACATCATCGTCGACGCCAAGGTGCCCCTCGACGCATACCTGCGAGCGGCCGAGGCCGGCGACTCGTCCGCACGCGACAAGCTCATCGGCGAGCACGCCCGCTCACTGCGCGCGCACATCGCACGCCTGTCGGCGAAGTCCTATTGGTCCGCTTTCGACAACACGCCCGAGATGGTGGTGCTGTTCCTACCCGGTGACGTCGTTCTCGAAGCCGCGGCGCGCACCGATCCGGATCTGCTCGAATTCGGGTTCGCCCGGAACGTGGTCATCGCCACCCCGACCACACTCATCGCCCTGCTGCGGACGGTCGCGCTCGGCTGGCGACACGATGCGATGGCGCGCGACGCCGCGGTCATCCATGACCTCGGCCTGCAACTGCACCAGCGGCTCGCCGGTGTCCTCGGTCATCTCGGCTCGCTCGGGACGTCACTCCAGCGCACGGTCGACGCCTACAACGCGACGATCGGTTCGGTGGACAGCCGACTGGGCGTGACCGCGAGGCGGCTGGCCGAACTCGATGCTCTCGGCGACGTCCCCGAGGCGCCGCAGCCGCCCGTGATCCACGACACCTGCCGGGCCACAGGATCGAGGGTCACACCTGGGACGACGCCGGAGCCGGCACCGACGCCACGGCCCGGGGGTGGAACGAAATCCATCGACAAACCGGTACCGTGACCATGTGTCTTCCCCGCAACGTCTCCAAACCGCGGTACCTCTGGACCAGCAGTCGGTACTGCCCGCGGTCCGCGGTGTGCCGTGGTGGGGCGCCGTTCTCCTGGGTACCGGGATCACGGCCCTCGGTGCGGCGATCGACGCCGGCAGCAACGATTCGCTCGGGTCGATCTACAAGTTCTGTTACCTCGTCGGCTGCGTGATCGCCGCTCTGGCCGTCCGCCGCCGAGCACTGTTCACCGCCGCCGCGCAGCCGCCGCTCATCGCGTTCTTCGTCAGTATCGTCACCCTCTACGGCATCAATTCCGAGCAGGCGTCGTCAGGTTTGAAGAGCCTGATCTTCAACGTCCTGCTCCCCATCGCCGCAGACTTCCCGTGGATGTTGACGACCTTCCTCACGACGCTGGCCCTTGTGCTCGCCCGGTGGTTCCTCACCCGCGACCCGGGCAAGTCCGGGAAGGGCGGGACCCCGAACCGCGACAAGTCGGGCCGCAACCCGGCGAGCAGGGCCACAGCCGACAGCAGCACCGACCGTCAGCGAGGCCGCGCGACGTCGCATCGCCGGGCCAAGGGCGGTGGAACCTCCGAATCGGCCGCGGATGCCCCGTCGGCGTCGACCCCCTCGGCGATATCTCCTACTTCGAGGCCTGCACCGAAGACGCAGGCAGCGAAGACGCAGTCACCTGGAAGCCGACCGAGGCCACGGACCAACGTCGCTTCGGACCGGCCGTCGCCGACCTCGCGCTCGGCGGGTGGGTCCCGTTCCACGCCGGGCGGCCAACGGCCGACGGTGGCCGATCTCGGGGCCCCCGACCTCACCCCGTCGGACGCCGCGCCGGCCACCCCGCGCCGCTCCGACATCCCGACCTACGAATCGGCGACCGACATCCCACCGGCCGGAGTCGCCGACACCCGGTCCTGAACCCTCAGCTCACCAAGTTCAGTTCCAGCCACCGACCCAGACGCCGTGCCGCGGCATCGACGAGTGCGGGCCACTCCATCGCACCCTCGTCGGCATTGTCGGTGACCGCCTTGACCAGGCGGCAGGGCACCCCGAATTCGGCGCTCACATGCGCGACCGCGCAGCCCTCCATGTCGACGAGATGCGCGTGCTCCGCCAGTTCCCGGCGACGAACCGGATCGGCCACGAAGGTGTCGCCGGAGGCGAGCACGGTGCCGTCGCCGTCGGGGAGGTCCCAGCGGTCGGTCATCTCATAGCCCATCGCCCGTAGCTCGGTGCTGCTGATGTCGTGCTCGAGTACCGTCGACGGCAGGAAGAGGCCCAGTTCGGCGTCGCCGGTGACACCGTCCCGCAGCGCACCGGCCGTGCCGATGTTGACGACCTCCGTGACCGGGGCCCCGCCGGCGAGTTCCCGGCTCAGCGACAGCGTCGCCCGCACCTTGCCGATACCGGTCACGAGCACCCGCGTACCGGGCGGCACATGTCTGGCCTCGGCCCGCGTCGCGGAGACGACGAGGACACCTTGTCGGGGCATTCCGTTGGGAGTCACGCGGACGATTATCGCGCGCGTCAACCACGCGCGAGCGCCGAGGCCGCCCGCGCCGCCCGCCCCAGCGACGACCCGTATCCAGGGCCGTGCCCGGCAGCGTGCACGGCGAGCGGATGCAGTTGATGGACGGCGACGCGGTCCGTCCTACCGGCGACGAGCGGGTGAACGTCCTGGTACCCGTCGACGATCGCATTGAGGTGCGGACAGCCGAAGAGCGCGAGCATCGCGAGGTCGGTCTCCCGATGACCGCCGTGCGCGGCCGGATCGATCATCACGACACCCGCGGGAGTCCACATCACGTTGCCGTTCCAGAGGTCGCCGTGGATCCGCGCCGGCCCCTCGTCGTCGTCGAACACGCCGTCGGCGATCAGTGCGCATGCGTCACGGACCGCGTCCTCGTCGGCGGCGGTGAGGTTGCCGGCCTCGCGGGCGGGCACGAGATACGGTTCCACCCGTTCATGCGCGTAGAACTCGCCCCAGGACCGGTACTCGACCGAACTCAGCGGCCGCCTCCCGATGAACAACTGACCGGAGAACGGCGTACCGTCCGGACCAGCAGGCGGAGAACCGAAATGCGCGGCCCCGGCGTCGTGCATCCGAGCGAGCGCGGCCCCGAAGTCGCGTGCAGCCGCGGGGGTCGGCCGGCCGAACTCGAGACGCTCCAGCTCGATGGCGTGTTCCTCGAGCGAGATCACCTGTACGACAGGAGCACCCGCGTCACGAAGCCAGCGCAGGCCTGCGGCCTCGGCCGCGAAGAAGTCGGGATGGCCGCCCGGCGGGCCGCTGTCGCGCAGCGTCTTGACGAAGGTGGGACTCACCGGGGCGAGTGCTCGTCGGCTGCCCTCGCCTCGAGGCTCCGCGCGCTCACCCGGGCGAGCCGGTCGAAGCGGTCGTTGGCCACCCGCATCGCTATCTCATAGGGCAGCGCGAACTTTCGCGCCCACCAGTATCCGAAGCGGATGTCGAACGAGGTGTAGACCAGGAAGCGGTTCTTGCGGACGCCCTTCAGGATCGCGGCTGCCGCGACATCCGGCGACACCGCGACCTTGTGAAAGCCGTTGATGGCGGCCTTGATCCGCGGATTCTCGCGGTCGACACCGACGATCTCGACGGAGTCCACGAGGGGCGTGTCGACGCCACCCGGGCACACCAGCGACACCCCGATACCGTGGCGCCGCAGATCGAATCGCAGCACCTCCGACACCCCGCGCAGACCGAATTTGCTGGCGCTGTAGGCGGCGTGCCACGGCAGCGCCAACAGACCGGCTGCTGACGACACGTTGACGATGTGGCCGCCGCGGCCGCGTCGGATCATCTGCGGCACAAAGCTTTCGATGATGTGAATCGGCCCCATCAGGTTGACGTCGACCAATGTGCGCCAGTGGCGGTGTTCCAGGTTCTCCACCGTCCCCCAGGCCGAGATGCCGGCGATGTTCATCACCACGTCCATCACCCCGACCTCGGCGTCGACCTGCCGAGCGAACCCGGCCACCCAGTCGAAGTCCGAGACATCGCCCGCGACGTGATAGAGAACAGTTCCATCGGCCGCGGTGATGCCCGCGACGACCTCGTCGAGCTGGTCGGCGTGGAGGTCGGTCAGCACCAGTTCGGCACCCCGGGCCGCGGCGGCCTGGGCGGTGGCCCTGCCGATTCCGCTCGCGGCACCGGTGATGAGTACCTTGCGGCCGCGCAGCGACGGCACCGGGGTGTCCATGAACAGCAGCTCTTTGATACCCATGACGCGAGGTTAGCCGTCCGCCGCGGCCCAGCTGCGCCGATCGGCGGATCAGCAGGTCAGGCCCCATCTGTCAGCCGACCACACGCACTCAGCCGATCGGCAGCTTCCCGTCGAACAGTCCGTAGACGATGGTCAGCATCGCCTTGAGCACCTGAGCGGACACGTCTTGGCCCTGCGTCATCAGGAGGCGCGCCACGGCTTCGGGATCTTCGGTGGCGAGGAGTTGCTCGACGAACGGGATGATCGAGGACAGGCCACTCGCGTCGTCGGTGGGTGTCGACGGCGCCGGCCCGGCTCCGGTCGCGGCGTTCCCGTTGACGTAGTTCAGGATGCCGTCGGTGATGGCCATGGCGTACTTGACCTGACCGTCACGCCCGGCGAGGGCCTTCGCCTCCCCCGGATTGGCGAGATTGCCCATCTCGATGAACACCGCAGGCACCTTGGTCAGGTTCACCGCCGCGATGTCGGAACGGGTCTGGATGCCGTCGCGCACGCCGGCGTAGTTGGCCGACGGGAACCCGGCCTTGACGAAGGCGTCCCGCATCGTCGTGGAGGCCTTGCGTCCTTCGCCGGACTGCACACGATCGACGGTGGCGTCCGGGACCGGCAGCGAGGGCACGATCATGTGAAAGCCCTTCTTGGACTCGTCGGCTCCACGCGCCGTCGAATCGGCGTGCAGGCTGACCGCGACCGCGGCACCGGACCGACTGGCTGCGGCCGCGCGTTCGTCCACGCAACCGCCCCACCCGGTGTCATCCGGGCGGCTGAGGACCACGCGTGCCCCCTGGCTCTCGAGACCGGCTTTGACGAGCTGGCCGATCTGCCAGTTGACGGTGTGCTCCCTGGCGCCGTTCACCCCGGTGGCGCCGCTGGTCTGACAGTCCTTCTTGCCGCCACGCCCATCGGGAACCTGCGCCTTCAGGTCGTGGCCGGCCGCCGAGGCCTGATGACCCGGGTCGAGGAAGACCGTCTTGCCCGCGAGGGCCGTGCCCCGGGCGGGGGCCGCGTCGGCCGTGGGCGCGAACAGGTTCGACGCCACCACCGTCGAGGTGGCCGCGACCACCGCGAACGCGATCGAGGTCAGGCGTCGTGTTGTCGTCTTTCGGAACATGTTCTGTCGAGGCCGCGACGCACGCTGGGTGCGCAGGTCACTTGCCTCACTCCCTCCCGTTGAGTACCACTGGTCACACTGGTCACAGACTTAACAGTGAAACAAATGAACCCGGGAATCCGAAATGGTCGTCCTGGCACAACTGGATTTCGTTAGGGAGATGTGACTTCTGCGATCGGCGTGTCCGGCGTGGCGCGGTCGGTCGGCGACGTTCAGTCCGCCAGGTGCCGTAAGACCCCGAGGATGCCGTTCTCGTCTGCAGCGTCCGCCGGGCGGGCGAGGGCGGCGTCGAGTTCGGCACGCACGGCCGCCACGTCGAGCCCACGCCCGATCGTGACCAGCTCGGTGACCGGGCGACGGTCTCCCCACGGTTCGCGCAGCACCCGGACGAATCCGCCCACACCATGTACGACGAACCGCTGTCGGTGCCGCGGCACATCGAAATGGACGATTCCCTTGATCCGGAAACAACCATCCGGCGGTCGTTCGAGGAATCGGGCGAGGCGACGTGGGTCCATCGGCCGGTCGCTGGAGAACGACACCGACTCGTATGCCGCGTGCAGGTGCTCGTGATGGTCGTGACCACCCTCCTCCAGCAACAGCTCGTCGAGGGTCAACTGGCCGGGGCCGGCCTGTTCGACCTCCCGTCGGGCGAGGTCGAACAGCAGCTCCGGATCGATCGCCGCATTGCGGGTCGCCACCCGCGGGGCGGTCGCATTGAGCTGTGCGACAAGCTCTTCGACGGCGTGTCGGGTGTCATCCGAGATCAGGTCGACCTTGTTGACGAGGACGAGATCGGCGATCGAGACGTGCGCGTCCAGCTCCGGGTGCGTGCGGCGCACCGCTTCGATGTGTGCCGCGTCGACGACGTACACCAGTCCGCCGTAGCGGAGTCGCGCGTCGGCGACCGACGTCACCATCCGGATGAGCGCTTTGGGTTCGGCGATCCCGCTCGCCTCGATGACGATGGCATCGATCCCCACGCTCGGCCGGACCAACGAGGTCAATGCGTCGGCGAGGCCATCGGCGTCGACGGTGCAGCACATGCACCCGTTGCCCAGGCTCACCGTGCCGTCGGCCTGCGCCGAGACCAGCAGGGCGTCGATGTTGACCTTGCCGAAGTCGTTGACCAGTACGCCGAGGCGCGTGCCGGTGGCCCCGGCGGACCGCAGCAGATGGTTGAGCAGCGTCGTCTTGCCCGAGCCGAGATATCCGGCCACCACCACGACCGGGACCGGACCGCGACGATCGGAAGTCCTCACGGTGCTCATCGGTGGGCTTCGGGTCCCAGGCAGTCCGGGCAGATGACGGCGAGGTCGCGTCCGTCCCGATCCGGATGGTTCGCGACGTTGCTCGTCGGACGGCCACAGTCGACGCACCGGCCGAGCACCTGAGCACGGTCGGAGAACTGCACGCCCATCCGGTCGTCGAAGACGTACAGCGACCCCTGCCACAGCCCGTCGTCACCGTAGCGCTCGCCATATCGCACGATTCCGCCGTCGAGTTGATAGACCTCGGAGAAGCCGCGGTGCCGCATGACCGTGGAGAGGACCTCGCAGCGAACCCCGCCCGTGCAGTAGGTGACGATCGGGCGGTCCTTGAGGTGATCGAAGGCACCGCTCTCGATCAGCGGCACGAAGTCCCGGGTGGTGCGCGCCTTGGTGGTGACCGCGCCGGCAAACCGACCGACCTGCGCCTCGATCTCGTTGCGACCGTCGAAGAAGACCACGTCGTCACCGCGGGCGTCCACGAGCTCGTGCACCTGCTCCGGAGTCAATCGGGTCCCGGTGTCGACCACGCCGTTCTCATCGACCTCGATCTCGTCGGGGACCCCGAAGGTCACGATCTCCGGGCGGACGCGCACGCTCAGCTTCGGGAAGTCCCGACCGGTGCCGTCGGACCACTTGATGTCCGCTCCGGCGAACCCGGGGTACGCGCGGGTCGTCCTGACGTAGCGTTTGACCGCGGCGATGTCGCCACCGACGGTGCTGTTGATCCCGTGGCGTGACACGATGATCCTGCCCCGGACCCCGAGCGACTCGCACACCGCCAGCTGCCACAACCGGATGGCCTCGGGATCGGGCAGCGGGACGAAGACGTAGAACAGAACGATCTTGGGGGTCGGCACAGTGCAAGGGTACGGAAATCGGCGACCCCGCCCCGAATCCACATCGGGGTCTCGCGATCACCGATTCCTGCGCGTGATCTGCGCAACCGCGGCAATCGGGACGCTGTCCGTTTCGGCCGCCCTCGCCGGGTGCTCATTGCCGTCCGAGTCGGGCCCCTCTCGAATCGTCATTCCGCCCACCGACGAGTTGTCGACGGTGACCGAGACAGAGTCCTCGTCGACGACGTCGACAACCGGAGAGGACTCGGCGCAGAATCTGCCCGAGTGGACAATCGGGCGAGTGATCGCCATGGCCCCACGCGTCGACAATTCGCGTTTCCATCAGGGCTCGGTGACCGAGGATTCACCACTGCAGGATTCGTCCGGCTTCCATTTCTCGACACCGGACCGCGCGGTGAATTGCTCCACCGGCACCAACGGCACGTCGACGCTCGCCTGCCGGATCGACGACGAGCAGGGCGACGACTCCCCCGCGCGACCTCCCTCGTCCGTCCCCGCGGCCTGCGACTGGGAGCGGGATCTCGCCATCCTCGGACCGGACGGCCCGCAGCGCGGAGCATGTGCCAATCGATATCCCGTTCTCTATCGGAGTTCGATTGTCGACTTCGGCCGGACCATTTCTATATCCCGCTTTTCTTGCCTCGTTGAGACCGCGGGGATGTTTTGTCTCGAATCCAGATCTAAATCGGGATTCGCAATCACACCGAACGGTTACCAAACGATCTATGCAGCAGATCGGGCACCTGAATCGCTGGTGAGCGTATCCCCCGAGGAATCGGACGAATCGTCCCGCCGGACCGCTGGGGCGGACTCCACGACCGTGACCACACCGACATCGAACCGGACCGCCACTCCGCGTAACCCGGGTCCGACCACCAGCACCGAGCCGACCCGTTAACAATCGGCCGTGTCTCGACTTCCCTAATGCTATTCAATGATTTATGGTCTAGGCGGGGGTTCTCAGCAAGTGCTCATGGTTTGAGTCTAAGCTGTGCACAGTTGGAATAGATCAAAACGGGGGGACGCAGGTTTCAGGCCTCGCGCGTCCGTCTTGGTCGGATGACACAATTCGAGGGGACAAGCGTTTCATGGCGAAAAAGGAAATCGTTCAGGTCATCGACGATCTCGACGGCAAGGTACTGGATCAGTACGAAACCGTCCGGTGGTCGCTCGACGGAAAGAACTATGAGTTCGACACATCGTCGAAGCATGCGCAGCAATTCCGCGATTCGCTGTCGAAGTACCTCGACATCTCCCGTCAGACCGGTCGTGTGACCAAGCGCGCGACGACGGCCTCGGCGGCGACCGGGGGCGGCCGCAACAAGGAGACCACCAAAGCGATCCGCGAATGGGCCATCAAAGAAGGTTACGAACTCAGCGATCGCGGTCGTATCCCGCAGAGCATCATCGAGGCCTTCGAAGCCGCACACTGACCGGTCAGACCTGACCGTCACCGAACACGAGACCCACTGCCCGGCCGCACTTCGCGAGCCGGGCAGTCGGCGTCGGGAGGACTGTTCACGATGAGGTCCTTCACCCCGCTGTCGGCCCCGGTCGACCCGGTTGGTGCACTCGAACGCATCTCGTGGCTGCTCGAGCGTCGTCGCGAGAGCACCTACCGCGTCGAGGCCTTCCGCCGCGCCGGACAGGCAGCGGCCGGACTCGATCCGTCTGAGATGCAGGCGCGAGCCGCCGCCGGCACCCTGACCGCGATCAAGGGCATCGGCAAGACCACTGCGGCCGTCATCAGCGAGGCCGCCGCCGGCGAGCTGCCTGGGTACCTGGCGCGGCTGCAGAGCGAGGACCCGCCCACCGCCCCCGACGACGCCGCCGGTCTCGTCGAGGCCGTGGTCGGTGACCTGCACGCCCATACCGACTGGAGCGACGGCGGGGCGCCGATCGACGAGATGGCCGCCGCCGCAGAGGCCTCGGGTCACGACTGGCTCGCCATCACCGACCATTCGCCCCGCCTCACGATCGCGAACGGGCTGAGCGCAGAACGCCTCGCCTCCCAGATCGAGGCGATCGATGCCTGGAATTCCGCTCACGCCACCAGTTTTCGCCTCTTCCGTGGGATCGAGATCGACATCCTCGACGACGGCGCGCTCGATCAGACCGACGAGATGATCTCGCGGCTCGACGTCGTGACCGCATCGGTGCATTCCAACCTGCGGATGGCGCACGCCGCGATGACCTCCCGGTTGGTCGCCGCGGTCTCCGATCCACGCGTGCACGTCCTCGGTCACTGCACGGGACGCCGGGTGCTGAGCGGTCGAGGCCATCGACCGCCCTCGACCTTCGATGCCGAGGCCGTGTTCGCCGCGTGTGCCGCCAACGACACCGTCGTCGAGATCAATTCCCGTCCCGAACGGGTCGACCCGCCCGACGAGTTGATCGAGATCGCGCGGGACGCCGGCTGCCTGTTCGCGATCGACTCGGACGCACACGCGCCCGGACAGCTCGACTTCAAGATCCTGGGCGCACGCCGCGCCGCGGCGCACGGTATCGACCCGGACCGGATCGTCACGACGTGGTCGTCGGAGCGGCTGTCGGAGTGGCTCGCCCGATGAGCCGGGCGATCAGCGGGAACAGCAGCACTGTCGTCGCTCCGGCAGCCACGAGAATCGACGCGAGTTCATCGGACATCAGCTCCGACGACACGGCGACCTGGGTCACCGCGACGATGATCGGCAGGCCGGTCGCCGCGAAGAACGCCAACTGGGTCCGCTCACGGGGCCTACGGAGGAAGTAGCCGTCGTCGAGCCGCCCGGCGCCGGCCCACACGGGTCCGCCCCGCGCGATCGCGATGGCGAGGATGAGCACCACCCACAGGCCCGGTTCCGACGCCACCGCCGAGACATCGATGTTCATCCCCGAGGTGACGAAGAAGATCGGGATCAGAATCCCGAAGCCGATGACCTCCAGCGACGTGCCCACCTGCGGGTGTTCCGGACCGATGAGGCGACGCAGGATGAGTCCCGCGGCGAAGGCACCCAACACGACGTCGAGGTCGAAGACGGAGGCCACCGTCATCAGCGAGACCAGCAACAGCACGACCACTCGGACGGGCAACTGCACTGTGCCCCCGGCGGCCTCGCGAATGGCGGCGCCGATGCCCGGCACGCGCGCCAGAATCCGCTGTGGCGCAGCCGATATCAGTAGCGCCGCGATCGCGAACAGCAGGAGTACGACCACCGCCGCGCCGATGCTGCGGCTCGTCAGCAACAGCGACATGGCCACCACCGGCCCCAACTCCCCGACAGCCCCGTGTGCCATCACCGCCCGCCCCAACCGGGTCCGTTCGAGTCCGGCTTGTTTGAGGATCGGCAGCAGCGTTCCCAGAGCGGTGGACGACAGGGCGATGGCCACCGCGACGTGGGCGGTGAAGCCTGTCTCGCCGAGGCCCAGCGCCAGGGTCACCGCAACCAGCGTCACGGCGGCCAGCGCAATCAAGAGACTGACCAGCCAGGAGAGCTGCGCGATCCGGCCGGTCCGGCCGCCCAGCAGCTTCGGGTCGAGCTCGTATCCGGCGAGCAGGAAGAGCATGCCAAGCCCCAACTGGCTCAACACGTCGATGCCGTCCTGCGAGGCCACGTCGAGTGCATGCGGGCCGATGAGGATGCCGGATCCGAGCAGCAGCACGGCGTCGGGCACATATCCGCGCGACATCCGGGACAGGAGCGGCGAGATCACCGCCACGAGCGCGATCCAGAACAGCGACACGGTCACCGAGGTCGCGGAGTCCCCGGACTCCGCGAGAACGAGCACAGGACCACTCGATGCCGTGTCGACGAGCAGGGTCTCCGCCGGTGTCATGGATGACATGGTGGCACGACGGGCGCCGGGAGCGGAGCGAGCGGGCCCAGGTGTCGACGGGCGCCGGGAGCGGAGCGAGCGGGCCCAGGTGTCGACGGGCGCCGGGAGCGGAGCGAGCGGGCCCAGGTGCGACGGGCGCCGGGAGCGGAGCGACGTCAGCTCAGGGCACCGACGCGATCCCGGATCACCGGCAGCACACCTTCGGCGAACCAGTGCGCCTCTTCGATGTGCGGATAGCCCGACAGGATGAAGTGTGCGAACCCTTCGGATTCGTACTCGCCGATGAGCGCCGCGACCTCGTCGTAGCTGCCCACGAGTGCAGTGCCGGCTCCTCCGCGGATGAGGCCGACACCCGCCCACAGACCGGGATGGATCTCGAGGGCGTCGCGCCGTCCGCCGTGCAGTTCGGCCATTCGTCGCTGACCGGTCGAGTCCGAGCCCGAGTGCAGGGCGAAGGCCGTCGCGATCTCCTCGTCGGAGATCCCCTGCAGCAGGGTGTCGGCTACGCGCCACGCCTCCGCGGAGGTCTCGCGTGCGATGACGTGAAGTCGCACACCGTATTCCAGCGACCGGCCGACGGCCGACGCGCGGCGCGCCACTTCCGCGATCTTCTCCCCCGCCACCGCAGGCGGTTCGCCCCACGTGAGATAGACCTCGGCCCGTGACGCGGCGACCGTCAGCGCCGGATCCGACGAGCCGCCGAAGAAGATCTGCGGCTTGACCACCGGCGGATCGGGCAGGAACGCCCCGGCTATCTGATAGAACTCACCGTCGAAATCGACTGTCTCGCCGGACCAGAGCCGCTCGACGATCTGCAGGAACTCGTCGGTGCGCGCATAGCGGCGATCGTGGTCGACCCAGTCACCGAATCGTCGTTGCTCCACCTCGTCGCCGCCGGTCACGATGTTGACCGCAACCCGTCCGCCCGAGAACCGTTGGAGCGTCGCGGTCTGCTGCGCCGCGAGGGTCGGCGAGATCAGCCCGGGCCGGAACGCCACGAGGAACTTCAGTTGCTCGGTGTGCGTGATCGCGGCGGCGGTGGTGAGCCACGCGTCCTCGCACCAGGTTCCGGTCGGGGTCAGGACACTCTCGTAGCCGAGCCGGTCGGCGGTGCGTGCGACGTCGATCAGATAAGGCAGTTCCGGCGCCCGGTAACCCGGGGGATGCCGTTTGGTCGCTGATGCGTGCGAGGCGCCGACGATTCCGCGGCTGTCGCCTGCGGTCGGCAGAAACCAGTGGAAATGACTCACGAAGATCCCTTCCTGCGGATGGATGGGCGGGTCTAGGACTGAGGCGTACCGAACAGCGGTGCCAGCGATTCGTCGTAGCGGTTGTCGACGAATGACGCGAAATCGACCTGTCCCTGCAGCTGACCGGAGTCGGCGAAGGCGTCGGCGAGTTTCTGCTGCGACGCCACGACGCTGTCGTCGAGTGCGATGGCGGGCCGCAGGCTGCGGCCCTGCGCGACCTTGCCTGCCCGCGGATCGATCCCGACCTCGGCGGAGTACTGCTCGGCCCAGGCATCCGGGTTCGCCTTCGCCCAGTTCGCGGCGCGCGCGATGCCGGTCGCGAGTTCTCGGATCGCGGTGTTGCGACGCGGGTCGGCGAGCGCCTCGTCACCGGCGATACCGAAGCCGAAGCCGTTGGAGACGCCCTCGGCGGTGACGAGCGTCTTCGGAGTGTTCTCGAGCTGCACGATCGCGGTGTACGGATCCCAGATCGCCCACGCGTCGACGCTGCCGGAAGTGAACGCCGACAACGCATCCGCAGGCTGCAGGAACACCGGTTCGACGTCCTTGCCGGGCCCGAGGGTCAGGTTGACCTTGTTCAGTTGCAGCAACAGATGTCCATGTGCCGAGCTGCCCTTCGCCACGGCGACCTTCTTGCCCTTGAGGTCGGCGACCGAGGCCAGGGGTGAGTTGCCCGGGATCAGGATCGCGTCGCCGCTGGCGTTGTTCGCGTACCCGGTGACGATCTTGACCTTCGCGTTCGCCGCTGCGCCGAAGATGGGCGGCGTGTTCCCGGTGACGGCGAAGTCGATCTTGCCCGCCGTCGCGGCCTCGATCTGCGGTGGGCCGGAGGTGAACGTGGAGAATTCGACGGTGAACGGGAGCTTCTCGAGCTCGCCCGAGGCACGCAGCAGGGCTTCGGTGCCGCCCTTTTGGTCTCCGACACGCAGAGTGAGGTCCTGCAGCGAGGCGACGTCGACCGTCTCGTTCGCGATCGATTCGGCGTTGTCCTCGCGTTGGACACATCCTGCGAGGCCCATGGTCAGGGCGGCGGTGGCCAGCACGGCGGCGAACACACGGCGTCGTCGGGGACGGGCGGAACGCACGAGGGCAGGGTCGTTGGTCATCGAGGGTGCTTTCGGGTTCAGGGGTGGACTGGTCAGCGCGTCGTGTCGGCAACGCCGAGGGCGGTCAGCAATTCAGCTCGCAGGCGCGGGATCTCGGAGTCGGGATCGTCGGGTTCACCGGTATGCCGCGGGCGCGGCACGGCGAGGTCTTCGACGATCGTGCCGCCGGCGAGGACGACGACGCGGTCGGCGAGCCGCAGCGCCTCGTCGACGTCGTGGGTGACGAGCAGCGCGCCGAAACCGTTGTCGCGCCAGAGACGAATGAGCAACTCGTGCATCGTGCGTCGGGTGAGTGCATCGAGGGCACCGAACGGCTCGTCGAGCAGCAGGAGCTGCGGACGTGCGACGAGGGCACGGGCGAGTGAGACCCGTTGCGCCTGGCCGCCCGAGAGCTGCGCGGGCCAGGCACCTGTCTTGTCGCTGAGACCCACCTCGTCGAGAGTGTGGCGCGCCCGCTCCCTGGCCTGCGACTTGCCGACCTTCTCGCGCACGAGGCCGAAGGCGACGTTCTGCAACACGGTGCGCCAGGGAAAGAGTCGCGGTTCCTGGAACGACACCGCCGGGTGGCCTGCGGTGCGCACGGTGCCCGCCTCGGTGGTCGACAGGCCGGCGAGAAGTCGCAGCAGCGTCGACTTCCCGCTGCCGCTGCGTCCGATGAGCGCGACGATCTCGTGCGCGCCGACTCGCAGCGTGACGTCGCGCAGCACGGGATTGTCCCCGTAGCTCAGGCTGGCGTGTTCGACTTCGGCGGCGTAGGCGACCGGGCCGGCGGGCTTCTCGGCGAGCGGAACCTCGAGATCTCGGGTGGCGATGGCGGTCATGATCGGGCCTCCTTGACTCGGGATGTTCGGGATGGGACCGTCACCGGTTCTGGTACCGCGTCGTGTAGCGCTCCAACGCCCGCACGATGGCGTCGGTGATCAATCCCAGTGCGGCGTAGACGATCAGGCCGAAGAAGATGATGTCGGTGCGTAAGAAGTCACGAGCGTTGTTGATCAGGTATCCCAGTCCGGAGGTCGCCGCGATCTGCTCGGCGACAATCAGGCTCAACCAGGCGATGGCCAGGGCCTGTCGGAGGCCGACGAGGATCTGCGGCATCGCGCCGGGGATGATGAGGTCCCGGACGGTGGTCAGCCGCGAGAAGCCCAGGACCCGCGCAGTTTCCACCAACCGTCCGTCGATCTGGCGAATCGCGGCCGACGTGTTGAGATAGAGCGGGAACAGTGCGCCCAGTGACACCAGCAGGACTTTCGGCATCTCGCCGATGCCGAACCACAGGATGAACAACGGGATCAGACCGAACAGCGGAAGTGCGCGGATCGCTTGCATGTTCGGGTCGATGGCCGAGTCGGCGAACTTGCTCAGTCCGACCAGCAGGCCGAGCCCGATCCCGACCGCGACGCCGATCGTCAGTCCGATCGCGACCCGCTGCGCCGACGCCGCGATGGCGTCGAGGAGCTGCCCATTGCCGAGGACTTCCCAGCCGGCTTCGGCGATCAGCGACGGTGCGGGCAGCTTGTCCTGCGGGATGATCCCCAGTGCGCTGCCCACCTGCCAGAGCACGAGGACCGCGACGGGCGACAGGGCGCGCAGGGTCGTGTGCAGCCGGGAGGATCTGGCTGCCTTGACCGACGCCGATGAGTCATCCGGCGAACCCGGCTTCGCTGCTCGCGGGACGCCGGGCGCGCTGATGCTGAGTGTTCGGTCGGCCACGTGCGGCAACGTTACGAATCGGGAAACACTCGCGACACCGTTGAGGTCAGCGTGAGCACAAGTAGGTCGCGGGCCCCGGCATTCGCGTACTGCGAGCGTTCGGCCCCGTGTGACCTCAGCTCCGCTTGATCGTGATCCCGGTCATCCCCGACGCCGAACCGGTCAGTTCGATCACCGGTCCGCCCGGACGCGTCGGCGCACCGGCCTTGTCCTTCACCTTCGACCATCCGGACAGTTGCAGGTCCCCGTATCGGATCTCGTGATCGGGACCGATCCGCAGCTTCACCGTGGTGACGGACACCTGGAACTGCAGCGTCGTCGACGGCCCGGGGAACGACGCGTGGGTGAAATCCAGATCGACGGTGCCCATGCTGCCGGTGACGAGGGTCGACGGCGGGACGTGCCAGGTCCCCTTGCGTCGAACCGTGTCCCATTCGGCCGCCAGGTGCACGGGTGCGGCCGACGGCACGGCGACGGCCGGAGTCGCGGCAGCGGCTGGACTCGGGTCGTTGAACAGGCGACCGGCGTTCGGCAGGTTCGCCAAGACGGCTCGCAGGTCGGCGCGGGTCTTCGCCGCATACACGAGGCCCGATCGGTCCTCGAACTCCGCGATCTCCAGGTAACCGGCGGAGAAGGCGTCGTTCAGCAGGGTGACGGCACGTTCGCGTTCCGGGTTTCCGACCCGAAGATCGTCGTCGGGGAGGCGGTCGACCATGCCTTCCACCCTATTGCACCGCGCCGCGGCGTTGTTCGCGGCACGAGCGCCGGTGGTCGCGGCTCGATCAGTTCCGCGGGATCGGCGGCGCGGCGTCGGGTGCCATCAACGCGCCGATCTGCGCGAAGATCGGGTTGCCGCCGTTGTCGTAGGAGCCTTCGGGACCGAACGCCTCGGGGTCGTAGGTCACCGACACCGCGATGGCGATCTTCTCCGACGGCAGATATCCCGCGACCGCGGAGTACCCGTTGAACAGCGGGTTCTGCACGACCCAGTCGCCGGTGCGGACGACACCCATGCCGTAGGTGTATCGGTCGGTCATCGTCATGCAGGTCGAGCAGCCGGCCAGTGGGCGCGCCACCCCGCGCAAGCTCGTGGAGACCATCGTGTCGTATGACTCCGACGACAACGTCTCACCCGCGAACAGTTTCCGTGCCGTCGCCTCGACGTCGTAGATGTTCGACGTCTGGATGGCGCCGTGGGTGATGCTCCACGAGGGGTTCCAGCCGGTGGTCTCCTCGTAGAAGGGTGTCGTCGGTGGAAGGTTCAGAATCCCGCGTCGCTCCGACGAATAGGCGTGCAGGGCGGGTTCGGGGATCACCGCTGTCAGATCCGAGACCGTGTTGTCGAGGTCGAGCGGTTCGGAGATCCGCTGCCGGAGCAGATCGGCGACCGACTCGCCGGTGATCTTCTCGAGAGCCAGCCCGAGGATCACGTAGTTGGTGTGCGCGTAGTTCCAGTTGGTTCCCGGTTGGTAGAGCAACGGCTTGTCCACGGCGTAGGACAGCATCTCCTCGGTCGTCCACGCTTTGAACGGGTTCGTCAGCTCCTCGGTCTCGAATGCGTCGTTGCCGAGCACGTAGTCCTGGTATCCGGACGTCATCGTCGCCAGTTGCCGCAGAGTCACCCGGTCGCTGTTGGGGATCTGGGGAACCCATTTCGCGATGATGTCGTCGAGACCGACGGTCTTCTCGTCGGCGAGTTGCAAGAGCACGGCCGCGACGTAGGCGATGGCGACGGAACCGTTGCGGAAGTGCATGTCCGTGGTCGCGGGGACACCGGTCTGCGATTCGCCGAACGCCTTGGTGATCACGTCCTGCCCGTCGTCGGTGACACGCACGATCGCCGACTTCAGGTGTTTGGTCTCCATCAGATCTTCGACGATCCGCTCGATCTGCGCCGCCTGCTGTGGGTTCGACGACGCGGCCGAAGAGGTCGCGGATTCGGAGCCGCCGTCGGTACCGCATGCGGCGAGCGCGACCGCAAGGATCACGACAACCAGCGTCGACCAGCGCTTTCGCATCCTGGGATTGTTCCACGAGCGCAGAACTCCTGTCGGCGACTTCGGCGATCCCGGAGTAGCGTCGATCCCGTCCGCGCGGCGGACGGAGGAGGGCGTCGATGACAGCAGGACACGCGACCGGCCCGGCGGCGGTTTCGATGCCGAGGCCGATGCCGACCGCGTTCATCGGGCATGGCAACCCGATGAACGCACTCGAACGCAACAGGTACACCGAGGCCTGGGCCGCCCTGGGCGCATCGGTGCCCAGACCCCGCGCGATCCTGGTGATCTCGGCGCACTGGTACACCAACGCCACCGCGGTCACCGCGATGCCGCGGCCGCGCACCATCCACGACTTCTACGGCTTCCCGCAGGACCTCTTCGACGTCGAGTACCCCGCCCCGGGAGATCCGGATGTCGCCGACATGGTTGCCGATGTCGTCAAACCCACATGGTGCGGTCACGACGTCGACAGTTGGGGCATCGACCACGGGACCTGGTCGGTCCTCGTCCACACGTTCCCGGATGCGTCGATACCCGTACTGCAGTTGTCGCTCAACGCCTTCAAGGACTTCGAGCACCACTACGACCTGGGCCGCAGGCTCGCGCCGCTTCGAGAACAGGGTGTGCTGATCATCGGCAGCGGCAACATCGTGCACAACCTGCGGGCGGTCGACTTCGCCAAGTCCGACAGCGGATTCGACTGGGCCAACCGATTCGACGATGCCGCCCGAGAGGTGTTGCAGGACAACCCGTCCGACATCCTCAGCCTGGACGGACATCCCGACTTCGACAAGTCCGTGCCGACTCCCGACCACTACCTGCCGTTGCTCTACATCGCCGGACTGGCCGGCGACTCGCCCCTGGACCTGTTGGTGAACGGCCATGCCGCCGGGTCGATCTCGATGGCCGCCTACACGCACGGGCTCGACGTCGAGCCCTCGGGGTCCGGCGCCGACGCTCCGGCCGCCGAACTACCCGAGGGGTTTCCGACACTCAACTCGAACCTGTGAGCCTCAGGCCGCGAGGAACTCGTCGATCTGGTTGATCGCCGAGGACGCACCTTCGACGACGCCCATGTCGAGCACCTTCTGCAATGCCTCGGCCGAGTCATAGGTGCTGATGTAGGTGGCGACCGTCGTGCCGTCTTTCTCGGTGAACGCGTAGGAGTTCCGAGACTCCGGCATGTCGGTGATCGGGTTGAGGTCCCCATCGGCGAAGCCGTCGAGGAAGGTGAAGCCGGTGGGCTCGTCGACGGACTCGACCTTCCAGTAGCCGCCGAACTTCTCCCCCTCGGGACTCGTCATGTAGTAGGTGACCCGACCGCCGGGGCGGAGGTCGTGGTCGACGACGGTGGCCGGGTAGGTCGGCGGGCCCCAGATCTTCTCGAGCTGGCGCGGGTCGGCGTAGATCTGCCACACGCGGTCGATCGGCGCCGCGAATTCGGCATTGATGGTGATGGTGCGGGCGTCGAGGTCCGGCGTCACGTCGATGACAGGCATTGTTCATTCCTCCGATGAGGTTGTGGGTGAGGGTGATTCAAGTGAGAGCAGATCGTCGATGCGGGCGATACGACCGCGCCACACCTGTTCGAGCTCGGTGAGCATCGATGCCACCGAACGCACTGCCGCGACGTCGCCACTGGCCAGCTGCTCACGCCCGGAACGACGCTTGGTGAGCAGGCCGGCCTTCTCCAGGACGGCGACGTGCTTCTGCACTGCCGCGAAGCTCATGTCGTATTTCGCAGCCAGCACCGAGACCGAGTGTTCACCGGCGAGCACACGTCGCAGGATGTCGCGACGGGTGCGATCCGACAGCGCGTGGAACAGGGCGTCCGCCCGGTCCTCGTCGGTCGGTTCGCCCGCGTTCTCGGTCACCTCTCAAACATACAACCAATCGGTTGTATGTCAAGAGCCTGTTGCGATCACCCCGGGCGCAACCCTCGCCCTCGGCGTTCGGCGCGCCTTGACTTGTCCCGATCACCTCCCCGCCCGTGGCGGCACCTCCCCGACTCGCTCCGGCGACCCAGACCGAAGGACATCATCCGTGACCCGTCAGCTCCATCTCGGTGGATTCTTGATCGCCTCCCCCGTCACCCACTCGCACGCCGCGTGGCGTCATCCCGGTTCGGTGACGGACTATTTCGGGCCGGACCACTATCACCGGGTCGGGCGGATCCTCGAGCGCGGCAAGTTCGATTTCGCCTTCTTCGCCGACCTGCTCGCCGCCCCGGTCCGATTCGGCGGCGATCAGTCCGAACCGTTCCGACGCGGCACGCAGGCCGCCGCGACGATCGACCCGAGCCTGGTGGCGGCGAGCATCGCCGCGGTCACCACCCGGCTCGGAATAGCGGTGACCAAGTCCACCACCTACTTCCACCCCTACGAACTCGCACGCGTCTTCGGGTCCCTCGACCACCTCACCCGGGGACGCATCGCGTGGAACATCGTGACGTCACTGTCGCAGGCCGAGGCGCAGAACTTCGGCTTCGACGACCACGTCGGACACGACGAGCGGTATGTGCGCGCCGAGGAGTTCGTCCGCACGGCGATCAAACTGTGGTCGAGCTGGGACGCCGATGCCGTGACCGCCGACAAGGAGTCCGGCGTCTGGGCGGACCCGGCGAAGATCCACACCGTCGACCACGACGGCGCGCATTACCGCACCCGAGGCCCGCTCAACCAGCCCCGGTCACCGCAACACCGACCGGTCCTCATCCAGGCGGGGTCGTCGAACACCGGCAAGGATTTCGCCGCGCGGTGGGCGGAGGCGATCTTCGAGATCGACCCGACCCCGGAGGGGCGCCGCGCCTACTACGACGACGTGAAGTCGCGCGCGGTGAACTTCGGCCGTAACCCCGACCACGTCAAGATCTTTCCGTCCTTCATCCCGTTCATCGGCGAGACCGAGTCGATCGCCCGGGAGAAGCAGGCCTTCCACAACGAACTCGCCGACCCGATCTCGGGCCTGATCACGCTCTCGGTCCACACGGACCACGACTTCTCCGCCTACGATCTCGACGCCCCCGTCGAAGACGTTCAGGTGAGCGGCACACAGGGGCTGTTCGATGTCGCCCGACGCCTCTCCGAGCGGGACAGTCTCACCCTCCGCGACATCGGCAAGCTCTACGCGCAGGGAGTCCTGTTGCCGCAGTTCGTCGGCACGGCCGCCGACGTCGCGGACCAGATCGAGGAGTCGTTCTCCGGTGGCGAGGCCGACGGGTTCATCGTGTCGAGTGCCCAGACTCCCGGCACCTTCAACGACTTCGTGGACTACGTGGTGCCGGAGTTGCAGCGCCGCGGCCTGTTCCGGACAGAGTACGAGGGCACGACCCTGCGCGAGCACCTCGGACTCGGGACCGCGGAGGAGGATCTGCCCGCGGACGTGCGCGGGGTCGACACCCGGCTCGCGGGCTGAGGCGGGGAGGACCTCAGCGCTCGCTGACCCGGCCGCCGTCGACGTCCCAATGCCGGTCGACGTGGACGTTCTCCAACATGCGCCGATCGTGGGTCACGAGAAGCACTGCGCCGTCGTAGGAATCGAGCGCGGACTCGAGTTGTTCGATGGCCGGCAGGTCGAGGTGGTTGGTCGGCTCGTCGAGGACGAGGACATTGGTGCCGCGCGCCTGGAGCAGTGCCAGTCCGGCCCGGGTGCGCTCGCCCGGTGACAGCTCGCCGACCGGCCGGTCGACGTGATCGGCCCGCAGACCGAACTTGGCGAGCAGGGTGCGCACGTCGGCGGAGGAGTATTCGGGGACGAGGGCCTCGAATCGTTCGGCGAGCGGCCGGGTGCCGGTGAACTGGCCACGCGCCTGGTCGATCTCACCGATCGCGACGTTGGCTCCGAGTTGCGCCGTTCCCTCATCGGGTTCGACCCGCCCGAGAAGCAGCCGCAGCAGCGTCGTCTTGCCGGCACCGTTGTGGCCGGTGATGCCGATGCGTTCGCCGGCATTCACCTGCAACGACACCGGCCCCAGCACGAAATCACCCTGCCGCACAACCGCTTCGTTGAGTGTGGCGACCACCGAACTGGAGCGTGGGGCAGAGCCGATGGTGAACTCGAGCACCCATTCCTTGCGCGGCTCGGCGACCTCGTCCAGCCGCGCGATCCGACTCTCCATCTGCCGGACCTTCTGCGCCTGCTTCTCGCTGGATTCCGTTGCGGCGCGGCGTCGGATCTTGTCGTTGTCCGGCGCCTTGCGCATGGCGTTGCGGACGCCCTGACTCGACCATTCGCGTTGCGTCCGCGCCCGGGCGACGAGATCGGCCTTCTTGGCCGCGAACTCCTCGTATTCCTCGCGGCGGTGGCGCCGGGCGACGGCACGTTCCTCGAGGTAGCTCTCGTAACCACCGCCGTACACGGTGTTGGTGTGCTGCGCGAGGTCGAGTTCGAGCACGCGGGTGACGCTGCGCGCGAGGAACTCTCGATCGTGACTGACGAGGACGACGCCGCCACGCATCCCGGCCACGACCTCCTCCAGCCGCGCGAGACCGTCGAGGTCGAGGTCATTGGTCGGTTCGTCGAGGAGCACGATGTCGAACCGAGAACACAGCAGCGCGGCGAGCCCGACCCGCGCGGCCTGGCCACCGGACAGATCCGTCATCAGCGTGGCGTCCGGGTCGATGACGCCGTCGCCGAGACCGAGATCGGCGAGAACGGCGGGCAGTCGCTCGTCGAGATCGGCCGCCCCGGTGGCCAGCCAGTGGTCCAGCGCGGCCGCGTAGACGTCGGCCGGGTCTGCCGACGTCGCCGTGCCAGGATCGGCCAGCGCGTCGGCCGCGGCGTCCATCGCCACGGTGGCCGCCGCGCACCCGGTACGGCGTGCCACATAAGCGCGCACGACTTCCCCGGGAAGTCGCTCGTGCTCCTGTGGCAGCCAACCGACGAAGGCGTCGGACGGCGCCCGGGTGATCGTGCCCTCCAGAGGAGCGAGGTCACCGGCGAGGACCCGCAGGAGCGTGGTCTTCCCGGCTCCGTTCGCACCGACCACGCCGATCACGTCCCCGGGGGCCACGGTGAGATCGAGGTGATCGAACAGGACGCGGTGGGCATATCCCCCGGCGACGTCCTTGGCGACGAGCGTGGCGGTCATCGGTCCATGGTCGCACCCTGGCCGCGGCCGACGAGGACCCGGCGGGCGGCAGGCCCGTGTCCCCCGGTTTTCCCGACAGCCCGGCCGGGTATCCCCACGCATGACCTCAACTCGTGAGACCCGACACTTCGACGTCGTCGTCATCGGCGGCGGGAATGCCGGCCTCAGCGCAGCGGCGCGCCTGCTGCGCCTGGGCTTTCCCGACGTCGCGGTGATCGAACCGCAGGCCGTGCACACCTACCGCCCGCTCCTGTCCTATGTCGGCGGCGGCCAGGCGTCGCTTCGTGACGCCGAGCGCACACAGCGATCGGTCACGCCGGACGGGGTGACCTGGCTGCGGGACACGGCTGTCGTCGTCGACGCGGGCAAGCGAACGATCCGCTGTGCCTCGGGCGTCGACATCGGCTACCGAGACCTCATCCTGGCCGTCGGACTCGTGCCGGATCACGACGCGATGCCGGGGATCGACCTCGCGATCGCCGACCCGGCGGTCGCCAGCAACTATCTCGACCGAGCCGAGCAGACGTGGAATCTGGTGACCTCGATGCCGCGGGGCGGACGCGCCGTGTTCACCGTCCCGCGTCCGCCGGTCAGCTGCACCGGCACCACGCTCAAACCGTTGTTCCTCGCCGCCGCCCAGTGGCGGCGGGCCGGAATACTCGAATCCCTCGACATCACCCTGACCGTCGACCGGCCGCATCTGCTCGGCGTCGACGGCCTCGACGCCCGTCTGTCGGAGTGCCTCGACGAACTCGGCGTCCGCGTCCTGCTCGACAGCTCCGTCCGGCTCCACCCGGTCGATCGCCGGGTCACCGTGGTGACGGGCTCGGACACGCAGGACGTGCACTACGACATGCTGCATCTCGTGCCGCCGTTCCGTGGACCCGACCTCGTCACCGACTCGGGCCTGTCCGGCACCCGCGACCGGGGACTCGTCGACATCGACCCGCACACCCTCCGACACCGGACCCACCCGTCGGTCTGGGGCGCCGGCGACGGTGCCGCGATCGCCACCGACCCGTCCGGCGGCGGGCTGCGACGACAGATCGCGGTGCTCGTCGACAATCTCGCCGCGGCGCGGGCCGGCGAGGAACTGACGGCCTACGACGGGTACACGGTCGCTCCGATCGCGACCGACGCCCACCATCTGATCGCCGCCGAGTTCGACCGCGACGGAACACTGACGTCGTCGTTGCCGTCGGTGATCGACCCGCTCAAACCGCGTCGGAGCGCGTGGGCCTTCGACCGTTACGTCCTGCCGCGCCTCTACTGGAACGCAATCCTGCGCGGCCGGGTGTGAAACGCGCCCACCTGCCCCATCGGTTCGGAATCGAGAAGCTCTGCGGCCCGACCCGCACTACCGTGGGAAACGCCTCGGCACCGGGGCGTTGACCACGAAAGGAATGCGAATGGGCGACTCGGGAGGATTCTCCGACCAGGAACGTGCCGCGATGAAGGAGCGTGCGGCGGAACTAAAGAAGGAGAAGGCCCGCGGACGCGGCAACAAGCGCGCGGCCGAGGAACTCGATCTGCTCGCCAAACTGGAGAACATGGAGCCGGCCGATCGCGCGCTGGCCGAACGCATCCACGCGATCGTGACCGCGACCGCGCCGGACTTGGCGCCGAAACTCTGGTACGGGCAACCGGCCTACGCGCTGAAGGGCAAAGTGGTGTGCTTCTTCCGGAGCGGCCAGGACGACAAGGAACGCTACTCCACCTTCGGCTTCACCCAGAACGCGAACCTCGACGACGGCGGCTTCTGGCCCACGTCATTCGCGGTCAGTGCATTGGACACCGACGCCGAGAAGACCATCGCAACACTGGTCGCCCAGGCCGTGAATTGACCGTCCGGGTATCCGGGACAGGCCGCGGAAGCCACCCCTCTGGCCAAGAGGACTGCGACACGGTATATTTCGTCAGGTGTTGACTTCCTCTGAACAAAGATTGGGGGTCCACGTCGTGCGCGGTGAGTGCTGATGCGCCTCCCGCCCACGACTGGAATTCCTCCCCGCCTCTCCCCCTGGCTCCGCGCCCGTCAATTCGCGGTACCACCCTCCATGATCGACGCCGCCACCGCTGCGCGTCGTGCCGCCGACTGGATCGGCGCTTGCGCCGCAGCAGGTTTCGACGCCGACATCGATCTGGACGCCGTGCGCCGAAGGTGCGGCGCCGACCTGGCCGAACACCTTCAGGACGACCTCCTCCATCTCGCGCCCGACCTGCTGCGTTGGCATCTGCCGCGGATGGGCCCCGCCGGACACCTGCGCCCTGGCCTCACCATCGCGCTAGCCCGATATGGGCACGGTCCCGGAAACCGTTTCGGCACAGCAGGTTCGGTATACCTCGTAGCACGGACCGCACCGCGGTGGGCCGATGCCGGACAACGAGTGTCGCTGACCCTGTGGGACGGGTCGACGCCCGTCCCCCATCCACACCCCCGGCCGGACCGCAGATACCGGCTGGACCTGCATCGTCATCTGTGGGACGTCCGCCGCACCGCAGAACTCCGAATGCGTTGCGGTGCTTCCTCATCACCGTCACCGCCGACCCCGTCCCCGCCGCGTGACCCGCCCGACGGATGCGCCGTCGATCGATGGGCAGCCGAAGCCGCCTTGGTCCTCCGCGCCGACGGCCGTCGGTCAGGGTGCGTGCGGATACGGCTTGGAGCTGGTCGAGAACTGTTCCTGCACACCGACATCGATGATCTCGACGCCACCCGGTGGGTCGTCGACCCTCCTGCGGGAGGGATCACGGCTCTCCCGGTTCTTCCCGACGCCGCGACCAGGACGCTTCCGGATCTCGAACTGATCCGACACGGCGCGATCACACCCGGTCGGTTGCACCCGCTGGTGGCGGCCGCGCTCACGCCCGGGTGTGCCTCGGCACCTCGTGATCGAGAAGAGCTGGACGGAAACGGCTTTCAGAAGGTGCGATGTCGGGGCGAGCTACATCGCATCGGGATCGCCGACGGAGTTCTCTCGGCCCTCGATCACGACCGCGACGAGATCCGCCGCGAGGAGATGCTGGCCTCACTCACGGGCACACCCCTGCCCTGCCTGCAGGCCATCGACCGCGCCCACCGGCGGCCCGATTGCCTCGCCGGAGTACGTGAACGACTCGACTTCGGCGACATCGACGGCGCACTGGCGATCGTGGAACGACTACTCGGCCCGGAGGCGACCCTGCGGAACGGGCCGCTGCGTGATGCGGTCGAGCGCACCCGCGCGCAACAGGAGATCTACGACGCGTATCGCGCCGGGGCGACAGATCCTGTTCCGCAGCCGGTTCCGGGCGGGCCCCGCTGTCGTCACCACCGCGGTCGGCGTCGGCGCGCCCGTCCGCGCCACGCAACTCAACTCTGACGCCGACAACACCCCCACTTCTCCCACCCCTAGGTGAATCATGTCCACACACACCATGCCCACTGTCACCACAGCCACTGACATCACGGCCACCGACATCACGGCCACCGCGGCCCATTCGACATACCTCGGCAGGGCCGAACTCGACAGGGCCGCCTCGCTCCTCGCGATGCTCGAGGAGACGACCACCGAACAGCGGACCCATGACCAGCTCGAAGCGCTCACGCTCGCGGTGGCCGCCGACCTCCCGGTCCTGCTGTGGGGTGAACCGGGGATCGGCAAGACCGCGGCACTGACACAACTCGCCGAGTCCCTGGACCTGCCACTCACGACGGTGATAGCGAGCGTTCACGAGCCCTCGGACTTCTCCGGGCTACCCATCATCGGGGATGACCCGGCCACCCGGGGCGTTCCCATGGCACCCCCGGACTGGGCCGTTCGTCTCGCCGACGCCGGCCGCGGATTGCTCTTCCTCGACGAGCTCTCCACGGCACCTCCGGCAGTACAGGCGGCGCTCCTGCGACTGGTGCTCGAGAGACGCGTAGGCGCTCTGCAATTGCCTCCCGATGTGCGGATCGTCGCCGCCGCCAACCCGCCGTCGTCGGCGGCGGACGGCTGGGAGCTGAGTGCACCGCTCGCCAACCGTTTCGTCCATCTGCACTGGACCCACGATCACGACGTCGTGGTCCGCGGCCTCGGCGGCACCTGGCCCACGACGGACCTGCCGACCCTGGACGCGGAGAAATTCCCCAGTGCAGTCGATTTCGCGCGCCGAGCCGTGTGCACGTTGCTGGCGGCGCGTCCCGCGCTGGTCCATCAGCTCCCCGGGAGCCAAACCCGTCGGGGCGGCGCCTGGCCCTCGCCGCGAAGTTGGGCCGCGACGGTGCGACTGATCGCGTTCGCCACCGCCGCGTCGGCGTCATCCGACGTCCTGTCGTTGTTGGTCCGCGGCACGGTGGGCGACGGGCCCGGCTTCGAATTGCTGGCGAGTATCGATCACATGGATCTGCCGGATCCCGAAACGCTGCTCGCCGATCCGTCAGCGGCGCAACTCCCCGAGCGAGGTGACCTGTGTCAGGCGACACTCGACGCCGTCGTCGCCGCGGTCCGGCGTCGACCCGATCGGACCCGGTGGGACGCCGCATGGGAGGTGCTGGCCGTCGCGGTCCAGACCGGCGCACCTGATCTCGTGGTGGTTCCGGCGACCACCCTGGCGACGCTACGACGGGACGACTGGCAGATCCCCGCCACCATCGACCGACTGGCGGGGGTGGTGTCGGTGTCCCGCGCGGCCGATGAGGCCGCCGACCGGGTCGCCGCGCGCCCAGGACAGGACCGGATGCGATGACGGTGACCGAAGCATTGGTGTCGACGCCATCGGTGTCGGTCTCGGACCGGATCTACGCTGCTCGCCTGCACGCGGTGCGCGCACGGCCGTACATGGCAACCGCGCTCTACGCCCTGCACCTCATCGAGTCGCCGCTCGTCCCGACCATGAGCGTCGACCGCTATTGGCGGTGCTACCTGTCGCCGGCGTTCGTCGCGAGCCGACCCGAGGAAGAGATCGCCGCTCTCCTGGTGCACGAGGTGTCACATCTCCTCCGGGATCACGCCGCCCGGTCCGACCGGTACGCCGAGGATCACGGCTTCGACAGCCCGGCCGAACGGTTGCGGATGAACATCGCCGCCGACTTCGAGATCAATGACGACGTGTACGGGTCCGGGCTCGTCACGCCCGACGACGCAGTGCACCCGTCCGCACTCGACCTGGACACCGGATTGCTGATGGAGGACTACCTCCGCTGGTTCAGTCTGGGTCCACGGACCGAGGCGATGGCCTGGCTCGAATGCGGTAGCGGAGGCGACGGCCGACATCGCGAGTGGGAACGGGGGCCGGAGGACGCCGATGGTCTGAGCGGCCAGGAGCGCGACGCCGTCCGATTCGCGGTCGCGACGGCGATCTCCGACCGCGCAGGCGATGTCCCGGCCGGCTGGCGGCGGTGGGCGCACGACGCCGTGCACCCGCCGCAGCCATGGCAGGCCCTGTTGGGCGCCGCGATCCGGGCCGCCGTGTCGACCTCCGGCGTCGGCGACGACTACACCTTCGGGCGGCCGGCGAGGCGGTCGGTCGCGCTGCCCGGTGTGATCGTGCCCAGTCTTCGACGGACCCCGCCGAAGGTGAGTGTCGTGATCGACACCTCGGGATCGGTCAGCGACGCCGAACTCGGCAGCGCGCTGCTCGAGGTCGCCGCGATCGCACGTGCCCTCAGCGGCCGACGCGATCTGCTCACCGTGGTGTCGTGCGACGCCGCGGCGCATGTCGCACAACCCATCTGCCGTGCGGAGAGCATCCCGCTACACGGCGGCGGCGGGACCGACCTGCGTACCGGGTTCGACGCCGCCCTGCGTACCCGACCCGACGTTGTCGTCGCACTGACCGACGGACACACTCCGTGGCCGAGTCACCGGCCCGCCTGCCGCACCATCGTCGGGCTCTTCGCTCGCGAGTATCGCGCGTATGCCCCGCTCAACGCTCACCCGTGGCCGCATACTCCGGTGGCACCTATTCCGGCGGTGGGTCGGCGCCACCCGACTGGGCGCAGGTCGTTCGCATCGGCGAGCCGGGCCGGTGAGCGCCTCGAAGGGTCCTCACCACCCACACCACGACCCGCCGCGCCTCGATTTCCGTCCACCTCAGCAGGGTCGAAGGGCATATTCGGGCTGTCGGGATTTGTTGGCCACGATTCACGGGTGTCGGACCTCTAAATCGGGCTTTGAACTGCGATGATGTGTGGATGGCGAAGGATTATCGGCCGGTTGATCGTGACCAGGTATTCCTGCTTCCTCCGGATATGCGGGACTGGGTCGGCCGCGATGACCCGGTATGGCTGGTGATCGCCACGGTGCAACGGATGAACACCGCCTCCGTGCACAAGCTGCGCAAGACCGGCGGTGTCGGGCGGCGTGGCTATGACCCGGACATGTTGTTGACCTTGCTGATTTGGGCGTGGGCTCATGGGCAACGGTCCTCGCGGCAGATCGAGCGTTTGTGCCATCGGGACCTGACCTACCGGGTCATCTGCGCTGGCGATGTCCCCGATCACTCCACGATCGCCCAGTTCCGCAAAGATGCCTCGGCGGTGATGGCTGATTTGTTCGCTGAGTCGTTGACGGTGTGCGCGCAGCTAGGGATGGGCCAGTTGGGTGTCGTCGCTCTTGATGGAGTCAAGATCGCCTCGAATGCCTCGCAGTCGGCCAACCGCACAGAGAAGCATCTGGTCAAAGAACGTCAGGCAGAGGCTCAACAGCTCCGCAGCAAGCTCAAAGACGTTGGTGCACAGTCGGATGCCGAACATGCCGCCAACGATGACGATGGCGATGGCGATGGCGGTGACGAGATCCCGCCGGGTCTCATCAATGCTCCCGGCGCTGAACGGCTCGCCCGAATCGACGCTGCGTTGGCTTCGGCTCGCGAGCACAACCAGGCAGCGCGAGACGCCAAGCCGACCCAGACGCGCGCAGAGATCAACCGTGATCACACGGTTCGGCGCCGCGCGGCCGAAGACGCCAAAGCCCAGCAGTGGGTGGTGGCCTACACCGCCCATCTCGCCGGTGACGGCGACTATCCAGGGGCGCCGCCGATGGCGGCGCAGCTTCAGGCCGCTGTGCTGCGGTTGAGCAAAGCACGTGCTGATCAGCAGACCAAGATCGATGCGTGGGAACGCAAACCGCGTAAACGTAGGCCGCCGAGCGCAGTTGATGACCACAGCTCAGTTCGACAAGCGCGCACACGTGTTAAGCGGGCCGAGGTCCTGGACGCGCAGCTGCGTGCCCGGCGTGTGGCCGAGGACGAAACCTACGCCGCCGCGATCGTGGCCGCCCGCAACCACACTCGCACACCACATCGGGCCAATACCGACACCCGCCGCAACATCACCGACCCGCAGTCCCGGGCCCTGTCGTTGCGTGGTGGTGGCTGGATCCAGGGATACAACTGTCAAGCCGTCACCAGCAGCGACGGCTTGATCATCGCGACCATGGTCACCAACGGGGCCATCGATACCCCACACTTCGTACCGATGATGAACAAGGCCGTCGCCGCCGCTGAACACATTCAGTCCCACCAGCACCCACCACCGGACACGCCGGGAATCGGGCTCTTGCTCGCCGATGCCGGCTACCACTCTGAAGCCAACATCACCGCCGCTGGACCCGACCGGCTCATCGCTTCGACCAAAACCCACAAACTTCGCGTGGCGCGCGCCGAACACTCCACCACCGAAACCACGGCATCCTCACCGGCCCAATCAGATACCGTCGCCACCCCGATCGAGGCAATGGCAACCCGATTGCTCACCGAAGAAGGCCACGCCGCCTACAACAGACGCAGCCACATCGCGGAAACACCGTTCGGGTGGGCTAAACACACCCTCGGTTTCCGTCGATTCACCGGCCGCGGACTCGCACGAGCAAACGCCGAGTTCACCTTCCACGCCATGGTCAACAACATCTGCAAAGCCCTCACCGCCGGCCACCTCGCCACAACCTGACCCGTCACGGGGGCCACACCCCCTCACAGCCCAGAGCTCTCGTGATCCCCGGAGACCACCGGGAAGACCACCGGGAACTTCAAATCCCGACAGCCCGTATTGCCCTCGGAGGACGCTCACGAGGACGTGAAATTCCCGAACCACCGACCGATCCGCCGCGTCCCGGTCGAATGGTCATCCGCGTCGAGCACCGCCCGACGAAACGCGGGGCCGAACGATCCGGTAGATCTGGGGTGCGGCCAGTCGCAGGGAAGGTGACGCAACCGATGACACGGTCAGACGTGAACCCCGAGCGGATCCTGTGGCGGGCCTACGAGCCGATCCACGCGATCTGCTACTTCGATCCGCTGTTCGCGACTGTCATGGCCGAGAGCGGGCTGACCGGCTGGTGGAACGGCTACTTCGCCGGGCGCGCCTCCCCGCTCGGCGCGTCGCCGCCGGAAGTGGTCTCGGCGCTGTTCTACGGGTTCGCCCCGGCGATGGTCGCCCGAGCGATCCCCAAGGTGTGGACTCGCATCACTCCGCGGGATGCCCTCGACGCTCGTTTCGACGCCGCCGAGCGAGTCCTCGGTGAGCACGCGTCGGCCGGATCGACCGATGACCTGCGCCGGGCCACCGACAATCTGGAACATGCTGTCGACGCCCTCTCCCACGACGGGCGGGCTCTGGCCGCCGCGTGGAGTTCCGTTGCCCGACCCGCGTCGATGCTGGGGCGATTGTGGTTGGCCACCACCGTTCTCCGTGAACACCGCGGCGACGGTCATGTCGCGGCCGCTACCGCCGCCGGCCTGACCGGACTGCAGGCGTCGATGACCCACATCGCCGGCGGGCACGTCGACCGGACGCTCATCCAGGACAATCGCGGCTGGACCGACCACCAGTGGGACAGCGCACGCCGCTCCCTCGAGGACATCGGAATCCTCTCTGGCGACGGAACTCTGACCGACCGCGGCGCCGCCCTTCGTGAACAGGTCGAGGAGACCACCGACCACCTCGCCAATTCGAGCGTCCGTTTCCTGCCCGACTCCGACTGGACCGTCCGGGTCCTCCGGTCGCTGTCACATGCGCTCGTCGATCGTGGCGTGATCCCCTTCCCCAATCCCATCGGGGTGCCGCGCCCCTGAGCGGGGCATTCCGGCCGGTTCCGCCGGTGGGCCGACTACTCTGGCCGCCATGATCACCGCGGTACACACACTGATCTACTGCGACGACCCAGAGGCCGCCCGCGCCTTTTTTCGCGACGTCCTCGCCTTCCCGCACGTCGACACCGGTGGCGGATGGCTGATCTTCCAGACCGGCCCCAGCGAGTTGGGCGCGCACCCCGACAAGTGGGAGCACGAAGGGACCGCCGGCCGCACCGATCAGAAGTTCGATGTGTCGTTCATGTGCGACGACCTCGAGTCGACGATGGACGAACTCTCCGCGCGGGGCGCCGAATTCGTCGGCGCTCCGACCGACGAGGGATGGGGCGTGACCGTCGGGATCAAGGTTCCCGGCGCCGGGCAGATCACCTTGTACGAGCCGAAATACCCGCCGCCCGCGCTCCGGTGACCGGTCGGGCCGATGGTCGCGCGTCGCTCATTCGGTCGCATGAAAGCCGATCTCGCCGAGCGTCACGCGCGGTAATCTCCCGAGGTCACCGACCATGAGGAGCCGACCGTGGGCAGTCCCTACGACCCCAATCAGCCGACCGCCATGGGTCCGCAGGGGCCGCAGCAACCCGGATGGCCGCCGGCCGGCGGTCACCAACCCGGTGGACCGCACGCGACTCCGGGTCAGCCGCCGCAGGGCGGGCAGCCCTACGGTCAGCAGCCATACGGCCAACAACCTTTCGGACAGCAGCCGTACGGCCAACAACCTTTCGGTCAACAACCGTTCGGTCAACAGCCATACGGCCAGCAACCCTTCGGTCAGCAACCGCCGCCCCCGTCTTCCGGCGGCGGCAAGAAATGGTGGTTCATCGGCGGCGGCGGACTGGTCCTCATCGTGATCGTCGTCGTGGCGGTGGTACTGGCCCTCACCCTGAGCGGGGGCGAGGACGAGCCATCGACACCGACCGCCTCGGCGCTCGATCTCGTCCTGCCCGAGGACCAGTTCCCGGACATCACGGGCGATTTCACCACCGAGACGGGTAGCACCGACGACGACGACAGCACCGTGGACAACGAAAAGTGCGCAACGCTGGTCGACTCGCAGCAGACCACCGGCGAACGAGCCGAACGTGAGCTCACCGAGACCTCGTCGTCGAGCGATATCCTCTTCGGACTCGACAACTACAGTGCGGATGTCACCAAGCCGGCCGACAACGGTTACGACGACTTCGACGAGATCGTTTCCGCCTGTTCGTCGTTCACGCTGACACTCGACGACGGTGATGTCCCGGTTGCGCTCACGCTCGAAGAGGTCGAGCTGCCGATAGACAGTGACTACAAGGCGGTACGGATGACCGGCGCGTACGAGGTCGGTGCATTCCAGCTCAACCTGGCGGGAATCATCGTGATCGGCGAGGAGCGGGGCGTGTCGTTCTCGGTCACGCACAACACCGTCGACGACACCCCGCCCGCCGCGGACCCCGAGGTCAGCAACAACCTGGCCGAGATGTTCAAGGCGCAGCGACAGATCATCACCGACGCTGCCTAGAGTTTCTCCGCTCGCCGAGGAGCATCTGCGCCAACGCAACCGGGTCGTCGAAGATGCTCATGTGCCAGGCTCCGGCGCGAACGACGAAGTCCGAACCCGGGATTCGACGATGCATGGCTTCCATGGAGGCGATGTCGGAGACCGTGTCGTGTTCGGCCGCGAGCACGGTCACCGGGCACGAGATCGACGCCGTGCGTTGCGAACAGTCGAAGTGGGCGATCGCGCGGAGCGCCGACGCCCAGGACGCGTGGTCCGCTGCGGCCACGGCCTCGCGAGCGTAGCGGACGACCGGTCCATCGTTGCGCAATTCGTCCGCGCTGAACCAGCGTCCGAGTGTGCCGTCGACGTCGACGGACCCCACTTCGACGGCGGCGGCCACCGCGTCGAATGCCGGGAAGGGCGTGTCCCGCGTGCACAACAGGGTGAGGCGCGAGACGAGATCGGGCCGCGCGATCGCGAGTTCGAGTGCGACCTGCCCACCGAAGGAATGGCCCACCACATGCCAGGGCGCTTCGGCTGCGGCCGACTCCGCGACGTCCTCGGCAAGCCGTTGCTGCAGACCGGAACCTCTATAGCCAGGCGGAGGCACCATCTCGGGGGTGATCACGTGCCCGTTCCCGGACAGTTCAGCCCGCACGCCGTCCCAGACTTCGGGTGACAGCGGGGTGCCCGGTAGTAGGAGCCAGCGCGCCAGAGGCACTACGAACAGGCTGTCTCTTGGATCATGATGAACAGCTGGCCGGCTTGCCCCTCGCGGATGCCCAAGTCGTCGGCCAGCCACCTGACAATGTCGTTCGAACCCGTTCCGTTACTCAGTGACTGGCAGACTCCGCGGGCGATCTGCAAGAGTCGTGTGCGATCGGTGGGCACGCCCTGCATGTCGAATCGCAGTCTCTGATCGATGAAGGCGTCCTCGCCGGGACGGGCGGGGCGCACGTCGCTCCAACAGTTCCACGGACTCGTGTGAGCTCCGCAGTAGCCTGGTTGTCCCGGTGCAGGAATCGTGGTCGGGGGACCCGCGAAGGCCACGCCGCTACCCATGACCAAAGCCGCGGCGATTCCGCCGGAAACCACCATTCCGCGGGCGCTTCGACGCATAGCCGGTCCCCCGTGATCTCGGTCGAGTGAATGGACCAAGACTAGCCTCCCCGGATGCCACAACCACAGCGAATTCGAGTATGTGTCCTTCGATCAGGTCGATCACGCCAACGGAGCACTCCCAGAGCGGCCGGCCACGTGTTGCGCCGCACTACTATTCAGTCGGTCCCGATCAACTGTCCCACTGTGGGCTTCGCAAGTCGATCGGCGATGCGCACCGGCGTCCCGCGGAGTCCATCAGCGCGTTGAGCCGAACAGATGAAATCGAAACATCCCGCGACGGGCGGAAGAGTCCCCTGAATATGCTCGGGCGTCTGTTCCCACCTCTCGAAAACGGAGCCACTGTGACCCACTTCCCCGGACAACCTGTACCCGTGATTCGCAAGCAGGGCGCCTGGACGCTCTGGTGGCTCACGGTCATCACCTGCGGCGTCTACTACTTCATCTGGTACGACAGAATCAATTCCGAACTGGCCACCGCTACCGGCGACGCACGAACCGCCTGGACACAATGGTGGTCCCAGCTCATCCCGTTCTACGGGCTCGTCGGCCTCCACCACACTGCCCAGAGACTCAACGAGGCGCATACCGCTGCAGGCTCCACCACGCAGGTTTCGCCGCTGGTGACATGGTTTTGGGCACCCGCTTGGTTTGGCTCACAGACTCGCTACCTACAGCGTCGACTCAACACGCTCGCCGATGTACAGGCTGCTGGGCGAGTGACTGAACCCCGCGCGGCATAGCGCACCCGAGGCCCACGGGCATCGAGCACGCTCGTCTTGCACACCCTTGCAAGCGTGAGTTCGACGAGCCCCCCAGTGCCACCGACAGTTCCGTCCTCTCGCAGCGAGGTCCGCCGATCCACCAATTCACCACTATCCGATTGATCTCGACCATGTCTTCACCACTTTCGTCCGGACGATCGGGGCCTGGTGGCCGCTACAACCGATGTCCATCGGCGGACCGGGCCCGCACCGTGAAGGTCGACGAGTACACGAGCGGGACCGAGGTCGAGCTGGCGTTCACCGCTCTCGGTCCGACACTGACGCGAGTGTCCGTGGAGCACCGTGGCTGGGAGCATCTCACCGAGGACCAGTTGCGCGAAGACTGCGCCACCCCAGGCGGTTACAGCTCCGGCGCGTACTCCGGCGGCTGGGCCGCAGCTCTGGCGGCGTCGGTCGCCGCCATCGAATCCACACTCCCCTGATTACAGGAGGCTCATCGCATGTCCCACTTCGTGTACAAACTCGTCCCGCCCAGGCCCACCTTCGGTCCCGGGGACATGTCCGACGACGAGGCCGCCATCATAGGCCGACACAGCGCGTACTGGTCGGGTCTCCTCGCCGACGGCACCGCAGTCATCTTCGGACCGGTGGTCGACCCGGCCGGGAACTGGGGCCTGGGCGTCGTGCGCGCAGATTCCGAGGACGCGGTCCGGGCGATCAGTGCCGCCGACCCGGCCGTCACCTCCGGCCTCGCCCGCGTCGAGATACTCCCCATGCCCGTGGGCATCGGGCGCGATTGACCGTCGCGACCTCGCCGCAGCACTGTCCCCACCGTCGCGTCGGAATGTTGCCGCGGATCGCGCCGACGTGATGTGACCGACTTCCCGCGGCGCCCGCGTCGAGTCACTACACTGGCCAAATGGGCGATCCGGCAACCGATCTGACGCGAGGTCAGTTGACGCGGGCAGTACGGCTGCTCCAAGGCCATGTGCACTTCGACGCCGCGCTGCTCATCCACCAGCCGGAGGGCGCTCGGTCTCGTATCGTGTCCCGGGTCGGGTACTCCTCGGGTTCGGCCTGGGCCTTGCAGCACCTGTTCCCTCGTGATTATGAGGTTGGCTTCACGAACCGACTCAACCCCTCAGACGGCCTGCCTCTCTCGATCAGCGACGTCGGTGGACGGGTCCGCGACGAGTTCACCCGCACCGTATTGTTCGAGCAGTACCTGCGGGCCGAGGGCTTCACAGACGGGATGACGGTCGAGTTGTTCGACGGTGGCGATTACGTGGGTCTCGCGCACTTCTCTGCTCGACGCCCCGACGCATTCGCAGCGCCACAACGCGCGTTGGCCCGCGACCTGTCGGGTTTGCTGGCGCTGGTCCTGCGACCGGACCAGGCGTCGGAGAACATTCGGCGACCATCGTCGGACGACGCGGGCTCGGCCGTGCCGGCCCCATCCACCGTCTACCTGCGCCGGGGCGCTCGGACCCTGTCCGCTGGTCCGGTGGACGTCCCGTTCGTCACCGAAGCCGCTTTCGTCCATGTGGTGGACGACTTCGTCGCCTGCGGCGTCGGCGAACTCCGACACCTGTGGTGGCATCAGGGAACCTGGTACCGGGTGATGCTCTCGCGCCTCGGCGACTTCGGCGACCTCAGGGTGACGGCCTGGCCGGTGACCTCCGAACAGGTGTGGCACCTGAGTCGACAGGAGGTGCGCGTACTCAGCGGGTTGGTGGTCGGACGCACCGACGCCGCGATCGCCACGGGACTGAATCTGAGTCCGCGGACGGTGCACACGCACATGGTGAACATCCGACGCAAGCTCGGGGTAGACCGACGGACCGAGGCGGCGGCCAGGGCGACGGCGACCGCAACCGTCGTCCCCGGCCCCGCGACAGCGCCCGTCGCCGAGCTGGCACGGATCTACCGCGACTCGTTCCCTACGTGATATCCGCCAGCAGCTCCGCGGCCGCGTCGACCGCCTCGCGCTCATGGGCGAGCAGGTCATCGCCGCCCATGGGACCCAGGATCGGTGCAAACGCGTCGGCGGTACCGGTGGAGACGCCGGCGAGCTCCTCGACCACCGCAAGCCCGCAGAACGGAACGTAGTACGGGCTGTAGCCACCCTCCTGGAGACAGACGAGTCTCCCGCCGGCCACCTCATCGGCCACGTCGATGATCTTCCTGGCCAACGATCGGAATCCGTCTGCGCGCAACATCATCCGCGCCAGGGGGTCCATCATCGAAGCATCGAAACCGCTCGCCACGATGATCAGTTCGGGACGATAGGCGCGCAGCGCGGGCAGGACCACCGCGTCGAAGGCGTATTCGTATGCGCCACTGCCGCCGCCGGGAGGCAGCGGGACGTTGAGGGTGTAGCCGAACCCGTCACCGGAACCCCGCTCGTCGCGGAACCCCGAGTCGGACGGGAAGCAGCGATCCTGGTGCACCGAGATGTTCAACACGTTCGACGACTCGCGGAAGATGTCCTGGGCGCCGTTACCGTGGTGGACATCCCAGTCGACGATCGCCACGCGTGTCATCCCGAGCACGTCGAGCGCGTGCGCTGCGGCGATCGCGCCGTTGTTGAAGATGCAGAACCCGCGGCCGGTGGCGCGCTCGGCGTGGTGCCCCGGCGGGTTGATGAGTGCGTAGGCGTTGCTCACGGTGCCGTCGGCCACCGCGCGAACGGCCTCGATCGCGCCTCCGGCCGCGAGCAGCGCGATGTGGTGCCCACCGTTGCCGAACGGCGACACCCCGTCACCGGCGTCGCCGCCCTTCGGGAGGGCGCTCTCGGTGACGATGCGGTCGTAGTGGGCGGCGTCGTGGACTCGGAGGACGTCCTCGCGGGTCGCGGGCGCCGGCTCGAGCTGTCGCAGCGAGTTGATCAGGCCGGAGGCGCTGATCAACTCATGAAGCCGCCTCTTGGTGTCGGGGTGTGCGACGTGATGCGCGATGGGCTGGGTCAGGGCGTCGACGCTGGGCGGGAAGATGCCGCCGCTGCCTGTGTCTGCCCACCCGTAGAGCGTGTTCCAGATGTATCCGGTGGTCGTTGCCACGATCGTTCCTTCCGTCCGAACCCGTGTGTCGGTGGACACAGCATCATCGGAGCGGTGACGACTGTCATCGGTACAAATACTGAGGATGGACGAGCCGGGGATCGGCGGTGGGAAGGGTCGACACCGACCTGAAGTCGCGGCAACCGATGAGAAAAGCCCGTCCCGACATCAGTCGGAACGGGCTTCGTTCGGTGGGACTCCTGATTGAGTACTCAAAGCATGAAATCGCAGGTCGTAAGGTGGAAGCTACCGTCGAGCTGGCACTGGCCTGCGCACGAGAGGCGCGGGAGTCGGGCAAACCGGACCGTTTGAGTAAGCCCGCACCTGTGAAAGTCCGGCGGCTCGAGCCGCATGACGTCGCGCTTGTCTGCCAGCTCTACGAAGACGGCAAGACGGTCTACGAGGTGGCTGCGGAGGTCGGAATCAGCCGGCAACGCGTATCGAGTGTCCTGAAGCGAGCTGGTGTGCAGATGCGGCGACGCTCTCCCACGGCCAAGCAGATCGTTGAGATGCGACGGCTGTACGAGCAGGGCCTGTCACTGGCACAAGTCGGCGAACGAACCGGCTTTGATCACGGCACCGTCTGGCGGTACCTCAAGGAAGCCGGGGTGACCCTTCGTAACAGCAGCGGCCGGCCGGCTCAAGCTGAAACTAAGGCGGAGCTGTCACAGTGAGAGGGAACGGGTGGGCAGAAAGCGAGCGATTCATGACCACCGCACTTACCTACCTGCGCGTCAGCAGCACCAAACAACTCCGGCCCGATCTGGGCCCAGAAGGACTCTCGATTCCCGCCCAGCGCGCGGCATGTGAGGCCACAGCCCGCGAGCACGGCATGGAGATCGTCAAGGAGTTCGTCGAACCCGGACGGTCGGGAACCACCATCACGGCACGGCCAGCACTACAGAGCCTGCTCGAGCGAGCCGCCAACGACCCGGCCGTCGACCACGTCATCGTCTACGACCTATCTCGTCTGGCGCGTAACCGAGCCGACGATGTCGCGATTGTCACGCAGCTCGCGAGCAATGGCGTCACGCTGAGTAGTGCAACAGAGAACGTAGACGCCACACCAGTTGGACAACTCACGCATGGCCTCATTGCCGCCGTTAACGAGTACCGCTCTTCACGAGACGGCGCTGACATCGCGTACAAGATGGGCGAGAAAGCCAAACGCGGCGGGACACTCGGGCGCACCCATCGGCTATACCAACACCCTTGTTCGCCGTGACGGCCGTGACTCACGCAGCATCGACGTCGACCCGATCCGAGGACCACTGATCCGACAGGCCTTCGAGTTGTTCGTCACCGATCGCTACGGCTACGAGCAGCTCGCCGACCTCATGCTCGAACGTGGCCTGAGCCGGAGAGATCACGACCTGACTCGGCTCCGCGCTCGATCGGCAAGACCGGCATCGCCCGACTACTTACTAGCCGCTACTACCTAGGCCTCATCACCCATGCCGGTACCGAACGAACAGGACAACACCAGCCGCTCGTCAGTCAACGGCTGTTCAACCAGGCGCAGGCAGTCATCGAGCGGAGGCAGGCCTCTGGCCAGCGACGTAGGAAACTTGACCACTATCTCAAGGGCATCCTCTACTGCGACACCTGTCTGCAAGACAGCAACCACACCCGTCTACTCAGCTACACCGAGACCACCGGACGGAGCGGCCAACGATTCCAATACTACTACTGCGCCAAGCGGGGCAGAGGGCGCCATACGACCTACATCCCGGCTAAGCATGCCGAGCGGCACGTTGTAGGAATATGGAACGAGCTCCGGTTGACGCCAAGCTTCCAAGCGGTACTGCAAGATGCGCTCCACCCAGCGCCAGTGACCCGGCGACCTGGCCGGAGGTATCGATCAGAATCCGTAGAGGTACGGCGAACCATGAACCAGGCAATCTTCACTTCCATCTATCTCCCTGCCGAGGTGACACAGTATGCCTAGGCTGACTCAGCGCCAGTATGACGCCAATTACCAACAGCTCCGCGTTATATGGAAAAGCGATCGTGCTCGGCTGCTGCACCTAAGCCCAACCCACCAAATGGTCCTGCATGAGTACTACCGGTTCACTGAGTCAGTCTGTCCCGACGGTCTCCGCCGACATCGCAAGATAATCGATCGCGCCATTCCCACGTTGGCACAATCCGCAGGCAGGGCATTAAGAACGGTTAATTCCGAGAACTTGAAACTACATCAACCTAAACCGCTAGTGACACCCTTTGCTTAAGGAGCGTCATTCCGGTATTCAAACAACACCTACACGAACTCTCAGGTCCTATTTCTCTGAACTCTCTTCTTCCTCGGTTTTAGTTAAAATCGTCTGCCACTCGGGAGTATCTAACAATATACCTGATGTATTCAGTATTTTGTCACGCCAATATTTGGCCCTTGCAGGATCTTCTTCAATATCGACACGGATAGCAAATAACTGCAACCCGGTGACGAGACAGTGATCACGCCCTTCGCTGTAAGGCAGCATTTGGTCAGGGAAGTCTTTTTCAGTTCGCAGATCTAACTCAATCTCGCGCCATGTGTTCACAACAAGTATTCCCTTGGGCGCAATGCCCAGTTGCTCCATTTCGGTCGCGACCCACTTTTCAAGCTGAGCAGCATACTTCTCAGCCGCACTCTTTTTCACACCCTTAACTTCGACCACCGCACGCCGCTCGGGAAACTCCACTTTCCAATCATCACGCCCTGGTTCCGGCTCCGTAACAGTGCCGCCAAGCAACTGCAGAACTTCCTTTACCTGCAACTCTAGGGCACGACCGGTACCCAGGAACAGTTGATCCTTAGCCTCGGATTCTTCTTGTTCCTGCTTCAAAACAGTCAGCTTAGTGCGCTCCAGCTCCACGCGTGCCTGCTGCTTTGCAACGGACTGACGTAAAGCAATCTGGCCCTTGGTCGCATATTTCTCGGTCCATGCCGGACGAACACTTGTAGCTGTGTTCGACATTTTTTCAATAGCTTCCAATAAATCAGCTTGAATATCTGGAGCCTCGTCAACATAATCTACCTCATCATCATCCCCTTCTTTGGACTCAGCCAATAAATCCAAAGCCGGCATCAAAATTAATAGACCGCCGTCCTTTGTTTTCAACGATGACCCTACAACACGATCCGTTCGATCAACTGCTGCGAACTTTACTCCGGGCGCCGAGGTCATTATCGCCTCATAAGAGGCGAAATCCTTGTACTTCCTCAAGAGGGACGCTAGCGGACCATCACCCTCGGGACTAATTCGAGTTCCGCTCGCTCGCACCAAAGTGAGATCCGAAACAGGCACAGCCGACCATAAATCGACCTTAGCGACCGATCTAGTCGCGGCACGGTTGCGTCCTGTCCCGGAATAACTTACTTGCCCGGTCGCGACGTAACATTCCTGAGGTGGGCGCACAATGACGACAACAGTTCGACCGGCCCTAAGGAACTCAGCCATCTCCGCTCGCCGACGGGCAATATCAGACTTCAGGCTGACTGATTCATTATCAGAAAGACAATACAAACCCTGATATGTCTGTCCGTAAGCCCTTCCGGCGTAGCGATGGAAAGTGGATTCAGGATCCCAAATCACGACATCGAAATCGAACACACTCGTGTCACTCTCGAAAGTACTACGGAGCGTATCCTCCCCGAAGACGGGATCGTAATCAAGTGACAGTAATCTCATGAATCAATTATACTTCACCACCTCGAAACTGGTAAAAAACACGACAACCTAGCGACAAACATTCTAGGGCCGCCAGAATATTCGTGGATGATGGATGTTGACATAATATGGCTGGCTTTCAGCAACTACTCGATTACCCACCACAACGAATACTTCGACGAGATGGCTTCCCGTGTAAGAAGTCGACTCCCAATTCTCACGTTCGTCAGGAGACTCTCTCCTATTTGCGAGACGCCCTTTGAAGAAATCTCCGCGAAGACCTTGCTGATCGCGCGCATGCTTACCGGTGTTCGTCACTCGCCACCAAATACTTGCCGTCGTCGGCGAGACAAGATCGGCATTGAACTTTATCCATCGACCCGGGGAAACGAGGCCTCCATCGGATTGGTAGGGACTTAAGCGTTTGTTTCGCTTATTTCCTAGCTGCACCCAAGCCTTAACTGACACACGGTAGCGAGAATCATGATGGACGTACCAGTTCATTGCATCGGGAGACTGGGCGTGTGAAGTATCACCGAGCTTGACAGCATACGACGCGGCGTTCTTCTGTACCGCCGGGAAATCCCCGCCGAAAATATCGCGCCAGTATTCGGTTGCTTCGACGTCGGTCTCGGCGTCGACTGCCAGCTGGACTGTTTCAGCTGCCGACTTCAACTCGCGTTTGAAGTCCTGGAATGACTCGTTAGTCCATCGAGCAGCCAAGTTCTCGGTAGGTAGAACCGGATTCCATACATCAGGCGCTGATTCGAGGTCGGCAAGGGCGTCGGCCAGTCCTGTGAATACCGACGCCACACGGTCGGCCGTCGTAGAGGAGGAAGCCGGCATGTGCTCCGAGATCAGTACCTGTAGCACGATCGACTTGATTGCACCGCGGACGTCCTGGTTCTCGTCTCGCCAACGCTTCAACATCTTGACTGTCTCTCGAAATTCGACACCCTGATCTTCGCACCAACTCGTGTACTCGCTGGGGGCGGTTGGATGCCAACCACTGGACTTGCGCGGGGCATCGAGGGGCGCGATCGGGTCATCGCTGACTCGTACCGGCACGACATCTACGTGGAAGCTTCCGATCTCATCGTCTGCATACTGAATCCGCACACAGGGTTGCTTCGAGGTGAGTTTGCCCGAATAGCGACCGTTGTCGTCGAGCGTTTGGTAGAGATCCTCGATTGCACTCGTTGCCGAATCCTCAGTCGAAGCGCAGACACAAATGATATCAACGTCGTACTCGCCACCGTCGACCGGTTTGACCGCCGTACCGTTTGCATATGATCCCTGCAGAAACACTTGCTCATCAGTCAGGTTATAGGTGTCTCGTAGGTACTTCATGAGTGTAGAAGAAGAGCTTTCAATTCGATCGACCTGCTTCTGACCGAGTGATATCTTCTCGACAAAACTAGTGAAGCAATCTTCCATGCTCATTTCTACATGTCTCCCCGGTTCCGCCACATAACAGCAACCCATCTCCACGGTTGCGCAGACAGGTGACCTCGAACATCGCGAAGAAAGGTGTCCGCGATTTCACTATTCGACTTCGGATGGGTGTCATTCGGATCAGCGTTGCCCGTCTTCCCGCGCCGATTCCATGCATCTTGTATCAACGGCAATGTCTCAGACTTGGAAGCTGCGACCAGTTTTCGATAGCTTCGACGCATGTACTTCGATTCGCTACCGATCCATCCTTCGTAGTAGTCCAACCGCTCCTGGAGATCGTGAAACCTATCGGTTATCAACCGATCCGTCTCTTTCGTGTTATCCCTACGCCTAAGTCTGTATAGCATCTCTCGCCACTCGAGCGCAGTGCGATACGCTTCGGCAAACATAGTTCGTTTTCGATCCCTGTGAACGAAGGCTCGTGCAATCCATGCGGAAGAAACTGCGACCACAATTGCAGACGTAGCTGCGGTTGCAGCAACGATCAGTTTCACTTCCGTATCAGTCAGACTCAATTAATTCACCTCCGAACCCACATTGTGGCATGAACTTATTATATTCTTTTGAAACTGAGCTTAAAATAGCAATATTGCAATAGCGGCTTTAAGCCGACGGTACAGCTGACCGGTGTCAGAGATTCTATGAGATATCGTACCGATGGCTACCTACCTAATGCGGTTCAAATCACTTTAACGGGGGTGGCTAGCGTATCGTCCAGGTCTGACACGACTCGCCAAGAACACGCAAAAAGGCCACGTCGGTACAACGTGACCCCAGTTGAAACTTGCTCAATTATCGAACACGTGTTCGAGTTGGTGGGACTCCTGATTGAGTACTCAAAGGGGAAAATCGCAGCTCGTAAGGTGGAAACTACCGTTGAGCTGGCGCTGGCTTGTGTGCGTGGCGTGAGAAGTCGGGCAAACCGGACCGTTTGAGTAAGCCCGCACCTGTGAAAGTCCGGCGGCTCGAGCCGCACGACATCGCCCTCATCTGCCAGCTCTACGAAGACGGCAAGACGGTCTACGAGGTAGCTGCGGAGATTGGGGTCAGCCGACAACGCGTCTCGAGTGCCCTGAAGCGGGCGGGCGTGCAGATGCGGCGACGCTCCCCCACGGCCAAACAAATCACTGAGATGCAACAGCTCTACGAGCAGGGCCTGTCACTGGTGCAGGTGGGCGAACGAACCGGCTTCGATCACGGCACCGTCTGGCACCAGCTACGTGCAGCTGGTGTCGTGATGCGAGATACCCAGGGTCGGCCGGCTCAAGCTGAAACTCAGGCGGAGCTGTCACAGTGAGACAGAACGGGTGGGCAGAAAGCGAGCGATTCATGACCACCACTGCACTCACCTACTTGCGCGTCAGTAGCACCAAACAACTCCGACCCGACCTCGGCCCAGAAGGACTCTCCATCCCCGCCCAGCGCGCGGCATGCGAGGCCACAGCCCGCGAGCACGGCATTGAGATCGTGGAGGAGTTCGTTGAACCCGGACGGTCCGGAACCACCATCACGGCACGGCCAGCACGACAGAGCGTGCTCAAGCGATCCGCCGACAACCCGACGAAGTGCAATGCTCGCGTGGACGCGAACCCCCTACCAGCCATACTGACAGTTGCGGGAGGTCGGTGTCCGGTCTTGGTTACATACCCGCCCACCGGACCATCGCGCGGTTTCCGTACCGGACACAGACCCTCCCAGTGGATTACCCTGCTAGCAGACCTGCGTCGACGCGGTGGGTCGTGCCAGTCACATAACGCCCCGCATCGGAGACAAGGTAGAGAATCGCTTCGGCGGCGTCCACCGTTTCGATCATCGGCACGGGGAGGAGATGACTCCCCATCGCCGCAACATCCTCAGGATTGGCCTCCATCCATGCGGCGACTTCGGGGTTGATAACCATCGGTGTCGGCACGCCGGTCGGATGAAATGTGTTGATCCGGATCGAATCCCTGGCTAGCCACGCGACCGTTACGTGCATAATTCCCACGACCGCGTGTTTGCTGGCCGCGTACGCCGTGATGGCCTCCGTCCCGTCACCGCCCCGGCCGCTCAGACCCTGTGTCGAGCTTGTGAGGACGATTGACCCGCCTCGGCCTCCAGCCTTGATGTGCGGGACCGCTGCACGCACTGTGTTCCAAACACCGACCGTGTTGACTTCCAAGATGTCGCGAAACATTTCCCCGTTCGGAGAGTCCGGCGACCCCGGAGCCATGATGCCAGCATTCGCCACGACGATGTCGAGTCTCCCGAACTGGTCACGGGCTTCGTCAAGGGCTTGGGTCAGCGCTCCTGCGTCTCGTACATCGACCTGTGCAGTGAGAATTGTGCCACCGATATCTCGTACCTGGCTCGCGGTCTCGGCCAGGTCATCGGGGCTGGCCATTGCGTAAGGAACGGATTCGATCTGTTTGCAGATGTCCAACCCCACGATCGTCGCCCCTTCGCGCGCCAGGCATAACGCATGCGCCCGGCCCTGCCCTCGCGCGGCACCAGTAACTAGCGCAACCCTTCCTTCAAGCTTGCCCATCACAGATTCCCCTCGTTGTAGGTGCCATCCTCGTTGGTCTGGCCTCTAACTGATGTGATCATAGGTATTGCACTTCTCCTTTGGTGTAAACAACAATATTGGCACTCGCGAAACACATAGAGCGGCAGAGTAATACGGCGCCGCACAAGGCCGTGGGTATTGTTAACGGGTACGCGGCGAGCGGCAGCGGCTGAGTCCTGTTTGCACAGTTCACCACCGATAGTCCATCGCTGTTTCGTCGTGAAAGTCGAGCGGCAAATCGAGAGAGTCCCAATGGCGTACAACCACATGAAATTTGCAAAGTGCTGGACGGATTTAGCAAGCAAGTAGGAGGGTTATCTTCCAGATGGAGACCGTAAGCTGAGCTTGATGAGGATGTTGCTAGAGATTGCGTCGCCAGGGTCAATCGAAAACGACCGACGAGCGTTCGGAAAATGCTGACGTAGTCGCCGAGAGGAACGTGGTAGGCCGGGCCCGTGCCGCCAGGTTGGACACCTTTGTCGAACACCGTCTTTGATTGCGTAACTGTACGCAAGGGGATTAGGTCAAACCCATCGCGATCGTTCAGATGCGCAACGGAGTCAATCGCGAACACTCTGGCCCGATCGATCACAGTTGCCTCCATGGCCAACGTTCAGTCCTGTCTTGTCACAGATCGAATGGTTTGAGCGTAGGCCCGCTTTTACGTGATGCATGTCGCACTATGCAACACTTCCTAGTCGTCACTTACTACAGGGACTCCGGCCCGACATCGGTAGTCCTGTCCTGCCCTTTACCGGTGCAGCTCGGAAGCTGTCAGCGACTAGTTGAGAGACGACGAGCATGCCGCACCAAGGAACTGGCCTCAGTTCAGGGTTGGTCAGCACCCGTTGACCGAGCTCAGGAGTCGTTTTCTGTTGCCTCCAAGTACTTGGAGCGTGTCGGCTCCGGCCATTCAAGCCACCGCTCAGGCGAACCGGGGTAGCGTGTTCGGACCCAGCGGTGACCTGATCCGATCCGGATCAACCCAGCGCGCATCGTCCAATCCCGAGGTATGGCCAGCACCAACGCAAGAAAGCCACCCTCAATGGGACAAGACTGTCGTCGAGTTGGGTTGAGCCATTACCTATCTGATGGCGCACCCAGGTTTGGTCCTTGCACACTGTTGCCGCGGCGAGCGAGTGAGCGCAGATCAAGAATGTACCTTCTATACGAGAAGATTCAGGGTCCGGACCGCGGGTTCGATTCGTCGTTCTCACGCCCAGCGGCACTCCGAAGTCCGCCGCGGCGCCCCTCTCATCATCGAGTCCCAGTTCTCGCCGGGATGCAGTAGCGACCCGGTCGCCGTTCACGCCTGTAACACCCTCAACTGCGCGGTGACCACGATTGACATGGTGCGAATCGCAACGAGAAATGTCAGGAGACTGGGTCTGCATCGACGGCTTGCGCCCCGCAGTTGCAACTAGGTGTCCCACTACGAAACAGACGGCACTTTGAGTACTCCGACGACCGTAGTGTCCATCAGATAAGACTGCTCAATTGAGCGACGAGGAAGGAAACGGTTGTGCCAGAAGCGTTCATCTACGATGCCATCCGAACGCCGCGAGGCAAGGGGCGCGCCACCGGCGCGCTGAACTCGGTCAAACCAGTCACCCTCGCCGCCGAGGTTCTCAAACAGATCACTCTGCGCAATCCTTGCTTGGACCCCGCAGAGATCGTCGATGTGGTCATGGGCAACGCCACGCCAGTCGGGGAACACGGCGCAGACCTCCCCAAGGCTGCGGCGATGAGTGCCGGACTGCCTGATCATGTCACAGGGATGCAGATCAACCGCTTTTGCGCTTCCGGTCTCGAGGCGGTGAATATCGCCGCCCAGAAGGTCCGCTCCGGTTGGGAGGACTTCGTAATCGCGGGCGGCGTCGAGTCGATGTCCAGAGTCCAGATGGGTTCAGACGGCGGCCCCATGATGTCCGACCCGGCTACCATCCTCGACAACCGCCTCGAGCCACAAGGAATATCAGCCGATTTGCTTGCCTCCCTAGAGGGTTTCACTCGCGACGAGATTGATGCCTACTCGGTGCGCTCGCATCAACGTGCCGCGCAGGCCTGGGCCGAAGGCCGGTTTGAACGTTCTGTTGTGCCAGTCATCGATGAGAACGGGGTCGTTCTGCTGGACCACGACCAGGCGATCCGTCCAGACGTCACCACCGAGGCAATCGGTTCGCTTGCTCCCTCGTTCGCAACGTACGGCTCATACGGGTTCGACGCGATGGCTCTAGCTCGCTATCACTGGTTGGAAAGAGTTGACCATGTTCACTCAGCTGGAAGCTCTTCCGGAATCGTGGATGGCGCCAGCGCTGTGTTAGTCGGGACTGAGGACGCCGGCCGACGCTTCGGGCTTACGCCTCGCGCTCGAATTGCCTCAGCTGCGCTGTCCGGTGTCGACGGCACCCTGATGTTGACCGGTCCGACGGCTGCGACATTGAAGCTTTTCGACCGCACAGGACTGACTGTTGACGACATTGACCTCTTCGAGCTTAACGAGGCGTTCGCCGCGGTCGTGCTCAAGTACCAGAGAGACCTTGCAATCCCCGACGAGAAGATCAATGTCAATGGCGGCGCCATCGCGATGGGCCACCCACTCGGAGCGACCGGCGCCATGATTGCCGGGGCTGCTCTCGACGAGCTCGAACGCACCGAGCGCCGGCGCGCGATCGTCACGCTTTGCGCGGGCGGCGGCATGGGCATCGCGACCTTGATCGAACGAGTCTGAACCAATGATTACTAAGGAGATCACTGCCTTGAACAACCCCGATGTCATCACAGTTTCGAAGAACGACGGCATCGTCACATTGACATTCGACGACCCCGCCTCTTCAGCCAACACCATGACGCCCGCTTTCCGCGCGGCGTTAGGCCGCGCCGTCGCCGACCTCGAGGTCGCCTCGGACCTGCGGGGGGTCATCCTGACGTCAGCAAAGCGCTCCTTCTTCGCAGGCGGCGATCTGACGGCTCTTATGAATGTCAACCGCGAAAGTGTCATGGACCTGCACCGCGAGGTCACTGAGATAGTTAGCGTCCTACGACGCCTCGAGCAGCTCGGTAAACCGGTCGTAGCAGCAATCAACGGCGCCGCGATCGGCGGCGGCTTGGAAATCGCTCTCGCGGCTCACTACCGGGTGGCGCTGAACGGCGTCAAGGTCGGCTTCCCTGAAGTCGGCCTCGGTTTGCTGCCTGGTGGCGGCGGAATCGTGCGCACGGTCCGAATGCTCGGCCTCCGGCCCGCCGTCGAGTTGATCCTGGACGGTCGTACCCTTAACGCGATCGACGCGCGCGCTGTCGGCTTGATCGACGCGGTCGTCGACTCCACCGCGGCCCTCATTTCCGCCGCTACCGCCTACATCGACGCTCACCCTGAGGCCATCCAGCCCTGGGATGCCAGAGGCCACCAGATCCCCGGTCCCGACGCCGAAAGGCTCGGCAACGTGCTCGCCGGGTCCGTGCACATTCGCACCAAGGGGGCGCCGATCCCAGCGCCTCGCGCCATCGTCGCTGCTGCCGTTGAGGGCAGTCGAGTATCGTTCGACACGGCCCAGGTGATCGAGACCCGCTATTTTCTTTCACTAGCCACTAGCCGGGTCGCCAAGAACATGATCCAGGGATCATTTATCGACGCCCGGTCTGTGGCCGCCGGAGCCGGCAGGCCACAAGTTGGTGACGTAAAACCCGTAGAAGTGCTGGCCATCGTCGGTGCCGGGATGATGGGTGCGGGTATCGCCTACCAGGCCGCACGGAACGGCATTCAAGTGCGACTCAAAGATGTCGACGCCGCGGCCGCAGATCGAGGCAAACAGTACAGCCGCACTCGAGTGGCGAAGGAAGTCCAGCGGGGAAAGTTGAGCGAGGAACAGGCCGAGGCACTGCTCGATCGGATCGCGGTAGTCACCGACTACAGCGCTTTCTCCGGGGCTGACGCGCTCATCGAGGCGGTCTACGAGGACCCCGACCTGAAGACCCAGACGTTCCGCGAGGCGGAGCCGCACATGGCAGGTGCACTTCTCGCCACAAACACCTCGACACTGCCGATCAGCGAACTTGCAACGGGAGTGGAGCGACGTGCGGACTTCATTGGGATGCACTTCTTTTCCCCGGTGGACAAGATGCCCCTGCTAGAGATTGTGGTCGGCAGCGAGAGCAGCCCACGCACTGTCGCCCGCGCATTCGACCTGGGCGTTGCCCTCGGTAAGACCAACATCATCGTGAACGATAAGCGGGGCTTCTTCACCAGTCGGGTCATAACCAAGTTCACGGACGAGGCGCTGGCCATGCTCGGGGAGGGGATCAGCGCGGCCTCCATCGAACAGGCGGGAGTTCAGGCCGGCTATCCGGTGCCACCGCTGCAACTCTCTGACGAGCTCACAATCACGCTGCCCCACAAGGTCCGCGCGGAGGCGAAAGCCGCCGCTCTGGCGGCGGGCGAGGAATGGGTGGTGCACCCGGCCGAACCGGTGATGACTCGGATGATCGAAGAGTTCGGGCGCTTTGGCCGGTCAACCGGCGGGGCGTTCTACGACTTTGTGGACGGTCACCGCACGGGCCTATGGACTGGCCTGGAGGAGCATTTCCGCAGGCCAGGCTACAAGATCCCGTTCATAGACATCGTCGAACGGATGCTCTTCGCCGAGGCAATTGAGGCGTTGCGGACATTTGACGAGGGCGTAATGACTTCTGTGCCAGACGCCAATGTCGGCTCGCTACTCGGCATAGGGTTTCCGAGCTGGACCGGTGGAGTGATCACCTTTGCGAACGGGTACGAAGGCGGTTTCAAGGGCTTTGTCGCCCGAGCAGCTGAGTTAGCTGAGAGCTACGGGGCCCGATTTGAGGTCCCGTCAGCGATCGTGGAACGCAGCATCGACTCCAACCGCTTCGCCACTTCGCTAACCTAATTCTTGCGGCAGTGTAGGGGGCGCTGCACGACGCAGCCACCGAACGGAGACACAGTCTGCGCTACGTAGCACAGACTGTGTCTCAGACCCGTCGCTCAATATGATTGATGCTGCGTGCAGACGCGGTTCACCCGTTTCGCGATCTGTTAGATTCTGCGCCCCTGGCCCTCCCAGTACGGCCGACGGATTTCGTACTTAAGAACTTTCCCGGACGGGTTGCGCGGCAATTGCTCTATGAATTGCACCCGACGGGGACGACGGAATCCGGCGATCTGGCTTCGGGCCCACTCGATCAATTCGTCCTCAGCGAGACTGTAGCCGTCCCGTACGACGACAAACGCTGTGACCGCCTCGCCCCAGGTCTCGTCGGGAGTCCCGATGACAGCGACGTCAGCGATCGCAGGGTGCTCGGCCAGCACCTTCTCGACCTCGGCAGGATAGACGTTCTCACCGCCGGTGATGATCATGTCCTTGATCCGATCGGTAATGAAGAGGTATCCCTCCTCATCGAGGTGGCCGGCGTCGCCAGTCCGCAACCACGTGCCGTCGCCGGGACGCAGCTCGGCCGTTGCGTCAGGACGGCGCCAGTATTCCTCGGCGCACTGCGCGGACCGGACCCATATTTCACCGAACTGTCCGGCCGACAGCGTCAGCTGGGTGATTGGATCACGGATCTCGATGTCGACCCACGGCAGTGCTTTGCCGACGGAGGCAAGCAGGTGGTCGTGATGCTCTTCGGGCTCAAGTTGGACGATACAGCCTGTCGTCTCAGTTAGCCCAAAGAGCTGCATCAACGGCGCCTCGAAGACGCTCAATGCCCGACGCAGTAGAGGTCCGGTAATAGGCGCCGCACCATAGGCGATCAGCGCCAGCGAGCTGTAGTCGCGCTTGTCGGCCCCAGGCGTATCCAACATCATCTGCAGCATTGCAGGCGCCACCAGAATAGTGCTGATCTGGTCCCTCTCAATTGAATCCAGTAATGCCAGCGGATTGAACTCGCTAAACAGAACGCAGTGGGCGCCTGCAAAGAGGGCCACCAGGGCCCAGGCAGAACCGCCCATATGGAACAGTGGCATCGCGACCGCCACGTTGGCGCCCGGATGCATCTGCCAGCCCCGCGCAGTCTGCGCAAGGTAGCCGATGTTGCGGTTGCGGACGACGACGCCCTTTGGCAGGCCGGTCGTACCAGAAGTATAAAATTGGATGAAGTGGTCGCTCGGATGTGGGGCCCGGTCCGGTTCGATTGCTGGCCACTGATCTCGCCACAGGTCATAGTCGAACCCAATCGTCAGCTTGAACGTCGCGGGCGGCGCAGCCGTCGCGAACTCACGGTCGGTGACCACCACTCTGACGCCAGCATCGATGGCCAGCTCTGCTATGTCGCTTGCGGTTAACCGCCAATTGAAGGGGGCCATCACCGCACCTATCCGGGCACAGGCCAATAAGACTTCGAAGAACTCCGGCAGGTTTCGACCGATATATCCGACACGGTCGCCCTCCTCTACACCGCAACTTGTGAGTCCATTAGCCACGCGCAGGACCCGCTCGAACAGCTGAGCATAGGTAACTGTGCGACCAGCAGCGGTGAGTGCAGCGGCGTCCGGAGAGTCTTGTGCAAGTTCCCTTATGACAGCCACCGGATCGAAGGTCGTCGGGTCGTGAACCGCCGTCTTGGGCTTCATCGGTTGCGGCGTCATAGTTTCTCCCTCTGGCAGGCGCTTCGCTGTACTAGGCATACGGCCTCAGTGTGGCCTTAGGCCGCGCGAAGGTGTGTCCTACATCGCAACACTGGGTCCGAAAGGTCACCCGGACCGGGTCGTGCGCGAAAACTGATGTCGCGTAATGAGACACAGTACCGACGACCGAGACGCCGAAACTTGGGACTACAGCGCTACTGCCACATACGCCCGACCCTGAGAGCTGAAGGTTGTTAATGACCTCCGAATCGCTAAGCAGTATGTTCCGTCCGTCGTCCGTCGCCCTCGTCGGAGCGTCGGACAAATCGACGTTCTCTCGTTACGCTTACGAGAATCTTGTCGACTTCGGCATGTCAGACCGCACCTATGTGGTTAACCGACGCGGTGCTGACGTGCATGGCCGACGATCTGTCACAAGCTGCCAAGAGATCGGTGAGCGGGTCGACATCGCGTTGCTCATGGTGCCTCAGGCCGCGACGTTGGCAGCCTTACACGACGCCGCCGCCGCCGGAATATCCAACGTTGTCGTCCTCTCCAGCGGGTACGGCGAATCTGGCGAGGCTGGGCAGCGTGCCCAGCGGGAGCTGACTGCAACTGCCGCGCGGCTCGGCATTACCCTGCTTGGACCCAACATGCTCGGCTTCGCCAATTTCGTGGACCGCGCGGTGGTCACCGCCATTCCACGGCTGCCGCAAAAGGCCGGTTCTGTTGCGCTGCTATCTCAGAGCGGTGCCAGCAGCATCGCGATGATGGACTTTGCCCGTATGTCTGGCGCTGACCTGTCGTATCTGGTGACGCTAGGAAACGAAGCCATGATCACCACCGGCCATGTACTCGACTATTTAGTCGACGATGAGGCCACCGAGGCAATTGCTGTCTTTATTGAGACCATCCGCGACCCAGCGACCTTCGCGGCTGCCGCTCGCCGCGCGGCAGCCGCTGGTAAACCCATCGTCGCGCTCAAGGCGGGCAGTAGCGATCTGGCCGCCCGCACCGCCCAGGCACACACCGGCGCGCTTGTCGGCGACGACAAGGTCACCAGCGCGGTGCTGCGCGAACTCGGCGTCATCCGGGTAAATTCCATTGAGGACATGCTCACGACCGCGGGCACCGCCGCTGCCCTCGGCCGCCTCCCCCGTTCGGGTGCCTCGGCGGTCTCCATTTCCGGTGGAGCCTGCGACATCCTTGCAGACCGGGCTCAGGACGCCGACATGGAGTTCCCCGAGTTCGCACCTCAAACTCTCCAAAAAATTGCCGCCGTGATGCCTAACTACGGCACAACACACAACCCTCTCGATATCACCGGGGCCGCAGTCATAGATCCCTCCCTGTGGACCTCGACCATCGAGGCGGTCGGCAATGATCCATCTGTGGGCTCGGTGATGGTGGTCTCAACGATTCCGACGGCCGACACGAGTGGGTCGGCACACCAGTTGAGAACACTTGAGGCGATAGCCGCGGGCATCGCCAAATCCGCTGCACCCGGAATTTTGGTCAACCAGGTCGTTCAGGAAATCACGCCATACTCACGGGACCTCCTCGACGCGGTAGGTGTCCGAGCCGCGATCACCGGTTTGTCACAGGCGGTAGACACCGTCTCTCATCTCCAATGGTGGTCTGCGGTGGTGGACCAGGTAAACGCGACATGCGATGTCGACCTGCCCGAGCCATATGACGGCGAGCCACGCGCCGGCGTGTGGTCCGAACACCAGGCCCGGACATTGCTAGCTTCGGCGGGTGTGAATGTCGTGCCATCCGAGCTCACGACCACAGCGGCAGACGCAGTCTCAGCAGCAGCGCGACTGGGCGGCCCGGTGGCGCTGAAGATTGTCTCAGCACAGATCCTTCATAAGAGCGACGTCGGGGGCGTTGCTCTCGGGGTCGAGGGCGAGGAGGCGGTTCACTCGGCCTACACAGCGGTGCGCGCCGCCGGCGAGTCTGTGGCCGATGCCACAATCGACGGGGTCTTGGTCTCCCCGATGCGGTACGGCGGTACCGAACTACTGGTCGGCGTCGTCCGCGACGAACAATGGGGATTGGTACTGGCCGTGGGGTTCGGTGGCGTGCTCGTCGAACTGCTAGGAGACGCGGCGTTGGCAACGCTCCCGGTGACGCAAGCCAAGGTCACCCAGATGCTGCGGTCGTTGCGCGGCCGCCGACTCCTCGAGGGGGTCCGTGGTGCGCCGCCGGCTGACCTTGAAGCGCTGAGCTCGCAAATCGCCCGGATCGCCAATCTCGCATCGTCGCTTGGGGATGAACTGCAATCCCTCGAGGTCAATCCTCTACGCGTCGACGGCAGCCTAGTTGAGGCGCTGGACGCGGTAATAGAGTGGCGCGGCTGAGGCGAACGGAAGAACGCATGAACACTCTCGATCCCCGCACCCCGGTTGTCATCGGGGCTGGTCAGATAAACGACCGCTTCGGCAGTGACGAATACCAAGGTTTGTCCGCCGTGGGCCTTGCCGCAGCGGCCGCCGAGATCGCTGTCGCCGACACACACGCAGCCGGCCGCCTGTCCGAAGCAATCGATACCGTCGCCGGTATTCGGCAGTTCGAGATATCCAAGCCAGGCGTGCCAGTACCCCTGGGACGCTCGAACAACTATCCTCGTTCTGTTGCGAAGCGCCTCGGTGCCGATCCTGCGAGGGCGATCCTCGACGTGGCCGGCGGGCAAGGCCCCCAGCATCTGGTGACCGAGATCGCTGGAGAGATCGCAGCCGGCCGCAGCCGAGTGGCACTACTCTTCGGTTCCGAAGCGATGTCCACCGCGCAGGCTCTGGTCGGCGCCGAGTGCCCTCCGGACTTCACAGAGACAGTTGCGGGCAATCTCGAGGACCGCGGTTACGGGCTGAGCGGCGTCATGTCACGAGAATTTGCGAACCACGGCCTGATCGGCCCGCCTGCCCAATACGCACTACTGGAAAACGCCCGGCGCGCTCGCCTCAAGCTGAGTAGAAGCGCGTACGCCGAGGAGATTGGCCGACTGTTCGCACCATTCACGGCCGTGGCTGCCGTCAATCCGTACGCCGCGGCGCCCACCGCGCGCACCGCCGAGGAATTGATGGCGGTCACCGGAACGAACCGTCTGATTGCCGACCCCTACACCCGCTACGTTGTCTCGCGCGACAAGGTCAATCAAGGAGCGGCGCTCGTCTTAACTTCGATCGAAGCGGCTCGCGAACTAGGTGTCCCCGAGGATCGATGGGTCTACCTGCACGGTCACGCTGACCTCCGCGATCGGCCGATCATGGACCGACCCGACCTTGCCGACAGTCCGGTGGCGAGGCTGGCCTGCGAACTTGCTCTGGAGATGGCCGGCATCACTACCGCGGATGTGACCAGCTGGGACTTCTACAGCTGCTTTCCGGTTCCTGTATTCATGGCGGCGATCGACGGGTTGGGTCTGGACGCTGATGACCCGCGGGGGTTAACCGTGACCGGTGGGTTGCCGTTCTTCGGCGGTGCCGGCAACAACTACTCGATGCATGCGATCGCTGACACCGTCGACCGAGCTCGCCTCAGGCCGGGAACGTTCGGCTTTGTCGGTGCTAACGGCGGGATACTGCACAAGTACTCGGCCGGCGTCTACTCAACCGAGCCGACGCCGTGGCGGGCAGAGCCGTATGTGGAGAGGGCGATGCAGGCAGTCGTCGATAACGCCGCTGAGGTACCGCAGGTGACTCGGGCGGAGGGGTGGTCTCGGATCGAGTCCTACACAATCCTCCACGGCCGGCAGGGCGCTCGTACGGGGTTGCTGATCGGGCGACTGGACGACACGAACGAGCGTTTCGTTGCCCGCACGGCCGAGGATGACGAGCTCCTCGGTGTCTTGGCCGAGACCGAGCAGCCGATCGGCAAGCGGTTCTGGGCCTTTAACGTTGCGGCCGGCAACCGGGCAACAACAACTCCTCGCGCTAGGCTGCCTGTTCGATCTACGCCGGGACTGTTCGCAAGCCACAAGCACGTCGCAGTGGCTCGTGATAACCACCTCCTCGTCGTCACACTCAACCGTCCTGATGCTCGCAACGCTTTGACGCCTCCAGCGCATGAGGAACTGGATTGCATCTTCGATGAGTTCTTCGACGACCCAGACTTGTGGGTCGCAATTATCACCGGTTCCGGGGACCAAGCGTTCTGCGCGGGAAACGACCTGGTCTACTCCGCAACTAGTGGCAAGCCGAACTACCTTCCAGCCTCCGGGTTCGCTGGCCTGACTCACCGCCGCGCTATGACCAAGCCAGTCATCGCCGCAGTGAACGGCTACGCCTTGGGCGGCGGTTTCGAGACCGCTTTGGCAAGTCACCTGTGTGTGGCCGACGAGTCGGCCCAGTTCGGACTTCCCGAGGTGCGGGTCGGGCTCATCGCTGCCGCCGGCGGTGTCGTTCGACTCCCCCGCGCGATCCCGGAGAAGCTTGCGTTGGAATTGTTGGTGACCGGACGTCGCATTGACGCACGAGAGGCCCAGGCCCTAGGCCTGGTCAATCGAATCGCGCCGTCCGGTCAGGCGCTGTCAGTGGCGAAACAACTAGCAGACGAGATTATGGCCAACTCTCCCACCTCTGTGCGCCTCACCCTTGAGCTACACGAGAAGACTCGAGCGATCGCTGACGTGGTTACTGCGGTCAACGCGCGGACAAGCGTGATGAACGACCTTTTCAGCACGGCAGACCTGGTCGAGGGGATGACCGCGTTCGCCGACAAGCGTCCGCCGCGATGGCTCAACCAGTAGATCAAGGCAGAAGTTCCGGCGAGAAGGCCGCGCGTCACCCGGGACCGCAGTCCTAGGGCGCAATGCCACGATGGCGCGTGACTTCGCAAAGCCTTCAGGGCGGGCATGCGGTCTCTTGACACTTCTGTCAGTAATGGCACATGATTTCCGCGACTGCTTTCTTGAACGAGGAGACTTCCGCATGGCCCGAACTGCGACCGATGTGATGGAAGCCCGTGAGCTCTTTCTCACGGGAGAACTCGAGGACGTCGAACATCTCACGCTGCGCGGTGTGCGTCCTGAGATTGCCGAATCATGGCGGCGGTCCGTGCTACACGGCCTTACTCCGACTCAGGCGCTTCCGCGCTACATCACAGGAGCCGACGCCGACGGACGCCTAGCTCGTGCAGCCGAGACCGTCATCACAAAAGCTGAGACCGCTCTCGAAGAAGTCGATGCAGCACTCACCCTTACAGACAACTCGGGACGCCTGCTGAAGCGATGGGTTAAGAGCTCCCGATTTGAGCGTCGCCTCGACCTGCGCCAAGTCATTGTCGGGACTTCGATCGCTGAGGATTCGGTTGGGACCTGCAGCAGCGGAATAGCCGCCGAGATCGGGCGGCCAGTGATGGTGGTTGGTCACGAGCACTACTCGCAGGGCGCGCTGACCATGACAACCGCAGGCGCGCCGATTCGGCACCCGGCCACCAGGAAGCTCCTGGGCACGATCAATTTCACCTGTGATGTACACGACACCCACAGCCTTATGCTGCCTTGGGTCCAGGGACTTGCTTCCGAGATAGAAGAGGCGCTTCTCGATGTCGGCACGGTCCATGAGCAAGTCTTACTCAAGGCATATCTGCGGTCTGGCGCCGATGCGCGCCACCCGGTGATCTGCCTCGATGACCAGACCCTAATCGCCAATGCCGTCGCCTCCCGCATGCTGGGGGCCACTGACCAGGCAGTCCTGTGGGAGATGGCGGCACAGCGGATCAGTCACGTCGAGCCCACGGTCTCTCCACAGACACTGCGCTTGGAAAACACTCAGATGGTGAGAGTCGACGTAGAGATCGTTTCTCATCAGAGCAGGCCAATTGGTGCATTGCTTCGCCTCACCCCTTCCCGTACCCACCGAACTGACAGGTCTGCCTCGCCAGCCCACCAAGCGCTCGGCGACCTGCGCGGCCGAAGCGCGGTGTGGCTTGAGTGGATCGCGCAAGTCCAGGAGTCGGCCTCGACCGGCGCACCGCTTCTACTCTGGGGCGAGCCCGGCACCGGCAAGACCGCCGTTGCGAAAGCAGTTGCCGACGGAACCTCCCACGTCGTTGAACTTGACGCAGCACTGCCCGACACCACATGGACCGATCGCCTTTCTTCGGCTCTGCATTCCCCGGAGGTAGCCTGGGTGATTCTGCGCCGTCTCGATTTACTCGACACCTCAGACGCTATGGCTACGATCCGGCTCGTCACAGGGTCCACCGCACGCGTGATCGCAACGATTGCCTCCGATGAACTTCCGGAACGTGTGAGCGAGCCTAGAACCAGCTTCGGCGCATGGCCCGGTCCAACCCTGGTCGCACCACCGCTGCGCAATAGGGTGGAGGACCTTCCGGATCTACTCACGGCCCTTTCCGTCGAAGTCTCCGGACACTCCCCTCGCTGGAGCGGCGAAGTAGTTCAGATGCTCGGTCGTCAGACCTGGCCCGCGAACCTGCACTCTCTAAGATCAACGGTGCGAGCGGTTCTGGAGCGCAATAAGGGCCCGGAAGTAGGCATTCACCACCTACCGAGTTACATCTCGGCTCACGGGACGCGACGCCAGCTGACCGGCCTCGAGAACATCGAAGCGCACGCTCTAATGGCCGCACTGCGTTCGGCGAATGGCAACAAGCGTGATGCGGCTGACAGGCTGGGTATCGCACGATCAACGCTGTATCGCAAGATGCGAGCGCTGGGACTCGACCTATCGTCGGCGAACTTCTGATCAGCGCGAAAGCTAGAATCGCGCGTATTGAGTGCGCCTCCGTCAGGCACCGGACGAGCGGGCCTCGTGATCGGGACGACCCAGGGCAGACTCGGAAAGCCCGAGTGGACAAGCGGTCCCGCCCGCTACCAACTCGAACGAACGCACGAAGGAGCGATGCCGCTCACGCCTACACCGCACGCGGCATTCACGACCGTGCTCCGACTGCTGAACACCGGCACGTACCCTGGCGTGTCGGTCGCGGCCAGTCGACTACGCCGTGGTGTCGATATGCGCGCGAACGGTGGTGCCATCGCCGCTCATCCATCCCTCTCTCGACGCGTAGTTGATCATCTGCGACCACTTTTCCGACCAACCCGTGTATTCCGCCAAGGCAGACGCTCGGCGGTACAATTCCGCGAGAACCAATTCGACATGGCCCGGCATCTCGCTTCGGCATGCTAATCCATGCTCTTCGAGGATTTCGATTGTTACTTGGACGGCTACCTCTGTCTCAACAAACAGTTGGTGGAGATTATCGACATCCACGAATGTCAGATCACCACCAGAATTTACGCGAATATAAATATTCACACCTCCTCATTGACGCACAAACCTTGATGTTTACATTAGTGGCCGATTCTCTGCAGCGATGCTTTGTCAGTCTCGTTATTTTATCCTGCATCGAGCAATTATCTCCTAGCAAAGAATGTCGGGCTAGTCACCAAAGGACGACTGCAGGAACCCCGCATCGGCACTCGTTAGTTGTGGGGGTCCCCTGCTGGCGTCCAGACTTCTACACGCTTGAGGAGCGCGGTACCGACATGAACTCCCGCTCGTAATACAGTGCCGGCTCGGTACCACTTGCGGAAACCGCAACGACCTCTCCTACCAGAATTGTGTGGTCTCCTGCCGGGTATCGAGCGTGCGACCTGCATTCGAGCGCCACCGGAGCACCCGCTAGTTGTGGTAGCTGAGATCTACTGCGCACAAACTGAGTGCCTCCGAACTTCTCAGCGCCTCGTGTTGCGAAGAGGCGCGCGATAGGCTCGTGCTCCGGCGCGATAATGTGCACCATCCAACGCTGCACCTGCTCAAAGGCACTGTGACACTCGGCACGTTCCGCGAGACACACAAGAACCAGCGGCGGATCCATCGACACCGAGCAAAATGAAGTAGCGGTAAATCCTCTCTCGACCCCAGAATTGTCTACAGTAGTAACGATTGTCACGCCACTGGGGAACCGCGCCATCGCGCTCCGGAATGCGGAGCCGTCTAATACGTCGGTGGTAGCTGACACCGGGATCCTCATTTCTCTTAGACAACGTCATATGAAGACAACTATCAGGGTAGCTCTGTCGATCGATTACAAGTGTTGCAGTCCGCTACAGGCTGGGGGGGAAGCCACAGCGTCAGCAACGGAGCGGTTGTTCGCGTAGGTACACAGGCCGAATCTTCCGCCTATCGAACTCACATCCGACCGGCGCCTAAGGCATATAGCGGCGGGAACGGACGTGTCGCTCGGTGCATCGGCGTCGGCCCCGGACAGGGCGTAGGGGCAATCGAAGCGGCTGACGGACGGGTACGACAGGAAGTTCAGGCGGCCTGTGCATGCACCACCGGGCTCGGCGAGCTGATCATCGTGATTCTCGCAGCGCGCTCGTATGCCGCGACACAAGCCGAAGGCCAGTTCCCGTTATCGGCCAGTCCCACTCGTTCGGCCCGATTCCACAGCTCTCGGCTATTGGCGACGACGTCGGGCGGCGGCGATGGCCACAGCGCCTGCCACGACGTCTACAGCCGCTCCCGCGGAACTGGGTTCAGCTTCCGCGCACTGTTCCACGCGGTAGGTCTGTGTGTGAAGCGACGTAACGAGCTCGATCAACCTCGATCAACGGAGCCGGTCGAACATCCAGCCCCCGGGTGTATCGCATTGCAACACACGTGTAGCGGTGGCAGTAGCGAAGCTGGGACAACCAATCAAGAGAGCGGCCGCACGGCCCAGTATAGGAGAGACGGTTGACTACCAAGAAGAAACTCAGGTTCGGACTGTTCATGCCCCCCCTTCACCGACCTGGCCTCAATCCTGATGTGGCATTCCGCCATAACCTGGAAATCGTCGAGCATCTTGACAACCTCGGTTATGACGAAGTGTGGGTTGGTGAACATCATTCCGGCGGAGTCGAGCTGATCGATTCGCCTGAAGTCTTCATCGCCGCTGCGGCTGAAAGAACCAAGTTCATTAAACTGGGAACGGGCGTTACGTCTCTCCCCTACCATCATCCACTGAATGTCGCCCAGCGTCTGGTGCAGCTCGATTATCAGACTCGTGGTCGCGTGATGTTCGGAGCCGGCCCTGGCCAATTGATCAGTGACGCCTCCATGTACGGCCTTGAGTCGACTCAACTCCGCCCGCGAATGCACGAGGCGCTCGATGTCATTCTCCGCCTCCTACGCGGTGAAACAGTAACCGAGAAGAGCGACTGGTACACCCTCGATCAGGCTCGATTGCACCTTTTGCCCTACTCCGACCTGGATGTTGTCGTCACCGCGGCCATCACGCCGTCTGGTCCGACGTTGGCAGGCAAGCATGGCGTTGGGATGGTGACATTATCGGCGACGAATCCACAAACGGTCGATGCACTTGAGGGCCAGTGGAATATTGCGGAACAGTCAGCGGCGGCTCATGGCAACACAGTGTCGCGCGACAAGTGGCGGCTGGTCGGCATTGTCCATCTGGCACCGACAATGGAAGACGCACGCCGTGATGTCCACTACGGATTTGACGAGATATTTGGCTACCTGCGGCATATCATTCCGGCCGCCATGCCGCCCGAGACACCAACAGTCGATGAACTAATCGATCTGGTGAACGAAACGGGCCTAGGAGTCATCGGGACAGCCGAGCAAGCCGTGCCAGCGATCCAGCGGCTGGTCGACATGTCAGGAGGATTCGGAGCTTTCCTTCTTCAAGGAGGAGATTTCGCGAGTCACGACGCTACGCTGCGCAGCTATCGGATCTTCGCCGAGCACGTGATTCCAAAGTTCACCGGCCTGAGCGACGCTACCCTGGATAGTTTTCAACGATTCGTCAAGTCGGAGACGCACGTCCAGCAAGTGCAGGCTGGTCTGACTGCAGCGTTCGAGCAGCACGCGTCAAACGGTTGAGATCAGGGGCAAATACTTCGAGGTGTCGCTCGCAACTCGCAACACCTGTCAGCCAACACACTTTCTTTTCAGAAGGGCACTTCAAATGGTCGAAAAAGTTGAAGCCATCAACGAGAGCCTGGTCCGCGAAATCAAGCTCGCCAGCGTACCGCGAGCCGAACGCGACGCTAGGAATTATGATCGGCTGCGGAACAAGGTAGTCCTAATAACCGGTGGCGCGAGCGGAATGGGGGCCGCTGAGGCCCGGTTATTCGTTAACGAGGGCGCACGCGTGATCATTGCTGACATCCAGGATGAGCGGGGCAAAGAGTTGGCGGAGGATCTCGGTGACGGAGCCGTCTACACCCATCTCGACGTCCGCTCTGACGCGGACTGGGCCGCCGCTGTTGAGACCTCACTGAGCGCTTTCGGAAGTCTCACCACATTGATCAATAACGCTGGGCTCGCACGGTATGGGCTCATCCAAGATCAGGAATCCGCAGATTGGTCGAGTCTTGTCGACATCATGCTATTTGGCACTTACCGCGGAATCAAAGCTGTGACACCAGCAATTACCAATGCGGGAGGAGGCTCCATTATCGCCATCTCGTCGCTGGACGGGATCGCTTCCCATCCTGGACTTTCGGCATATTCCTCGGCAAAGTTCGCAGTTCGGGGTCTTGTACGGAGCGCTGCTCTCGAACTCGGCCGAAGCAACATCCGGGTTAATGCGATCATCCCAGGATTGATCGACACTCCCCTTATTCGTCCTGAAGGGGCATCGAAAGAGGCGCTGGCGCCGATGGAAGAGCAGGTGCCTCTTGGCTACGCCGCAGATCCTCACGAGATAGCCCTGGCAGCGCTGTACCTTTCGTCGGATGACTCCTGGTATGTGTCGGGGTCCGACCTTACGGTCGACGGCGGTGTAACCGCCAAGGTTCCGCTGGAGGCTCGATGACCAACGCCACTCAGGGTGGGCGATCGACTACCAGGCAGGCAGACTTCTCGCTGGTCATCGACGGAAAGCTGGTGGCTGGGAGCTCGTCTTTCGGTGTCATCAATCCAGCTACCGAGCGCATCGCCGGAGTAGCTCCCGCCGCAGATGAAGCGCAGCTGAACTCGGCAGTGACGGCAGCCTCACTAGCGGCTGGCAGTTCGTGGGCTACCGATGAAGATGCGCGGCGCGAAGCCATGATCGCGGCCGCCGACGCTCTCGAAGCCGAATCGCCACGCATTGCCGAAATTCTCACTGACGAACAAGGCAAACCACTTGCAGATGCCGTGAGAGAGATCGCCACAGCTGGTCTCTGGCTGCGACACTTCGCCCGGTTAGACGACACACCGGAGGTAATACAGGACGACACCGCCGGATATGCCGAGGTTCGGCGCAGCCCACTAGGAGTAGTCGCGGCGATCACCCCATGGAATTTTCCCATTGCCTTGGCAATGTGGAAGATCGCGCCGGCCCTGCGGACCGGAAATACGCTCGTGCTGAAGCCCTCGCCTTACACGCCGCTGGCGACCCTAGCTGTCGGCGAAGTGTTCGCCCGGCACCTGCCTGCCGGGGTGCTCAACGTAGTCACTGGCCCAGACCCGCTTGGCGCGCAGCTGACTGCGCATAAAGCCGTGCGCAAGATAAGTTTCACCGGCTCGACCGCCACGGGCAAACGAGTCGCCGCCGCCGCGGCGGCAGATCTCAAGCGTGTCACGCTGGAACTCGGAGGGAACGACCCAGCAATCATCTTGGACGATGCTGATCCTCAGGCTATTGCTGAGGATCTCTTCTGGGGCGCCTTCCGCAATAACGGCCAGGTCTGCCTTGCTGTGAAGAGGGCCTACGTCCACGAGTCCATCTACAGGGAGGTAGTCGACCTGCTCTCCGACATCGCCAAATCCATCACTGTTGGTGCAGGCCGCGAGCCGGACAGCCAGCTCGGGCCGCTCAACAATCGTCCCCAGTACGAACGAGTGAAGGACCTTACCACCCATGCCCTGGACCGAGGGGCCGCTCGCGCCACTGCCGGCGGAAAGCCGATCAGCGGTGTGGGGTACTTTTTCGAACCGACGATCCTCGAAGGAGTTACCGATGAGGACGAAGTAGTTGCCGAGGAGCAGTTTGGTCCGGTGCTGCCAGTGCTGTCGTTCCGTGGAGAGCAGGAGGCGATTGCCCGCGCCAACTCGACTGACTACGGTCTCACCGCATCGGTCTGGTCACAGGACCCCGAGCGGGCGCGAGCAATCGGCGATCAGCTTGACTGCGGGCAGGTGTCGATCAACCAGCACGGCAGCGCAGTGCGCCCAGATCTACCCTTCGGTGGCCACAAATCGAGTGGACTCGGTGTAGAGAACGGACGATGGGGCCTGGCCGAGTACACCCAACTCCAGGCGGTAGTTGGGCCCTCTCGCCAATAGACATCGCCGCAGTCGGACTTGGACCATTCCAAACGACACCCTGTGTCCCAACTTGGGACACAGGGTGTCGCGTGTCACACACGATGATGTGATAATGACACTCCCACGCAGAACCTAGTGGGGAGGTGGGCGTAAGGAGTTGCCGACAATGGAATGGTCGTTCTCAACAGTCGCGAAGTCACGTCAGGAGTTCTTCGCAACCGGCTCACTGCCGGCGGACACTCCGGTGCCCCTGGCAGTCGCCCATTCGTGGCAACGCTCTCTACGCAGCGGGTTGAAGACAGACAACGCACTGCCCCGGCCCGGCACCTCAACCGAACCGATCGATGGAAAGCTGGTGCGTGCCGCCCGACAGGTACTCCACGAGCGACGGGATGTCGTCACCAACCTGCCGTATGCGATCGTCCTGACGTCCACAGATGGCAGAGTCCTGCTCCGCGCCACAGACAATTCGAGCTTCTCTAGCACTCTCGACGAGATCGGCGTACTACCCGGCTGGAGCGTCGCTGAGGACGCAGTAGGCACTGCGAGCCTCGCCATATTACAAGAAACCGGGAGATCGGTGATCGTCCGCGGCCCTGAGCACTTCTCAGCGCAAGCGCAGCAGATGTCAAGCGCCGCCATACACGTACGCCACCCGGTCACGCAGCGCAAACTCGGCTGCGTGAGCGTAGTATGCTCGTTCGTCGATTCCAGTCCACTCATGCTCTTGTGGGCACAGGAGTTCGCGTCAGACGTAGCGTCGTGCCTGTTGGACATGTCTACTGAGCGTGAACGGGCACTGTTTGCCACATATATCCGCAGCACCAAGAACGGTAGACAGTCGGTAGTCTGTATCGACGACAAAACCGTCGTCGGGAACGCCAAAAGCACCCAACTAATGTCCCAGATCGACCAGCAGTCGTTGTGGGACCTCGCAGCCACTGTCAGGAAATCGTCGGAAACGGTCAGAAGGTCCTTCGACCTAGAGGGACAGGGCCAGGTTCGGGCCGAATGCGCGCCTATCGAGACAAACTCCGGCCTGCACGCCGGAGTCATCATTCGTTTCGACCGAATCGTAGACGCGACCATGCCGGCACCCGCAACGCTGGTCAAGGAAGCTGAAATACCAGCAGTCGAGCGTTCACTCTCGGGGATGGTTGGCCATACACATGCTTGGCGGCGCTTCTGCGCCGATGCTGACGCGGCAATGGCCCGGCCATCGCCCATCTTGGTGGTTGGGGAACCCGGGACTGGAAAGACCACGGCCATTGAGGCACTGTGTCCACATGACCGACACAGCCTTTGCCACACCGCGGAAGAGTGTTATGAAGCGCTCTCCGACGACAACTGCCGTTTCCTACTTATAGAAGATGTAATGTGGATCGACCAGAAACATCTCCGTTCAATCTTGGCGCGGGCACAGCACCAGAACGTCAAAGTCTTAGCGACATACCGCACAGATGTCGGGGCCCGCGCCGCCACCATGCTGCACGACGTCACAACACACTTCAGCGTCGCAGCATTACCGGCCTTACGTGACCGACGTGACGACCTTCCCGAACTACTGCAGGCATTGACCACAGCCGAATGCGGCCGCGCTGGACCCACCTGGCTGCCTGAGACCGTTTCTCTCCTCAACCGCCTGCCTTGGACTCACAACGTCGCTGAGCTCCGCTTTGTGGTTGCCGACGTTCTCCGCAACCGCCGCGACAGAATAGATGTCCGTGTCTGCGACCTTCCCGCCGACATCCAACTCCACAGAAACATGCGCAAGCTGAGCCGCCTCGAAGAGAGCGAGGCTATCGCGATAATCACCGCTATGCGCGACGCTGACGGCAACAAGAAACTCGCAGCCGAGTTCTTAGGGGTCGCGCGCTCAACCCTCTATCGGAAAGCTCGCGCCTTAGGGTTAGATACGTCAAATTTCAACTTCTGACTGCCTCACAATTCTCGGGCAAGATTTCAAGTTGGCCTCGCTTGGGCTTGGTAGTCGATATTTGATGGTTCGAGGCCAGCCACGCCTCAAACCCTGGGCCGATTTACCACTTTAGGTTAGTCGAACTCCAGAGAAGTCGCATACGCCAAGGGTTGTTGAGAAGTTGGCGCGTAGAACCCACCTCGAATGCGCGCGTCCGATACTGAACGGAACCAGCACCGAGAACTGATCCGACTCGAGCACAAGTCGTCGTCGACGTCAATCTCCCGGCTGTCGTTAAAAGACGCATTCAATTCGTCGCGCAGTACAGAGATTCGGGACGTGTATGGCGTGTCCCCCGTGAACCGGTCCGGGTGGTTCTAGAGTCCTGGCGTGTCCCCCGTGAACCGGTCCGGGTGGTTCTAGAGTCCTGATTGCCCTGTTGAGGGCGGAGAAGGGACGATAGGGATCATGGCGGGACGGAAGCGTCACTCGGCTGAGGACATCGTGCGCAAGTTGCGCCGAGCCGATGAACTGGCGGCCGAGGGCAAGAACGGCGAGGAGATCGCCGCCGACCTCGAGGTGTCGGCGGCCACCTTGTACAACTGGCGCCGCCAGTACGGCGGTATGGACGCTGATGCCGCCAAGGAACTCAAGGAGCTACGCGAGCAGAACGGCCGGCTCAAGCGCCTGCTCGCCGACGCCGAGTTGGAGAAAGACGCGCTGCGGGAGATCGCCAAGGGAAAATTCTGAGCCCGACCGCCAAACGCGCCGCGATCGACATGCTCAAAGACGTGAAGAACATGTCAGAACGTATGGCGTGCAGCGTTGTTGGGCTTTCACGGTCTACCTACCGGCGTCTGCCGTTGGCTCAGACACCGGCCGACCCGGACGCTGGTATGCGTGCACAGCTACGCACCTACGCCCGCAAGCACCCGCGACACGGGTTCCGGCGGGCGTGGGCGCACCTGCGGTTCGACGACGGTATCGAGGTGAACAAGAAGAAGGTGCATCGGCTGTGGACGGAGGAGGGCCTGCAGGTGCGCCGGGCGCCGCGGCGCAAACGAGCCGGGCAATCGTCAGTGCCGATCGTGGCGCCGGATGCGCCGAAGGTGGTGTGGGCATTGGACTTTCAGTTTGACTCGACCGTGGATGGCAAGAAGGTCAAGATCGCATCAATGGTCGATGAACACACCCGGATGTCGTTGCTCAACATCGTGGATCGCTCGATCACCGCCGACCGGTTGGTCGAGGAATTGGAGAAGACCTTCGCGATCTGGGGTGGCCCACCCATGGTGCTACGCATGGACAACGGCCCTGAGTTCATCTCAGAGGCGCTCCAGGCGTGCTGTGCAGGGTCGGTAGGCATCTCCTATATTCCGCCCGGCACGCCGTGGAACAACGGGTTCATCGAATCGTTCAACAACCGGCTTCGCGACGAGTGCCTGAACCGCAACTGCTGGCCCACCCTGCTCGAAGCTCGCGTGGTGATCGACGATTTCAAAGACGACCACAACCACCGGCACCGCCACTCGGCGCTGGGCTACCAGACCCCGGCCGAGTACGCTGCCCGATGCACCCACCAGCACCACCCTGTGGGCTGCGAGATCGACTGACCGACAGCTAGAAGAAACTGGCTCTAGAACTGCCTGGACCGGCTATCGGGGACCTGCCATGTAGCGAATTGCAACATCCATATGTTCATCAGAGCGTGAAACTCACAGCAGATACTAGTCCGGCTTCCGCCAAGAGAACCCGAAAGGAATCCTGCTATGAGACGTATTGAGGTGGAACCCGGCGTGTCCATCGCGTATGACGACATCGGCCCCCGGGACGGCCGCGCGATCGTCCTCTTGCACGCTTGGGGGTTCGGCCGCCAAGCCTGGGATCGCCAATCCCGGGCGTGGTCGACCGACAATCGCATCATTGCGGTGGATCTGCGCGGCCACGGAGACTCTGATAAGCCTACGTCGGCGCTGGGTCCTGACCGGTTAGCCGACGATGCGGTGGCTGTACTCGATCACTTGGGCCTCAGCTCCGCTTCACTGGTCGGATGGTCTCTCGGCGGCGCTGTCGCGGTACGTATCGCTAGTCGCTACCCGAGTCGGGTCGAGAGACTGGTTCTAGTTGCTCCCTTTGGGCCGAAATACTTAGCGGGCGAGAATAATCCGTACGGTGTGCCTACCGAGATCGCGGAAGGGGCGCTGTCTGCAGAAGCTCTTTCGGGCGAAGAGTTTCGCCTGGCAACCATCGATCAAATGCCGAAGTCTCCTTACTCGGAGGGGCTGCGCCACGCCCTGATGACACTAGCTCTACGCGCCCCAACCTGGAGCGCCGGAGTCATGCTTGACGAATTCATGCAGCACGATCTGGGGCCCGAACTGCCCTCCGTCCGTGCGTTGACTTTGATTTGCCAAGGCCGAGCCGACGCGATTGCCCCAGCAGAAAGAGTCCAGCAATACCAAGCGGGAATCTCGAATGCGCGAATCGCGTGGTTCGAGGAATCAGGGCATTCGCCAAACCTAGAGGAGACGGCGCAATTCAACACCATCGTAAGTCAGTTCGTAAACCAAACATAAGAGAGCCTCGGCAAGTGAATAGATGCAGATATTTAGTTACCGGTGCGGCGTCAGGCATCGGCGACGCGGTGACACGAGGACTGGTGGCAGACGGACACGAGGTTGTCAGTCTAGACCGCCACGCACCAGTCATTGACGTCGCGGCTCACATTCCCGTCGATTTGGGCGACCGCCACAGCATCGACGCCGCCATCGATGAACTCGACGGGTCCTGGGATGCGCTGATCAACGTAGCCGGCGTTCCAGGAACCTACCCACCGGAAACAGTTTTTGCGGTGAACTTCCTCGGACTTCGGCATCTCACTGAGAGTCTTATCGATCGACTTCGTACGGGAGGATCAGTAGTTTCGGTGGCGTCGACAGCCGGATTTCGCTGGCCTAGTCACATTGAGGAACTAACAAACCTGATTGTTGAAGAAACATCCTTCGACCTTGGCGCTGCCTGGTTTGCGGCATCTGAGCGTAGTGAGGCCGCTTACAGCCTCTCGAAAGAGGCGGTCACTATATACACACTCCACCGCGCGCTTTACTACGCCAAACGAGGCCTCCGCATAAACGCGGTACTCCCCGGACCCGTGCAAACACCGATTCTCGGAGATTTCGAAGCGACCATGGGAAAGTCGCTCCTCGACAGTGTCAAATCACTCTTCGGGCGGCATGCAACCCCTCAGGAAGTGGCCGATGTGGTAATCTTTCTGGTCTCGCCGAACGCTAACTGGGTCAACGGTCAGGCGATCGCAGTCGACCGTGGCATCAGCGCTGCATGGGCGTCAGGGGTGCTGACACCACCGCGATGACCGGCGAGCACTTCCTGCCAGTTCTCGCCTTGGAACGCAAGCGAAGGGAATCGAGATCAACCCAGGCTCCCTGTACTCACCTCGCAATACTCCAATTCCTGCCATTGCACGGTCGGCGATTACCGCGCTTGGTGAGAAGTCGCGACGAGTATGTTCAGCGGGCAGATGAGTACTGTTGTCCTGTTTCAAGCTCCTCAAGAACAGCTTCGCATGGTCGAGGGGAGGGCGGATTCAACCGGTCGCTGCAACAGCGGGATCGGTTGGTCCTGATCGTAGTAGTTCGTCGAGCTTGTAGGCGGGGCTGCGCCAACCGTGCCGCTTGCGGGGTCGGGCGTCGAGTTCGGCGGCGACGTTGGCCAGGATGCCCGGCCCGTGAAACGACAGGTCGGTTCCTTTGGGAAAGTATTGGCGTAGCAGGCCGTTGGTGTTCTCGTTGCTGCCTCGCTGCCAGGGGCTGTGTGGGTCGGCAAAGTAGATCGGCAGCCCGGTCGCTGCGGTGATCGCGGTGTGCAACGCCATCTCCGAGCCCTGATTCCAGGTCAACGACCGCTGCAAGATCTCGGGAATCTGGGGTACCGCCGCGGTCATAGCAGCAGCGACAGTTTCGGCGGTGTGATCCTCGCGAAGGTGCAACAGCATCACGAACCCGGTAGTGCGCTCGACGAGCGTGCCGATCGCCGAGGGGTTACCGGTCCCCATGATCAGGTCACCTTCCCAATGGCCAGGCACCGCCCGATCATCGGCCTCGGCCGGCCGCTCACTGATCGACACCATGTTTTTGAAACGTGCACGGTCAGAGGTGTTGCGTCCCTGCGCTTTACGATGGAACCGCCCGGTACGCAACGCGATCTGGACCTCCTTTTTGAGTCCGCCACGAGCCTGAACGTAGAGCGCCTGATAGATCGTTTCGTGGGACACCTGCATCTCCGGGTCGTCGGGAAACTCCGCCGACAACGATCCCGAGATCTGTGCCGGGCTCTGCCGGACTTTGAGTCGTTCGGCGACTTCAGTGTAAAGACGGGCGCCCTCGACCAACTTGCGTTGTTTGGGGCGCCGCGCTGCGGCCTGGGCCCTGTTCTGCCCAACCAGAGCCCGATAGCAACCCTGCTGGTCTGCTGGTCTGCTGGTCTGCCACGCACCACTTCCCGGCTGATCGTCGAGGGTGCGCGGCCAAGCAGCCGTGCGATCTGCGCCTGGGTGTAGCCGGCGGTGAGCATTTCTTCGATACCGGCAGCGGTCTATCCAGGACAACGGGCCGCTACCGGGGGCGACCGTTGCTTCTAGTTCGGCATTGATCGTCACAGGGCGCACCCCGCCAGCCTGCTTGAACCATCTTTGGCCAGCCTTTTTCGACACGCCGGCAGTTCTGGCTGCCGCCGCGACAGTCAGTCCCTGACGTAATCCGAACCAGAACTGCCCGCGGACCTCAGCAGATATGGTCCGGCCTTGACCGCGACCGCTGGGCAACGAACGCCCCGCAGAGTGCATCCACGCGTAGCCGGTAAACGATGACACCCCGATCGATCGAGCCGCTGCTACAACCGAGGCCCCCGCATCGATCTCAACCCAAAACCGAGCCCGCAACTCCTCCCCAACGCGCACCCCAGCAACAGCCACCAAAGCCTCCACAAGTCAGGCTGTTGCGGCGACCACTTGACCCTGCCGAGCCTTCGCCCCCTGAATCGTCTACCTACACAATACGTGCGGAAAGTTCTGGGGTAGATGGTGGGGCTGAAGTCTACACGAGGGCAATTAACAATTTCTTAGTTCCCTGCTCGCGGCATTGCGTCTGCCGGAGTTTTCGATGCCCCGAACTCGCAGTGCGCGTTCAAGGGCACTGTTGTCGTTCACTAGACGCACCGAGGCCGGCCCGAGATCCGCTACGATCGTCGCCACTATGGCAGCATCGACCGATTTGTTGACGGAATCAGATCCGATATGTTGAATGTGTATTAATCCAGCCGCGTCGGCAGAGGGCAGACACGGTCGTGCCTGATGGCGCTCTTGTAGCGCCAAAGAACTTGCGTCGCCAGTGTGCAATTGTACGCCAACGGCCCCTTTATGATCTCCATCCACGATGACAAGATAGATCACGTCTGAGTTGGCCAGCCGATAAATTGCAACCTCGTTTTGAGGTACTCTCGCGGTCGAAATCCTCTCAACGGATAATCCGTAATCCAGATAGTCGTCCCGGATATCAGTGACCGTTATCATCGACAGACCTTCCGCGGCGGCGAATCTACCGAGTTCGGACAGATTTGGGAGATCCCATCCCGGGGCTCCACCACTTACAACGGTCGCGAACAGCGCGGCCGGTTGACGACCGGCCGCAGCCACCACCTGAACAGCTGCTTCGGCGATGCTGTCCCGCTCGGCGAGTCCCGCTTCGGCAATGCGCACCGGAACGACATGCCCCGGTCGGGTAAAGTCGCGCGGGCCGCTTTCGACGTCCGCCAACAGCGTAGACGTGCGCGCACGATCGCTGGCCGAAATTCCGGTCGTTACCCCGTCTATGGCGTCGACAGTTACACGTGCCCAGAGCTCGACCAAATCAGTCTCGTCGACACCCTCCATCCTGGGTAGTTCCAAGCGATCACAATCGGACGCTGGCAGTGCGACACATAGGAGGCCCGAGCTGTGCCGGACCATGAATGCAACATTCTGCGCTGTCGCGCATTCGGCCGCAAGAATGAGGTAGCCCTGTACCCGTGAGTGATCTCTATCGTCAACGATCATCACGAGGTTGCCTTCAGAGAGCGATTCTGTGGCTCTACGTATGCGTAGTTGAGGATCGGATCCAATCGGGGCGCATCCTCGACGGGTGCTCCCCGCAGTCTTTTGAGCTCGCGTCATGGCGCTCCGTTCGTCGCGGATGTGCGTACCGGGTCCAGCTCCGCATTGCAAGCGGGCAGTTCTCTTGGTTGACGGCTACGTCTTCAGTAGGACCGTGGAAGACCGAAGGTTTCGGCGAGGTTGTTACGCGCCATCTCGTTGCTGATGGGCGCGATCCGGAACTGACGCAGATCCCGCCAGAAGCGTTGCGCGTGAGTCTCCGACGAGATGCCCATCCCACCGAGGACCTGAATGCCGCGATCGGCCGAGGCAACGGCAAGCTCGGAAGTCACGACCTTAACGATGTTCGCCTCCTTGTGGCAGTTCGCACCCGACGCCTCGCGCCAAGCGGCGTCGAATGTAAGTAGCTCGCACTGCTTCTGGGCGAGGGCGGTGTCGGCGATGTAGTGCTGGATGATCTGGTGCCCGCCGATCACCTTTCCGAATGCGGTGCGGGTCGATGCGTATTCGACGGACTCCTCGAGGATGCCGTCCAGCATGCCCAACGCCAGTGCACCGCTCATCACCCGCTCGTTGTTCAGTGAAGCGACGAGCACTTTGAAGCCCTGGTTCTCGACGCCGAGCAGTTGTGAGTCGGACACGAACACGTCGTCGAGGAAGACCTCACATGACCCCATCGCGCGCATGCCCATCTTGGGGATGTATCTCATCTCGATACCCGGCGAGTCCGTCGGGACGAGCAGAAGTGTCGTCGGGGGACGCTTGCCGGGACCTTCAGGATCGCCGCTTCTTGCGAGCAGCAGCAGATACGTGGCCTGCTTTGCTCCAGTGGACCACATCTTCTGCCCGGAGACCTTCCAGCCACCGGGCACCTTGGTGGCACGCGTGCGCATCGCACCGAGCAGATCGGTGCCGCCGCCGGGTTCGGTCACCGCGATGGAGAAGCGGATGCGACCGGCGGCGAGTGCGGGGAGAAGTTCCTTCTTCTGTTCCTCGGTACCGCCGTGGCTCAGCGCCTTCGCACCGGCGAACGAGGGGATGCCCCACACCCAGGACAGGCCGCCGAGGCTTCGCGCGAGCTCCCGGGCCAGGACAGCGGTGTCAACGGCGTCACCACCCTGCCCGCCATACGCCTCGTCGATGCCCATGGCGTGAAAGCCAGCGTCGGCCATGGCATCCCAGAGTTCGAACGGATACTGGTACTCCTGCTTCTCCAGCTCCAGAGCGCGCTCGGGAGGAAAATTCTTGTCCACCCACCCGCGCACGTAGTCGCGGAAGTCACGGCGGGCGTCGTCCAAATCCAACAGCATGGGCTGACCTTACGATTGTGGGGACTCGGTCGACTGTCCCGAAACAGGACAGCCGGGTGCGGAATTGGGTGTCTCAGACCCGCCACACGAGCGGTCCGGGCCGAGAGATGAAGATGGCGGGGATGACCGCGCTGCGGCCCAGCCGGGTCAGTCCGACCGCGAGCTCGGCGATCTCGACCGGGTCGATCATGGTGTCGGCCGGGACCTCACCGGTCAGAGGTGCGGTCATGTCCGTCGCCACGTAACCAGGGCACAACGCAGTGGCACTGACCCCGCCGAGCGACTCCTCTGTGTTCAGCGTCTCGCACAGCGATGTCAACGCGGCCTTGCTCGCGCCATAAGCCGAGTTCAACGGCTCCGAGGCCGTCCCGGTCAGCGACGAGATCGCGATCACCCGACTCGATCCGGCGTCACCCGCGGTAGCCCGGAGCAGAGGCAGCAATTGCTGGATGAGCAGATACGCAGAGCGGACATTGACGGTCAGCAGCTTGTCCAACCTGCGGACCGGGAACTCGTCGAACGGGCCGATCGAGCCCATGCCGGCATTGAGTACCAGGGCGTCGAGGCGACCGAAGCGGTCCCGGTGTGCGGCGGCCAGCCTCGAGACGTCCTCTTCCGACGCCATGTCCGCCACGACCGCGCTCACCTCGCTTGCCGACTCGGCACGCAGCGAGTCCGTCGCCTCGGCGAGAGTGGATTCGGTTCGCGCACTGACGGTGAGATCCCATCCGGCAGAGGCGAACCGGCGGGCAATCTCGAGACCGATCCCCCGTGACGCGCCGGTCACCAGCGCGGTGCGGCTCATCGCGGTGCCATCCGCAGAGCGCCGTCGAGCCGGATGGTCTCACCGTTGAGCATCGGGTTGTCGACGATGTGCGCAACGAGGTCGGCATATTCGGTCGGCCGGCCCAACCGTGAGGGATGGGGGATCTGTTCCTCCAGCGACGCACGAGCGTCGTCGGTCAACCCCTGCAAGATCGGGGTGGCGAACATTCCCGGCGCGATGGTGACAACGCGGATCAACGATTCGGCCAGATCCCTGGCGACCGGCAACGTCATCCCTGCGATCGCCGCCTTGGATGCGGAGTAGGACGCCTGGCCGACCTGCCCGTCGAAAGCGGCCACCGATGCCGTGTTCACGATGACGCCGCGCTCCCCCTCGACGGGGTCGGTGGCCGCGATCGCCTCGGCGGCGAGCCGGATCACGTTGAAGGTCCCCAGCAGGTTGATCGAGATGACGCGCTCGAACCGGTCGAGCGCGAGGGGGCCGCGACGTCCGAGGGTCTTGGCTGGGTCGCCGATGCCCGCGCAGTTGATCGTGATCCGCAGGGGAGCCAGGGACGAGGCGGTCTCGATGGCTGCCGAGATCTGTTCGCTGTCACGCACATCGGCGGGCACGAAGGTGATGCCTTCCGAGCGTTCGGCGACATCCGCGCCGGGCGATCCGGGGAGATCGACGATCACGACCTGCGCTCCGGCGGCGCTGAGCTTTTCGGCGGTGGCGAGGCCGAGACCCGACGCTCCACCGGTGACCAGGGCCGAGCTTCCGCTGACCTTCACTGAGATTCTCCTTGTTGTGAGACCAGAGCAACCCCTGGTCGATGTAGTCGGCCGTCGTGTTCCATCGTGCTGGTGCGCGACGGGTTCACAGTGCGACGGTGGCGGTTCCGGCGACGACGGGAGGTGCATCGCCGTCCGCGGTGACGGGACGGACCCAGACGTCGCAGTCGACCAGCGTCTGACCGTCGGTGTGGCGCACGCCGGTCACCGTTCCGCCGGCCTCGACCGCATCCCCTGCGAAGACATTTGCGGTGAATCGGGTGGACAGGGAACGGATCGACCCGCGCGACCCGGTCCAGCTGGTGAGCATGTTGATGATGTAAGCCATCGTGACACCGCCCTGGTTGACGAATCTGTCGCCCAGACCCGCATCGCGCACAGCCTCGAGATTGAAGTGAATGGGGTTGGGGTCCTGGAAGATCAGAGCCATGATCCGGATCTTGTCGGCGTCCACCGAGTCGACGAGGAAGGCGGGCAGGGCGTCACCGACGCGCGGTTCGGTCGTGAGTGTCATCTACGCTCCTCGCTTGAAGATGAAGCCGTTGACGACCTCGCCGACAGGACCATCGGACGGGTCGTCTCTGTCGTGGAAGGCCGTTCGGACGGTCACGAAGTCCAGGTGACCGCCGTTCCGGGTCTCCTTGCGACTGACGGGCTCGATGGTCGCAGAGACATCGATCGTGGCGCCGACGCGCAACGGCCGGTGCTGGATCACTTCGCAGTTGCCGAACAACAGCACGTCCTGGGCTCGTTGGCCGGCGAGAGCGCACAGCTCGTCGACGCTGATGCCCATCCCCCGCAGGGCAAACACAAGCCCCCACAACGGGTGCGCGTCACCCGAGTCGTCGGTACCGGCTTCCAGCGCGTAATCGGCCAGCACGCTCTGATACGGCTCGATGGTGATACTGGCGCCCGGGAGTTGCTTACCGTCCAGTGACCGCTTGAGGCCCGCAATGTCGGGGAGATCCGCTGCCGACGACCTGGTCCCCGACCCACCGCTGTCACCGGTGGCGTGCGTTGCGTCGGAGGCTTTTTCAGTAGATGGTGTAACCGCCATCGACGATCACCTCGTTTCCGGTGTGGAACGTCAGGGTCGGATCGGCCAGGAAGGCCGCGATGTCGTGGAACTCCTCCGGCTCCGCCCATCGCCGAACCGGCGTCCGGCCGCTAGTCGCCCGGACGAACCGCTCGTCTGCTTGCAAGTGCTCGTTCATGGCGGTCTTGGTCCATCCCGGGATCAGCACGTTGCATCGCACTCGGTGCCGGGCGAGTTCGACCGCCAGTGTCCGGCCGAGGCCGAGCACCCCGGTCTTGCTCGCACCGTAGGCGGCCATACCCGCCCCGCCGTAGCGGCTGATGGTTGACGACACAACGACCATGGAGCCACCGACTCCCTGGTCGACGAACCGCCGCGCCGCCTCGCGAGTACAGAGGAAGGCCCCGTCGAGATTCGTGGCGAGCACATGTCGCCAGGTGTCGAAGGACATGTCCACGATCGGGGTCTCGACCGAGATCCCGGAATTCGCCACGAAACAACCCAGCGGCCCGAGCGTCGTCACCGTCTCGTCCATGGCCGCGATGACGGCCTGCTCGTCGGTCACGTCGCAGCTCACCGCGAGCGCCTTCACCCCGAATGTCTCGATCTCGGCGACGGTCTGCGCATTGCGCTCGGCATTGCGCGCCCAGATCGCCACGTCTGCACCGGCTTTGGCGATGCCGACGGCGAGAGCGCGGCCGATCCCGTTGTTACCGCCAGTGACGACAGCCGTGGTACCGGTGAGATCGGCGGCCATCAGCGCGCCTCCGGCAACTGGATGTCGATGAGCGTGGCCAGTGCCGCGCGATGTGCCGAAGCGGTGCCCAGACCTATGGCGTCGGCCTTCGCGCGCTTGAGGTAGAGATGCGCCGGATGCTCCCAGGTGAAACCGATACCTCCGTGGAGTTGAATGCACTCCTCGGCCGCCTGCTGCGCGACCTCGGAACAGGTGGCCTGCGCCAGGGCAACGGCGATCGGCAGATCCGAGGACCTCGTCGCGGCACACTCGGCGGCGTATCGCGCGACCGCCCTCGCCTGGGTGATGAGCACCCACAGGTCGGCAAGCCGGTGCTTGAGTGCCTGGTAGGACCCGAGCAGACGGGCGAACTGCCGACGAGTCGCCAGATACTCGACGGTGAGATCCAGGCACCTCTCGGCGAGGCCGAGCTGCTCGGAGGCCAGCAGCATCGCTCCGACCCGCAGGGCGGTGAACACGGCCGCGTCGAGCTCGGCGCCCGCGTCGGCGAGACGTCGGCCCTCGGCGCCGTCGAACGAGATGTCCGAGACGGGTCGGGTCATGTCCAGCGACACCGACTCCGTGATCGTCGCGGTATCAGCGGGCACGAGGTAGAGACCGTCTGTGGTGGGCACGAGCAGAATGTCGGCGGCGCCGGCATCGACGACACCGGACACCCGACCCTGCAGACGCCCGCTGTCCACGGTGACCGACGACGGATCGCCGTCGTACGGCGTCGCCGCGAACGGAATGCACAACACCGCCGTCGACTCGCCCGAGGCGATCTGCTCGAGAACGTCGGCCAGGCGCAGTTCGAGCAGCAGGGCGGTGGAAATGCCGGCCGAGCCGAGGAACGGCACGGGAGCGACCGCACGGCCGAGTTCCTCGGCTACCACTGCGGCCTCGCGCCAACTCCCGCCGGCACCGCCCTGTTCTTCGGGGATCGGCATGGCCGCGCAGCCCAGTTCGCCGGCAAGGGTGGACCACAGACTCGTGTCGACGAGATCGGCCGATTCGGTGCGCGCCAGAACTTCTGTCCACCCACACCGTTTGTCCAGCAGCGATCGCACACTCTGGCGTAGGTCATCTTCGATCTCGGTGTAGAGGAGATTGCCGGTTTCCGGCGTCGTGACCGTCATCGGGGAAGATCCTTCCAAGGCGTGTCCTTGTCGGCGCGCGGCTCGGGCGGGAGCTGCAGCACACGTTCGGCGATGATGTTGCGCATGATCTCCGACGTGCCGCCTTCGATCGAGTTGCCCTTGGCCCGCAGGTAGCGCCACCCAGCCGGACTCTCGGAATGTTCGACGATCACCGGCCGGCGCGCCGAGTAGTCGCCGTAGCGAAGTGCCTCGGCGCCGAGGAGATCGAGCTCGAGAGAGGCGATCTGCTGGTTGAGCCGGGCATAGGTGAGCTTCGACCCCGACGCTTCCGGGCCCGGTTGGCCGGCTGCCTGCTTCTGGCCTAGCCGTTCGGCGGTCAGGCGGGCGACCTCCGCCCCGACCCAGAACTGCATGACCTCGTCGTGCAGTGCCGCGGTGCGCAGCTCCGGCCGCGTACGCCAGACCTTGACCAGTTCCCCGATGGCTCCGCTCTCCCGCGGCACGGTGCCGGCAGCGATAGCGACTCGTTCGTTCATCAGGGTGTTCTGGGTGACGGCCCATCCCTGTCCGACGTTGCCGAGTCGATCCTCGTCGGGGATCTCGACTCCGTCGAGGAAGACCTCGTTGAATTCACTCTCACCGGTGATCTGGCGCAGCGGACGCACATCCACACCTGCTGCACTCATGTCGCAGACGAAGAAGGTCAGGCCCTTGTGCTTCGGGACCGAGGTGTCTGTTCGGGTGACCAGGATCGCCCAGCTGGCGTCGTGGGCCAGCGAAGTCCACACCTTCTGGCCGTTGACGACCCACCGGTCGTCCTTGCGGACGGCGCTGGTCGCGACATTGGCGAGGTCCGAGCCTGCTCCCGGTTCGGAGAAGAGTTGGCACCAGATCTCTTCGCCCGTCCACAACGGACGCAACCAGCGAGCCTTCTGTTCGTCGGTTCCGAATCGGAGGATCGTGGGCGCCGCCATCCCGAGACCGATGATGTTGCGATGGGGCTCGTTGTTGGGGGCGCCGGCTTCTGCCAACAGCCGGTCGACCGTGACCTGTAACTCTCGGTCGAGTCCGCGGCCCCCGAGTCCCTCGGGGTAGTGCACCCACGCCAGCCCGGCATCGAACTGGGCACGCAGGAAATCGAACCGCTCGGTCGTCGACGGGTCATGGGCCGCGAGGAGTTCGGAGACGGCGTCGGAGATGGTCGTGCTCATGGGATCTGCTCGAAGTGCGCGATGTCGAGGATCTGTCCGGTCCGGTCATCGGCCCAGACGGCCCGAACCCGCGCGCCGGGCTTGAGCTGGCCGCCGACTGCGGCGGGATCGGAGAGGTCGAGCCCGCTCACATAGTGCATGAGAAGCGTGCTGGCGCCGTCGAGGCGGATCCCGGCGATGGCGTACGGCGGCTTCGGCCCACCGCGGAAGCTCTGCCACGCCACGGTGAACACCTCCACCTCGCCCTCGGGCGGAAGTTCCTGCCACTCATCGGTGGCCACGAAGCAGGCTTCGCAGTATGCCTGCGGAGGGACGAAGACCCGATCGCACTCCGGACACGCGTTGGCGAGGATCTTCTTCTCGGTCAGCCCCTGCATGAAGCGGCCCCAGGTCCGACCGAGGTGCACGTCGTAGTCGAGGTCCCAATGGACCCGCTGGGTCGTGATGGTGCCAGAAGTTTCGGTGGTCATGAGCGCTCGTACCTTTCCAGGACAGCCAGATTCTCGAATTGGAAGAATGTGCCCCCGGTTCCGTGTGCCAGGCCCCGGCGGGCGCCGGGTACCTGCATCTGTTCCGGAGCGTCGCCCATGAGCTGTAGTGCGACGTACACGTAGGGAGCGAGTTCGCCGGCCACGCCGGCATTGGTGCACAGCGGTCCGCCGGACAGGTTGACCGGGATCTTGCCGTCGATACGGGTCGCCCCCGAGCGGATCAGGTCGATGCCCCCGCCGGGCGGCGCGAATCCGAGCGCCTCGAGTTGCATCGGCTGCATCGGCGCATACGGCGAGAACACCTCGACGACGTCGAAGTCGGCAATCGGATCGTAGACATCGGCCAGGCGATACACCTTGCGTGCCAGGATCGAGAGATTCTCCATCGCGGCGAAATCGCTCTTACCGCCGCCGAGGTACGGATCGCTGCTGGTGGCCATGGCGCCGATGAGAACCGGTGTGGGCAGCACCTCGGCGGCCGCCGCCTCGGAACAGATGAGCAGCGCGTTCGCCGACGTGGACACGGGGCACACCATCGCCATGGTCATGGGACTGGACAGCGGACGAGAGTTGACCACGTCCTCGACGGTCAGCGTGTTCCGCAGGTGCGCATAGGGATTGCGCGATGCATGCTCGTGGTCCTGAACCGCGCTGGCCGCGAAGTCCTGCACCGTCGCACCGAACCTGCGCTGATAGGCGCTCGGATAGAACGCGCCCATGTGATACGCACCCATTCCGAGAGGCTGCTCGACGATCATCGGCGAATTCGTGTTGATCGCCGACTGCAGGTCCACCGCACCGTAGAAGGTCGGCCCGCCGATGCACAACACCCGCTGCCGGTCACCGGATCGGACCTGCCGTGCTGCGACCTGCATCAGGTTGCCGCCGGTCGTTCCACCGGTGTTGATCACCGAGACCGGGATGTCGGCGCCCAAGCCGAGTTGCCGGACGATGTGTTTGGCGCCGAGGACGGTTCCCTCGAAGCCGTCGATGTCGCCGATGACGAGTCCGTCGAGTGCAGCCGGGGTGATGCCCGCATGCTCGATGGCCGCCCAGACCGCCTGCTGGATCAGTTCGACGGCCGACGAGGTCTGCTTGCGCGGCGAGGTCGCTTCGGTGATCCCGACACCGCCGATGAATGCTCGTGTAGACATCAGACTCCCTCCACCACCAACACCGTCGCGGTGTCGGCGATCGTTCCGGTCAACGGATCACTCGACTGTGCGACGCCGTGACCGACTCCGCTGTTCTCCAGCGCGTGCACGACCTCGAGCAACCGCAGTGCACCGTTGGCCACACCGGGGTACGAACTACGAACGCCGCCAGACGGATTCACCACGACACCGGGACCATCGAGGCCGAGGGCGCCGAGAACAGGCGCGTGCAGGGCCGGAGTCGGGGCAGTCAGTTCGACGATTCCGATCTGATCATTCGGCGCTGACACTCCGGCACGCCTATATGCCTCGTCGGCAGCACGACGAGTGGGCGCCGCCGGGTCGGTGAGCCAGGTTCCTGACGGAGTGGTGTCGCCGCTGGCCTGCCCCCATCCGGTCAGTACCGCGCGCGTTGTGCGGGCGCGTCGCGCGCGCGGCAGAGATCCAAGGACGACGGCGATCGCGCCGGTGGAATCGGCGGGCAGCATCAGTTCGGTCAGCGGCCCGTTGACCAGGTCCGAACCCAGGACCTCGGACGCGGAGACTGCCTTTGTCCTGGTCGTGTGCGGTGACGTGGCCCCACGCGAGATCTCATCCGCGGCGAGCTCGGCGAGACGGTCACGATCGATCAGACCCGCACCCAGCGCATGGCCGGCATGCAGCCCCCAGACCGTCTCCGCGGAAAGAGCGACCGGACGGTCGAAGTGCGGTTCGAACCCGTAGTTGGAGATCTGCTGGACGAATGCCCGTCGGTCGGAGGTGGAGACCTCAGGGTTGTAGACCCCGACGGCGACCACGACGTCGGCATCGTTGGCCGCGATCGTCTGCGCTGCGGCGACAATTGCCTGGCCGGCATCACCCTCCAGTCGATAGGACTGGCCGAGGTAACCGCCGGAGGCGGCATTGGTCAGGCCACTGGAGATGCTCCGCCCGTCGTAGATGTCGAGGGACGCGGTGATCGACAAGTCGACCTCTTGTTTGCGAATACCGGCCTCACGCAACGCGTTCGACACCGCCTCGAAGACGAGTTCATCGAGGACCGCGTCCGACTCAACCACCAGCGGCGTCGCCGCCATACCAATGATCGGGATCGGATCGGCCGCAGTGGTCGAAGGATTGAGCCTGGTCACATCGACACCCCGCCATCGACCGGGAGGACGACGCCGGTGACATACGCCGCCTGTGCCGACGCCAGGAATCCGACTGCGGGCGCCATCTCGGAGGCCTCGGCGAACCGACCGGCCGGAACCGAAGCCGTCATCTCCGCGAGTTTGTCCGGCGGCACCGCCGCGACCATGGCGGTGGAGGCGTTGGGCGAGATGGCATTGCAGGTGACTCCGAATCGCGCCACCTCTTTGGCAACCGACTTGGTGAAGGCGATGATCCCGCCCTTCGCCGCGGCATAGTTCGACTGTCCGATGTTCCCGTGCATACCGGTGTAGGACGTCACGTTGATGATCCGTCCGGCGCCGGCAGCACGCATGTGCGGGACGACCGAACGAGTCACGTTGAAAGTTCCGGTGGTGTGCACAGCAAGCACCGAATCCCACTGCTCGTCAGTGAGTTTCCAGACGACGGCATCGCGTGCGATCCCGGCGTTGTTGACCGCGACGTCGACTCCACCGGCCCATGCGACGACGTCGTCGACCGCCGACCGGACCGCATCCCCGTTGCTGACGTCAACAGCCGCCAGATGCACGCGGTCAATGCCACCCCATGCCTCGTCGAGCAGTTTCTTGTCGTAATCCAGCACCGCCACACGCGCCCCGGCGGCGTGGAAGTAGCTGGCTATCTGATAGCCGATCCCCTGGGCCCCACCGGTCACCAGGACAGTGGTTCCGTCGAAGTCCGGCGTGATCTGTCCGATGCTCATCAGACCCTCTCGATGATCGTCGCGTTCGCCATACCGCCGCCCTCGCACATCGTCTGAAGTCCGTAGCGCCCGCCAGTGTCCTCGAGGTGGTTGACCAGCGTCGCGAGCAGGCGGACGCCTGATGCCCCCAGCGCGTGTCCGAGCGCAATGGCCCCGCCACGAGGGTTCAGCTTCTCCGGGTCGGCCTTCAGGTCCTGCTGCCACGCCAGCGGCACCGGCGCGAATGCCTCGTTGACCTCATAGGCGTCGATGTCATCGATGCTCAGACCCGAACGCGTCAGCACCTTCTCCGTTGCGGGGATGACACCGGTCAGCATCAGGAGCGGATCGCTGCCCGTGACCGCGAAATCAGTGAACCGGGCACGTGGAGTCAATCCGAGTTCGCCCGCCTTCTTCTCACTCATGATCAACACGGCCGAGGCGGCGTCGGTCAGCGGCGAGGAGTTACCCGGGGTGATACTCCAATTGATCTCCGGGAAGCGTTGCTGCAGGCCGTCGTCGACGAAGGACGGCTTCAGTCCACCGAGTCCCTCGACGGTCGTGGATGCACGCAACGTCTGGTCGGTGTCATGCACGTGACCGTCGACGGTGATCGGCACGATTTCACGCTGAAACCCGCCGGCCTCGGTCACCTGAGCAGCCCGCTGATGCGAGCGGGCGGCGTACTCGTCGAGTGCCTCGCGGTCGAGTTTCCACCGGGCCGCGATGAGTTCGGCTGAAACACCCTGTCCGATCAACCCCTCGGGGTAACGGGCGGACAGCGGACCCCGGTTGGGATCCTGATCCACCGAGCTGTACCCCATGGGGACGCGGCTCATCGATTCCACGCCGCAAGCGACGACGATGTCATAGGCACCGGCGAGAACGCCCTGGGCCGCGAAGTGCACCGCCTGCTGACTCGACCCGCACTGCCGGTCCACGGTGGTACCGGGCACCGACTCCGGGATACCCGCGGCAAGGATGGCATTGCGCGCGATGTTGAGGGCCTGCTCCCCCGCCTGCGACACGCATCCGGCGATGACGTCGTCGATCGTCGCCGGATCGAGGTCGTTGCGCTCGAGCAGGGCGCGCAGCGTCTCGGCCAGAAGGTTCACCGGGTGGATTCCGGATAGTGCGCCTCCTGGCTTACCTTTTCCAGCCCCTGTTCTGACGATGTCGACGATCACCGCTGACTTCATGTGGCACCTTCTCCGTTCGGAATTCGGACCCTCGGCAAGGACTTCCCCGCGGGTCACCCCTGTTCACTCCGGGGAAAGACCCGGCCTTCCAGGCTTGCGTGTTGGTACTCGGCAAGGATGATTGTTACGTCTACTGACGCATGTGTCAATATAGCCTGCCGTGGCCACACGACCGAGCAACTGCAGACGCGTACGAAGAAGGCAGGACACATGTCAATACCTTCTTGAATTGGGGGCTTGTCACCGAGACCCGGCATCGATGCTCGCGGCGGACAGCGGGCACTTCGACATGGGAGCCCTCGCTGGCGCCCCATCCTGGCCCGCCGCGATTGGCACTGTTAGATCTGCGTCGCCTAGCTTGAAACCCGAGGGAGTAGGGGTACCCTCTGCGTCGTGGAGGACACCCGCTACTAGGAGTACCCAGGTGACACGAACGTCAACACGCGTGCGGCTGTCCGCCGATGCTCGACGCGAGAGGATGATCGACGCGGCGCTGGCAATCTTCTCCGAGCGCCCTTACGAGGCCGTATCGACTGCTGAGCTAGCCACCGCCGCGGGCACTACAAGAACGAACCTGAATTATCACTTCGGATCTAAGAAGAACCTCTACATCGCGGCGCTGCGTCGTTTCACCACGTACCCGCTCGGTCTCGCACATTCAGCCTCCGAGACATCAATCGCCAACGAAGCACAGATCGCGTCGACATTCGATCGCTGGTTGAGCTTTATCGAAACGCATCATGAGCCGTTCAAAGTTCTGACCCAGGCGAGCAAGTCATCGTTCTGCGACGACGAAATCGCAGGCCTCCTGGACGATGCACTCAGCACATGGGAAGACCGGCTGCTGATAATGACCGGCCAGTCGCTAACCGACCGTGCCGCACGAGCGCGCGTACGCGCATTCCAAGCAATGATTGGAGCGGCAACCGCCCAGTGGCTAGAAGAGAAGGTGCTATCTAAAGACGAAGTATGTGGGCTCCTCACCCGCGCATTACCCACGCTCTCGTCAGACTGAGTACGAGTCTCGGCCGGGTAAGACCTGCCCCCCCCCGGGGGGCACCCTACGGAAAGCGGGCACGAACATGCTCTGGCGCAAAGCCGAGCGCGAATCACTTTCCGAGGACGGCTGTGAACAGCTGACGATACGCAGTTCGCGCTTCTGCACCGAGAGTGTTCGACGCTCTTGTTCAGAACAGTGACTAAATCACCCCGAGCTCTGAATTGCTACAGCAAAAGAAACAAAGTGCTACACGCATTTAGCCATTGATATTGTATCCGCGGTCGCCCCGTCGCCGCCCGGCGCGGTCACAGCGAGCGGATGACGATGGCGGTCTACGGGCGCGTGAGCGACGATCGTCATGAGGCCGCCCGCCGAGGTGCTTCGTAGGCTGCAGGCAATGCGGCAAGGGTAGTCAATCCCCCCAATGACGAAGCCCGCTCCGACAGGTGTGTCGGAACGGGGTTCGTTCTGTGGAGCTAAGGGGACTCGAACCCCTGACCCCCACACTGCCAGTGTGAAGTAGGACGTACTCGGGTGTCTACTGTGTTTCAGTTCGTGCAGGTAGACGCGGGTTTGTGTGACTCTGCGTCTAGGCCGTATTGGCCCGTGACTCTGAGACATAGGACAGAGTTAGGACACGTTTGGCATGTCCCCGGTTCCTGCCTCGGGGTCTCCATCTGCAAATGCCCGGTAGTCATCGACCGAGTTCCAGACATCAGGCTTGGGCGCCAACCACTCCGGACGCGGGGATAATCGACGGTGGAACTCTCCAGACATTCCCTCGTGGACATACCTCAGCCTCTCCCGGTAGGTGTAGCGCGTCGATGCTAGGCCCCAATGGATGGTCAGAAAGCCAGGTGAGGCAGCCACGAGTACCGACAGCACGAACGCGGCAGTCTGCCAGCCGGCGATGCCCTCCCTGATGTCCTTGGTCCAAACCCCAAGCCCGATTATCGAGCCATAGGTCCAGACAGCCCCTAGGGCTGCCCAGATCATCATGTGCCACTCCGTCGGCACGCGGTGGTACGCGGCCACTCTCCTAGATAGCCGTTCGGCGTCGGCGCACAGTTCCCGGCGTTGGTCGTCTAGACCGTCGATGGACGTCATACCGCCGATGAGGTCCAGGACCTTCTGGAGGCGCCACCCGTAGTAGCGACCAGGCCCCGCCAACGCCAGACCGATGACGACCATGGCGCCGATCGAAGCCCCCGCCAGTGGTCCCGCCAGGACCTCCGCCCAGTTCCGTTGTTCATCCACTACCTCAGTATCGCAACGGCCCCCACCAAGACCCGTTACACGACGCATGTCGTTGCACCGCATCTACACTCATCCCATGTCAGCCGGTGCGCCTGCTTGGGTGAGCATTACTGCATTGGGAGTCGCAGGGTTCGCCGCCCTCGTAGCTCTCGGATCGGCGTGGATCTCGTTCCTCGCCTACCGCGCGACGGGTCCGCGAATCCTGCTCCGCACGGCCCACATCTCGAACGATCCGGGCAGGCAGCGTGTCATCGTCGAGTTCACAGTGGTTAATCGTGGCCGCGGCGAAGTAAACGTGAGTGAGTTTCTACTGACGCCCGCAGGCACCAGGAAAACCCTTCTGACGGTCGGCCACATCGAAGGGAAGCAGCTACCTTTTCGTCTAGTTGGTGGCGCCGAGCAGAGTTGGCAGGCGAACATCCTGCCGGTGGCGCGTGCGTATCACGAGGGGTTACAAAGGAGGACGTACAAGCCCAAATCCAGTTGGCCGACCCATTTTTACTTCAGTGTTCGAACTGGGGACGGGAAGATCGCGCGTGCCCGAGAGCAGCAATTCGATGCCCCCTCGGTGATTGCTGCTGTAGTCGCCAGGACAGCCGATCCGGTGGAAGACGACGATTGAGCCTCTGACGATTGTGGCGGCCCCGGACCCATGAATGGACCCGAGGCCGTCCGTCCTCACGATTCCGTCAGGCGGCGGTGGCCACCCGGTAGATGGCGGCGGGCTGGTAGACCGAAAGGCCGAATCGGCCTTCCACTCGGGCCTGCAACTGGTTGCGCTGGAACAGTTCGCCGGCCTCGGCGGACCACTCGATGTCGATCCGGCGGCCGACAATGTCGATGCTGGCCGCGGCCGGGTCGAGGACCAGGCCCGTCTTAACGGGGAGCGCGGTGGACAGGACCACCCGCAGACCCCAGATCTTCCGCTCGGTCAGATCGATGGGCACCCCGCGGAAGGCGATGGCGTCCGCCGAGGTGGCGGTGAGTTCGATCTCCTCCCATGCCTCGGGCCGCAGGACCGCGACGGTGGGCACATATCCGGCGGCCTCGGCCTTGGTGAGCGCCTTCCGAATCGAGACGATGGCCGAACTCTCGAAGGTCTGCACCTGGAGTCCCGAGGTGGCCAGGATGCCGGTCAGGTTCTCCCCGGTTCCGTCGCCGGCCAGAACCTGGGCCTCCACCGCGCGATCCAGGCCGAACACGAGTTCTTCGGCCGCGAAGCGCTGGAGTCCGGGCGCGTCCTCCAGGATGAACTTTCCGACCGGTTCACTCAGGTGGGCGATGACCACGGCCCCGGACTCGATGGTCTGGGTTCCCACTTCGCTGACCGGCTTCAGGTCACCCTCGGCCACCGGGGCGGCATTGAGGGCGCGCGCGTTCTGGCGCAGGTAGCGCCACGTCGGCACGGGACGGGTGATGGTCGGGATCACGTCCAGGAGACTGGTCGCGGGCCGGCCGGTGGGGATGACGTCTGGACGAATCGGGACGTCGGTGATGGCCTGGCCCGAGGTCGTCAGCGCCTTGGTGCCCATGCCTCCGCCCTGGAAGGCGTTCTCGGTGTCGGCGCCGGTCATCTTGTTGGCGATGGTGGCCGCGAATGCCTTCCGGCCGGCGCCGAGGGTGAGGAACTGGTCCTGGGTCTCCATGGTCTGGATCTCCTTGTGCTTCTTGGTCTTACGAATAAACTTGGAATCGGGGACGGACTTGGTGAGGGCCTCGGCCGGCGCGTCGGAGGTTCCCCACCGCGCGGTGAACTCCGCCTCCGTGGACTTGCCGTGGATGACGTCCGCGAGGTGCTGGGTGCCGTGGCGCAGGGACGGGGTGGACTTCTCCCACGCCTCCAGGTCGCGCTTGTCCAGTCGCGCGCGGTAGTGGGCCTTCTCCACGGCGTCGGCCTCGGCCTCGGTGAGGTCGCGGCCCTCGGCCTCGGCGGCGTCGATGAGGGCCTGGGCGTCGGCCAGGGCCGACTCCAGGGACGCCACGAGACGTTCGCCCACGGTCATCTCCGCGGTCTCGTCGGTGTCGTCCTTGTCGGTGGTCTCGTCGGCCGCGGTGAACTCCGCGGCGGCTTTGCGGGCCTTCACGAGGGCCGGGGTCCCGGCCTTGTCGGCGGCCTTGGAGGCGGTGATGGTCGCCCGGTCATTCGCTGGACGGGCCACCAGGGATACCTCCACGAGGTCCAGAGACTTCAATTCCTGGGCGCCATCGGTGGCCTTGGTGGCCTGGAGGACTCCGTAACCGATGCTCAGAGACTTCACGCGGCGCGACTTCACCGCCTTGTAGGCCGCACGGCCGGTCTCGGTGTCCAGGTCCAGGGCGACGTGGACGCGGAGGCCCTCGTCGGTCTCCTCGGCGGACTTGATCTGGCCCACCTGCATCCGGGGGTCATCGGACTTGTGCTCCCAGAGGACGGGGGTCACGTCACCGTCGGTGATCGACTTCACCGAGGCCGCGAACGCGCCCTTCACCACCCGGTCACCCTGGGCGTCGATATTGCCGTAGGTGCTGGCCCAACCGATGAACTCACCGTCGGCCAGACCGGCCGTTTTCAGGCCGGACAGTTCGTAATTCTTGTGCAGAACATGCACGATTCACCCTCCTAGGGTGTGAGAGATGGAGTAATCGACGAACACGAAATAGGAACTCCCCCTGGGAGTTTTCGTGTCGGATGACGTTCGCGGTCGGACTTCGCGGGCCTCACCGCTGGTGAGGATGGCGGCCGAACTGGCGACGTGCGCTCCGACGCCCACTATACCGGCGCGGTCACCTCCAGCCGGTAGCCGACGGCCGCGAGTAACCACCGGTCGTCGCCGGCGGAGGACTCCCGGAACTCCCGCCGAGAACCGTCTGAGAACACGGTCACCCTGGCCGCGGAGTTGGCATAGCGGGTCACGACGATGCGGGCGCCATTCTCGGCGGCGAACTCGGTGTGCCGATGCCGTTTACTCCCACGCCCCGTTCTGGCGCTCTCGAGAACCCGGCGCGCGGTCGGGCGGTCGTCGGTCATCGGTCCAGCCGCTCGTCGTCGCGGGGATCTCCGGGTGACCCGGCCGGCGGGCCTCCCGCGGCCGCGTCGGCCTGCTGGACGGCCAGGGCGATGAGCTTGTCCGGAGGAAGGCGGTCAGCGAGTGCCCGCGCAAGCTGCCAGACAAGTCGGGCAACGTGGCCGTGTCGGTCGGCTTCGGTGACGATGCGGTCCACCTGGGCGCGGTCGCCGGCGCCGGCCGCGAGTAGTGCCCGCGTCACGAGGGCGCCTAGCGGGTCGGATCGGGTGGGTTCAGTCATGGCGTATGCCCTTCTGTGGGGTGAGAGGTGGCGGTCAGGAATGCGGCGGGGAAACGGACCGCGGTCCGGTCCGGGTTTGAAACGCCAGGAGACCCGGAGTCCTGGGGTCGAGGTCGAGGCGTAGCGGCACGGACCCCCTACCCCCTCGGACCGGGGCCAGGACGGCCGCTGGCCGCATGATGGAAGCCGCAGGACCGAACGTGGCCAGACGTGAGTCGCGAGCCGCGTACGAGGCGCTCACGGCCGCAGTCGCACCGACATGACCACCGCCGGCGGACACCGTCCCAGGAGACCGCGACTAGATCGCCGAACCGCCGGCCGTGGAGGGCGGCCCAGGGTTCGGTGGTCGGCGTTGTCGCGGTGGGCCGGCCGGTCCTCCAGTTGTGGAGGTAGTGCCGAGCGCACCACCCACGGGCATGGACGGGGCGGCCGCAGTCCACAACGGAACAGGAACTCATCGAGGAGACCTCCTCGGGTTGCCTACGCGGGCGGCCTCGTTCGCCTGTCGCTCGCGAAGTCGCTCCCGACCCTCCAGCCATGCGTCGGCGCGCTGGGCAAGCTCCGAGGCCCATTCGCGGATCGCGAGGAGTTCCAAGGCGGCCGGGTCATCACGATGACGCCGGCGCTCGTCTCTGACGGACTCCGGCTTCACTCGGCGGTCCTCCGTTCCACACGGACAGGCGTTCGCCGTTCCGCCTCATCGAGGACCGCGTCCGAGAGTTCGTGCGGGGACAGGACTCCGATCTCGGCGTTGTAGGTGTCACGCTCCCGTTCCGACCTCACCGGTTCGTACGGCCGTTCTCGTCGCGGTCGGACGGTGGCGTGCCCGCACTGACCCAGGCCGGCGGCCACCGCCTCCAGTTCGGCGGGACGGGCCTCGGTGTAGCTCCGATAGACCGCGGCACCCAGGGATGCCAACTCCGCGGCGTCGGTCACGAGGACCTCTCCCGGGAGGGGTTGCGGGATCCGGTTGTCGAGAACGTTCCAGTCGAACAACTGGATCGTGACCGATGCCGAGGTCCGCCCGACGATGGCGCCGTGTCGTTCTACGGTTCGGCACCCGTGCCCACACATGGTGTCGCTGAACAGATGCACCCAGGCCCCTCGTGGGCCGGCGGAGGTGTTTGTCATCGTCGATTCTCCTTGGTTCGGTTCGACCGAAAATCGGTCCTTGTGGCGTATGGGTCCTCCCCTAAAGGGGGGAGGACGCCACACCACACGCCACAAACGTGGACTTGTGGTGTGTTGTGGCGTCGGTTTGTGGCGTGACGCCACACCCTCTGAACTGGGGTTCTGGCGTGGCATGGGGGAAGTTGTGGCGTGGCGCCACACACTGGGCCGAGGGCCTGGGGCCACACGCCGTTTGTGGCGTGGCGCCACAACTTCATTCGTCGGCATCGGAGGCCTCGGATTCAGGGGTGAGGTAAGCCTCCTGGCGTTCGTACTCCGAGGCCATGTCCTGGGTGAATCCCTCTGTGTCGATGCACTTTTCAGTGACCTTGAACCGGGACGACCCGGTGACCGCCTCCACATATTCGTCGCGCTCCAGGCGGGACCAGGCCTTGTAGAACGAGTCCCGGCGAATCCTCAGCGGTGAATCCTGCAACGCCTTCCGCGCGTTGTCCCGCGTGAACCCGGTGGTGGCTTCCCGCCAGTTGACCCAACAGATCCAGGCCAAGCGGCGGGCGTGGGAATCCCTGGGGGTCACGATGCGCGGAGAGGCGAACGGGTCCCCGCCCACGAACTTCCGAGGTACGTCCCCGCCCACCTTCACGACGACCGAGCCATGGGCGGCGACCATGGCGAACTCGGCACTCATGCCGTCGGGGCCGTTCTTCTGTTTCGTGAGGGTGATGGTCCCCAGGGTGTCCGCCTTGCGCTTGTCGCGGTCCACGTGAATCTCGGTCTCCACCGCGCCCTCCAAGGCCGTGGAACCGCGGGCGTGGGAGGTCCCGCGGGCCGCGTGTCGAACTACGAGGATGCACGACCCCGATGCCTCCGCCAGGTCGTCCAGATAGTCGACGAACTTCCCCTGGTCTGTTGCCGAGTTCTCCTCCAGCCCCACCGTGTAGCGCGCCTGGGTATCCACCACGATGACGCTGGGCCGGATGGTGGCCATCTTCTCCACGAGGGCGTCGGTTCGAGGGTCTCCGTCGATTAGTGGCAGAGACGCCCGGAACAGATAGAGACCTGAGACCTCTCGGCCGCCATTGTTCTCCGCCTCCCAGGCCGAGATCCGTTGTTCCATGCCGGTGAGACCCTCACCCACGAGGTAGACCACGCGGCCCGGGAGGGTGGCGCGTCCGTTCCACGGGCGTCCGGTGGCCACGCAGAGGGCCATGTCGAGGACTACGGCCGACTTCCCCACGCCCGGTTCACCGAACACGCTGGCCAGGGTTTGAGCGACCAGCCACTCCGAGACGATCCACCTCGGGGTCGGAAGGTCACGAACCTGGCGCCGGGTCAGCAGGTTCTCATCGACGAACTTAAGCGCTTTGGCGTTGGCCTCGGCCTGACGTTCCGCGCGGGCCTTGGCGCCCCTCATCTCCACGATGCGCTTGGAGTCGTTCACTGGGCACCGCCGACGGTCAGCGCATCGAGACCGCGGAACGGTATGCTGGTCACGACGGTTTGGCGGTCGTCAAGTGTTGGTCTGGGACGCCCCTCGTGGTCAGCGGGGGGCGTTTCTCTGTGTCGGGACATGAGTGTCTCCTGGGACGTAAAGCGTTGTGCCACAAGGGCCGGTACGGTTCCGGGTTGGGTTGGCACTTCACCGCCGGCCGAGGGTGCCGAGGCCCCACCCGACAGTGAACGCGGCGGCCCCGAGGGTGGCGTAGATGAGGGCGGTCATGCCTCCACGCCCAACATGCGGAGCAGTTTGGCCGAAGGGACTCGGACGCGGCGCGTCCCGAGGCGGATCACCGGGAGGTCCCCGTTCCGGACCATGGTGTAGGCGAAGGCCCGGGACACCCCGAGGTAGCGGCCCGCCTCCTCCACGGAAACCGTTGGAACATGGCGGAGTTGGTCAATGTCTGGAGGGGTACTGGTTCGTGTGCTCATGGCACTAACAATCCATCGTTGAGTGCGAACTGTCCAGAGTGTTAGGCTCTCAACATGCGCACACCACGAAAACAGAGAACCGGCGACGTGACCGACGTCCGCCGGGTGGAGGGCGGCCTGGGAGACCTGTTCGGGATCCTCGTCGTCCTGGCCGGCCACGCCCACTCCTACGTCGTCCGGGTGGTCACCGGGAAGGGCGGTCCGCGCCTGGTGGACCTCCAGATACGGTCCGACGCCGACGCCGCGATCACCCCAGAAACGTTGCGCGCCATACCATCCCGGCGCCTAGCCCACGCCGCGGCCCAGTTCGCCGCGACGGCCGACGGCCAGATGGCCACCCCCGCGATGGTCCGGGACCCCGAGTCCCAGACACGGCCCGGTGAGCGCACCGCCCGCGGGAAACTCTCCGATGCCCACTACGAGGAGGTGGCGCAGCGCGTCCGGGCCGCGGTCCTGGGCGGGTTCCCCGTGCGAAAGACGGTATCGGCCGACATGGGTACCTCCATCCAGACGCTTGACCGCTGGATTCGTAGGGCAAAGGATCTCGGCTACCTGGACGAGGACGAACTACCCCGACGGAAGAACCCGGAGACCAACCCATGACCGAAAATCAGCGCCAGAGAGGCCATCGGGCGGACAACTCCGTTCGGCCGAACATGGCGACGGTAACCGTCAACGGACAGAAGAAGAACGTCCAGAAGGGGTGGCGGGCGCGGCCGACTCTCGGCACGGACCCCGTGACCGGAAAACAGGTCCGGCCCACCAAGGTGTTCCCGACCAAAAAGGCGGCCCAGGAATGGGTGGATGAGCAACGGGAACAGTGGCGTGGGCGAACGTGGGCCGCGAAGTCGGACCGCACGTTCGATGACGTGGCGGATCACTGGATCAAGATTCGAGAGGCCGACGACCGGGTCCGCGAGAACACGGTCCGTGCGGATCGGGAGAGCCTGGCCTACGCGCGTCGCACCTTCGGCCAGGTGGCCGTCCAGAAACTCACCCCCGAGGCCCTCACCGAGTGGTCCCTGACGATGACCACCAAGCACGGTACGAACGCGGACGGGACACCCAGGCCCGGGAAGGCCTTGGCGCCCTCCACCAAACGTCGGGCCATCGTCTCGGTGAAGTCCGTCATGGCCCACGCCGTCACGATGAAATGGATCCCCTACGACCCGTCCGCGCATCTTCAGGCCCCGGAACAGAAGGTGATCGTGGCCGTGGCCGAGGGAGACATATGGACGCCGGCCCAGATGACCGAGTTCCTGGACTACGTGGCCGACCATCGTCTGTCCGGTTGTTTCGCACTGACCCTCCTCGGTCTCCGCCGGGAGGAGGTGGGCGGCCTCCGGTGGTGCGATCTGGACCTGGAGGCCGGAGAGCTACGGATACGCCAGGCCCGCGTGGACGTGAACGGCCGGGAGGTCATCGCGGACCCGAAGAACTCCCGGAGTGTCCGGGACCTCCCGGTCCCCCCGCGGGAACTGGCGATGCTGAAGGCGATGAGAACCCACCATCTCCGGGAACGCCTGGCCGTCGGCCGCCCCCTCGTGGAGGAGGACCTTCTCCTCTCCAGAATCGACGGGACCCCGCTCCCGGTCCGGGAGTACACCCGACTATTCACCGACCGACGGAAGGCGGCCAAGCTGCCACCCATCACCCTCCGGAACCTCCGTCACTCCTCGGTGTCACGGATGCGGGCGGCCGGGGTGCCGGCGGACGTGGTGGCCGCCTGGCATGGGCACAGTGAGCGCATGACCCAGGCCGTGTACGGCCGCGTGACCGACGACCGTCTGGCCGCGGCCGCGGTGGTCCTCTCCAATGCCGTAGGACAGAGTTAGGACAGATTGGCCGCGGTCGAGTTCGCCTAGGACACAAGAAAACCCCCTCCGATCCAGGTCGGAGGGGGTTTCTCAATTGTGGAGCTAAGGGGACTCGAACCCCTGACCCCCACACTGCCAGTGTGGTGCGCTACCAGCTGCGCCATAGCCCCGTATTTTGTTGTTCCGCCCTGTTCAAGGGCACTGGCGAAGTTACACCATCTCGGCGATACCAGCCAAATCGCCAGGACGCCGACCCGATTGGTGTCGGGTCGGCGTCCCGCCCCTCAGGAGTTGCCCCTCTAGGAGTTGCCACCGCCCAGGATGCTGTCGAGCCAGGCATTGCCCTCGAGGACGCCGTCGACGGGCTCGCCGTCGTGCAGCACGGTCGGGGTGCCGACCTGGCCGCCCGTCGCCTTCGACAGTTCGTCGGTCGACTTCTGCGCGGTCTCCTTTGCCTGGGCGACCTTCGCGTTGTCGGTGATGCACGTCGCGGTCGCCGGGGTCGCACCCTGTTCGGTCGCCATGCGTGCGAGTTCCGGGCTCGTGATGTTGCCGGTGCCGTCCTCGGGCGGCTGCGCGGCGAACAGCGCACTGTGGAACCGCAGGAACAGGTCGGTGTTCTGCTCGTCGGCCACGCAGGCCAGCGCGCCGGCCGCACGGGAGCTGTAGTCACCGGTCGCCGATCGCGAGTCCAGGAAGTGCAGCGTGTGGTAGCGCACGCGGAGCTTGCCCTCGGTGACGGCCTTGGTGATCGCCGGCCCGGACTGCTGCTCGAAGACCTTGCACACCGGGCACATGGGGTCCTCGAAGACGTCGATCAGCGGCGCGGTCTCCGGACCCACGATCATCGTCGAACTCGACGCCAGCGCGGCCTGATCGGTCTCGCCCTTACCGCGTCCGCTCCACCAGATCCCGCCGATGACGAGGCCCGCGATCACGAGGATGGCCACGCCGCCGAGCACGTACGTCATCGTGTTCGACGGCGCGCTCGGCTGATACTTCGAGTTGGAGGTGCGGGGCACCGATGCTCCCGGCTTGCGCTTCTTGCTCACATTCCGACAATAACGGCGTCGCGCTGAAAATTGTCTGAGGGATGAGCGCGGGCGGTGACCGCCCGAGACCGGACCGAGCCGGTCAGCTCCCCAACGCCGCGTCGACGACCTGCTGCGCCTCTTGTTGCACCTGCGCGAGATGCTCTGCGCCCTTGAACGACTCGGCATAGATCTTGTAGACGTCCTCGGTGCCCGACGGGCGCGCGGCGAACCAGGCGTTCTCCGTCGTCACCTTGAGACCGCCGATCGGCGCGCCGTTGCCGGGCGCCGACGTCATGATCGCCGAGATGGGTTCGCCGGCCAGTTCGGTCGCGGTCACCTGCTCCGGCGACAGCTTCGACAGCACCGCCTTCTGCTCCCGGCTGGCCGGGGCGTCGATCCGTGCGTAGGCCGTCGTGCCGTACTCCTCGGCGAGTTCGGCATACCGCTGCGACGGCGTCTTGCCCGTCACCGCGAGGATCTCCGACGCGAGCAGCGCCATGATGATGCCGTCCTTGTCCGTCGACCACGGGCTGCCGTCGAACGTCAGGAACGACGCGCCGGCGCTCTCCTCACCGCCGAAGGCCACGCGACCGTTCAGCAGGCCGTCGACGAACCACTTGAAGCCCACCGGCACCTCGAGCAGCGGGCGGCCGATCCCGGCGACCACCCGGTCGATCAGCGACGACGACACGAGCGTCTTCCCGACGGCCGCCGACTCCGACCACTGCGGACGGTGGGTGAACAGGTAGTCGATGGCGACCGCGAGATAGTGGTTCGGGTTCATCAGACCGGCGTCGGGCGTGACGATGCCGTGGCGGTCCGAGTCGGCGTCGTTGCCGGTCGCGATGTCATAGGAGTCGCGGGCGGAGATGAGCGAGGCCATCGCGTTGGCCGACGAACAGTCCATCCGGATCTTGCCGTCGGTGTCGAGGGTCATGAACGAGAACGTCGGGTCCACGGTCGGGTTCACGACCGTCAGATGGTCGAGGTTGTATCGCAGCCCCAGCAGGGCCCAATAGCCGACCGATGCGCCGCCCAGCGGGTCCGCGCCGATGCGGATCCCCGCGTCGTGGATGGCCTTCATGTCCACCACGTCGCCGAGACCGTCGATGTAGTTGAGCAGGAACGAGTAGTCCTGGACGTAGTCACCGCTGCGGGCGCGGTCGAACGGGATCCGCGCGACGCCGTCGAGCTTCTGCTCGAGCAGCTCGTTCGCCCGCGCCGCCACCACGGAGGTGATCGAGGTGTCTGCCGGGCCCCCGGTCGGTGGGTTGTATTTGAACCCGCCGTCGCGGGGCGGGTTGTGCGACGGTGTCACGACGATGCCGTCGGACAGCACCCCGGGGTTGTCGCGATTGAACGTGAGGATGGCGCGACTGACCGCGGGCGTCGGCGTGAAGGAGTCGCTCTCGGCGGTGTAGACGGTCACCTCGTTCGCCGCGAGCACCTCGAGCGCCGTGCGCCAGGCAGGCACCGACAGTGCGTGGGTGTCGAAGCCGATGAACAGCGGGCCGGAGATCCCGGCCGAACGCCGGTAGTCGACGATCGCCTGCGTCGTCGCGAGGATGTGGGCTTCGTTGAAGGCGTTGTCGAAGCTCGACCCCCGGTGTCCCGACGTCCCGAACACCACCTGCTGCAACGGGTCTGACGGATCGGGTGTGTTGTCGTAATAGGCACGCACCAGGGCGTCCACATCGACGAGGTCTTCGGGCAGGGCCAAGGTACCAGCGCGAGGATGTGCCATGATCGCGATTCTGCCACTCCACACGCCGTTCGCCCGGTTGACGACCCGATCCGTCCGGTCGCGGAAACCGAATCGCTACGGTGAGACGATCGTCGTCACCGCATCGGAGGGGCCCGCACACATGCTGATCTCGGGATTGCCGGGGCTGTTGTCCCCCGGACGCCGTTCCCCCAGCCTGCTCGTGCTCGTGCTCCCGGGCGGCACGGACAACAGCCGCACACCGTTCAGTCCCTGGCAGCCCTCCGCGCTGCGCATGTACCCGTTCACCTGGTCGCTGCGCCTTCGCTTCGGCCGGTCCGTGCGCGTTCACCAGGTCGGTTATCGCGTCTACGGCTGGAACGGCGACGAGAACTCTCCCATGCTGCCCGCGCGCGCCGCACTCGACGAGATGTGTCGACGACACCCCGGTGTCCCCGTCGTCGCGATCGGCCATTCCATGGGCGGGCGCGTGGCCGCCCACCTCGCCGCCGACCGCCGGGTCATCGGTGTCCTCGGACTCGCGCCCTGGTGGCAGTTCGCCGACTGGCGGCACATCCAGCCCGGCGCGCGGGTCGTCGCGGTACACGGCGATGCCGACACCCGGACCCTGGCGAAGCGGACCCGCAAGGGCATCGACGAGCTATCGACACAGGGGGTCGACGCCGAGTTCATCCCGGTCCCCGACGGCGGTCACGCCATGCTCGACCACATCGGGTTGTGGCAGCGCAGCGCTCTCGACTTCGTCGGTGAGCGGTTGTCCGCGCTACGACCCGCCTGACGCGTCAGCCCTTCCGACGCGCCCCGGCCAGTTCGTCGACGAATTCGGGGTAGAACTCGACGTACTTCTCCCCCGCCAACACGTACAGCGGGTCGTCACCGGTCTCGGCGTACCCCTGCTTGCGCAGCTCGGTGCGCATGTTCTTGAACGTCGACGTGTGCTCGAGTTGCGGGACGATCCGCACGAACAGCGGCAATGCGTAGGCCGGCAGTCCGGTGCGAACGTGCCGCGCCAGCCCGTCCGCGTCGAACGACTCCCCGTCCTGCAAGCTGATGGCGGCCATGCCGGCCTTGCCGTCGACCCCCGGGATCGGCACACCGAACACGACTGCCTCCTCGACGGCCGGGTGGGCGTCGAGCACGGCCTCGACCTCGGTGGTGGCCACGTTCTCACCCTTCCACCGGAAGGTGTCGCCGATGCGGTCGACGAAACCGATGTGCGAGAAACCCTGATCGCGCACGACGTCTCCGCTGTTGAACCACTTGTCGCCCTTACGCTTCGCGTCGCGGACGATCTTCCGCTCGGTCGCCTTCGGATCGGTGTAGCCGTCGAAGGGAACTCGCGAGTTGATCTGCGCCAGAAGCAAACCGGTTCCGCCACGGCCGACCGGCTTCACCCGGCCGTCGGGACCGCGCAGCGGCTCTCCGGTCTCCTCGTCGTATTCGACGATCGTGTACGGCAACGGCGAGAACCCGGCCGTCTTGGACAAGCCGAAGACATTGATGAATCCGATGTTCGCCTCGCTCGCCGCGTACAACTCGACGATGCGGTCGATTCCGAAGCGTTCGGTGAACGCATCCCAGATGTCCGGGCGCAGACCGTTGCCGACGGCGAGGCGCAGGCGGTGCGCACGATCGGTCGGCTTCGGCGGCTGCGCAAGCAGATAGCGGCACAGCTCACCGATGTAGGCGAACGCGGTGGCGTCGTTCTCGATGACCTCGTCGATGAACTTCGACGCCGAGAACTGCTTGCCGATGGCCAGGCACGCGCCCGACGCGAGGACCGACGACACCGAGATCGTGAGTGCGTTGTTGTGATAGAAGGGCAGCGCCGTGTACATGACGTCGTCGCCGCGCAGCCGGATTCCCAGACCACCGATGCCGTTCATGGCCACCAGCCAGCGATAGTGACTCATCTTGCTGGCCTTGGGATACCCGGTGGTGCCGGACGTGAAGATGTAGATTGCGGTCGATCCGACCTCGATCGACTCGGTGACCGCCAGGTCGAGGGGCGAGCAACGCGCGGTCAGGGTGGCGAGCTCGTCGAAGGTGAACTCCTTCGCCGGGCGGCACCCGGCGGGCACCGACTCGAGCGCCTCCAACAGATCGCGCTCGTAGAGAACGACTTTCGGCTCGATCAGACCGAGGCTGTGTTCGAGAACAGTGCCCCGCTGGTTGTAGTTCAGCATACCGCAGATCGCACCCGTCTTGACGATGGCGAGCATGGTGATGACCACATCGGGGTGGTTGCGCGACAGCACGGCGACGACGTCCCCGCGACCGACGCCCTCCCGAATCAGGAAGTCGGCGAGCCGGTTCGCCCGCGCGTTGGCATCGCGATAGGTGATCGAGGTGCCCTCGAACCGGAGAAAATCCCGGTCGGGGTACTTGTCGACGCTCTGCTGGAAGCGCTTGCCGATCGACATCTTGGTCGTCGGCGGCTTGGGCAGCATCTGCGGCAAGGTGCGCAGGATCGTGCCGGCATCACCACGCAGCGACGCGACTCCCGACATCATGTCGGCCAACCGGATGTCCGGCAGGAGTCCCGTTCCCGATGCGTGATCAACCATGCTTTCCAGCCTCTCCTGTGTGTTGGACGACACACACCCTAGCCGGGATTCGTCGTCAATGACACGGCGGGGCGTAATTGTTCCAATCGATCCATGTGCGGTCGGGCCCGGTCACCGCCGCGCAACTCCCAACGCGATCCTCGCTGCGTCGATGTCGGAGCTTGGCGAGCGCCGGGTGACCGGCCACACTGTCCTGATGACCGACACCTCGCGACCGATGAGCGAACGCCCCGCCGGCCCCCTCGACGGCGTCATCGTGCTCGAGTTGGGCACGCTCATCGCGGGCCCCCACGCCGCACGACTGCTGGGCGACATGGGCGCCGAGGTCATCAAGATCGAGGCGCCGGGCAAGCCCGACCCGATCCGCACCTGGGGCCAGGCCGAGGTCGACGGCCACCGCTTCTACTGGACGGTTCACGGGCGCAACAAGAAAGCGGTCACCCTCGACCTGCGGTCCGATCGCGGCCGCGAACTGTTCCTCGGTCTCGCCGAGCGAGCCGACGTCGTCGTCGAGAACTTCCGTCCCGGAACGCTGGAGCGGCTCGGCATCGGACCGGACGTGCTGTCCGCACACAACCCGGGGCTCGTCGTGGTGCGTGTCTCGGGTTACGGCCAGACCGGCCCGGATTCGACCCGCGCCGGTTACGCCTCGGTCGCCGAGGCCGCGAGCGGGCTGCGTCATCTCAACGGCTACCCGGGCCAACTCCCGCCGCGGATCGCCCTCTCGCTGGGCGACACACTGGCGGGGATGTTCGCGGCGCAGGGCGCGCTCGCCGCGCTGTACCGACGTTCGGTGACCGGCAGGGGGCAGGTCGTCGACACCTCGCTCATCGAATCCTGTGTGGCGGTTCAGGAATCGGCTATCGCGGACTACGACGCCGGGGGCGTCGTGCGCGGGCCGTCGGGCACCCGCCTCGACGGCATCGCGCCGTCGAACCTCTACCCCACCAGCGAGGGCACCCACGTCATCATCGCCGCCAACCAGGACTCGGTCTTCGCGAGACTGTGCGCAGCGATGGGACAGCCCGAACTCGCGACCGACGATCGGTTCGCCGATCACGCCGCCCGTGGCCGCAACCAGGACGAACTCGACGCCCTCATCGGCGACTGGTCACGACAGCACTCCCCGGAGAAGTTGACCGAGATCCTAGGCGCGGCAGGCGTTGTCGTGGGTCCGGTGAACACCGTCGCCGAGGTGGTCGCCGACCCGCACCTGAAGGAGCGCGGGATGATCGCCGAACACTACGACGAACGTGCCCAGCGCACCGTGCTCGGACCCGGCGTCGTGCCGCAGTTCAGCGACACCCCCGGCGGCATCCGCAACGCCGGTCCCCCGGCCCCCGGTTGCGACAACGAGACCGTCTACGGCGGGTTGCTGGGGTTGTCCGAAGACGAGGTCGCGGCGTTGCGGGAGGCCGGGGTCATCTGACACTCGGCTACGGTCGAGGCATGTCACTGGTCGCGACCGGGCTCTCGCGCACCTTCGGACGGCACACCGCCGTCGTCGATGCGAGCCTCGAACTCAGATCCGGCAGGATCACCGGCCTCGTCGGCCCCAACGGGGCCGGCAAGACGACTCTGCTCCTGCTCCTCGCCGGCCTGCTCGCCCCCGACACCGGCTCGATCACGGTCGACGACGCCCCGGTGCAGCCGACCGACATGCGTCGGCTGACCGGGTGGATGCCGGACATCTTCGGCACCTGGGAGAGTCTCACGGCGCGCGAGATCCTGACGACGTTCGGCAAGCTCTACGGAATGCCCACCACCCAGGCCCGGCAACGCGCCGCTGAACTCCTCGAGCTGGTCCACCTGACCGATCTCGCGACGCGGCCGGCACACGAGTTGTCGCGCGGCCAGAAACAGCGACTCGGCTTCGCCCGCGCCCTGGTGCATCGGCCCCGGATCCTCCTGCTCGACGAGCCGGCCTCCGGCATGGACCCGCGGTCGCGGATGGACTTGCGCAGTCAGTTACGCCGCCTCGCCGACGATGGATGCTCGATCCTCGTGTCGTCGCACATTCTCTCCGAGCTCGAGGAGATGGTCGACGACGTCGTGCTGATGACCGAGGGCCGGACCCACGCCCCGCAGGGCGCGGCCGGCGGGGTATGGCGCATCAGACTCGTCGGGGAGCCTCCCGGGCAGGCGCGGGACGTCCGTTTCGACGACGAGTCCGACGCCGCGCGGCACCTTGCACAACTGGTGTCCTCCGGGGCCGCGGTCAGCGAATTCACTCCCGTGTCCACCGGCATCGAAGACGCCTACCTCGCACTCGACCCGGAGCGCCGATGATCACGCAACCCGACGCGCCATCGTCGCGCACGTCATTCACCGGCTGGTGGCGCATGGTCGGGGTCATCGTCGAACTCGAACTGCGCCAGCGGCTCCGGACGACGAGGTGGAAGGCCACGCTCATCGTCGCCTTCGTCGTGATCTCGCTGGCGGTCTTCGGATCGATGTACCTGGCCGTGGGAGTGTTCGGCGGCACCTACACCGGATGGGCGTCGAACCTGTACGGGCTCCTGGTCGGATTCCTGTTGCTGCTCGGGATCATCGTGGCCCCGACGCTGGCGGCGACGACGATCAACGGCGACCGCAAGGATGCAACCCTGGCCGTGGTCCAGGACACCGCGATCGGCAACTGGCAACTGGCGCTCGGCAAGCTCATCGGGAGCTGGGTGGCCGGGATGGCCTTGGTCGCCGTCGCCACCCCGTATCTGATCTGGGGCGTGATCGAAGCGCCGCAACCGATCTGGCGCGGCGTGCTCGGCGCGATCGTCCTGGCACTGATCTTCGTCTGCTACGCGGGAATCGGACTCGGATTCTCCGCGGTGACGGCGCGCCCGGCGGGATCCGCGGTGTTGACGCAAGCGGCCGTCTTCTTCCTCCTCCTCGGCCTCCCGGTGGTCTTCGGCCTCCTGTATCCGACGGTCGCACAGACGCATTCGGTGGTCCGCACCGAGACGACGGTGACCGACCCATCGAGCCCGACGCCGACCTGGACGTGTCGGGAGGTCACCCGAGACGAGGAGTTCCACCATCACGAACGCATCTGGTGGCTCCTCGCCCCGAACCCGTTCTTCATCGTGGCCGACGCCGTGTCCTCGCCACCGGAGAACCCGATGAGATCCTCCGACAGCACGGCGGCTCAGGAGATCTCCCGGACGCTGTCGGCAGTGCGGGCGGGTCCGTACATCGGCCCACGGACGTGCGCCGACATCTCCTACGGTTACGTCGACCAGCACGCCCCCACCAGACACATCGCCCGCGAGGCCGCCCACGAGACGTCCGAGATGGGCCACTCGTGGGTTGTCGGCCTGGGGATCTATCTGGTGTTCGGTGGGCTGGGTTACGTCGTCGCCGCACGTCGTCTCCGGATTCCGGCCGGAAAACTCCCGCGCGGCGTCCGGATCGCATGAGTTCAGCTGACGACGACGCCGGGTTCCAGCCCGGATACGACGCGCTCGCCGACCTGTACGCCACGACGTTCCCGTCACCGTTCTCCAACACTCTGCAGCGTCACGTCATCGATGCCTTCGTCGACCATGTCCGCGGGAGCGGCGTCCCCGGAACCGTGCTGGACGTGGGCTGCGGGCCGGGTGGGGTGACGGCGGAAGTGGCGGCCGCGGGCCTCGATGTCATCGGCGCCGATCCGAGTACGGAGATGGTGCGGATCGCGAGAACATCGCATGCCGACCTTCGGTTTGTCCTCGACGATGCACGGCTGAGATCGCCAGAGCTCGACGAGATCGACATCGCCGCGGTGGTCGCGCGATTCAGCCTGATTCATGTGCCGCCCGGATCCGTCCCGGACATCCTCCGCGGCTGGGCCGCTCGGATGAGGCCCGGCGGCGTCGTGCTGATCGCGGGACAGACCACCGAGGCGGACGAGGTCATCGAGTTCGATCATCGCGTGGCGCCCGCCTGGCGGTGGCACCCGGATCGCATGTCCGCCGCACTGGCCGGAGCCGGGCTCGACGAGGAATGGCGAACGGTGCGCCGCGCCGACGACGACCACCGTTTTCCCGAGTTCCACCTGCTCGCACGGCGACGGTAGCTGCGAGCACGCCCCGAACTAGAAAGTTCGGGCAGCCGAAACTATAGTGTCGGCATGCCCAAGCGCGCGCGTCGTCGGTTCGTCCCCGTCGGGGCCCTCCTTGCCGCCGTCTGCACGATCGTCGCGGGGTGCACGCTGTCGAGCCGGCTCCCTGACGAGAAGGTCGTGCTCACGACGTTCACCGTGCTCGCCGACATCGCCTCGGAGGTCGCCGGCGACCGCCTGGAGGTAGAGTCGATCACCAAGCCGGGCGCCGAGATCCACGGGTACGAGCCGACCCCCGGCGACATCCGGCGCGCCGCGACCGCCTCGCTCATCCTCGACAACGGTCTGAACCTCGAAGCCTGGTTCGCGCAGTTCGTCGACGGCCTCGACGTCCGGCACGTCGTCGTCAGCGAGGGTGTCGAGCCGATCGACATCGCTTCGGATGCATACGCGGGCAAGCCGAACCCGCATGCGTGGATGAGTCCGGTGAACGTGCAGATCTATGTCGACAACATGGTTCGGGCGTTCACGGAACTCGATCCCGACGGCGCCACCACCTTCGAATCCAATGCGGCCGCCTACAAGAAGCAGCTTCAGCAGGTGCAGACCGGCCTCACCTCCGCACTGGCCGGACTGCCTGCCAACGAACGGGCCCTCGTCACCTGCGAAGGCGCGTTCTCCTACCTCGCCCGCGACGCCGGGCTCACCGAACGCTACATCTGGCCGGTCAACGCCGAACAGCAGGCGACGCCGCAACAGGTCGCGGACACGATCGACTTCGTCCGGGCAAACCGTGTCCCCGGCGTGTTCTGCGAATCCACCGTCTCCGACGCCCCGATGAAGCAGGTCGTCAACGCGACCGACGCCCGATTCGGCGGCACTCTGTACGTCGATTCGCTTTCCGAGGCCGACGGCCCTGTACCCACCTACCTCGACCTCATCCGCCACGACGTCGCGACCATCGTGTCGGGCCTGACCGGGAGCAACACGTGAACGCCTCAGCGACAAGCGGTTCCGCCATCGACGTGGCGGACGTGACCGTGCGGTACGGCGACATCCTCGCCCTCGACCACGCGTCGGTGCGAGTACCGGCCGGCCAGGTGTGCGGCCTTGTGGGCATGAACGGATCGGGCAAGTCGACGCTGTTCAAGACGATCGTGGGGTCGGTGACCCCGACGACCGGCACGGTCCGGCTCGGCGGTCGGACGCCGGCCGCGGCGCGTCGAGCCGGCGCGCTCGGCTACGTGCCGCAGTCCGAGGACATCGACTGGACCTTCCCGGTCTCGGTCCGCGACGTCGTGATGACGGGTCGCTACGGCCATCTGGGATTCACGCGTCGCCCGAAACGGTCCGACCACGACGCCGTCGACGAAGCCCTCGCACGCGTCGAGCTCACCGACTTCGCCGACCGTCAGATCGGCCAGTTGTCGGGCGGGCAGCGCAAGCGGGCCTTCGTCGCCCGCGGCATCGCACAGGAAGCCGGGATCCTGTTGCTCGACGAGCCGTTCGCCGGCGTCGACAAACGCACCGAGGCCACCATCACAGCGCTGCTGCGCGAGCTCGCCGACGCCGGGACGACGATCCTGGTGTCCACCCACGACCTGCAGGTCCTACCCGAGCTGGCCGACGAGGCGATCCTGCTGATGCGCCGGGTGATCGCCCAGGGCGCGCCGACCGAGGTGATCACCACCGACAACCTCGTCCGCGCGTTCGGCCTCGATCCACTCGCCCGACCGACTTCCGAACGCCGCGAGTTCGGGCCCCTCGACTCCGAACACCACGAGGAGGTCTCGTGAGCATCGTCGACATCCTTCTCGACCCCTTCGCCTACGCGTTCATGACGCGTGCGCTCTGGGCGACCCTGATCGCCTCGGTCGTGTGTGCGCTGCTGTCGTGCTGGCTCGTGCTGATCGGCTGGTCGCTGATGGGCGACGCCGTCTCGCACGCGGTCTTGCCCGGCGTGGTCCTCGCCTACATCGTCGGCGTCCCGTTCGCCATCGGCGCGGTGATCTTCGGCTTCCTCGCGGTGGCACTGATCGGCGCCGTCCGCGACGGCGGCCGGGTCAAGGAGGATGCGGCCATCGGCATCGTCTTCACGACCCTGTTCGCCTTCGGGCTGGTGCTGATCTCGGTGACGCCGAGCCAGACCGATCTGAACCACATCATCTTCGGCAATCTGCTGGGTGTCTCGACGTCGGATCTGGTGCAGATCGCGATCCTGGGCGCGATCGTGGCGACCCTGCTCCTTCTCAAGCGGCGCGACTTCACTCTGTACGCCTTCGACCGCACGCACGCCTTCGCGATCGGCCTCAGCCCGCGGTTACTGGGCGCGGCCCTCCTGGCGCTGCTCGCCCTCACCGCGGTGACAGCCCTGCAGGTCGTCGGCATCGTGCTCGTGGTCGCGATGCTCATCATCCCCGGCGCGACGGCCCGATTGCTCACCGACCGGTTCGGCCGGATGCTGATCATCGCACCGGCCATCTCGGCGATCTGCGGGGTCATCGGCCTGTACATCTCCTATTACCAGGACACCTCGCCCGGCGGGATGGTCGTCCTCGTCCAGGGCATCGCGTTCTTCGGTGTGTACCTGTTCAGTCCGACCCACGGGGTCATCACCAAACGACGCAAACACCGCGAGAGTGCGTCCCTCGACGCGCTGACTACCGGTTGATCGGCCCCGAGCCCATGACAGACGAAAGCGCCCCACCTGAACAGGTGGGGCGCTTTCTCGTGGAGCTGCCGGGAATTGAACCCGGGTCCTCCGTCGTGTTGTTAGGGCTTCTCCGTGTGCAGTCCGCTATGTCTCTACTTGGATCTCTCGGTCACGCGAACAAGCCGAGATGACGATCCCAGTCGCTGTTTGGTGTTCCGACCTCACCCGCGACCGGCGAGGACGGTGAGCTCCCATGGATGATGCCGGCATCCGGGTCTGGGAGCATAACCCGGGCCGACAGACTAGCCGTCGCTACTCAGGCAGCGAGGGCGTAGTCGCGCTGATTGGAATCGGCGCTTAATTGGTTGCTGCGACGCTCACGGTGGTCTCCAGCCTGCACCGACACGCTTCCCCTATCTCGACGCACGAAGTCGAAACCGATCAGCCCCGAGTAGGACCCGCCGACCGAAGTCAGCGAGCACTTCAGTCTAACAACTCGTTCCGCAGAGTTCATTCCCGTTTCCCCCGAGACCTCCGGCGGGGGTCACTCTCGGCGGCGAAGACCATGGGCGCGAACGCGGTGACGACTCGGTCCTCCCAGTCACCGGCGACACCTCCGGTGCGGGCGCGTTCGGCGACGAGCGCCCCGACGATGCCGTCGACCAGCATCTCCGGCTCCATCGTCGCCGCGAATTGACCGCGCCGTTTACCCGCGTCGAGTACCTCTCGGAGTTCGGCGCGGTGGCGCGCGAGGACCTGTCGGAAGAGCATGCCGAACTCGGGATCGGAATCGGTCAGCAGGGCCGCCATGCCGCCGAAACCGATTCCGTCGAGCACCATCGACGCCGCGTGGGTCACCACCCAGCGCAGCCGGGCCTCCGCGGGAAGGTCCACATCAGGCGGCTCGACGACAGCGACGTCGAGCAGAGCTGCGCCGAGCATCTCGTTCCGGTTGCGGTAGCGGCGATAGATCGTCGTACGCGCCACCCCGGAATGGGCTGCCACGCTCTCGATCGTGACCCCGGCCGGTCCGCGGGTCCGGAGCAACTCCAGGGTCGAACGGACGATCTTCGGGCCGCTGCCGCCTGCCACGTCGTGGTCACCTCACGTTTTCCCGCCGATCCCGGTTCCGACCGTCGGCAGGAATACTACCGCGCCACGAAACGCTACACGTAGTGTTGCGCTACAGTCACTGTAGCGATCCGGGTCGGGACCACTCAGCGAAAGGACTCCTTCATGCACGACACACCTCGATCGACATCTGTGGCTTTCACCGGATATCTGATCCTGCTTCTCGGATTTCTGTTCCTCGGGTTGTTCGTGATGGCACTGGCCGGCGGCTCCGCCGCGCCCGCATGGCCGTTCGGCGCCGCCATGGCCGTCTTCCTGATCACGTCTGTCGCGTGCTTCCGGCATCAATCAAAGCTCAGCCGCCGGTCGCGGATCTCCGGCGGCGACATCGTGTCCGCTGATCCACTGACACCGCTCCTCCGGCGAACCGACATCGAGCGCTACGAGCGCACGTACCGCCCCAGAGCCGTCGTGTCGACCATGCACCGGACGGAGTGGACCAGCGTCGATCGCGCCGCGTGACGACGAAATCCCTCGCAATGGCGGAGTCGTCGAGCTGCCAGCTCATTCACAGCTGCCCGCCAGGCCCGGCCCAGGCGCCACCGGGATCGTGGAGACCTCGTGAGCCGAGGACGGACTCGGCCGACCGACGAGAGCGAGACCGACATGACCTCCCCGACCCCCGGCGAGCACGAACCCGACCGCGCCTCCCCCAACCCGCAGGCGCCCGACCCATCTGACGACGCCGCGACCACGCCGATCAGCCCGACGCCGACGCCGACGCCGGGAGCGAACCCCCATGACTCCGTCGACGCGAACGGCTCCGCCGCCCACCACATGCCCGCCGAATCCCACCCGGTTGCGCCGAAAACCGCGCCGGCGCGCTCGGCCCTGATCGCCGGCGCAGCCGGACTGGCCATCGTCGCGGGCGCGCTGGGTTTCGGGGCCGGCTACATCACCGGTGACACGACGTCCGAGCGTCCCGCACCGGCCGCCGTCTGGCAGCAGGGCGGCAACGGGCCCGGAATGGGAGGCGGCCCGCAGATGGGTGGACCCCAGATGACTGGACCCCAGATGGGTCAGCCCGGCGTGGGCGGCCTACCGGGCAGGCAGAACCACGACGGTGAGAGCGACTCCGAGCCCGACGAGCAGGACGGTCAGAACACGACGCCCGGGGCGCCGACGCAGCAACAGGGTCAGGCCGACACGGGCGCCTGACTCACCCCATCCCCTTCACGCGACGCCCGACCTCACGCTCGACCTCGCGTTGGGCGGTGCGCTTGGCGATGTCCTGCCGCTTGTCGTGGGCCTGTTTACCGCGGGCCAGGGCGAGCTCGACCTTCACCTTGCCGTCGTTGAAGTACATCGACAGCGGCACCAGCGTGAGATTGCCGTCGCGGATCTTGCCCACGAGGTTGTCGATCTCGCGCCGGTGCATGAGCAGTTTGCGCTTGCGCCGCACGGAGTGATTGGTCCAGGAGCCGTTGCCGTACTCGGCGACGTGCAGGGCATGAAGCCACACCTCGCCGTCGTCGATCGTCGCGAACGCGTCGACCAGCGACGCCTTGCCTGCCCGGAGACTCTTCACCTCGGTGCCCACGAGCACGATCCCGGCCTCGAAGACGTCGAGGATGGCGTAGTTGTGCCGCGCCTTGCGATTGGACGCGATCACATTGCGTCCCTTTTCCTTCGGCATGCACTCACCTCCTCGCTCTGATGGTGACCGCTGCGTTGCAGATCACCGACGTTCCGAACCGTCGAGACCGACGGATCATTCCCGGACATAGACACGAAGCGTGACATACGCGGTCGCGCCGGCCAACACAATTCCGCCGAGCACGAGCCACGGGGCGACGAACAGCACGTCGGTCAGCTCGATCCGCGCGAAGAAGCTGACCCCGTACAACTCGCGTAACGCGTTGTCGAAGAAGAACTTCTTGGCCAGCAGCAGGCCACCGATGGCCAACACCGAGCCGACGAAGGCCGACACCACCGCCTCGAGCAGGAACGGCAACTGCGTGTACCAGCGGGTGGCGCCCACCAGGCGCATGATCGAGACCTCGGTCCGTCTCGTGAAGGCCGCGACCTGAACGGTGTTGATGATCAACAGGATCGCGGCGATCGCCAGCACCGAGGCGATCGCGAACGTCGCGTTGCGTACGCCGTCGAGCACGCTGAAGATCCGCTGCACCAGTTTGCGGTCGTCCTTGAAGGCGTCGACTCCCAGATCCTTCCGGGCCGCGTATTTGGTGAGCACCGCATCGAACTGATTCGGGTCGGACACCCGCACACGCAGGGAGGCCGGCAGCGTACCCTCCACGATGTTCTCGGCGAGGTCGGGGTTGTTCGCGAAGATCTCCTTGGCGCGCTTGAAGGCCTCGTCCTTGTCCAGGTAGGTCACCGAGGTGACGCCCGGCTCGTTCTCGAGACCCCGACGCAGCTGGGCACACGGGTCGGATTCGCACTGCGGATCCCGCTCGGTCACCTCGGGATTGAGATAGAACTCCATCTCCACCCGGTCGAGGAAGATCTGCTGGCTCTTGTCCGCCATCTGGATCACCAGCAGACCACCACCGAACATTCCCAGTGTGATCGCGGTGGTGATGATCATCGCGATGGTCATGGTCGCGTTGCGGCGGAGTCCGTGGAGAACTTCGCTGATGATGAAATTCGCTCGCATGTCTGCTCAGACAGTCCTTGGGTCTCGGGGAAGTGTGTCGGGGCCGGCTGCGCGTCAGCCGATCCCGTACACGCCCTGCGGGTCGTTGCGGACGAGTTGGCCGCTGTCGAACTCGAGAACCCGTCGTCGCATCGCATCGACGATGTGACGGTCGTGGGTGGCCATCACCACCGTGGTGCCGCGGCGGTTGACGCGATCGAGCACGTCGACGATCTCTTCACTGGTCTCGGGGTCGAGGTTGCCGGTGGGCTCGTCGGCCAAGAGCACCAGCGGCCGGTTCACGATGGCGCGGGCGATCGCCACGCGCTGCATCTCACCACCGGACAGTTCGTTGGGCATGCGGTCGTGCTTGCCTTCGAGGCCGACGTATTCGAGCACTTCCGGTACCACCTTCTGGACGGTGGAACGCGGTCGTCCGATCACTTCGAGGGCGAAGGCGACGTTCTCCGCCACCGTCTTCTTCTGAAGCAGTCGGAAGTCCTGGAACACACATCCGATGGACTGGCGCAGCTTCGGCACGGACCCTGCCCGCAGTTTGTTCACGTGGAACTCGCCGAGGTAGACCTCGCCGCTCGTCGGCCGGTCCTCCTTGAGGAGGAGTCGGAAGAACGTCGACTTGCCCGACCCCGACGGACCGATCAGAAACGCGAACTCCCCCTTGTCGACCTCGAGGCTCAGATCCTTCAGAGCGGGTCGACTGGACGCCTTGTACTGCATCGTGACGTTCTCCAGCTTGATCACGATGTGCCAGTGTAACGACGACTCCTGAGAGTGCGTTCAGGCGCGACACCCCGTTGCATCCACCCGCCTGACCAGCCGTTTTCCGGCCGGGTCAGCGTGTCGGGACCGTGGTGGTCGGGGTCTGCCCGCCGAAATTCGGGAGAGGGATGTTCGGCAGCCCGGGGATGGTCTCGCGGCTGGTGCTCGGCGTCTGCGACCGCGTCCCGTCCGTCGACGTGCCGTCCGTGCCGTCGACACCGCCGGTGGTGTCGGTCGTCGACGATTCGGTGGTGGTGCTCGTCGTCGACGACGTCGTGGACGGCGGCGGCTCGTAGGTCGGTTCGACCGTCTGCGATGACGTCGGCGCGGGCCGCGCGGGCGCCGGCGCCACGACGCCGTAGCGCTGCGAGGTGTACCCGTACAGCACACAGCACGCCAGGAACACGGCGACGAGGATCGCTGTGCTGGTCCGGATCCGCGTACGCGCGATGTGACCCCAGTCGATGCGCCGTCTGCGGTCGGATCCGGACGGCGACTCCTGCGGGGGCGGATCCTGCGGGGGGATGCCCTGCGTCGGGATGATCTGGGTGGGGTCGTCCGCGCCGGGGATGGGTCGGGCGGTTCGGTCCTCGTGGGGCCCGTCGCGGCCCGGGGTGTCACCTGGGATGTTCGAGTCGGCCATCAGTCTCCCCCGTCCCGGTTGCCCTGGTCGGCGTGCGTCGCCGGCGGACCTCCCGCGGACCGCACCTCACGTGCGGGGACGTTGATCCCCTCCCGCGCCAGCGCCCGGATGATGTGCACACGCAGCGCGCGCCCGACCTCGAACTGTTTGCCCGGCAGGGTGCGCGTCACCATGCGCACGGTGATCGCGTCGAGCTCGAGGCTGGTGACGCCGAGCGACGACGGCGCGTCGAGCAGGAGGTCGTGCCAGCGCGGCAACGCGTAGAACTCACGGCCGACCCGATCGAGCGTCTCGTTGACCATCCCGATGTCGGCCTCGGACGGGACCGGGACGTCCACGACGGCGCGTGCCCAATCCTTGGAGAGGTTGGTCGCCTTGACGATCTGACCGTTGGGAACGGTGATGACCTCTCCCTCGGCGGTACGCAGCTTGGTCACCCGGAGCGTGACGTCCTCCACGGTGCCCTCGGCCGGCGCGTTACCCGTCACCGTCAGGTTGACCACGTCGCCGTAGCCGTACTGCTTCTCGGCCACGACGAAGAATCCGGCCAGGATGTCCTGCACGATGCGCTGCGCGCCGAAACCGAGTGCCGCGCCGATCACCGCGGTGGGTCCGGTCAACCCGCTGAGTGGGATGCCGAACACCGACAGTGCGTGGATGATCACGATGATCGCGATCACCACGATCAGCGTCCAGGCGACGACGTCGACCAGTGCCCGTCGGTGCTTCGCATCTTCGGTCTGCACGATGAGATCGCTGGTCGAGAACCGCGAATCCACGCGCGAGGCGTATTTGTCGGCACCCCAGCGGATCAGCCGGGCCAGGAGCACGGCACCCAGGATCCAGATGACGATCTCGAGTCCGCTCGTCGCCAACCAGACGTAGACCCGGCCGAGCAGAACTTCGGTCGGGGTCGGCGCAGCGGCCAGCACGAGGTCGGCGGCTGAGGTGATCACGCTTCGGTGGTCGCCATCCGCCAGCGGATCCCGGCCTCGATGAACTTGTCCAGCTCGCCGTCGAGCACGGATGTGGGGTTGTTGTCCTCGACGCCCGTCCGCAGGTCCTTCACCATCTGGTACGGGTGCAGCACGTACGAGCGCATCTGGTTGCCCCAGCTCGAGCCACCGTCACCCTTCAGGGCATCGAGTTCGGCGCGTTCCTCTTGCCGCTTGCGGTCGAGGAGTTTGGCCTGCAGGACGCGCATCGCCGACGCCTTGTTCTGCAGCTGGCTCTTCTCGTTCTGACACGTCACGACGATCCCGGTCGGGATGTGCGTGAGGCGGACCGCGGAGTCGGTCGTGTTGACCGACTGCCCGCCGGGGCCGGAGGACCGGTACACGTCGACCTTGATGTCGTTCTCGTCGACGTCGATGTGGTCGGTCGTCTCGACCACCGGCAGCACCTCGACCTCGGCGAACGACGTCTGGCGCCGACTCTGGTTGTCGAACGGACTGATGCGCACGAGTCGATGGGTGCCCTGCTCGACGGAGAGAGTGCCGTACATGTACGGGGCCTTCACCGCGAAGGTCGCGCTCTTGAGGCCCGCCTCCTCGGCGTAGGACGTGTCGTAGACCTCGACCCCGTACCCCTTCTGCTCGGCCCACCGGATGTACATGCGCATCAGCATCTGTGCCCAGTCCGCGGCGTCGACGCCGCCGGCACCCGAGCGGATGTTGACGACCGCGTCGCGCGAGTCGTACTCGCCGGCGAGCATCGTCTTGACCTCCATCGCCTGGATGTCGGTCCGCAGACTCTCGCGCTCGGCATCGGCGTCGGCCAGGGCGGCGACCTTGTCGTCACCCTCTTCGGCATCGGCGAGCTCGTACAGCACGGGGAGATCCTCGAGCCGCTGGCGCAGCTCGGAGACCTTCCGGAGTTCGGATTGCGCGTGCGACAGCTCGCTGGTGACCTTCTGGGCATGGTCCTGGTCGTTCCACAGGTCCGGGTCCGAGGCCTGCATCTCGAGCTCGTCGATGCGACGGCGCAGCTCTTCGAGGTCGAGCACCTTCTCCACGGTGGTCAAGGTGGCGTCGAGGGATTCGAGGTCTGCGGTCACGTCGGGATGCACGGTTATCCAGAGTACCGACAGTCCGGCGCGGGAGCGCCCGGGAGGATCAGAGTGGGTCGGGGCCGGGCTCGGGCATGACGCCGAACCGCCACGACGTCGCGGCCTTGTTCGGCTTGTAGAGAACCGGCAGATCGTCGCCGATCTGCGGCCAGGGGTCCCCTGCCCCGAGCACCAGCGTCCCGTACACCTCGGTGGGGCTGGTCTCGGGACCGACGATCGTCCCGGAGATCGTGCAGAAGCGGTCGCCGTTCTTGTCGGTGGCGCTCCGGATCGGCTCGTCGTCGCGGTCGGAGACCCCGACGATGGTGAACGTGCCCTGCACGAACTGGGAGGCCTTCGCCGCCGACATCGGCTGCGGATTGCGTCCGCGCTGCCACTGAACCACCAGCACCACCACGAGTGCCGCGATCAACAGGGTGAACGTCACGGTCAGCAACATGACAGCTACCCTACCGGGCATGTCCGTCCCTCCCGGCCCGACGAAGTACAGCGACGACGTCGAACTCGCACTCTCACTCGCCGACTCCGCCGACGCGCTGACGATGGACCGGTTCGGGGCGGTCGATCTCCGCGTCGACGACAAGCCGGACCTCACACCCGTATCCGACGCCGATCTCGCCTGCGAGACGATGATCCGCGAACGGCTCGCGGCGCGCCGGCCCACCGACACCGTTCTCGGCGAGGAGTTCGGCGGCGACGCCGCACTGTCCGGACGGCAATGGGTCGTCGATCCCATCGACGGCACCAAGAACTTCGTGCGCGGCGTCCCGGTGTGGGCCACCCTGATCGCGCTTCTCATCGACGGCGTGCCGACGGTCGGCGTGATCTCGGCGCCTGCCCTTCGCCGACGCTGGTGGGCGGCAACGGGTCTCGGCGCCCATGCCCGGTTCGACGACGAAGATGTGCGTCGCCTGTCGGTGTCCGGGGTCGCCGACCTCGGGTCGGCGAGCCTGGCGTTCTCGAGCCTGTCCGGGTGGGCCGACCGCGGTATGCGGGACCGGTTCGTCGACCTCACCGACCGGGTGTGGCGCGTGCGCGGTTACGGCGACTTCTTCAACTACTGCCTCGTCGCCGAGGGCGCGGTCGACATCACCGCCGAACCCGAGGTCTCGCTGTGGGACCTGGCACCCCTCGACGTCCTGGTGCGCGAGGCGGGCGGACGCTTCACCGCGCTCGACGGCACACCCGGACCCGCCGGCGGTAGTGCGGTGGCCAGCAACGGGCTGCTCCACGACGAGGTCGTCGAGGCCCTGCGCGCCTGAGGACGTTCAGTCGGTGAAGGTGATCCGCACCGAGATCGGGTCACTCTGGAGCGCGCGGAACCCGGCCGAGGTCAGACCGGCGAACAGGGGGCGGGTCGCGAAGGAACGCACCCGTGCGGCCACGTCGTCGTCGGGGACGAACTGCGCAGTCCCCGTGCGCCACTGACGGCCCTGGCGGATGCGCACCGTCGCATTCGCCGTGATGTTGATCCCCCATCCCGAGCGCTTGCCATGCTGACTGATGACCCACGCGCCGTCGGCGTCGAAGGCGGCCGACACCGGAACCGTGCGAGCCAGACCGGATCTGCGGCCGACGGTCTCCAGATCCGTTGCCAGGTGGGTGCCGATCCCGAGTCGATTGAGCACGGCCACAGCCGGATTGGCGAGGTGGCGTCCGACCCATCGCTCGAACCGGAACTTCCGGACCGCCCTGGCGTCGGCCGAGGTCACGTTCCGGGTGCTCCGCAACGCGCCGATCCCGTTGCGCCGTACCGTCGTCACCGCGGTCCGCCACAGCGCACGGGTGGGGTCCGGGTCTCCGCCGCCGGCCATCCGGTGCAGTTGGTCGGTGTGCCACTGGAGATCGAGTGCCCCCTCCAGAGACCGGGCCGTCGCGGCGCTGGACAACCGGGCCGGAAGCGGCAACCGCTGCTGTTGTGATGTCAGACGATCGGCGTCGCCGGTCATCACGTCCCTTGCCGCCGTCGGCGCGGTCACCGTCGGCCGGCCGATCCCGACGATGTCGCACGCGCCCTCGGCGATCGCCGCCGCCATGGCCGTGTGCGTGCGGAAACCGCCGGTGACGGCCAGCGGGATCCCGGCGGCGAGTTCGCGGACGGTGACGGCGTACTCGAGGAAGTACGCCTCCCGCTCGCGCGTGCTCGCCGACTGGACAGGTCGCCCTATCATCGCGGGGGACTCGTAGCTCCCGCCGCTGATCTCGATGAGATCGAGCGCCTCCGCCGCGAGCAGCGCGATCACGGTGCGCGACTCCTCCTCCGAGAATCCACCGCGCTGGAAGTCCGCGGAGTTCAGTTTGATGCCGACACCGAAACCCGGCCGGACGGCGGCGCGCACCGCTCGGACGACCTCGAGGGCGAAGCGGGCCCGGTTCTCGATGGAGCCGCCCCACCGATCCTCGCGCCGGTTGGCCAGCGGCGAGAGGAACTGCGACAGCAGGTATCCGTGGGCACCGTGGATCTGCACACCGTCGAAACCCGCGGTCTCGGCCACTGCGGCGGTGGTGGCGAACCGCGTGATGATGTCCTCGATCTCGGCCTCGGCGAGCGCACGAGGCGTCGGCACCCCGGGGATGGCCAACCGGACCGCCGACGGGGCCACCACACGCCCCTCGGTCGTCAGCGGATTGGCCTGCCGCCCCGGATGATTGATCTGCATCCAGATGGGTGATCCACCGTCCTGGGTGGTCTTCGCCCAGCGCGTGAGCGCGTCGAGGTGACGGTCGTCTTCGACCACGACGTTCCCGGGTTCCCCGAGATACCGGCGGTCGACCATCACGTTGCCGGTGATGACGAGACCGTAAGAGCCTGCGGCCCAACGGGAGTAGAGACGCTCCAGACGAGCGTCCGGGCCGGCGTCCGCGTCGCCCAGCCCCTCGCTCAGAGCCGCTTTCATGATCCGGTTCGGCAGAACCTGGCCCGACGGAAGCGTCAAGGGTGCGGACAGTGTCACCGTGTCGGTCATGTTTCGTCTCCTACGACTGATCGCGCGTCCCCCCGCGTGACGGACCGCTATGTATACCGATTGGTCTACCGCCCTGAACCCTAGTAGACCGCTTGGTATACTGCAAGCGTCGGTGGCCAGCGACGCCCCGGCACGACGAGGAGTGGCACCGATGGCAGCGCGCGACCAATTGATCGAGGCGACCGCAGATCTCATGCGACGGCACGGCGTCGCGGGCACCGCCATCTCGGACATCCTCGAGAGCAGTGGTGTCGCCCGGCGATCCATCTACCTCAACTTCCCGGGCGGCAAGTCGGAATTGGTGGCGGCGACGACGCGCAGTGTGGGCGACACGATCACCGCACTCCTCACCGACATCGTCGCCGAGCCCGATCCGATCATGGCGTTCGCCGAGATGTGGTCGGCAGCGTTGTCCGCGACCGACTTCGAGGGCGGGTGCCCCGTGGTGGCCGCCGCACTGGGCCGCCTCTCGGCACCGGAGGCGGCGGCCGCGGCCACCGAGGTCTTCGACGAATGGCGAGGCCTGATCGAGCGCCGGTTACTGGATGACGGCGTCGCGCCCGACGTGACCGCTTCGCTGGCCGCCACCATCGTCGCGGCGATCGAGGGTGCGGTGGTCCTCGCCGAGGCCGCACAGACCACCACGCCGCTGATCCAGGTGGCGACTCATCTCAACGAGCTCGTCGCCCTGCACCGACCGAAATCGGACGACACCCGGAGCGAGTGAGGCGATCTCCTGCTCCCCGAGGTGCGAGCGAAGCGACCTCCTGCTGCGAGTGGGTCTGTGGTTCTTTCGGATCAGCGAGCAGGGCGGGGTGACACTCACACCTGCGTGGCGTGTTCCTTGTCCAGCACCGTGAACTCGGTCGCGTCGTCCTTCATGTCGGCGAGTCGTCCGTAATGGATTCCACTACCGGCGTCGGACAGGATCGCCTGATGGATCGGCACCGCGACCCGGGGTGCCATCGCCCTCAGGTAGTCGACCGACTCGCTGAGTTTCATCCACGGAGCGGCCGACGGCAGCGCGAGGACGTCCACCTGCTCGAACGGGATGTAGAACGAATCACCGGGATGCATGAACTGCCCCGGCTGCTCGGCGGTACCCAGGACGTAGGCGACGTTGTCGATCACCGGGATCTCGGGATGGATGACCGCGTGCCGGCCGCCGGTGAAACGTGCGGTGAGCGAACCGATCCCGATCTGATCGCCGCTGCGGGCGGCCGTCCACTCGCCGGCCACGGCGTCGCCGTTGAGCTGTTTCGTCGTCTGCGGATCGGCGTACAGGATCGCGTCGGGGTTGGCCGCGACGAGATCGGGCAGCTTCGCGACGTCGCAATGGTCGGGATGCTGATGGGTGATCAGAATGGCGTCGAGGCCGCTGATGCCGTCGAACCCGTGCGAGAAGTTCCCCGGATCGAAGAGCACCTTGGTCCCGTCGATCTCGACGAGCAGACAGGAATGGCCGAAGTGGGTGATCTGCATATGTCCACTGTGCACGTTCACACGGCGGCATGGTCGGACAAACGCTCGCTCACACGACGATCGGGAAGACTCCCCAACCGAACGCAGCGTCGAGAATGCGCACGACACCGTAGGTGAGCCACACTCCCAGCAGAACGGCACCGACCGGGCCGAGTACGAGGTCGCGCCACGTGGACAGCGGCGCCCCGCGACGGCGCACCAGGGTGAGGGTCGCGGTCACCACGGTCACGGCGGTCAGCACCAGGAACACCGGTCCGAACACATTGAACGTGAACGCCGACCCGACGTCGCCGTGCATGAGCGCCACCCAGCTACGAGTGAGGCCACAGCCGGGACACGGAAGGCCGGTCATCACCGCGAACGGGCAGAGCTGCGGCCCGTTGTCGACACCGCCCGGGGTGAACACGCAGGCGGCACCGAGTGCGGCCGCGCCGGCCACCGCGACGGTTGTCGCACCCACCACCTGAGTGGCCGATAAGCCCTGTTCGCGGCGGTGATCGAGGGTCATGCGGCCAGCCTAGCGGGTGGGCGGGCAGGCGGTGTCGGACAAGTGCGTGACAAACTTCTTACTCCAAAGTAAGGTTGGGACTTACTACCGAGTAAGATCGGTCGCATCGACCCTGTCCACCCACTCCGGTGGATCCACGCAGAGACCCCGACCGGGGCGACTGGAAAGAAACGGCTGGTGATCATGACAACTCACACCGAACCGCGCGACACCTCCGCAGTCGGCCGCAACCCGCACCCGCGCAACTTCATCGGCACCGCGATGCGCGTCCTGACCACGGTGACGGGCTCGGAGTTCGCCGAGAAGTACAACATCCGCGAACCGATCAACCGCATCGCCTACCAGGGCACCAAGACCGGGTTCCAGACCCTGGGTGCGGCGAACCGCGCCTTCAAGGCAGCCCAGGGCGGCGGGTCCGGCCAGGCCAAGCGGCTCACCAGCGCGCCGAAGGACTACTTCAACCTGACGCCCGACGACGAGCAGCAGATGATCGCCGAGACGGTGAAGGAGTTCGCCACCGAACTCCTGCGCCCGGCGGCCCACGACGCCGACGCCGCGGCAGCAGCGCCCGAGGAGCTCGTCGCACGCTCGGCCGAGCTCGGCATCACGATGATCAACGTCCCCGAGGAGTTCGACGGCGCCGCGTCCGAGCGTGGTGTGGTGACCAACGCACTGGTCGCCGAGGCGATGGCCTACGGCGACATGGGACTCGCGCTCCCCCTCCTCGCGCCGAGCGGTGTCGCCACCACGCTCACCAACTTCGGCACCGACGAGCAACAGCGCACCTACCTACCCGACTTCGCCGGCGAGAACGTGCCGCAGTCGGCGGTCGTCATCGCCGAACCGCGCCCCCTCTTCGACGCGTTCGCGTTGAGCACCAAGGCAACTCGCGTACCAAGCGGATTCCGGCTGAACGGCGTCAAGTCGTTCGTCCCGGCCGCCGGATCGTCGGAACTGTTCCTCGTCGGCGCGCAGCTCGACGGCAAGCCCGCGCTGTTCATCGTCGAGTCCGACACCAACGGACTCATCGTCGAGGCCGATCCCGGGATGGGCGTGCGGGCGGCGGGTATGGGTCGTCTGCTGCTGCAGGACGTCGCCGTCCCCGCATCCGCCATCGTCGCCGGTGAGGGCGATGCCGCGGCGGCCGCATACCGCGATGTCGTGCGCCTCTCGCGCCTCGGCTGGTCGGCGCTGGCCGCCGGCACCGCACGCGCCGTCCTCGACTACGTCATCCCCTACGTCAACGAGCGTGAGGCCTTCGGCGAGCCGATCTCCAACCGCCAGGCGGTGGCCTTCATGGTCGCCACGATGGCCACCGAGGTCGACTCGATCCGCCTCGTCACGCTGCGTGGCGCCGCCCGCGCCGAGCAGGGCCTGTCCTTCGCCCGCGAAGCCGCACTGGCTCGCAAGCTGACCATCGACAAGGGACTGCAGATCGGTCTCGACGGCGTCCAGCTACTGGGCGGCCACGGGTTCACCAAGGAGCACCCCGTCGAGCGCTGGTACCGCGACCTCCGCGGCGCCGGCATCGGCGAAGGCATCGTCGTCCTCTGACCAGCCCTCCGACGTAGCGAAAGAACCTCTCATGAGCATCAATCTCGAACTCCCGAAGAAGCTGCGCGTCACCGTCGATCAGGCACACCAGGCGGCGGCCGAGATCTTCCGGCCCATCTCGCGCAAGTACGACCTCCGCGAGCACGACTACCCCGTCGAACTCGACACTCTCGCAAGCCTGTACGACGGTCTGTCCGAGACCGGCCAGGCCGGTGCGGGCGCGGACGGCGGTCGTAGTCAGCAGAAGAAGGAGAAGCCCCGGGCCGAGGGCGCCGTGGTCAACGGCGGCAACATGCAGTCCGTCGTCAACGTCATCGAAACGTCCTGGGGCGACGTCGGACTCATGCTGAGCATCCCGTATCAGGGTCTCGGCAACTCGGCGATCGCCGCCGTGTCCACCGACGAGCAGCTCGAACGCTTCGGCAAGGTGTGGGCGGCCATGGCCATCACCGAACCCGGCTTCGGCTCCGATTCGGCCGCCGTCTCGACCACCGCCACTCTCGACGGTGACGAGTACGTCATCAACGGCGAGAAGATCTACGTGACCGCCGGGTCGCGCGCCACCCACATCGTCGTCTGGGCGACCGTCGACAAGAGCGCCGGCCGCGCCGCCATCAAGAGTTTCGTGGTCCCGCGGACGCATCCGGGCGTCACAGTCGAACGTCTCGAGCACAAGCTCGGCATCAAGGTCTCCGACACCGCCGCGATCCGCTTCGAGAACTGCCGCATCCCCAAGGAGAACCTGCTCGGTTCACCCGAGGTGGACACCAAGAAGGGGTTCGGCGGGGTCATGCAGACCTTCGACAACACCCGTCCCCTGGTGGCGGGTATGGCGGTGGGTGTGACCCGGGCGGCTCTCGAGGAGTTGCGCCGGATCCTCGACGAGGCCGGCATCGAGGTCGATTACGATCGCCCCGCCGCCGACCAGCACGCTGCCGCGGCCGAATTCCTGCGCATGGAAGCCGATTTCGAGGCCGCCTACCTCCACACGATGCGGGCCGCGTGGATGGCCGACAACAAGCAGCCGAACTCCACCGAGGCGTCGATGTCGAAGGCCAAGGCCGGACGCACCGCCACCGACGTCACCAACAAGGTCGTCGAACTGACCGGCACCCTCGGCTACTCGGAGCGGCTCCTCGTCGAGAAGTGGGCGCGTGACTCCAAGATCCTCGACATCTTCGAGGGGACCCAGCAGATCCAGAACCTGATCATCGCGCGGCGTGTGCTGAACAAGAGCAGCGCCGAGCTCAAGTGATCGCCTGACCCAACGCCTCTCGGCCCCGCCACGGAGTTTCCGTTGCGGGGCCGAGTCGTTGGTGGGCCGAGTCGTTGGTGGGCCGGCGATCAGACGAGCCAGGCGACCCACATGCCGGCTGCGCACGCGGTCACCGACGCGACGAGTGTTCCGATGGCGTACGCCCCGGCCCGCCACCGGTCGTTCCGCTGCACCAGCCGTACCGTCTCGAACGAGGCGGTGCTGAATGTCGTGTAGCCACCGCAGAACCCGGTGCCGGCGATCAGCTGCCACTCGTGTGGCGCCCCGTGGAAGACCACGACCCCCGCGAGCACACCCAGCAACGCCGAACCGCTGACGTTGATCGCGAACGTGCCCCACGGCGTGGTCGTCGGCCATCGGTGTCTGACCGCTCCGTCGACGACGAACCGGGTGACCGCACCGAGCGCCCCCGCCACCATCACGGCCAGCGCGATCATGCCCGCGCCGCCCGGGCGGCGAACGCGATCCCGCAGGCTGCCGCCGCGAGACCGAGTACCACGCTGACAACCGCGTAGGTCAGCGCGGTCACCACCGCGGACGCCCGTGTGAGTTCGGTGATCTCCAGCGCGAAGGTGCTGTACGTGGTCAGCGCTCCGCAGATGCCGGTACCCCCGAAGAGGCGTATGCGCTGGCGCCACCCCTCGTCGTGACCGAGTCGGGCAAGCAATTCCAAGAGCGACCCCAGGATGAACGCGCCGACGATGTTGACCCCGAACGTCGCCCACGGCCAGTGCCCGTGCTGGGCGGGGATCATCTCCTCCGCCCAGTACCGTACGCCCGTGCCGATCAGTCCCCCGGCGAACACCCAGGCGAGCGCATGCACCCGGAGGTGGAGCGGACGTTCGTCTGGGTCGACGGGGAGTTCACGGTGCTCGTCTCGCTGCACGGGCCAAGTCTCCGCTACGTGACGATCACGTACAACACGATCAGATAGATCGGAACGAGCACGTCGAAGAAGAAGATGGGTCCGGCGTTGCCCGCCGTGAAATTCCGGCGGGTCACCATCTCCCGCACGTGGCCCACGGCGGCGCCCAGGTAGAACACCGAGAACGCGATGATGGTGGCCAGGGTGAACTCGTCACCGAAACCCGAGGCGATCACGCCCAGCACACCCGTCGCGAGACTGGCGAGACCCACCTCCCACTGCCACGGCGTCTTCGGGGGCCACCCGATCGACTCGGCGATCGGCTCGCCGACGAACATGTGACCGCAGCCGGTCATCCATCCCTGGACGCCGATCGTCCACAACACGGAGTTCTCGAGCAGGTCCCGGCCCAGATCACCGCCGGGAGTGAACGCGTCGACGACAGTGGCGATGATCGTGCCGACGATCCCGACGAACGGTACGAGCCGGATCGCGGTGCGCACCGCGGCGTCTAGCACTGTTCAGTCCTTCAGCTGTTCGGCCAGGGCCGCCAGTACATCCGGGTCCTCGATGGTCGACGGCACCGTGTAATCCTCGTGATCGGCGATCTGGCGCATGGTCTTCCGCAGGATCTTGCCCGATCGGGTCTTCGGCAGTGCCGGCACGACCGTGACGTCGCGGAACGTGGCGACCGCCCCGATCTCGTCGCGCACCATGGACACGAGCTCGCTGCGCAACGTCTCGGACTCGATGTCGACGCCGGACTTGAGCACCACGTATCCGCTGGGGCGCTGGCCCTTCAGGTCGTCGCGGATGCCGATGACCGCGCACTCGGCGACGGCCGGGTGCGACGCCACCACTGCCTCGATGCTGCCGGTCGAGAGTCGGTGTCCGGCAACGTTGATCACGTCGTCGGACCGGCCGAGCACGAACACGTAACCGTCGGCGTCGACGTAACCGGAGTCGCCGGTGAGGTAGTAACCGTCGAACGCCGACAGATAGGACTTGCGGTAGCGCTCCTCGTCGCGCCACAACCCGGCGAGGGTCCCGGGCGGCAGCGGCAGGCTGATGACGATGTTCCCCTCCTGCCCCGCTCCCAGCAGCGTGCCCTCGGCGTCGACGACTCCCACCCGATACCCGGGCACCGGCACCGTCGGTGAGCCCGCCTTGATCGGCATCGGTTCGAGGCCGCGGAGATTCGCCGCGATCGCCCAACCGGTCTCGGTCTGCCACCAGTGGTCGACGACCGGGACGCCGAGCACCTCCGACGCCCAGGTGAACGTGTCGGGGTCGAGGCGCTCGCCGGCGGCGAACAGCGTCTGCAGCGATGAGGTGTCGTACTCGGCGAGTTGGGTGGCGTCGGGATCGGCCTTGCGGATCGCGCGGATCGCTGTCGGCGCGGTGAACAGTGCCTTGACCCCGTGATCGGCGATGACCCGCCAGAACGCGCCCGCATCGGGGGTACCGACCGGCTTGCCCTCGTACATCACGGTCGTCGCCCCCACGAACAGCGGCGCGTAGACGATGTAGGAGTGCCCGACGACCCATCCGACGTCCGACGCCGTCCACCACACGTCACCCGCCGAGATGTCGTAGATGTTCTTCATCGACCACGTCAGCGCCACCGCGTGCCCGCCGTTGTCCCGGACGACCCCCTTGGGCTTGCCGGTGGTCCCCGACGTGTAGAGGATGTAGAGCGGATCGGTCGCGGCGACCGGCACCGCGCCGACCGGGTCGGCGGCGTCGGTCTCCCGGTCCCAGTCCAGCCAGCCGGCGTGATCGGCTGCGCTGCCGACGATCTCGGGGCGATCCTTGACGATGACCGTGCGCGGTGGCGTCGCCGACATCTCGATGGCCCGGGCCACCATCGGCAGGTACTCGACCGTGCGTCCCGGTTCCAGACCGCCCGACGCGGTGACGACGGCGACGGGTTCGGCGTCGTCGATGCGGGTGGCGAGCTCCCGCGCGGCGAAGCCGCCGAACACCACCGAGTGCACCGCGCCGATGCGCGCGCAGGCGAGCATCGCGATGGCCGCCTCCGGGATCATCGGCATGTAGATCACCACACGGTCGCCGGCCGAGACACCTTGCGCGGTCAGCACTCCCGCGAACCGGGCGACCACGTCGAGCAGCGCCGCATAGGTGTAGTGGCGTCGTTCCCCGGTCATCGCCGAGTCCCAGATCAGCGCCGTCCGCCCGTCGTTGCCGTCCACCAGATGGCGATCGAGCGCGTTGTGGCAGGTGTTCAGCGTGGCGCCGGGGAACCACCGGTAGAACGGGGCATCCGAGTCGTCGAGCGCGGTGGTCGGTGGGGTGTACCAGTCCACCGCTTCGGCGGCGGAGAGCCAGAACGCGTCACGATCATCGCTCGCCTGTGTGAACGCCTCGCTGTAGCTGCCCATGGCCTTCCCTTCACCGTCTCGTCGTGGCGCGCACCCGAAATCGTCGCGGGGTGCCGCATCGCCCTTAGGGTATCGGTGTGATGGCCGCCACGAAACGCGATCGGCGGTCCTGCGCCGACCGGCCGGCGGCCCGCGCCGAGCGGTCAGTACAGGTACTTGCGGTACTGCTCGTCGGTCTCCCGGTCGTCGACCAACGGGACATCGAGCTCGGGCATGACCGTCCTGGTGATCGCCGCCACAGACGGCAGCGTCCGCGGAGTCCACGACTCCGGTTTCCACAGATCCGCACGCAGAAACGCCTTGGAGCAGTGGTAGAAGACCTCGTCGACGTCGATCTCCACGGCCAGGATCGGACGCTTCCCCTTCACCGCCAGGGCGTCGAAGTAGTCGGCGTCGTCCACGATGCGGGCCGCCCCGTTGACGCGCAGGGTGTCGTTGCGGCCGGGGACGACGAAGATGGTGCCCGCGTGCGGGTTGCGCAGGATGTTCAGGTAGCCGTCGACGCGTCTGTTCCCGGGACGTTCGGGGATCGCGATACGCGTGTCGTCGACGATGTGCACCACTTTGCCTGCGGGGTCGCCCTTGGGTGAGACGTCGACGCGTCCGTGGGCATCGGAGGTGGCCAGGAACACCACCGGCGAGGCGGCCAGCCATGCTCGATCGATGTCCGAGAGCGTCGGCCTGACCTTGTCACGAACGACGGCGGCCGGTTCGCCGACGATCTCCCGCAGCCTCGCCTCGTCGGTGATGTGCATGCGGACATCGTGTCACGTGGGCAGAGCTACGCGGGTCCCGGCGCCGGCGTCGGCCACCGCAGAATCCACTCGGAGCCGCGCGAACGCCCGGTGACCACGGACCGCCGACGGAGATGGGACGACCCGTCGGTCACGATGAGGGTGACGTCCTGGTCGAGGCGTGTGGCGAGGCGTCGCGCCGTCCAGCCCGGGCGTGCGCTCCCGGTTCCGATGACCACGGCGCCGGCGCCGGCGCGTTGCGCGGCCCGGAGCAGGACCGCCGTCGGGTCACCGACCTCACTCGTGGTCGACACCGTCCGCGCACCGTGCCATCTCGCGAGTTCGGCGGCGGTCCGCAGGCATTCGTCGATCGCGGCCTGTCCGGACAGCAGATAGGACTCGTCCTTGAGGGCGTCGTGGAGACCGGTGCTCACTTCTCTCCGGCGGCCGCGGGTGGCGCAGATCAGGATCAGATCGCCGGAGTCGCCGAGCAGGCGAACCGCGACCTTCACCGCCCGCAGCGAACCCTCGCTCCCGTCGACGCCGACGACGACCGGATGGCCGAGTCCGGCCGACGGGGCGAGAGCAGTTGGCACGTCTCGGGTTTCGAGAGGTTCCCAGCGTCGGGGTCGTGTCCGCGGCGTCATCATCGTGTCCTCCTGGGTCGGCGATATCAGCTGCTCACAACGCTATGGAGACAACGAGCCCGAATCACCATCCCGCGGGTTGACCGTTTCTCCACCCCAGGGTGGACATCGGAATCCACCGTGGGGCGGTCGTCCGACCGCGGTGCGGAACTATCCTGGAACGGTGAGGGGCTTCACAGCGAACGCGGGCGCCGGGCTGTGGCGTCTCATCGAACGGGCCGGCGGCGACTATCCCCCGCTCTATCCCGCGGTGATCCTGTCGTCCAGCGTGGTGGTCACGCTGGTGTCGACAGCACAGCGCTTTCCGTTCGACCAGGTCTGGTGGGTGGTCGCGGCCCTGGTGCTGGCGGCAGTGACGCTGGCGATGGATCTGTCGCTGCCGCCGACCTCGTACGCGTGCTTCGGGATCATCACCAGTTCGGTCTGCTTCCTGATGATCCCGACGCCCACCGACGCCGCGCCACTCCAGCTCGTCCTCATGGCGGCGATCGCGGCTGCGATGTATCCCCTGCTGACCGGCGTCGCCGTGACGGTCGTGTGCATCGCGGTGATCGTCTGGTTCGGCGCTGTCGGCGGCCTCGACTCGCCTGCGCTCTACGCACTCGGCGTCGCCTGCGGGTGGTTGATCGGCTACATGATGCTGATCCAGAAACGGCTGGCCGACAACCGGGCTCGCGTCCTCGCCGAACGGGCCGATCGCGCCGCGGGCGACGAGCGGCGGCGGATCGCGCGCGAGATCCACGACGTGATCGCGCACTCGCTGTCGATCACGATGCTCAACGTCACCGGTGCCCGCCGCGTGCTCGAACAAGATCGCGACGTCGACGAGGCACTGGAGGCGCTCGCCGATGCCGAGCGCCAGGGCCGGCAGGCCATGACCGAGATCCGCACCATCGTCCACGTGCTGGGAACAGCCGGGCCGGCGGGGACGACGTCGCCGTCGCCCGGTGCCGACGATCTGGAGCGGCTCGTGGCGGACTATCGCAAGGCCGGGGTGGACATCGACTTCACCCTCGACGGTGATGTCACCGAGCTCTCACGGCCGGTCGGTACGGCCCTGTTCCGCATCGCCCAAGAGTCCCTGGCGAACGTCGTCAAACACTCGGCGGGCAAGCGTGCGTCGGTGTCGGTGACAGTGTCCGACGAGGTCGCGCTCACGGTCGAGAATCCCGCGGCAGAGGGCAGGCCGCGGCACTGCGACGGCACCGGCATCGAGGGGATGACCCAGCGCGCGGCGTTGCTCGGCGGCACCCTGCACGCCTCGCACCGCGCGGGCACCTGGTCGGTGCGAGCGACGTTGCCCGCCCGGTCGACTGCCGACGGGGTACCGGTATGACGACGAGCGGCCCGGCCGAGACCACCTCGGTCCCGATCAGGGTCCTGCTCGTCGACGACCAGGAACTCATCCGCACCGGGCTGCGTCGCATCCTCCGCCTCCGGGACGGCTTCGACATCGTGGGTGAGCGCGCGGACGGTTCCGAGGTGCTCGCCGGGATCGCCGAGCACCGGCCCGACATCGTCCTGATGGACCTGCGGATGCGCAATGTCGACGGCATCACCGCCACCACCATGGTCCGCACCCTGCGGGAACCGCCGCCGGTGCTCGTGCTGACCACCTTCGACGACGACGACCTGCTGTCGCGGGCCCTGCGCGCGGGAGCCGCCGGGTTCATCCTCAAGGACTCGCCGGCCGAGGCACTGATCTGGGCGGTCCGTGCCGTGGTTCGCGACGGCGCCTTCCTCGACCCCGCGGTCACCGAACGAGTCCTTCAGGGATTCCGGCGATCGGGCCGCGAACAGGTGACCACCGCGCCCGGGCTGACCGACCGCGAGACCGACGTCCTACGACTCATCGCGCGCGGCCGGACGAATGCGGAAATCGGTTCGGCTCTGGGCATCTCGCAGGTGACGGTCAAGAGCCACGTCAATCACATCTTCACCAAACTCGACCTGCGTGATCGCGCGGCGGCGATCGTGTACGCCTTCGACCGCGGACTCGTGGTCGCCGAGTACGACTGAGCCCCGAGTCGATCAGTCGTGCGCGTCGAGCACCTCGACGTCGACCCCGTCGACGAACCGGTACGGGCCCGCGACGAGCAGACCGCCGAAGTGTTTGCGCAGACGGGACATCTCGGCACGCACTGTGACCGTCCGGTCGTCGACGCCGAACAGATGAGTCGACAACCGGGCCGCAGTGACTCCGTCGGGGTGACGCGCCAGGAAGGTGAGGATGTCCCCGTGGCGCGGCGAACAGCGGTGTGTCCACGCGCCGCTGGCGCCTTCGACGGTCACCTCGACATTGCCCGCACCCGGCGGACCGGTGGGCACCCGTACGACCACTCGCGTGGTAGATGCGTCCGACGTCTCCGCGACCCGCACCAACCACCCACCGGGTAGCGCCTCGACATCGCACTCGCCGAGCGCGCTCACGAAGATGCGACCGGGACCGAGGCGCGGCGGCAGGATGAGCCGTGATCGAGGCGACACGGTGTCCACCGCGGCAACCCACCCGTCGGTGTCGACCGCCAACGCCGGGCCGGGCATGCGGGCGAGAATCGGTGCGGCAACCGCGCGCAACGAGTCGAGGCGACGGTGATGACTCTCGCGGAGTTGCGACTCGGCGAGCCGGGCGACGGCGTGCACCAGCGCCAGGGTCGTCGGATGGATCGTGGCGGCCGGACCGCTGACGTCGACCACACCCAACACCTCACCGGTCCGCGGATCCTTGATCGGCGCACCAGTACAGGTCCACGAGTGATGACTCCGCACGAAGTGCTCCGCCGAGAACACCTGTACCGAACGACCCGACATCAGTGCCGTACCGATCGCGTTGGTCCCCACCGAGCCCTCGGCCCAGTCGGCACCCTCGACGAATCCGAGGGTGTCCGCGCGCGTGAGCACCTTCGACGACCCGCTCCGCCACAGCACGTGTCCGTCGGCGTCCGAGACGACCAGGATGTTGTCTCCGTCGGCGATCAGCGAGTCGAGACCTCGTGCCAGTTCGTCGACGACCTCCGCCAGGCCGGAGCGCCGGCGGCGCTCCTCCAGCTCGTCGAGCGGAAGCGTCCGTTCCCCGACGCAGTCCACGTCCGGGTCCATGCCGGCACGTCGGAGTCGCTGCCACGAATCGTCGATGACACCGCGCGGACGGGCCGGCATGCGCCCACCCGACATCGCGGCGTCGTGGACCGCGCTGAGAACCGACGCGAACTCGCGCGGATCGTCGCCGGCATGCACCGCGGGCTCCAGCTCGGAAGCCGACTCGTAAGCGTTCATTCCCTCGATTGTGCGTCACGTCACAGGCCGACGACAACGGTCCCACCCCTCGCAACCCCCTGCAACCCTTGTCGCGAACCGGCGCGGAGGCGTCTGCTGTCCACAACCCGCTGTGTTCCACATCACGTTCGCGGGGCGCACATATGAGGAGGCATCATGACCCAGACACTCGAGCCGGTCGTCGCGCTCGATCGCACCCCGCAGCAGCGGGTGGAGACCTGGCTGCGAGAATTCGAGTCCGCACTCGCTGCACTCGACATCGCTCGCGCGACGAACGCCTTTCTGACCGACAGCTACTGGCGCGACCTGACCGCGTTCACCTGGAACATCAAAACCGTCGAGGGTCACGAGCAGATCGCCGACATGCTGTCCGCCCGTCTCGCCGACACCCGGCCGTCGAACTTCACCACCACCGAACCGGCGACCGACGACGGCGACGGGGTTGTCTCCGCGTTCATCGCATTCGAGACCGCCGTCGGACGCTGCGAAGGTCACCTTCGAATCCGTCCCGCCGACGAGGGTCGGGACGGCGGCGATGAGGGTGCCGGGGCGGACAAGGCCTGGACGCTGCTGACGACGATGCAGGAACTCAAAGGGCACGAGGAGTCGGCCGGACCGAGCCGACCGCTCGGGGCGGTACACGGCACCGATCCCGACACCCGCTCCTGGGCAGAGAAGAAGGCCGACGAGGAATTGGCGCTCGGCCGGACCGCGCAGCCGTACGTCCTGGTGATCGGCGGTGGACAGGGGGGCATCGCGCTCGGAGCACGGCTCCGGCAGCTCGGCGTGCCCTCGGTCGTCGTCGATCGTCATGACCGGCCCGGAGACCAGTGGCGCAAACGCTACAAGTCGCTGTGCCTGCACGACCCGGTCTGGTACGACCATCTCCCGTACCTGCCGTTCCCCGACAACTGGCCGGTCTTCGCACCGAAGGACAAGATCGGGGACTGGCTGGAGTTCTACACGAAGGTCATGGAGGTTCCGTACTGGAGCAAGACGACGTGCCTGTCCGCCGAGTACGACGAAGCGGAGGCACGCTGGACCGTCGAGGTCGACCGGGACGGTGAGCGCCTCACGCTTCATCCGACGCAGCTGGTCCTCGCGACGGGGATGTCCGGCAAGCCCGCCGTCCCATCCGTTCCCGGTCAGGATGTGTTCGCCGGCGAACAACATCACTCGAGCGCCCACCCCGGACCTGATGGCTACGTCGGCAAGAAGGTCGTCGTCATCGGCTCCAACAATTCCGCGCACGACATCTGCAAGGCTCTCGTGGACAACGGGGTCGACGCCACGATGGTGCAGCGCTCCTCGACCCACATCGTGAAGTCCGACTCACTCCGGTCGATCGCCCTCGGCTCCCTCTACAGCGAGGAGGCGGTCGCATCCGGGATGACCACCAAGAAGGCCGATCTCACCTTCGCCTCACTGCCGTACCGGATCATGCACCAGTTCCAGGTACCCGTGTACGACCAGATCCGGGAGCAGGACAAGGACTTCTACGATCGGCTCGAGGCGGCCGGCTTCCAGCTCGACTTCGGCGACGACGACTCCGGGCTCTTCATGAAGTACCTGCGCCGCGGGTCCGGCTACTACATCGACGTCGGTGCGAGCGAGCTCATCGCCGACGGCACGATCAAGCTCGTCCACGGCCAACTGGACCACCTCACCGAGAACTCGGTGGTCCTGACCGACGGCACCGAGATCGAGGCCGACGTGGTCGTCTACGCGACCGGCTACGGATCGATGAACGGCTGGGCCGCCGATCTCATGGGGCAGGAGGTCGCCGACCGTGTCGGCAAGGTCTGGGGACTGGGTTCCGAGACGACCAAGGACCCGGGCCCCTGGGAGGGCGAACAGCGGAACATGTGGAAGCCCACCCAGCAGCCGGGCCTGTGGTTCCACGGCGGGAACCTGCACCAGTCGCGTCACTATTCGCTGTATCTGGCCTTACAGCTCAAGGCTCGCTATGAGGGAATTCCGACGCCCGTGTACGGCCTGAGCGACGTCCATCATCTGAACTGATGGCGATATGAGAAAGGCCCCGCAACCTGAGGTTGCGGGGCCTTTCTGAAATTGTGTTCGGCGGTGTCCTACTCTCCCACACTGATTAGGGTGCAGTACCATTGGCGCTGGAGGGCTTAGCTTCCGGGTTCGGAATGGGGCCGGGCGTTTCCCCTCCGCTATAGCCGCCGTAACTTTGTGAAACACTTTTCACACAACAGTGTTTGTTTGTTGTGTGTTGTTTCAGAAGTACATAGTGGATGCGAACACGACCACAGTCACTTGTGTGGTGATGTTGTGGGTGTTGTTGGTAAGTCCTCGGCCGATTAGTACCAGTCACCTGAACACATTGCTGTGCGTACAGTTCTGGCCTATCAACCCCATGGTCTGTAGGGGGCCTTAACCCCGCTGAGGGGGTGAGAAACCTCATCTTGGAACAGGCTTCCCGCTTAGATGCTTTCAGCGGTTATCCCTTCCGAACGTAGCTAACCAGCAGTGCCCCTGGCGGGACAACTGGCACACCAGAGGTTCGTCCGTCCCGGTCCTCTCGTACTAGGGACAGGTTTCCTCAAGTTTCTTACGCGCGCGGCGGATAGAGACCGAACTGTCTCACGACGTTCTAAACCCAGCTCGCGTGCCGCTTTAATGGGCGAACAGCCCAACCCTTGGGACCTACTCCAGCCCCAGGATGCGACGAGCCGACATCGAGGTGCCAAACCATCCCGTCGATATGGACTCTTGGGGAAGATCAGCCTGTTATCCCCGGGGTACCTTTTATCCGTTGAGCGACACCGCTTCCACTTGCCGGTGCCGGATCACTAGTCCCGACTTTCGTCCCTGCTCGACATGTACGTCTCACAGTCAAGCTCCCTTGTGCACTTACACTCAACACCTGATTGCCAACCAGGCTGAGGGAACCTTTGGGCGCCTCCGTTACCTTTTAGGAGGCAACCGCCCCAGTTAAACTACCCACCAGGCACTGTCCCTGAACCCGATCAGGGTCCGAGGTTAGAAGTCCAATACGATCAGAGTGGTATTTCAACAACGACTCCATGAACACTGGCGTGCCCACTTCACAGTCTCCCACCTATCCTACACAAACCGAACCGAACACCAATACCAAGCTATAGTGAAGGTCCCGGGGTCTTTTCGTCCTGCCGCGCGTAACGAGCATCTTTACTCGTACTGCAATTTCGCCGAGTCTGTGGTTGAGACAGCAGAGAAGTCGTTACGCCATTCGTGCAGGTCGGAACTTACCCGACAAGGAATTTCGCTACCTTAGGATGGTTATAGTTACCACCGCCGTTTACTGGGGCTTAAATTCTCAGCTTCGCCACCGAAATGACTAACCGGTCCTCTTAACCTTCCAGCACCGGGCAGGCGTCAGTCCGTATACATCGTCTTACGACTTCGCACGGACCTGTGTTTTTAGTAAACAGTCGCTTCTCTCTGGTCTCTGCGACCCACACCAGCTCAAGCAGTAAATGCCGTCACCAGGATGGGTCCCCCTTCTCCCGAAGTTACGGGGGCATTTTGCCGAGTTCCTTAACCACAGTTCTCTCGATCGCCTTAGTATTCTCTACCTGACCACCTGTGTTGGTTTGGGGTACGGGCCGTGTACCAACTCACTAGAGGCTTTTCTCGGCAGCATAGGATCATGGAATTCACCTCAACGGCTACGCATCACCTCTCAGGCTGTATGAGTGACGGATTTGCCTATCACTCGCCCTACAGGCTTACACCAGTACAACCACTGACTGGCCCCACTACCTTCCTGCGTCACCCCATCGCTTGCCTACTACCAGCCAAGGTCCCATGCATCACCCCAACTCGGCACCCGAAGGTGCTCCCGGGGGATCAGGATGGTTAGTACAACTGATTCAGCATGGGCGCGGATACACGGGTACGGGAATATCAACCCGTTGTCCATCGACTACGCCTGTCGGCCTCGCCTTAGGTCCCGACTCACCCTGGGCGGATTAGCCTGGCCCAGGAACCCTTGGTCATTCGGCGGCAGAGTTTCTCACTCTGCTTTCGCTACTCATGCCTGCATTCTCACTCCCACACCCTCCACACCTGGATCACTCCGGCGCTTCCACGGATGCAGGACGCTCCCCTACCCACCCACACACCTGGCCGACCCTCCATAGAAGATCGACGGGCTATATGTGAGTGCCGCGGCTTCGGCGGTGTACTTGAGCCCCGCTACATTGTCGGCGCAGGATCACTTGACCAGTGAGCTATTACGCACTCTTTCAAGGGTGGCTGCTTCTAAGCCAACCTCCTGGTTGTCTTCGCGACCCCACATCCTTTTCCACTTAGTACACGCTTAGGGGCCTTAGCCGGCGATCTGGGCTGTTTCCCTCTCGACTACGAACCTTATCGCCCGCAGTCTCACTGCCACACTCTCACTTACCGGCATTCGGAGTTTGGCTGACGTCAGTAACCCTGTGGGGCCCATCGGCCATCCAGTAGCTCTACCTCCAGTAAGAAACATGTGACGCTGCACCTAAATGCATTTCGGGGAGAACCAGCTATCACGGAGTTTGATTGGCCTTTCACCCCTACCCACAACTCATCCCCTCCATTTTCAACTGAAGTGGGTTCGGGCCTCCACGACGTCTTACCGACGCTTCACCCTGGCCATGGGTAGATCACTCCGCTTCGGGTCTAGACCCGGCGACTCAAACGCCCTATTCAGACTCGCTTTCGCTACGGCTACCCCACACGGGTTAACCTCGCCACCGAGCACTAACTCGCAGGCTCATTCTTCAAAAGGCACGCCATCACCCGCCACAGTAAACTGTGCACAGGCTTTGACGGATTGTAAGCGTCCGGTTTCAGGTACTATTTCACTCCCCTCCCGGGGTACTTTTCACCTTTCCCTCACGGTACTTGTCCGCTATCGGTCACCAGGAAGTATTCAGGCTTACCGGGTGGTCCCGGCAGATTCACAGCAGATTCCACGAGCCCGCTGCTACTTGGGGACACCGTCACGCAAGACCATGTGTTTTCAGCTACCGGACTCTCACCGACTACGGCAGACCATTCCAGGCCACTTCACCTAACACACGATTTTCTCACTCACGCTTCCACAGGCAGATGGAAGAAGACGAACCCCACAACCCCACACGCACAACCCCTACCCGGTATCACATGCGCATGGTTTAGCCTCCTCCGCTTTCGCTCGCCACTACTCACGGAATCACAATTGTTTTCTCTTCCTATGGGTACTGAGATGTTTCACTTCCCCACGTTCCCCCCACACAGCCTATACATTCAGCTGGTGGTAACACGACATCACTCGTGCTGGGTTTCCCCATTCGGACACCCTCGGATCACAGCTCGTTTGACAACTCCCCGAGGACTATCGCGGCCTACCACGTCCTTCATCGGCTCCTGGTACCAAGGCATCCACCGAACGCCCTTACACACTTACAACAACACCTACAAACAACCCCCACACCACAACCCCACAACAGGGCCGCACCGCGAGGACCGAATGTAGACATCACACACTACAAATTCTGCTAAATCACAGACCAACAAAAAAGTTGATTTGAAATAAAGATGCTCGCATCCACTATGCACTTCTCAAACAACACACACCGATCACCCCTTCGCCGCTCCACACCCCATCACAGGGTGGCTCAGCACGACGTCACAATGATCAGCTCAGAGAAAACGTGTGTTCTCTCAGAACCCCGATAGCGTGACAATGAACCCGCCGGCCCTCACAGGCACGGCCGTAACCCCCGACCCTCCCACACGTGTGGAAGCGGTGAGTCTGTCTGATGTTTCACCCTCGAACACACACCCACCGCAACACAAACGGTCACGTAGAAGGTGTTGTTGTGTGCTCCTTAGAAAGGAGGTGATCCAGCCGCACCTTCCGGTACGGCTACCTTGTTACGACTTCGTCCCAATCGCCGATCCCACCTTCGACAGCTCCCTCCCACAAGGGGTTAGGCCACCGGCTTCGGGTGTTACCGACTTTCATGACGTGACGGGCGGTGTGTACAAGGCCCGGGAACGTATTCACCGCAGCGTTGCTGATCTGCGATTACTAGCGACTCCGACTTCATGGGGTCGAGTTGCAGACCCCAATCCGAACTGAGACTGGCTTTAAGGGATTCGCTCCACCTCACGGTATCGCAGCCCTCTGTACCAGCCATTGTAGCATGTGTGAAGCCCTGGACATAAGGGGCATGATGACTTGACGTCATCCCCACCTTCCTCCGAGTTGACCCCGGCAGTCTCCTGCAAGTCCCCGGCATAACCCGCTGGCAATACAGGACAAGGGTTGCGCTCGTTGCGGGACTTAACCCAACATCTCACGACACGAGCTGACGACAGCCATGCACCACCTGTACACCAACCACAAGGGAACGACTATCTCTAGCCGCGTCTGGTGTATGTCAAACCCAGGTAAGGTTCTTCGCGTTGCATCGAATTAATCCACATGCTCCGCCGCTTGTGCGGGCCCCCGTCAATTCCTTTGAGTTTTAGCCTTGCGGCCGTACTCCCCAGGCGGGGTACTTAATGCGTTAGCTACGGCACGGATCCCGTGAAAAGGAACCCACACCTAGTACCCACCGTTTACGGCGTGGACTACCAGGGTATCTAATCCTGTTCGCTACCCACGCTTTCGCTCCTCAGCGTCAGTTACTACCCAGAGACCCGCCTTCGCCACCGGTGTTCCTCCTGATATCTGCGCATTTCACCGCTACACCAGGAATTCCAGTCTCCCCTGTAGTACTCAAGTCTGCCCGTATCGCCTGCACGCCTGCAATTGAGTTGCAGAATTTCACAGACGACGCGACAAACCGCCTACGAGCTCTTTACGCCCAGTAATTCCGGACAACGCTCGCACCCTACGTATTACCGCGGCTGCTGGCACGTAGTTGGCCGGTGCTTCTTCTCCAGGTACCGTCACTCACGCTTCGTCCCTGGTGAAAGAGGTTTACAACCCGAAGGCCGTCATCCCTCACGCGGCGTCGCTGCATCAGGCTTGCGCCCATTGTGCAATATTCCCCACTGCTGCCTCCCGTAGGAGTCTGGGCCGTGTCTCAGTCCCAGTGTGGCCGATCACCCTCTCAGGTCGGCTACCCGTCGTCGCCTTGGTAGGCCATTACCCCACCAACAAGCTGATAGGCCGCGGGCCCATCCCACACCGCAAAAGCTTTCCACCAACCACCATGCGACAGTTGGTCATATCCGGTATTAGACCCAGTTTCCCAGGCTTATCCCAGAGTGCAGGGCAGATCACCCACGTGTTACTCACCCGTTCGCCACTCGAGTACCCAGCAAGCTGGGCCTTTCCGTTCGACTTGCATGTGTTAAGCACGCCGCCAGCGTTCGTCCTGAGCCAGGATCAAACTCTCCATGAAAAAACAGTGAAACAAAACCAGCCCCCCAAAAGAGCCGGCGTTTCAACACAAATCAGGAAAGCACAACCTGACCAAAATAAACCTAGCAAAATGTGACACCCCCACGGGATGGAAGCGCCACACAAAAAAACAAACATCAACATCCACAAAAGATGCTCGATGCCATCACATTGGCATCAGACAATTCATCATCACACTATCGAGTTCTCAAAGAACACACACCCACCAGCTACCCACCCCTTCACAGGGCTCTCACCAGCAGACTTGCATGTCAACCAACCAAGCCACCCCGTCTCCGGGGCAACTCTTCCAGCCTACCAGACCCAAACCGCAGTCCGCAACTCCGAAAAAGTTCGGACTCAAGGAACCTGGCAACCCTCACCATCCTACCCGAGACACAAACAGTCCCAACCAGAACAAACAAGGGGCGGCCAACGACAAACCCGGTCTCCACTCCCCGCCATCAGACCCTCTCAGGCCCTCCGGGGCGGCGCCGTGGCTCGCTGACTCGACATAAGTTACGCACCGCGCCCGTCGGCGTCAAATCGCCTGGTCAGCAGGGGTCGTGAGCCACCAACCGAGGTTCGTCTGCGCAGACTCCATCGGTTCCGCCGGCGGCGCGGGTCCGGGTCGACTCCCGGGATGCCGGCCGGGCATCCACGCGCCGCCGGCCCTCCCCCGTCCCCACCTCCGCACGCATGGATCCGGCGGCTCTGAACCAGGCTTCGAATACCGACGGTGCGGGATCACGCGGAGCGGGGACCGACGGTGTGAAGAGCTAACAGCTCGAGAACCAACGCCGACCCGGCCGGCGGCTCATCCTCGCCGGCGGTGGTTCGCCGAGGCACCCCGGGCACCGGCCCCGACACAAAGCAAGAACCCCCGCCCGGGCATCCCGGGCGGGGGTTCTTGGTGTTGGTAGCGGGGACAGGATTTGAACCTGCGACCTCTGGGTTATGAGCCCAGCGAGCTACCGAGCTGCTCCACCCCGCGTTGGTGAACACAACGTTACACACCGGCTCGTCAGCGATGCAAATCGATACCCCAACCCGCTGCGACCTGGGCAAACGGCAGTGACGGCGGTCACTCACACACGTGTACCCGCAGGTCGACGGTGGCCCACTGAGCGATGTCCAATCACCTCTTGATATGTGATGCCCATCACATCCGGCGTACACTCGGCACACGAGAAGCCACCGCCGAGGAGGAACCATGAACACTCACCGCTTCCACCACGAGAGTCACGGCAACCACCCGATGAGCTTCGTCGGTTTCGTCCTGGCTCTCGGCGGGTTCGCGATGGCCGCACTCTGGCTGGTCCACATGGCGGTCGGCAATGTCGGTCCCGCCATTCTGTGCGGCCTGCTGATGGTGGCCGCCTTCGCCACCGCGGTGTCGATCTTCTTCTCGCTCGGTCATCGCCATCACCACAGCCCCGTCCTCCCCGACAACACCCCCAACGAAACCGAGCGCTACCTGCGGAAATACCGCGGATAGCGGCACTTCGCGCAGACAGCGCTCGGTGTTCGGGCGGCCCGTGACTAGTTCGGGGCGGCCAGGGACTCGTACCTGGCAACCGCCTGACTCAACTGGTCAAGCGCCTGACCGTACGCGGCGAAGTCGCCACCCTGCTGGGCCTCACGCAGGGCCGTGATCGCGTCGCCAATGGCCTTGGCAGCGGCATCGCGCTCGGGCGAATCACCTTGCTGCGGAGGTTCATTCGGCGTCGGCGTGTTGGTGTCCGGCGTCCCGGCCTGGTCCGGCTCGGTCGGCTGCTGATCGTCGGGCACCACGCCGGCGGCGGGCGTGATGCCGACCTGCCGCAGTGCCTCGCCGGTCGTCGGCGCATACCCGATCCGGGCCTCCCGCTCGGCGGGCTCATACCGGGTGATCACGCGGAAGAGTCGGGGGAACGCTTCCTCACCCTGGGCCTGCGCGTACATCGGGACGACGTACAGGATGCCGTTGTCCCCCACGGGCAGCGTCAAGAGGTTTCCGAAGGTCACCGTCGCCGTGTTCTCCAGCGACTTCAGTGATTCGGCAACACGTCCGTCGGTCCGCATCGGGTTGAAGGCCTGCTTCGGACCCGATCGTTGGGCATTTCCGGGCAACTGTTTGACCGTCATCTGGCCGTAGTTCTCGGGGTTCGACGAGACCGTCACGTACGCACCCAGGATCGGCCGGTTGAGGCGGGTGAGCACCGAGGTCAGCTGGAACGTCGGTTGTCCGCTCTCCGGATCGGACGCCACGAAGTAGTACGGCGGCTGATCGAGCCCGCGCTGGTCGGCATCGGGATCGGTCGGGTCCGAGGGAACCGACCAGAAGTCGCTCGCCTGGAAGAACGTCTGCGGCGAATCGACGTGGTAGCGCGTCAGGAGTTGCCGCTGGATCTTGAAGATGTCCTCGGGGTAGCGGACGTGATCCCGCAGCGAGGTCTGCGCGTCGAAGTCGGCACGCGACTTCACCGTTCCGGGGAAGACGTCCATCCAGGTCTTCAGTACCGGGTCCTCGGTGTCGAACTCGTAGAGCTCCACCTCACCGGTGTACGCGTCGACCGTCGCCTTGACCGAGTTGCGCACGTACGACACGGTCTTGTTGATCTGCGTGCGTCCGGTCTGGCCCGGGTTGAGGTCCTGGGCGTCGGCGGTCGCGCTCTGCAGCGAGGTGGGCTGCGAGTACGGGTAGTTGTCGAGGGTCGTGTACCCGTCGACGATCCACTTGATCGAGCCGTCCTCCATGACTGCCGGATACGTCTTCGAGTCCACGGTCAGCCACGGTGCCACCTGTTCGACACGGTCGCGGGGGTCGCGGTTGTAGATGATCTTCGACGCCGAGTTGATCTCACCCGACAGCAGGAAGTTGCGCTCGGCGTACTTGCCCGCATAGAGCACCCGGTTGAACCAGTTGCCCAGGGACACCCCGGCCGGGCCCTGATAGGTGTACTTGTCGTCACCGATGTCGTGCTCACGTGCCTGACCGTCGTCGGAGCCGACGATCGCATAGTCGGGGTCGATCTTCGCGAGCAGCTCGCCGAAGTAGATGCGGGGCTGGCTCACCTGGATCGGTGCGTCGCGCTTGTACTCCTCGGACTGGTAGTTCGAGGTGTCGCTGACGTAGTAGAACGGGTCGCCACCGCCGTCGATGTCGTTGACGTCGCGCGACTCGTTGACCCGGTTGGCCGGAGCTGCGACGAACCCGTCGCCGTGGGTGTAGACGAGGTGCTTGTTCAGCCAGTTCTGCTGGTTCTCGAGGTAGCGGCTGGGGTCGAGTTCACGGACCGCGACCACGAAGTCGCGCAGTTCACCGTCGATGCGGTAGCGGTCGACCGCCAGCTGCGTGGGGAATCCGTAGAAGTTCTGCCGCTGCTGCTGCTGGATGAACGTCGGCGACACGACGTTCGGGTCGAGGATGCGTACGTTCGACAGCGTCGGTACGTCGCTGTTGACCAGCGCAGGCGTTGCCGGCCGGGCGGTCCAGTCGTTCTGGGTGACGACCTTGTCCGGCCCGATCCCATACGCCTCACGTGTCGACGTGATGGCGCGGTCTATGTACTCGGCTTCCTTCTGCGCGGCATTCGGCTTGACCGAGAACTGCTCCATCGTGAGCGGCCAGCCGACACCGATGAGCAACGCGGAGAACAGCATCAAGACGGTGGCGAGTGCCGGCACCCGTAGGTCGCGCAGCACGATCCCGGCGAAGAACGCGACCGCACAGATGATCGCGATCGCCATCAGGATGAGCTTCGACGGCAGCACCGCGTTGATGTCGGTGTAACTGGCACCCGGGAAGATCTCGGCTTTTCGCTGACTCGAGAGCAGCGAGTACCGGTCGAGCCAGTAGGCGGCCGCCTTCAGCAAGAGGAAGGTCCCGGCCAGGACCGCGAGTTGGATACGTGCCGCGGTGGTCACCGAACCGCCGCCCTGCCCCAGCCGGATACCGCCGAAGAGATAGTGGGTGACGAGGTTCGACAGGAAGGCGACCACGACGACCACGAACAGCAGGTTCAGCACGAACCGGTAGAACGGCAGGTCGAAGGCATAGAAGCCGATGTCGAGATTGAACTGGGGATCGGTCCGCCCGAACGACTGCCCGTGCAGGAACATCTGGACGGTCGCCCACGAACCCTGCGCGACGAGGCCGGCCAGCGCGCCGATGATCACCGCGGGGACGATCGCGAACCAGCGGACCTTGCCCATGATGGCGGTGCGGTAGCGCGCGAGCGGATCATTCGGGCCCGCGGTCGGGACGAACACCGGACGGCTGCGGTATGCCAGGGCCACCGCGCCGAAGATGATGGCCCCGACGACGACCGTCGTGATCAGGAACAGGATCACGCGCGTCCAGATCACCTTGGTGAAGACGCCCGAATACCCGACGTCGGAGAACCAGAGCCAGTCGGTCGCGAGACCGATCAGGCGCGGTCCGACGAGCAACAGCACCAGGACGGCCACACCGAGCCCGATGATGATCTTGCTCCTGCGTGACAGTGTCGGCATTCCCGCCGGCCCTCGGACGCCCACCAGACCCACTCTCCAAAGCTCTCAATCCGGACACCGCCCGCACACGACTGCCTGCTGGGCGTGGTGCCCACTGTACTGGCACCACCCGGGTGACCTTCTCACTCGGGGCGCCCGCTCAACGATCGCGACACGTCTGCGGTTCCCCACCGGCACCGCGGACTCGTCGTCGTACCGCGCCTCGGGGCAGGATGAGCACGTGGCCGACCAATCGAATGCCCCGCGTGTCTACTCAGCCGACGACCTCGGCAGCGCCCTGAGCGAGATCATGGAACATGTCGACACGCGCGGTTGGGGACAACAACCGTCGGTGTTCGCGCTGGCACCCACGGACCTGCTCGCCGAACGGCTCCCCGACGTGATCTCCGCGGACGGCCCGGTCCTCACGCCCGTGGAAGAGGACGTCGACGACCTCGACGAGTTCCTGGCGTCGGCGGTCTGGCCGCGAGACGTCGTCGGCGCGGCGGTCGCGATCGAGATCCTCGTCGTGGAGCCCGAAGACGACGACCACACGCCTCGCTACGTCGTCACCGAGACCGGCGACCAGCATGCGGACGAGGAGGTCGCCCGCCTGGTGGTCGGGGTGCTGCGCAGCGGCGCGGACCTGGCGTTGATGCGATTGCGTCCGGGAACCGACGAGGAACGCGAGCTGCTGACCCATCCTCAACTGGCCCTCGAGCTGCGTGCCGCGCTCCGCGGCACCTTCGCTCCTGACGTGCCCGAGGAGTCTGCGCGGGGCTGACCCCACGCGTCCGGGACCGTGTCAGCAGGTCGGCGCCGGACGTCCGGCGCCGATTGCACCCAGCGCGTCGACGGCGCCGTCGAGGGTGTCGACCTTGACCAGCTCGAGCCCGTCCGGTCGCTCGGAAACAGCTTCGGCACAGTTGCGGGCTGGCACGAGGAACACCGTCGCACCGGCGTCGCGCGCGGCTCGGGTCTTGTGGGTGATGCCGCCGATCGGGCCGACCGCGCCCTCGTCGGTGATCGTGCCGGTGCCGGCGATGAACTTCCCGGAGGTCAGCTCGCCGGGACTCAGCTGGTCGATGACCGCCAATGCCAGCATCATCCCGGCCGACGGCCCGCCGATGTCGCCCACCGTGTAGGTGACCTCGAGCCGGGGATCGGCGTTCACGACCTCCGGGACGACGCCGAGGTAGCCGGCCTCGGGGTCCGCGGGATGCTTGCCGAGCGTGACCGACACCGTCTGCTGTGCGCCGGCCCGGACGATCTCGAGCGGCAGCACCGTTCCGGGCGGATTGTCACCGACGACCTTCCGGAGCTGTTCGCCCGTCTCCACCGGTACGCCTCCGGCCCGCACGACCTCGTCGCCGGCGCGCACCACCCCGACGGCCGGTCCGTCGGGTCCGACGCTCGCGATGCGCAGGGCCGTCGGACGGTCCAGGTAGCGGAGTGCGGCGACCGTCGCGTTCTCCTCCGAACCCGTCATCTGCTGGGCGTTCTCCTGCTGCACCTGTTCGGTGGTGCGATCAGGCGGATAGACCTGGTCACGGGGAGTGAGCGAGTAGGTGCCCGACAACCACATCCCCAGGGCGTCGAAGAGCGACAGCCCATCTCGGACGGAGACGGTGGTGAGATTGAGGTGGCCGGTCGTCGGATCGGTTGCCGCACCGTCGATCTGCACGACCTTGCGCTCGACGACCGCGCCGTCGTCCTCCACCTTCGCGGTGCCGAGGGTGTTCAGCGTCGGTCCGGGTCCGAGCGCGGCGTAGGGCACCTGCACCTGTGTGCCCAGGACCAGCAACGCCAGCAGGACCACGGTGGAGACCGCGGCCGCGGCGATTCTCCGGAAGCGGGGGCTCGAACTCATTCCGCACACGATAGTGCCCCGCGGCGGGGCCGAGTGGGTGCGCCGAGGACGCCGGCGGCCACGCCCGGCAAACCATGAGCCGACTACGCGCAGGGCGAACAGTCGTCGCCGTTCACCTACCTCACCGGGCGGTACGGTGGAACCCATGAGTGATCTGCCCTTCGGCTTCTCGTCGTCCGGTGACGGCGACGACGACCGCGACAAGAACAGCGGTGACAAGAACAAGCCGGGCGACAATCCCGGCGGCAACCCGTTCGGCGGGTCCAACCCGTTCGGATTCGGGGGCGCCCAGGGATTCGGGGGCGGCCCGGGCGGCGACTTCGACCCGTCGAAGTTCGATCCCAACATGATCGGTCAGATGTTCTCGCAACTGGGCAACATGTTCAGCGGTATGGGCGCCGGTATGGCCGGTGGCGGGCAAGGCCCGGTGAACTACTCGGTGGCCACCAACCTCGCCCGGCAGCAGATCGGTTCGTTCACCCCGATCCTGGAGAAGGAGAACACCGCATCCGCCGACGCCGTCCGTCTCGCCGACGTCTGGCTCGATGACGCGACCAACTTCCCCAGCGGGGTCACCCAGACGGTGGCGTGGACCCCTGTCCAATGGCTCGAGGAGTCGATGGACACGTGGAAGGGACTGTGCGATCCGGTTGCCGAGCAGCTCGCCCGGACCTGGCAGGACAACCTCCCCGCCGAGGCCGCGCAGTTCGCCGGCCCCATGATCGGGATGCTGACGCAGATGAGCGGCATGGCGTTCGGCACACAGCTCGGACAGGGCCTCGGCCAACTCGCCAAGGAAGTGCTGACGTCGACCGATGTCGGCCTGCCGCTGGCACCCGAGGGCATCGCCGTCCTGCTTCCCGAGGCGATCGCGAAGTTCGCCGAGGGACTCGAACAGCCGGCGCAGGAGATCATCGTCTTCCTGGCCGCGCGTGAGGCCGCGCACGTGCGCCTGTTCACCCATGTCGGCTGGCTGCGTCAGCGGCTCCTCGCCACCGTCGAGGAGTACGCCCGCGGGATCAGTATCGACTTCAGCGGCATCACCGACGCCACCGCCGGGATCGACCCGACCCAATTGCTCTCCGACCCTTCGAAACTCGAAGAGCTCATCAGTTCGTCGACGACGTTCGAGCCGACGACGACGCCGGAACAGAAGGCAGCACTCGGCCGCCTCGAGACACTGCTGGCGCTGATCGAGGGCTGGGTCGAGCAGGTCGTGACCCGAGCACTGGGCGACCGGATCCCGAGCACCGGGGCACTCACCGAGACGATGCGGCGCCGACGCGCCTCGGGCGGGCCGGCAGAGCAGACGTTCGCAACACTGGTCGGTCTCGAGTTGCGACCCCGCAAGGTCCGTGAGGCCTCGGAGTTGTGGCGTCGCGCGCTGGAGGCGACCGACGTCGCGACCAGGGACGGCGTGTGGGCTCACCCCGATCTGCTGCCGGATTCCGACGACCTCGACAACCCCGCCGGTTTCATCGACCGACTCCTGGGCGGCGACGAGCTCGACGACCCGATCGCGCAACTCGAGAAGACCATCGCCGACGAACGGGCTCGCGGCAAGGGCGATGACCGCGAAAGCCCCGATGGCGAGGGCGACAGCGGTGACGGCTCCGCCCGAGGCGGATCGTAGAAGTCCACACCCCCGGTGGATCCGGCCATGTTGTGGATAACCCGCTCGCCGAGCGTCCGTGAGGGCGTCCGGCTGGCACAGTTGCCGCATGTCGCCAGTCCGGACGAGTGCCCGCGCCCTCTCGGCTCCCATCGTCGCGGGGAGTCCGTTCGCGGTGCCACGGCTGCGCCCGGGTACCCCGATTCTCGTCCAGCCCGGGAACTCGGTCCGCGTCGGGATAGATCCGGCCGACAGCCTGCTGCTCGATCTCGACGCCTCGGTGTCGGCGCATTCGGTTGCGGCGCTGCTGCGTTCGCTCGAGGACGCATGTACCTCGGACACGTTCTCTCGCCGAGCACGCCGGGCGGGTCTGCAGGACGACGATCTCGTCCTCGTCCTGAGCAGTCTGGTGTCCGCCGGTCGGGCGGTCGCCGAAGTCGAGCGCCGCAGCTCGGACTTCCACGTCCTGATCCACGGGCAGGGACCGCTCAGCGAGCATCTGACGAGTTCGCTGGCCGGATCGGGCACGTCGTCGGCCCGGCACACCATGCGTCGGCTCCCCGACGGCTCGCTCGACGCCGTCGACACCGACCTGGTCATCCTGACCGACTTCGTCGTCCACGACCCGCAGGTGGTGTTCGCGCTGACCCGCGCCGGGATTCCGCACCTGCTGGTGCGAGTCCGAGACGGGGTCGGGATCGTCGGTCCGCTGGTGCTGCCCGGGCTGTCCGGTTGCCTGATGTGCGCCGATCGTCACCGCTCCGACGCAGACCCGGAATGGCCGGCATTGGCTGCGCAGCTGATCCGCACGTCGGGACAGGCGAGCGCGACCGTTCAGGCGATGACCGCCGCCATCGCGTACTCCCAGATCGAGTGGCTGGTGGCCGCCGTGCACAGCCGTCGGTCCGGGTCGGACTCGCCTGCGGCCCCGCAACTGCTGGACCGAGTTCTGGAGGTGCGAGATGACCCGACTCGACTGGACATCAAGCGGTGGTCGCCGCACCCGGACTGTGATTGTCGTGCCGTACGAGATCAACGAGCCAGGTCGTCTATTGTGTGACGCGGAAAGGATGCTATGACCGACATCACCAAAGGACAGGGTCGCCGCAACGCGAAACTGGCTTCTCTTCCGATCGGTATGGCCGGTCGGGCCGCTGCCGGCTTCGGCAAGCGCATGGTCGGCAGAGACAAGGACGAGGTCAACCAGGAGCTCCTGGAGAAGTCCGCCGAACAGCTCTTCGCCGTCCTCGGCGAGCTGAAGGGCGGCGCCATGAAGGTCGGGCAGGCGCTCTCGATCATGGAAGCCGCCATCCCGGACGAGTTCGGTGAGCCCTTTCGCGAAGCCCTCACCAAATTGCAGGCCGACGCTCCCCCGATGCCGGCGGAGAAGGTCCACAAGGTGCTCGACCAGCAGCTCGGCACCCGCTGGCGCGAGCGTTTCCAGGAATTCTCCGACGTACCGGCCGCCTCGGCGTCCATCGGGCAGGTCCACAAGGGTGTCTGGTCCGACGGCCGTGAGGTCGCGGTCAAGGTGCAGTATCCCGGCGCGGACCACGCACTGAAAGCCGACCTGAAGACCCTGTCCCGCATGTCCGGACTCCTGCAGCGGCTGTCTCCCGGCACCGATGTCAAGGCGATGATGGACGAACTCATCGACCGGACCGAAGCCGAACTCGACTACCTCGGTGAAGCCGACAACCAGCGCGCTTTCGCCAAGGCCTACGACGGACATCCCGACTTCCTCATCCCGAAGGTCGTCGCGAGCGCCCCCAAGGTCGTCGTGTCGGAGTGGGTCGACGGCGTCCCGCTGTCGAAGATCATCACCACAGGCGATCAGAAGACCCGCGACGATGCGGCCGCGAAGATGGCCGAGTTCGAGGTCAGCTCCCCCTACCGGGTCGGACTCCTGCACGGCGACCCGCATCCGGGAAACTTCTTCGTGGCGACCGATGGACGTTTCGGCGTGCTCGACTTCGGCGCGGTGGGTCACTACCCGGAGGGGCTCCCGCCCGAGACCGGTCCGATCCTGCGCCTGGCGCGTGACAAGAAGTACGACGAACTCAAAGAGCTCATGATCTCGGCCGAGTTCATCCGCCCGTCCCATGCGAACAAGGTGACGAGTGCCGATCTCGAGGCCTACCTTCGACCATACGTCGATCCGCTCTACTCCGAGTCCTTCCACTTCACCCGGAAGTGGATGCAACGAGCCGCGGGCAAGGCCACCGATGTCCGCGGGGACGTGTACAAGACCTCACGAAACCTCAACGTGCCCAAGCGTTTCGTGATGGTCTTCCGTGTGCTCGGGGGCTGCGTCGGCATCGCCTCGCAACTCGAGGCGCACGCCCCCTACCGCGCCATCATGGAGGAGTGGGTTCCCGGCCTGGGCGACTGACACCACTCCACAGACACGACACCGACGCCGCGAGCATTTCTGCTCGCGGCGTCGGTGTCGTTGTCACGCAGCGTTCTTGCGCGGACGGCCGCGGGGACGCTTGCGCGCGATGACGGCGCCACGCTCGAAGATCTCGCCGCCCCAGACCCCCCAGGGTTCGGACCGGTCGAGCGCGGCCTGCAGGCACTGGGCCCGCAGCGGGCACTCGGCGCACATCGCCTTCGCACGCTCGAGGTCACGGGGGTCTTCGGCGAACCACAGATCTGCGTCGGCGACCTGGCAGGGCAGGTCGAGCCGGGCGGTCGCTGCGCGGTCCGCCGACATACAGGACTCGAGTACGCATTCGACAGTCATTGGGATTCTCCACATCTGCTCGTTTGGGGTGTTGAACCCGAGTCCTCGATGTGGCTCTGTGTCCGAGACCCCGGAACGGGGCGGAGATTCGAATGACAGAAAAGAGGGCCACGGGTGTCGCCTCTGCGATTCGCCCGTGGCCCGGATTGTCTCGGAGATCTAACTCCGGGAACTTCGGAACAGAACGGGGAACCGACGCGGCGCGGGTGCTACTGCTGCTGCGGGCGGTGCGATTCGCGCTACGCGCGCTTCGGCTGCCAGGTGCAGAGCCGCCGGAGGGAGGGCGACCGGGCGTGCGAAGCTGGTGCACGCTCGGGCGACCGGCATCCAGGAGCGGGTGCGACCGGTACGCGCGATGGCGGGCTGATTGCGCTTCGTGCCATGCGATGTCGTCGCATGCGTGTTTGCCGCACTCAGTTTTGCCGCAGACTGGCAGGTGCCGGCCTGGCGCACGATGATTCCGTTCACTGATCCACTCCCTTCTGGTCTCGTGGCTTTCCGCGTTGTCGTCGGTCGTCGGTGACTGTGGGGGCCTCGTGACGGACGCACTCGACCCATCCCCGTACTGACGGGAATCAGACTAGACGCTGGGCCGAAACCCGCACAACCTATTTTTGACCTGCAGTTTTGACGAGTTCGAGGATGTCGTCGCCGTAGTCGTCGACCTTCTTGGCGCCGATTCCCGAGATCGCCACCAGCGCAGCGGTATCGGTGGGTCGTTGCTCGGCGATCGCGGTGAGCGTCTTGTCGGAGAAGACGACGAACGCCGGTACCTTTTTCTCCTGCGCCCGCTCACGACGCCATTCCTTCAGCGAGACCAGCAGCCCTTCGTCGAGATCCGAGGGGCACCCCGCGCAGCGACCGAGCAGTGTCGCGGTCGAGTCCATCAGGCGCGAACCACAGACCCGGCACGTCGGCCCACGACGGGGTGCTCGCTCCTTCGCGATCGGCGAGGCCGGCGAGTCGTCGGGAACGAGATCGGCAAGGAAACGTGACCGCCGTCGAGCGCGGCCACCCTCGTTGCGGGCCAGCGCCCACGACAGATGCAGATGCTCGCGGGCGCGGGTGACGCCGACGTAGAAGAGGCGTCGCTCCTCCTCGACCTCTTCCCACGACCCCTTGATCGCCTGGCTGATGGGCAGGGACCCGTCGGTGAGTCCGACGAGGAACACCGCGTCCCACTCGAGTCCCTTGGCCGCGTGCAGCGACGACAGCGTGACACCCTGCACGGTCGGTGGGTGACGAGCCTCGGCGCGCGACGCGAGCTCGGCCGACAGCTGCGGCAGCGTCAGCTCGGGATTCTCGGCCACCATGTCCTCGGTCAGCTGGACCAGCGCTTTCAGCGACTCCCAGCGGCTCCGCGCCTGGGCGCCCGACGGCTCCTCCTCGGTGAGTCCGAGTTCGCCGAGGACCGCGCGCACGACGTCGAGGATCTCCACGTCGGGCCTGACCTCCCGGCCGGCGACCGTGGCGAGCTGCCGCATGGCCTGCCGAACCTCGGTGCGCGCGAAGAACGCCTCGCCCCCGCGGACCTGGTACGGGATACCCATCTCGGTGAGCGCCTGCTCATAGTTCTCCGACTGCGCGTTGACCCGGTACAGGATGGCGATCTCCGCGGGTGCGACCCCGGCGCGGAGGAGGTGCTTGATCTCGATGGCGACGGCAGTCGCCGCAGCGGGCTCGTCGTCGTACTCGGCGAACTGCGGCGCCGGACCGGCGGGGCGTTGTCCGACGAGGCGGAGCCGGGTTCCCGCGATCCGGCCGCGGGCCGCACCGATGACCCGGTTCGCGAGGTCGACCACCTCGGGGGTGGACCGGTAGTCCCGCTCCAGCCGGACGACCGTCGCCTCCGGGAACCGGCGACTGAAGTCCAGCAGGTGGTTGGGGGACGCGCCGGTGAAGGTGTAGATCGTCTGGTTGGCATCGCCGACGACCGTCAGATCGTCGCGCTCCCCCAGCCAGGCGTCGAGCAGACCCTGCTGCACGGGGGTCACGTCCTGGTATTCGTCGACGACGAAACACCGGTACCGCGAACGGAACTCATCCGCCGCGCCGGGCTCGGCGGTGAGGATCTGGGTCATGTAGATGAGCATGTCGTCGAAGTCGAGCAACCGGTCACCATCGGGCGAGACCTTGGCGTCCTCGTAGTGTCCGTACACGGCGGCGACCTTCGCGGGCGGCGCCGGCGACTCCCGGCCGAGCCGGCCCACGGCCTCGACGTAGTTCTCCGGCGAGATGAGCGAGGCCTTGGCCCACTCGATCTCCGACGACAGGTCGCGCAGGGTGTCGGTGGCGGTGTCCAGACCGGAGCGTCGGGCCGCCCGCGAGATGAGCGGGAACTTGTTGTCGAGGAGTTCCCAGCGGGCGTCACCGAACGCGCGCGGCCAGAAGTACCGCAGCTGCCGCATGGCGGCGGCGTGGAAGGTCTGGGCCGCGACGCTGCCGCCCGAACCGCCGCCGACACCAAGACTGCGCAATCGGGTCCGCATCTCCCCCGCGGCCCGGGCGGTGAACGTGACCGCGAGAACCTGACCGGGGTTGACCTGGCCGGTGTCGATGAGGTGGGCGATCCGCCGGGTGATGGTCCGGGTCTTGCCCGTGCCCGCGCCGGCCAGTACGCACACCGGTCCCCGCGGCGCGAGGACGGCGGCGCTCTGTTCGGGATCGAGCCCCTCGACCGCGCCACGACTCACCGGCGCCGAGGCGCGACGCGAGGACTCGGGATTCGCGGCAGCAGTCGGGTGAGGCACGGCGTCCACTATGTCACCAACCACCGACGCCGCCCCCAGATGGGAACGGCACAGCAGCGAACAGCACAGCAGGGAACAGCTACGGGCGACAACGATGCCGACGGGAACAGCGGGCCCGGACATGGTGTTATGGGACCCATGAGCAACGTGATCGACGACGAGGCCGGCGCCCGCACCTCCGACACCGGCGAACTGACCATGTACACGACGTCGTGGTGCGGATTCTGCGCCCGCCTCAAGCGCGGCCTCAAGAGCAGCGGAATCACCTGGCAGGAGATCGACATCGAGCTGAACCCCGACGCCGCCGAGTTCGTGGGCAGTGTCAACGGCGGCAATCACGTCGTGCCCACCGTCCTCTACGCCGACGGCACCACAGCCACCAACCCGTCGATCGCCGACGTCAAGGCCAAGCTGGGCGTCTGAGACGCATCGGGTCTGCTCGGCGCGGGTTACCCGGCCGCCCAGGCCTCGATCATCGATCGCGCGATGGAGATCGACCCGGGAAGACGCAGACGATCCGCGTCGTCGGCGCCCGGCGCCTCGGCGCGTGACCAGCCGTCGCCGCGGGCAAGAGCCTCCCGGACCTCATCGCGGTGGAACCACTGCGCGTCGCCGATCTCGCCGTCGAGGAATGCCAGCTCGTCGGTCGGGTCGCCGATGGCCGCGAAACCCAACATGAGCGACCGTGGGAACGGCCAGGGCTGGCTGCCCAGGTAGCGCGGTTCGCGCACCACGATGCCGACTTCTTCGTGCACCTCGCGGAGCACGCACTGTTCGAGCGACTCCCCCGGCTCGACGAAACCGGCAAGCGTCGAATACCAGCCGTCCGGCCACACGGCCTGCCGACCGAGCAGGATGCGGTCGGCACCGTCGTGGACGACGGTGATGATCGCCGGGTCGGTACGCGGGAACTCGTCTCGTCCGGAGTCGACGCTGCGCCGGACCCACCCGCCGCGAGCGGGTTGGGTGGGCGAACCGTCGACCGGTGAATGACGGGCGGTCTCATGCCAGTTCAGGATCCCCAGTGCGGTGGCGAGCAGGCCCGCCTCGTCGGCGGACAGCCGCGTCGCACCACGCCGGGCGTCGTCGGTCGGCCCGTCGATGTGGTGCACACGACGCGTCCACAGGTCGGCGCCACCGTCGGCCGCGTCGAAGCCGAGGATGACCGCGTCGGCCGGTGGGGCCTCCGCGACAGTGGTGGCGGCGACCCAGTGCAACGCACCGGCATCGGTCACCGGGTACCGACCGGCCGCGTCGATCAGCAACACCTTCGCCGTCGGCCATCCGGCGGCCATCCGGTGCGCGTCGTCGCGGATGGCGTCCGCGCGGTCGAACACCGCACGCGACAGCAGGGGCGGTTCGGGCAGCTCGAAATGCACTGGCGCACAAGCCTTTCTCAGAAGCGGCGGATCGGTCAGTCGTCGTTGGGGCTCTTGCGGACATACAGCAGGCGGTCGCCGACCTCGATCTGTTCGACCTCGCTGTCGTCGACACGATGCAGTACGCCGTTGCGCACGACGCCGAGGACGATGTCGCGGGTGTGGGCGGGCGACCCACCGGTCTCGGTCGGATCGACCTCACGTTCGGCGATGGCGTAACCGGCGTCCGGGGTGAGAAGGTCCTCGATCACCTCCACCACCGACGGGGTCATCGTCGCGATGCCGAGCAGGCGACCGGCGGTCTCCGACGACACCACCACCGAGTTCGCACCGGACTGCCGCATCAGGTGGGTGTTCTCCGATTCCCGGATCGACGCGACGATCTTCGCCCGCGGGTTGAGTTCGCGGGCGGTGAGTGTGGCGAGGACCGCGGTGTCGTCGCGGCTGGTGGCCACGACGATGCTCGCGGCGTGGGCCACGCCGGCCAGCCGCAGCACATCCGACTTCGTGGCGTCGCCGCGCACCGTGACCAGTCCGTCGGAGGCGGCCGCCTCGAGGACCGTGGCGTCGGCGTCGACGACGACGATCTCGGAAGGCTTGATCCCGTCACCGCGCATCGCGTCCACCGCGGTGCGGCCCTTGGTGCCGTAACCGATGACCACGGTGTGATTGCGCACGGTATTCCTCCAACGCTGGATCTTGAGCGCCTGTCGAGACCGTTCGGTGAGCACCTCGAGGGTGGTACCGATCAGCACGATCAGGAACAGCACGCGCAACGGCGTGATGATGACGAGGTTGATGAAACGGGCGAACGGCGTGATCGGCGTGATGTCGCCGTAGCCCGTCGTGGAGAGGGTCACCGCGGAGTAGTACAGCGCATCCAGGTACGACAGCTCGTTGTCCTGTGCGTCGCGGTAGCCGGCGCGATCCAACCAGACCACGACCGAGGTGAACAGCAGCGCCAGGGTCGCCCAGAAAACGCGTCGGCCGATCGCCCGGCTCGGACTCTGCTGGAGTTCGGGGATACGGACGACGCCGACCAGTGCATGGTCGGGCCGGTTGACCAGATCGGTACCGCCGAAGCGTCGGCGCAGGCGGTTAGCCACCGGCGCGCTCGCGCTCGTCGAGTTCGCTCACACGCTGCAATGTAGCCCACCACGGCGCCCCACAACTCATCTGGCGGGACTCCCCTCGCGTCACGGGCCGGCTCATCGGGCGAGCTTGGCGGCGAGGGTCGCCTCGTCGGGCAGGTCGTCGGCCTCCAGCGTGTGCCCGTCGCGCACATAGTGGAACGCGGCCCGGACCTTCGTCGCCTCCACCCCGGCCAGCTGCGCCCACGCCAGGCGGTACGCGGCGAGCTGGATGAACAACGATTCCCGGCGGGCGGGTTCGGGGATCACACCGGTCTTCCAGTCGACGACCGTCCACGAGCCGTCCTTCTCGGCGAAGACCGCATCGATCCGTCCACGCACCACGATCCCGCCGATGACGGTCTCGAAGGGCACCTCCACCTCGGTGGGACTGCGATTCGCCCAGGGCGAGGAGAGGAACGCCGCCCGCAGTTCCTCGAGATCGGCGTCCGGGCTCGCGGTCGCGTCTGCGGCACCGGGCAATTCGTCGATGTCGAGGAGTCGGGTCGCGCCGAACCACCGTTCCACCCACGCGTGGAACGCGGTGCCGCGCCGAGCCATCGGGTTGGGCCGGAACGGCGTCGGGCGGCGCAACCGACGGGCGAACTCGGCTTCGTCGGCGTCGAGTTCGACCAGCTGGCTGACGGACAGGTGGGTCGGCAGCGACACCTCGACGAGCGCCTGATTCGCCTGGTGATGCTCGGCGAGCAGGGCCGACACCTCGGCCTCCCAGGCACCGATCTCGTCCGCCGGATCGGCCGGAGGCGTGGTCGCGGTCTCCGAGTCGACGGCCGGTGCGTCGAACAGCGCGGGCGCTGCGCGGGTGGCGATGGCGTCGGTGACCAGGTCGGCCGCTCGCTGGACCGAGTCGCGGCGGCCGCCGAGCGGATCGCGCGGCCACGGTGCTGCGATCGCACGCTCGGCCAACGGATTCGGGCTGTCCGGCTCCGGCGGCGGCGTACGTACCGCGATCGACAGCCCGGTCGAGTCGACGCTCGGGTCGGTGATCGCCTCGTCGATGCCGACCATCAGCTCGTCGAAGAAATCCGAGCCGCCGCGCGGTTTGTCGCCGGTCTCCGACCAGTGGTGCGCCGAGATGAGCAGATCGTGCCGAGCGCGGGTGAGCGCCACGTACAGCAGCCGCCGATCCTCTTCGAGGCGACGCTCGCCGATCGCGGCCTTGTGGTCGGTCAGGGCGTCCTCGAGTTGTTTGCGGTCGGCGACCGTGTCGATCGTCAGGATCGGAAACCCTTCCGGCGCACCGTCGGCCGCCTCGGCCGGGATGGCCAGATCACCGCGCAGGTCGGCCGGGAGCTCGCGTGCACTGCCCAGCCACGTGGTGTCGGCCTTGGCGCTGGGGAAGATCCCCTTCGCCAGGTGCGGTATCGCGACGACGTCCCATTCGAGTCCTTTGGCCGCATGCACGGTGAGGATCTGCACGCGCTGTTCGGCCACCTCGATGCGCCCCGGCTCCAGACCCTTCTCGATCGTCTCGGCGGCGTCGAGGAACGCCAACAGGCCGGGCAGGTTGGCGCCCGGGCGATCGGCGTAGTGGCTGACGTAGTCGGCGAAGGCGTCGAGATGTTCCCGGCCGGTGATCGCGCCCCGCATGCGGCGCGCCCGGATCTGGGCCTCGACGCCGACCCCGATCGTGTTCTCCACGTCGGCGACGAGTTCGGGGAGCGGCTGTCCGATCCGACGCCGCAAGGACTCCAACTGCGCACCGAACGCCCGGATGCGCGCGTACCCCTCGGGGCTGTAGTCGGTGGGTTCGCCCGGATCGACGACGCCGTCGGCGATTCCCGCCCGGTCCACGATCTCGGTGGGCAGCACGGCGTCGAGTGCCGCGTCGAGCGCCTCTCGGCTGGTGACGACGCCGCCCGCCTCGGCGAAACTCTCCGCCGCCAGAGTGGTGGCCCGGCGCCACAGCGCGGCGAGGTCCTTGGCGCCCAGCCGCCAGCGGGCCCCGGTGAGCAGACGCATCACCGCGGTCCCGGCCATCGGGTCGGCCATCACGCGCAGGGTCGCGACGATGTCCTCGATCTCCGGGACGTGCAGCAGACCGCCGATGCCCACCACCTCGGTGGGGATGCCCCGGCTCTCGAGTTCGGCGGCCAGCGGTGCCGAATCCTCGTTGCGGCGCACCAGGATCGCGGTGGTCGGCGGTGCCTCGTCCGCGGCCTGGGCCGCACGGTAGCGTTCCTCGATCGCATCGGCGATGACGTTCCGTTCGTCGACGACGGTCTCGGTCAGCGCGATCGTCGCCGTGCCGTGGGGGGCGTCGGGACGGGGCCGGAGCACGCTGACCGGGATGCCGCGGCGTCGGAGCTCCTCGGAGATCTGATTGGCCAGCCGCAACCCCTGGGCCGCGTTCCGCCAGCTGGTGAGGAGCTCCAGGCGACGGGCGGGAGTCCCGTCGGGACGCGGGAAGTCGCGGGCGAACCGCGGCAGATTGGCCGCCGAGGCACCCCGCCACCCGTAGATGGACTGGATCGGGTCGCCGACCGAGGTGACCGCGACCGGGGCGCGCCCGTGCCCGCCGAACAGCGTCGACAGCAGCACCCGTTGCGAGTGACCGGTGTCCTGGTACTCGTCGAGCAGGACCGCGCGAAACGCGGTGCGTTCGGCGGCGACGACCTCGGGGTTGGACACCACCAGCCGTGCCGCGAGTGACATCTGGCTGCCGAAGTCGAGCGCGGACTGCGCCCGCATCGTCTCGCCCAGCGCGATCACCATCGGGATCAGCTCACGCCGTTCGTCGATGACCTCCTGCACCTTCAGCAGCGCCTGCGTCGGCTTGTCGCGCTGTTTGGGACCCTTCGGAAGGGTGTCGACGAGCTCGTACAGCGTCGAACCCGCCTGCGCGAGGTCGGTGATGTCGACCAGGTGCTCCGACATCTCGCCGTACAGTTTGAGCACCGCCTCGGTGACACTCGCCGGCACCTTCTTGGTGTTCAGTTCGCCCGGCCATGCGGAGACGAGTGAGAACGCCAGCTGCCAGAGCTCGGTCTCGGTGAGCAGTGTCGACGACGGTTCGACCGGCAGGAGCAGCCCGTAGTCGGCGATCAGCCGCCCGGCATAGGCGTGGTAGGTGCTCACCTCCGGATCGGCACCGCGTAGCCGGGCGGCCAACGCGCCGTCGGGATCCCAGTTCCGCAGCGCCGGCGACCCGGCGAGCATCGAGAGGCGCCGCCGGATGCGGGCGCCGAGTTCGCTCGCGGCCTTGCGCGTGAACGTGAGTCCGAGGATCTCGTCGGGGGCCACGAGCTGGTTGGCCACCAGCCACACCACGCGCGAGGCCATCGTCTCGGTCTTGCCTGCACCCGCGCCGGCGACGACGAGCATGGGTTCCATCGGCGCCTCGATCACCGCGACCTGCTCGGGCGTGGGGTCGGGCAGTCCCAGCGCGGCCGCCAGCGACTTCGCCCCGACGATCGGCCGGTCGATCCGGTCCTGCAGATCAGTCATCGGTCACCGCCTTCCCCGGGATCTGTGCGGGACAACTCGTGGTGAGAGTGCAGTGCACACAACCGGGATTGGGTGTCGCGCTGTACGTCGGTCCGACGCTGGCCCGGGCCGCGCGGCGTACCACCCCGATCCACTCGTCGAGCAACTCCGGTGTCAGCGGCGACTGGACGCGTTCGGCCGCACCGGAATTGCGGTTCGCGGTCGACACGTAGACCAGTCGCGCACCGCCGGGCGGGGTGTCGCCGAACTGCGGCACCCCGCCGTGCGCCAGCGCCACCTGATAGGCCGCCATCTGGGCGTGCTCGTCGGCGTCGGCCTTGGTGATCGGCGTCTTGGAGGTCTTGACGTCGACCACGACCGGCCTGCCCTCGGCATCGGTCTCGAGTCGGTCGACGCGTCCGCGGAGGCGGACCTCGAGCTCGTCGGGGCCCGCGGTGGGGTCGGCGGGAATGGTTGCGTCGACGGGCAACTCGACGCCCACCTCCTCGAGTTCGGAGCGCGAGATGCGCAGCCACTCCCGGAAGTGCCCGAGCATGCCCTCGGCGCGCTCGAGTTCGCGGGCCGAGTACCAGCCGGCACCGGTGTCGACACGTTCCCAGATGTCGCGGAGCGCTGCGGTCACCTCGGCCGGATCGAGTTGGCCGGCGACCGCCTGGACGAGCGTGTGCACGAGGCTGCCGGTCAGTGCCGGGGTGCCGTCGCCGTCGCGCCCGCCGTTGCGTTCGAGAACCCACCGCAACGAACAGCGGGTCAGCGCATCGACATTCGACGGCGAGAGGGTCAGCGGACCCGACTCCGGCGTCCACAACGGAGCGTCGGTGCTCGGTGCGGCGAGCCCGAACCAGTCGCGCGGATGCGCACCCGGGATGTCGGAGTCGGCGAGTTCGGCCAGCAGACGCGCCGCGGCCGTCGTCCGGGGCGCATCGGGTTCGTCGGCGCCGGCGATCACCGCCGATCGCAGCGTCGCGACCAGTGAGGGCAACGAGAGCACCCGGTCGACGCCGGGGTCGAGCCGGACCTCGGCGCGGGCCGACTCCGCCGGATCGTCGGGATCGCCGACCAGATCCGCGAGTTCGGTGATGAAGCGAGACGGTGACGCGTCCCCGCTGCCGTCCTCGACCGCGGTCACGAGCAACCGGCTACGGGCCCGCGTGCAGGCGACGAGGAACAGCCTGCGCTCGTCGGCCAGTGCGGTCGCCCCGCGGGCGACGGTGTCCACGGCGTCGGCGGCCATGCCGTCGAGGATGTCGACGAGTTGTCCGGTGGCCAGAACGCCTCCGCGACTTCGCAACGACGGCCACAGTCCGTCCTGGACGCCCGCGACGGCGACGACCTCCCATTCGCGTCCCACCGCGGCGTGTGCGGAGAGCACCGTCACCGATTCGGTTGCCGCCGTGGCCGTCCGGCTGTCGCGCGGGATCTGCAGCTGGGACAGGTAGTGCACGAACCCGGCCGGCCCGGCCGCGGGCAGCGTGTCGGTGAAGTCCGCGGCGGACTCGAACATCGCCATGACCGCGTCGAGGTCGCGGTCGGCCTGCTCGCCCGCCGGGCCGCCGCGAACGGCCGATGCCGCCCACCGCCGCTCGAGCCCGGTGGCCTGCCACGCCGCCCACAGGGTCTCCTCGATCCCGCGCCGCGCGTCGTGCACCCGTTGGGCCGCGCCGACGACGTCGAGCACGCGCGCCAGCGGCATCGCCTCGGTCTCGGTGAGTCGGCGACGGTAGCGCGCGCCGACCTCGGGGTCGAGGATCGCGCGGGTCAGGGACGTGAGCGAATCCGGTTGTCCCGCCGGGTCGTCGGCGTCGTCGAGGCGGCGCACACCGCGTCGTAACCGGCGCATCGATCCCGGATCGGCCGCACCGATCGGACCGGACAGCAGCGTGAGCGTGTCCTCGGTGGTGAAGTGGTCGGGCGTGTCGGTGGAGTGCGCGTCCGGCGAAGCCGGGCTCGCCGCACGCGCGGCGACCGCGCGCAGCACCAGCATCAAACCGATGACGGCACGTTGCCGATGCAGCGGCAGGTCACTGGCGGGCGTCGTCAGGGGTACGCCCGCGGACCGGAAGGCCCGTCGCAGCGGCGGCAGCGCCAGCGACACCGACCGGACGACGACCGCCATCTGCGACCACGGCACCTCGTCGAAGAGATGGGCACGCCGCAGCAGGTCGGCGATGGCGGTGGCCTCCTTGGCCGCGGACCCGTACACCCGCACGGCGGCCGCGCCGCCCCCGTTCGCGGGGCCCGACCCCTCCGACTCCGGCTCGGCGGCATCCACATCGGTGGCCGGCCGGGGATAGGGATGCGGGCGGGCGCCGGGCAACCGGGCGGCGATCGCGCGTCCGAGCCGGGACAGCTCGGGCCGGGACCGGAAGTCGTCCTCGAGGAGGATGTCGAGCGGGCTGCCCGGTTCGGCCAGCCCGTCGGCGAAGCGCGGACTCGCACCCCGGAACCCGAACACGGACTGGTCGGTGTCGGCCGCGATGATCGTCGAGAGGGTTCCGGTCCCGACCAGCGTGATGAGCTGCGCCGCTTGCGGATCGAGATGTTGCGCATCGTCGACCAGCAGGTGCCGGATGCGGCGGCGCTCGCCGCTCAGCAGGTCGGGATCGGTGGCGAACGCCGACAGCGCCGAACCGATCAGCTCGGCCGCGTCGACCGCGGGCGCCGAGGCACCCGGCGTCTCGAGGCCGACCGCCCCGCGCAGCAGCATGTTCTGCTCGTACTGGGCGTACGCGCGAGCGGCCGCGGCCCACTCCGGCCGCTTGTGTGTACGTCCCAGTGCGGCAAGCTCTTCGGGGCCCACGCCGCGTTCGGCGGCACGCATCATCAGGTCGCGCAACGCCTGGGCGAAACCGTCGGTGCCCAGCGCGGGCCGCAGGTGAGCCGGCCAGTAACCCGCGCCGTCCTCGATGTCGCCGGCGAGGAGCTCGCGCAGGACGACGTCCTGTTCGGAGCCCGTGATGAGCCGCGGCGGCGGATTGTTGTGGGCCTGGGCCTGCAGGCGCAGGATCGCGAAGGCGTAGGAGTGCACGGTCCGCACGAGCGGCTCGCGCAGCGCACCGCCGAGGACCCGGCGGCCGCTCGACCCGGCGGACAGGACGCGCCGGGTGATCTCCTCGCGCAGGGCGACGGCCGCGCGCCGGCTGGACGCCAGGACGAGAACGGACTCCGGATCGGTGTCCGGGTCGAGCAGTCGGGCCACCGCGGCGTCGACGATCAGCGCAGTCTTCCCGCTCCCCGGACCGCCGTGCACCCGTACCGGGCGCCAGGCCTGTTCCTCGTCGGCCGGGCGGCTCGTGGGCGGCTCGATGACCTCGGCCACCGCAGGCGGCCAGTGCCGGGGACGATCCGTGGAGTCGGGGGCCGCGACAAGTCGCGCGCGCAGCGCGCTGCGCGGGGTCTGGGCACCCGGTCTCCGACTCATGCACCCATCGAATCACGGCCCACCGACGCTCTCGGCGAGGCGCCGCCACCTGCGTCGGTTCCCGTCCGCCACCTGCATCGGTTTCCGCCGGGGGCCGTACGGCAGGATGGACGGGTGGCAGCTCTCAACACCCATGTCTTCGGCAGCGGTCCTGCGGTTCTCGCCATCCACGGGCTCACCGGCCACGGCCGTCGCTGGGCAGCGCTGGCCGACCACCTCCCCGGTGTCCGGCTCGTCGCACCGGACCTGATCGGTCATGGCCGGTCACCGTGGCGCCCGCCGTGGAGCATCGAACACCAGGTGCGGGCGCTGTCGGCGGTGATCGACGACCACATCCCCGCCGACGAGCAGCCGGTCGTCGTCGTGGGGCACTCGTTCGGCGGCGCGCTGGCGCTGCACCTGGCCAACCGCCGCCCGGACGCGGTCAAGGGCCTGGTGCTGCTCGATCCCGCGCAGGGCCTCGACCCCGAGTTCGCGCTCGAGGTGGCCACCGACAGTCTCGACAACTGGGACTACGCCGACGCCGACGCCGCGCGCTCGGCGAAACGTGCCGAGGGCTGGGCGGCCGTTCCCGACGCGCTCATGGAGAGCGAGCTCGCCGAGCACCTCGTCCCCCGGCCGCGAGGGCGGGTCGGCTGGCGGGTCAGCGCCCCGGCCGCCGCGGCGTCGTGGAGCGAGATGGCAAGACCCGCAGTGCTTCCGCCACCCGGCACACCAACCCATGTGGTGGTCGCCGATCAGGTCCAGCCGCCGTTCGTGCGGCCGGCCTTCCTGGATGCCTGCGCAAGCGAACGCGGCACCGAGGTCACCGTCCACCACGCCGACTGCGGGCACATGGTGCCGTTCCTCGAACCCGGGCTCAGCGCCACCCTCATCCGATCGCTGCTGTAGCGCGGATCATCCACGCGGCTCGCCGAGTCGGGCCCGACGAGAACGACGGGAGGTCTGCGTCGATGGCGGCCATCACCGAAGAGCAGGTGGAACAGGTCCGCGCACTGGTGTCGGCGATCCCGGTGGGGCAGGTGAGCACCTACGGCGACCTGGCCGTGGCAGCCGGATTGTCCAGCCCCCGGATCGTCGGCTGGATCATGCGGACCGACACCGCCGACCTGCCCTGGCACCGCGTGGTACCCGCCGGCGGCCGGCCGGCGCCTCACCTCGCGACCCGGCAGCTGGAACGCCTACGGGCGGAGGGCGTTCCGATCACCGACGGGCGGATCCGACTGCGGGAGTGCCGCTGGGACCCCTCCGCCTGAGGGGTTGCCTACCTCAGACGCGCCGCAGCGGTCCGCCGATACGGACTGATCGCCGCGCGCATCCGCGTCACGATCAGGTCGACGATCCGCGGGTCCGGCCCCAACGGTGCGGCCACCGCGTCCGCACCGTAGGTGTTCAACCGCTGGTGGAACAGGCCCGGTGCGAGGAGGTGGCTCGCGATCACGACCCGGCGACCCGTTCGCCGCGCTCGTTCGACGGCGTCGGGCACACTGGGCGTCGCTGTCGTGATGAACCCGACCTCGACCCGCCCGCCGATGAGCGATTCCAGCTGCCGGGCCGCGAGATGCACCTGGCCACAGGCACTCTCGTCCGACGAGCCGGCAGCGGCGAGCACGACCGCGTCGCCCGGCTCCCAGCCCGCTTCGGCCAGGCGGAGTCGCGCGACCGCGGCGATGGCCGGGTCGGGTCCGAGCGCCCGGGTGACCACGGTGTCCTCCCGGCCGGCGGCCGCGACGTGTTCGGGTAGGTCCTTGCGGACGTGATAGCCCGAGGCGAGGAACGCCGGGACCAGGACGGCGGGGCGTTCCAGGTCGGCGATGACCTCGCTCGGCGTGGGCCCGAGGACGTCGACGAACGCGGTACGGGTGAGACCGATCCGGTCGCTGACGGCCTCGGCGATCTGGGCGATGACCGAGACCCCGTGGGGATTGCGGGTCCCGTGCGCGACCAGGACCGGGCTGTACCCCTGTAGACGGTCGCCGTGCGGAAGCCGCACATGGTTGTCGTGCATGTGTTCTCGCTCCTTCCTCACTCGTCTTCGGCGTCGTACTCGAGGTCGACGGCGAGTCGGTAGCCCCGTTTGACCACGGTCTGCACCATCTTCGAATCCCCCAGCGCGGCACGGAGTCGCGCGACGGCGACCTCGACCGCATGGGTGTCGGAGCTGTCCCCGGGCAACCCCGCGAGCAGCTCCTGGCGGGAGACCACGCGGCCGGGATTACGGGCCAGCAGCTTGAGCAGGAGAAGACTCGTCGCCGACATCTCGCGGAGCTCGCCGTCGACCACCACGGCCTGTCCGCGGATGGCGGTGTCGTGACCGGCGACCCGCAGCAGATGGCTGCGGCGCGGCAGTTCGTCGGTGATCAGCCGCGCCAGCGCACCGAGGCGGAACCGGCGCGGGTAGATCGTGGGGATCTGCAGTGCCTCCAGCGGACTGGCGGTCACCGAGCCCACACACATGACCGGCACCGCGGTCCGCAACGCATGGACGAACTGCTGCAGCTTGCCCAGCTCCTTGGCGCGGGTCAGGATCGATGCCGCCGCCGGCGCACTGGTGAAGGTGATCGCATCGAGATCGCCGCGGAGCACCGCCGCGATCATCTTGTCGATGCGCGCCACGTCGGGATGCATGTTCCAGCGGTACACCGGGATGGGCACCACCTCCGCACCGGCGGCGCGGAGCACCGTGCAGAAGTCCGGCAGCGGCTCCCATTCGCTGGTGGCGCCGTGCAACTGCACGGCGATCCGCACGCCCTCGACGCCCTCCTCCAGCAACCGGTCGAGCACCTCCGAGGAGGACTCGCTCTCCGGCGACCACTCCTCGCGCAGACCCGCCGCCCGGATCGCACCCTTGGCCTTCGGGCCGCGGGCGATCAACCGGCTCGCGGACAGCGCCCGCAACACGGCTTCGGCGTTGCCCCAGCCGTCGGCGGCCTCGACCCATCCGCGGAACCCGATGCCGGTCGTCGCGACCATCACCTCCGGCGGGTTCCCGATCAGTTCCTCGGTCACCCGCTCGAGCTCGGTGTCGTCGACCAGCGGCAGGATGCGGATGGTCGGGGCGTGCATCACCTCGGCACCGCGTCGTTCCAGCAACACCGCGAACTCTTCGGCGCGCCGGGCCGCGGTGATGCCAATGGTGAATCCGGCGAGCGGCAGCGGATCCGCTCCCGGGGGGCCTGAGCCGGCGGGGTCTGCACCGGTGGGGGTCATGGTGTTCACGCCGGGAAGTACACCTCGACGATGCGGTTGCTCACGCGTACTCCGTAGCTCGGGACCGACACCGTCTCGTCGTCAAGGCAGAGTCCGGTCCGGAGCGCGAAGACCTGCTTGCCCAGCGGCGAGGCGACGGTGGGTTCTCCCCCGCGATCGCCGGTGAGGCCCCGCGACAGAACCGCGGCACGGCCGAACGGATCGATGTTGCCGATGGCGTACAGCCGGGAGCGGCCCGGTGCCGCCTCGCGGTCCGACTCGGCCGCGGGCAGCCGGAACAGGGCGGCCTGGACGCCGTCGGGACCGAGCACGGCGACCCCGCGTCCGACGATCAGATCGTCGATGGAACAGGCGCGCACCCAACTCCCCTCGCGCACCCCGACGGCGGTACCGGTGGGTGTGGTCTCTGCGGACATGGTGTCGGCCTCCCCTGGCGCGATGGTCATGTGGGCACTCCTTCTCTCACCGGTGCGGTGCTCGACGCTCCCGGGCTCGACACGTCCGCTCCCGGGCGGACCGACGGCATGTCGAGCAACACCGGCGCCTTCCGTTCGTAGTCGGCGAACCGGATGGTCGGGTCGACGACATCCGGCGCGTTCACGAACGAGACGAACCGCTTGAGCTTGTCCTCGTCGGCGAGTACCGCCGCCCACTCGTCCTGATAGCCGCCGACGTGGCGGGCCATCGCGTCCTCGAGTTCGGCGGCGAGGCCGAGGCTGTCCTCGCAGACGACGTCCTTCAGATGGTCGAGGCCACCTTCGAGCGACTCCAGCCACGGCGCTGTGCGCTGCAGTCGATCGGCGGTTCGGATGTAGAACATGAGGTACCGATCAATGTAGGCGACGAGGGTCTCGTCATCCACTCCGCTGGCGAGCAGGACCGCGTGCTTCGGGCTCTGGCCGCCGTTGCCGCCCACGTACAGGTTCCAGCCGTGCTCGGTGGCGATCACGCCGACGTCCTTGCCCCGGGCCTCGGCGCATTCACGGGCACACCCCGACACCCCGAACTTGATCTTGTGAGGCGAGCGCAGACCCCGATATCGCTTCTCCAGCAGCACTGCCATGCCGACCGAGTCCTGCACGCCGTACCGGCACCACGTCGAACCGACGCAGCTCTTCACCGTCCGCAGACTCTTGCCGTACGCCTGGCCCGATTCCATCCCGGCGTCGACGAGGCGCCGCCAGATCTCGGGCAGCTGGTCGACGCGCGCCCCGAACAGGTCGATGCGCTGGCCACCGGTGACCTTGGTGTACAGCCCGAAGTCGCGGGCGATCTCGCCGATGACGATCAGCTGTTCGGGGGTGACCTCGCCGCCGGGCATCCGCGGCACCACCGAGTACGACCCGTTCTTCTGCATGTTCGCCAAGAAGTGGTCGTTGGTGTCCTGCAGCGCGGCCTGCTCGCCGTCGAGGATGTGCTCGCTGGAGGTCGACGCCAGGATCGACGCGACCGTCGGCTTGCAGATCTCGCATCCCTGGCCGGTGCCGTATCGCTCGATCAGTTCGGAGAACGTCCGGATGCCCGTGACCGCGACGATCTCGAACAGTTCGGCGCGCGACTGGGCGAAGTGATCGCACAGCGACTTGCTCAGTTCGACCCCCGACGCGGCGAGCAGCTGCTTGATGCTGGGCAGGCAGCCGCCGCACGTGGTGCCGGCCGAGGTGCAGCCCTTGACCGCGGCGATGTCGCACGCCCCGTCGGCGATCGCCGAGCAGATCGAACCCTTGGAAACCCCGTTGCACGAGCAGATCTCCGCGTCGTCGGGCAGTGCGTCCATACCGACCGCCGCACCGCCGTCGGGTGCGATGAGCGCCGCCGGGTCGCCCGGGATCTCCCGGCCGACCATCGGCTTGAGCATGGCGTAGGCCGATGCGTCGCCGACGAGGATGCCGCCGAGAAGCGTCTTCGCGTCGTCGCTCACGACGATCTTGGCGTACCTGCCGGCGACGGCGTCGTGATAGGTGATCTCGAGCGCGTTCGCGGTGGCGCCGAATGCATCCCCGAAGCTGGCGACATCGACGCCGAGGAGCTTGAGCTTGGTGGACAGGTCGGCACCGGGGAACTCCGACGTGCCGCCGAGCAGACGGTCGGCGACCACCTCGGCGGTCGAGTACCCGGGGGCGACGAGGCCGTAGCAGCGGCCCTCCACGGCCGCGACCTCGCCGATGGCATAGATGTTCTCGTCATCGGTGACACAACCGGTGTCGACGAGCACGCCGCCCCGCTCACCCACCGCCAGTCCCGATTCCCGCGCCAGCTGATCGCGCGGCCGGACACCCGCCGAGAAGACGACCAGCGAGGCGTCGATCGTGGATTCGTCGGACAGCGTCACCCGCAGGCCACCGCCTTCGGCGTCGGCGATCTCCGATGTCCCGACCCCGGTGTGGACCTCGAGTCCGAGATCGGTCACCAGGTTCTTCAGGATCGCGCCACCGCCCTCGTCGACCTGCATCGGCATCAGGCGCGGGGCGAACTCCACCACGTGCGGGGTCATCCCCATGAGCTTGAGGGCGTTGGCCGCCTCGAGCCCGAGCAGTCCACCGCCGACGACGACGCCGGTCGCCCCGGGACCGGCCGCCTCGGCCGCGGCCCGGATGTCGTCGAGGTCGTCGAGGGTGCGGTAGACGAAGCACCGGTCGTTGTCGTGCCCGGGAACCGGCGGGACGAAGGCGTAGGAACCGGTCGCGAGAACCACGGCGTCGTAGTCGATCTCCCGGCCGCCCGAGGTGACGACCCGCCGCGCCTCGCGGTCGATGCCGGTGACGGTCTCCCCGAGATGCGTCACCACGTGGTCGTCGCCGGCGTACGTGTTGCCCTCGAGTGCGAGTGAATCCCTCAGCCAGGCACCGACATACGAGGACAACCCCACCCGGTCGTACGCCGGGTCGATCTCCTCGCTGACGATCTCGATCCGCCACCGGTCGGTCGCGTCACGCGCGCGGAGCGCCTGCACGAAGCGGTGACCGACCATGCCGTGGCCCACCACCACCACTGTCTTGGTTGTGCGCGTTGCGGTTTCGCTGTTCACTGCTCTTGACTCCCTTGCCTCGCCGGACCCGTGCGGATCAGGCCAGCGCTTCGTTGGTTGCCTGCTTGTCGGTGCCCTCGGACGCGACACCGGTCGGTGCGCCCTCGTCGCCGGTGGAAGCCCCACCCTCCGGGGTGCCGGCCACCGACAGATCGGTGGTCTCCGCGAGGACGATCGGGCGTCGGGCGTAGAACCACCAGGTCACGACCGCCGCCAGGACGTAGAAGAGCATGAACACCCAGAAGGCCATCGTCGCCGACTTGTTGGTCTGATAGCTGGCCCGCAGCACCAGGTTGATACCCACGCCGCCGAGACCTCCTGCTGCCCCGGCGATCCCGATGAGAGCGCCGGACATGCTCCGCGACCACTTCGTCTTGCCGAGTGAGTTCAGTCCACTCTGCGTCCGCGCCTTGTGCTCCCAGATGGTCGGGATGATCTTGTACACCGACCCGTTGGCCAGGCCCGACAGCAGGAACAGCAGGATGAAGCCGATGATGAAGGCCGTCAACGTGGCGCCGGTGATCGTCTTGCCGTTGTTGTCGGCGATCGTGCCGGCGACGACGAGGATCGCCGCGGAGAAGACCATCGCGATGAAGGTGTACAGCGTCACCTTGCCACCACCCACGCGATCGGCCAGCTTCCCGCCGTAGGGGCGGATGACCGACCCCAGCAGCGGGCCGATCCACACGATCTGCGCTGCCGCCAGCGCCGGCTTCGCCACTCCGGCCTCGGTGAAACTGATGTTGAGGACCTGGCCGAAGGCGAACCCGAAGCCGATGAAGGAACCGAACGTGCCGATGTAGAGCAGGCAGATGAGCCACGTGTCGCGGTACTTGAGGCAGTCGATCATCGCCCGACCGCTGGCCGTCTGGTGGTCCAGGTTGTCCATGTAGATGGCGGCACCGATGCCGGCGACAGCCAGGGCGACGAGGTAGATGGCGCACACGATCTCCGGCTGGTCGGCGAAGAGCCAGATGACCAGCAGACCGATGACCTGGACGACCGGCACGCCGATGTTGCCGCCGCCCGCATTGAGGCCCAGGGCCCAACCCTTGAGCCGCTGCGGGTAGAAGGCGTTGATGTTGGTCATCGACGACGCGAAGTTGCCGCCACCGAAACCGGTGATGGCCGCGACGGCGAGAAACCAGCCGAACCCGAACTCGCCCGGGTTCATCATCAGCATCATCGTCAGCCCGGTGGGGATGAGCAGCACGACGGCGGAGAAGATCGCCCAGTTGCGCCCGCCGAACCGGGCGGTGGCCTGGGTGTAGGGGATCCGCAGGCAGGAACCGACCAGGGTCGCGGTGGCGGCGATGACGAACTTCTGGTCCATGCTGATGCCGTACTCGGGGCCCATGAACAGGGCCATCACCGAGAAGAGCGACCAGATCGAGAAGCCGACGTGCTCGCAGATCACCGACCAGATCAGATTGCGTTTGGCGATCGCGGCGTTGCCGTTGTCCCAGGCGACCCGATCCTCGGGATCCCAGTCGGTGATGGTGTGGTCGCGTTTCAGGTTGGCTGTGAGGTCTGCGAATGCCAAGGCTCCGCCTCCGATGGTTGCTGGTCTACGTGGTGTCACTGCCGTGCACGGGGCCGGACGTGCAGTGGTGGCTGTCGTGGAAGACGCCGACACCGATGTCGTGCGACTCGAGACCAAGTGTGGAGGGGGTGTGTTGCGCGGATTTTCCGCGAGGTGACCGCATGGTCACGTTGTCCTCACTCCGTCAAAACGACGGTGTGAGAACCCTGTCAGCTCTGAATCAGGGCTGTGAACTGCGGTTATACGAGCAAACGTACATGTTCGACGACTCGCTGCAACCCGGGCAGTGCGCCCGAGGTCGACCGCGGGTGCAGGGCGTGGACGGCCAGCCGGAACATCGTCGCCCGCAGCATCATCTGCGGCCACTCGGGCTGATCGGACCAGCGCTGGATGAGCTCGGTGTCGGCACCGCCCCAGGCGAGGGCGTCGACCACCGCGACCGCCGCAGCCCACGGCGCGGGCCGCCAATACGGGACGATGTCGGTGATGCCGGGGGCCGCGGCCCCCGCGAACAGAACCGTGCCGAAGAGGTCACCGTGCACGACCTGAGATGGCAGATCCACCGGTTTGCGAAGCTTCGCAAGGGTTTTCAGCATGTCGACGCTCTGCACGCCGTCCGGCGCGGTCGGTTCGGCCATCCCCGCGGCACGGGCCGATCGCAACGGCACCTCTTCCCACGCGGCGCGGTCGGCGGCGGTGAAGACATCGACATCGGTGTGCGGCGGGGCCGGCGGCTGGAGCAGGAACCGGGGCCGTTCGAGCGAGGCGGTCGCCTCGTGCAGGCGGTCGGCGACCAGCACGACCTCGTCGTGCCTGGGTTCGGGGGTTCCTGCGATGTAGGTGTCCGCCCGCCACCCGGACACCACGTACCGCCCGTCGGTGGCGCGGAAGGGACGCGCGATGCGCATGCCCTCGACGAACAGGGACTCCCGCACCGACGCCGACCACGCCGCACGCGCGTGGTCGGGAACCAGGGACAGCACGACTTCGCCGACACGCCACCCGCCGACCCACGATTCCCCCATCGCGATGGGCGGGTGGGCGGTGAGCCCGAACGTGTTCAACACATGTTCGGGCGGCTCGACGGTGTTCACGTTGGCCAGATTACCGAGCGCGGTTGCCCGGTCACGGAAGGCACGCGGCAGCCATCACGCGCAGACGGCCGGGATCAGTAGACCGGAAGCGTCTTGTCGACCTGGTTGGCCCACGCGGTCACGCCGCCCTGCAGGTGGGTCGCGTCGGCGAACCCGGCTCGCTTGAGCGCGGCCAGTGCCTCCGCGGAACGGATACCGGTCTTGCAGTACAGGACCGTGGGGCGGTCGTGGGGTACCTGCGCGAGCCCCTCACCGGAGAGGATGTCGCCCTTGGGCACGAGTGTGGCGCCGTCGATGCGGACGATGTCCCATTCGACGGGCTCCCGGACGTCGATGATCGCCAGCTTCTCCCCGGCGTCGATCTTCGACTTGAGTTCGACGGCGGTCAGCGTCGACCCCGCCGCAGCATCGGACGCCTCGGAGGAGACGACGCCGCAGAAGTCGTCGTAGTCGATGAGGCCGGCGATGCGTTCGCCTTCCGGGTCCTTGCGGATCTTGATGGTCCGGTAGGTCATGTCCAGCGCGTCGTACACCATGAGACGGCCGAGGAGGGGTTCGCCGATCCCGCAGATCAGCTTGATCGCCTCGGTGCCCATGATCGAGCCGATCGAGGCGCACAGGATGCCGAGGACGCCGCCCTCGGCGCACGACGGCACCATCCCGGGCGGCGGCGCCTGCGGGTAGAGATCGCGGTAGTTGAGCCCGCGACCGTCGGGGGCGTCCTCCCAGAAGACCGACGCCTGACCCTCGAATCGGTAGATCGACCCCCACACGTAGGGCTTGTGCGCGAGGACCGCGGCGTCGTTCACCAGGTACCGGGTCGCGAAGTTGTCGGTGCCGTCGAGGATGAGGTCGTACTGCGAGAACAGTTCGATCGCACCCTCGGGCTCGAGCCGCTGGTCATGCAGGTTGACGGTGACGAACGGATTGATCTCCAGGATGGAGTCCCGCGCGCTCTCGGCCTTGGGCCGCCCGATGTCGGACTGGCCGTGGATGACCTGGCGCTGCAGGTTCGATTCGTCGACGATGTCGAACTCGACGATGCCGATCGTGCCGACCCCGGCCGCGGCGAGATACAGCAGTGTCGGCGAGCCCAGTCCGCCGGCGCCGATCACCAACACCTTGGCGTTCTTCAGACGCTTCTGACCGTCCATGCCCACGTCGGGGATGATCAGGTGACGGCTGTAGCGGGCCACCTCTTCGTTGCTCAGTTCCGCGGCCGGTTCCACCAGCGGCGGCAGCGACCCAGTGGGCGACCCTTGCGACGACACGAACGCCTCCATTGTTCAGGCTGACTACGGACTCCTGACACAACGGCAGAGCTCGCGGCCGCATTCCCTCAGCGGGTGGGGAACGGCCACGGGTTGGGCCGGCACACGAAGGTGCGGTTGGCCTTCATCTGCGGGTCGAGGGCCATGATCTCGGCGTTCGCGACGCCGAAGGACTGCTGCATCATGATCGGCGCGAGCGCGCCGTCCTCGCGGCACGCCTCGTGGGATTCATAGCCGATGCCGTGCCCGACCTCGTGATTGATGAGGTACTGCCGGTAGGCGACGTCGTCACCTTGATACGACAGGGCCCCGCGCACCCAGCGCGCCTCGTTGAGCGTGACCCGGGCCTGCGGCGGGTAGTAGCACGACGTCTCCAGCCGGATCTGGTAGCCGCAGAGCTCACGGGTGGTGCCGGTGGAGGTGAGGCTGATGCGCAGGTCGGGCTCGCCACGGTCGACCCTGCGGAAGGACACCCGTCCGTCGCCGATCCAGCTGCGCGGGTTGGCCAGCGTGGTGTCGACCATCTTCGCGAAGGTCGGGTCACCGCCGTAGTCCTGCGGGTCGAGACCGTTCTCGACCTCGACCGTGTAGGTGTAGACCTGACCGCCGGTACCGACGGGCGGACCGCCTCCGCGCAGCACCCGGAAGGTCTTGCGGGCCCGCTCGGTGAACGGGCCACCCTGCGGCAGCGTGCCGGCCGGCAGCGCGGCCGCCTGGATGTCGCCGGTCGGCGCTCCGATCGGGCGGGTCTCCTTGCTGATGTCGGTGTTGCGCGCCGCGGAGTCGGGGCTGGCGGCAGCAGCCGGTTCGAGCGCATCGGTGCGGCCGTCCCGGACGGTGACGACGATGAGCGCGATCGTCAGGATCGAGAGCACCGGGATGGCGTACGCGCGCCAGCCGTAGGTCGAGACGAACCGCCCGAGAGCGGACTGCTTCTTGTATTCCGGCTGTGCATCGCGGTCGACGCGGGGACGTCCGCTGTCGTCGGTCGGGTCCCAGCGCGCTCGAAGCGGCTGGTCCGGTCTGGGGCGTCCCGACGATCTCGGGCCGACGTCCTTGGCACGCACCCGGCCGCGATCGGGCTCGGGGCCACCGTCCTCAGTGCGGCTCACCGGTCAACTTTCTCACAGCAGACCACCGATACTGCGCAGGAAGCTCCCCCGAGTACTCTCTTGGGCATGTCGACCGCAACCAATGCATCCGCCGTGCCTGGACGCAGCACCCGCCTGCCGCGCAGCGCACGACGTATGCAGTTGCTCGACGCGGCCAGTGAGATCTTCGTCGAACGCGGCTACCACGCCGCCGGCATGGATGAGATCGCAGTGCACGCGGGCGTGAGCAAACCCGTTCTGTATCAACACTTCCCGTCCAAACTCGACCTGTACATCGCGGTCGTCGATTCGCACGCCGAGAAGCTGGTCAGCGACGTCAACACCGCTCTGCGGACGACGACGGACAACCGCCGGCGCGTGCGCGCAGCGGTCCAGGCGTTCTTCGATTTCATCGACCAGGACAACTCGGGTTACCGGCTGATCTTCTCCTCCGACGCCTCCGACCCCGCGGTCATCCGGCGGGTGGAGGGTGCCACCGAGGCGTGTGTCGACGCGGTCTACGGACTGGTCATGCACGACTCCGGTCTCGATCCCTATCGCTCACGCATGCTGGCGTCGGGACTCGTCGGCGCCAGTCAGGTCAACGCGCGCTACTGGCTCGAGGCCAAGCGGCCCGTCGACAAGCAGACCGCCGTCGACACCACGGTCGCGCTGCTGTGGGGCGGGTTGTCCCACTTCCCGCGTCAGACGGCTGCGGCCGAGGCGCAGCCTGCGGGCGCCGAGTCCGAGGGTGTGACCGGCGCCGGGAGCGAAGCGAGCGGGCCGACCATGACCGGCGCCGGGAGCGAAGCGAGCGGGCCGGCCATGACCGGCACTGCCTGAATCCACTCGTACACATGAGAAGAGGCCTGTACGCCATCGGCGTACAGGCCTCTTTCTCGTCGATCTACGCGCTCGGGTGTCTCGTCAGGAACCGAACCCCACGCGCCGGTTCTCCGATGCCCCCACCTCGACATAGGCGATCTTGGTGACGGGGATGAGGTAGCGCGCGCCCTTGTCGTCCACGAGGGACAGCAGTTGCTGCTTTCCACCCAATGCCGCCTCGACCTCGGCGAAGGCCTTGTCGCTGGTCAGGGTCGACGCGATGGTCAGCTCCCGCGGGCTGTCGGTGATGCCGATCTTCACTTCCACGGCCATGTGCCGCCCTCCTCGGTGTCTAACAACGCTTGCCGCACAAGGCTAGTGCAGCAGCTGCACGGCGGGACAGGCACTCCGCTGAGAGCGAAACGCGCCGGCGGCAATCGCGGAGGTCAGGTGCGACTCAAGCGAGTCCGAGGTCGGCCATCCGATCGGCGTGTTTGCCGGCGACGACGTCGAAGAATCCCGCGACACCGGTGAGCGAACTCGCGCCGGCGAAGAGCAGATCGGTGACCTCTTCCTCGGCGGCGAGGACCCACTGTGCATGTGTGATGGCCTCGCCGAGCAGCCGGCGGCCCCACAGCACGAGTGCCGACTTGATGGACGGATCGGCCTCGACCGCAGCCCGTACCTGGTCCCGGGCGAACTCCGAGTTGGCGGTTTCCGACATCACCTCGGCCATCACCGCTTGCGAGTCCGGGGGCAGCATGTCGGAGAGTTCCGCGTAGAAGTCGGCCGCCAGACCGTCGCCGACGTACGCCTTGACGAGCGCTTCGTACCAGGTCTTCGGCGTGGTCGCGCGGTGGTACTGGTCGAACACCGAACGGTAGCGCTCGACGGCCTCTGCCGCCCCGAGGCCGGTCATCGCCTCCACGCGCTCGGCGAGGCGGTCGAAGTGGCCGACCTCCGAGGCGGCCATGCGGGCGATCGCGATCCGACTGGGCACGTCCGGCGCCATGGCCGACTCCTCGATGAGCCGGTGGAAGGCGGCGAACTCGCCGGCAAGCAGCACGGCGAACAGCTTCCCGATGGCCGAATCCTGCATCACGGCCGACACCACCGTGGTGGACGTCGCAGCTGACGGGATCGACTCGGACGGGTCGGGTGCAGGCGCCATGAGGTGATGGTAGCGGGCCGCCGCCGGGCACCAAGTACACTCGACGGCGGTGCACTCCGACGGGACCCCCCGTCGCTTGCCCGCTGAGCTGCGCGGCCGCGCGTGCTCGCCGGCGCGAGCGTGTGGATGTGACGACGGCGGTGCTCGCGAGTGATCTCGCGGGACCTGCGAGTTCTTCGCGATACCCGGTCACATCCCCGGTGCCACTACGACATATGCGCGTGCACTTTCGAGCCTTCCTCGTGCGCGCACCGAAACACATCGCGCGCAGACCGGCCCAGAAAGGCATACAACCGCACATGAGCGATTCCGCCGTGCAGACGACCATCGTCGACGACACCCACACCGCGCCCACCTTCGCCGAACTCGGCGTCGACGAGCGTATCGTCTCGGCCCTCGCCGCAGACGGCAAGACCCACACCTTCGCGATCCAGGAACTGACCCTGCCGCTCGCGCTCGAAGGCCACGATCTCATCGGTCAGGCCCGCACCGGCATGGGCAAGACCTTCGGCTTCGGCATCCCGCTGCTGCATCGCCTCGCACATGCCGAGGAGACCGGGGTCCGTCCGCTGGACAACACCCCCCGCGCGCTGGTCATCGTGCCCACGCGTGAGCTGTGCGTGCAGGTGACCGGCGACCTCCAGGTGGCGGCGCCGTCGCTTGAGGTGACCTTGGCCGACGGGCGCAAGCGCCCGTTGAAGGTCACCTCGATCTATGGTGGCCGCCCCTACGAGTCCCAGATCGCCGAGCTGCAGTCCGGCGTCGACGTCGTGGTCGGCACCCCGGGTCGTCTCCTCGACCTCGCCCAGCAGGGCCATCTCGTCCTCGGCAAGGTGTCGATACTGGTCCTCGACGAGGCCGACGAGATGCTCGATCTCGGCTTCCTGCCCGACATCGAACGCATCATGTCCGCGCTGCCGACGCCTCGTCAGACGATGCTGTTCTCGGCGACCATGCCCGGCCCCATCGTCACCCTGGCCCGTACCTTCCTGAACCGGCCGACCCACATCCGGGCCGAGAACGCCAACGATTCAGCAGTCCACGATCGCACCAAGCAGTACGCCTACCGCGCACACGCGCTGGACAAGGCCGAACTCGTCGCCCGCATCCTCCAGGCCGACGGCCGCGGCGCGACGATGATCTTCACCCGCACCAAGCGCACTGCGCAGAAGGTCGCCGACGACCTCGCCGAACGCGGCTTCAAGGTCGGCGCCGTCCACGGCGACCTCGGCCAGGTCGCCCGCGAGAAGGCACTCAAGCGGTTCCGCGACGGCACCATCGACGTGCTGGTCGCGACCGACGTGGCCGCCCGCGGCATCGACATCGACGACGTCACGCACGTCATCAACTACCAGTGCCCCGAGGACGACAAGACCTACGTGCACCGCATCGGTCGTACCGGTCGCGCGGGCCGCACGGGTATCGCGGTGACCCTCGTCGACTGGGACGAGCTGCACCGTTGGGAACTCATCGACAAGGCGCTGAACCTCGGCATCCCCGACCCGCCGGAGACCTACTCGACGTCGGAGCACCTCCGCTCGGATCTGTCGATCCCCGAGTCGAAGACCGGTCGTGTCGCCGCGCCCAAGCCGCCGCGTGATCCCGACGAGACCAGGGAGACGCGCGCGGACCGCGAGCCCCGCAAGCGCTCGACCCGCACCCGCCGGCGCACCCGAGGTGGGCAGACGGACGGCGACACGGCATCGGTGGCGTCCGGTACCGAGTCCACCTCGACCGAGTCCGCCGGCTCGGCCGACGCGGCACCCGCCGACGCCGGCAGCCCGGCCGGTGACGGCACCTCGAAGCCGCGCCGCCGCCGTCGTCGCCGCGGGGGCGCCAACCGCACGCCCGCCGGCGACCAGACCGCGTCTTCCGGCAGCGAGGCGAGCGCCGAGTCGTCAGCGGCCGTCGCCGACTGACCTGACCCACGTGGCACGAGTCCGGCCCGAACGGCGCCGCCCGATCGACCTCGCGGTCACCGCGGCCATCCTGGTCGTCGTCGCAGCCCTCTGCGTCACCGCCTGGGCGCTGAGCCCGGTCCGTCACACGACCAGCGTGCAGGCCCAGGCCGAGCCCGCCGCGATCGAACCGGCGAAGGCCGTGCCGGAGCGCTTCGTCGCCCGCTGGCAGGCCGACTCCGACGCCACCACCGTCCCGGCCGTCGGTACTTCGGTCGTCGTCACCGGCAACGGTGGCCGGGTGGTCGGGCACGACCCGTCGACCGGACGCGAACTCTGGTCGTACAGTCGCGATCTCGATCTGTGCACCGTCGGCACCGCCTGGACCGCGAGCTCGGACCTGGCGCTGGCGGTGTACCGCAACAGCCGCGGATGCTCGGAGGTGACCGCACTGGACGCGGGCACCGGGGGGCGTGCGGGTGCCCGTACCAGCGACGCCGACCCACAGATCCGGCTCGTGACCGACTCGGGATATGCCGTCGCGCAAGGCTCCCGGCGGATGGAGACGTGGGGGTCCAACCTCGTCCGCGGCATCGAGTACGGACGGGTCGAGGCACCTGTTCGCCCGGAGGACGCGCCCGACCGTGCCGACTGCGAGTTGTTCTCGTCGGCGGTGTCCGGTGATCGCGTCGCCGTCGTCGAACGCTGCGCCGACGATCCCGGGTATCGGCTGACGGTCCTCGGCGCGGTGCTGGGGAACGACGAGAACGTCGAACAGTACGGGTCGTCACTGATCACCGGCGACGTGAGCGGCCCGCCACCGACACTGATCGCGATGTCGTCCTCGGGGATCGCCGTCTACGACGGCGGGGCGGCACCGGCCGAGCCCCCGACGATCGGCGCGGAGAGCGGCCCGGCGATCCGGCGCTTCGACACCGACGGCGTCGCGGCCGGGACCAACACCGTCGCCGGCGACGCCACACCCCCGGCGGGGAGTGTCCCGATCTCCTCCGACGGGGTGGTCACCTACTGGACCGGCAAGGCGACGGTCGTCCTGAACGCGCAGACGCTCAACCCGATCTATCAGGTTCCGGGCACTCTCGGACCCGGCCAGGTGATGGCGGGACAGCTCCTGTTGCCGAGCGCGACCGGGATCAGCGTCCGCGACGTGGCGACCGGCCGTGAGATCCGGTCGATCCCGTTGGCACGGACCGCACCGGCCGCGCCGGTCGTGAGTCTGCGGGTACTGGGCGACGTCGTGGTCGAGCAGCACGGACCGCGCGTCGAGGCCTTCGGCCCGGGCTGACCGGCAACCGCAGACCGCCGACGCCGGGCCTCAGACCTGGAAGGTGCCGACCTTCTCGCCGGCCTCCCAGTGCTTCCACAGATTCTCAGCTAGAGCGCGATATGCCGTGGCGCCCTTGTTCTTTCGACCCCGCATCACCGAGGTTCCGGATGCCGAGGCCTCCGCGAAACGCACGGTGCGCGGGATCGGCGGGTCGAGCACGGGCAGATCGTAACGATCGGAGACGTCGGCGAGCACGTCGCGGCTGTGCGTGGTGCGGGCGTCGAAGAGAGTGGCCACCGCGCCCAACATCGTCAGATTCGGGTTGGTGATCTGCTGGACCTCGCGCACGGTGCGCAACAGCTGCCCGACGCCACGATGGGCGAGCGTCTCGCACTGCAGCGGCACGATGACCTCGTCGGCCGCGGTCAGACCGTTCAGGGTGAGCACGCCGAGCGACGGCGGGCAGTCGACGATGACGACGTCGAAGTCCTCGGCCACCTCTGCGAGCGCCCGCTTGAGCGCGTACTCCCGCCCCGGCCGCATCAGCAACAATGCCTCGGCGCCGGCGAGATCAATGGTTGCCGGCAACAGCGTGACCTTGTCCTCGGTGTCGAGCAGGACGTCGGCGATCTCCTCGTCACCGAGCAGCACGTCGTGGACCGAGGAGCTGAGCTGGTCGGGATCGTGCCCGAGCGAAAAGGTGAGACAGCCCTGGGGGTCGAGGTCGACGACGAGCACCGAGACGTCGAGATCGGCGAGGGCGGCCCCGAGGGACTCCACCGTGGTGGTCTTGGCGACCCCACCCTTCTGGTTGGCAATCGCGAGGATGCGCGTCATGCGCCCTACTGTACGACCGCCCGGGCCGGAACCGTCGGGTAAGACCCCCGGCGGTTCGACCCTCAGGCGCCGGGCTCGGGCCCCTCGGCGAGCCAGCGCACCGAGGGCGGACTGAAGAGCATCACGAGGGCGGCGAGGGCCGCCAACGCCAACGGGACCGCGAAGACGGCCCACCCGCTGGTGAAGATGTAGTAGGACACCGGCAGGAGCAGGATCTGCGCCATCATCGCGATCGTGCGACCCCACCGCCGGCCGGTGAGCAGTGCGAGCCCGCCGAGCAGGACCCCGCCGCCGATGATCCCGAACCATCCCGCGGTGCCGTACCCGCTGATCGCCGCCTCTTCGTGTCCGGCTAGGCCACGGACCACGAGAACCACCGCGACCAGGACTCCGGCCAGCCCTTCGATCGTGGTCACCGCACCGGCGATCTTGATCTGGCGCGGAGTCACCGACGGATCGGTGTCGGGTTCCGGACGGCCGCTGTCGGTGCTCACCGCCCCAGGATATTTGGTGGGCTCGCGCGCACCGCCGGGGGTCCTCACACGAGCGCGATCACACCTGTCCGCACGAGCGCGATTACGCGCGGGCGGGCCCGACCCCATATCCTCGGGTGTCGTGCGCGTCATGCTCATCGTCAATCCGTTCGCCACCGCGACCAGTCCCGCTGGACGCGACGCACTGGCGCACACCCTGAGCGCGCACTTCCACCTCGACGTCGAGCTGACCACCCACCGCGGACACGCGTTCGAACTCGCCGCGCGCGCCGCTGCCGAGGACTTCGACACCGTGATCGTGCACGGCGGCGACGGATCGGTGAACGAGGCCGCCAACGGTCTCCTCGACCCGCCGTCGCGCAGCGACCCCGACCGGGGCCGTCCCGCACTGGCCGTGATCCCCGGCGGCAGCGCCAACGTCTTCGCCCGCACGCTGGGAATCGACCCCGACCCGCTGCTCGCGACACAGCAGATCATCACCCTCCTCGACGCAGGAGAGAGTCGCCGGATCGGACTCGGTCACACCGACGACCGGTGGTTCCTGTTCAACACCGGCATGGGCATGGACGCGGTGGTCGTCCACGCGATGGAGGACAAGCGCCACGCGGGCAAGACGGCGACCCCGGCCCGCTACCTGTGGACCACGATCACCAGCTTCCTGAAACAGTCCGGCTCGTCGGCCACCTTCGACGTCGAGATCCCCGGGCGTGACCGGATCATCGGCGCCCGTTTCGGTTTCGTCTCCAACACCAGTCCCTGGACCTACCTCGGACCGCGGGAGATCCGCACCAACCCCGACACCGGGTTCCATACCGGCCTCGGCGTGTTCGTCGCGACCTCCACCGGCGTCCTCCGCAACCTCCCACTGGCGACCAAGCTCCTGTCCCAGGCAGATCCCAAGGCGCGCCATCTCTTTCGAGACGACGACGTCGACGAGGTGTGCTTCCACGCCGAGGCACCGATAGACGTGCAGATGGACGGCGATTACATCGGGGCGTTCCGCGACATACGGTTTCGGCATCGCCGCGACGCGCTGACCGTCATCGCACCGCCGATCAGCATCCCCGAGACCACGACGTAGGGCAGCGCGGCGACGACGAAGAGGCCGGCAGGCCCCAGCCACGCCGAGCCCAGAGCCCAGCCGGCGTACGCCAGGATCGCGACCACTTCCTCACCCATCCCGGCCAGCGACGTGACGGTGGCGCGCGAGGTCGAACTCAGCCGGTCCTGCAGTTCGGCGTCGGCGACGACCCGCGCCCAGCCCAGGACGCCGAATGCGACGGCGACGCCCAGCGCTGCCACCGGGTGCCCCCACAGCGCGGCTGCGATGAGCACGATCGCACCGAGCCCCACGGCGGGCGCGATCGCGGCAACCGACCGAAACCGGCCCGCGGCGAGCGCGCCCGCGATGTCGCCGACCGACACCACGATCATCAGCAGGGCGACCCCGCCCGGATCGGTGTGCCCCGACCCGCCCGCGTCGTCGCCCAGGAACGACCCGATCAGCAGCGGGAGGTATTCGTCGAGCGCCGCGACCCAGGTCAGGGCGACGCCCAGCAGCAACATCCGTCGCGCCACCGGTTGTGTCCGCAGCGACCGCCGGCCACTGCGGACGATCGCGTACCAGCCCGGGTCCGGTTCGCCGTCTGCGGACCCGAGGTCGTCGTGGTCCGGCCGGTTCCGGTCGGCGCGCGTCTCGGGCAGCATCGCCGACAGCAGCGAACACACCAGGCAGGCGACGACGCTCGCGACGCCGACCAGGCCATAACCACCCCAGGAGAACAGGGGCGCAGCCAGGGCGGTGCCGCCGATGACCCCGAGCGCCGCGGCCGCCCGCATGCGCCCGGACAACCGTACGTAGTCGTGCGTGCGGCCCAGTCGAACCAGTTCGTCGTAGACCAGGGCCTGGGTCGTTCCGGACCGCAGGGAACCCCCGAGTGCCCACAGCACGAATCCGGTGGCGAAGGAGAGGAACGACGGCGCCGCCGTCCAGAGCGCGAAACCCGAGGCGGTGATCATCGGACCGACGACGAGCAGCTTCCGCCGGGACAGGCGGTCGGCCAGCACTCCGGCGGGAACCTCGACGATCACCGACGACACCGACCAGATCACGAACAGGGCCGAGATCTCGGCGGGCCCGAGGCCGGCGCCCGGGACTGCGGGGTCGGCGAAGAGCACGGCGTAGAGCGGATAGAGCGGGATCAGGTCTTCGAGGAGGGCGGCACCCACTGCCGCGACGGTCAGCCTGCGGTGGGTCCGATCAAGCGGTGTGGATCAACATCGTCGGCGCATGTGGTGAAGAATACCCTCGCGCGTCCGGCCACGTCACGAGCTGTTTCACACAGGGTCGAGGTCGCGACCAGCAGAAAGTCGTCGACAGTACCGTCGCGAGACGAGTAGGCTACTACAAGGCCGTGAGACACACTGCCCGGACCCCCCTCCGGGGGGTCGGCGACCGAAGTGCTAGGCGAGCGACGTGATGTTGCCCACGTGTTAAGCAAACCCATTGACTTCGGCTCGATTCGTGAAAGTATTCACAAGCAACAACGCGGAAACATTTGGTGCGCCGCGTGAACTGAGAGTTACAGCCAACAATCACCAGCACGACGATCGAGTGGTGCAAACGCGCCCGAAGGAGTAGAGGAATGGACTGGCGTCACAAGGCCATCTGTCGCGACGAGGATCCGGAACTGTTCTTCCCCGTGGGGACCAGCGGCCCGGCCATCGCGCAGGTCGCCGACGCGAAGCTCGTCTGCGCACGGTGCCCCGTCACCGCCGACTGCCTCTCGTGGGCTCTCGAGTCCGGCCAGGATGCCGGCGTCTGGGGCGGCATGAGCGAGGACGAGCGACGCGCCCTCAAGCGCCGTACCGCACGTACGCGTACCCGGAGCAGCGTCTAGGCCTTCACCGGCCGGCCCTGTTCCGGATTCGAAGAAACCCGGCCCCGGCCGGGTTTTTTCGTGCTCGCGCTCGTCGCCTCCGGCCGAAGCCTCTGCCGGCCAACCGGGTTCGCGACCGGACCTCACGCGCGCAGCGGAATGTAGACACCCACTTCGGTTCCCACGCCACCGGGGTTGGCGCGGACCTCGAGCTCGCCGCCGAGTTCGATGGACACCAGCGTCTTCACGATCTGCAGGCCGAGGTTCTCCGAGGTCGTCAGATCGAACTGCTCAGGCAGCCCGGAACCGTTGTCACGGATCGCTATTCGTAGCCCACGCACATCCCGCTCGGCGACGACCGCGATCTCGGCGTCGTCGCGCGGAGCTCCGTCGAAGCCGTGTTCGATCGCATTCTGGATGAGTTCGGTGAGGACCATCACCAGCGGCATCGCGAGTTCGGCGGTCAGCACACCCAACCGATCACGGTGGCGCACAGCCACCCTCGCCTCCCCCGACGCGACATCGACCAGGATCGGTACGAGCCGATCGACGACCTCGTCGAGATCGACCTCCTCGTCGACACTGCCCGACAACAGCTCGTGGACGAGTGCGATGGAGGCCACTCGGCGGACCGCCTCGTTGAGGGCCTCCCGCGCGTCCGAGTTGGACGTGCGCCGCGCCTGGAGCCGCAGCAGCGCCGACACCGACTGCAGATTGTTCTTCACCCGATGATGGATCTCGCGAATGGTGGCGTCTTTGCTGATCAGGGCGCGGTCGCGCCGCTTGACCTCGGTGACGTCGCGGATCAGGACCACGGTGCCGGTGATCTCCCCACGCGGACGGAGCGGCACCGCGCGGATCAGGGCCGTGGCCCGTCGCGCGTCGGCCTCCACCCTCATCCCGATGTCACGGTAGGGACCGGTGGGCACCTCGGTCACGCCGGCCGCGATGTCGAGCATCAGGGCGACGTCGTCGGCTTCGAACGGCTCGGTGATGAGTTGCTTCACGACGTCGGAGAGGTGCGTGTGATTGAGTTCGGCGGTCCATCCCATCCGGTGAAATGCCGACAGCGCATTCGGGCTGGTGTAGGTCACCATCCCCTGGCCGTCCAGACGCACGAAGCCGTCGCCCGCACGCGGTGTCGACAGTCCGCGCGGATTGCCCTCCTCGTGCGGGAAGGTCCCATCCGCGACCATCTGACACAGGTCGTCGGCCGAATCCTGGTACGCGAGCTCGAGCGGCGACGGCAGGCGCGGGTGGGTCAGATCGACCGCCCGGGTGGCCACCGCGATCACTGCGCCGTCGTGGCCGACCGGGACGGCTTCCTGCCGCATCGCCGTCGCGCCGAACCAGGTCGGATCCTCGTCACGGAGGATCCGGTCGGAGGTGAAGGCGCGCAACACCTGCGGATGGGCGTCCGTGTCGATGACCCGGCCGACCTCGTCGGTCGGGAAGACCGTCGACGCGGTGTTGGGACGGCACTGGGCGACGGTGACCACCGCCCCGGACTCCGTGCGCACCGACAGCAGGAGGTCGGCGAACGACAGATCGGCGAGCAACTGCCATTCGGCGACGAGCCGTTGCAGGTGGGCAGCTGCCGAGTCGGACAGCGTGGTGTGTTCGGCGAGGAGATCGGAGAGGGTCGACATCTCAGGACACGGGGCGTCGAGCGGCCGGCGCGGGGCGCCGCTACTCGAAGACGGCGATCACATCGCCGGCCTGGATGACATCGCCGACCTCGACCTTGACCTCGGCGAGCGTGCCCGGCTCCTCGGCCAGCACGGGGATCTCCATCTTCATCGACTCGAGCAGGACCAGCGTGTCGCCGACCTCGATCTGCTCGCCCGCAGCGACGCGCACCTCGAGGACACTCGCGACGATCTCTGCCACCACGTCTTCTGCCATGCACCCAAATTAGCCCACGGCGCCCCGCCCGGAAGCTCCGGTGCCGGGGCGTGAGCGGAGGTGTTTTTGGCGCATGGGAGAATCCCTGAGACACTGTGATGTCCCGATCAGCAGGGATGTCCTCCCCGGCCGATGTCAGGGTTGTCTCAGCACTCTGTGCGAACCAGCACACGGGGCGAACCAGTACACGGCGGGCCCGCCCTCGGCGACGCCCGCCCCGCAATGAAGGAGATGCGTCATGGGAAAGCGCGGACGCAAGAAGCGTGCTCGTAAGAAGAACGCTGCCAACCACGGCAAGCGCCCCAACGCCTGATCACCGCTCACCGCGGTCTCGGCGAACGAGCAGCGAAAAACGCCCGGGTACGGCCATCAGGCCGCCCGGGCTTTTTCGTGTGCTCGTGGCGTCACCGTTCGGATTCGGTGACCTCGTGCACGATGACGGTCTTGCGGATCTCGATGCGCAGGCGATCCCGCAGACCCTGCGGGGCCTGATCGCCACCGCACTTGCGGTTGACGAGCGCCTTGAGCTGCTGCTCGATGCCATAATGCGCCAGGCAGGACGGGCAGGAGTCGAGATGCCCCTGGAGGCGTTCGCGGGCGTTCTGGTCGCACTCGTTGTCGAGCAGGAGCCAGACGTCGGCGATGACGGCGGAACAGTCGAGCTGGGTCAGCTCCGGATCGACGTCGCTCATCGGGCCACCTCCGCATCCGTCACGCGTGCGGAACGGTTGAAGCCGCGCTCGCGCGCGACGTCGGCCAGCAGCTCACGCAGCTGGCGACGTCCGCGATGCAGTCGGGACATGACGGTACCGATCGGGGTGTCCATGATCTCGGCGATCTCCTTGTACGGCAGGCCTTCCACATCGGCGTAATACACGGCCATCCGGAAGTCTTCCGGCAACTCCTGCAGTGCGGCCTTGATCTCGTCGTCGGGAAGGGCGTCGAGCGCCTCGATCTCCGCCGACCGCAACCCCTGCGAGGTGTGCTCGGCGGTCGCGGCGATCTGCCAGTCGGTGATCTCGTCGGTCGGGTACTGCGCGGGCTGACGCTGCTTCTTGCGGTAGCCGTTGATGTAGGTGTTGGTGAGAATCCGGTAGAGCCAGGCCTTGAGGTTGGTGCCCTCCCGGAACGAGGCGAATGCGGTGAACGCCTTGATGTAGGTCTCCTGGACCAGGTCCTCGGCGTCGGCGGGATTGCGGGTCATCCGCAGCGCGGCACCGTACATCTGGTCGAGCAGCGGCAGCGCATCGCGCTCGAACCGCTCGGTCAGCTGCTCCGGCGACTCGTTCGGATCGGCCCGGCGGGGCGCCTTGGCGGTCCCGGTTCGGCCGGTCTCGGACGACTCTGTGTCGGATGCTTCTGTGTCGGACACTACGATCCCTTCGATGGGAGGCATCACGGAGATGTTGTCGATCAAGCTTACCGACCCGTCCCCCACCGAGAGCGACCTCGGTTCGGTGCGCTGCGGGAGTTCCATCACGGCCGCGGTACTCATCTGCCTCCCGACCTCCTTCGTGTCCGTGTGCGTACGTCCGTTGTCCGAACAGTCCCAACAGAGCACGACCGGCGGTTTGTTCCCGGGTCGCCGTCGTGATCGCCACGCCCGGCCCACACCGGCGACGGGTCGCGTCCCCACGATGTCCCTGTCCACCACCACCAGGAGGTGACCGAACGATGGCGTCCACTCCGGCGATCGCCGCTCTCGAACGCGCTCGAATCGCCCACTCCGTGCATCGGTACGCACACGATCCCCGATCCGAGGCCTACGGTGCGGAGGCCGTCGCCGCACTCGCCGACGCCCTCGGCGTACGCGCCGAGCAGATCTTCAAGACGCTGGTCATCGAACTGTCCGGCGGTGAACGATCCGGTCTGGCGGTCGCGGTGGTCCCGGTGCCCGGCAAGCTCTCGCTGAAGTCGGCGGCGGCCGCGCTCGGGGCGTCGAAGGCGACGATGGCCGAGGCCAAGGCCGTCACCCGGACCACCGGTTATGTCCTCGGGGGCGTCTCCCCGGTCGGCCAGCGAACCCTGTTGCCCACCGTGATCGACTCCTCGGCGACGGCGTTCGACAAGGTGCTGTGCAGCGCGGGCAAACGCGGCCTCGAGATCGAACTCGCCCCGGCCGATCTGGTGACGATCACCGAGGCCGTTGTCGCCGACATCGCCGCAGGCTAGTCGCCCGCTGTCGCACCATTAGGGCAGCATGGACACCATGTGCGGACGCTATGCGGTGACCACCGACCCGGCGAAGCTGGCGGCAGAGATCGACGCCGTGAACGAGGTACCCGACCCCGCGGGTGAGGATTCCACCGATCTCGATGCCACTCCCCGGTCGCCGGGCGTGAACTACAACGTCGCACCGACGACGACCGTGATGACCGTCGTCCAACGACACTCACCCGGGCAGCCCGACGACGATCCGTTGTTGCGCATCCGGGCGATGCGTTGGGGCCTGGTGCCGCCGTGGGCCAAAGAGGTCGGGAAGGGGCCGCTGCTGTTCAACGCGCGCGCCGAGAGCGCAGCGGAGAAGAGTTCGTTCCGTTCCTCGGTCAAGTCGCGGCGTTGCCTCGTACCGATGGACGGCTGGTACGAGTGGAAGAAGGGGCCCGCCGACAGCAAGGGCAAGCCGACCAAGATCCCGTTCTACATGTCCCCGCAAGACGGAACCCGACTCTTCATGGCGGGCCTGTGGTCGGTGTGGCACCCCAGGACCGGCCCCGACTCACCCGATCAGCCCCCGCTGCTCAGCTGTTCCATCCTCACCACCGACGCGGTCGGCGACCTCCGCGATGTCCACGACCGGATGCCGCTGATCATGCCGTACGACAGCTGGGATGCCTGGCTCGATCCCGACGGCCGCGCACCCGACGACCTGTTCGCCCCGCCGGCCGAATCGCTGGTCGACGCCATCGCGATCCGCGAGGTCGCCCCCCTGGTCAACCGGGTCGCCAACAACGGACCCGAGCTGCTGAACCCTTCGTGACGCTCGCAAGCTCGCTCCTCAGGGAACGGTGGACGCTCGCAAGCTCGCTCCTCAGGGAACGTGGTGAGCGAGGTGTTCTCGTGAGCCATCAGCTGAACTCGTAGTCGCGCAACGGGAACGAGTTCATCTCGCGCAGGGTGCGCAACGTGGAGGCCGGACGCAGGAGCGTCGCCTCGCCGTGCTGGTTGAAGTAGTAGCTGCGCGAGGTCGCACAGTCCCCGTTGTAGAAGACCGAGGACTGCAGCCGGTCGGTCACCTCGTCGAGGAAGGCATCGTTGGCCGCCTCGGTGACCTCGAAGGTGTGCCGGCCGCGGCGTCGGAGTTCGCCGAAGAGGCGTGCGATGTGTTTCATCTGCCCCTCGATGGTCGTGAAGTACGACAGCCCGCTGTACGAATACGGACTGTTGAGGGACAACAGATTCGGGAACTTGGGGACCGTCACACCCTCGTAGGCCTGAAAACGGTTCTCGCGCCAGAAGTTCCCGAGGTTGCGTCCGTCCCGACCGATGATGTCGAAGGCCGGGAAGTTGACGTCCCAGAGGTTGAACCCGGTGGCGAGGACGAGGGTGTCGATCTCGGTGCGCGTGCCGTCGGCCGCGAGGATCGCATCGGCCTCGAGGCGGGCGATACCGCTGGTCTCCAGCGTCACGTTCGGCTTGGCGAAGCTGGCGAAGTAGGTGTTGGAGAAGGTCGGACGCTTGCATCCGAAGTCGTAGTCCGGCGTCAGCTTCCGCCGCAGTTCCGGGTCGTCGATCTGCGAGCGCAGGTGCGCCTTGGCCAGCCGGGCGGCCAACCGGTTGCCCGGCTTGACCTGCTTGAAGTGCAGGACGCCGAACACCATCAGCAGCTCCAGCAGCGACGAATTGACCAGTCGCGCAGCCCGTTGCGTGACCGGAATCCGCCGGAACAGCTGTTGCACGACCGCCGGGATCGCGAAATCGATCTTGGGGACCACCCAGATCGCGGTGCGCTGGAACACGGTCAGGGCGTCGGCACGGGCGGCGATCTCCGGGATGAGCTGCACGGCGGTGGCTCCGGTGCCGATCACCGCGACCTTCTTGCCCGTGAAGTCGAAGCCGTCCTTCCAGGCAGCGGTGTGCAGGATCGTGCCCGCGAAGTTCTTGATCCCGGGGAACTCCGGGACGTGCGGTTGCGACAGGAACCCCGTCGCGGTCACCAGATAGCGGGCGGTGCGCTCGCTCCCGTCACCGGTGCGGACACGCCACAGCTGATCGTCGGGGTCCCATGAGGCGGACTCCACGAGCGTCCCGAACTCCATGTGCCGCTTCAGGTCGTATTTGTCCGCGACGTGATGGGCGTAGCGCTTGAGCTCGGCGCCCGGCGCGAACAGCCGGGACCAGTTCGGGTTCGGTTCGAACGAATAGGAATAGGTGACCGAGGCGATGTCGACGGCCAGTCCGGGGTAGTGGTTCACGTGCCACGTACCGCCCAGGTCGTCTTCGCGTTCGAGGATCGCGATGTTGTCCAAGCCCTGGCGCTTGAGTTCGATCGCGGCGCCCATTCCGCCGAAGCCGGCACCCACGATCACGACGTCGAGTTCTGGTTGCATCCGACACCCCCAACTAGCTGTTCGGCGAACTTAACTGTTACCACCAGTTACTGTAACTCAGCACACAGCGCCGGACCAGAGCCGGACCCGTCGGACCGCGTCGGTAGCGTGTCAGCTGCCATGTCTGACCGTGCGAATACTCCCGCCTCCCCCGCCCCGACCGGCGCATCCTTCGCCGCTGCCGTCTACGCCTTCGCGGTGATCATGCTGGGCACCACGCTGCCCACGCCGCTCTACGCGATCTACGGCGAGGAACTCGGTTTCGGCGTCACCACCACGACCGTGATCTTCGCCGTCTACGCGGCCGGCGTCATCGCTGCACTGATCGGTTTCGGACGCTGGTCCGACGTCATCGGCCGACGCAAGATGCTCATCGCCGGCGCGATCCTGTCGGCGATCAGCGCCGTCGTCTTCCTGACCGCCGGCCCGGTCTGGCAGTTGCTGCTGGGCCGCGTACTGTCCGGCCTGTCCGCAGGCATCTACGCCGGCGCCGCCACCACGGCGGTCATCGAACTGGCCCCGGCCTCGTGGCGCGGCCGCGCCCCGGCCGTGGCGACCGCCGCCAACATCGGCGGCCTGGGGCTCGGACCGCTGATCGCCGGACTCCTCGCCGAGTACGCCCCGTCCCCGCTGCACACCCCGTTCGTGCTCGATCTGGCCCTGCTGGTCCTGGTCTTCATCGGCATCTGGCGGCTGCCCGAGACGGTCGACGTCGTGCCGGGCGCGCGGCTGAGCGTGCAGCGGCTCTCGGTCCCGGCCGACATCCGCGGCGTCTTCGTCCGGGCGTCGATCGCGGCGTTCGCCGGGTTCGCGGTGATGGGCACCTTCACCGGCGTGATGCCCTCCTTCGTCACGAACATCCTCGGCATCGACGACCACGCCTTCACCGGTTTCCTGGTGTTCGTGCTGTTCGCGTCCTCGGCCGTCACCCAGATCGTCGTGCGCCGGATGCCCACCGAACCGGCCCTGATCGCCGGCTGCGCCATCCTCATCCTCGGGACGGGCCTGTCGATCCTCGGACTCGTCGCCGCATCGACCCCGGCGTTGCTCGGCGGAGCGGTGATCTGCGGTGTCGGGCAGGGTATGTCGTTCAGCAAGGGACTGGCGTCGGTGGTCGCGGCGACCCCGGCGGGCCGCAAGGCCGAGGTCACCTCGACCTACTTCGTCGTCGCCTACGTCGCGATCTCGATCCCGATCGTCGGCCAGGGGATCACCGCGCAGCACTGGGGCCTGCGGCCCGCCGGGATCGCGTTCAACATCGGGGTCGCCGTGCTGGCCCTCGTCGCACTCGTACTGACCATCGTCTCGGTCAGGAACCTGGCACGCCCGACTCGTTGAGAACCGACACGAGGCGCCGGAACCGCACGCTGCTGACGAGATCCTCGACGAGGACCACATCGCCCTCCGCATTCGCCAGTGGTACACGCCAGTTCGGGTACTGGGTGCTGTCGGTACCCGGTTGGTTCTGAATCCGCCGCTCCCCCACCGCATCCACGAGGGCGACGCTCAGCAGCACCGACGGGGTACATGCGATCACCGCGTACAGCGCGTCGACGACCGCGGGATCCGTCAGCGGTGTGTCCCGGGACAGCAGGCCGCGTTCGTAGGCCAGTTCGAGCACGGCGTCGCGTTCGCGCGCATCGCGCTCCCGCTCGGCGTCCTCGCCGGAGGCCAGCAGGCCCAGCCGCGATCGCAGCGCGATGTGGTCGCCCGCCAGATATCCCACGGTCGGGGGCAGGTCGTGCGTCGTCACCGAGGTCAGACACAGCTCGCGGTAGTCCTCGGGCGGGATCGCCGCGTCGGGTCCCTGCTCGAACCACAGGATCGAGGTACCGAGGATTCCCCGTTCGCGGAGCGAATCCTGCACCGACGGTTCGAAGACCCCGAGATCCTCACCGACGACCACGGCGTCGGCGCGTTGCGCCTCGAGCGCCAGGATGCCGATCAGTGCCTCACTGTCGTAGTGCACGTACGTCCCTTGCGCGGGACTGCTCCCGTCGGGAATCCACCACAGCCGGAACAGGCCGAGGATGTGGTCGACCCGCACACCTCCCGCGTGCCGCAGGACGGTGCGGATCATGTCGCGGTACGGCTCGTACCCTGCCTCGGCGAGGCGCCGCGGATGCCACGGCGGTTGGTCCCAGTTCTGTCCTTGCTGGTTGAAGCCGTCGGGCGGCGCCCCCACGGTCGCCCCTGACGCGAGCACGTCACCGAGCGCCCATGCGTCGGCGCTGTGCCGGGCGACACCCACCGCGAGGTCGGCCATCACGCCGATCCCCATGCCCGCGGAGCGCGCCGCGTGAGCGGCGGTGGCGAGTTGCTCGTCGCAGAGCCATTGCAGCCACATGTGGAAGTCGATGCGGCGGGCCAGTTTCCGGCGCTTCTTCGTCAGGTACTCGCGGTCGAGGAACTTGCCGTGCCAGCGCGGGTCGTCGGCGTCGTAACGCTCGGCGAGCGCGCACCACGTCGCGAAACGCTTGAGGCCCTTGCCCTCCCGACGCCGAAACTCGCGGTACGCACCGGCGCGGGCGGGGGCGAGCGGGACGCCGTAGATCAGTTCGAGGGCCTCCATCTTGGCGCGGAAGGCCTTGTTGCGCCGGATCTTGTCGGTGGCGGTGTTCTCGGCGAGGAAGCTGCGACCGAGAGCCCTGACCGTCTTGCGCTGCGACTTCGACAATCCGTCGAGTTCGGGGATGTCGGTGATCCGGATGTAGAGCGGATTGACGAAGCGTCGTGTCACCGGCAGATACGGTGACGCCTCGATCGGCGCCTGCGGCTGTGCGGCATGCAGCGGATTGACCTGGACGAAGTCGGCGCCGTACGCGCTCGCGGCCACCTCGCAGATACCGGCGAGATCGGCGAAGTCGCCCACGCCCCACGAATCCGCCGACCGGATCGAGTACAGCTGCACGGCAAGGCCCCACCGCTGCCGGCCGGTCAACCGGTCCGCGGTGTGCAGGCGGCGCGGCGTCACGATCAGCGGCGCACTCGCTGCCGACGAATCGTCGAGATCGAGCGCTTTGATCTGGTGATACCCGGGTGGCAGGTCATCGGGCACGGCGAACGTCGCGCGCCCGACGAGCACGGCGTCGACCTCGCGCGGTTCGACCCAGACGTCGAGTTGCGGCGCGGCGACGTCGTCGCCGGTCTCGCTGACGATCCACACCTTCACCAGATGTCCGTGCGGGACATGGACGGCGAACGTGGCACCGGACCCCTCGGTCACGACCGTCACCGCAGGCACGAATTCGCGCCACGGTTGGTCGTCGATCTCGCGGATCGACTCCTCGATCTCCTCGTCCGACCCGGCGGGCACCTCGAGGGCCCGGAGGACAGCGACCAGGGTCTCGGGGTCGACGTCGTGGCGCTTCTCACCCCAGCCGACGTAGTCGGTGGCGACACCGTAGCGGTGCGCCAGTGCGGTCAACCGATCGAGGTTCACATCAGCCACCCGTGCATGATCGCAGTAATTCCGCACGCGCGCCGTGCTCGTCGCCCGGTTCCCCCGAGAGCACGGTGCTCACCCGAACAGCACCCCCGGATTGAGCAACCCCCGCGGGTCGAGTGCCGTTTTGATCGCGCGCATGGTCGCGAGATCGGTGGTGTCGCGGCCGAGGTGGGTCCAGGCCACCTTCGCGCGCCCGATGCCGTGCTCGGCGCTGATACTGCCACCGTTGGCGGCGACGATCCCGAACGCGGCGTCCGTCACGGCAGTCGTCTGTTCCGCCGGGACGTCGAGCAGATTGACGTGGATGTTGCCGTCGCCGATGTGTCCGAAGAGAATCGGCCGGCAGGGGAAGGGGTCGTGGACGCCGACCCGGGACAGTTCCGCGAACGCCTCGGGCAGGGCTCTGATCGGCACCGAGATGTCGAGTTTGACGACCGGCGTCGAACTGGAGCGGGCGATGGCCTCGGTGTGACCTTCGCGACCGGCCCAGAGTGCGCGGGCGGGCGCCGGCTCGAGCACGGCATCGATGATCCCGGCGGTGGCGTCGAGGAGTTCGGTTGTCGCCGACTCGATGTCACCGGTTCCCGACAGCTCCACGAGGACGTAGAACGGTCCGGACGTCGTGGTCGGTCGCCGATGCCCGTGCCGAGCCACGAGCTCGACACCGGCGTCGGTCATCAGTTCGGCGGCCTCGACTGTCAGCCCCGCCGACGCCGCCGCGCCGAGCAACTCGACGGCGTTCTCGACACGTTCGACCGACGCGACCGTGGCGGCCGCAGGCGGTGCGACGAGCCTGAACAGAACGCGGGTGATCACCGCGAGGGTTCCTTCACTCCCGGCGAGGAGAGACGGGAGGTCGTATCCCACGTTGTCCTTGACCAGCGAGGTCCATCTGCGCAGGACGCTGCCGTCCGCGAGGACCGCCTCGATCCCCCGGATCTGCGATCTCGCATTGCCCCGGCGGATCATCCGCGTGCCACCGGCATTGGTCGACACCACCCCGCCCGCGGTCGCGCTCTGCCGGGAGGCGAGGTCGACGCCGAACGCCAGACCGGACTGTCTCGCCCGGTCATCGATCGACTCGACGGTCGCGCCGGCCTGGACGCCGACGCAACGGCCGACGGTGTCCACGTCGTCGATGTCGGTCATCCGCACCGTCGACAGCACGATCAGCGGATCTGCCGACCCGTCGCGCGCCGGTGGTACCGAACCGCCGACGAGCCCGGTGTTGCCGCCCTGTACGCAGATCCGCACCCCCGAGCGGGCGCACCCGGCGACCACGCGCGAGACCTCGTCGGTGGTACGGGGGCGGACTACCGCGTCGGCCCCACCGCGGTACCGGCCGGTCCAGTCGGTCAGGAAGCCGGCCATCGCGCCGGGGTCGGTGAGGACATTCGTCTCGCCGACGATCTCCCGGAGCGAGGTCAGGACTCCGTCGATCTCCGCCGGCGGGATTGGGTCGGGATCGCCCCGACGAGAACCGAGATCGTCAGGACCGTGGGAACGCATCGAGGATCGGGGTGTCGCCGTCGTTGAACTCGATCACCTCGTGCACCGACGCGGGATGGCCGATCACGGCGGCCGCGACCTGGGCGACATTGTCACGGCTGACCTCGTCACCCTCGACCCGGTCGCCGCCGAGCGTGATGCTGCCGCTGCCGTCCTCGTCGGTCAGCTTGCTGGGCCCGAGGATCGTCCAGTCGAGTTCGGTGGATTTCAGGTACCTGTCCGCGGCCGCCTTGGCCTCGGCATAGGCGTGGAATGAGTTGTCCTCGGGCACACCGTGATCGGGTCCGGCGCCGAAGTAGGACACCATCACGTACCGGCGAACCCCGGCGCGCACGGCCGCGTCCATGGACCGGATCGCGGCATCCCGGTCGACGGCATACGTCCGCGACGCATCCCCGCCGCCGGCGCCCGCGGTCCACACCACGGCGTCGTGGCCGGAGATCGCGGTCGCGATGCCGGTGGTGTCGAGGGTCTCGACGTCGGCGACCACGGGTGTGGCGCCGGTGTCCGCGACGTCCTCGGCGTGTTCCGGATTGCGGATGATCGAGGTCACCTCGTCGCCGCGGGCCGCCAGAATTCTGGCCAGCCGCAACGCGATCTTGCCGTGTCCGCCGATGATCGCCACTCGAGTCACTTCGATCCTCACTTTCGGTTGTCTGCTTGTGCCGTCGCCAGTCTCGTACCCAATCCAACGTACGCACATGCGCTGGGCCGGCCCATTTCCTGCGGACACGACTCCGCCCCGGTGCCGAAACGTGGGCGCCGGGGCGGAGTCGGGCTGTACGGGTCCGAAGAGACCTCTAGACGCGGGTACGGCCGCGTCCGGTCACCAGCTTGACGAGGAACAGCAAGATGCACGCACCGGCCAGACAGGTGATGAAGCTGAAGATCCACCCTCCGCCCTCGACGTCGACCCCGAACAGGGTCAGCAACCAGCCGCCGAGGAGGCCGCCGATGACACCCACCACGATGTTGAGGATGATCCCCTGCTGCGCATCGGTCTTCATGATCTTGCTGGCGATCCAGCCGGCCAGTCCACCGATGATGATCCACGCGATGATGCCAATTCCCAGCATGTCTACCTCCTGAGGTTCGTCGTTGATCCGTTGTGTGCGACTCGTTTGGGATCGCGAAGATCCCTCGAATCGCTACAAATCGGAACGTACCCAGGCATGCAGCGGTTGAAACAGCCTCCGCGTGAAATGTGTACACATCGAGACCGGACCCGTCACCGGATCGAGACCAGGGCAGGCCGAGACCAGGGCGGACGACTCAGGACAGCCGGCTCAGGGGCAGGTCACCTTGATCTCGTACGACTTGGTCACCTTCTCGGTCGGGTTGGCCAGATCGATGCCCGAGGCCTCACCGCTCACCGTGTACGTGTCACCGTCCTTGGTGACGTCGGCACTGCCCTCTCCTACACCCTTCTGATAGCCCAGGGTCACCCCGTCGAGCGAACCCAGACCCACCGATTCGACCTCGGGCGAGTCACCCGAGGTCAGGACGACGCCGATACCCGAGCCCCCACCCGAGCCGATCCCGATGGTCACCTTGCCCGCGGCGTCGGTGCAGCCGACCGTCTTGTCCGCCAGTTCCAGTTCCTTGCCGTCGACGGTCACGGTGGCCTCCGCGTCGGTGCCACCCGAGGCCGAGTCGTCGGAACCGCATGCGGTGAGGGCGACGGCCAGTGCCGCGGCGCCGAGAACCGAAGTGATGTGCACTTTGCGCATGATGGGAGGTCTCCTGAGGAGTCGACGAGGTGCCACCGGTCGGCGGCTGAGATGAATTTAGACGCCTGAGCTGCGGTTCGGCGTCAGTTGATCGAATGGGCGAGGGAACTCGCCGTGGTCGCGGAGAGTTTGGCGTCGGCCTCGACCATGACCGCGCGGGTGAGGTCGCGGAGCTGCTCGTAGTGCCCGTGGTAGCCGTACTTCGCGTGCACGCTGGGCCACGACGCGAACTCGGCGGCCGCACCGATCGCGTTGGCCTCGTGCACGTACGCGGGTAGGACGTTCTGGATGGTGGGGTCCCGACGGAGTCGCCGCACCGTGTCCTGGTGGAGTGCCGATCCGGCACGGTACTTGGTGATCACGACCCCCAACTCGACGATGTCGCGCCCCAGTTCGGCGCCGAAACCGGCGACCTGCCGCTGGACGTGTGGGATCGCGTACGTGGACAACACATCGGGGATCGTCGGGATCAGGTACCCGCCGGCCATGGCCAGGCCGTTGAGACTGAACGGTCCGACGTTGGGCGGGCAGTCGATGAGGATGTAGTCGTACCTGCCGGCAACCGGGTCGAGGACGTTTCCCAAGACCTCGACGGCCGCCAGGTGATCGTCGGCCGCGACCCGATGGGCGCTCAGCTCCTCGGCCAGTTCGATGAGGTCCAGCGAGGACGGCAGCAGGTCGATCCCGGTCAGTCCGCTGACGGTCGAGATGTCGCGCTGCACGCTGCTCTCGAGATCGAAGTCCCGGGTGCCGTCGAGTACGTCGGCGAACAGTGTCGCGACGGTCTGCCGTCGCGCATTGCACGCGAGCCAGCGCTCCTCCCCGATCATCATGGTCGTCAGGTTCGTCTGCGCGTCCAGGTCGACGAGAAGGACCTTCTTACCGAAGACGCCGGCGAGAAAATCGGCGAGCGCTCCGGTGAGCGTGGTTTTCCCGACCCCGCCCTTGAGGCTGATGGTCGCGATCACCGTCGGCATGATGTCCCCGGTCTGCTCGGTCGTCGTGCGTCGCGAGTCAGATTACCGAGCCGACGCCGAGGCCACCGGGCGTAATCGGAACCCCGTCCGCCGGAGGTCGCCCCGTCGGGAGTCCTCGATCCGAAGTCCCGCGGTCGAGATGGGGTCCGGCGAACCTGGCGAGCCCATTCTGCGAGAATTCTCCGAATCTGTGACAATGTTCGCGTCGAGAGTATTGATGGGTTATTTCGGTGAATTCGATATCCGTATTCGGAATTGGATGAGAAACGATCATCGAAACAAAGCCTCGAATTCGGCGACGTGCGAACTCTCGTGAGCACCGACCCGCAGAATTCCCACGTGGAAGGACAACCGTATGAGTATCCGAGTCCGAAAGGTCACCGCCGGCCTGGCGGTCTGCGCCGCGGCGGCGTTCGGCGCCGCCCTGGCCCCCGTCGCCGACGCCGCGCCGGCCGATGTCACCGCAACACCGTCCGTGTCCGGGAACACCGTGACGCTGACGGTCACGAACAATGCGGGCAAGCGCATCGGCTGCGAGATCGTCGGCGTCCCGGCCGGCGGCGCCCCGACCAACGTAGTCTTCGGATACCAGACCCCCGAGGAGCTTGGCGCGCTGATCACCACCGGATCGTCGAAGTCGTTGCCGCTGCGGATTTCTCAGGGCACTCCGCCTGCCCCGACCGGAACGACGACGATCCCGGACGGTGTTTACGACATCTACTGGGGCTGCACCACGATCACCCTGCCGCCGGGCACCGGGGCAGCCGAGGAGTTCTGGGGCACCAACCCACCGGTGACGGGAACGACCCCGACGGTCGCCGAGCCGATCCGGGTGACCGTGCCGGGCGGCGCGGCGACACCCCCGGCGCCGAAACCCGACGCCCCGGCCGCCCCCGGTCTGCCGACCATCCCGGGGCTGCCGAACATTCCCGGACTCCCCGAGATCCAATTGCCCGCGGAAATCTGCACGACGTCGTCCTGCCTCCCCGTCGGATGACCTGCCGGGTGTGACCGCTCGCCCGCGGTCACACCGGCGGAGTCTGTCACCGAAATCCGCGGTGTGTCCGATCGAATATGTGCCGACAGCGGCCCGGTGAATCGTGCGCGGGCGAGGGCATGGCGCGAATCCGCGGATTCGTCACCGGGGATTCGCCGTCGAGATCACCGTGATCTCGATTCGCCGCGACCGGCGGCGAAGGGGGTCTCACCGGGCGAGTGATGACCGGTTTGGGCAATGCACTTCCGGGACCCGGGTGCGGTTGTGCATACTTCGACCATGCCAACATCCGATGTCACGCCTCTGCATCTCGCGGCCGAAGGCGGCGGGGCGGCGCTCGATCAGGTCTTCCTGATGTCCGCGGTGGCCGCCGTCGTGTCGATCGGTCTGCTCTGGATCGGATACCTGCACCGCACACGCAAGATCACCTGGCTGACGACGTTGTCCGAGTGGGCCGCGCGCCGCGTGAACCGGCCGCCGTGGGCGGCCCTGCCGATCTTCCTGTTCACCAGCACGATCATCTGCGCCCTGTTCGGCTTCCTCTGGGATGTGAGTCTGCACATCGGCGATGGCCGCGACGAGGGACCGCTCGCGAACCCCGCGCACTACTTCATCCTGGTGGGCCTGTTCCTGCTGTTCATCTCCGGCATGCTGTCGGTGTTCCTGCCGTTCGACAAACCCGGCCGCTCGGCGGTCCGGATCACGCGCCACTGGTATGCGCCGGTCGGTGGAATCCTGTTGGCCGGCTGTGGTTTCTACGCGTTGCTGGGATTCCCGCTCGACGACGTCTGGCACCGGATCTTCGGCCAGGACGTCACACTGTGGGGGCCGACGCACCTGATGCTGATCGGCGGCGCGGGTCTGTCGCTGATCGCGGTCGTGATCCTCGACCGGGAGGGGCGGGCCGCGATGGGTCCCGACGCCCCGCAGGACGGGCGGAGTCAGTGGCTCGTACGCTGCCTGGCCTTCGGCGGACTGGTGATCGGGATGTCGGTGTTCCAGATCGAATACGACTTCGGTGTCGAGCAGTTCCGTCTCGTCCTGCAGCCCATGATGATCGCCGGCGCCGGCGCATTCGCGCTCGTGGCCGCCCGGATCAGCCTGGGGCCGGGCGCGGCGCTCGTCGCGGCGGTGTTCGCGATCCTGTTGCGCGGTGTCGTCGCCGTCGTCGTCGGACCGGCTCTGGGCGCACCGATCAACGTGTTCCCGCTCTACCTGGGCGCGGCCGTGGTCATCGAGCTGCTCGCGCTGACCCCCCTCCTCAAACGCCGGGTGCTCTTCGGCGCGGTGGCCGGTCTGGGCGTCGCGACTCTCGGGCTCTGGATCGAGTCGTGGTGGATCGCCGCGGCCTATCCGTTCCCGTGGGTCACCGGAATGTGGGGCGAGGCACTGGCCATGGCCATCCCGGTGGGGGTCGTCGCCGGAGTGTGCGGCGGACTGCTCGGCCTCGTCAGCGTCGGCGAACGACTCCCCCGACGCTGGATCAGTGTCACCGCCGTCGTGCTCTCGGTCCTGGTGATCGGCGGCGCCGTCGCCAACGGGCTGCGGGTCTCGGTGCCCGCGGACACCACCGCGCGCATCGTCCTGACCCCCACCGGCCCCAACGCGGCCGCCGAGCAGAACGTCACCGCAGAGGTCTTCCTCAACCCGACCGACGCACTCAGCGGTGACCCGGAATGGGTGACGCTGATGTCCTGGCAGGGCGGGATCGACAACGACCGCGGCATCGTCATCGACCGCCTCGAGCGGGTGGGCCCCAACCGGTTCCGGTCCACCGAACCGATGCCGGTGTCGGGATCGTGGAAGACCATCCTGCGGGTGCAGGACGGGACCACCATGGCCGGTGTACCCGTCTACCTCCCGGCGGATCCCGCGATCGGCGCGGAAGGCGAACCGGCGCAACAGACGTCGACGAAGCCGTTCGTCGCGGAGATCTCGATCCTGCAGCGCGAGCGCACCTTCGACTACCCGTCGTGGCTGTTCGGTGCCGCGTCCCTGGTGGTTCTCGTGTGCTCGCTGCTGCTCATCGCCGCACTCTCCTGGGGGGCCGGCCGGGTGAACGCCCGCGAGGCGACCTCGGGCGCACGGGAGCCAGAGCTCCAGCCGCAGCCGTGACCGGTTCCGCGGCGGCCCTTGCCGTCCACCATCTCGCCACCCATCCGCTCGTGCTGGCCCTGCCGGCCGTGATCCCCGCGTTCCTGCTGGTGGGCGTCATCGTCACGATCGCGATCCTCGACCGCCGTCGCGGGGACGAGGACGAGGACGACGGTGACGCCGCCGGCACCGGTGGCGTCGATCACTCCACCGACCCGGATCCCACCGCTCCCCCGACCCGGAACGAGGCCGATGACCCCGCCCGCGAGGCCGACTGACACTCTGCTCGCCCACGGACTGGGAGGTTCGGAATACCTGCCCGTTCCGCTGACCGCGGTGTTGATCGGCTGCGCGTGGGCACTGACGATCTCTTTCGCGATCATCGCCTTCGCCTGGCGCACACCGCGGTACGGACGACCCGACGCCGGCCGTGAGCTTCCGCCGTGGGTGACGACGACCGTGGACAACCGCTGGGTTCGCGGTGTGATCAGCGGACTCGCGGTGGTGCTCACCGCCTGGCTCATCGTCGCCGCCTTCGGGCCCGACACCGACGAGAACCCCCTGCCCGGCGCGTTCTACGTCCTGCTCTGGGTCGGCATGACCGTGCTGTCGGCGCTCCTCGGCCCGGTGTGGCGGTTGTTGTCGCCGGTCCGGACCGTCCTTCGCCTGGCGCAGGGCATCGCGGGCCCGCGTGTCGTCGGCCTGACGGACTATCCGCGACGTCTCGGGTGGTGGCCCGCAGCGCTGGGTCTCTTCGCCTTCGTCTGGCTGGAACTGGCGTCTCCGGACCCGAGTTCGGTGGCATCGGTGCGGATCTGGTTGATCTGCTACCTCGTGATCACCTTCGCCGGTGGCGTCGTCTTCGGACTGCGCTGGACTGATCGCGGCGACCCGTTCGCGGTGTACAGCACGGTCGCATCGCGTCTGTCCCCGTTCGCCCGGAACCGCGAGGGTCGGGTGATCGCCCGGAGTCCGATGAACTCGCTGACCACGCTGCCGGTGCTCCCGGGTACCGTCACGGTCCTCGCGATCCTGCTCGGCTCCACCGCCTTCGACAGTTTCTCGGCGATCCCGCTCTGGCGGGATCTCGTCGCCGAGGGCGCGGGCGACAACCAGGTGATCGCCACCTGCTACTCGACCGCGGGCCTACTGGTGTTCATCGGCATCGTCGCGGCGACGTTCTGGACGGCCGCCCGCGCCGTCGGCGGTGTGCAACCGGATCTCCGGCGCCGCCTGCCCGGCCTGATGGCGCACTCGCTCGTCCCGATCGTGATCGGCTACATCCTCGCCCACTACCTGCAGTCGCTGGTCGAGCAGGGCCAGGAGACCGTACTCGCACTGGGCGATCCGCTGGGGCGAGGCTGGAACGTGCTGTGGCTCAGCGATGCCCATCCGGTCTACGTGATGTCGGACCATCCGACCGTCACCGTGACCCTCAAGGTGGCGTTCGTCCTCGGCGGGCACCTGCTGGGGGTCGCCGCCGCGCACGATGCGTCACTGCGGCTGCTACCGCGGAAGCACCAGCTGACCGGGCAGCTCACCATGATGGTGACGATGGTCTTCTACACGTTCCTCGGCCTGTACCTGTTGTTCGGCGGATGAGTTCGGCGGAGAGGTCCGCCGGTCGGTGGGCCGGGCTCAGTAGGTGGTCGGCGGGGTGCCCTTCTTGTTCGAACGGAACAGCATGTAGCCGCCGTAGAGGGCGAGTGCGATGAGGGCGATCCAGAACAGCCCCTCGAGCAGCGGGCCGAGGACGGCCAGCGCGATCAGTGCGACCGCGAGGACGCCCAGGACTTTCCAGAAGGTCATGCCGGTGGTGTTCGTCGATGTGCTCATGCGCCCAGTCTGCGCCCGCCGAAGCGGGAAAGCGATGGTCGAGGGCACTTCTGGGGCGAACTTCAGGGACTTCCCTGAGAGAGCCCCCACCGCGGGAACCCCTACCGCGCGAACCCCTACCGAGCGAACCAGGCCTCGGCGTTGCCGCTGAGTGCTTTCTCGATGCGCAGCGCGGACGTGTCGGTCAGGTCGGACGGCAGTGCGTCGGGTGCGAACCACGCGACGTCGGAGTTCTCGTCGTCGGCGGCGCGCGGATCACCGTCGACGTACCGCGCGAGGAAGCAGACGTCGAGATAGCGGGTCTGGTCGCCGTTCGGGTAGGTGATCAGCGGGGTGACGTCGATGCTGGTCAGCCGCACGATGTCGGCGGTGACCGCGGTCTCCTCCCGTACCTCGCGCAGGGCGGCCCGCGCCGGCTCCTCCCCCGGCTCGAGGACGCCGGACACGACGGCCCACTGCCCGTTGTCGACGCGCCGGGTGAGCAGCACGCGCCCCGAGTCGTCGAGGACGACGACGCTGACGCCGGACAGCCAGAGTTCGCGGTGACCGACCTGGGCTCGCAGATCGCGGATGAATTCGGGGATGGGCACCCCCACATCCTGCCCGGCGGGGTCGCACGGTGCCGAAGGAGCGCCGTCGGGGTGCGGGTCGGACGACGATCTCCGCGCCGCGCACAATGTGACCCATGAGGATCTCCCGACGCGCCGAAGGGATCGCACCGTTCCAGGCGATGGAGTACGCCAAGCGCGCGGCCGAACTCGAGGCGGCAGGTCACCCGGTCGTGAAGCTGAACATCGGCGAACCCGACTTCGGGCCGCCGTCTGCGGTTCTGGCCGCGGCCCGCGAAGCGACCGGGCGCCCCCTCGCGTACACCGGCGCCCTCGGTCTCCCCGCATTGCGCGAGGCCATCGCGGACTTCTACGGCCACCACTTCGGGGCCACGGTGGATCCGGCTCGGGTCGCGGTGACCGCCGGCGCGTCGGCGGCACTCCTGATGGCCTGCGCGGCGCTGATCGACCCGGGCGATGAGGTGCTCATCGGCGATCCCTCCTATCCGTGCAACCGTCAGTTCGCGCATGCGTTCGGCGCGCGGGTGAGGCTTCTGCCGACCACCCCGGCGACCCGGTTCCAGCTCACGACCGCCGAGGTCGACGAGGCGTGGACGGATTCCACCCGCGGGGTCATCGTCGCCACCCCCTCGAACCCGACCGGCACGTCGATGCCCTACGAGGAACTCGTGGCCATGTGCGATCTCGCTGCCGCGCGTGGCGGATGGTCGATCGTCGACGAGATCTACCTCGGGTTGTCCGACCCCGCCCCGAACGGACGGCCGCCGCGCAGCGTCCTGGCCGCCGGCTCGCCCGGCGTCGCGGAGACGGTGGTGGTCAACAGTTTCTCCAAGTACTTCGGGATGACCGGGTGGCGGTTGGGTTGGTGCATCGTCCCCGACGAACTCGTGGCAGTGATGGAACGGCTGGCGCAGAACTTCTATGTGTGCCCGCCGACCCCGTCGCAGTACGCGGCGCTGGCCTGCTTCACCCCGGACTCCCTCGCGGTCGCCGAACACAACCGCCGTGAGTTCGCGCGTCGACGCCAGCTCGTCGTCGACGGACTGGCCGATGTCGGACTCGAGGTGCCCGTCATCCCCGACGGCGCTTTCTACGTCTACCTCGACGTGAGTTCCACGGGGTTGACGTCAACCGAGTTCTGCGACCGGGTGCTCGCCGACGCCCACGTCGCCATGACCCCGGGCAACGACTTCGGCGTGGCGGGCGCGGACCGGTACGTCCGGCTGTCCTACGCCGCTTCCACCGACGACCTCACCCTCGCCATCGAACGGATTCGCACGTTCGTCGGCGCCGGTCATGTCCCACTTCGATGAGGAGAAACCAGCACATGAGCTTCGCGGGCACAGTCCGTTCCGAACGCCTCGCCGACGAGGTGACCCCGATCCTGACCGCGCGCACCGAGGGCGATCCACGAGTACCGGGTGTGGTCGCGGGCGTGACGACCGACGAGGAGACGGTGTTCCTGGGCGCCGCCGGAGTCCGCGCCCTCGACGACCCACAACCGATGACCGTCGACTCGGTGTTCGCGATGTTCTCCGCGACGAAGGCGGTCACCGCGACCGTTGCGCTCCAGCTCGTCGAGGACGGGGATCTCGACCTGCACGCACCCGCGCGCTCCTACGTACCGGAGCTCGGCGAACTACAGGTGATCGACGGCTTCGACGACGACGGTCAGCCGCGCCTCCGCCCACCCGCCTCCGATGTCACAACACATCAGTTGCTCACCCACACTGCCGGTTTCGGTTACGACTTCTTCAACGAGACCTATCGACGACTCACCGCCGACCACGGCGTTCCCCCCGTCGCCACGGCGACCCGGGTGTCATTGCGGACCCCACTGTTGTTCGATCCCGGCACGGAGTGGGAATACGGTTCCGGAGTGGACTGGGCCGGACAGGTCATCGAGGCCGTCGCCGGACGCCGGCTCCGCGAGGTGATGGACGACCGGGTCCTCACACCACTCGGCATGTCCGACACCGGTTTCGCGCTCTCCGACGACGCCCGCAGCAGGCGGGCCGTCCTGCACATGCGCAAACGGGGCGAGCTGGTACCCAACCACCGTTGGGAACAGCCCGCCGATCCCGAGATCGACATGGGCGGACAAGGCCTTTGGTCCACGGTCCCCAACTATCTGACATTCCTGCGAATGTGGTTGCGCGGCGGACGTTCCGACAGCGGTGAGCAGATCCTGCGACCGAACACCGTCGAGGGCGCGTTGCACAATCAGATCGGCGACTTGGCGGTTCGACGGTTACCCGGCGTGATCCCGCCGTTGAGCCACGACGTCGAATTCTTCCCCGGCACACCGAAGTCGTGGTCCTATCCGTTCATGGTCAACGACGCCGACGCGCCGACCGGCCGCCCGGCCGGGTCCCAGTCGTGGGCCGGGCTGGCGAACCTCTACTTCTGGATCGATCCCCACACCCGCATCGGCGGCTTCTGGGCGACGCAGGTCTTCCCGTTCTTCGACCCTGCCTCGGTCGACGGCTACCTCGACTTCGAGGCAGCCACGTACCGTGCGCTGGCGAACTGATTGCCGCTGCGTCGGCGCCCCGTTCCTGCTCGATTGACACAAGCGGGAACGGTAGTGCACATGATGTCACTGTGGAGTTGTCAAGGTACAGATGCGGTCCCGGCTTTCGACGGGTACGGGAAACGGTATGGCACTGAAGTGTTGGCGGGCGGACGTCAGGCGGCGTCGTCGAGTCGCATGGTGCGGCGGTTGTAGGCGGGCAGCGGTCGGCGCTGCGGGTCGATGGTGGCAGGCGGAACGAGCCAGGGGTGGCGGTCGTAACCCACCACGACGTCCCAGCCGTGGTGATGCACCTGGGTGTGGCAGCGTTGGCAGAGCAGGCAGCCGTTGTCGAGGTCGGTGGGACCGCCGTCGGCCCAGTGCTGGATGTGGTGGACCTGGGTATGTGATGGCGGCGCACCGCATTTGACACAGCATTGGTCGCGCACGATGACCGCCTTGCGTAGATGTGCTGGGAACAGCCGGTGCGTGTGTCCCATCTGCAGTGGTACGCCTTCGGCGTCGAGGATGATCTCGGTGAGAGATCCGTCGCATGACACCTGACGGGTGGTTGTTCGACTGACCGTTCCGGTCCACGGCAGGGTGGCGGGATCCGCGCCGGTGGCGGGGATCGTCACCATCAGCTGCGTGCGTGGTGAGCCGACGGTGTCGATGGTGGCACCGATCGCCGCTTGGTCGAGGATGAGCTCGAACGCATCAGCTCGGCGCTGTTCGGCCGAACGCCGGTCGTCGGCGCCGTCGGGTTCGGGTCGTGGGCAGGCTCGTTCGTCGATCATGGAGAGGAACTTCTCACCGACCACCTGTGTGAGGTCGGCACGGATCTCGACGCGTCCGTCGTCGGTGATGTGGGCGTTGACCGTGTTCAGTGATGCATCGTCGGCGGCGGGAATGCCGCTCTCGGAGGCGTTGGCGATGGTGTTGCCGATACCGCGGGCGTACTTCGCCACCTCCGCCGGTGTTGCTCCCGACAGCCCTTGACCGACCAGAGCAAGCTCGTAACCGGCGCGATCCTCGTCGGAAAGTGCTGTCGGCGAACGCTTGTCGATCTGCGCCAGGCCGCGGATGATGGCGTCGGCGACTTCCGCGGACAGTCGTCCGTCGGCGGCATGCCGGGCCACGGCGGGCAGCTCGTGGAGAGCGTCGACGCTCCGCATGGCACGTACAGCCACAGCGGGTGCGTAACCCATCTCGGTCAGCACCCTCTTGGTGGTCCCACCGGCCTTGTGTGCGACGCCGAGTTCTTCGAGTTGGGCTGCGTGCGTGACGATCTGGTGATCGACGGCATTGCGGAGCAGCCGCAATGTCTCGAGCGCTTCGAATGTTGCTCTGCCCGTGGGGTCGTCGGCGGGCGGGGTGGTCTCGATGAGCTGATCGAGGAGGGCGGTGAGCTCAGGCATGACTCCAAGGTACAGGAACATTCGTTCGAATTCGAGAGATTTCCACAGGCGATGTAATTACGAAACCATCCACTGTGCAGCATATTTCGTTGACTGTGCAGTACTTTTCGTCGACTGTGCGTTGATCGTTGACAGTGATGAACTTCGGTCACACCCGTTCAAAGATGTGGTGAAAAGTGGGAAACCTGGGTTAGTTCGAACTCGGGAAGAATCGCTTCTGGGGCGGAGCGGTGGCCAGTCGGACGTGAGAGACGGTCACCGGTTTGGGAGTCACGTCACCAAGTGGCTTCGACTCGGCCCCTCGCTTCGCTCGGTGCCGGCTCAACCAGCGGGGGGTGGCGAACACCAGCTCACCAGCGGGGCGGTGGCGAACGCCACCTCACCATGGGGGTCGGGCGCCGACCCAGCCAGCGGGGGGGTCGGGCGCCGGCGCAATCAGCCAGGGGATGCCGAACACCAGCCCACCAGCTGGCCCTCATCGGTCGCCGCCCGACACCCCCAGACTTCTGGGAAGGCATTGCCCCAGAACTCTGGCGCGCACAGTTCCCGCGTTCGAGGGATGGCGGGAACAAAAGGGCCTCAGCCACTCTGAGTCGCATGGAGCAGCCGGTCCCCGGCGCACCACCGACTCGAAGGAAGCACCGTGTCCATCACCTCCGAACCTCTCGACTCCACCGACTTCGACGCCCTGCTCTCCGCGGTCGCCGGGCCGGTCCTGACCCCGGCTGACGAGGGTTACACCGGCGAACTGTCCGGCTTCAACCTCGCGGCGATCCCGGCAGCCGACGTGGTCGTCGGGGCGACGAACGCCGCCGACGTCGCCGCCGCCGTGCGGTACGCGCGGTCCAACGGATTGCGCATCAGTGCGCGCGCCACCGGGCACGGCTCCCCCATCGAGGGGCGGGGCACGGTCGTCGTCACGACCTCCCGGATGACCGAGATCAGCGTCGACCCGGTCACCAGGACCGCTCGTGTGGGCGCCGGTGTGCGGTGGCGCGACGTGGCCGCCGCGACCGCGCCCCACGGTCTCACGGGGCTCGTCGGCTCGTCGTCGTCGGTGGGCGTCGTCGGGTACACCCTCGGCGGCGGCCTCAGTCCCCTCGGTCGGCAGTTCGGTTACGCCGCCGACCATGTACGTTCGATCGAGCTCGTCACCGCCGACGGCATCGTCCGGACAGTCGACGCGTCGGCGGGTTCGGACCTGTTCTGGGCGCTGCTGGGCGGCCGCGACGGTTTCGGCATCGTCACCGCACTCGAGTTCGAGCTGTTCGATCTGCCCACGGTCTACGGCGGCGGGATCTTCTTCGCCGGTTCGGCGGCCGGTGACGTCTTACATGCGTGGCGGGAGTGGGCCCCTTCCCTTCCCGAGGAGGCCGGGACCTCGGTGGCCATACTCCGGCTCCCGCCGGACCCCAACCTGCCGCCGCCCCTGCAGGGTCAGCTCGCCGTCCACGTGCGCTACACGCACACCGGCGACCCGTCCACCGCCGCCGCCCTGCTGGCACCGATGCGTTCGGCCGGGCCGATCCTGCTGGAGAACATCGACGTCTTGCCGATCGCCGCACTCGATGCCGTGCACATGGACCCGCCCGGGCCGATGCCCAGCGCCGAGCGTGGCTGCCTGCTCACCGGTTTCCCGCCATCGGCCGTGGACGCACTGCTCGCCGTCGCCGGCCCCACGGTGGCGAGTCCGCTGGCCATCGTCGAGGTCCGTCTCCTCGGTGGCCGGTTGCTGTCGCCGCAACGTGTACCCAACGCCGTGGTCGGACGCGACGGCGCGTTCTCCGTCATCGCCATCGGCGTCCCCGCGGGCCCGATGGGCCACCAGGTCGGTGAGCATCTCGCCGCCGTGAACGACGCGCTGGCCGCCCACTCGTCGGGAGCCCTGCTGAACTTCTCCGGGCGGACGTCCGCCGAGCGCGACGCGCTGTGGCCCGACGATCAGCGGATGCGCCTGGAGACCATCCGGCGTCGCCACGATCCGACCGGTGTCCTTCAACCAGGTGATCCCACGATTGTGGGATAGACATCACCGCAGCTCACGCCGACAATTGTCGGATGACATCGAGTCTGACCGCCGAGCGTGTGCGCCGCGACATCGAGGTCGTGGCCCACGCCGGCCTCACTCTCGACGAGTTCTTCGCCGAGACCGTGGCCTCACTGGGCCGCGCGGTGCCCGCCGACGCCTTCTGCATCGGCACCTTCGATCCCAACACCGTGCTGCTGACCAGCGCCCGCAAGTACGGCGCCCTGCTCGGCCAGGATCATCGTGATCCCGATTGGGGCCTCCTCGAGTACGGCCAGGTGGAGCCGACCGCGTTCCGTCAGATGGTCGCCGAGAGGCGCGACGCAGTCGGCATGAAGATGCTCGAACGAGATGCGCCGGAACACTCGAACCGCATGTCGCAGTTGATGATCCCGGAGTACTGCTTCCACGACGAGGCGAGGCTCGTGCTGCGCGACGGCGACCGGGCGTGGGCCGGTATCTCGCTGTTCCGCAGCGGTTCCGGATGCCGGCCGTTCGATTCCGACGAAGTGGAGTTCCTGGCCTCGCTGTCACGCACGCTCGCACACGGCGTCCGGGTCGGCCTGCTGAGCAGCGTGGTCGCCGACATGCCGAGCGTGCCGGGTCCGGTTCCCGCGGCCGTGCACGGCCCGGCGGTCCTGATCATCGACCGCAGCAACGAGATCGTCCAGATGAGCGCCGGCAGCCAGGAGCGCATCGCCGACCTCGCGTCCGGTCCCAACGGTGCGGCGGTGATGAACCCCATCTACGGTCTGATCGGGGCCGCACGACGGTACGGATCCGGAGAGTCCTCCGTCCCGCCGCGCCTTCGGGTGCGGGGTGCGTCGGGCATGTGGCTGGTCATCCACGCATCGCCGCTGTCGTCGGCCGACGGCCGGGTGGGCGAGGTCGTGGTGACGATCGAGGAGGCGCGCCCGCCCGAGATCATTCCGCTGGTCGTCGAGGCATTCGGGCTCACCGCTCGCGAACGCGACGTCACGCAGATGGTGCTGCAGAGTGTGGCCACCAAGGACATCGCCACCGCCCTGCACGTCTCGGCCTACACCGTGCAGGACCACCTGAAATCCATCTTCGACAAGGCCGGCGTCCGCAGCAGACGCGAGCTGATCGCGCGGATCTACTTCGATCAGTACGCCCAACGTCTCAACGAACCGCTGTTGCCGTCCGGATCGTTCGCCGCCGCCGACAACGAGCTGTAGCGAGCTCCTCCCCCTCCGAACCCCCAACGAACCCGCCCTGTGCGCGCCGCACTCGGCGGGTTCGTTGTCGTCGTCTCACAGTGAGACGTTTGTAATCCACGTCACAGGGTTGTATCGAAGTCGCTCCAGTCCATGCGGGCCGGCAGTCCGCCGGCTCTCCACCAAGGAGGCGCACTTTGAGCAGGCAGAGCTTGACAAAAGCCCATGCGAAGATCACCGAGTTGTCCTGGGAGCCCACCTTCGCCACCCCGGCCACCCGGTTCGGTACCGACTACACATTCGAGAAGGCTCCCAAGAAGGATCCGCTCAAGCAGATCATGCGGTCGTACTTCCCGATGGAGGAGGAAAAGGACAACCGCGTGTACGGCGCCATGGACGGCGCCATCCGCGGCAACATGTTCCGTCAGGTGCAGGAACGTTGGCTGGAATGGCAGAAGCTGTTCCTGTCGATCATCCCGTTCCCCGAGATCTCTGCGGCCCGCGCGATGCCGATGGCCATCGACGCCGTCCCCAATCCCGAGATCCACAATGGCCTGGCCGTGCAGATGATCGACGAGGTTCGTCATTCGACGATCCAGATGAACCTCAAGAAGCTGTACATGAACAACTACATCGACCCGGCCGGCTTCGACATCACCGAGAAGGCGTTCGCCAACAACTACGCCGGCACCATCGGCCGCCAGTTCGGCGAGGGTTTCATCACCGGCGACGCCATCACCGCGGCCAACATCTACTTGACCGTCGTCGCCGAAACAGCCTTCACCAACACGCTTTTCGTCGCCATGCCCGACGAGGCCGCCGCCAACGGCGACTACCTGCTGCCGACCGTGTTCCACTCCGTCCAGTCCGACGAGTCGCGACACATCTCCAACGGCTACTCGATCCTGCTCATGGCACTCGCCGACGAGCGCAACCGCCCCCTGCTGGAGCGCGACCTGCGCTACGCATGGTGGAACAATCACTGCGTCGTCGACGCCGCCATCGGCACGTTCATCGAGTACGGCACCAAGGACCGTCGCAAGGATCGCGAGAGCTACGCCGAGATGTGGCGTCGCTGGATCTACGACGACTACTACCGCAGTTACCTTCTGCCGCTGGAGAAGTACGGGCTCACCATCCCGCACGACCTTGTCGAGGAGGCGTGGAACCGGATCACCAACAAGCACTACGTCCACGAGGTCGCCCGCTTCTTCGCCACCGGTTGGCCGGTCAACTACTGGCGGATCGACGCCATGACCGACAAGGACTTCGAGTGGTTCGAGCACAAATACCCCGGCTGGTACAACAAGTTCGGCAAGTGGTGGGAGAACTACAACCGGCTCGCCTACCCGGGCCGCAACAAGCCGATCGCCTTCGAAGAGGTCGGGTACGAGTACCCGCACCGGTGCTGGACCTGCATGGTGCCCGCCCTCATCCGCGAGGACATGGTCACCGAGAAGGTCGACAACCAGTGGCGCACGTACTGCTCGGAGACCTGCTACTGGACCGATGCGGTGGCGTTCCGGGGCGAGTACGAGGGTCGTGAGACCCCGAACATGGGTCGCCTCACCGGTTTCCGTGAATGGGAGACGCTCCATCACGGCAAGGATCTCGCCGACATCATCCAGGACCTGGGTTATGTCCGAGATGACGGCAAGACCTTGATCCCGCAGCCGCACCTCGATCTGGACCCGAAGAAGATGTGGACGCTCGACGATGTCCGCGGCAACGTCTTCAACAGCCCGAACGTGCTGCTCAACGAGATGTCCGACGAGGAACGGGACGCCCACATCGCGGCGTACCGCGCCAACACCAACGGGGCCGTTCCGGCCTGAGGCGGCAGGGGTGGTGGACGGCGCGAACCTCCGCAACCGCGCCGTCCACCACATCCGCAACTGAACCGTTTCGTCGCAATTCCCTTCGCTCAGGAGCTTCCGTGGCCGACACACATCGCATCAACTTCGCCCCCGTCGACATCGAGATGGAGGTGGGCGAGGACGAGACCATCCTCGACGCCGCATTCCGGCAGGGCATCCACCTCATGCACGGGTGCCGGGAGGGTCGGTGCTCGGCGTGCAAGTCCTACATGCTCGACGGCGACGTCCAGATGGACGACTACTCGACCTTCGCCTGCAACGACGCCGAAGAGGCCGAGGGGTACGTCCTGCTCTGCCGCACCTACGCCTACAGCGACTGCGACATCGAGTTGCTGAACTTCGACGAGGACGAATTGCTCGGCGGCGCACCGATCCAGGACGTCAAGACCCGCGTCGCGGCGGTCGAGTCGATGACCAAGGACATCGTCTCTCTTCGTCTGGACGTCGTCGAGCCGGCGACCTTCGAGTTCAAACCCGGCCAGTACGTGGACCTCTCGATCCCCGGGACGGATGAGAAGCGGTCGTTCTCGATCGCCACCACGCAATCCACCCCGGACACACTCGAGTTCCTCATCAAGAAGTATCCGGGCGGCGTGTTCGCCGGCATGCTCGAGAGCGGACTCGAACCGGGCACCGAGATCATGGTCAACGGTCCATACGGATCGTGCACCCTCCGCAACGGACATGTGCTCCCGCTCGTCTGCATCGGCGGGGGCGCGGGCATGGCACCGCTGCTGTCGCTTCTGCGGCACATCAGCGAAGCCGGAATTCAGCGCCCGGTGCGCTTCTACTACGGCGCTCGCACCGCGGCCGATCTGTTCTGTCTCGACGAGATCGCCTCGCTTGGTGAGAAGATCGCCGACTTCAGCTTCACCGCATGTTTGTCCGAGTCCGCCGCCGACGCACCCGCAGGCGTCTCGGTGGCCGAGGGCAACGTCACCGACATCGTCAACGGATGCGAATCCGACCTGTCCCGAACGGAGGTGTATTTCTGCGGACCCCCGCCCATGGTCGACGCGGCGTTGGCTCTCGCCGAACAACATTCGGTGCCCCGTGACCAGATCTTCTATGACAGTTTCACCAGCCCGGCATTCGACTAGCCCACTCAGATCCCCGACAGCCGCCGACATCCCGAGGAGCGCGCAGTATGTCCGCACCCACCGCACCCAAACCCAACCAGCGGGAACGCAGTTTCCCGTCCATCGAGTTCACCGACGCCGAGGCCGGCGCCAAGGACTTCCCGAGTTCGAAGAGCCGTAAATACAGCTATTACCAGCCGGCCAAGAAGCGGGCGACGACGTACGAGGACGTGACCGTCGATGTGCAGCCCGATCCCGAACGGCACCTGAGTCAGGGCTGGATCTATGGCTTCGGCAACGGTCCCGGCGGCTACCCGCAGGAGTGGACGACGGCGAAGTCGAGCAACTGGCACGCCTTCCTCGACCCGAACGAGGAGTGGGACCAGACGATCTACCGGAACAACTCGGCGGTCGTCCACCAGGTCGACCTGTGCCTGCAGAACGCCAAACGGGCACGCGCCTACGATTCCTGGAATTCGCCGTGGCTCAAGTTCATCGAGCGCAACCTCGGCGCCTGGATGCACGCCGAGAACGGGTTGGCGCTGCATGTGTTCACCTCCATCCAGCGGTCCGGACCGACCAACATGATCAACACCGCCGTGGCGGTGAACGCCGCGCACAAGATGCGCTTCGCCCAGGATCTCGCACTGTTCAACCTCGACTTGTCCGAGGCCGAGGAGGAATTCGACGGCGGGGCACACAAAGAGGTGTGGCAGGCAGCGCCGGAGTGGCAGCCGACCCGCGAGGTCGTCGAGCGTCTCACGGCGGTCGGCGACTGGTGCGAGCTCCTCTTCGCCACCAACATCGTCTTCGAGCAGCTCGTCGGATCGCTGTTCCGTTCGGAGCTGGTCATGCAGGTCGCCGCCCGCAACGGCGACTACATCACCCCCACCATCGTCGGCACCGGTGAGTACGACTACGACCGCGACCTGGCCTACACCCGGAGCCTGTTCCGAATCCTCACTCGCGACGGGGAATTCGGAGATCAGAACAAGGAGCTGTTCGCCCAGTGGCTCGCCGTGTGGGTACCCAGGTGCCTCGAGGCGGCCCGTGCGCTGCAACCGATCTGGTCCCAGCCGGCCGACAAGTCGATCACCTTCGCCACCAGCCTGGACGCGGCGACCGCCAAGTTCACCGACCTGCTGACATCCATCGATGTCGCCATCCCCGAGGAGTTGACCAAGTGACCATGCAATTCGGCGCGGAGACCGAGTTCTCCAACATGTGCGGCGTGACGCTGATGAACACCCCGATCGGCCGCGTCGTCGCCGACGTCATGGGTTCGAAGGACGGGGTCGAACTCACCGAGTACCCGTCGATGATCCGCGTGGACGGGGTCAACCGGCTCGAATTCGACTACGACGAGCTGACCGACGCACTCGGCCAGGACTTCGACGGATCGATCTTCGAGGAGATCAGCTCGACCCACTACGGGCGGATGGTGCACCTCGACGACCGGACCTTCCTGTTCGCCAGCCCGGAGGACGCCGCCGAGTACATCGGTTTCGACCTCACCGCCCAGAGCTGAGAGCTCGCACCAGACCTGCGTCGTGACCGCCGGCGGATCGTTCCCGGCGGTCACGACGTACACCAACCCATCTCTTCCAGCCCCTGTCCCCCGCCCCGCCGACCACATCCGAGACAGCCCGGCACCACCCGCCGAGACCACCCCGCCGAGACCACAGCCCACGATCGTCAGGAGCACACGATGTACGAGAAGAATGGCGACAAGTACTTCATCGTCGACGCCCACGTCCATCTCTGGGACGGACGCGAATCCAACCAGAAGAACATCCACGGCAAGCAGTTCATCGATTGCTTCTACGACTATCACCGCAACCTCAGCCCCGAGGACAAGGTGTGGGACTACGACACCTACACCTACTACGGCCCGGACCGGCTGATGCGTGACCTCTTCGAGGAGGGCCCGGCCGACCACGCGATCTTCCAGGCCACCATGCTGAGCGACTTCTACGTCAACGGTTTCGCGCAGGTCGACGACTCGCTGAAACTGTGCGAGGACAATCCCGGTCTGCTGACCTACAACCACGCCTACGATCCCCGGCACGGCGAGGCGGGTCTCGAGCAGTTGCGCCGCGACGCCGAGGTGATGAACCTCAAGGGGGTCAAGCTCTACACCGCCGAATGGTTCGGTGACTCACGCGGATACAAGCTCGACGACGCCTGGTCGCGCCGCTATCTCGAGGAGTGCATCAAGCTCGGCATCAAGAACGTCCACATCCACAAGGGCCCCACCATCCGGCCGCTGGACCGCGACGCCTTCGACGTCGCCGACGTCGACAAGGTGGCCACCGATTACCTCGACCTCAATTTCGTCGTCGAGCACGTCGGTCTCCCGCGGCTGGAGGACTTCTGCTGGATCGCGACCCAGGAGTCGAATGTGTTCGGCGGCCTGGCCGTGGCCATCCCGTTCATCCACACCCGCCCGCGGTACTTCGCCCAGATCATCGGTGAGCTCCTGTACTGGATCGGCGAGGACAAGATCCTCTTCGCCAGCGACTACGCGCTGTGGACACCGCAATGGCTGGTCGAGCGGTTCGTGGACTTCCAGATCCCGGAGGACATGACCGAATATGCGCCGATCACCGTCGAGCAGAAGAAGAAGATCCTCGGTCTCAACGCAGCCGCGCTGTACCCGCACATCGAGGTGCCCGAAGAACTTCGATTGCCCACGAGCGCAGCCGATCCGGATGCCGAGGTGGCCGCGGGCGCGAAGGATGCGGTGAACGCATGACCGCGCTGGACCATCGTCCGGCGCCCGGCGTCGAACACCCGACCCGTCTCGAGCACGACATCCTGGCCGCGCTGGACACGGTCCTCGACCCCGAACTCGACGAACCGATCACCGATCTCGCCTTCGTCCGGTCGATCTTGATCGACGACGCCGGGGTGACGGTCCACCTGCGACTGCCCACCTCGTTCTGCTCGCCGAACTTCGCCTACCTGATGGGATCGGACGCCCTCGACGCGCTCGAGGACATCGACGGGATCGGCCAGGTCCGGGTCCTGCTCGACGACCACCACGACAGCGACAAGATCAACGCCGGCCTCGACGCCCACGCGGGATACCGGGGCACATTCGGGGTGGAGGCACTCGACAGTCTCGACGAGCTGCGACTCACGTTCCGGCGCAAGGCACACACCGCCGCGATGGAGCGTTGCGTCGCAGCCGAGATCACCGCCGGACGGGTCCTGGTCGCCGAGGTCGATCGCCTCGCACTGCGCGATCTCCCCCGCGGTCACCGCAAGTCGGCGCTGCTGCGCCGGCGGATGGAGCTGGGACTCAGCGTCTGTCCCAACAGCCTTGTGGTCGTCGACGAGGAGGGACGCCCGTTGCCCGCCGAGCAGGTGCCCATGCGCCTGCGTTTCGCACGGTCCGTGCGGATCTCGATGGAGGGCAACAGCCACTTCTGCCGCGGCCTGCTCGCCACCCGCTACGCCGACGACACCGTCTGCGACGGCCGGAGCGGACCCGTCATCACCGATCTGCGGGCCACGCGCAGCGGCACCACCCGAACGGAACAGGAGTAGATCATGCGCGCAGTTCAGGTCGTGGGCTACCACGACAAGTTGCAACTCAACGAGGTCCCGGCGCCGGAGGTGACCGGCCCCCTCGACGTGATCGTGAAGATCGGTGGCGCCGGGGTGTGCCGCACGGACCTGCACATCCTCGAGGGTCAGTGGGAGGAGAAATCCGGTGTGTCGCTGCCGTACACGATCGGGCACGAGAACGCCGGCTGGGTCGACGCGATCGGGGACGCGGTCACCAACGTCGCCGTCGGCGACAAGGTGATCCTGCACCCACTCATCACGTGCGGCCTGTGTCGAGCGTGCCGGTTCGGCGACGACGTCCACTGCGAGAACAGCCAGTTCCCCGGCATCGACACCAACGGCGGGTACGCCGAGTATCTGAAGACCACCGCCCGCAGCGTCGTCCGGATCGACGATTCGCTCGAGCCCGCCGACGTCGCGGCACTCGCCGACGCGGGCCTCACCGCCTATCACGCCGCCGCCAAGGTCGCGCGTATGACGCGGCCCGGTGACACCTGCGTGGTGATCGGCGCCGGAGGACTGGGCCACATCGGGATTCAGGTCCTCGCCGCCATCTCTGCCGTCCGGCTCATCGTGGTGGACCGCAACCCCGATGCCGTCGAACTCGCCCAGCAGATCGGGGCCGACGTCGGCATCGTCGCCGACGGCACACACGTCGACAAGGTCCTCGAACTCACCGGCGGGCACGGCGCCGAGGCCGTGCTCGACTTCGTCGGAGAGGGCGGGGCCACCGCCGAGGGCACCGCGATGCTGCGGCGCGCAGGCAACTTCTTCGTCGTCGGTTACGGCGAGAACATCGACGTGCCGACCATCGACGTCATCTCGACCGAGATCAACTACATCGGCAACCTCGTCGGTTCCTACAACGACCTCGGGGAGCTGATGGACCTCGCCGCACGGGGAAAGGTCAAGCTGCACACCAGCACCTACGCCCTCGACGACTTCCAGCAGGCCCTCGACGACCTCGACGCCGGCCGGGTCCGCGGACGGGCGATCCTCGTTCCCTGACCCGCCCTGATCCCAGAGGAGCGAGCTTCATTCTCCGCTCCCTGAGGAGCGAGTCACGAAGGGTCTGGCAGGACGCCTCACCAGCCCTTCGTGGCTCGTCGCTATCGCTCCTCGCACCTCAGGGAGCAGGTGGGTCATCACTATCGCTCCTCGCACCTCTGCTCCCTGAGGTGCGAGCGAAGCGAGCCACGAAGGGCACACGCGCACAACAGATTCACCGCAGTACACAGCCGAGAACACCGAACGAAAGGCAGGACGACCATGGCCAAGGAGTTGCGCTACAACGCCGAAGCGCGGCTGCGGCTCGAGCGAGGGGTCAATGCACTCGCCGACGCGGTCAAGGTGACGCTGGGACCGAAGGGACGCAACGCCGTCCTGGAGAAGCTCACCGGCCCTCCCACCATCACCAACGACGGGGTGACCATCGCCCGCGAGATCCAGTTGCGCGACCCGTTCGCCAACATGGGCGCCCAGTTGGTCAAGGAAGTGGCGATGAAGACCAACGGGGTGGTCGGTGACGGCACCACCACCGCAACCGTGTTGGCGCAGGCGATGGTTCGCGAAGGTCTGCGTGCGGTCGAGCAAGGCGCCAACCCGATGCGGGTGCGGCGCGGCATCGAACGTGCCATCGCCACCGTGATCGAGTCGCTGTCGGAGCAGTCCGTCGCGCTCGGCGGTCGCAGCGACCTCGAGCGGATCGCCACCCTGGCCGCCAGCGACGACGAGGTGATCGGGTCCGCGATCGCGGCGGCCGTGGAATACGTCGGGCGCAACGGCGTCATCACGACTGAGGAGAGCGACACGCTCGGGCTCGGAGTCGACGTCGTCGACGGCATCGAGTTCGACCACGGGTACATCTCGGGTTACATGGTCACCAATCACGAACGCATGGAAGCGGTTCTCGAGAACCCGGTGGTCCTGCTCACGAACAAGAAGATCACCACGGTCCAGGAGATCATGCCGAGCATCGAGGCGGCCAAACGCGCCGACCGACCGCTGCTGGTCCTCGCCGAGGACGTCGACGGCCCGGCACTGCAACTCCTCGTCGGCGGCAACATGCACAAGACGATGCAGTCGGTGGTGGTCCGTGCCCCGGGCTTCGGGCATCGGCGTGTCGCCGAACTCGAGGACCTCGCCGTCGCCCTGGGCGGTCAGGTGATCGCCAAGGACACCGGTCTGGAGCTGTCGGAGGTGTCCGTCGAGCAGCTCGGCACGTGCGACCGGGTGACCATCACCGAGGACGCGACGACGATCGTCGGAGCGCGTGGCGACCAGGGTCTCGTCGACGCGCGTGTGGCCCAGCTCGAGGCACAGCACGGCCGTGCCCGCATCGACGCCGACCGCGACAGCCTGGAACTCCGGATCGCGCGGCTGACCGGCCGGGTGGCGGTGATCCGGGTCGGCGGGGTCACCAGTGTCGAACTCAAGGAACGCATGCTTCGCGTGGAGGACGCGCTCGCCGCCACGCGTGCAGCGGTCGAGGACGGCATCGTCTCCGGCGGCGGGACGGCCCTGGCCCAGGCGCACCGGGCCCTCGAGTCGCTCGCCGACGTTCCGGGCGACGAGGGCGTCGGCGTCGACGTGGTCCGCCGCTCCATGGCCGAACCGCTCTTCTGGATCGCGACCAACGCCGGGTTCGACGGCGACGAGGTGGTCCGGGTGGTGAGCGGACTGCCGACGGGACACGGCTTCAACGCGATGAGCGGCGGCTACGGCGACATGTTCGACGAGGGAGTCATCGACCCGGCGAAGGTCACCAAGGCGGCGCTGGAGAGCGCGGCGTCCATCGCGGCCCTGCTCATCACCACCGAGACGGCCGTCGTCGAGGAGGTCCTGACCCACCCCGGCGCCATCGAGGCACCCGGTTTCGGCGACCTCGCCGAGGGGATGGTCCGGCCCTCCAACATCTACTAGCGCCGACATCCACTGGCGCGGACACCCGAACCGCCGCCGGCCGGTCCACCCCGGCCGGCGGCCACCGACCCCGGCGGGGACGTCACCGCACAACGGTGACGGGGGCCGGTCGCGATCGGAATTCGTTCTCGGCGTCGATCGCGGCCGGCCCACTGCCGGGCCGTCGGCGGGACCGTGCAACCCAGGGGCGTCCGGACCACCGGCTCGCCGGACTCGTACCCGGTTCGACGCCCGTCACCAGCACTTATTCTGTACACTGCTGTTGATGTGAGACGTACATCACAGTAGGGAGTTGTCTACCGCGGTGAAGCACCAGCCCACAGCCCAGGCTCGCAGATCGACCACCTTCGTCGCACGTGCGCGCGAGCGTTTCCTCAGCGACGACGAAGTCCCTGACGACCGCATCGACGGCACCGTCCGCGATGCCATCTCCACCTCATGGCGGCGCTCGCGCTCCTTCAAGGTGCAGGCAGACCGCCTCGAGTTGCCGTTCGTCCGGGAACCGAACACCGACAGCCCACTCATGAGCGCCGCCCGCCCGGTGCTCGATCAGCTGGCCGTTGATCTGTCGGACGAACCGGTGAGCATCATCCTCACCTCGCCGGACGGTGTCGTGCTGTCGCGCGCGGCCGGCAGCGGTGAACTCCTCACCCAACTCGACGCCGTATCCCTCGCGCCCGGTTACAGCTACAGCGAAGAACACGCCGGTACCAACGGAATCGGCACCGCACTGGAGTCGAGGCAGGCAACCCTCGTCACCGGACCCGAGCACTACGCGGGCGCTCTCGCCCAGTTGAGCTGTGCCGGCGTCCCGATCCGGAATCCGTTCTCCGGCGGCATCGTCGGCGCGCTCGATCTCACCGGCTGGGTGGAGGAGGGCGGTTCGCTGCTGCTGTCGCTGGCCAAGTCGGCCACCGTCCAGATCGAGCAACAGATGCTGGCGAACGCCAGTGAGCGCGAATCACGCCTTCTCGCAGCCTATCTCGCCACCTGCCGACGAGCGCCCCAGATGATGGTCCTCGCGCTCGCCGCCGACGTCGTGCTGATGAACCGCCGGCTCCGCCAGAGCATCGATCCGCAGGACCAGGTGTCGATGCTCGAGCACGCGGTGGACCAGGCCCTCGACGCCGGTGCCGTCCGGCGAGTCAACACGCTGCCCAGCGGCCGCACGGTCCGGCTGGCGCCGGTCGCCGAATTCTCCGACACCGATGCCGGGATCGCGGTCTTTCACGTGCATTTGATGGACCCCGGGTCGTTCTCCGAACCACGCCGTCGACCGGCCGCGACCGCAACGCTGCCGGGGATCGTCGGCCGCAGTTCGTCGTGGCGGGAATGCTGCGACCGAATCGCGCAGCACGTCGGGGCGGGGCGCTGGATCGCGGTGTCGGGCGAGCGCGGAAGTGGCCGGGCCGCGGTGCTGCGCGCAGCCGCGGGCCAGTACCGCCGCGGCACCATCCGGGTCTTCTCCGCCGAGGATTTCTCCGACGCCGACACCCTCGACAGTTTCAGCGCCGAGATCGAGCGCGACGACTTCGCCATCATCCTGCGGGACATCGACGAGTTCGACGACGACATGCTCTTCGACGTCGCCGACGTGCTGCAGGGGCGCGAACACGCGGGATGGCTGGGCATCACGCTCAGCACCGTCGACACGCTGCCCGCCCTCGGCGCGACGCTGCTGCCGTTCTTCTCCCACACCGTGGAGGTCCCGCCACTCCGGCATCGCATCGAGGATCTGCAGGTCCTTGTGCCCGCCATCCTTCGGCAACTCACCCGGGGGAAGGAACTCCCGGTCGCGCCGGACGCGATGCGCCAACTCAGCAAGTACACCTGGCCCGGCAACGTCGCCGAACTGCGACAGGCACTGCGCGACGTGGTCACCCATCACCGGTCCGGGACGATCACCGTCAAGCAGCTCCCCCCGACCTATCGGGCACAGAGCCGGCACACCCTCACCCGCATCGAAGCGCTCGAACGCGACGCCATCGTGCGCAGCCTGGAGGAAAACGGCCACAACAAACTGGCCGCCGCCCACGCGCTGGGCATCTCCCGCGCGACGATCTACCGCAAGATCAAGGAGTTCGGCATCGACGTCTGACGGCGGATGCCGCACGCACCGGGGTCTCGCGAGCGGCCGTGTCCGGCCGGGGCATGATGGACGGGCGACGGACATCCGAACCAGCGTCCGACCGCCCGATCCACGAGGAAGTGCGATGACCACACCCATGTCCCGGCAGGACCTCGAGTTCCTGCTGTATGAATGGCTCGACGTCGAGACCCTGACCTCCCGAGACCGTTTCGCCGCGCACTCACGCGAGACCTTCGACGCGGTCCTCGAACTCAGCGCCGACATCGCGATGAAGTGCTTCGCGCCCGCCAACAAGATCGGCGACGCCCACGAGCCCTACATCGGGGACGACGGCAAGGTCGTGCTGCCCGACGAGGTCGTCGCCGGCCTCGCCGAGTACCGCAAGGCAGGTCTGATCTCTGCCTCCTTCGACGACGAACTCGGCGGCATGCAGTTGCCGACCGTCATCCGCCAGGCCTCGGCCGTGTGGTTCCAGGCCGCGAACGCCGCCATGTCGTCGTACAACTTCCTCACCGTCGGCAATGCCAACCTGCTCGCCGAGTACGCCACCGACGAGCAGCGCGAGACCTGGGTCCGCCCCCTCGTCGAGGGCCGCTTCTCCGGCACGATGTGCCTGTCCGAACCACAGGCCGGGTCGTCGCTCGCCGACATCACCACCAAGGCCGAACCCGCCGGCGACGGCACCTACCGGATCACCGGCACCAAGATGTGGATCTCGGCCGGCGACCACGAGCTGACCGAGAACATCGTCCACCTCGTGCTGGCGAAGATCCCCGGCGGCGGCCCCGGCGTCAAGGGCATCTCCCTGTTCATCGTGCCCAAGTACCTCGCCGACGGAACCCGCAACGACGTCGCACTCGTCGGCCTCAACCACAAGATGGGCAACCGCGCCACCACCAACACCCTGCTCAACTTCGGCGACGGCACCTTCGGAGCCGACTCCGCTCCCGGTGCTGTTGGTTTTCTCGTCGGCGACGAACACCGCGGCCTCTCCTACATGTTCCACATGATGAACGAGGCGCGCATCGGCGTCGGATTCCTCGCCACCGCACTGGGTTACGCCGGATACCGGGCCTCGCTCGACTACGCGAAGGTGCGCACCCAGGGCCGGCCCGTCGACCAGAAGGACCCGTCGACCAAGCCGGTGCCGATCATCGAACACGCCGACGTCCGGCGCATGCTGCTGGCCCAGAAGTCCTATGTGGAGGGCGCACTCGCCTTCGGGCTGTACTGCAGCGTCCTCGTCGACCAGGCTGCGACCGCCGCCGACGCCGCCGAACGAGCGCGGATCGAGTTGCTTCTCGAGGTGCTGACCCCGATCGCGAAGAGTTGGCCGTCGCAGTGGTGCCTCGAGGCCAACAGCCTCGCGATCCAGGTACACGGCGGCTACGGTTACACCCGCGAGTTCGATGTCGAGCAGTACTACCGGGACAACCGCCTGAACCCCATCCACGAAGGCGCACACGGCATCCACGGGATCGACCTGCTCGGCCGCAAGGTGATCATGCAGGGCGGCGCCGGCTTCGCGGCCCTGGCCGAGACCATCGAGGCCACCGTCGAGCGTGCGCGCGGCGCAGACGGGCTGGCCGGTTACGCCGGCGAGCTGCACTCCGTCGTGGACCGCCTGGTGAAGGTGACCGCGCACATCTGGTCGGCGGGCGACCCCAAGCTGTCGCTGGCCAACGCGACCGTCTACCTGGAGACGGCCGGACACATCGTGATCGCCTGGATCTGGCTCGAACAGCTCCTCGCGGCCGGCAACCGGTCCGGCGACTTCTACGACGGAAAACGCGCTGCGGCACAGTACTTCTTCCGCTACGAGCTACCCAAGACCGGGCCGCAGCTCGACCTGCTGACCGCCCTCGACCGCACCACCCTCGACGTCGAGCCGTCCTGGTTCTGACGCGTTCCCGCGCCGCCGACGCGCCGCGTCGGAAGAGTTGCCGACTATCTAAGGGAGACAACGATGTCCGTGATGGATCTGTTCGACACCGCCGGCAAGGTGGTCATCGTGACCGGCGCCTCGTCCGGGCTGGGGGTCTCGTTCGCGCGTGGCTTCGCCGAGGCCGGTGCCGACGTGGTCCTCGCCGCACGGCGGGCGGAGAAGCTCGCGGACACCGCCGCGGCCGTCGAGGCGCTGGGCCGAAAGGCGTTGGTGGTACCCGCCGATGTCGCCGACCCCGAGCAGTGTCAAAGCGTCGTCGACGCCGCAATGGAGACCTTCGGCAAGGTCGATGTACTCATCAACAACGCAGGCATCGGAACCGCGTACCCGGCGACCCGCGAGACACCCGAACAGTTCCGCGGGGTCATCGACGTCAACCTGAACGGCTCCTACTGGATGGCCCAGGCCTGCGGTCGGGTCATGCAGCCGGGCAGCGCGATCATCAACATCTCGTCGATCCTCGGCATCACCACCGCCGGCCTGCCGCAGGCGGCGTACGCCGCGAGCAAGGCCGGAGTCATCGGACTCACCCGCGATCTCGCCCAGCAGTGGGGCGCGCGCAAGGGCATTCGGGTCAACGCCATCGCCCCCGGGTTCTTCGAGAGCGAGATGACCGACACCTACCAGCCCGGTTACCTCGACTCGCAGATGCCGCGGGTCCTGCTCGGCCGGACCGGACACGGCGAGGAACTCGCGGCCACCGCGATCTGGCTGTCGTCGGCGGCTGCCGGATACGTCACCGGTCAGACGCTCCCCGTCGACGGTGGCATCACGGTCACCTAGCGCCGGGGGGACCACCCCTAGACTGACGGCAATGGACCTTTCACCTGATCCGCAACTGCCGGCGCACGCCGAGGTGCATCCGACCCTGCGCGAACCGGCCAATCGGGTCGATCCACGCGCGAAGACCCTGTGGCGCATCGGCCCGCTCGTCCTCGGCGTACTCGGCGTTGCCGCCGCCGTCGTCGTGGCCGTCGCGGTCGGCGAGGCGCGATGGATCGCGGCGCTCGCGGCCGTCGTCATCGCCGTCCTGGCCGCTGTCTACGCCGCGGTCGTCCCGCAGTGGCGCTACCGATTCCACCGGTGGGAGGTCAGCGACGACGCGGTGTACTCGCAGTCGGGATGGTTCGTCCGGCACCGCGTCATCATCCCCATCGCCCGGATCCAGGTGGTCGACACCGAGGCCGGCCCGATCGAGCAGTTCCTCGGCCTGGCGACGCTCACCGTGACCACGGCCTCGTCGGCGGGGACCATCCACATCGCCGGCCTCGACGCCGAGGTCGCGCGGGCGACCGCCGCCGACCTGACCATCCGCACCCAGGCGTTCACCGATGACGCGACCTGACCGGTTCGTCGTCGACGGGCCCGACGACTGGCACCGGCTGTCGCCCTGGATGATGGCGGTCAAACCCGTCGAGTTGCTGCCCTCGCTGGTGCCGGTGGTGATCGCGCTGGTCTTCGCCGGTTCGGGCGCACCGCTGTTCACGCTGATCGCGACCGCGGTGATCGTGCCGTTCGTGACGGTGGTGCCCTGGCTGACCACGCGTTATCAGGTCACCGACGAACACGTCCGGGTGCGCAGCGGACTGGTCACCCGCAAGGTCGCGACCGCGCGCCGGGACCGGATCCGCAGCGTCGACCTCACCGCCTCCCCCGTGCACCGCGTGCTGAAACTGCAGAAGGTCAAGATCGGTACCGGCGGCGACGACGAATCGTCCGCGGTCGTCCTGACGGCACTCACCGCCGACGAGGCGCGGGCGCTGCACGACAACCTGATGGCGACCCGCGCACATCGGGGGCCGTCGTCGGCGGCCCTCGGAGCCGCCCCCGCCGATCCGACCGCTCCGGAGCCCGACGCCGAGGTCCTGGCCCGGTTCCAGTCGTCCTGGTTGCGCTACTCTCCCTTCTCCGTCGCCGGCCTCGCGCTGGCCGCCGGTGCGGCCGGTCTCGCTGCCCAGATCGCCAATGACGCCGGCGTCTTCACCGAGGGGATCGGCATTGCGCGCGACGCCGTCGACGCGGTACGCGAGACCGCGATCGGCCTCGTCATCCTGGGGGTGTGTCTCGTGGTCGTCGTCGTCGGCGGGGTGCTCTCGGTCTTGGGTTATGTCCTGAACTACTGGAACTTCCGGCTCCTCCGCCACCCGGACGGGACGCTGCGCACCGAGCGCGGCCTGCTGACGACCAACGCGATCAGCTTCGACGAGCGGCGCATCCGAGGCAGTCACCTCACCGAGCCGATCCTCATGCGACCGCTGAAAGGCGCTCGGCTCCAGGCGATCGCGACCGGCAGCACCAAACACCCGCTGCTGCTCCCGCCGGCGCCGATCGACGAGGCCATGCGCGTCGCCGGTCTCGTCACCCACGAACGAACCGAGCTGACCACCCCGCTCGTCGGACACGGGACCACCGCCCGACTGCGTCGCCTCAACCGCGGATTCCTCAGCGGGGCTGCCGCACTCGCCGTCATCGGCGTCGCCGTGGTCACCCACGCCATCCCGGCCCCCTGGCTCGCGGTGGGTGTCGTCGCGGTCCTCGGCTCGACCGCACTCGGCATGGTCCGCGCCCGCCATCTCGGACACCGGTTGACGGCTCGTTCGGTGGTCATCGCCCCGCCGAGCGTCGCCCGGCAGCGCGTCGTCGTCGACCGGGACGGCGTGATCGGCTGGGCGAGCCGCACCTCACTGTTCCAGCGTCGGGCCGGCGTGACGACGCTGATCCTCGCCACCGCCGCGGGCGCCGAACACTACGCACTCGTCGACGTCGACGAGGAGACCGCGGCGGGCGTCGCCCACGAGGTGTCGCCCGGCTGGATCCGACCGTTCCTGACGTCGTGACCGAGCCGGACGGCAGGTCGGGCTCGGTCAGGTCAGCGGCAGACCGACTGCCGCGGCGAGCAATCCGAGCACCGCGCAGACGGCCAGGGTGCGGAGCACGGACTGCTTGAGCGGGTAGATCAGGACGAAGGCGATCACGGTGATCACCACCGCGAGCGGCCGCAGGGTGTCGAGGTGTGGGACCGCGAGGTTCAACGGTCCGGCGGTGACGACCGTGGTGTCGCGGAAAAGCGTGTGCAGGGCGAAGTAGAGCGCGAGATTCGCGATCACACCGACCACCGCCGCGGTGACACCGTTCAGGGCGGACGTCAGATGCCGGTTGTTGCGCAGCTTCTCGATGAACGGCGCCCCGAGGAAGATGAACACGAAACTCGGCACGAACGTGACCCAGGTGGTCAGGAGTGCGCCGATCGTCGCCGCGAACCAGGGATCGAGTCCCCCGGGATCGCGGTAGGCGCCGAGGAACGCGACGAACTGGACGACCATGATGAGCGGGCCGGGCGTCGTCTCGGCGAGTCCCAGACCGCGCACCATCTCGCCGGGGCTCACCCAGCCGTAGACGTCGACCGCCTGCTGGGCGATGTAGGCCAGGACGGCATAGGCACCGCCGAAGGTGATCAGCGCGGTCCAGGTGAAGAACGTGCCCTGCTGGGTGAACACACTGCCCGTCCCGGTGGTCGCCACGACGATGCCCATCGGGACGACCCAGGCCAGGACACCGACGCCGAGCACGATCCCGGCGCGCCGCCAGCTCGGGGATGCCGTGTGGATCGCGTCGTCGGCGATGATCGGCGCGGGCCCGTCGTCGGCGACCTCCTTCTGGGCGGCGACGACACGGCGGCCGGTCAGCCAGCCCAGGACGCCGGCCACGGCGATGACTATCGGGAACGGGACGGCGAAGACCGCCAGGGCGATGAACGCGGCGACCGCGATCGCGATCTGCACCGGCCCGGTGAGCGCCCGTTTGCTCACCCTCGTGACCGCCTGGGCGACGATGGCGAGCACCGCAGGGCCGATACCGGCGAACAGGGCCGCCACGATGGTCGTCGCGCCGAAGGCGACGTAGATCGCCGATAACCCGAGTATCGCGATCACCCCGGGCAGGACGAACAGGATGCCCGCGATCAGCCCACCGGCGGTTCCGTTGAGCAGCCAACCCACGTAGATGGCCAATTGCTGGGCTTCGGGCCCGGGCAGCAGCATGCAGTAGTTGAGGGCATGGAGAAACCGGCGCTGGCCGATCCAGCGCCGGTCGTCGACAAGTGCTCGCTGCATCACCGCTATCTGACCCGCGGGACCCCCGAAGGTCTGCAGCGAGATCAGGAACCACGCGCGGGTCGCGGTACGCAGCGAGACCCCCGCCGTCGGGTCGACGTGGTCACCCGACTCGACGGCCGCCTTCCCCCCGGTTTCCGACGGACCGTCCGAACGTCTCGACGCATCCGAACCCCCGGGTCGACCGGATCTCTCCGACATCGCCACTCGCACCCCTTCCACAGGCACCGACGTGCCCACATCGCCGCGATCGTGCGGCACCCAGCAGATGCAACCACGGTTACAATCGGATTGTCCAGGGTTGAACGCGCGGTGAGCGGTGGGTCACGACATCGACCGCTGGTGCATGATCGGATGGCAGCCGAGGAGGTGCTGGAGTGTCCGAAAACTGGGTGATGCTCGTGTATCGGGTTCCCCGAGAGCCGTCGACGCCGCGGATCGCGATCTGGCGCAAACTCCGGAAGTACGGCGCCTATCAGCTGACCGATGGGGTGGTACTGCTTCCCGCGAGCGCCCGGACCCGCGAACAGCTCGAGTGGGTGGCCGAGGATGCGGTCAGCGCAGGCGGATCCGGCGAGGTCTGGTCGGCCGCGCCGACCAACCGGGCCGAGTTCGAACGCATCCGCGCCGAACTCCAGTCGGCCCGCGGAGCCGAGTACGCGGAGATAGTCGTCGAGGCGAAGCAGGCGGAAGACCATGCCGACCCCGCGAAACAGCTCGGCGTCCTGCGTCGCAGGTTCCGTGAGATCACCCGCCGGGATCATTTTCCGACCGAGTCGCGCGAGACCGCCCGACAAGCACTTCGCATACTGGCCGACCGGCTCCTCGAGACCGAACCGGCGAGGCCGTCGTGAGGTGGGCGACCCGGGCCGGCGTACACATCGACCGGGCGGCGTGCGCGTGGCTGATCCGCCGATACGTCGATCCCGCCGCCGAATTCGTCTTCGTCACCAGCGCAGACGAAATCCCCTCGGATGCAACGCCATTCGACATGCGCGGTGTCGAACTGGGCCATCATGACGGCGACTGCACGTTCGAGACGATCCTGAAACGGTACGAACTCACCGACCCGGTCCTGTGGGCGATCGCAGAGATCATCCACGAAGCCGACATCGAAGACGACCGCTACGACGCTCCGGAAGCGCCGGGCCTCGACGTCGTGTTGCGCGGCCTCTCCCTCATCGGCGACGACGAACACACGCTGTCGGTCTCGGATGCCGTTTTCGACGGTCTGCACGAGTACTTTCGCCAACGCACCCTCACCGGCCGCGAACCGTCATAGTCAGCCGCGGGGCGCGTCGGAGCACCCCGTGAGACGATTCGCCAAAACCGTCCGACCCACTTTGTCGCTGTGGTAGACATCACAGCAGATAAGTCAACGCTGACTGTTCTCCACCGTCGCGGACAGTCGTCGACAAAGGGGGTCATGGGGATGTCGGACGCCACTTCCACTTCGAAAAGCAACTCGCCGAACAGCTTTCCGCGGCGGTCCATGCTGCGCGGATCGGCTGCCGCCGCAGTCCTGGCCGGTACCGCGGTGGCCCTACCGGGCGTCACGGTCCCCTCGGCGCGGGCGGTGCCACGACACGGCACCGGCCGCGGACGCGACGTCGCGATCTTCGGCGGCGGGATGGCCGGCCTCTCCGCGGCGCATGAACTCGTCGAGCGCGGTTTCACCGTCACCGTCTACGAGCCGTCGCGACTCGGCGGCAAGGCCTATAGCCACGACGTCCCCGGCACCGCAAGGGGTGGTCGCCTCGCTCTCCCCGGCGAGCACGGTTTCCGGTTCTTCCCGGGTTGCTACCAGCATGTGCCGGACACCATGGAGCGAATCCCCTCCGGCAACAGCAACGTTCGTGACCGTCACCTCATCAACGTCGAGTCGGCGGTCATCGCCTTCGACGACGCCGGGTATGCCCCGACCACCGCCCCGGCATCGATCATGGGTTTCGTCCAACACGCTAACGAGATCGTGACGCTGGACAACCTGCGCAACGCGTTCATGACCGGACTCAAGTTCGTCGTCGATGTGCCGCCTCCCGAACTCGCGTTCTTCGTCACCCGCGAGCTGATCATCGCGACCAGTTGCACCGAGCGTCGAATCGGCCAGTGGGAGAATCAGTCCTGGATGCAGTTCGTGAAGTCCAAGGGCAAGTCACGGGCGTATCAGCGATATCTCGTGGGCGCCCTCACGCGAGCGCTCGTCGCGGCCAAACCCGACACCGCGTCGGCACGCACCATCGGTCAGATCGGCTTGGCACTGGCCACCTCGGCGACCGGACTCATCAGCGGCTACGACGCCGGGCTCGTGCACGGCGGTGTCGACCGAATCCTCAACCGTCCCACCAACCATGCATGGATCGACCCCTGGGTCGCCCACCTCCGCGGCCGCGGGGTGCGCTTCGAGATGGGGACCGGCCTCACGCGATTGAACCTCGCCGGCGGCCGCATCACCGGGGCGCAACTGAGCTCGGGTGCGTCGGTGGATGCCGACTGGTACGTCGCCGCGATGCCGATCGACCGGCTCCGTCCGCTGCTGTCGCCCGAACTGGTCGACGCCGATCCGTCGCTGGCCGGTATCCATGCGCTCAAGGACGACTGGATGGTCGGCATCCAGTACTTCCTCTCCCGCCGCGCCGACATGCCGCCGAGTCACATCGCCGCGCTGGGAACCCCGTGGGCGCTGACCGGCCTGTTCCAGGCGCGGCCGTGGAACGTCGACTTCGGGCGTACCTACGGGGACGGACGCGTGAAAGACTGTCTGTCCATCGACATCTCGGAATGGGAGAAGCCGGGCATCCTCTACGGCAAGCCCGCCAAACAGTGCACCCGGCAGGAGATCGCACGCGAGGTGTGGGCGCAGATGAGCCGCGCGATGAACTCCGGGGCTCGCAAACTCCTGCGCTCGGAGGAGATCGTCACCTGGTCCCTCGACCCCGGGATCTCCTGGTCGCCGTCCATCGCCAACGCCACCCCGCTCATGGTCAACACGGCCGGCTCGTACAAGAACCGGCCGCACGCCCACACGTCCATTCCGAATCTGTTCATCGGCGGCGACCACGTCCGGAGCAACATCGACCTCGCCACGATGGAGGGCGCCAACGAATCCGGGCGCCGGGTGACCAACGCGATCATCGCGGCCGCCGACAGTCCCGCCCCCGCGGCGACCGTGTTCCCGCTCTGGGAACTGCCGATGCTCGAACCGCTGAAGCAGATCGACCGCGACCGATACCGGGCGGGACTCCCCCACATCCTCGACGTGTGACGCGTCGATGAGCCGCGCCGCGCCGAACTACGATGCCTCCGTGACCACCTCTCCCGGCGCCGCCCGGCGGGCGCGGCAGCAACGCAGCGGGGTCACCCAGACCCGCATCCTCGACGCCGCGATCCGCGTCCTCGTCGACCGCGGATACGCCGCGGCGAGCACGGTGGCGATCCAGAACGAGGCGGGCGTCAGCCGCGGCCGGTTGTTGCACCACTACCCCTCGCGCGACGTGCTGCTGATGGCGGCGGTCGGACACCTCGCCCGGACCCGCATCGCCGAACTGCCCAGCCGCGTGGACTGGCCGGCCGACCCGATCCAGCGCATCGCGCTCGCGACCGATGTCGGGTGGTCGACGTTCCACCAGCCGTACTTCGTGGCGTCGATGGAGCTGTGGGTCGCGGCGCGGACGAACACCAACCTGCGGACGGCCCTCCTGCCGACCGAGCGGGAGATCGGCCAGACCGTGCGCCGCGCAGTGGCCGGTTTCCTCGGTCCCGAGCTGACCGCGTCGCCACGCTACGCCGACCTCTATCCGCTGCTCCTGACCAGCATGCGCGGCGCGGCGACCACCTACCTCATCGACCGTCGCGACCCGCTGACCGATCCACACCTCCCGCTGTGGCGCGACCTCACCCGCGTCTACCTGCTCGGCGACAGCGCCTCGAGCAGCCGGTCGACGAACGGCGCCTGAGCGGGGTTCAGCCTGGTCCGCGCGGCATCGGTCGAGCACCACTCGGCGCGATCGATCTCGGGGAACGCCTGCATCCGGCCGGAGCGGGGCGGCCACATCAGATCGAAGGTGTTGCTGACGACCGTCGCCACGTCGAGGTCGCCTTCCACGGCGAACCCGGTCACGCGCTTGCCGCTCTTCAGGGTGACCTCGCCGAGTTCGATCGGCGGGCCGTCCGGAACCGGGCTGCCGATCTCCTCGGCGTACTCACGCCGGGCGGCGGACCACTCGTCCTCTCCCGGTTCGACGAGGCCCTTGGGCAGCGACCACGACCCGGCGTCGGGCTTGCGCGCCCAGATCGGACCACCGGGGAACACGAGCAGGACCTCGACACCTGTGTCGGCGCCGTCCGCCGACGTTCGGCGATAGAGCAGGATTCCCGCGCTGCGGCGGGACGAGGTGGAGGTCACGGATACATCTTGGCGGAAACCTCGCGGACATACGTCTGCACAGTCGCCGAAACGTGGGAACCGTAGAACTGAAGACCATGTCGATTCTCGATGTCGTCCGGAACGGGAGGGCCGCCGTACACCCGGTGGACGAGATCCCGCCGTTCGCCCGCCTCTTCCCACTCGGCCTGCAGCACGTCCTGGCCATGTACGCCGGAGCCGTCGCGGTACCTCTCATCGTCGGCGGCGCGATGGTGGGTGCCGGACAGCTCGAGCAGGGCGACATCGTGCACCTGATCATGGCCGACCTGTTCGTCGCCGGGATCGCGACGATCCTGCAGGCCGTGGGCTTCTGGCGGTTCGGCGTCCGCCTCCCGCTCATGCAGGGCGTCACCTTCGCCGCCGTCGGACCGATGATCACGATCGGGACGTCGTATGGGATCACCGCCATCTACGGTTCGGTGATCGCCTGCGGTGTGTTCATGATCGCGGTCGCGCCGATCGTCGGGAAACTGATCCGGTTCTTCCCGCCACTGGTCACCGGGACGATCATCCTCATCATCGGCGTGTCCCTGATGCGGGTGGCGGCCGGCTGGTTCGGTGGCGGCACCGCCGCGGGTCCCGACTTCGGCGACCCGAAGAACATCGCCTTCGGATTCCTGACGCTCGCCGTCATCGTCGGCATCGAACGCTTCGCCCCCGCCGCGATCCGCCGGGTGTCGATCCTGCTCGGTCTCGCGTTCGGCACGGTCATCTCGATCCCGTTCGGGATGACGCACTGGGATCAGGTCGGCGAGTATCCGTGGGTCGGCATCCCCCAGCCGTTTCAGTTCGGCGCGCCCACCTTCGAGGTCAGCGCGATCATCTCGATGATCATCGTCGGGGTCGTGATCATGACCGAGACCACCGGTGACATCGTCGCCGTCGGCGAGATCGTCGACAAGAAGATCACCCCGCGCAAGCTGGCCGACGGCATGCGCGCCGACGGTCTGGGCACCGCGCTCGGCGGCGTGTTCAACACCTTCCCGTACACGGCGTTCGCGCAGAACGTCGGCCTGGTCGCGATCACCGGCGTCAAGACCCGGCACGTCGCGACGTGCGCGGGCGTCATCCTGGTCGTCCTGGGCCTCCTGCCCAAGATGGCGGCCGTCATCGAGGGCATCCCGCTGCCCGTCCTGGGTGGGGCCGGCGTCGCCCTGTTCGGCATGGTCGCGGCCAGCGGCATCCGGACGCTCGCCAAGGCGAAGCTGAACAACACCAACATCCTGGTCGTCGCGATCTCGGTCGGTGTGGCGATGCTGACCGAGGCGAAGATCTACTACACCGATCGCGAACTCGGTGAGGCGCCGGTCGACGTGGTCCTCGATCTCTACTCACAGTTCCCCGACTGGTTCCAGACCATCTTCCACTCGGGGATCTCGGCCGGCGCCCTCACCGCGATCGTGCTGAACCTCCTGTTGAACACCCGGAGCGTCTCCGCCGACCCGGTCGACTACCACAACACCGGGGACATCGCGGTGGTCGGCGCCCCGGGCGGATCGACCGACCTCTCCGGCGCGGACGGTGTGCGCGCCGCCGCCTTCGACCCGCGCGACGCACTGGCGGCCGCCGACCCCGACACCCCGGCCGACACCCTCCGTTATCTGGCCGAGCACGACGCGTCGCTGCACCCGTTCATCGTCACCAACCCGGCGACGCCCAAAGACCTGGCCGATCACATCAAGGGCCTCGGCGACCCGAAGGTGTTGCGACTCTTCGACACCTGGGACGGTTACACCTCGGGTGGATTCTCTCGTCGCGGGTCCTGACCGGATGGACTCACCCGGTCGCGGACCTCACCCGTGCTGCTTCGCGTAGTTGCTGGCGCCGTAGAAGTCCACGAGGACCACGGGGTCGTCGCCGACCACCCAGGCGTCGTGGCCGGAGGGCAGCGAGGTGATCTCGCCGGGTCCCGCGTCGAACTCGGTTCCGTCCGCCATCACGACGTGTAGGACACCGGCGGCGTGGTACTGGAAGTGCGGCGCCTCGCAGAGTTCGGTGCCGGCCATCGGTTTGACGTCGACCGACCATCGCCAGCCGGGCTGCAGGGTCATCCGGCCGATGTCCGAGTGCCCCACGTTGAGTACTTCGATCTGGCCGTGTCCGAAGGTGCGGACCTCGTCGGGTTCGGCGAAGGCGCGGTGTTCGGTCCGGTGCTCGGTGCTGGTCATGATCCCTCCCGGTGATCGCATGCGAATCCCCCGGCCCACGACAACACTAGGCCCGCGACCTTGCGGTTGAACTGCGACGACCGCACGATCGCGCAACGGTGTCCGTCCCTCGAGTCCCGGCGCGCTCGCACGGGTTCGGCCTATCGTGGAGCCCATGTCCCCCAGACACGACCCCGAGCCGCCAGACGACGACGGGCGCATCATCGACCCCGACGTGCCGCACGAATGGCCACATGACTCCGCGTTCGCCTTCGGCGATTCGGCGCCGATCGGTGAGACCGACCGCCTGGCCCGCGAACGCGCGGCCTACGACGCGGCCAGCCACGGCAGCGATGTCAACCGCGGTCACGCGCTCGGCGGTTCCGCCGGAACGACCGAGGGGCAGTAGATGGAGGTGCTGTCCAGCCGGGTGCTCCTGCTCTCGGCCGATCCCGAACGCCTGCAGTCGTTCTACCGCGACCGGCTCGGGCTGCCGATCCATCGCGAGTATCCGGGCGGCGTGGTGTTCTTCGCCGGCAACGGGCTCATCGAGATCTCGTCGCACATGAAAACCGATGCGCCCGCCCCGGCGAGCGATTCGGTTCTCTGGCTACAGGTCCGGGACGCCGAGGCGGTCGCCATCGAGTTCCGCGAGAGCGGGGTTCCCGTGACCCGCGAGCCGCGTACCGAGCCCTGGGGTCTGATCGAGATGCACGCGACCGACCCGGACGGCCGCACCCTCGTCGTCGTCCAGATCCCAGCCGATCATCCGTTGCGCAAGGACACCCGGTAGACACGGACACCGGTCCGATCGGTGGCCGAGGACGTGGACGCGCCATGACAGACTGGACGCCATGAGTTCCTGGAACGCGCCGACCGTCACCGGTGGACACGATGCGCCCAGCGGAGGCGGCCTCGATGCCCCCGCCGAAGGCGGCCTCGATGCGACCGTGGAGTTGCCGGGTTCCAAGTCGATCACCAACCGCGCACTCGTCCTCGCCGCCCTCGCCGACGGACCGTCGACCGTCCGCGGAACCCTCCGGAGTCGCGACACCAACCTGATGCTCGCCGCGCTCGAGGCACTCGGCACCGAGATCCGGATCGACCCCGCGAGCGAGACCACGGTGTCCGTCCTGCCCGGACCACTCCACGGCGCCGCGGTGGATTGCGGACTCGCCGGGACCGTGATGCGTTTCCTGCCACCGGCTGCCGCGCTGGCCTCCGGTCGCGTGCTCTTCGACGGCGATCCCCATGCGCGCGAACGGCCGCAGACCACCATCCTCGACGCCCTGCGCGGGCTCGGTGTCGCCGTCGACGGCGATCGGCTGCCCTTCACCATCGACGGCACCGGTTCCGTCCCGGGCGGCGAGGTCACCATCGACGCGTCCGGATCCTCGCAGTTCGTGTCCGGACTCCTGTTGTCGGCGGCGCGATTCGACGCCGGCGTCGTGATCCGGCATGACGGGCCGCCGGTCCCGTCGACCCCGCACATCGACATGACGGTGGAGATGCTGGCGACGGCCGGCGTCGTCGTCGACACCTCTGTCCCCAACGTCTGGAGTGTCGCGCCGGGACCCATCGCGGCCGTCGACTGGACCGTCGAGCCCGATCTGTCGAATGCGGCCGCATTCCTCGCCGCGGCGGCCGTCACCGGCGGCACCGTTCGGGTGCCGTACTGGCCGGCGGTGACCACCCAGCCGGGAGCGCGCATCGCGGACGTCCTGGCCGGGATGGGTTGTGCCGTCGAGCATCTCGACGGGACGCTGTCGGTCAACGGACCCGCGGTGCTCAAGGCGGTCGACCTCGACCTGCGCGACATCGGCGAACTCACCCCCACGATCGCCGCACTGTGCGCACTGGCCGACGGGGAGTCGGTGCTCTCCGGGATCGCGCATCTCCGCGGGCACGAGACCGATCGGCTTGCCGCACTCACCACCGAGATCACCCGCCTGGGCGGGACGTGCGCCGAGACCGACGACGGCCTCCGCATCATCGGCACCGCGGGCGCACCGCTGCACGGGGGCACGTGGGAGTCCTATGCCGACCATCGGATGGCCACCGCGGGCGCGATCATCGGCCTCGTCACACCCGGCGTGACAGTCGCCGACATCGAGACGACGAGCAAGACGCTGCCCGATTTCCCGGGTATGTGGCAGCGGATGCTGGGGCGTGCATGAGTTGTCGAGGACGGGCGCGCCGTTGAGTCGCCGCGCGGCGAGCTACGACGAATCCGACGTTCGGGTTCGTCCCGGAAAGGGCACCCGACCGCGCACCAAGACGCGACCGTCGCATGACGACGCCGAGCAGGCCATGGTGGTGTCGGTGGACCGGGGCCGCTGGGGCGTGGTGCTCGACGGCGACCCCGCCCGGCGGGTGGTCGCGATGCGCGCCCGGGAGCTGGGACGCACTCCGATCGTCGTGGGCGACGACGTCTCCGTCGTGGGTGACCTGTCCGGACGGCCGGACACGCTGTCGCGCATCGTGCGCGTCGCCGAGCGACGAACCGTGTTGCGCCGCACCGCAGATGACTCCGATCCGTATGAACGGATCGTGGTGGCCAACGCCGATCAGCTCCTCATCGTGACCGCCATGGCGGACCCGCCGCCGCGCACCGGCTTCGTCGAACGCGCGCTTGCCGCGGCGTATGTGGGCGGACTGTCCCCTGTCCTGTGTCTGACCAAGTCGGACCTCGCCGATCCGGCCGAGTTCACCGCCGCATTCGCCGATCTCGACCTGCCGGTGGTGTGCGCGGGGCGTGACGACCCCCTCGACGAGATCCTGGCGACGCTACGGGGCCAGATCACCGCGTTCATCGGCCACTCCGGGGTGGGCAAGTCCACCCTGGTCAATCGCCTTGTGCCCGATGCCTATCGAGCGACCGGCGTGGTGTCGGGCGTCGGCAAGGGCCGGCACACCTCCACCCAGTCGGTGGCCCTGGCACTGCCGGACGACGCGGGCCCGCGCGGCTGGGTCATCGACACACCCGGCATCCGGTCCTTCGGACTCGCGCACGTCGGACCCGACGACATCGTCGCCGCCTTCGACGACCTGCACGCCGCGATCGAGGAATGTCCGCGCGGCTGTACACATCTGGGCCCACCGGCGGATCCCGAGTGCAGGCTGGACGAACTGACCGGTCACTCGTACCGCCGCGCCATGGCGGTACGCCACCTCCTGGTGGCGGTCAGCGGTGGCGACGGCGATGTGGCCGAGGAGCCGCGGACGCCGGAGGGGTGACCGGACTGATCGTCACCGCCGACGACGACGGGCGCGCAGCTCGCGGATGGCGGTCTTGAGGCCGGTCGCGCGGGGAGCCATCCCGGCAAAGCGCTTCTCCGACGCGGTTTCCGGGGCGTCGTCGGCGGTGTCGCGCAGGAACGAGTCGGGCAGCGCCAGCTTGTTGATGGTGCGCAGAGTCTGAAGATACTGCACCACAATCGATCCCGTGGTGTACGGCAGGTCGTACTTGTCGCACAGTGCCCGCACGCGCACCGCGATCTCGGCGTACCGATTGCTCGGCAGGTCCGGATACAGGTGGTGCTCGATCTGGTAGCAGAGGTTGCCGCTGAAGAACGCCATCGCCGGGCCGGCGTCGAAGTTCGCCGTACCGAGCATCTGCCGCAGGTACCACTGGCCCGGTGTCTCGTTCTCGAGCGTGTCCGCGGTGAACTTCTCCGCGCCGTCCGGGAAGTGCCCGCAGAAGATCACCACGTAGGCCCACACGTTGCGGATGAGGTTCGCGGTGAGGTTGGCCGTGAGGGTGTGCGTGAAGTTCGGTCCCGACAGCGCCGGGAACAGGACATAGTCCTTGGCGAGCTGCTTGCCGACCTTGCGCGCGAAGACCTTCAACTGCGGGACGGCGACCTCTCTGGGCTTCTTTCCCGAGATCGCGTCCTTGATGTCGAGGTCGTGCAGGCCGATGCCCCACTCGAACAGTGCGGCGAGCAGGATGTTGGTGACCGGCTGGAGAAGCTGCTTGGGCTTCCACGGTTCGTCGCGCGTGACGCGCAGCGTCTTGTAACCGACGTCGTGGTCCATGTCCAGGACGTTGGTGTACTTGTGATGGATGTAGTTGTGGGAGTGCTTCCAGTGCGGGGACGCGCACACCATATCCCATTCCCAGGTGGTCGAGTGGACCTCCGGGTCGTTCATCCAATCCCACTGCCCGTGCATCACGTTGTGCCCGAGCTCCATGTTCTCGATGATCTTCGAGAGTGCGAGCGCCCCGGTGCCCAGCAGCCACAGGGGCCGCGAGCGGCTGCCGAGCAGCGCGACGCGGCCCGCGACCTCCAGGGCGCGATGCGCGAAGATGGTGCGCCGAAGATATCGGACGTCACGCATGCCGCGGTCCGCCTCGATCTCGCGGCGGAGCGCGTCGAGCTCGGCACCGAGTGCTTCCACGTCGGCGTCGGTCAGATGCGCGTACTCGTTGATATCAGTGATTGCCATTGCGCCTCATTATGCCCCTGCCGGGGCCACTGCCTCGTTCTCGCTGACTGTCGGTCGCCTGACCTGGGCGGATCAAGCGGCCCGCTCGTCGGAACGGACGTCCGACGCGTCGATGTCGGTCCGGGTCCGACGGGACCGGAGCGCACGCGGCACGGTACGGCTCCCCCGTCGGGAGCGAAGCGACGCGATGGCCGAACGCAGTCCCCGGCGCGCACCGGTCGCCTCGTCGATCGTCGCCTGCAGTCGCGCACCTTCGGGAAGCCCCTGCTTGAAGCGACGTTCCGAGGCGGTCTCGGGAGCATCGTCCGCGGTCGCCGACAGGAACTTGTCCGGCAGCGAGAGCTTGGCGATCGTCCGCCACGCCTTCGCATACTGCACCGGGAAGGGCCCCGAGGTGTAGGGCAGGTCGTACTTGTCGCACAGGGCTCGCACGCGCACCGCGATCTCGGCGTACCGGTTGCTCGGCAGGTCCGGGAAGATGTGGTGCTCGATCTGGTACGACAGGTTGCCGCTCATGAAGGCGAGCGGGAACCCCGCGTCGAAGTTGGCGCTGCCGAGCATCTGCCGCAGGTACCACTCCGCCTGCGTCTCGTTGTCGATGTCCTGCTTGGTGAACTTCTCCGCACCGTCCGGGAAGTGCCCGCAGAAGATGACGGCGTTGCTCCACACGTTGCGGATGACGTTGCCGAGCGCGGTCGCGGTCGCCGCCTTGGCGTAGGCGCGGCCGTACCCGACCTTGTGTCCGGTCGCGGCGCTGACCAGCGCCGGGTATGCGAGATAGTCCTTGGCGACCTGCTTGCCGATTTTCGACAGCACGTCGTTGCGGTTGCGCCGGAACTCTTCTTGCGCCTCGGGGGTCTTGCGCTTCTTGCCGAGTTCGAGGTGCTGCACCGCGACGCCGTACTGGAACGCCAGCGCGAGAATGGTGTTGTAGACGAGGTTTCCGTAATTGAACGGACGCCACCGCTGATCGCGGGTGACGCGCAGGAGACCGTAACCCACGTCGTCGTCCATGCCGAGCACGTTCGTGTACTTGTGATGGATGTAGTTGTGGGTGTGCTTCCAGTGCGCCGACGGGTCGGTGTTGTCCCACTCCCACGTGGTGCTGTGCACCTCCGGATCGTTCATCCAGTCCCACTGCCCGTGCATCACGTTGTGCCCGAGCTCCATGTTCTCCACGATCTTCGCGACGCCGAGCGTGCAGGCACCCGCCCACCAGGCCGACTTGCGGGTCGACCCGAACAGCAGCACGCGACCGGTCATCTCCAGGCCACGCTGGAATCGGATCGTGTTCCGCAGGTAGCGCGCGTCGCGCTCGCCGCGATCGGCTTCGATGTCGGCGCGGATCGCGTCGAGCTCGGCGCCCAGGGCAGCGACGTCGGATTCGGTCAGATGTGCGTATTCGGGGATGTCGGAGATCGCCATGTGTGGTTCCCTTCGCCGGTGGTCGGTCGGTTGCGCGCGTGCTGAGGTGCGCCTGTCGACCGCTGCCTACGCCTACGTTTCCGTAACTTACGCAAGCGTAGGTTGGCGGCGCCGTCGTGTCCAGTGAGTGTGACGAACCTGGGCTCGGGCAGTCGAGAACGAGCTCGGGCGATCGAGAACGAGCTCCGTCGTGGGACCGCCCGGGCGCACAGTCGACGAAAGCCGCGGTCCGGTCAGTTGTTGCGGTGGGCCTCGTAGTCGTCGCAGAACAACTCGAAGCCGACGAGATCCTCGAAGACGCCGTCGGATCGGGCGGCGAGCTTCTGGGTGCCGAATTCGCGGAAGCCGGCGTTGCGGGCGAGCTTCTTGCTGCCCTCGTTGCTGTCGGCGGCGAAGAGGGTCAGGCGACGGAATCCCAGCTTGTCGAAGGCGTATCGAACCGCAGCCGGGAACGCTTCGGCGAGAACACCTTTCCCGCGCGCCTCCGGGTGCGTGTAGAAACCCGCCTCGGCTCCGGTGACCTCGTCGATGTGCAGGAGGGTGATGTCGCCCAGATAGTCGTCGGTCTCGCGGTCGGCCACGGCCCACGTGCACGTCGTGCCCTGCGCTGCGGTCCACCATTTGCGGAGACGCTCGGCGGCGGCATGTTCGAGCTCCAGCGGGTCGGGCCGCGCGAAGAGGTACTTGCGCGACGCCGGGTCGTCGAGCGTCTCCCGGATCCGGGGGTCGTCGGACTCCGCGAGCGGCCGGAGACGGAATCGCTCCGTCTCGAAAACGTCTGTCCGCCAGTCGGTTTTCGGGTGTTGCGGATCGTCCGCGTGCAGCGATCCCACCCAGGCGTCGCGAATGTGACCGCGGACCTCGACGCCGTTGCGCACCGCGGCGTCGAGACGGAAGCCGCACGAGTGGGCCACCCGCAGCGCGTCGATGTTGCCGGCCACGGTCGTCCAGCGGACGACCTCCTTGCCTGCCTCGCCGAACGCATAGTTGACGGCGAGCAGGACGGCGCGCTTCATCACGCCCCACCCGCGGGCGTCGGGATGCAGGTCGTAGCTGAGCCGCGTCAGCGGGCCCTCACCCTCGATGTCGACGGTGCCGACGAATCGCCCGTCGAATTCGACAGCCCACAGCATCCGGGTGCCGTTCGCCCAGCTCCGCGGTGCATAGTCGAGCGCGAAGCGCTCTGCTGCCGCACGGCTGTACGGAGCGGGGATCGGGGTCCACCGCATCATGGCCGGATCCGCCGCGAGTTCGACCATCCGATCGAGATCGTGGGGCTCGTGCGGCCGCAACGTGACCCCTCCGTCACTCAGGACGGGGATCGGGCTGGGGACCGGGGCCTCAGCTCTCACTGGTGCCTTCGCCGGCGTTTCCACGGGCCGGTTTCCTCTCACCACGCACGTCGTTCACCCTACCGGGTCACTGGTCGGCACGAGCGGCACGCGGGGAACTGCCTGGTCAGACGTCGAGTGTGCAATCCCCCGCCGCGGCGCTGACACAGGTCTGGATTCGTTCGCCCTCGACATGTTCGACTCCCGAACGCAGATCGCGCACACATCCCTTGTCGAGCATGACCACACAGCTCTGACAGATACCCATCCGACATCCGAAGGGCATCATCGCGCCCGCCGACTCCCCCGCCTCGAGCAACGTGGTCGCGCCGTCGACGGCCGCCGACTTCCCGGACCGCGAGAACGTGACGGTGCCGCCCTGGGCCCCGACGACGCCGCGCTCGAGCGCGAACCGCTCGATGTGCAACCGGTCGGCGAGATGCGCATCCGTGTACAGACGCTGCAGGCCGTCGAGGAAACCGGCGGGGCCGCAGGCCCAGGTCTGACGATCGCGCCAGTCGGCACACAGGGACGGCAACACCTCCGGGGTGATCTGCCCGTCCGATCGCGTGTACTGCACGTGCAGATCGACGATGCCGTCGGCCGCCAGGCTCTCGAGCTCGTCGGCGAACAACAGGTCGGCCGGGGTCGGTGTCGAGTGGACGAGCCGGATGTCGGAGCGCTGGTCGCGGTGCCGGACGGTGCGCAGCATCGAGATGATGGGCGTGAGACCGCTTCCCGCGGTCACGAACAGCACCTTCTCCGGCAGCGGGTCGGGCAGGACGAATTCGCCGCGCGGCGCCGCGAGACGAACGACGGTCCCCGGCTGCAGACCGTTGACCAGGTGGCTCGACAGGAATCCCTCGGGCATCGCCTTGACCGTGATCGAGATCGTCTTGTCGTCCGCGGATGAGTCGGGGGTCGAGGTGAGCGAATAGGAGCGCCACGCCCAGCGCCCCTCCATCAAGACGCCGATGCCGACGTACTGGCCCGGGGCGTAATCGAAGGAGAAGCCCCACCCCGGCCGGATTCGGATCGTCGCGGTGTCCTCGGTCTCCCGGGTCACGGAGACGACCTTGCCGCGCAACTCTCGCGCCGACCACAGCGGATTCGCCAGGTGGAGATAGTCGTCGGGGAGAAGCGGGGTCGTGATCCGGGTGAGCGCGGCCCGAACCCATTGCGAGCCGCGGCTGCGCGCCGCGACCCCCGAAACCGGTTCCTCGAATCGTTCGAGCAAGCCCATCTCACAAACCGCCTTCGACGTGGGAGCGTGTCGGGGACACAGTAACCTACGGAACCGTAGGTTGGCCTGCCGGCTCAGAGAAGTTCGAGCAGGAACGGCAGCTCCTGGGTTGCGTACCACGCGAGATCGAAGTCCTCGACATCACCGACGGCGAGTTCGGCGTCGAGGTCACCCATGTCGGCGGCGTCGATGACGACCACGGCCGCCCGGACCTTCGGCTCCGCCTCCTCGACGTCGACGTGAACCGATGCGATCGCCGACAGCGGGATCGGTCCGGAGACCTTGACCACCGCGTCGTCCAGGTCGGGGCGGGGCGTCACGTTCTCGACGTCGGCCGCGATCACCACCCGCCGAGGCGGCAGACGCGGGGTGTCCGCCGACTCGGTGACCGACTCGTCGGCGGCGAGTTCCGCCTCGGCATCGGTGTCACCGTCCTCCGGGGCCTCCCCGGCGAGCAGGCGGAGCGACGCGCGCGCCGCCTCGCGCAAGGCGACCTCGGACAGTTCTTCGTCGTCGCCGGAGACGAAGGCCTCGCGCAGCGCGGGCGTCAGCGCGAAGCCCGTGCCACCGAGCGGATGGAACTCGCCGTCGGCGTTGAGCCGCATCAGGATCGCCAACGTCGCCGGCAGGTACACCCTCATTCGTCAATTGCTCCCGTCGGCTCGCGGTAGGGCTGGCTCAACTCTTCGAAGGACTCGGACACGTAGTCGGCCATCGCCGGTAGATCGGCGATGACCCCGCGGTCGGCGACGAAGGCGAAGTGCAGATCGTCACGGTACTCGACGATGCTGATCGCCAGCGCACGCTGCGACACGAGGGTGGGAATCGAGAACGCCTGACACACCGGCGCGCCGAGCACGAACCGGTCCGGGACGGGGGCGGTACCCATCGCCACCGGCACGTTGTAGGCACGGCTGTTCAGTGACCGGAATGCGCGCGAACTGAACTCCGGGAACGGCACCACACCCAACTCGGGGAACAGCGGGCTCGGGCCGAGATTCATCCGACGGGAGGACTGCGCGTACCGGTCGGCGAGCCCGGCCACCTGGGCCAGTCGAACAGCCGGATTACTCTCTCCCACCGGAAGATCGGTGACGAAGCTGGGCCTGCCCACCCCGATCCAGCCGGGTTCCGACTCTGCCGCGTGTTCGACCCCCGGGTCGCGCGCGGACAGCGGGACGACGACGCGCACGGTGTCGGCGGGGACCTCGGCCGGGTCGAACGAGAGCATCCACCTGCGCATGACGCCGGAGATGATCGCGAGTTCGACGTCGTTGATGGTGCAGCCATGACGTTCGGCGACCTTCGCGCACCCGCGCCGCGGCAGCGTGACGGTGGTGAACGACCGGGTCGTCGTGCCCGCGTTGTTGAGTGGACTGCGCGGCGCGGAGTCGGACAGCTGCGACACCACATCCCCGACGCGTCGCACGGTGGTTCCGACGGCGGACCGCATCTCGGAGACGATCCCGTTGCCGTGCAGCACTGTGTCGACGAGATCTCCCGGACGCGCGAACGCCTCGGCGAGTGCACCGACCACGAGGTGGGTGCCACCCGGCGGCGAGCCCGGCATCCACAACTCTTCCGGCAGCGTGTCGGTCTGCTCGCTGCCGTCGCAGATGATCTCGCTGATCTCCCGGCTGCCCGCCTCGTCGATGAGGCACCGGTGCGACTTCGTGAGGATAGCGAGCCGGCCGTCGGCGAGGCCCTCGATGAGGTACATCTCCCACAGCGGCCGGGTGCGGTCGAGCGGCCGCGACATCACGCGCGCGACGAGGTCGTCGAGGTCGACAGTGCCGCCCGGTCGAGGCAGGCCGGCACGACGGATGTGGAAATTGATGTCGAAGTCGGGGTCGTCGACCCACACCGGGCGCGCCAGCCCGAGGGTCACCTCACGGACGACCTGCCGATACCGCGGGATGAGTTGCAGACGGTTCTCGACCAGAGACACCAGGCCCGCGTAGTCGAGGGTCGACTCGCGGGGCGTCTCACCGGCCGGGGCGTCGGAGTCGGTGACGGGAGACTCGCCCGAGGTGTTGTGTGCCGCCGTGGGATCGACGATCAGCAGAGCCCCGAGGTGGGTCGTCGACCGCGAATCGTCGAGGAAGTAGTACATCGCGTCGCGGGGCGACAGACGGGTGACCACCTCGCCGATCCTAGTCGGCGACGCTGATTCCCGTGGCCCGCGGACCCCGACGGCCCCGCGATGGCCTCCCGTCGACGAGCGTGGGGTCAGTTGAATTCCAGCGCGATCAGCTGCCAGCGGTACTCGACACGGCGCAGTGAGCCACGGCCGGCGGGTCCGGCGCCTCGGACCCGGATCGGCTTGCGCTCGATGCGCCCGGCGAACGCCCTGGTCCGTCCCCCGCCCTCATACGATCCGAACACCTCCGCGGCACTGGGATCGCACAACTGGACGTGCACCCGCCGCAGCACGTTCCCGGTCGGGACCTGCGTCGCGGCGGGCGCCGACGCCGCGGCGGCGTGTGCCTCGGGAACCCGGAAGGCGTCGTGCCGCACAAGCGCCGCGACCTGGTCGGCGACGGCCGGCGACACGACATCACCGAGATGTGTGACCGAGCGGCGACGGTCCACCACCTCGAACAACAGGCGGGACACCGCCACGGTGAAGCGGCGGGCCTCGGCGGCGGCCGACGCGGTCTTACGGGCCGAACCCGTGCCGGGTGTGGACGCCGGGAACGGACGGACGGTCGACGAGGGCGCGACGCCGGGCATGGCGGCCACCACCGGACCGGCCGGCTCGTACGGCGGGGCGGGACGAACCCGCACCCGTGGTGTCTGCATCGGCCCGGACACGTGCGGCCAGGACGTGCCGGCCGGGGCGGGTTCAGGACCCGTGAGGAGTGGGTGCATGCGACTTGGACGCACCAGGCGGCGTCCCGGTTCCCTATGGTCCGAAAAAAATCGCCGGCGGCCGGCCCCGGAGAACCAGGGCCGACCGCCGGCGGTCAGAACACGTGTCAGCGGCGCTGCTTCTTGGACTTCGGGGGCTTGGGCCGGGCCCCCTTGGTGGTCGCACGGGCCGCTGCGCGGCGCTCACGTCGGCTGGCGGATTCCGCGGCCCCCGAGAGCTCCTCTTCCTCGGAGTGCACGACCGTTCCGCCGCCCTCGCCCGGACCGGAGTACGTGACGGCCGGGTCACCCGACTGCGCCGGTGCCCGCAGGGCGGCCGGGGCCTGTGCACCGGACTCGGCCACCGGGGCCGCCGGCACGGGGGCCGGGGCGCCCGCGCCCACCGCCGCGCGCAGGTCGGCCGCGCTCGGGAGCGGCTGCTGCTGGGCCGGCTGCTCGGTCTGGACCTGGGCGTTGAACAGGATGGTCAGCGCCTCTTCCTTGAGGCCCTCGAGCATTCCGTGGAACATGTCGAAGCCCTCGCGCTGGTACTCGACGACCGGGTCACGCTGCGCCATCGAACGCAGGTGGATGCCCTCGCGCAGGTAATCCATCTCGTAGAGGTGGTCGCGCCACTTGCGGTCGAGCACGCTCAGCAACACACTGCGCTCGAGCTGGCGCATCGCGCCCTCGCCGGCGATCGAGTCGATCTGCTTCTCGCGGGCGTCGTATGCGGCACGAGCGTCGTCGACGAGCTTCTCGCGCAACTCCTCGGCCGAGATGTCATCGCGCTCACCGTATTCGGACTCGCCGACGACATCTTTCGGATCGAGTTCGATCGGATACAGCGCGCGCAGGGCCGACCACAGCTCGTCGAGATCCCAGTCCTCGGCATATCCCTCGGCCGTCGCGCCCTCGACATAGGCCCCGACGACATCGGAGACCATCTGCTTGACCTGCTCGTGGTGATCCTCGCCCTCGAGGATCGTGCGGCGCTCGGCGTAGATGACCTTGCGCTGCTCGTTCATCACCTCGTCGTACTTGAGGACGTTCTTGCGCATCTCGAAGTTCTGCTGCTCGACCTGCGTCTGAGCGCTACGGATGGCCTTGGTGACCATCTTGGCCTCGATCGGCACGTCGTCGGGCAGGCGGTTCATGATCGCCTCGAGCGCACCGCCGTTGAATCGGCGCATCAGTTCGTCGGCGACCGACAGGTAGAACCGCGACTCGCCCGGGTCGCCCTGGCGGCCCGAACGACCGCGCAGCTGGTTGTCGATACGACGCGACTCGTGGCGCTCGGTTCCGAGCACGTACAACCCGCCCGCCGCGCGGACCTCCTCGGCCTCCTTGGCCGCGCCGGTGCGCGCGACCTCGATGGCCTCGTCCCACGCGGCCTCGTACTCGTCGGGCGTCTGCACCGGGTCGAGTCCGGCCTTGCGCAGCCGGGTGTCGGCGATGATGTCGGGATTGCCGCCGAGCACCACGTCGGTACCACGACCGGCCATGTTGGTCGCGACGGTCACCGCACCGAGCCGGCCCGCCTCGGCGATGATCTGCGCCTCCTGCTCGTGGAACTTCGCGTTCAGGACGCTGTGCGGCACCTCGCGCTTCTTGAGCTGGCGCGACAGGTACTCCGAACGTTCGACGCTGGTCGTACCGATCAGGACCGGCTGGCCGGTCTCGTGGCGCTCGGTGACATCGTCGACCACGGCGGCGAACTTCGCCTCTTCGGTCTTGTAGATGAGGTCGCCCTGGTCCTTGCGGATCATCGGCTTGTTCGTCGGGATCGGCAGCACCCCGAGCTTGTAGATCTGGTCGAACTCGGCGGCCTCGGTCTCGGCGGTACCGGTCATACCGGACAGCTTCTCGTAGAGACGGAAGTAGTTCTGCAGCGTGATCGTGGCCAGCGTCTGGTTCTCGGCCTTGATCTCGACGCCCTCTTTCGCCTCGATGGCCTGGTGCAGACCCTCGTTGAAGCGACGACCGTCGAGCACACGCCCGGTGAACTCGTCGACGATCATGACGTTGCCGTTGCGGACGATGTAGTCCTTGTCCCGCTGGAACAGCTCCTTGACCTTGATCGCGTTGTTCAGGTAGCTGACCAGGGGCGAGTTGGCGGCCTCGTACAGATTGTCGATGCCGAGGCGATCCTCGACGAACTCGACGCCGGCCTCGTGGACGCCGACCGTCTTCTTCTTGATGTCCACCTCGTAGTGCACGTCGCGCTCGAGGAGCGGGGCGATCCGCGCGAACTCGGTGTACCACTTGCTCGACCCCTCGGCGGGACCGGAGATGATCAGCGGCGTCCGGGCCTCGTCGACCAGGATCGAGTCGACCTCGTCGACGATGGCGAACGCGTGACCGCGCTGGACGAGATCCTCGAGGGAATGCGCCATGTTGTCGCGCAGGTAGTCGAAGCCGAACTCGTTGTTGGTGCCGTAGGTGATGTCGGCGGCATAGGCCTCCCGACGCGCGGCCGAGCTCATCCCGGTCAGGATCACCGCGGTGTCCAGACCCAGGAACCGGTGCACGCGACCCATCCACTCGGAGTCGCGTTTGGCCAGGTAGTCGTTGACGGTGACGACGTGGACGCCGTCACCGGAGAGTGCGTTCAGGTACGCCGGGAGCACACAGGTGAGCGTCTTGCCCTCACCGGTCTTCATCTCGGCGATGTTCCCGTAGTGCAGCGCCGCGCCGCCCATGATCTGGACGTGGAAGTGCTTCTGGTCGAGGACGCGCCACGCGGCCTCACGGGCCACCGCGAACGCCTCGGGCAGCAGCTCGTCGAGCGACGCCCCGTCGGCGATCCGCTCCTTGAACTCGTCTGTCTTGGCGCGCAACTCGGCGTCGGTCAACGCCTCGACATCATCGGACAGCGCCTCGACGTGCGATGCGATCGCATCGAGTCGCTTGACCATGCGGCCTTCGCCGACACGCAACAGCTTGTTCAGCACCGTGGATCGAGTCCCTCACCTGTAGAAAACACACGGAATCCGGCCCGCGCGAACGCACAGACCGGATCCCATGGTAGCGAGGTGAGCTGAGCAGACCCTGATCGGACCGTCAGGTGGTCCCGAGTTCCTCGCTCGGGACCGACCCGGTGACCGCCGATCAGGGCCGCTCGGGGGTCACGTCAATCTGATGAGGCCGTAGTCGAAGGCATGCCTGCGGTAGACCACGGACGCCTTGTCGGTCTCCTTGTCGTGGAACAGGAAGAAGTCGTGGCCGACCAGTTCCATCTCGTAGAGCGCGTCGTCGACGGTCATCGGTACCGCGGTGTGCTCCTTGACGCGCACGATCTGGCCCGGCGTGTACTCCTCCACACCGTCGTCCCACCGTTCGGCCGTGTCGCCGGAGTCCGTCCCGGGATCACCGACGAGGCCGTCGACCGACAACTGGTTGTCGCGCAGGGGTGGCGCACCGATCTCGGTGGCCTCGGCGACCGAGAGCGGCCGACGGTTGCCGTGGTGGACACGCCTGCGGTCCTTGACGCGACGGAGTCGGGACTCGACCTTGTCCAGCGCGTGTTCGAGCGCGGCGTAGAAGTTCTCGCCACAGGCCTGCGCCCGTACGATCGGCCCCTTGCCCGTCGCGGTGATCTCCACCTGCTGACAGGACTTGGACTGTCTCCGGTTGCGTTCGTGGTTCAGCTCGACGTCGAATCGGTAGATGGTCGGATCGAAACGCTCGAGGCGAGCGAGTTTGTCGCCGACGTAGATGCGGTAGTGGTCGGGGATCTCGACGTTGCGGCCGCTGAACACGACCTTGGCTGTGGGTTCGGCGGGATCGTCGGATTCCACCGTTCCCGGTGGGCGGACGAAGGCGAACTCTGGATCGTAGGAATCGTTCTCGGCTGGCTGGCGGTCGGGCGCGAGGCCCTCCTCCACGGTCGGCCGTGGGTCGGCGGTCTTCGGTTCGCGCTGGCCTTTGCGGTGGATGACTGTGGACATTCAACTACCTCCTGAATTGTCCCGAAGCCGGTTGAGTCATCGTGATCTGTTGTCGCACTGATGATTCGAACGGCACCGAGGATGTGTCCATGTCAGCTGACAGCTGACACCCTGGCTACAGGGGCATCACCTCCCGGCAAAAGCGGTCGTGGCCGGCGCCGGCCTCGAGGGCCGCCGGCAACCTGCTGTACCCCCGACCGTAGCCGCAAGTTCCGGTATCGGCCACGTTTTGCGGCGCCGCGTCGGCATGTCGTGACGATCGGGGTACAAGGTCCCGGCCGAGCCCCCGCGCCGGTTGTCCACAGCCTCGGCCGGGGCCCGCCGCACCGGATCGGGTTGGTCTACCGTCGGCGGGTGACACGGCGGTGGGGGATCTTCCGTGCCGGGGCCGATCTCGTGCTCCCGGTCCTGTGCGGTGGGTGCCGGCGCCCGGGGACCCGATGGTGCCCGCGGTGCGAACACGCTCTGTCCGACGTTCCGATCGCCGCCCGTCCACGGGTCGAGCCGGGCGTCGCCGTGTGGGCGCTCGGCCGTTATCGGGGTCCGCACCGGCAGGCGATCATCGAGATCAAGGAACACGACCGCCGAGACCTCGCGCGCCCGCTCGGCACCGCACTCGCCCGCGGCATCCGCGTGCTCGCCGGCTGGGGCGAGCTCCCCGACGCCGACCGGATGCTGTTGATCCCGGCCCCCACACGCCGGATGACCGCGCGCCGGCGGGGTGGCGACCCGGTCACCGCGGTGGCGTCGTATGCCGCGCCGGTCCTGGGCCGACGCGTACGCGTGGCACCGCTTCTGAGGACGGCGGCGACCGCACGGGATTCCGCCGGACTCGATGCCCGGGCCCGTGCCCAGAACCTTCGCGGTGCGGTGCGACTACACGCTGGCGGCCCGCCGACCCGAGGGACGACCGCCATCCTGGTCGACGACGTACTGACCACCGGCGCGACCGCGGCCGAGTCGGTACGCGTGCTGTCCGAGAACGGGATCGACGTCGTCGCGGTCGTGGTGCTGGCCGCTGCCTGAGGACCGTTCTCGACCCGGGTCTCGCCGCGTCGAGCGCACCGGCCGAGGTCGCATGCGTTCTCGATCCGACCGGCGGCCGCAGAGACCGTCTGCCGATCAGGGCAGGACGGGGATCGCGCCGTCGATCATCGCCGGCTCGACCTCGGTCCAATACTGGTCGGGCTGTCCGTTGCTGCTGCCCAGACGGAGGACCCCGCGCTGATCACCGACGTAGATCGTGGACGTGTTGGCGACCACTGCCCGCACCGGCGGTGACACGTTGCCGCTCAGCAGGCCCACTGCCGGGGTGCCGTCGATCGACAGCTGCACGACCGGCGACTCCGGCGCCTCGCGCGCGATCATCAATGTCGTCGGCGACGCCCAGTCCACCGAGACCGCACGGTTGCCGATGTTGTAGGCGGCTATCCGTGGACTCGTCAGCGACACCCCGCCCTCGGCGTTGGTCGACAGGACGGCGAAGACGATCTGTCCCCCGACCACGAGGGCGGCGCGCACCCCGTCCGGCGCCACCTGCATCTCGGTGATCGCACCGCGGGCCACCGTCGGGATCGACGACGCCTCGACGGGCACCGTCTGGGTACCGTCGTCGTCGCGTTGCCACTGGATCGGCTTGCCGTCGACCACGACCCAGACCGTGTTCTCGTCGGCGCCGAAGGACGGACGGGTGATCGAGGAGCCGCCGACGATCGGACCGATGTCGCCGCCGTAGTCGCCGATCACCAACTCGAGCCTGCGATCGGGCCCGGACAGGCCGCGGACCGCCGCGACCCGCGCCCCGTTGTCGGAGATGGTCGCCGAACGCACATCGCGAGCGGTACCCAACGGCCCCTGAACGGGCACCGTCGCGGTGTCCGTCACCGCGCGCAGGGCTCCGCCGGTGATGATGTTCAGCCCGACATCGGTGGTGGGCACGGAGTTGGGGTCGAAGGCCCGGACGTCGGCGGTCTGCCATCCGGAGGCCCGCTCGGCGGCCAGCGGGGCACCGTCGGCGTCGATGACATAGGGGCCGGAGATGTCGGCGCCGTCGAGGGTCCAGATGATCTGGGCGGCGAGCACGGCGCGATCACGGGCCGGCGCGCTCCCGATGCCGTCGAGGTCCACCCGCACCCCGCCGCCGGCGAGACCCACGACCGGGCCCCGCAGCGCGGCGTCGTTGGGGAAGCCGCTGTCCACAGCCGCCGCCAGATCCGAGGCGGGGCCGGCGATCAGACGGTTGACCAGGACGGTGGGGTCGGTGGCCTGGCCGGCATAGAGCCAGCGCGGGTCGGGCACCAGTCGGCGCCCGGTTCGGTCGCTGAAGTACAGCGAGACCGGGCGGTAGGTGTTGTCGAACTGGTCGCGGTCGATCATCGTTCCGCTCGGCAACGGACCATCGATCCGCCACTGATCACCGGATCGCGTGAGGCTGATGCTCGTCTCCACCCGCCCCGACGCCGGGAGCAGCTGACCGTCGGACTTGAGGGTCCCGACGTTGTCGCCGATCAGCCGCATCCGCACCGAGTCCTCGTTGCGCTGGTCGACGAAGGTGTTGATCTCGTCGACGATGAGCGCGTCGCCGCGATCGTCCCATTGCTGGGAGGCGACCGGGGTCAGGAATGCCCGGGCTGCACGATGAGCCGAGTCGGGATCGACCGTGGACTTGAGGAAGGCCCGCACCAGCGCCTCGGGGTCCATGTCGGCCTGCGGCACCGGGACCGCGTTGGTGGCGCCCTCCCGCTCGAACGACTTGATGGGTTGCGGCGAGGAGTCGTTGGGGATCGCGCCGCATGCGGCGACCACGAGGAGCGCCGCGACGGCCAACGCCAGCGCGAGAACACCGCGGGCCGACCGGGGTGATCGGTTCATTCCGCACCCACCCCCGGGCTGCCCGGAGCGCGGCCGGACGTCTTGGGCCCGGACGTGCGCTGCAGCGTGCCCACCGACTTCAGCGGCAGCGGGGAGCCCAGGACCTTGTGCCCGCGCACGAGCGGCAGGGTCAGCCGGAAGCACGCACCCTTGCCCGGCTCGCCCCAGGCCTCGAGCCTCCCCTGGTGCAGGCGCGCGTCCTCGATGCTGATCGCCAACCCGAGACCGGTACCGCCCGAGCGCCGGAACCGCGACGGGTCGGAACGCCAGAATCGGTTGAACACCAGCTTCTCTTCCCCCGGACGCAGTCCGATGCCCTGATCGCGCACGGTGATCGCCACCGCGTCACCATCCGAACGCATGGTCAGCGTCACCGGTTTCCGTTCACCGTGGTCGATGGCATTGGCGAGGAGGTTCCGCAGGATGCGCTCGACGCGACGCGGGTCGATCTCGGCGAGGACCGGTTCGGCAGGCAGGTCGAGGACGAGCTCGGTGCCGGTCTCCTCGGCCAGATGACCGACCGTGGCGAGGGCGCCGTCGATCGGGATCGCCATGTCCATGCGTTCGGCGGCCAGTTCGGCCATGCCTGCGTCGTGGCGCGAGATCTCCAGCAATTCGTTGAGCAGCGTCTCGAAACGGTCGAGCTCCTTGTCGAGCAACTCCACCGACCGCTTGCGGACGGGGTCGAGATCCTCGCGGCCCTCGTAGAGCACGTCCGAGGCCATCCGCACCGTGGTGAGCGGGGTGCGCAGCTCGTGACTGACGTCGGAGGTGAACTGGCGCTGCAGCCCGCCGAACTCCTCGAGATGGGTGATCTGTTTGGACAGACTCTCGGCCATGTCGTTGAACGACATCGCGAGCCGGGCCATGTCGTCCTCACCGCGGACCGGCATCCGCTCCTTGAGTCGGCCATCGGCGAACCGCACCGCGATCCGCGACGCCGACCGCACCGGGATGACGACCTGCCGCGAGACGAGCCAGGCGATCGCGGCCAGCAGACCGAGCAGCACGATGCTGCCGGTCAGCAGGGTGCCGCGGACCAGATCGAGCGTGTTCTGTTCGGCGGTCAGCGGGAAGACGAGGTACAGCTCGAGGCCGGGCACCGAGGCGTTCGTGGGACTGCCGACGATCAACGCGGGCGCCCGCCCGCCCGTCCCGTCGGGGACCTGGGTGTACTGGTAGGCCACCTGCCCGCCGCGCACCATGTCACGCAGGTTCGACGGGACCTCGGCGGTCGGTCCGACACCGCTCGCGACCCCGTTGTCGGAGCCTCCCGGCACCAGCAGCACGGTGTCGAAGGCACCGACCGCGCCCGACGCCTGGCCGGTGTCGGCATCTCGGTCGGTGAGCAGCGATCGCGTCTGGCGCAGTCGGTTCTGCACCGACATGTTCCCCGCACCGCTCGAGAGGTCACGTTCCACGGAGATGCGGGCCCGGTCGATCTCCTCGGTCGCCGCGGCCAGCTTGACGTCGAGCAGCCGGTCGGTGATCTGGGTGACCAGAACGAAGCCGAGGATGAGGAGCACGACGACCGACAGCACCAACGTGGACACGACGACCCGCAACTGCAGCGAGCGCCGCCAGATGTGCCCGAAGGCACGTCCGACAGCGCCGGCGGTGCGGGTGAAGCGTCCGAGAGTGCTGTTGACCCGTCGTCGAGATCGACCGATCACGGCGGGCCGGCCTTGTAGCCGACCCCCCTCACCGTCAGGACGACCTCGGGATTCTCCGGGTCGGTTTCGACCTTGGCGCGTAACCGCTGGACATGCACGTTGACGAGTCTAGTGTCCGCCGGATGCCGGTATCCCCACACCTGTTCCAGGAGGACATCGCGGGTGAAGACCTGACGGGGCTTGCGCGCCAGCGCCACCAGCAGGTCGAACTCGAGGGGGGTCAGCGAGATCGGCACGCCGTCGCGCGTGACCTTGTGCGCCGGGACGTCGATCTCCACCGGCCCGATCGACAGCAGCTCGGCGGGTTCCTCGTCGGTCCGGCGCAGTCGCGCGCGCACTCGGGCGACGAGTTCCTTGGGCTTGAACGGCTTGACCATGTAGTCGTCGGCGCCGGACTCGAGTCCCAGCACCACGTCGACGGTGTCGGACTTCGCGGTCAGCATCACGATGGGCACACCGGAGTCGGCGCGGAGCACTCGGCACACATCGATGCCGTTCATGCCGGGCAGCATGAGGTCGAGGAGTACGAGATCGGGTCGGATCTCCCGGACGGCGGTCAGAGCCTGTGTGCCGTCGCCCACCACGAAGGGCTCGAAACCCTCGCCGCGCAGCACGATCGTCAGCATCTCGGCGAGCGCGGCGTCGTCGTCCACGACAAGGATGCGGGGCTTCATGATGTCAATGGTGACATCACCGTGATGAAACCGTGGTGATCGACGCGCCGGGACGGACGTTCCGACCCGATCGGTCCCACCCCCTAGACTCCCCCGCGTGGGTCAATTGATAGCCGTCGAAGGACTCGACGGCGCCGGGAAGAACACGTTGGTCACCGGTTTGATCGATCGGTGGTCGGCGGCCGGACTGCGGGTCGCGACCTTCACGTTCCCGCGCTACGGCCGGTCGGCAACCGCTGACATCGCCGCCGAGGCCCTGCACGGTTCGCACGGTGATCTCAGCGACAGCGTGTACGCCATGGCCTTGCTCTTCGCGCTCGACCGAGCCGGCGCGGTCGATGACATCGCGGCCGCGACCGACGCCCACGACATCGTGATCCTCGACCGCTATGTCGCGTCCAACGCCGCATACAACGCGGCGCGGCTCGACCAGGACGCCGCCGGTGAGGTCGTGCGCTGGGTAGTCGACCTGGAATTCGGACGATTCGGCATGCCCGTCCCCGACCGCCACGTACTGCTCGGGGTCTCCCCCGAGGTCGCGATGCAGCGCGCCGCGGCGCGGGCCGAGCGGGATGCGACACGTGCCCGGGACACCTACGAACGGGACGAAGCGCTTCAGCGTCGCGTCGACGCCGTGTACCGCGACCTCGCCGACGCCGCGTGGATGTCACCCTGGTACCGCTACGACGGCGAGAACATCCAGGACCTGGCCCACCATCTGAGCGCAGGCCGGACGACACCGACCGAATGACTCGATCGATGCTCCCGTCGCGCGGTTTCGATAGCCTTGGACCAACGATTCGGAAGGCGTTCCATGACCTATCAGCCACCTCCACCTGGTGGCGGGCCGTCGCCCTACGGCCCACCCGGCCCCGGTCAGCAGGGTCCCGGTCAGCAGGGTCCGGGACGTCCGTATCCCGGTCCGCCCGGGCCCCGCGGGTACGGCCCCCCACCCGGCCGCGGCCCGGTGCCGCCACCCGGCGCTCCGTATGGCCGTCCGCCGTTCGCTCCCGGACAATACGGGCCGCCCGCGCTCGCCCCGGGCTTCGGCGGTCCGCCCGGGCCACCACCGCCGCCCCGCCGCAACACCGGGGTGATCGTCGCGTGGGTGCTCGGCGGCGTCGCGGTCGTCGCGGTGATCGCGCTCGTGGTGACGGTCGTGGCGACCAGATCGTCGTCGGAGGACTCCGCGGTTGCCGGCACGTCGAGCCCCTCATCCGCCCCGACCTCGACCACGAGCGACCCCTCGCCGAGCGGGACCGGATCGGAGCCGGGGTCGACCGACTACACGGCGCTGGCCGAGATCCGCTCCGCGTTGCTCGCCTACATCACGGCACACAACGCGCGCGACGTCGGCCGGATGCGCGCCGCGGTGTGCACCCAATCCCGCGATCGGGTCACCGAGGCACCACCCGCCGACGGCGGCGACATCGTCCTCGACGGTTTCCTCGACACGGCCTTCGACGGCAACGTCGCCCAGTCCGAGGTCGTGTCTCACCTCGAGAAGGGCACGGAGAGAACGGCTTCGGAGAAGTCGAGGGAACGGTTCCTCAAGGAGCAGGGTTCGTGGATCTACTGCCCCGACGCCGAACCCGACATCGGCACCTGACCACATCCGTACCTGACCGCACCCGCACCATCCGACACCGGCACCATACGACAAGGGGCGTCCCACCTCGGTGGGACGCCCCTTGTGTCGTTGACGATCAGTAGCGGTAATGCTCGGGCTTGTAGGGGCCCTCGACGTCGACGTTGATGTACTCGGCCTGCTCCTTGGTGAGCTTGGTGAGCGTGCCGCCGAGTGCCTCGACGTGGATGCGCGCGACCTTCTCGTCGAGGTGCTTGGGCAGACGGTAGACCTCGTTGTCGTACTCGTCGTTCTTCGTCCACAGCTCGATCTGCGCGATCACCTGGTTCGAGAAGCTGTTGCTCATCACGAACGACGGGTGGCCGGTCGCATTGCCGAGGTTGAGCAGGCGCCCCTCGGACAGCACGATGATCGACTTGCCGTTCTCGAAGATCCACTGGTCGACCTGCGGCTTGACGGTGATGCGCTTGGCACCCGACCGCTCGAGCCCGGCCATGTCGATCTCGTTGTCGAAGTGACCGATGTTGCCGAGGATCGCCTGGTGCTTCATCGCCCGCATGTGCTCGAGGGTGATGATGCCGAGGTTGCCGGTCGAGGTGATGACGATGTCGGCGTTGCCGATCGCGTCCTCGACGGTGACGACGTCGAAGCCGTCCATGAGCGCCTGCAGTGCGTTGATCGGGTCGATCTCGGTGACCTGGACACGGGCGCCCTGGCCGGCGAGCGACTCCGCGCATCCCTTGCCCACGTCGCCGTAACCGCAGATCAGCACCTTCTTGCCGCCGATGAGGACGTCGGTGCCGCGGTTGATGCCGTCGATCAGCGAGTGCCGGGTCCCGTACTTGTTGTCGAACTTCGACTTGGTGACGGAGTCGTTGACGTTGATCGCCGGGAAGGCGAGATCGCCGGCGGCGGCGAACTGGTACAGGCGCAGAACGCCGGTGGTGGTCTCCTCGGTGACGCCCTGGACCGATTCGGCGATCGCGGTCCACTTGCCCTTGTCGGTCTCGAAGCGCTTGCGCAACAGTTCGAGGAACACCTTGTACTCGGCCGGATGATCGTCCTCGGCGGGCGGGACCACGCCGGCCTTCTCGAATTCGGCGCCGCGCAGCACGAGCATCGTCGCGTCACCGCCGTCGTCGAGGATCATGTTCGCCGGTTCACCCGGCCAGGTCAGCATCTCCTCGGCCGCCCACCAGTACTCCTCCAGGGTCTCGCCCTTCCAGGCGAAGACCGGCACACCCTTCGGCTCTTCCGGGGTGCCATTCGGGCCCACCACGATCGCCGCTGCGGCGTGGTCCTGGGTGGAGAAGATGTTGCACGACGCCCAGCGGACCTCGGCGCCGAGCGCGGTCAGGGTCTCGATGAGAACGGCGGTCTGCACGGTCATGTGCAGCGAGCCGGAGATCCGAGCCCCCCTGAGCGGCAACACGTCTGCATACTCGCGTCGCAGTTCCATGAGTCCGGGCATCTCGTGCTCGGCGAGCTCGATCTCCTTGCGGCCGAAGTCCGCGAGGGACAGGTCGGCAACCTTGTAGTCGATTCCGTTGCGGCTGTCGGCCTTCAGCTCGTCCTGAGCAGTCGTCATCTGATCCCCTTGTCGTTCGCGTCGGGCGCCTGATGATGCAGGCGCGAATGCGTTCGATCCAGGCTATCGGAACGACCGGCCGGTTCCGAGGGGCAGGGGCGTCGGATTCAGCTACCGCGCGCGGGACCGTCGTCGGCGGCGACCCCGTGGGCAGACGCATCGACCTCGCCCACCAGCTCCCCGCGCTCCCGCCGCGCGAAGACCGACTTGCGATAGCCGTAGGCGAAGTACACGACGACGCCGAGGACCATCCACACGACGAACCGGATCCAGGTCTCGACCGACAGGTTCAGCATCAGCCACAGGCACGCGAGGATCGACAGGATCGGTACCAGCGGGACGAGCGGCACGCGGAAGCCACGCTCGAGATCGGGCCGGGTCCGGCGCAGGACGATGACTCCGACACTCACCAGCACGAAGGCGAAGAGCGTGCCGATGTTGACCATCTCCTCGAGCGTCCCCATCGGGAAGAAGGCCGCGAGCACGCCCGAGACGACACCGACCAGGATGGTGAATCGCACGGGGGTCCCGCGCTTGCCCGTACGGGCCAGCGATCGGGGCAGCAGGCCGTCGCGGGCCATCGCGAATCCGACGCGGGTCTGGCCGAGCATCAGCACCATGACGACCGTCGTCAGACCGGCGAGGGCACCGAGGTTGATGACCCAGCCGGCCCAGGTCACCCCGTGATACTCGAACGCGGTGGTGAGGGTCGACCCGGACACCTCACCGGTCGCCGGGTCCGTCTTGTCGGCCAGCTCCGGGTACGGAACCATGCCGGAGACGACCAGGCTGACGCCGACGTAGAGAACGGTCACGATCGCCAGGGATCCGAGGATGCCGCGGGGCATGGCCTTCTGCGGATTCTTGGTCTCTTCGGCGGTGGTCGCCACGACGTCGAAACCGATGAAGGCGAAAAACACCAGCGACGCGGCGGCGAGCAGGCCGTACCACCCGAAGGTGCTGCCCTCGGCACCCGTGATCGCCGAGAACAGCGTCTGGTGCAGACCCGACTCGCCTTCGGCCGGCGGAGCAGCGGGGGGTACGAACGGGTCGTAGTTCTTCGCCGAGATGTAGAAGGCGCCGACAACGATGACGAGCAGGACGACGAAGACCTTGATCGTCGTGATGACGAGCGACACCCGCGACGACAACTTGGTTCCGAGGGCGAGCAGGACCGTCAAGACCGCGATGAGCAGGACCGCACCCCAGTCGAAACTGATGGAGTCGGTGATCTCGATGGATGCCGACGTCCCGAGGATGTTGCCCAGGTAGAGGGACCACCCCTTGGCGACCACGGACGCCGCCAACGCGAACTCCAGGATCAGGTCCCACCCGATGATCCAGGCGATGAATTCGCCGAAGGTCGCGAAGGTGAAGGTGTACGCACTACCGGCGACCGGCACCGTCGATGCGAATTCGGCATAACAGAGGGCGGCGAGTCCGCACGCGATGGCGGCCAGCACGAAGGCCAACGACACCGAGGGCCCGGCGAGATTGCCCGCCGTGCGCGCGGTGAGAGTGAAGATTCCGGCGCCGACCACGACGGCCACACCGAAGACGGTCAGATCCCACGAGGTGAGGTCTTTGCGGAGTTTGGTATCGGGTTCGTCGGTGTCGGTGATCGATTGCTCGACCGACTTGACGCGCCTGAACGGGCTACTCATCGGGTCCTCCCATGGTCCGGCGGAACCAGAGTCACTGGCCCACCCGCGGTCGTGCGACGAGGACGAACTCGCCTGGAGCGAATGCCTACGCTATCCGAACGATGTTCGGATCGAAGCACATCCGCAAAGGCGTGTCAGTCGACGTGCGAAGCACCTTTCCCAGTTGCCCGACACCGGAAACCTCGGAACGGCTCCTGACCGACGCCGTTGTGCCCGCCCTGGGAGGCGGGCGAAGCGAACGGGGACCCTTTCGGGCGCGGTGCCCGGGAGGGTCCCCGCCTGGCGTCTGGACAGTGCGAGGGTTCGGCGGTCAGACGAGACCGCGGAAACCCGTTCCGATCGCTGCGTCGGTGTCCTGCATGACGCGGCTGGCGTTGCTCACACCCTGCTCGAGCGAGGTCAGCGAGTCACGAGACTGGGTGAAGATTCGATCGAACGCGCCCTGCGCGTCGACGTAGGCAGCCTTGGCCTGCTGCGAGTTCCAGTTCCCGTCGAGCGCGGCGACCTGCGCCTTGAGCTGAGAGTTGAGGTCCTCGAGCTGGGTGAAGGCAGCCCGGAGGCCGCCGCTGAGATCGCCGAGAGCGGCGAAGTCGTAATTGATCGAGCCGTTCATGGATGTTCCTTTCGCAGAACGTGGAGTTGAGAAGGCAGGCCGTGGTCAGACGCCGGTGTCAGACGCTGGTGCTCAATCCGCGCGCCGCAGCCGCGTCCTGGTCCTCGTAGCCGGCGAAGCCGTTGGTGAGCTGGGTCTTGATCTGCTCCAGCAGCTGGTTCATCGTCAGCGCGGCCTTGTTCCAGTCGGTGTGCGTTCCGTCGAACGCGACGCCGGCCGAGCCCTGCCATGTCGGCGTCGCATTGCCGGCGTGCTGCGCGATCTGGTTGATGACAGCCTTCATGTCCTCGACGAGACTGCCGACCTTGGCTGCGGTGGCCTGTCCGTCCGCGACGTTCACGGTGACGCCGGCGCCGCCGCCTGCTCCGGGCAAGTTCAGCATGAGTGCTCCTCCTGTGTAACGGCACCGTCTGGCGATGCCCCCGTTGGTATCCGTGACACAGATACCCCTGACAGTTGATTCCCGCGGCGGTCTGTTCCGCGGAATCCCCCGATGCGGATCATGGCATCCATTTCCCGTCGGGCAGGGTCTCTATCAACAGGCTGACCGCCTGTGCGATTCGATGACCCGTTCCCGGCGAGAAGGTGGTCCACACCCGACCGTCCGGGGACTTGCTGGGACTGGACACGATTCGACCCCGCTCGGTGTCGAAAACCGCCACAGCTCCAGAAGATTGAGCGAATCGTCCGTCCTCGTTCATCGAGGCGACGATCTCGGTGCGCGTCCGGCACGACGCGAAGGCGGCCGACACGACGGCGGCATCCGCCGGAGTCGCTCCCAGCGCGTGCAGGGCGTCGGTCGTCTCGATTCCCGTCCGACAGCGGCCGAGCCGGTCGACCACCTCGTCGGACGGAGCCGCGAAGGCCGTGAAGTCAGCCGGCGTCGACGCATCGGATCCGGGTGCGTCGAACTGTGCCCGCACGATGCCGGCGAGTTCCGCCACATCGCCGACGTCGACAACCGTGATGTCGACCCCCGGCCCGGTTCGCTTCGCGAGTACATGCTGGTGACCGTTGCGCGCCACGCATATTCGGCGAACGGCACCGTCGGAGAACGATCGGATCTCGATCTCACGCCATGGTTGCGCCAGCACCCTCAGCACCGTCGCGGCCCACGCCGACGGCTCGCCGTGCTCGACGAGTCCGAGTGCTTCGATCGTCGCGTCGGCTTCGGAGTCGGCGGTCGCACCGGATTCCGTGTCGGCGCCGTCATTCTCGGCGACGTCGCCCAGATCGAGAACGACCGGCCAGGTCTGGACCCCGAAGCGTTCGCCCAGCCTGCGCAGGACCGCGGCGTCGACGAGCAGCCCGGCGTCGTTCGTGATCGGCATCATCGGCGCTCACCCGGGTTGCCGAGCATGAGCGTCTCCGACAGGTATCGGGGATCGACATCCGGACGGAGGTGGGTGTCCGGCTCCGAGACATAATGTGCGGCAGGGCGATCCGACGTGGCCAGATCGGCCCACGTGGCCGTCTGCTCCGTCGTTTCGCTCGCCGAGGACGTCGGTGCGTCCGGCGAGTCGAGATCGGCGGCGACCGTGCGGACGACTGCACCGCGGTCTGCCGCGGCGACGCCGGGGGCCACCGGAGGTGGTACGCCGGGACCCGGACCGGGAGCCGACGTGGCCGGCGCCCCGCCGGTCGTCGTGGTGGTGACCTGCGGTGAGCTGCTCGCCACGATGGTCGGTGCGTACTTGAGCTTCTCGGGCGGCGGTACGAACACTCCCCCGAAGCCCACGGGCGTCACCGCACCGGGAGGCGCCGCGGACGCCGGAGTCGGCAGCGGTGGTGCCGATGCACGCGCTGCGGCCGCCTGCTCGGCAGCGAGCGGGTCACCGGACACCAGCACCGGCGCCGGCCGTGCCGATTCCCATGGCGCGGCAACCGATTCGGTGGCGTTTTCATACGTCTGCATCACCCGCGCGGCGCGCATGCGCTGGTGCGCGACCGCGCGCTCGGCCTGGGCGGCGGCGCCGGCGATGATCGGGGCGACCGCCGTGGCCGTGGTGGCGATCTCATGCAACTTCTCGACGACGTCGACCTCCGCGAGGTCGGGCATGTTGAGCCGCGCGACGGTGATGGCCGCGGCCTGCGATTCGGCGCGCGCCGCATTCTCGACGGCCTCGGCCGCGACGTCGGCGAACCATGGTGCCAACCGCGTCAGTTTCTCGAAAGCCGCACTTGTGTGGGCTGACTGCCAGTGTGCGCCCAGCCGTGCCAGCACGGCCGCGTACTCGACCCCCGCTTCCCCGACCTCGGCGGCGAGGGCGGCCCAGGCCAGCCCGGCTTCCGCCAGCGGCGCGGGGCCGGGCCCCGCGCCGAGGTCGGCGGCGAGTTGTTCGGTCGGACGGGTGTCCCAGTTGACTCCGGTGAAGCCGACCACGAGCGCCTCCCTTCGATGCCGGTGGATTGTGGGTGTGTGAGCTGAGTGGCGCTGCTGCGCAGGATGTTTCGGGCGCTACTAGAGCGCCACCCGGAAGGCGTCCGACGCCGCGGCATCGCCCTCGATGAAGCCGGCGGCCTGCGCTCGGAGGACGGCGGCGATCTTCCGCATCTCCGTGACTCCCGTCGCCGTGTCCGTCTCGAACTTCTCGGCGACCGCGGTGAAACTCGCGGCGGCCGCGGTCGACACCTCGTCTCGGCCCTGGGCCGCGACCGGGAGTGCGCGGCCCGCGCCGGTGAGCGCCAGTTCGAGGCGATCGGCGATCCGGTCGAGGTCGCTTGCCGCCGAGATCAGTTCGGCGGGTTCGACGCGGAGTCGGGAGTTGCTCATACTTCCTCGTTTCGTTTCGGACCGGGCATGCCCAGTCGGAGTTCGATGTCCGGACTCGGATCGCTGTCGGCGGCTTCGTCGAAGCCGATGACAGCCGGCGCGACCTCGGGTGACTCACCGACCACGCGACGACCGTTGTCCTCGGTGACCAGATAGTCGGGGACCGCGTGCTGGTCCTCTGCGGCGCCCGCGCCCCGCGCACCGGCGGCACCCATCGGGGCACCGGCCATCGGTGCGCCGCCCATCGGCATCGCCGCGGGTCCGGTCACGGGTCTGGCCGTCGTCGATCCCCCGAGGGCGGGTTCGCCGAGGGAGAAGTTCGTCGGGACGGTCGGCCGAGAAGCACCGAGCGGCGTCATGACTCCACCCACGCCGCCGATGCCGCCGCCGCCACCACCGCCGCCTCCCCCACCGCCGCCACCGCCGCCTCTGGACTTCGGTGACAGCGCGGCCGGGACCACGGCCGGCGATTCGTGATCGACGTTCAGCATCTTGCTGATCGGCTGCATCAGGGAGGTCGGCAACTCGGTGGCTGTGGACATGGCCGGCGACACGACGTCGAGAATGGAACTCGCGAGCGTGAACGGCGATTGTCCGGCGCCGGCCGTGGGTGCGCCGGTGACCGCGACCGGTGCTCCGTTCACCGCCATGGCAGTTGTCGGGCCGAGCAGTTCGGCCCGGGTCACGGCGACCGCGGCGGTCGCCTGCGACAGTCCGATGGAGGCGAACCCGGCCGCAGCCGCGAAGCCCGCGCCGACCGCCGGTGTCATCATCATGGGGACCGCCATGCTGGTGATCTTTGCGACTGTTGCCGCGATGATCCCCTGCACCACCGCCAGCCCCTTCGCGACGATGGCGGCAGCGGTCTTGGTGTCCAGCGAGATCCCGGAGCCCTGCGTCGCGAGTGCCGAGCTGTTGGCACCTGCTTCCGCGGTCTTGGCGCCGGCACTCACCGCACCCTGCCCGGTCCACAACTGGTCGGCGAGCTTGAGGGCGCTCTGCCCCATCGTCATCGACGTCTCGAGCACCTTGGTGAGGCTTTCGAAGATGACCGTCGGGTCGAAGCCGCCGCCGGAGAGGTCACCGGTGCCGAAACCACCCAGCAGATCGGTCATCGGCTTGATGAACATGTCCAGATTCGGCGGCTGCAGCGGAGGCAGTCCCGGCAGCGGCGGCAGCGGCGGCAGAACGGGCAGCGGCGGCAACCCCATCCCGCCGAGCACGTCTGCGACGGTTCGGTCCAGGATCGGCCCGAGCGGTGTCGCCTCGATCATCTGCTGCACCGTCATGTGGTTCAGTGCCGGCACATCGGGGATGCCGGGTGATGCCGGCATCTGCGGTGGAACCGTCACAGCACCGAGCGGATGGCCGCGGCGCTCGAGGCGTCGGTGCCCTCGAATTCGGCGAGACCCGCCGCGGTGGACGCGGCGGTGGCTGCGTGTACGGCCGCCAGCTGCCCCACCGACATGAGATGACTGGCCTGCGCCGCGATGAACGCAGCGAGAAACTCCTGGCCGATCAGCCCGAAGACGGGGACCATCGCTGCCGTGTTGGCCGCGGCGTCGATGGAACCCGCGGTCCCGACCGCGGTCGCCATCGCAGCGTTCGTTGCGGCGAAGCCCTCGAGCACCTCCGGCGTCACCTTGACGTCCGTCATTCTCGAACCCCCTCGTTCTCGTGAGTCTGATGAAACGATTCCGTGTCGGCCGAACCCGTCATTCGGCCGGACGAGCGGCCAGCATGTCGCCGAACGACTCGTTGAACTCCTCGGTCACCGCGGCGATCCGGGCGTAGACCTTCTGCGCGGCCAGCGCGGCGGTCGTCACGACCTGGTCGGCCAGGCGGCTCGCACCGAGTTCGTTGGCGCCGTAAGCGAATTCGAGGTCGACGAGCGCGCCCTTGCCGTCCACCTCGGCGGTGACCAGCCCGTCGGACGACGTCTCCCGCACCGAGATCCCGCGCAGTTTCTCCTGGAACTCGTGCAGGCCGTCGAGCTGCCGTTGCGCGCGCGCCTCGAGTTCGTCCATTCCCCAGGTCATCGCTGCAACCACGACGCGGGGGCGTCGGCCTCCTCGTCGTCGCGCCATTCGGCTCGCGCGAGATCGTCCGGGCGGGGCAGCTGCATCTCCTGCACGAGGTCACGGTCGATGCCGGCGGCAAGGAGGTTCTCGCGGAGCCGGATTCCCGCGGACATCGCCGCCTGCTGACAGAGTCGGAGGATGTCACCGGCGAGCAGAGCCGGGTCCTTGGCGAGCTCAGACGGTTCGATACGGACCGATACGGGCAGGCCCTGGGCGGTGGTTCGGACGCCGAGCCCGCCGGATCGGGATCGAGCGGTCGTGTACTCGTGCATCACCGCCCACGGGTCGTCGGCGTCACCGTCGACGGGATCCCGAGGATCGTCGGAGTAGGTCATGGAAAGCTGCACCCCCTTCACGCCGAATATGACGCAGCCGGGGCCCCTTTCGGTTCCATCGAATTCTCGTTCGACGGAAGCAGACCTCCCACATGCGGATCCGTGAAGATCCGCGCACCCCGCTGCGCACATGTGTGAGTGCCTGATACTGCCATACTCACCTCAACGCCACCACACCAGCGATACGCAATGCCAAACGTATGCCCTGAGACGGTGTGTGGATCTCGTCCGGACCAGGTCGACGGGCTTCGGTAGACTGCCGCAGGACGCAGCCGGGGTTGATCGACAAAACGGGGTGGATTCGCTGCACGCCTCGCCGAACTCGCAGCCTGTCGCGATCGGCGCCCGGCCGCTTGACCAGAGGATTCCCCGATGACGTATGAGAACCCCACGAGGCCCGACGGACCTGGGGCCGACGGCTCGAATGCCGACGCGCCTGCGCCGCCGCCGTGGCTGCAGTTCGCGCCGCCGCCGGCCGATTCCGGGCCGCCACCGCCGACCCGGCCGTCCGCTCATCCGAATGACAGTGGATCACCCGCCGGCGCACCGACTCCCCCGCGACCCGAGGCCGACGCCGGCCGCGTCGCTCCGATGTCCGATCAGCCCGACTCCCCACACCCGCCTGTCCACGAATTCGGCCCGGCGACGTATCCCGGAGCCGCGCCCGCCGATCTCCATCCGGCCGGCGGGGCCCCGTCGCCGCAATTCCGTCCCGAGTTTCCGCCGCCCACGACTCCCACCGGTCCCCCCTGGCCGCCCCACGTTCCGCCCGGCCCCAGATCGGATCACCTCGGCCCGGATCACTTCGGCCCCGGCCAGTTCGGCCCCGACCAGTTCAGCGGGCCGGCACCGGCGTCCGGAGGGTCGCCGCACCACGTCGACCCGCGCTCGGCCCCTCCGCCACCCGTCCCGCCCGCGTCGCATCCGGGCGACCCGGGACCTGCTCACCAGTCGATGCCGGTCACCGCTCACCAACCGCCCCCACACCCGGGTCCCGCTCCGGTCGGCCCCGGCCCGAACTTCCCCGGACAGCCCTTCCCCGGTCAGCCGATGCAGCACGGATACGGGCCGCCGCCGGGAGGCCCCTCGCTCGACGAGGTCGCGCTGATCCGCAAGGCTCGTCGCGCCCCGAGCCGCGGCTGGCGGCGCGCGGTGCACACGTTGTCGGCCGGTGCCATCAATCCCGGAGAGTCGCAGGGCGACATCGAATACCAGCAGCTGCTCGAACGTGTGAACCGGCCGGTCCGTGGGGACTATCGCATCGCTGTGCTGTCACTCAAAGGCGGTGTCGGCAAGACCACGACCACCGTCGGCCTCGGCTCCACGTTCGCCTCGCTGCGCGGCGACCGCGTCATCGCCGTCGACGCCAATCCCGACCTCGGTACGCTCGCACAACGGATTCCGCAACAGACACGGTCGACGGTCCGCGACCTGCTCGCCGACGAGAACGTCTACCGCTACTCCGATGTCCGGGCACACACCTCGCAGGCCCCGAGCCGACTCGAGGTCCTTGCCTCCGAGCGAGATCCGGCGATGGCCGAGGCGTTCAACGAGGAGGAGTACCGGGGCGTCATCACCGTGCTCCAGCGGTTCTACAACATCATCATCACCGACTGCGGCACCGGCCTGAGCCACTCGGCGATGAACGGCGTCCTCGATCTCGCGAACATGATCATCCTCGTCAGCTCTCCTGCTCTCGACGGTGCTCGCAGCGCCGGGGCCACCCTCGACTGGCTGGAGGCGCACGGGTTCGGACATCTCGTCTCGCGGGCCGTCGTCGTCGTGAGCTCGTCGCGGCCCGGTTCGTCGACCATCGACACCGACCAGCTGGGCCAGCACTTCCTCACGCGATGCCGCGCCGTCCACAAGGTCCCGTTCGACGATCACCTCGCCGAAGGCGCGGATGTGGACCTGGAACTGATGTCGAAGCCGACGAAGCGTTCTTTCGTCGAGCTGGCGGCCACCATCGCCGACGATTTCTCCGGAGGTCCCGCACACCGGGAGGAGCCGTACCTCCGGTGATGTTCCGGATGCCGAGGGCGCCGATGCCTACGCGGCTTCCGAGCGGTCCGCTCGCCGGTCCCGCCGCGCGATCCGCCACCGCCGTGCCAGATGGATGAATGTCGGTATGACGATCGTGCACACCGAGGCGATGATGAAGATCTCGATGTTGTCGCGGATGACCGGGACGTTGCCGAGGAAGTAGCCCAGCAGGATGATCCCGGCCGCCCAGACGAAACTGCCCAGCACGCTGAAGAAGGTGAACGTGCGGTGCGGCATGCCGCTGAACCCGGCGACCAGCGGGGTGAGAGTGCGGACGATCCCGATGAACCTGCCGAAGAACACGGTGAGCGGGCCGAAGCGATCGAAGTAGTGGTTCGTCTTGGCGAGGTACTCGGGTCCGATGGTGCGCATCAGCTTGCCCTCGACGACACCACGACCCACCCGGCGGCCGATGAAGTAGCCGCACTGGTCGCCGATGATCGCTGCCAGCGGCACGGCGAGACACAGCAGCCACAGCGGTGCGAAGGGGTCGGGTTGCGCCGCGAACACGCCGGCTGTGAAGAGCACCGAGTCACCGGGAAAGATGAAGCCGACCAGGATTCCGGTCTCCACGAAGATCAGCACGCAGAGACCGATGAGGCCACCGGTGGCCACGAAGGACTCGATGTCGAAGGGATTCATCGAATCCCACAGTAGTGGGGCGGAATGCCCAGTGGAGTGCGGTGACCGGCTCCACCTGCTGGGCGTCGGCAATCGTTCAGCCCCCGGTAACCCTGACCACGCCCGGACCCGATGCGCATGGCGGCCGGGGATGCGGTTTACTCGACGTCTGAGGAGTACGACGGCCGCGGCCGTGTACCGGTCCGTCGCCGAGGACGCGACTTGACGCCCGCACGCGCGACACCGAGGGGAGACGCAGTGCCCACCACGCATCGGGATCCGTCCCCGACCGCAACCGGCCCGACGCTGCGAACGGTGTCCCGCACCGACGTCCGCGTCGAGTACCACACCATTCACGGCTACCGCCGCGCCTACCGGATCGCCGGCAGCGGTCCCGCGCTGCTGCTCATCCACGGCATCGGCGACAATTCGTCGACGTGGGACGAGGTCATCCCGATCCTCGCGCAGCACTACACCGTCATCGCGCCCGACCTCCTCGGGCACGGGAACTCCGACAAGCCCCGCGCCGACTACTCGGTGCCCGCCTTCGCCAACGGGATGCGCGACCTTCTCGTCGTCCTGGGGATCAGCAAGGTGACGGTGGTGGGCCACTCACTGGGTGGCGGCGTCGCGATGCAGTTCTGCTACCAGTTTCCGCGCTTCGTCGAGCGCCTGGTGCTGGTCGCGGCCGGCGGGGTCACCCGCGACGTCAACCCCGCCCTGCGGCTGTTCTCGCTGCCCGTCGTCCCGCAGGTGCTGTCGGTGCTCCGCGTCCCCGGCGTGGTCCCGGGTCTCACGACACTCGCGAAAGCGATCGTCGCCGCTCCGGTGCCGCCCCTGTTCCCGTCCTCGGCGACACCCGAACATCTCCTGGCCGACCACGAGGACCTCATGCGGGTCCTCGGCGGGCTCGCCGACCCGACCGCATCGGCAGCCTTCCTCCGCACGTTGCGTGCCGTCGTCGACTGGCGCGGGCAATCCGTCACGATGCTCGACCGCTGCTACCTCACCGAGCGCCTGCCGGTCCTGCTCGTGTGGGGTGACCGGGACATCGTGATCCCGCACCACCACGGTGAACTGGCGCACTCGGCGATCCCCCACTCCGAGTTCGAGACCTTCACCGGGTCAGGCCATTTCCCGTTCCATGACGATCCGGAGCGTTTCTGCCGAGTCGTCATCGATTTCATCTCGCGCCACGCGCCGGTCGAGTTCGACCCCCTCAACTGGCGGCATCTCATGTCCGAGGGCGCCCATCCGGAGCAGTTCGTCGGGGACGACGACACCGTCGACGAGGTGCTCGAGGCCTTCGAAGACGAGCGCAACGCCACCTGACCCGAAACACACACGCGTATGCCACCATTGCTGGATGACCTACCCGGGCAGTGACGATCACGGCACACGTCCGTTGCCACCTCAGCCGAACGCGTACGATTCCAGCCCCGGATTCGTGCCGGCTCCTGCCGACCACTCGCATCCGGCCCAATTCCCGAGCGCCGGTCCGGCTCCCGCGTACGGCGGCCCCTACGTCGACGCGGGTGCCGCAGCGCTGCCCGAACCGCCACTGGTGGTCATCGGCGACATCACGTGCACGCAGCACTACGTGATCACGCCGTCGGGCACATTCCCACTCGCGGGTTCGCAGTGGGAGGTCACCGACATGTCCGTGTCCTCCGAACAGATGTCGCAGACGGGCCTGGTGCTGGCGCTGGTCGGGTTCTTTCTGGTCTGCTTTCTGAGTCTGCTGTTCTTGCTCATGAAAGAGCGGCGCACGACGGGTTACATCCAGGTGCGGGTCCGGGGCGCGGGCGGCGTCATGCACGTCACCAACATCCCGGCGACGTCACCCTGGGCGATGAGCGACGTGTCCGGTCGCGTGTACTACGCACGACAACTGGCCGCAGCCGTCTGAGTCGCCTGACCCGTGATCCCACGATCCGAGCACGCCGTCCCACCCGAGTCACGAGGAGGATCCACCCGATGACCACACCAGAGAATCCCGGCGACAAGCCCAACGACCCGTTCGTGAAGCAGCCACCGCCTGCCGACCCGGCGCCGTCCCACGGCACCGACTCCACCCAGCAGCCGGCGGGTCCGGATCACGGCGCGGCGACGTCGCAGCCCGGCTTCGAGAATCCCCAGTACGGCGACCAACACTATGGCGGACAGCAGTACGGGGACCAGCAGTACGGCGCGCCCCAGCAGTACGGGGGTCAGCAGTACGGCGCACCCCAGCAGTACGGGAACCAGCAGTACGGGGGTCAGCAGTATGGGGCACCCCAGCAGTACGGGACGCCGCAAGGCGGGTATCCGGCGGCACCCGGGTACGGCTACGGCGGCGCACCCGACCCCACCGCGCCGTACGGCCGGGACCCGGCCACCGGTGAACCGCTCTCCGACAAGTCGAAGCTCGTCGCGGGCCTATTGCAGATCTTCCTCGGCAGCCTGGGCGTCGGCCGCTTCTACATCGGCGACAACACCACCGGCGCCATCCAACTCGGTCTGACCATCATCGGGTACATCACCGCGATCTTCATCGTCGGGATCTTCATCGTCTTCGGTGTCGCCGTGTGGGCACTGATCGACGGCATCATGATGCTGACCGGCAATGTGCGGGACAAGAACGGTCTCAAGCTCGGCAACTAGCCCCCGCCACAGCCAGCACGCCCCGGCTAGCCGCCCGCCGGAGAGCCACGGCCGACCTATCGTCGCCGGCCGTCTCCCGGAGGACGGGTTCCCGGGGCGTCGTGCGTCAACCGCCGCAACAACCGATGGGTCCGCGTACGTCGCGGGTCACGGTGTTGCGGGCGGCGAGTTCGTCGTCGGCGGGATAGTCGACACCGACCAGGCACAGCCCGCGGGCCTCGGCCACGGGCACCTGGCTGCTGCGTTCCCGCTCACCGAGAAGCTCACGGCACCAGGCGATGTCGCGCCTGCCGTCGCCGACACTCGCCACCGCACCGACCAGCGAACGCACCATCGACCAGCAGAATGCATCCGCGCTCACCTCGCCGACCAGGACACCGTCGGAATCCCTGGTCCAGGCGAATCGCTGGAGATCCCGGATGGTCGTCGCACCCTCGCGCCGACGACAGAACGCCGCGAAATCGTTGAGGCCCAGCAACTCCGACGACGCCGCGTTCAGCGCGTCGACGTCGAGAGGTCGACGCCACGTGGCAGTCGTCCGTGCAACCACCGGCTCGGCACCCCACCGGGCATCGGTCAGGCGGTACCGGTAGTGACGGCGTAGGGCCGAGAACCGCGCGTCGAATTCGCCGGGCACCACCCGTGCCGCCGTCACCCGCACGTCGTCGGGACACATCTTCGCGAGACGTCCGACGAGGGTCGACGGATCGCCGCCGATCGATCTGGTCTCCAGCGTCGTCCGCGGGACATCGGCGTGTGCGACCTGCCCCGTCGCATGGACACCGGCATCGGTTCGGCCCGCCACGGTCAGGCGCACCGGCACCCGCAGCACCGTCGACAACCGGGTCTCGAGTTCCTCGCAGACGCTGCGCTGACCGACCTGCCGTGCCCATCCGGCGAAGTCGGTTCCGTCGTAGGAGATGTCGAAGCGGAGACGACAGAACCCGCCGGCACCGGGATCCGGGCCGACGGGTTCGGTCTGCGATTCTCGACTCAGTCGACTACTTCTTGTCGCCGTCGACGTCTGCTCCGGCTGCCTCGGCATCGGGAGCGGTCGCCGCGGTGGACTCGTCGTCGACCGCCTCGGCCACGGCCTCGGCGTTGGCGACCTCGGCATCGGTGGCGTCGGCCTCGACGGCCTCCACCACGTTGTCCGCGCCATCAGCCGAATCGGTATCGGCGACAACCTCTTCGGTGGCGTCGAGCTTGTCCTCGGCGGCCTTCTTGGAGGCGGCGACGCGGGTCGCGCGGCTGGCCTCGCTCGACGCGGTGGTCTCGCGCACCAGCTCGATCACGGCCATGGGGGCGTTGTCACCCTTGCGCGGCAGCGTCTTGATGATGCGGGTGTAGCCACCCGGACGATCGGCGAAGAACGGGCCGATCTCGTCGAACAGTGTGTGCACGACGTCCTTGTCACGGATGTCCTTCAGCACCTCACGACGGTTGGCCAGCTTGCCGGCCTTGGCGTGGGTGATGATCTTCTCCGCGTACGGACGCAGGCGCTTGGCCTTGGCTTCCGTGGTGGTGATGCGGCCGTGCTCGAAGAGCGAGGTGGCGAGATTCGCCAGCATCGCCTTCTGGTGGCTGGCCGACCCGCCGAGGCGGGCACCCTTGGTGGGCTTGGGCATTGTCTTCTCCTAGGAGGACCCCGCATCACTCGATGCGGAAGTCAGGGTTGGGCAGTGACAGCTACCGCCGCGTCGAAGCGACTACAGCTGCTCGGTCTCCGCGAAATCCTCACCGGAATCGGCGTCGAAGGACGCGTCTTCCGACCACGTGCCGGTGGCCGGGTCATAACCTGCGACCTGCGACGGATCGAAGCTCGCCGGGCTGTCCTTGAGCGACAGACCGAGCGCGTGCAGCTTGACCTTGACCTCGTCGATCGACTTCTGACCGAAGTTGCGGATGTCGAGCAGATCCGACTCGGTCCGGGCAACCAGCTCGCCGACGGTGTGCACACCCTCGCGCTTGAGGCAGTTGTAGGACCGGACGGTCAGCTCGAGATCCTCGATCGGCAGGCTGAACGACGCGATGTGGTCGGCCTCGGCCGGCGACGGCCCGATCTCGATGCCCTCGGCCTCGACGTTGAGTTCCCGGGCGAGCCCGAACAGCTCCACCAGGGTCTTGCCCGCCGATGCCAGCGCGTCACGCGCACTGATCGAGTTCTTGGTCTCCACATCGAGCACCAGGCGATCGAAGTCGGTGCGCTGCTCGACACGGGTTGCCTCGACCTTGTAGGTCACCTTGAGCACCGGCGAGTAGATCGAGTCGACCGGGATACGGCCGATCTCGGCACCCGACGCCTTGTTCTGCACGGCCGGAACATAGCCGCGGCCCCGCTCGACGACGAGCTCGATCTCGAGCTTGCCCTTGTCGTTCAGGGTGGCGATGTGCAGATCGGGGTTGTGCACGGTGACACCGGCCGGGGGCACGATGTCGGCGCCGGTGACGGTGCCCGGACCCTGCTTGCGCACGTACATGGTGACCGGCTCGTCCTCGTCGGAGCTGACCACGAGGCCCTTGAGGTTCAGGATGATGTCGGTGACGTCTTCCTTGACCCCGGCCACGGTGGTGAACTCGTGGAGCACGCCGTCGATACGAATGCTGGTGATGGCAGCACCCGGGATCGAGCTGAGCAGGGTACGACGCAGCGAGTTGCCGAGGGTGTAACCGAAGCCCGGCTCGAGCGGCTCGATGACGAACTTCGAACGGTCCTCGGCAAGGACTTCCTCGGTGAGGGTGGGTCGCTGTGAGATGAGCATTTCTTGGATATCTCCTTTGGCCGACCGCTATATGACGGCCTCGAGGGTGAACCGAACAGCTGCTGCTGTCGGGCGGTGTGTCTTACTTCGAGTAGAACTCGACGATGAGCTGCTCGGTGAGCGGTACGTCGATCTGAGCACGCTCGGGCACGCTGTGCACGAGGATGCGCAGGGTCGACGGCACGACCTGGAGCCAACCCGGGACCGGACGATCGCCGACGAGCTCCTTGGCGATCTGGAACGGGACGGTCTGCAGCGACTTCGGGCGGACGTCGATGATGTCGTACTGGCTGACGCGGTAGCTGGGCACGTCGACCTTCACACCGTTGACGGTGAAGTGGCCGTGGCTGACCAGCTGGCGGGCCTGGCGACGGGTCCGGGCGATGCCCGAGCGGTACACGACGTTGTCGAGACGGGTCTCGAGCAGCTTCAGCAGTTCGTCACCGGTCTTGCCGGTGCGACGGTTCGCCTCTTCGAAGTAGCGGCGGAACTGCTTCTCCATGACGCCGTAGGTGAAGCGCGCCTTCTGCTTCTCCTGCAGCTGGAGCAGGTACTCGCTCTCCTTGATCCGCGAACGGCCGTGCTGGCCGGGCGGGTAGGGGCGACGCTCGAACGCTGCGTCTCCACCGATGAGGTCGACGCGGAGACGACGGGACTTCTTTGTTGCGGGGCCGGTATAACGAGCCATGTCTTATCTCTTCCTTTCCCGCTAGACCCGGCGCCGCTTGGGCGGACGGCAACCGTTGTGCGGCTGCGGGGTCACATCGGAGATGGTGCCGACCTCGAGGCCGGCTGCCTGCAGGGAGCGGATGGCGGTCTCGCGACCCGAGCCCGGTCCCTTGACGAAGACGTCGACCTTCTTGACGCCGTGTTCCTGGGCCTTGCGCGCAGCGTTCTCGGCCGCGAGCTGAGCCGCGAACGGGGTGCTCTTGCGCGAACCCTTGAAACCGACGTGGCCCGACGATGCCCAGCTGATGATGTTGCCGCTGGGGTCGCTGATCGACACGATGGTGTTGTTGAACGTCGACTTGATGTGCGCGTGGCCGTGCGGGACGTTCTTCTTATCGCGACGGCGGGTGCCCTTCTTGGGGCCTGCGCTACGTGACTTCGGAGGCATTACTTCTTCTTCCCGGCGATGGTCTTCTTCGGGCCCTTGCGAGTGCGGGCATTGGTCTTGGTGCGCTGTCCACGCACAGGCAGGCCACGACGGTGGCGCAGACCCTGGTAGCAGCCGATCTCGATCTTGCGACGGATGTCGGCCTGCACCTCGCGACGCAGGTCACCCTCGACCTTCACCGAGGCTTCGATGTACTCACGCAGCTTCGAGACGTCTGCGTCGGTGAGATCCTTGGCTCGCAGGTCGGGGCTCAGGCCCGTTCCCTCGAGGATCTCCTTGGAGGTGGTACGCCCAACTCCATAGATGTAGGTCAGTGCGATCTCCAGCCGCTTCTCGCGGGGGAGATCCACACCAGCAACACGTGCCATGTGGCGGATTTCCTTTTCGATTCTCAGAGGTCTGCTCCCAGTCCGTCCCGCGAGCTGGTGCCGAACCGTGTGTCCGGCCTCGTGGGCTCCGGCCTCTGATCCGGAGGTAGGCGGTGACGCGTCTGTCGCCGCTGGTGTTGGGAGGTCCTTGTGTGTTCAGTTGTCGATCTTCAGTTGTTCTGACTCAAGCGACCCGGAGGGTGCGCGTGATCAGCCCTGACGCTGCTTGTGACGCAGGTTCTCGCAGATCACCATGACCCGACCGTTGCGGCGGATCACCTTGCACTTCTCGCAGATCGGCTTGACGCTCGGCTGAACCTTCACGTCAATCTCTCCTGCTCGGCTCGCCCGCGCGCACGCCGAAAGCGGCCGTGCACGTGGGTGTCGGTCTCCTCCCGAACGGATGTCCGGGAAGTCTGTCCCCGGCATCGCCGGGAAAGTCTCACTTGTAGCGGTACACGATTCGCCCACGAGCCAGGTCGTAGGGCGAGAGTTCCACGACGACCCGATCCTCGGGCAGGATGCGGATGTAGTGCTGCCGCATCTTGCCGCTGATGTGGGCGAGAACCTTGTGTCCGTTCTCCAGCTCAATACGAAACATCGCATTGGGCAGGGGTTCGATCACTCGACCCTCGACCTCGATGGCCCCGTCTTTCTTCGCCATGTCCTCCGCGATCCTGGCCGTGACCACGACATCCGGGTGATGCCGCGGCGCATCGGCCGGGTTGAATCAGTGTTTGTCCGTTAGGGTGTGGGCACCGGTCCGCGAGGACCTGCACCCGGTGTGCGCCGACCGGGCCCACGTGCTGACACGCTGATGCCCGGCACGCGATGCGCACCGACGATCCATGTTACGCGAACGAGCAGGCCAGGCCAAATGCGTGCTCAGCGCCACGGAGAGAGGCCGCACCGGATGGGCACTGTCGACGACTATCTCGACGGACTCGACCCCGCCGACCGCGAGGTGGTCGGACGCATCTACGACGTCGCCCGCACCGCGGTCCCCGACACCACTCAGGGCAAGGGCTACGGCATGCCGGCCCTGACATATCGCGGGAGCCCGCTCCTCTCGGTGATGCGCACCAAGAAGCACATCGGTCTGTACCCGTTCAGCCCGGAGGCGGTCGACGCCGGGCGGCCGTTCCTCGACGGTTTCGACGTGGAGAAGGGCACCGTTCGGTTTCAGCCGGGGACTCCTCCTTCCGACGATGCGATCCGCGCGATGATGTCGTTTCGGCGCGATCAGATCGACGGCTGACCGCCCGAACGTCGAACTACCGGTGTTCAGCGGGTCGACTTTGCTGGGCTAGGGTCGATGACGCATGTGGTTCGCCGCGTCGGGGGTCGTTTCAGCTCTCCGTCCGCGGCGTCGAGTCGCCGGCATCACGCCGGCGGACGAGAGGGAATCCGGTTCGAATCCGGAGCTGTCCCCGCAGCGGTATGCCGTAACGACCACCGTCATCAGCACTGAGCTCCGGCTTGGGAAGCGACGGTCAGTAGGAACTTCGATCAGAGGGATCTCGATCGAGAGCGACGGTGAGCCCGAAGACCTGCCAGGTGTACCGGACGCGCCGCGTCCGGTGGCTCGCCGCCTCGAGGATTGGGCGCAGGTCGAACCGGCGATCGTCGCGTGCCCCCTGCCGGGCGTGACGTGGGTCCGATCGATCTCCCCTGCTGGGCGGTGAACCATCCACCGTCAGTAGGAGAAGTCGACGTCCATGTCCGACACCGTCCGCCGCAGCTCCGCGGCACCGTTCACCACCACCGTCCTCGGCACCGCACGCATCGGCCCCCGGCGCGAACTGAAGAGGGCCGTCGAAAGCTATTGGTCCGGCCGCATCGACCGGACCGAGCTCGCCACGGTCGCGCAGCGCCTACGCAGCGAGCAGTGGGCCGAGCTCACCGAGGCCGGCCACGACTCCGTCCCGGTCAACACGTTCTCGTACTACGACCAGGTGCTCGACACCACGGTCCTCCTCGACGCACTGCCGCCGAGGTTCGCCGAGATCGACGATCGGCTCGATCGCTACTTCGCGGCGGCCCGCGGAACCGCCGAGGTGACCCCACTCGAGATGACCAAATGGTTCGACACCAATTACCACTACCTGGTCCCCGAGATCGGCCCGTCGACCACGTTCCGGTTGAATCCGGCGAAGGTGCTGGCCGAGGTCGCCGAAGCCGGGGAACTGGGTCTCCCGGCCCGCCCGGTGATCGTCGGCCCGGTGACGTTCCTGGCGCTGTCGAAGGCGGTCGACGGGGCGGGCGCTCCGCTCGATCGCCTCGACGAGTTGGTGCCCCTGTACCGAGACCTCCTGACGCGGTTGGCTGACGCCGGCGTCGAGTGGGTTCAGCTGGACGAACCCGTCCTGGTGACCGATGCCGCCGCGGGCCTGGGTCCGCGGACCGAATCGGTGTACAACGCCCTGGGCTCCCACGAGCGCCGTCCGGCCATCGCGGTGGCGACGTACTTCGGTGACGCCGGTGATCGGTTGGCACACTTGGCCCGGACGCCGATCGAGGCCATCGCGGTCGACCTCGTCGACGGCTCGGTCGAGACGGTGGCCGGCACCCCCGGCCTGGCCGACAAGCTGCTGATCGCCGGCGTGGTGGACGGCCGCAACGTGTGGCGCACCGACCTGGACCAGGCCGCGGCGACGCTGGCCACCGTGCTCGGTTCCGCCCGTTCCATCGCCGTCTCGACGTCGTGCTCGACCCTGCATGTCCCCTACACCGTGGACGCGGAGGACGAGCTCGACACCAACCTTCGCGGTTGGCTCGCGTTCGCGGCCGAGAAATTCCTCGAGGTGGCGGTGTTGTCGTCGGCGTTGCGCGAAGGCCACGCCGCGCAGGCCGCCGCCTTCGCCGAGAGCTCGACGGCACTGGCCAGCCGTGCCACCGACCCTCGTTTGCACAACGCCGACGTCCGCGCACGCCTGGACGCCGTCACCGATGCCGACGCGACGCGCGGCCCGGCCGATGATCGCCTCGCCGCCCAGCAGGAGCGGCTGGGACTGCCCCCGCTGCCGACCACCACGATCGGTTCCTATCCGCAGACCTCTGCGATCCGACTGGCGCGGGCCGCGCTGCGATCGGGCGAGATCGACCGCACCGAGTACGAGGACCGGATGAAAGCGGAGATCGCGGACGTCGTGGCGCTGCAGGAATCGGTCGGCCTCGATGTGCTCGTCCACGGGGAACCCGAGCGCAATGACATGGTGCAGTACTTCGCCGAGCAGTTCGAGGGATATTTCGCGACGGCGAACGGTTGGGTGCAGTCCTACGGCTCGCGGTGCGTGCGGCCACCGATCCTGTTCGGCGATGTGAGCCGGCCGAAGCAGATGACAGTCGACTGGATCACCTACGCGCAGACGCTGACCAGCAAGCCGGTCAAGGGCATGCTGACCGGCCCGGTGACGATTCTTGCCTGGTCTTTCGTTCGCAACGACCAGCCGCTGTCGGCGTCTGCCGATCAGATCGCGCTCGCCATCCGCGACGAGACCGTCGACCTCGAGAGGGCAGGGGTCGGGATCATCCAGGTCGACGAACCCGCTCTGCGCGAGTTGCTGCCGTTGCGTGACGCGGACAAGCCCGGGTACCTGGCGTGGGCCGTTCGGGCGTTCCGCATCGCGACCTCCGGGGTCCGCGACGATACACAGATCCACACGCACCTCTGCTATTCGGAATTCGGCGAGGTCATCGGAGCGATCGCCGACCTCGACGCCGACGTCACCTCGATCGAGGCGGCGCGGTCGCACATGGAGGTGCTCGACGACCTCGACGAGGCCGGCTTCCGTAACGCGGTGGGCCCGGGTGTGTACGACATCCACTCACCGCGCGTGCCCGACCAGGACGAGATCTTCTCGGCCCTGTCGTCGGCGCTGTCGAGCGTCGGCGCTTCCCGTCTGTGGGTCAACCCGGATTGCGGGCTGAAGACCCGCGGGACCCCGGAGGTGGTGGACTCGCTCACCAACATGGTGGCCGCGGCAACACGACTGCGCGAGACGATCCCGCTGTCCGGCTAGGCAGTCAACCGGCTCGACAAATGACCCCGGCCGTCGCACTCTCCCGTGAGTGCGACGGCCGCGGTCTGCAATACCGACTGCTTGTTGTGCGTCAACCGATCTCGACGAGCAGATCGCCAGGAGCGACCTGCGTGACCGAGTCGATCGCCAGCCGCGCGATCTTGCCGCCGACAGGCGCGGTGATCGTGGCCTCCATCTTCATGGCCTCGATGGTGCCGACGGCCGCACCGGCGGCGACCTCGTCGCCGACACCGACACTCAGCGAGACGACCCCGGCGAACGGTGCGCCGACGTGACGGGGATTGGACCGGTCCACCTTCTCCGCAACGGCCACCTCGGCGTCGACCGACCGGTCACGCACCTGCACCGGCCGCAGCTGTCCGTTGAGGATGCACATGACGGTGCGCATGCCCTTGTCGTCGGGCTCACTGATCGCCTCGAGTCCGATGAGCAACTCCACACCCGGTTCGAGCTCGACGCGGTGCTCCTCGCCGTACCGCAACCCGTAGAAGAACTGGTTCGCCGACAGTCGTGAGGTGTCGCCGTAGGTTTCTTGATGGTCGTCGAACTCCTCTGTGGGGCCGGGGAACAGGAGCCGGTTGAGGGTGTGCTGCCGCTTCGGTCCTGGCGTGTCCAGTGCCACCGAGTCCTCGGCCGACAGGCCCTCGGTCGACGCCGCGTCGGGACGGCCCTCGAGCGCCACGGTGCGGAGCGGCTCCGGCCACCCGCCGGCCGGGTCGCCGAGCTCGCCGCGCAGGAAGCCGACCACCGAGTCCGGGACATCGTGGGATCGCGGATCGGCGGCGAACTCTTCGGCGGTGATCCCCTTGCCCACCAGTGCCAGCGCGAGATCGCCCACGACCTTCGACGACGGGGTGACCTTGATCAGCCTGCCCAGCATGCGGTCGGCGGCGGCATAGGCTTCCTCGACCGCCTCGAACCGGTTCCCGAGCCCGAGCGCGATGGCTTGTTGCCGCAGGTTCGACAGTTGCCCGCCCGGGATCTCATGGGTGTACACACGTCCGGTCGGCGACGGCAGCCCGGATTCGAAGGGCGCGTATACTTTTCGCAGCGCTTCCCAGTATGGTTCGAGATCGCAGACCGCCTGGAGGTCGAGGCCGGTGTCGCGGTCGGAATGCGCGGCCGCGGCGACGATAGCGGACAGCGCGGGCTGGCTGGTGGTGCCGGCCAGCGCGGCGCTGGCGCCGTCAACCGCTGACGCTCCGGCCTGCCACGCTGCGAGATAGGTCGCCAACTGCCCACCGGGGGTGTCGTGGGTGTGCACGTGCACCGGCAGATCGAACTCCCGGCGCAACGCCGACACCAGCGTTGTCGCAGCAGGGGCACGCAGCAGCCCGGCCATGTCCTTGATCGCCAGCACGTGCGCACCGGCATCGACGATCTGCTCGGCCAGCCGGAGGTAGTAGTCGAGGGTGTACAGATCTTCGGCCGGGTCCGCCAGGTCGCCGGTGTAGGACATGGCCACTTCCGCCACCGCCGCGCCGGTCTCGCGGACCGCATCGATCGCCGGGCGCATCGCCTCGATGTTGTTGAGCGCGTCGAAGATCCGGAAGATGTCGATCCCAGTCGCCGTCGCCTCGGCGACGAACGCAGTGGTCACCTTCGTCGGGTACGGGGTGTAACCGACGGTGTTCGCGCCGCGCAGCAGCATCTGCAGACAGATGTTGGGCACCGCTTCGCGCAGCTGCGCCAGCCGATCCCACGGGTCTTCCTTCAGGAAGCGCAGCGCGACGTCGTAGGTGGCCCCACCCCAGCACTCCAGGGACAACAACTGCGGAGTCATGGCCGCGACATACGGAGCCACGGCCATCAGGCCGGTCGTACGCACCCTTGTTGCCAGTAACGACTGATGCGCATCGCGGAAGGTGGTGTCGGTGACGCCCAGCGCCGTCGAATCGCGGAGGTCATCGGCGAATCCCTGCGGCCCCGATGCGAGCAACCGCTGCCGCGATCCGTCCGGAGGCGATGCGAGCATCGCCCGGTCCAGGGTGGGTAGCTTGTCGCGCGGGTAGACCGTGGTCGGGCGCTCGCCATGGGGCTTGTTGACGGTGACATCGGCCAGGTAGGTCAGGATCTTCGTACCGCGATCGGCCGACGATCGTGAGGTCAGCAACCAGGGCCGGTCCTCGATGAACGAGGTCGTGACCCGCCCCTCGCGGAAGTCGACATCGTCGAGCACCGCCTGCAGAAACGGGATGTTGGTGGCCACACCGCGGATGCGGAACTCGGCCACCGCACGTCGGGCCCGTCGCGCCGCGGTGGCGAAATCGCGTCCTCGGCACGTCAGTTTGACGAGCATCGAGTCGAAATGACCGCTGACCTCCCCACCGAGTACCGCGCCACCATCCAGGCGCACCCCGGCACCCCCGGGACTGCGGTAGGCGGTGATACGCCCGACGGCAGGCCGGAAGTCGTCGGCCGGATCCTCGGTGGTGATGCGGCACTGCATCGCCGCACCGCGGATCTGTAGCCCGTCCTGACTCAGACCGAGGTCGTCGAGCGATTCACCCGAGGCGATCCGCAACTGCGCGGCAACCAGATCCAAGTCGGTGGTCTCCTCGGTCACCGTGTGCTCGACCTGGATTCGCGGATTCATCTCGATGAACACGTGCCTGCCGTGTTCATCGAGCAGAAACTCGACGGTACCTGCGCAGGTGTATCCGATGTGTCGCGCGAAAGCGACTGCATCAGAACACATCCGTTCACGGAGCTCAGCGGACAAGTTTGGTGCCGGCGCCAGCTCGATCACCTTCTGGTGACGGCGCTGCACCGAGCAGTCCCGCTCGAAGAGATGGATCACGTTGCCCTGGGTGTCGGCGAGGATCTGCACCTCGATGTGGCGCGGGTTGACGACAGCCTGTTCCAGGAACACCGTCGCATCACCGAAGGCGGCCTCGGCCTCCCGAGAGGCCGCTCTGATCGCTTCGGCAAGGCCGGCGATCTCCTCCACCCGGCGCATACCTCGGCCCCCGCCGCCGGCGACGGCTTTCACGAACACCGGGAAGTCCATGTCGTTCGCGGCCCGCACCAACTCGTCCACATCCGCCGACGGCTCCGACGACGCCAGCACCGGCAGTCCGGCCGCCTTGGCCGCGGCCACCGCCGTCGCCTTGTTACCGGTCAGCTCCAGCACATCGGTCGACGGCCCGACGAACGTGATCCCCGCCTTCCCGCACGCCCGCGCCAATTCCTGGTTCTCCGAGAGGAATCCATAACCCGGGTAGATCGCGTCGGCACCCGAGCGTTCAGCTGCCGCGATCATCTCCTCGACCGACAGGTACGCGCGCACCGGTTGACCCGGATTCCCGATCTGATACGACTCATCGGCTTTGGCCCGGTGCACGGAGTTCCGGTCTTCGTAGGGGAACACCGCCACCGTGCGGGCACCGAGTTCGAAGGATGCGCGGAAGGCGCGCACAGCGATCTCGCCGCGATTGGCGACCAGGACTTTCTCGAACACGTGGCTCTCTCTCGTCGGGCTGGGGTGTGGTGGCCAGGGCGCGGTGGTTGTCAGGCCGAGGTCAGTGCCCGCTGGGGCGATCCGGAGTACTGACTGAGCGGGCGTATCAATGCGTTGGAGTCGACTTGTTCCATGACGTGGGCGGTCCAACCGGTGATCCGGCTCATCACGAAGATCGGCGTGAAGGAGCCGATGTCGAAACCCATCAGGTAATACGCAGGACCCGTGGGGAAATCGAGGTTCGGTTTGATCCCCGTCCGTGCGTCCATGACGGCTTCGAGTTCGGAGTAGATCTCGCACCATTTGGTCTCACCGAGATGATTCGCAACGTCGAGGAGGGCCCTCTTCATGGTCGGCACTCGCGAGTCACCGTTCTTGTAGACGCGATGGCCGAATCCCATGACCTTCTCCTTGGCGTCGAGTTTCGCGTTGAGCCACTGCGCGGCGCGGTCGGGGCGGTCGATGTCGATCATGTCGTACATGACGGCCTCGTTGGCCCCACCGTGCAGCGATCCCTTCAGCGCACCGATCGCCGCGGTGACCGCACTGTAGATGTCCGACTGTGTCGAGGTGACCACGCGGGCGGCGAACGTAGATGCGTTGAAACTGTGTTCGGCGTAGAGCACCATCGACTTCTCGAACGCCCGGACGATCACCGGATCGGGAACCTCACCGAAGCACATGTTCAGGAAGTTCTCGGCATACCCCAGTCCGTGGTGCGGAGCGATGGGATCCTGACCGCGACGGCGACGCATGTCGGCGGCGACTATGGTCGGCAGGACAGCGAACATCCGTAACGATTTGTCGTAGTTGGCTTCCGGGGTACTGAGTTCTTCGTCGGGGTCCTCGGTACCCAGGAAACTGATCGCGGTGCGCACCACGTCCATCGGGTGACAGTTCTCCGGAATACGGTGCACGACAGACAGAATTGTTCGATCGAGTCGCCGGCTGGCGCGTTCACGCTGCGTGAACAGCGCCAGTTGCCCGTCGGTGGGGAGTTCGCCGTGCCAGAGCAGGTAGGCGACCTGCTCGAACGAGCAGTGCTCGGCGAGATCCTGCACGGCGTACCCGCGATAGGTCAGCGAATTGGTCTCGGGGACGACCTTGGAGATGGCCGTGGTGTCGACGACGACACCGGCGAGCCCCTTGTAGATGGTGGGGGTCTCGACAGTGTCGGCGGCGCCCGCGTCGGCTGTGGTCATTGCGGTGCTCCCTCGATGGTGAAGTCGAACAGGTCGGAGTCGAAGTCGTTGTAGTCCTCGTAACGAAGCAGTTCGTACAGCCTGCTGCGGTGCTGCATGTGGTCGATCAACCCGGATTGTGTTCCCTGCGCGTCAATGTCGCGCAGGCCGCGCTCGACCGCGCCCATTGCGATCCGCAGCGTGGTCACCGGATAGATGACGGCGTTGTAACCGACACTCGTCAACTGCTCGGCGGTCAACAGGTCGGACTTGCCGAACTCGGTCATGTTGGCGAGCAGCGGCACGTCGACGGCCTTGCGGAACTGCTCGAACTCGCCGAGGTCACGCAGTGCCTCGGTGAAGATGAGGTCGGCGCCGGCATCGGCGTAGGCCTTGGCCCGGTCGATGGCGGCGTCGAGTCCCTCGATCGCGCGGGCGTCGGTGCGCGCGCAGATGACGAAGTCGCTGTCGCGGCGGGCGGCGACCGCCGCACCGAGCCGCTTGACCATGTCGCCTGCGGGAACGACGTCTTTACCGTCGAGATGACCGCAGCGTTTGGGATTCACCTGGTCCTCGAGGTGGCAGCCTGCGAGTCCGGCGTCCTCGAGTGTTGCGACGGTACGAGCTGCGCTCATCGGTTCACCGAAGCCGGTGTCGGCGTCGACGAGGGTGGGCAGTTCGGTTGCGCGGGCGATGGATCCGCCGCGCGCCGCGACCTCGCTGAGGGTGGTGAGCCCGATGTCGGGAAGTCCCAGGTCGGCCGCGAGTACCGCACCGGACACGTAGACGCCCTCGAAGCCGATGTCTGCGATCAGCTTCGCCACGAGGGGGGAGAATGCTCCTGGCCAACGCTGGAGGGTCCCGGAGTCGAGACCCGCCCGCAGAGCCTGCCGCTTCGCCGATGCGGAGGTGCTCGACGAGAACAGACCCGAGACCGTGGAGTCGGAGGAGGTCGATGTCATCAGAAGATGCCCTTCCCGGTCTGCGGGGCCTGGTCCAGGACCGCCGGCAGCACAAGCGTGTTCAGTGCGGAGAGACTGCCGGGGGTGAGGGTCTCGAGCTTCTCGACGTCGCCGAGGAATCGATCCTGCTCGTCGGTGTCGATGACGCCCTGTGCCATCGACCGGAACTTCGCGATGTACTGATCCCGGCCGAACGGGCGGGCTCCCAGCGGGTGCGCATCGGCGACAGCGAGCTCGTCGGTGATGACGGCGCCGTCGCGCAGCGTGATGACCGCCTTCGCGCCGAATGCCTTCTCCTTCGGGTCGCTCGAGTGGTAGCGACGGGTCCATTCAGGGTCCTCGACGGTGGAGATCTTCTGCCACAGCGCGATGGTGTCGGGCCGATGGGCGCGCTCGGGGGCGTACGACTGCTGGTGATCCCAGGTGCCGTCCTGCAGCGCGACGGCGAAGATGTACATCACCGAGTGGTCCAGGGTCTCGCGGCTCGCGTTCGGATCGAACTTCTGCGGGTCGCCGGATCCGGTTCCGATGACGACGTGGGTGTGATGGCTCGTGTGCAGCACGATCGACTCGATGTCGTCGAAATCGCCGATCTTCTCGCGCATCCGGCGGGCGAGGTCGATCGGCGCCTGGCTCTGGTACTCCGCGGAGTGCTCTTTGGTGTAGGTGTCCAGGATGGCGCGTTTGGCCTCACCGGGTCCCGGGAGCGGAATCATGTATTCGGCTTCCGGACCGCTCAGCAGCCAGGCGATGACCCCGTCCTCGCCTTCCCAGATCGGGGCCGGGGCACCTTCGCCGCGCATCGCGCGGTCGACCGCCTCGACCGCGATCTTGCCGGCGTGCGCCGGTGCGAAAGCCTTCCAGCTGGAGATCAGACCCTTGCGCGACTGGCGGGTGGCCGTGGTCAGATGCAGCGCCTGCCCGATCGACTGGTAGATGGTCTCCGCGTCCAGGTTCAGCATCGTGCCCAAACCCGCGGCCACCGACGGCCCCAGGTGGGCGACGTGGTCGATCTTGTGCTCGTGCAGACACATTCCACGAACGAGGTCGACCTGGACCTCATAGGCGGTGGCGAGACCACGGATCAGGTCGTGACCGCCGGCCCCGACATGCTGACCGACCGCGACCAGCGCCGGGATGTTGTCGCCGGGATGGGAGTACTCCGCGGCGAGGAAGGTGTCGTGAAAGTCGAGCTCACGCACGGCGACTCCGTTGGCCCACGCGGCCCACTCCGGCGAAAAGCTGCCCTCGATTCCGAACACCGTCGCACCCGGCGCGCAGGGATGAGCCTGTGCCTGCCGACGGGCGGAGGTGACCGGACGACGGATGACCGAGGCGGCGCTCACGGCAGCGTTGTCGATGATGCGGTTGATGATCATCTCGCGGGTGTCAGCGGGCACCTCGACCGGATCGACCGCGATGTCGGCGATCTTTTGAGCAAGGTGCTCAGACTGTGGAAAATCCTCGGAGCTGCGGCGGGTGCGAACGTGGTGAGTGATCATGTTCGCACCGTACGCATTGCCGCGTATCCGTGAAAAGACCTGGCAGATGCGTATTCTTGCGGATGCGATCAGCCGGTCTTGCGAACGTTGTGGATGTCCTACGCGCTATGCTGACGTCGTGGTGAGAGCAACGGGCGGAACCTCCGGTCGACGAATGTTCGTGGGTGCGCGCCTCCGTCGGCTACGCGACGAACGAGGGCTGTCGCAGGCTGCGCTGGCCCGGCGAATCGACCTGTCGACCAGCTACGTCAACCAACTCGAGAACGATCAGCGACCGCTCACGGTGCCTGTGCTACTGACGTTGTCGCGCGAATTCGACCTCGACGCCGACTATTTCGCCCCGGACGGGGACGCCCGGCTGGTTGCCGACCTCGCCGATGTCCTGGCCGCCCAGCCCGACGTCCCCGACATCAGCCGCGCGGAGATCGCCGAACTCGTCGCGCGCATGCCGGCGGTCGGCACGACGCTTGTGAACCTCCATCGCCGCCTGACCGCGGCCGCCGGCGAAGTGGAGAACTACCGGGCGCAGGTGTCCGGCGACGCGGCCCGTCCGGCGTCGACCCCGATGCCCTTCGAGGAGGTCCGCGATTTCTTTTACGACCGACGCAACCACATCGACGTTCTCGACCTGGCCGCCGAGCGGATCTTCACCGAAAACGGCCTCTCGATAGGCGGTCTCGATCTCCAGCTTGCCGAGGTCCTCGCCGACGACCACGGTATCCGCGTGGCCATCGCGCATGATCCCGATCCGACAGCGCGCGCCCATACGCCCAAGCGACGGTTCGATCCCGCCGACCGCACCGTGCACCTCGCCGGACGATTGACCGCGGGACAACGCGCGTTCCAGTTGGCGACCCAGTTGGCCATGGTCACCCAATCGGAGGTGATCGACGAGATCCTCGCCGACGCCGATGATCTCAGCGACGAAGCCGTCCCGGTTGCCCGTATCGGGCTGGCCAACTATTTCGCCGGAGCACTACTACTCCCCTACGAGGTCTTCCGGCGGGCCGCCGCCACCGCCCACTACGACATCGAAGTGCTCAGCCTCGGTTTCGAAGTCGGTTTCGAGACCATCTGCCATCGCCTGTCGACCCTGCAGCGCCCGGGCAGTCGCGGAATCCCGTTCATCTTCGTGCGCGTCGACCGAGCGGGGAACATCTCGAAACGTCAGTCCGCCACCGCGTTCCACTTCTCTCGGGTCGGCGGGAGCTGCCCGCTCTGGGTCGTACACGACGCGTTCGCCACACCGGGACGGGTCGTCACCCAGGTCTCGTCCATGCCCGATGGGCGCTCGTACTTCTGGCTCGCCCGCACCACCGTAGAACCCGGCGGATACCTCAGCCCCCACAAGAGCTTTTCGATCGGACTCGGTTGCGACGTCGCGCACGCCGAGCGCCTCGTCTACTCCACCGGAGTGGATCTCACCGATACCCGTACCGTCGTACCGATAGGCGCCGGGTGCAAGGTCTGTGACCGTCCGGCGTGTTCCCAGCGCGCATTCCCCCAACTCGGTCGGCCCATCCATGTCGATCCCGAGGTCAGCGACTCGGTCCCCTACCGTCCCCGCCCGACTCCGGACTAGCATTTCCACCACGCGAGTACGGAAATCAGGCTCGTGAGGTCACCCGATCGCGCGCAGCAGCGACGAATGCCCGGACGATCTCTCCGAGGACGGCTCCTAGCTGTGGCACCAACTGTTGGAACGAGGTCGAGCCGCGAGCAGTCCCTGACCCCGAGAGTGGGCCCGAACTGGCACACTGTCGCCCATGCTTGCCTTCCTCGTCCGGACCGTGCTCACCGCGGTGGCGCTGTGGGTCGCGACGCTGATCGTTCCCGGCATCGACTTCGTGGGCGGTTCGACGACCGCCGAGAAGATCGGCATCGCGCTGGTCGTCGCCGTGATCTTCGGTGTCCTCAACGCGATCATCAAGCCCATCGTGCAGATCATCGCCATCCCCTTCTACATCCTCACGCTCGGGTTGATCCACATCGTCATCAACGCGGCGATGCTCGAACTCACCGCGTGGATCACGCGCAACACGACGCACTGGGGTCTGGAGGTCGATGACTTCTTCTGGTCGGCGATCTTCGGCGCGATCGTCGTGTCGGTCGTCGGCTGGCTGCTCGCCCTGCTGATGCGCGATCCGGCCGACCGATGAACAGCTCGTCTCGCGTCACGACGCGACGCCCCGCCTTCCGGGCGATCTCGGTACTCGCGGCGCTCGCAACCGTGCTCCTGGTGGTGTCGGGGTGCGGCAGCGACACCGGCGATCAGCCCAGGTCGGTGACCGTGGTCGGGACGGGACAGGTGACCGGTACCCCGGACACCCTGCGCGCCGACATCGGCGTGGAGGCCACCGCTCCCGACGTCACGACCGCGCTCGACGAGACGAGCGCCAAGGTCACCGCCGTCACCGACGCCGTCGTCGCCGCCGGGGTGGAACGCAAGGACGTCGCGACACAGCAGGTGTCGGTGAACCCGCAGTACACGAACCCCTCCCCCGGCACTACGAGCGAGGTCGGGGGCTACCTCGCGACCAACACGATCCGGGTCACCATCCGGGACATCGCGAAGGCCTCCGCGGTCCTGAGCGCGGCCGCCACCGCGGGCGGCGACAACACCCGCATCAGCAACGTCTCCTTCGCCATCGACGACGACTCGGACCTCCTCGACCAGGCCCGCGAGGCGGCGTTCACCGACGCCCGCGGCCGCGCCGAGCAATACGCGAACCTCGCCGGCGACTCCCTCGGCAAGGTCCTGACCATCACCGAGAGCACGAGTGGCCAGGAGAAGTCCGCGACACCGGGCACCTTCGAACGCGACGTGGCCGCGGCGCCGGTCCCGGTCGAACCCGGGCAGCAGGAACTCACGTTCACCGTGAACGTCACCTTCGCCCTCGACTGAGAGCAGAGACCGACATGCGCGCCGTACTACAACGGGTCAGCAGAGCCAGTGTGAGCGTCGACGGCGAGGTCGTCGGCGCACTCGACATTGCGCCCGGCGCCGCGGGACTCGTCGCACTCGTCGGGGTCACGCACGACGACACCACCGACCACGCCACGAAGCTCGCCGACAAGATCTGGCGGCTGCGGATCTTCGACGGCGGCGACGGTCCCGAACGGGCCGCCGCCGACCTGGACGCCCCGATCCTCGTCATCAGCCAGTTCACGCTCTATGCCAACACGGCCAAGGGCCGGCGCCCGTCGTGGAATGCCGCCGCTCCCGGACCCGTCGCCGAACCGCTGGTCGAGGCGGTCGTCGACGCGCTACGGACTCTCGGTGCCACCGTGGCCACCGGCCGCTTCGGCGCCCACATGGAGGTCGGTCTCGTCAACGACGGACCCGTCACGCTGATCCTCGACGTCTGAGACGACCGGGTCGTGCGGTCTCACGACTATCGTCGGGGTGGTGGGACGAATAACCGCACGCCGCCGCGTCACCCGCATCCGACGGGATGCCGCCCCGACGCAGCGTGCCGACACCCTCGCAGTGGAGGAGCCGCTCGAGATCCGGGTCCGCGGGACGTCCATCTCGGTGACCATGCGTACGCCCGGCAACGACTTCGAACTCGTGGCCGGCTACCTCGTCTCCGAAGGTGTGATCGCGACCGGAGCGGACTATTCGACAGCCCGCTACTGCGCGGGCACTGACGCCGACGGGATCAACACCTACAACGTCGTCGACGTCTCACTCGCCGCGCACGTTCCCGCGACAGCGCCCGGACTCGCGCGTGCCACCACCACGACGAGCGCCTGTGGCATCTGCGGCAAGGACAGCATCGAGTCCGTGCACACCGCGTCGGTCCGCGACCCCGGCGCCGACCCGATGACGATCGCCGCGAACGCCGTGCTGGATCTGCCCGATCGGTTGCGCGCCGAACAGACCGTCTTCGACAAGACCGGCGGTCTGCACGCCGCAGCATTGTTCGCCGCGGACGGAACATTGCTGACGGTCCGTGAGGACGTCGGCAGGCACAACGCCGTCGACAAGGTCGTCGGGTGGGCTGTACTCGCCGACCGACTGCCGCTCACCGGCACCGTCCTGCAGGTCTCCGGCCGAGCGAGTTTCGAACTCGTCCAGAAGGCCGCGATGGCCGGCATCCCGATGCTCTGTGCGGTGTCGGCACCGTCCTCGCTGGCCGTCGACGCCGCCGACGACCTCGGCATCACGCTCGTCGGATTCTCACGTGGCGAGTCGATGGTGGTCTACACGCGACCCGACCGGATCACGGCCCCAGTCACCGAACACGCCGTCACCGAACACGCGGCGGTCGCCCCGAATTGAGGTCGTGGCGGCTCGGATCGTCGAGCGCGACCCCGCTGACGGGATCGAACCAATAGGTCTCGTCGACCACCGGCGTCAATCCGAGAACGTCGCCGGCCTCGATGGTCCGCCGATGGTCGACGCGTACGACGACCCGGCTGTTCCGCAGCGACAGGTCCGCGCTGCAGTACACGAACTGCTCGGCACCGAGTTCCTCGACGAGGTCCACAGTCGCGGACAGGGTGCCGGATTGGGGAACCGCGGACACCTGCCAGGACTCGGCGCGCAACCCCACGACCACGTCGCGCGAGGCCAGCGACGCCAGCACCGAGCCCGGGACCCGCACGGTCGCATCGCCGAGTCGGACCGACTCGTTCTCGACCCGGGCGTCGATCAGGCACATCTGCGGCGAGCCCATGAAGGACGCCACGAACAGGTTGGCCGGACGGGAGTAGATCTCCCGCGGCGTCCCGACCTGTTGCAGCACACCGTGATCGAGGACCGCCACCCGGTGTCCCATCGTCATCGCCTCGACCTGGTCGTGCGTCACGTACAGGGTCGTGATGCCGAGTTCACGCTGCATGGACGCGATCTGAGCGCGCGTACTGACCCGCAACTTCGCGTCGAGATTCGACAGCGGTTCGTCCATACAGAACACCTTGGGACGCCGGACGATCGCCCGTCCCATCGCCACCCGCTGCCGCTGCCCACCCGACAGTTTCGCCGGCTTGCGATCCAGGAGCGCGGTGAGCTCCAGCATCTCGGCCACCTCCGACACACGGCGCGCGGTGTCTTCCTTGCCCATCCCGGCATTGCGCAGCGCAAACCCCATGTTCGCGGCCACCGTCATGTTCGGATAGAGCGCGTAGTTCTGAAAGACCATCGCCACGTCGCGAGCCTTCGGGGCCACGCCGACGACGTCGGCTCCATCGATGAGGATCGCTCCGGACTCGACCGGTTCCAGGCCCGCGACCATTCGCAGGCTGGTCGACTTGCCGCATCCCGACGGGCCGACCAGCACCATGAACTCACCGTCGGCGACGGCCAGGTCCAGCGAGTCCACGGCCGGCTTCTGGCCGTCCGCGAAGCGTCTCGTCGCACCCTCATAGGTCACCGACGCCACGCGTCATCCCTCCGCTCGTGTTGTGTGTCAATCGAGTCGACGCTGTGGATCACGGGAGTTTCGGCTTGATCTGGGTGTCGTAGATCTGGGCGATCTGCCGCTGCGTGTCGGCAAGGGTCGAGGCGACGTCGGCGTTCTGCAGACCGATCCGCTCGTACCCGGTACCGATGATCTTGTCGCCGCCGGGCACGAAGACGCGCGCGTAGTTCTGCGGCTGGGTTCGCGGCAACTGCTCGATGGCGGTCGCGAAGTTCGGGTTCTTCGCCAGGAACGCGACCATCGACGGGTCGTCCTGCGCCGCCTTGCGCACCGGCATGTAACCGACGTTCTGGGAGAAGTACGACGTGTTCTCGGTGTTGGTGATGAACTCGATGAACTTGAGGGCGTTGACCTTCCGGTCGTCGGACAACTTGGCCGGGATGGCCAGTCCGGCGCCGCCCGTCGGGCACCCCGAAACCCCCTGCGGTGCGGGCAGGAACGCCGTGCCGAACTCGAACGTGGCGTTCTCGGTGATCCCCGACAGGTCGCCGGTCGACGCGATCGTCGATGCGATGATGCCCGCACTGAAATCGCCGGCGATGTCGTTGGAGATCTTCGCGTAGCGCTTGGTGTTGATCGAATCGCTCAGGTACTGCGCGGCGGCGACCGTCTTGGGGTCGGTGAACTTCAGTTCCCAGTCGTTGGAGTAGGCACCGCCGAAGGTCCAGGTCGGGCCCTGGAAGGTCCAGCCGAGGTAGTCGACGGCGTTGCCCCACCCATGAGCGCGCTTGTCGCCACCGACCACGGTCTGGATCCGGGGGCCCCAGTCGTCGAACTCATCCCAGGTCTGCGGTCCGCGGTCGGGCAGGCCGGCCCGTCGCCACACGTCCTTGTTGTAGTAGAAAAGCGGCGTCGACCGAGCGTACGGCAGCGCCCATGTCTGGTCGTTCCACTTGTAGTCGCCCACAAGCGAATCGACGTAACCGGCGGTGTCGACACCGGCGCGGCCGAACAGGTCGTCGAGCGGGGCGATCGCACCGATGAGCGCGAAGTTGAACCACCACACGTCGGACAGGATCATGATGTCGGGGACCGCACCGCCCGAGAGGGCCGCGTTGAACTTCTGGGCTGCTTCTTCGTAGTTCTTGCCGGCGTCGACGAGCTGGACGGTGATGCCGGGGTTGGCCGCCTCGAACCGCGAGATCAGTTCGCGTTCCACCTCGACCGACTTGCCCGGGTGGTTCGACCAGAAGGTGAGCTTCGAGGCATCACCCGACGACGAGCCGCCGTCGCCCGAGCCGGCGCAGGCCGTGACCAGGGCTCCGGCCGCCGCGGTCGCCGATGCGGCCAGGAAGCCGCGGCGGGACATGTTGATCATTGTCGTCTCCTGTCAATCGTTCTCGTGCGAAGGCGTTCTCGCGCGAAGGCGTCTCGTGCGAAGGCATGGTGCGTGAGGCATCGGCGGGTGCGGGCAGTGCGCGGTCAACCCTTGACCGCCCCGGACGTCAGGCCCTTGATCATGTGTCGCTGCAACGCCAGGAAGATGGCGAGCATGGGCAGCATCGTGAGCACGGTGGCCGCCATGACCGGACCCCAGTTGGTCAGCCCGTCGCTGTTCTGCAGTTGGGTGAGTCCGACGGGCAGGGTGGCGACGGTGTAATCGTCGGCCATGAGGAACGGCCAGAGATACTCGTTCCACTCGTTGACCAGTGTGATCGTCGCGAACGCGACCATCGTCGGGATCGACAGCGGCAGGACGACGCGGGTGAGCAGTCGGAAGTGCCCGGCCCCATCCATCCGTGCGGCCTCGATGATCTCGGGTGGCAGCGAGAGAAAGTGGTTGCGCATCAAAAAGGTTCCGAAGGCGACGCCCGCGAGCGGGAGGATGATGCCGATGAAGGTGTTGCGGAAGCCGAGTTGGGCGACGAGTGCGTAGTTCGTGATGACCGTGATCTGGTTCGGGACCATCAGCGCCGCGATGATGACGACGAACACCACGTTCTTTCCCGGAAACCGCAGGAACACCAGGCCGTAGGCACTGAGCACGCCCAGCACGAACTTCGACGCGCCGAGGATTCCGGTCACGATGACCGAGTTGCGCAGAAAGGTCCAGAAGGGCACCGACGTCGTGGCCTCGGAGTAGTTCTCGGGACGCCACGTCGACGGCCACCAGACGGCCGGCTGCACGTAGATCTCGGAGCGATCTTTCAGCGAGGCCAACAGAATCCAGATCAGGGGCAGGGCGATGATCACCAACACCACCGCCATCGCGGCGTACCCGCACGCGTCGGCGAGCCGTCGACGTGTGACCGGCGACATCCGCGGGACGTCGGGATGCACCGGCCTCGTGGCCGACGATGTCGGAGTCGATGGCTTTCCGGTGCGCTTCTGTGCGGCATCGGCTTCCACAACCGAACCGGCGGTGACAGGCCTCATCGGGCACCTCGATCCATCATGCGGACCTGGACGACGGTGATGACCAGGAGGACGACGAACATGACCGTTGCGACCGTGGCGCCGTAACCGGCCCGGAAGTTGACGAAGCTCTCCTCGTACACCTGGTAGACCATCGTCGTGGTGCCGTTGCCCAGCGGCCCGCCGCGGGTCATCACGTTGATGATGTCGAACACCTGTAACGAGTTGAGCAGCACGGTGATCGACAGGAAGAAGGTGGTCGGACGCAACTGCGGGAGCAACACCTTGCGAAAGTACGTCCACCATCCGGCACCGTCGATCGCCGCCGCCTCGTCGAGATCGGAACGCTTGCCCTGCAGGGCCGCCAGGTAGATCACGAACGTGTACCCGAGGTTCTTCCAGATGTAGGTCACCGTGATCATGAACAACGCCCAGTGCGGTTGCTGGTAAAAGTCCGGCGCGGTACCGAGTCCCAGACGCCCCATCACGTCGTTGATCAGACCGAAGCTGGGGTCGAAGACGAACTGGAAGGCGATCCCCACGGCCGCGCCGGACAGCACGAACGGCGCGAAGGCCGTCGACCGCACCAGGTTGCGGCCGCGCAACTTACGGTCGAGCAGCAGGGCCAGACCCAACCCCGCGATCATGCTGCCCGCGACGGCGGCCACGGTGAAGATGACCGTGTTCGAGACGATCACCCGCGTATCGGCACGGGTGAACCACTCGATGTAGTTGTCCAGGCCGATGAACGTGGCCCCGGACTGGGCGATATTCCAGTCGTAGAACGACATCCGCACGTTCTCGACAAGCGGGCGATACGTGAAGACCGCGAGGAGGATCAGGTTGGGCGCGACGAGCAACAGGAACAACCCGTAGCTCCGCCAGGGGCGTCTGCCGGTGGCGGGCAGGACATGTTCGTCGACCGATGGCACTGGCGAAGTCTCGCCGTAGGAGACGACCGGATGGTGAACTCAGGCAGCGTCTCCGGTGAACGGTGCCTTCACAGCCGCGAACAGCATGTCGGACCGTTCAGCCTTCCCCTCGTGACGCCGCCAGCCGGACCAGCTGGCCCGTGGTGGCGTCGGGGAGGTATGCCCTCGACACGGCCACACCGATACGCGGGAGGTCTGATTCGTCCCGGAACGCGAGATAGACCGGCTCGTAGCGTGGGTTGAACTTCTTCTTGAAGGTGTGCAACGACCGGAACCCGTAGTACGGCTCGAGGGCCGCCCCCAAGGTGTCGAGGAGTTTGTCCAGCGGTTCCGCGTCCGACTCGCCCGTGCGTGCCAGCGGCGCTCCCGACAGTGAGATGAACTGCGCTCCATCGTCTTTGAAAGCCACCGCCGACGATGCGATGAGATATTCGACGACCGGCCCGAACCCGTCGGTCCGTCGTCTCATGATGTCGAGCGTCCACCCCGCGACGTCGCCGCCGGGTGCGTACACGGGCAGCCATGACAACACCCCGTGCACATTGCCTGCGGGGTCGACCGCGAGCGCGACCCGCACGGCGGGGTCCATCGCCTCCTCGACGCTGCCGAGGGTGAAGCCCATCTCGGGCAACCCCTTGTCCCCCACCCATTCCTCGGAGATCGCCCGCACCTGTGTCCGGACGGCGAACGACTCGTCGGCGAGGGTGACCATCCGCAACGAGATATCCTGTTTCGCCGCCTTGTTCATCGCTGATCGCACGTGCTGCCACGGTTTGCCCTTGAACTCCAGTCCCGGCAGGTCGACGATCGTGTCCTCGGCGATCTGCACACTGAGCCAGCCGCGTTCGGTGACGATGCCGGAGGTGGCCGACCCGATCGAGAACCAACACGGCGTGCTACCCGAACTCTCGGCGAGGTCGACGAAGGCTCCGACCGCGTCTCGCAACCGCTCGGGCGCACAGACCGGATCCGCCAGCGCCAGCATCGTTCCGACGTGCTTGCGGTAGGTCACGACGGCCTGACCGCCGAGGTCGCCCTCCGGACCCGTGAACTGATAGCTGTTGCCGGGCCACGTCGTCATCCACGACATCGTGCCGCCGCCGTGGGTGCGCAACAGTTCTCGGACCCGTTCCACCGGGTCGTCGTCGTCCCCGACAGTGCCCACCTGCCGCACCCGCCAGGGCACCGCGAATGCGAACCGCCCCGGGATGAGGATGGCCAGCACAAGCACCCAGAGAAGCGTGGTACCCAGGGTGACGGCACCCTCGGTCGACACGTCGGTGAAGATGACGAGGAACACCGCGAGCACGGTCACGATGACGTTCAATGCGCCGATGACCACGGCGACCCACCATGCCCACCGTTTGCCACGGCGCAGCTGATCGGCGATCAGAACGTTGACGGCCAGGCCGATCAGCATCGTGAACACCGAGTCGTCGCCGGAGTCGGTCGGACCGAGCGGCCCGCTGCCCGGGAACAGGAAGACCAAGAGGTTCGCACCGGCGATGATCAGGAGCGCGGCGCACCCCAACATCCGGACCTCGCGGCGCGTGCGCGGAACCCAGCCGCGCTCGTTGGTGGCGAAGAACTTCTCGCCGACGATCAGCATGATGACCGCCGCGAGGACGTACTGGACCGAGGCCAGGGTTCCCTGGAACAGGAACGCGACCGAGACGATCGCCCCCAGCAGCACGCGGACGCGCAGCCGCCATGGCGAACGGACGGTCGCCGAGGCCACCGCCACCGCCGACACCACCAGCGCTCCGACGCCGGTGCCCCGCGAGTCCGCCAGTTGTTCGGCCCATCGCCACGACGTGACCTCCGACGACAGCAGCCACAGCAGCACGACGGTCAGCAGGCACGAGATCAGGTGACCGCCGACGCCTACCAGAACAGCTCTCACGGTACCCAATTGCCATTCGGCCCATCCCATTCCGACGACAACGGCCACAAGTGCCAGCAGGTAGAGCCAGGGTCCGGGTTCGATGAACGCGGACGTCACCGGCGTCCACCACCGCCCCTCCCGAAGGGCGGGCAATCCGAACGCGACGTCGCGGTACCACGACTTGTCCGAGGCCCGGCCCCACAGCGATCCGGTCGTCGCACCGACGACCAGCAGAGCGACCGCGAGGGCGATGGTGAACGGAAGCCTGCGCACCACGGTGAGCCAGGACACGTCAGAATGCATGGTCAACCGTACGACGACCCGGCCGCGCCCACACGGTCATCGAGACGATCACTCAATCGGCGGGCGACGCACACCAACGTTCGTCCTCACGGAACCAGAGCACCGGCACGTCGTCGATGCGCATCGCATCAGGGTCGAGCCACCACGTGACGTCCGGACCCCAGCCGGCCAACACCGTCGCGCCGTCCCGCGTCGCGAGTGGAATCTCGATCCCGGCGCTGCTGAGGTAGCCGTTGACGCTCACGTGTACCGCGTCGTGGTCATCCGCGACTGCTTCCCAGTCGGGCATGTACCAGCGGCGGTGCCGGCCGGTGGTGTTGTACCAGTCCCACTTCCTCGAGGCGGTCACCTCCAGCGGGTATCGGTCGACGAGCCGGGCCCAGTCACCGGGCGCTCCGATCTCGTACACGCGCGCGCGTTCGGCGACGGACACCGCCCACACCCGGGCCTCGTCCCCGATCGACGTGTCCTCCTCGGCGATGAGCTGCACTGCGCCGAGGCCCGGGCGGGCACGCGTCGTCTGCGCCGTCCCAGCGGCGTATGGGGTCGACCACCACTCACCGGAGAGAGCGCGATGCGGATGTCGTTGGTACTCCTGCCGGCAGCGCTTCTCGCTGGAGTCGATGTGGGCACGCCACTCATCCCACCGAACACCGTCGCTGCGATACGGCAGCGTCGACTCCGGGAACGCCTCGTTTCCGAACGGATAGGCGATCATGCGCTGGAGCTCCGGGTCGATCGGGTCGTCCCACCACGCGCAGGCCGGATGCCGGGATACCGATTCCGCGATAACCGTGAGTAGCGTGACGACCTCACTTGCGGCGTAGAGGATGTCCTCCTTGTCGGGAGGCTGCCAGTATCGGGCGAAGTCCACCGCGTAGCCGAGTGCGCCCAGGAACTCCGATTCATCCGCCGCAACGAGGCCTTCGATGTCGACGCTCCGAATCGCGGACTGAACTTCGATCAATGTCCGAGGGCGACGATACTGATCGCCTCGGTCGCCCGTGGCGTGGCGGAATGCCACGTTCGCGCAGAGGAATCGACCGCGCGGCGTAGCCAGGATCCGTTGGGCTCGGGTCACCTCGCCGACGGTATCGGTGACCGAAGCCGAACGCCATGGGATTAACGCCATGGGATTACTGCTCGCGGCCCACCGATCACCGAGATGATGCACTCCGCGCCGGGGCGCGAACCGCATACCATCCCCTACCGACAACCGACCGTCACCCAGGAGAACACGAAACTCGTTGCACAACACCAGAATCGCCGGTACAGTAGAACTCACATTCGACTCACCACGGGGGTGACGGTCATGTTCGATTCCCAGCAGGTCGTAGACACCGACGAGCGGCCCCCTCGTGCGGTCGAGTTGGTGGCCGACCTCCACCGCATCCTGGATGAGCTGCAGTCGGTGGACCTGGCCCCGTGCACCGATACCGAACTCACCGACGTCGCAGCAGACACCGAACGTGCCATCGCGCGACTGACCGTTGCCGGTGACCGGCAGATCGATCAAGTCGAGGCTCGCGACCTTCCCCGCAAGACCGGTTGCCGAACCCTCATGCAGTTCATGACCCATCGGCTGCGAGTCTCGAACCCGATGCGTCGCCGCAAGCAGATGGACGCCACCGCCCACCGCACCAGCCTCGGCGGTGAAGTCCTGCCACCCGAACACCCCTGCCTGGCTGAGGCTTTCACTCAAGGCGCGGTGGGTACCGCGCACGTGCAGGCGACCCTGGATGTCCTCGATCGCATCCCGGCGGCTGTCGACCACGACGTCAGGGTCGCTGCCGAGCGTCAGATGGCCGAGATCGCCGCCGACCACACACCCGCCGACATCACCCAACTCGGCGCGCGGCTCCTCGCTCACCTCGACCCGGACGGCACCCTGGCCGACGACACCGACCAGAAACGACGCCGCGGCCTGTGGATCGGTCGCCAACGAGCCGATGGCACCGCCAAAATATCGGGCACCCTCACCCCCGCACTCGCCGCCCGGTTGACTATGATGTTCGCCGTCTGGGGCAAACCCGGACTCAACAACCCCGACGACCCCGCCTCACCCCAGGGTCCGGCCGGAGCCGCTGACCCCGAAGCCGTAGCGGCGGCAGCCGACCGTGACGGCCGCACTCTAGCCCAGACGAACCACGACGCGCTCGACGCCGCACTGGCCGCCGGTTTCGCCGACGGGACACTCGGGACATCGCACCGCGGCCTGCCCGTGCAACTGATCATCAAAGCCGACCTGAACGACCTGATCCGCGAAGCCGGGCTCGCGACCACCGCCACCGGAACCCTGCTGCCCATCCGGGACGTCATCGCGCTCGCCGCGGATATGCAGCCCTGGCTGGCGATCTTCAAAGACCACACCGCGGTGCCTTTGCACTTCGGTAGGGGTAAGCGTCTCGCCACCCGCGAACAACGCCTCGTCTCCTTCGCCCGCCCCGACGGCGAAGTGTGCTCCGCACCCGGATGCGACCAGCCCGCCACCCACGTCGAACTCCACCACGCCCAGAAAGACTGGGCCAAAGGTGGTTCCACCGACATCGACGACCTCGCACCGGCCTGCCCCCGCCACAACCGCATGGTCGGCGACCAGCCCGGCCAGTACACCACCCGCATCGAACGGTCCGGCCCCGACGAAGGCCGCTGCCTCTGGCGACTCAACACCGAACCCGGCGCGCCACCCAACCCCGACCGCCTCAACCGCCGGCCCGACATACCCCGGCGGTTCACCACACACCTGAACACAGTGCGCAACGAGATCCACGGACCGACCACCCGGCCCGGCGACCAAGCACGCCCGTACGGCCACACCCACGACGACGCGCGCCGCTCATGGTCGACGATCAGCCACGTCATCGACGTCCGACCACCCCGACCCAGCCTACGACAGCTTCACCCCTCCCTCATCGAAGCACACCTCATGGAGCTCCTCGCACGTAACTGACTGCGCTGCAACGCAAGACGACCCTTCGAGGCTCGTCGACCTCGACGCGCTCCTTTGTCGCTTGCTCGGCCCGGCGGTTAACGCCCATCGCACCCCAGGGAGCAGGTGGATCCTTGCGGCCACGCAAGGCGCTAGCCGTTACTCGACGGACTTCACGACCGCGTCGACGGCCAGGTACAGAATGGCGTTCTCCCGCTCGAGGATCGACATGTCTCCGGGCAGCGCCCGCTCGATCGACACCCCGCTGACGACGGCGTTCAGAAAACTCGCCTGTTGGGACACATCACCGTCGACCAGCGCCCCCTCTTCGTCCAGGACTGTCAGCCAATGTTCCATCCGGCGCACCCCTTCCGCCGCCATCGCCAGGTACGCCGAACGTGTCTCGTCCGTGGGCTCGGGAACGATGAACGCGTCGAAGACCTTGATCCAGGCTTTCCGCGCCTCATCTCCCGCACTCGGGGCAAGCACCTTCCGCAGACACTGCACCAACCGATCCCGCGCCGGCACCGACCGGTCATGGATCACGTCGTCGTCCGAGGTCGCCACATCGTAGATCGTGCGCAGAACCGCATCACGCAGAGCACGCTGCGTGGGGAAATGATGCCGCAACGACCCCATGCTCACCCCCGCACGCGATGCCACCGCTCGCACACTTAGCGACGACGCCGGATCCTCACCGACCATCTCGCACGCCGCGATCAGCACCTTCGCCCGGGAGTCCAGTTCTGACTTCTGCGCCACCGTCACCTCTCTCGCCCGCGGGTTCTCGTGTGACCACGCACCCTCGGTCAACCAACACACTGTACTAGCACAGTGTGCTAGCGTGTGATCACTACCGAAATAGTACAGCGTGCTAGTGCCATGAACAGGAGTGATACGCCGTGTTCCACCAGTGGATGCAACAACGCACCGCACAACGGATGACCCCCGGCGACGGCCGGCCCCTGCAGCGGTTCCGGTGGTGGCAGTTGCCCGGGCGCGCGCTGTTCCACCTCCAGCTAGACACGATCTACGCGGTGGACGTCCGGCACTGGCAGAACCAGAGCTCCGACGAGGTGACGGCCGACCTGTATCGCGCAGGCAAGCAGATCGCGGTGTCGAAACTTCCGGCAGCGTTCCCCGTCGAAGGCGGCACGATCCAGGTGGCGATGAGCGGATCAGGCCTCAAGCGGTGCCACTACGTCGCCGACGACGGCCGTGAACGGCAACTGAGTCCGGACCCGGCCTCGGCTGAGGGGCGTCGCGCTCGACTTGCGCAGAACCACCCACTCACCAGCCGGTTGATCGCCACCTCCTCGGCGGTCTTGCTGATCGTCGGGGTCGCACTCCTCATCCTGCAGGTCGCCGAACCCATCTCCCGGATCCCGCCGATCGCGGAATCCATCGGATCGATCACATCCCCGGTCCAACTGCCGGTCTGGCTCAACGTGGCCCTCGGAGTCGGTGCGGCGGCCGCCGGGCTGGAGCGCGCGCTCCGACTCCGATACCACTGGCTGCTCGACACAGCCGGGACCTGACCTCACACGCCGAACGGAATGGAAAACGAACACAATGAGAACCAGACTCATCTCCTCGATCGCGGTGACAGGTCTTCTCGTCGCCGGTTGCTCGATGACATCCACTCCCGATCCCCCGCTCGATCGCGCGCAACCCGCGAGCCAGACGGAGCTCCGGTGGTCGCCCTGTCCCGCCGGCGTCGAGGACCCTGACGCCGGCCCACCGCAATTGCAATGCGCCACAGTCCAGGTGCCGCTGGATTACCACGATCCCGACGGCGAACAGATCGACTTGACCATCTCGCGCCTGCCGGCGAGCAATCCCGACACCCGACGTGGTTCGCTCATGCTCAATCCCGGTGGTCCCGGCGGCAGCGGACTGGATCAGCCAGTCTTCCTCACACAGCGCGGAATCCCGCAAGAACTTCTCGACACCTATGACCTCATCGGGATCGACACGAGGGGCATCGGCCATTCGTCGCCCATCAGTTGCGGTTTCACTCCCGACATCGAGTACTACGGGGCCGTACCTCCATACGCGTACGATGACACGGCATTCGACGAGCAAGCGACAACAGCCGAGGTGGTGGCGAACCGGTGCGCCGCCAACGACGACGGCCGCATGCGACACATGACGACGGCGAACATGGCGCGCGACCTGGACCGGATCCGCGCCGCACTCGGCGAGGAGAAGGGCAACTTCCTCGGATACTCCTACGGCACAGCGCTGGGCGCCGCGTACGCATCGATGTTCCCGACTGCGACCGACCGAATCGTGTTGGACAGCAACATCGGTGACACCCACCTCGACCGGGACGGGATGCGTCGGTACGCACGCGGCATGGAGGACACGTTCCCCGACTTCGCACGGTGGGCAGCGGCGCGGGACGCCCGGTACGGCCTCGGGAACACGCCCGAGGCGGTGCGCGACACGTACTTCGCCATCGCGGACAAACTCGATCGCGCCCCGGTCGACGGGATCGACGGTCGCACGTTCCGGCTGGGCATGTTCGTCTCGCTGTACAACCCCGCTTCGTACGACGCGACAGCGCAGAACTGGATCGCCATGCGGGACCGTGCACCCAACGACACTCCGCCGGCCATCAGCGCGGCCGCTGCCGAGACGGACAACAGCTGGTCGGTGTTTCTGGCGGTGACGTGCAACGACGTCGAATGGCCGAGTGATCCCACGGTGTACGAGAAGGCCATCGAGGAAGACCGGCAACAGTACCCGCTGTTCGGTGCCGCGGCAGCAAACATCATGCCGTGCGCCTACTGGCAGATCGACCGGACCGCGCAACCGGTGGCTGTCGAGGACGAAGGACCGACCAACGTGCTTGTGGCACAGCATCAGCGCGATCCGGTGACTCCACACGTCAACGGCGAGCGGATCAACGAGAAGTTCGGCGACCGCTCCCTGCTGCTCAGCGTCGACGGCAGCGGGCACGGCGTCTTCGCACTGGGCACGAACGCATGCGCCCAGGACGTCGTCACCGACTATCTGGTCGATGGCAACATGCCGGAGCAGGACGTGACCTGTCCCGCGTAGGCACGCGCCTGACCGGCCGTCACCCGAGGCGGTAAGCGGTCGGTCAGGCTCCCGAGGGGCGCGGCGTGAGGATACGCGGCCCGTCGGCGGTGACCGCCACAGTGTGTTCCCAATGGGCCGAACGTGATCCGTCGTCGGTGACAACGGTCCAATCGTCGTCGAGAACCGAGGTGTCCTCGGTACCGAGCGTCAGCATCGGCTCGATGGCGAGAGTAGAGCCGATCACGAGGGTCGGTCCCTTGCCGGGCTCACCCTCGTTCGCGAGGAACGGCTCCATGTGCATCTCGCGGCCGATCCCGTGCCCACCGTAGCCGTCGACGATGCCGAACGGGCGACCGAACGTCTTCTCCGCGGCGCGGGTGCCGAGCTCGATCGCGTGCGAGATGTCGGTGAGGCGCGCACCGTCGACCATGGCGGCGATCCCCGCCTCCATCGACAACCGCGTCGCCTCGGACAATTCCGCGTCGGCGGTCGACAACTCACCGACCCCGAAGGTCCAGGCCGAGTCGCCGTGCCAACCGTCGAGAATCGCGCCGCAGTCGATGGACACGAGATCGCCCTCGGCGAGCACGACATCGGCCGATGGGATTCCGTGGACCACCACCTCGTTCACCGAGCTGCAGATGGACCCGGGAAAACCGTGGTAGCCCTTGAACGACGGCACCGCCCCGGCGCCACGGATCACGGACTCGGCGACTTCATCGAGGTCGAGGGTGCTGACGCCCGCTTTCGCTGCCTCTCGCACCGCCACCAGCGCGGACCCGACGATCGCGCCGGCGGCGGCCATGGCGTCGAGCTCGCCCGCGCTGCGGAACGGCACGACGCGCTTGCGCTTACGAAAACCCATGCGTTACAGCGATTCCCCGGTTGTCAGGTTGCGCCGTGTCAGGAGACGCCGGCGCCGAGGGCGCTCAGGACGCGCTGATGAACGCCCTGGATGTCACCGACCGCATCGATGGTCTTGACCTGGTCGCCGTAGTAGGCGAGCAGCGGCGCGGTCTCCCTGGTGTAGACGTCCATCCGGTTGCGGATGACCTCTTCGGTGTCGTCAGCGCGGCCACGAGCCAGCATGCGCTCCACGACCACATCGGTGTCGACGACGAACGAGAGCACCGCATCGAGCGAGGCGTCGAGGTTCGCCAGGATGTCGTTGAGTGCGTCGGCCTGCTCGGTCGAACGCGGGAAGCCGTCGAGGATGAAACCCTTCGACGCGTCCGGCTCACCGACGCGGGCACGGACCATGTCCACGGTGATCTCGGACGGGACGAGATTGCCGGCGTCGAGGTACTTCTTGGCCTCGACACCCACGGCGGTGCCCTGAGAGATGTTGGCGCGGAAGAGGTCGCCGGTCGAGATGTGGGGGATCCCGAGTGCTTCGCTCAAGAGTTCCGCCTGGGTGCCTTTGCCTGCTCCAGGCGGGCCGAGAATGACAAGTCTCACTTCAGGAATCCTTCGTACTTGCGTTGCATCAACTGACTGTTGATCTGCTTCATCGTGTCCAGACCCACGCCGACCATGATCAGCACGGCCGTACCACCGAACGGCAGGTTCTGGACGTTGCCGCTGTTGCCGATCTCCAGGAACAGGTTCGGGAGTACCGCGATGATACCGAGATAGATCGAGCCGGGCAGAGTGATGCGACTGAGCACATACCCGAGGTACTCGGCGGTCGGCGCGCCCGGACGGATGCCCGGGATGAACCCACCGTACTTCTTCATCTCGTCGGCGCGTTCCTCCGGATTGAACGTCACCGCCACGTAGAAGTACGTGAAGAAGATGATCATCAGGAAGTACACGGCAATGTAGACGCCGTTGCTGGGATCGGTCAGATACCTGGTGACGTACTCCTGCCACGTCGATTGCGTCCCATCGGGATTGCGCGTGAGCTCGACGATCAGCTGCGGCAGGTACAACAGCGACGAGGCGAAGATCACCGGGATGACGCCGGCCTGGTTGACCTTCAACGGGAGATAGGTCGACGATCCGCCGTACATCTTCCGGCCGACCATGCGCTTGGCGTACTGGACCGGGATGCGTCGCTGGCCCTGCTCGATGAACACGACGCCGGCGACGATGATCAGTGCGGCGACACACACCAGGGCGAAGACGAGTCCGCCGCGGCTGTTCAGGATGGTGCGACCCTCGGCCGGGATACGGGCGGCGATACCGGCGAAGATGAGCAGCGACATGCCGTTGCCGATGCCGCGTTCGGTGATGAGCTCGCCGAACCACATGACGACACAGGCGCCGGCGGTCATGACGAGCACGATGATCGAGAGACCGAAGATGCTCGAATCGTTGAGGACCTCGCCGCTGGTCGCACAGGACTGCGGGAGGAGCTGGCCGCGATCGGCCAGGGCCACGATGCCGGTCGACTGCAAGAGTGCCAATGCGACAGCCAGATAGCGCGTGTACTGCGTCATCTTGGCCTGCCCGGCCTGACCCTCCTTGCGAAGCTGCTCGAACCGCGGGATGACCACGGTGAGCAGCTGCACGATGATGGCCGCGGTGATGTACGGCATGATGCCGATCGCGAACACCGACAGCTGGAGCAGCGCTCCACCGGAGAACAGGTTGATCAGGGAGTAGACCGAACTCGACTCACCCGACGAGACCTCGTCGAGACACGCCCGCACGGCCTGATAGTCGACGCCCGGCGACGGGACCGTCGCGCCCAGCCGATACAGGATGATGATGCCGAGAACGAAGAGGATCTTCTTCCTCAGGTCCGGCGTCCGAATGGCCGCGAAGAGGGGGGAAAGCACTAACTCCTCCTAGGAACGACCACGCGAGGCGTACGTCCCGGGTCGAGGCGACCCGGTCCCCGTGTGCTCGGCAATCGACGATGATCTTTCGGGATGCGGCGATCTTGGTGTGTCCGGCAGGACAACGTCTGAGACTCTAACAGTCACACCGAAACGCCCCGGTCGGGCGGCAGCGATGCTGCCGCCCGACCGCGGTGTGTGTCCGTCAGAGTTCGGTGACGCTGCCGCCGGCAGCGGCGATCTTTTCCTTGGCGGAAGCGGTGAACTTGTCGGCGGTGATGTCGACCTTGACCGACAGGTCGCCGTCGCCGAGAACCTTCACCAGCTTGTTCTTGCGAACGGCACCGGCCGCGACGAGTTCGTCGACGCCGATGGTGCCACCCTGCGGGAACAGGCGGGCGATGTCGCCGACGTTGACGACCTGGTACTCGATCCGGTTGCGGTTGGTGAAGCCCTTGAGCTTCGGCAGCCGCATGTGGATCGGCATCTGGCCACCCTCGAAGCCGGCGGGCACGTTCTTGCGTGCCTTGGTGCCCTTGGTGCCGCGACCGGCGGTCTTACCCTTGGACCCCTCACCGCGACCCACGCGGGTCTTGTCGGTCTTCGACCCCGGTGCGGGGCGAAGGTGATGGAGTTTGATGGTCATTGCTCTTAAACCTCTTCGACTGTCACGAGGTGGCGAACCGCGTTGATGAGGCCGCGGTTAATCGGCGTGTCCTCGCGGGTGACGGTCTGGCGGATGCCTCGGAGTCCGAGGGTCCGCAGGCTGTCACGCTGGTTCTTCTTGGTACCGATGGTGCCCTTGACCTGAGTGATCTTCAGTTCGGCCATGATCAGACCCCCTGTCCTGCACGGGCGCGCAGCATACCGGCCGGAGCGACGTCCTCGATCGGCAGACCACGACGGGCCGCGACCTCTTCGGGGCGCTGCAGCATCTTCAGAGCTGCGACGGTGGCGTGCACCACGTTGATGGCGTTGTCCGAGCCGAGGCTCTTGGCGAGGACGTCGTGGACGCCCGCGCACTCGAGCACGGCACGCACCGCGCCACCGGCGATGACACCGGTACCGGGGCTGGCCGGGCGCAGCATGACGACACCGGCGGCGGCCTCACCCTGAACCGGGTGGGTCACGGTGCCACCGATCAGCGGCACGCGGAAGAAGTTCTTGCGAGCTTCCTCAACGCCCTTCTGGATCGCAGCCGGGACTTCCTTGGCCTTGCCGTAGCCGACGCCGACCATGCCCTGGCCGTCGCCGACGACCACGAGAGCGGTGAACGAGAAACGACGTCCACCCTTGACCACCTTCGAGACGCGGTTGATGGTCACCACGCGCTCGAGCTGGTTGCGGTCCTGGTCGCGGCCGCCACGGTCGCGACGGTCGCCGCGGCCACCGCCGCCGCGACGGTCGTTGCCGCCGCCCTGGTTGTTCTGGTTGTTGTCGTTACCGGCGGGTCCGTTTCCGCCGTCACGCTGACGTCCGGGCATCAGAGGTTCCCTCCGGTCATGTGGGTGTAGCTGGTGAAGATGGTCATCAGAAGCTCAGGCCTCCCTCGCGGGCGGCATCGGCGAGCGCTGCGATCCGGCCGTGGTAGTCCTTGCCACCACGGTCGAACACGACGGCGTCGACACCGGCGGCCTTGGCGCGGGCGGCGATGAGCTCGCCGACCTTGCGGGCCTGCGCCGACTTGTCGCCGCCGGCCGCGCGCACGTCGGCCTCGATCGACGAGGCCGCGGCCAGCGTCTTGCCGGCCAGGTCGTCGATGAGCTGGACGTGGATGTGACGCGAGCTGCGCTTGACCGCGAGACGCGGACGAGCCGGGGTTCCGCTGACCTTCTTGCGGAGGCGGAAGTGTCGATTGGTGGTCGCCTTGCGACGACGCGTCGACACGTCCTTGCCGACGGGCTTGCGAACTGTCTTGGTAGCTGTCTCACTCATGGCTTACTTACCCGTCTTTCCGACCTTGCGACGGATCTGCTCACCCTCGTAGCGAATGCCCTTGCCCTTGTAGGGGTCCGGACGACGCAGGCGGCGGATGACCGCCGAGATCTCGCCGACTTGCTGCTTGTCGATACCCGAGACCGAGAACTTCGTCGGGGACTCCACGGCGAACGTGATGCCCGCCGGGGCCTCGATCGGCACGGGATGGCTGTAACCGAGCGCGAACTCGAGGTCGCTGCCCTTGGCCTGCACGCGGTAACCGACACCGAAGATCTCCATCTTCTTGGTGTAGCCCTGCGTGACGCCGACGACGAGGTTGTTCACGAGCGAACGGCTCAGGCCGTGCAGCGCGCGGCTGCGACGCTCGTCGTTGGGGCGGGTCACGACGATGGAGTTGTCCTCCTTGGCGACCGCGATGGGCTCGGAGATGGTGAGCGAGAGCTCACCCTTGGGGCCCTTCACGGTGACGTTCTGGCCGTCGATGGTGACGTCCACGCCCGCGGGGATCTCGATGGGGTTCTTTCCGATACGCGACATTGTTGTTACCTCCCCTACCAGACGTAGGCGAGGACTTCGCCGCCCACGCCCTGGTTGGCTGCCTGGCGATCGGTGAGCAGGCCGGACGACGTGGAGATGATGGCCACGCCGAGGCCGCCCAGAACCTTGGGCAGGTTGGTGGACTTTGCATAAACCCGGAGGCCGGGCTTGGAGACGCGGCGCAGTCCGGCGATGGAACGCTCACGACTCGGGCCGTACTTCAGGGAGACGACGAGGTTCTTTCCGACCTCCGCGTCTTCGGTGCGGTAGTCGGTGATGTAGCCCTCGCGCTTGAGGATCTCGGCGATGTTCACCTTGATCTTCGACGAGGGCAGTGTCACCTCGTCGTGGTACGCCGAGTTGGCGTTACGCAGACGCGTCAAGAAGTCTGCGATCGGGTCAGTCATGGTCATGGGTGACCGTCAACCTTTCTCGTAGCGGTTCCCATACAGCGCCGGGCGCGGAGAAATCCCCGTGACCTGCGGTGGGCCTTCCACGAAGTGGATAGTTGTTTCTGAAGGTTCTCGCCGCCGATGCCCTTGGCTTTTCGCCGGCACCGGAGACTATTCAGTTGTGTCCCGGACACCTGAGGTGCACAGGCAACCGGTCTAGTGTAGGGAATCCGCAGCGTAGACCCAAATCGGCGCCGGTCGGCGGTCTCGGACCTCGGGCACCATCGAGGGTATGGACCGCCGTCAGCTTCTCAGATCAGGGCTCCTCGCGACCGGACTCCTCGGGGTCGCGGGCACCACATCACTGGCCGGCTGTTCCGGCGCCGAGGATGCACCCGGCGGCTCGGACACATCCGCCCCGACGGGCGCGTCGGCGGACGCCACGACCGTGGAGACCATCGCGTCGGGACTGAACGTGCCGTGGGCGCTGGCGTTCCTGACCGGCGGTGACGCCCTCGTCACCCAGCGCGACGATGCGACCGTCGTGCGGGTGTCCCCCGATGGCGCGGTGCGGACGGTCGGCGAGTTCGGTGACGCGGCACCCCGCGGCGAGGGCGGGCTGCAGGGCATCGCGATGGCGCCGGGCGACGAGACCGCGGTGTTCGTCTACTACACGACGGCCACCGACAACCGGCTCGTGCGCCTGGACTTCGACGGCAACCGGCTCACCCGTCCGCGCCCGCTGATCACCGGACTCGATGCGGCGTACAACCATCACGGCGGCGCGCTGGCCTTCGGTCCGGACGGCAGTCTGTTCGTCGCGGTCGGCGATGCCGCCATGCCCGAGGTGGCCCAGGACGTCGACGCGTTGAACGGCAAGATCCTGTGTGTCGATCGGGACGGCCGCCCGTGGCCGGGCAACCCGTTCGGCAACGAGGTCCATTCCTATGGTCACCGCAACGTGGAGGGGCTGGCGTTCGACGGCGCGGGACGGCTGTGGGCGAGCGAGTTCGGACAGAACAGTCGCGACGAACTGAACCTGATCCGCCGCGGCGGCAACCATGGGTGGCCCGAGGTCGAGGGCGAGTCCGACGATCAGCGGTTCGTCGCGCCTGCCGCCACCTGGAGCACACAGGAGGCGTCGCCGGCCGGGCTCGCCATCGTCGGCAACCGCGCCTACATGGCGGCCCTTCGCGGGCGACGGCTGTGGGAGATACCGCTGAGCGGAGCGCCGGAGGACGCCGACGACGACTCGGTCGGCGAACCCGTGGATCGGTTCGTCGATGAATTCGGTCGTCTGCGACTGGTGGCCGCGGCGCCGGACGGCTCCCTGTGGTTCGGCACTAGCAACACCGACGGACGCGGCCGCGCGGGCGACGACGACGATCGCCTGTTCCGCATGCGAATCGGTTGACGCGGCACCGCGACTGCGTGACCAACGGCGAAACGCATTCGAGAGAACGTCTCATTTCGCATTGCGGTGAATTGCTCCGGTGGGAATGTCGGACCATTTCCGCAATGAATGTGTGCGCTATTAGTATGCGGCGCCCGCCCGGGTGATCGGGCGTGGACAACGAACCGGGCTCGATCCTCCGGAACGCCGTGCCGACGCCACGCAGCGATGCCATGGTGTACACGTGGATTCGACTCATCTGCCCGAACTCGTCGACCAGCTCCTCACCTCCGCACGCGAGGCGTCGAGCCGCCGATCGTCTCATACGTTGCACGGCAACTCTTCTCGCCATCTCCGCCAGACCGTCATCGCGCTCGTCGCCGGCGCGGCGCTGTCCGATCACGAGAGTCCCACCGAGGCCACGCTGCAGGTCTTGCGCGGCAGAGTCGTCCTGACCTCGGCGGATGGCGACCCCGACATCCGCTGGGAGGGCGCCGAAGGCGATCTGGTGACGATACCGTCGACACGACATGGCCTGATGGCACAAGAGGACTCGGCAATCCTGCTGACCGTGGCGACCCGCTGATCCGAGGCGACCGCAGTCGTGTTCTCCACATGATCGGTGAATGTATTCTGCGGAAACAATCCAGCCGCTTTTGACCGAATCCGCAATTCGCGCGGAAAGATCGACGGACCCTTTGTAGGGTGACGCACATGACCCGGTCAGAAGATGTACAGGGTTCTGCAGCCACCGCACTGTTGGACATCGGCAGATTCTTCACCCGATGGGACGAGACCGACGATCGTCGCGTCGTCTTCCGGGACGGCGGTCGGGCGGGTGACGTCTTCTACCGCGATCGGTGGAGCCACGACAAGATCGTGCGGTCCACGCACGGGGTCAACTGCACCGGTTCCTGCTCGTGGAAGGTCTACGTCAAGGACGGGATCATCACCTGGGAGACCCAGGAGACCGACTACCCGTCGGTCGGCCCGGATCGGCCCGAATACGAACCCCGCGGATGTCCCCGTGGCGCGGCCTTCTCCTGGTACACCTACTCCCCCACCCGGGTACGGCATCCTTATGCGCGCGGGGTGCTGGTCGAGATGTACCGCGAGGCGAAGAAGCGTCTGCACGATCCGGTCCTGGCCTGGGCCGACGTCGTCGGGGATCCCCTGCGCCGACGCTCCTACCAGCGGGCCCGAGGCAAGGGTGGGCTCGTCCGCGTCTCCTGGGACGAAGCCATCGAGATGGCCGCGGCCGCGCACGTACACACGATCAAGACCTACGGCCCCGATCGTTGTGCAGGCTTCTCGCCCATCCCGGCGATGTCGATGGTCAGCCACTGTGTCGGGACCCGGTTCATCCAGCTCATCGGCGGCGTGATGACGTCGTTCTACGACTGGTACGCCGATCTCCCGGTGGCCAGTCCACAGGTCTTCGGCGACCAGACCGACGTCCCCGAGTCCGGGGACTGGTGGGATGCGACCTACCTGATGATGTGGGGTTCCAACGTCCCGGTGACCCGGACCCCGGATGCGCACTGGATGGCCGAGGTGCGCTACCGCGGCACCAAGGTGGTCTCGGTCAGCCCGGACTACGCCGACAACACCAAGTTCGCCGACGAATGGCTACCCGCGCAGGCCGGCACCGACGGGGCTCTCGCGATGGCGATGGGCCACGTCATCCTCACCGAGTTCTTCGTCCAGCGCTCGACCGGGTTCTTCGACGACTACGTGCGCCGGTACACCGACCTCCCGTTCCTCATCCATCTGGAGGAGCAGGGTGACGATCGACCGGGGCAGTTCGTCGCCGGCAAGTTCGTCACCGCCGACGAGCTGACCGGCCCGGAACAGGCCGCGTCCGAAGACGTCTGGAAGACGGTGTTCTGGGATGAGGGACGCGACGAGCCGGTGGTGCCGAACGGTTCGATGGGGTTCCGGTATGCCGAGTCCGGCAGGGGTCGGTGGAATCTCGATCTCGACGGCGCGCACCCCGCGCTGACGCTGATGGGCGATGCGGCCGAGTCCGTCGAAGTCGCCTTCCCCGTCTTCGACGCCCCGGACGGCAGCGGTGCGGTGGTCCGGCGAGGTGTGCCCGCGCGGCGTATCGGCGGACGGCTCGTCACGACGGTATTCGACCTCATGCTCGCGCAGTACGGCGTCGCGCGGGACGGGCTCCCCGGCGAGTGGCCCACCGGCTACGACGACGTATCGGCGCCGTACACACCGGCCTGGCAAGCCGAGATCACCGGCGTCCCGGCGGCTGCGGCGATCCGGGTCGCGCGGGAGTTCGCCGCGAATGCCGAGGAGTCGCAAGGCCGCTCGATGATCATCATGGGCGCCGGGATCTGCCAGTGGTTCCACGGCGACGCGACCTACCGGGCGATCCTGTCCCTGCTGATCCTCACCGGCTGCATGGGTCGCAACGGCGGCGGCTGGGCGCACTACGTGGGGCAGGAGAAGTGTCGTCCGATCACCGGCTGGATCTCGCTGGCCAACGCCCTCGACTGGACGCGGCCGCCGCGGACCATGACCGGGACGTCGTACTGGTACATGCACACCGGGCAGTGGCGCAACGACGGCTACTCGACGTCGTCACTCGCCTCTCCGCTCTCGCGCGGCACGATGGACCACGAGCACACGGCCGACGCGATCGCCCAATCCGCGCGGCTCGGCTGGATGCCCTTCTATCCCCAGTTCTCGGCCAACCCGCTCGATGTCGCCGACGAGGCAACCGCGGCCGTGGACCGCGGCGAGGCGACCGACGCGGCCGCCTACGTCGCCGAACGGCTGCAGAACGGCGACCTGACACCCGCGATCACCGATGTCGATGCCCCGGAGAACTGGCCGCGCACCCTGGTGCTGTGGCGGTCGAACCTGCTCGGCTCGTCGGCGAAGGGCAACGAGTACTTCCTCCGCACTCTGCTCGGTACCCACCACAACGTGCTGGGCACCGAGAACCCCGACACCCCACGGCCGAACGAGATCCGTTGGCACGATGACATCCCCGAAGGCAAGCTCGACCTGCTGCTGTCCGCGGACTTCCGGATGACGTCGACCACGCTGCTGTCCGACATCGTGCTGCCCGCCGCGACCTGGTACGAGAAGCACGACCTGTCCTCGACGGACATGCATCCGTTCGTCCATGCGTTCACCCCGGCGATCGACCCGCCGTGGGAGGCCAAGTCCGACTTCGATCTGTTCCACCGTCTCGCACGCAAGCTGTCCGACCTGGCCCGGACGCACCTGGGGACACGTCATGACCTCGTGAGCGTGCCGCTGCAGCACGACACCCCCGGCGAGGTGGCGCAACCACACGGCCGGGTTCTGGACTGGCAGCGGGACGGCGTTGCCGGGCAACCAGGCCGGAACATGCCCAACTTCAGTGTCGTGGAACGGGATTACACCGCGATCGCGGACAAGCTGGCGTCCATCGGCCCGCTCGCGGACACGCTCGGCTTCACCGTCAAGAACGTGACCTACCCGCTCGAGGAGCAGACCCGCAAGCTCGCCGAATCCAACGGCGTGATGCTCGGCGGCGCCGGCGACGGACGACCGGCGATCGACACCGACGAGAAACTCGCCGAGGCGATCCTGACGTTGTCGGGGACCACGAACGGTGAACTCGCAGTGGCCGGCTTCGAACAGCTCCAGCAACGCGTCGGGTTCCGCCTCGACGATCTGGCCCGCGGGTCGGAGGAGAAGCGGATCCGCTTCGCCGACACCCAGAAGGCACCCGTGCCGGTCATCACGTCGCCGGAGTGGTCCGGATCGGAGACCGGGGGTCGCCGGTACGCGCCCTTCACCGTGAACATCGAGCGACTCAAGCCGTTTCACACCCTCACCGGGCGGATGCACTTTTACCTCGATCACGACTGGATGATCGACATGGGCGAGTCGTTCCCGATCTACCGTCCGCCACTGGACATGCACCGTCTGTTCGGCGAGCCGAAGCTCGGCGCCGACGGGTCGCGGGAGATCACGGTCCGATACCTGACCCCGCACTCGAAGTGGTCGATCCACTCCGAGTACCAGGACAACCTGTTCATGTTGTCGCTGTCGCGCGGCGGTCCGATCGCCTGGCTGAGCCCCCAGGACGCCGCCTCGATCGACGTCGCCGACAACGACTGGATCGAATGCGTGAACGCCAACGGCGTCTTCGTCTGTCGCGCGATCGTCAGTCACCGCATGCCGGCCGGGGTCTGCTACGTCCACCACGCCCAGGAACGCACGATCGACGTCCCGAAGTCGGAGGCGACGGGTCGCCGTGGCGGCATCCACAACTCGCCGACCCGGCTGCTGGTGAAGCCGACTCATCTGATCGGCGGATATGCCCAGTTGTCCTACGCCTTCAACTATCTCGGACCGACCGGCAACCAACGCGACATGGTGTCGACCATCCGCAAACGCAGCCAGGAGGTGACGTACTGATGCGGGTCATGGCCCAGGTCGGGATGGTGATGAATCTCGACAAGTGCATCGGGTGCCACACCTGCTCGGTGACCTGTAAGCAGGCCTGGACCAACCGGTCCGGCACCGAGTACGTGTGGTTCAACAATGTGGAAACCCGCCCCGGACAGGGATATCCGCGTCGTTACGACGACCAGGACACCTGGCAGGGCGGATGGGTCCTCAACCGCAACGGCAGGCTGCGGTTGCGTGCAGGCGGCCGGATCCGAAAGCTGTTGACCCTGTTCGCGAGTCCGGTCCAACCGACCATCGAGGACTACTACGAACCCTGGACCTACGACTACCAGACCCTGATCGACGCCCCGCTCGGCGACGACTTCCCCGTCGCCCGTCCGAAATCGCTGCTGACCGGCAAGGACACCAAGGTCACCTGGTCGGCGAACTGGGACGACAATCTCGGCGGCGCACCCGAACTCGCGAAGCGCGATCCCATCGTGGAGAAGCTGCGTCGTGAGTCCGAGGATGCGGTGAAGTTCGGGTTCGAGCAGACGTTCATGTTCTATCTGCCGCGCATCTGCGAACACTGCCTGAACCCGTCCTGCATGGCGTCCTGCCCCTCCGGCGCGATCTACAAGCGCAGCGAGGACGGCATCGTGCTCGTCGACCAGGATCGCTGTCGCGGCTGGCGGCAGTGCATCACGGGCTGTCCGTACAAGAAGATCTACTTCAACCACAAGTCCGGCAAGGCCGAGAAGTGCACGCTCTGCTACCCGCGCATCGAGGTCGGGCAACCCACCGTCTGTTCCGAGACGTGCGTCGGACGACTTCGCTACCTGGGCATCTTCCTCTACGACGCCGATGCCGTGACGGCGGCCGCGTCGACCCCGGACGAACGCGACCTCTACGAGGCCCAGCTCGACCTGATGCTCGACCCCGACGATCCCGACGTGATCGCCGCCGCCCGTCGGGACGGCATCCCGGACGACTGGCTCGAGGCCGCCCGCCGATCCCCGGTGTACGCGCTGGCCAAGAAGTACCGTGTCGCACTCCCCCTGCATCCGGAGTACCGCACCATGCCGATGGTCTGGTACGTCCCGCCGCTGTCGCCGATCGTCGACCTGCTCGCCGAGCAGGGTCACGACGCCGAGGGCGCGGGCACCCTCTTCGGCGCCATCGAGGCACTCCGCATCCCCGTGGAGTACCTGGCCGAATTGTTCACCGCCGGTGACACCGCCGTCGTCGACACGGTGCTGCGCCGCCTGGCCGCCATGCGCTCGTACATGCGCGATGTCACGTTGGGCCGCGAGCCCGACGCCGACATCCCGGCCGCGGTGGGGATGACGGAGGAAGAAATCTACGAGATGTACCGCCTCATGGCCATCGCGAAGTACGACGATCGCTACGTGATCCCGACGGCGCATCTCGAGCAGGCCGAGAAGCTCGACGAGATGGGCTGTTCGCTGGATTACGACGAGGGACCGGGCATGTTCGACTCCTCACCGTTCGGCGAGGCCAGCGGACGCCCGGCGCCGGTGTCGGTGGAGACCTTCCACGCGCTCAAACAGCGGCAGAACACCGACACCGCGGCCGGTGAGCACACGATGTCGGGCCGGACCAACCTGCTCAACTGGGACGGGAACGGAGCCCCGCCCGGCCTTTTCCCCGAACGCATCTCGAGCGCGTCGACCACGCCGGGCGAGGAAACGCGATGAGGGGCCTGCGGGTCTTCGACCGGCGACCGCGGACGAGTGCCGAGCCCAACGTGGTCCGGCTGATCGCGTCGTGGTGCCTCAGCTACCCCGACGACGAGGTGCTCGGCCGCGTCGAACTGATGCGGGCCGCCCTGGACGAGCAGGAGGATCCAGACACGGGAGACCTGCTGCGGCACACCATCGATCACCTCGCAGACGGCGATCCGACGACGCTGCGCCGCGACTACATCGAGATCTTCGATCTCTCCAAGCGGCACACGCTCTACCTGTCGTACTGGTCCGACGGCGACACCCGTCGGCGGGGCACCTCGCTGGGCGAGTTCAAGCAGGCCTACCGCGACAGCGGGTTCCTCGTCGACCTGCACGGCGAGCTGCCGGACCATCTGCCCATCGTGCTCGAGTTCAGCGCGCGCGCCGATCCGGTCCGCGGCGTCGAACTACTCGAGAAGCACCGGGCGGCACTGGAGTTGATCCGGTTCGCGCTCCTCGACGCGGAGTCGCCGTACGCCGGCGCGGTGCAGGCCGTCTGTGCGACCCTGCCCACCCCGTCCCCGCCCGATCGCGCCGCGGCGCTGGCCATGTGCGGCCCCGCGCAGACCGAGACAGTGGGCCTGGAACCCTTCGATCCCCGACTGCTGCCGATCAACCCGACCCGAGCGTGAGGTGACGCATGGACATCTTCCTGTGGGGCGTGGTGCCCTACGCGACGCTCGGACTGCTCATCGGTGGAACCATCTGGCGGTATCGCTACGACAAATTCGGGTGGACGACGCGGTCGTCGGAGCTCTACGAGTCGCGATTGCTGCGGATCGCCTCACCCCTGTTCCACTACGGCGTGCTCGTGGTGATCATCGGCCACGCGATCGGACTGTTGATCCCCGAGTCGTGGACCGAGGCCATCGGCGTCTCGGAGACCCTGTATCACTGGGGCGCGGGCGGTTTCGGACTGCTCGCCGCGGTCGCGACGCTCGTCGGGGTCGGCATGCTGGTGTACCGGCGACGCACGGTGGGGCCGGTGTTCATGGCGACCACGCGCAACGACAAGGCGATGTACCTCGTGCTGGTCACCGCGCTGCTGGTCGGCACCTACATCACCCTGATCGGGACCCTCGATCCCCATGCCGAGGGGGTCAACTACCGCGAGACGGTATCGCCGTGGTTCCGGTCGCTGTTCGTCCTGCAGCCCGACGTCGCAGCGATGGCGGAGGCGCCCTTGCGTTTCCACGTGCACATCCTGATCGGGATGCTGCTCTTCGCGATGGTGCCGTTCACCCGGTTGGTGCACATCTTCACCGCGCCCGTGCACTACCTGTTCCGCCCCTACATCGTGTACCGGAGTCGCGACCGTCGCGTCGCGCCCGGCAATCAGCCGTACCGCCCCGGATGGGCGCCCGTCGGAGTGAAGGATCGTGATCGATGACCACCGAGACCACCGCCACGCCGCCCTCCGTCGCCGCCGGGCAGACCAGGAACCTGGTCCTGGCGACCGTGGCCTTCGCGATCAGCTTCTGGGCCTGGAACCTCATCGGCCCGCTGGGGGTCGTCTACACCGACCAGCTCGACCTGAGCGCCACCCAGAAGTCGATCCTCGTCGCCATCCCGATCCTGGTGGGCTCGCTGGGCCGGATACTCACCGGCGCACTCACCGACCGGTTCGGCGGACGCCTGATGTTCACCGTGCTGCTCGTCGTCACGATCCCCTTCGTCCTGCTGGTCGCCGCCGCCGGACACTTCGCCAGTTATGCCCTGCTCCTCGTGGCGGGGTTCTTCCTCGGCATCGGCGGGACGACCTTCGCGGTCGGCATCCCGTTCGTGAACGCCTGGTACGACAAGTCACGGCGCGGGTTCGCGACCGGCGTCTTCGGTGCGGGCATGGGCGGAACGGCGTTGTCGGCCTTCTTCACTCCGCGTTTCGTGTCGTGGTTCGGGTACGTCGCGACGCACATCATCATCGCCGTCGCGCTCGCGGTGGTCGCCGTGATCTGCTGGTTGTTCATGCGTGACTCACCCAGGTGGGCCGCGTCCCACGACTCGGTGGTCCCCAAACTGATCGGTGCGGCCAAACTGCCGATCACCTGGCAGCTCGGATTCCTCTACGCAGCCGCATTCGGCGGCTTCGTCGCGTTCAGCACCTATCTGCCGACGTACCTGAAAGATGTGTACGACTTCGACCTGCAGGCAGCGGGTACTCGGACAGCCGGGTTCGCGATCGCCGCGGTCATCGCTCGCCCGGTCGGCGGCATCCTGTCCGACCGCTTCGGACCACGCATCATCACGGTGATCTCGTGCGGCGGCGCCGCGGTACTCGCCGTCTGGATGATCACCAAACCACCCGTCGAGATACCGGCGGGCATCGACTTCGTGCTCATGGCCGTCTGCATGGGGCTCGGTTCGGGCTCGGTCTTCAGCTGGGTCGCCCAGGCCGCTCCCGCCGAACGAGTCGGGTCGGTCACGGGAATCGTGGGCGCACTCGGTGGACTCGGCGGGTTCTTCCCCCCGATGCTCATGGGCGCGACGTACGACGCGGCCACTCACAGCTACACCATCGGACTCGCACTGCTGGTCGTCTTCGCCACGTGCGCCGCACTGTTCACCGTGTTCGGCATCCGGCAGCGCGCCGACACCTGACCGGAGTTCGTCGGAGACCATGGCGCTCGACCCGTAGAAGCCAATGCGTTGCAGGTCGGACGCCAGACCTCACGCGCGCTCGGCCTGCGCGCGCTGAGCCTGCGGGTCGATGGTCATCGGGGCGGGCAGCGTCTCGGTTCGGGTCGTTCGGCCGTGGAGCACAGTGGCGAACAGCAGGACTGCGAGGCCCAGGATGGTCACGCCCGCACCCGCCCAGATCGGTGATGTGTAGCCGAGACCGGCAGCGATGGTGATTCCGCCGATCCAGGCACCGAGGGCGTTGCCGATGTTGAACGCGGCGATGTTCGCACCTGATGCCAGAGTGGGCGCGGTGGCAGCGTGATTCATGATGCGGGTCTGCAGCGCCGGCACTGTCGCAAAGCCGAATGCGCCCATCAGCAGCAGCGACACGACGCTCATGATCTGGCTCGACGCGGTTGCCGCGAAGACGATGAGCACGACCGTCAGGATGGCCAATGTCGCTGTGAGCGAGGTCGTCAACGCACGATCCGCAAGCTTGCCGCCGACATGGTTCCCGATGAACAGGCCCACCCCGAACATCACGAGAAGCCAAGGGACAGTGGATGACGCAAACCCGGATACGTCGGTGAGGGTGTAGGCGATGTAGGTGAATGCGCCGAACATCCCGCCGTAACCCAGGATCGTGATGGCGATGGAGAGCCATACCTGGGTGGATCGGAATGCGCCGAGTTCGGCGCGGAGGCTGGTCGGCGCCGCGTGGCCCTCGGTGGTGTCGGGCACCAGCGTGAGGATTCCCACCAGCGCGACGATGCCGATGGCGGTGATGGCCCAAAAAGTGGAACGCCATCCCAGTTGCTGTCCCAGGAATGTCCCGAAGGGCACACCGAGCACGTTGGCGACGGTCAGTCCGGCGAACATCATGGCGACGGCACCCGCGCGTTTGGCCGGGCCGACCATGCTCGATGCGACGACCGCACCGATTCCGAAGAACGCACCGTGGCACAGGGCCGCCAGGATTCTGCCGGCCAGCATCGCATCGTAGGTGGGCGCGACGGCGGAGAGAAGGTTGCCGCCGATGAACAAGATCATCAGCGCCATCAGCACTCGTTTCCGATCGAACCGGATGACGGCCGCGGTCAGCGCGACGCCGCCGACTGCCACGGCAAGGGCGTAGCCCGAGATGAGGTAGCCGGCAACCGCTTCCGTGACGCCGAACTCCGCGGCGACCTCCGGGAGAAGGCCCATGATCACGAACTCGGTGAGTCCGATCCCGAATCCACCGACCGCGAGCGCGAGAAGTCCGATGGGCATGCTCGCCCCTTCCAGTTTGTTGTGAACACCGATAGCAAGCGTGTGCATTAGTTGCATACGCGCCATAGATAGTTGCACGCGCCGTCTATCGGTGCAAGCTGCTAATCTGGACGAGCGCTCGACGACGGGTGCGGGCGACACAGAGGACACCATGGGGATTGCAGACGACGCAGTGGAGATCCGCTCGCAGGGCTGGCGGACCCTGGCCGCGCTCTACGGCACGTTGGACACCGAACTCGAGCGCGCGCTGCAGCGTGAACATGCGCTGTCGGTGGTGGAGTACACCGTCCTCGACGCCCTCAGTCGACAGGACGGGTGGCACATGCGGATGGCGCAGCTGGCTCGCGCCGCCGCCCTCAGCTCGAGTGCCACCACCCGGTTGGTCAACCGCCTCGAAGATCGAAACCTGTTGCGACGCATCATCTGCGCCGACGACCGGCGCGGAATCTACACCGAGTTGACAGACAGCGGACGCGAACTGTTGCGGGCCGCCCGGCCGGTGCACGACTCCACCCTGCGCACCGCACTGGACGACGCCCGCCGAATCCCGGAGCTGGCACCGTTGGTGGAGGCCCTGCATCGACTACCCGCAGCGCCGGCGCCCAGCAGAGCAGGCTGAGCCCTGGCGCCGGGGCCCGGGTCGGCGCCGCCCGGGAATTGTCGGGACCCCGTGGTGTCATGATCGCACCCGTCGAACAAAGGAGCGATCCATGTCAGACCACGCTGCCGCGATCCGAGGTCTGCCCAGGTGGCATCCCAACCCCGTCATCCGATCGACCATCGAGACCATTCGGCGCTGCGGTTGGCAGGTGACCTCGGTCGGCGAACCGGAGCCCGAGTTCGACGCACGGACCCTCTCCGACCGACTCCAGCCCGAGTGCGGTTACTCCTATACCGCCGGTCTGTCCCTGCATTCGATACCCGAGCTCTCGATCTACGGCGTCGATCCGCTCACCGCGACCCACGTCCTGAACGAACTCGGCAGCTTGCTCCACCGCGAGGACTGGCGCGATCTCGTCGCCGCGCAGACCGACATCCCCCTGCAGACGGTCGCCGTGACCGTACGCCTCATCGAACAACTCGACCACGACGAGCTGCTCCTGGCGAACCTGCTGTTCCCGGATCATCCGAAATTGCAGGTGATCTGGCCCGACGACCACGGTCACCTCCCCTGGGAAGACGGTTACACCCTGCTGCCCATGCATCAGCCGGTGAAGGGGATGCCGCAACTCCTCGATCCCCCGCTCGGGGAACCGCGCCTTCTCACAACCGAATACGGGCCCGAGCGGACCCGCCCGCGGAAAGGCCGGCGCATCTCGGGTCACTGACCTGCGGTACAGAGCGGTCCGGCGTGGTCCGGGGCAAGGTGTGTCCGTGTTGCCCCGGACAAACGGACCGTCGAGGTGCCACCATGGGTACTCGGGGGCTGGAACGGACCACGGGGGCAGGTGGAAAGGCAGGTCGGCGTGGCGCACCTCCCCGTCGTGGTCGCTGTCCTCCTCGCCCTGGTTCTCGCGGCCGCCTTCGTCGCCGTCGTCTACCGGCGTCCGCAGCGCGGTCTGCTGATCCTGGCGGCCCTCACACCGCTCGACGGCCTTCTCGATATCGCTCCGGTGCCCGGCGTCGCCTCGGCGTGGAAAGAAGGCGTTCTCGCACTCACGCTGATCTGCGCGGCCAATCGTCGCCTCCGCCCCGTGGACCGCACGGGTCCGCCGCTGCACATGCCGTGGTGGCCGGCCGCGGCGGTGTTGGTCGCGTTCGGGCTGGTGTCGGCACTCTACGTCTACGGCCCCATCGGGCTGTACGGCGTCAAGGTGACCTTCTTCTACCTGTTCGTCGTCCTCGCGCTCTGGCTGACACCGTTCGACGCACTCGACCGCGACCGCCTGGTCTCGATCATCATGGCGCTCGGTGTCCTCACCACCGTCGTGGGGATCGGGCAGCAGATCCTGGGCCCGGCCCGACTGGTCGAACTCGGTTACACCTTCGGCGAGCAGGTCCGGACGAGCGGTCCGCTGTTCCGCACATTCAGCACGTTCAACCAGCCCTTCGGGTTCGGGCTCTTCGTGATGCTCGCGCTGCTGGTCGGCGGGGCGGTCGCGCTGTCCGACACCGGACGCCGACGCAATCAGTTGTTCCTCGTCTGCTGGCCGGTCATGGCCGTCACCATGGCCACGTCGGTGGTGCGGGCGGCGATCCTCGGCCTCGTCGTCGGCGTGATCTGGCTTGCCGCTCTTCGCTTCCGTCGCCTCATCGCCCCACTCATCGCGCTCGGCGTCGTCGCCGTCGTCGCGTTGCCGTTTCTGCCCTCGAGCATCACCAAGGTGTTCTTCAACTCGAGCAGCCTGAGTCAGCGCGGCTCCGGGTGGGGTGAGATCTTCGCGAGCATCTGGGTACACCCGCTGGGGACCGGGCTCGCGTCGAGCGGATCGGCCGCCGACGCGCTGTCGGCAGCCCGGGGCGACACGACGACGACGATCACCGCGGGCGCCGGCGGTACCGTGCAGCAATTGTCCAAGAACTATCAGCCGGACAACTACTACGTGAAGCTGCTCCTCGAACTCGGACCGATCGGATTGTGGTTGTTCCTCGCGCTGATCGTGACCGCAGTGATCTGGTGCGTGCAGTACTCGCGCCGAATGCCCGACCCGGATGGAGCCTTCGTCCTGGGTGTGAGTGCGTCGATGGTCGCGGCGATGGTGGCCTGCCTGGTGGCCACCTACTTCGAGATCTTCCCGCTCGACTTCTTCTTCTGGTTACTGTTGGGAGCTGCTGGATGCGCGACGGCACAACACGAATCACGTACGGTGCGCTTGCACTTCGTCCCGGAGGCAGCGGAGTCCAGACCTACATCCGCGAACTCCTGAGGGCGCTGCCGGCACACCTGACCGGCACCCCGCTGTCGGCAGTGGTCCAGACCGACGCGGTCGACGAACTGCCGCCGACGATCAGCCCGGTCGGACGCCCGGTCGCCGACGGTGTCCGGCGCGCGGTGTTCGGCGTCCTGCCCATCCGTTCGGCGGATGTCTTCCACGGCCTTGACGTCGATCTCCCGATCGCCGGGCCGACCACGACGGTCGCGACGGTCCATGACCTGTCCGTGCTCGACATGCCGTCCGCATCGAGCAGGTTCCGCGCCGCAGGCGAATCCGTACTCGTCCGCACGTCGCTTCGACGCGCCGACGTGCTGATCGCCGTGTCCGAGTTCACCGCCGAACGGATCCGCGAGACGTGCGGCCGTGACGCATATGTCACCGAACTCGCGCCCGCGGAGTGGGCCCGTCCACCGTCGGACGCCGACATCGAGCGGGTCCGGGCGAAATACGATCTGCCCGAACGCTTCGTGATGCAGATCGGTACCGTCGAACCCCGCAAGAACGTGGAACTGGTGGCCGCGGTCGCGCGACGTCTCGACATCCCGTGTGTGCTCGGTGGCGCCGGCTCGACGGGACCCGATGCGCCGTCGTCGGCGGTGGGTCTCGGGTACGTCGACGTCGAGGACCTGCCGCCGCTCTACGCCGCGGCGACCGTGACCGCCTACGCCTCCTTCTACGAGGGTTACGGCCTGCCGCCCGTCGAGGCGATGGCCTGTGGGGGCGCCGTCGTCGCGAGCGCGGTGGGCGCGCTCCCCCAGGTGGTCGGGAACGGCGCCACCCTCGTCGGAGGCCATGACGAGGACGATTGGGTCCGCGCCCTCGAACCGCTCGTGCGCGACGATGCCGCACGCAGCGAGCTCGTCGCCGCCGGTACCGCCGTCGCGTCGGCGCTGAGCTGGGACACCACCGCCCGGCGCACGGTCAAGGCCTACCGCGCATCCGGTGTCGACATACCCGCCAGGGAGCGCCGTGAGCCCTGACGTCACCGGCCCGCTGCCGTCCGACGTACTGGTCGAACAGCAGGCCGAAGCCGAGCTGGAGGCCCGGGCCGGCGGGCCGAAAACGACCGGCGCCGGGAGCGCAGCGAGCGGGCCGAAAACGACCGACGAACCCGGCCCGCACCCCGCCTCGGACGCGCGGGCCGCCACGCGGGCGACGATCGCGATGCTGGTGAGTCGTCTGGTGATCGCGGCTCTGGGCTGGGCCGGAAGCGTTCTCATCGCGCGGACCCTGTCCCCGGAGGACTGGGGTACCTATTCTTTCGTGTTCGCCCTCCTCGGGCTGACCGCGATCTTCACCGACCTCGGGGTGGGCCGCGCCGTGATGGCCCGGCTCATCTCCGGCGATCCCGACGACGTGGCCAAGACGTCCTCGGCGTTCATCGCGCTGCGGCTGGTACTCGGCCTCCTCGGCTACCTGATCGCCGTCGCCTACGTGATCGTGCTGCAGTATCCCGGCGACGTCGTCCGCGCGACCGCCGTCGCGGGTCTCGTCGTCGTGTTCGCCACGCCCGCACAGGCTCTCACGGTCATCTTCCAGAGTCGGCACCGCCTGCTGCTCACCGCCATCGCCGAGAGCCTGGGACAGGTACTGCAGCTGGCCCTGACGATCGCCGCCGTGCTGGTCGCGCCGGCGCTCCTGGTGTTCGTGCTCGCCCCGGTCGCGAACGAGATCTTGTCGCTGGTCATCAAGGTCGTCGGGATCATGCGCCGGTCGTCGGGGTTGCGCCCGTCGCGGATCGTCGAGTGGTCGCGCTGGCGACCGATGCTCTCCGATGCCCTTCCGCTCGCACTCGGCCTGGCCCTGACTATCGCGCTGCAGAAGGTCGACGTCCTGCTGTTGAGCCTGCTCGACTCACTCGACGCGGTCGGGATCTACAGCATCGGCTACAAGTTCTCCGACATCATGGACACCCTCATCCTCGCCGCGATCGGCCCCATCAGCACCCTGCTGGTCGCCGCCTGGCCGAGCCAGGCGGCGGTCCTGCGTCAGCGGTGCCGGAGCGCGGCCGCCGTCTTCGCCGCGAGTGGCGCCGTGGCCGTGGCCGCCTTCTGGCCGAGCGCCGGACCCATCATCGGACTTCTGTACGGGGATCGATTCGTCGTCGGCGCCGACGCCGCCCGACTGCTCGTCCTGGGCGCCGCGATCACCGCCTTCATCGTGCTCGGCATCTTCCTGCTCGCATCGACCGGTCACGCGAAGCGGTACCCGTGGATCGCGATCGGCGGTCTGGCGCTCAACGTCGGACTCAACGTGATCCTCATCCCGCGGTACTCCTATGACGGGGCCGCGATCTCCACCGTCGTCACGTTCGCCGTCGCGGCGGTGGCGCTGTGGGTGGTGATCGGCCGGACCCTGCCGATCACCGGACTCCTCCCACTCGGCACGCTCATCACACTGGTCTCGCTGACCGCCGGCGCGTGCGCGCTCGGGGTCTTGGTCGCGCATTCCGTGCCCTGGCCGGTCGTCTCGGCCGGGGCGGCGCTGATCGTCGCCGCTCCCGCTGTTCTGCTGATCCGGGCGGTGACCGCGCCTCCCGGCCGACACACGAAGGTGGCCCGATGAGCCGTCCCGCGTCCGAGCACACGATCGTCTTCGTCGCCCACACCGGTCAGGTCTCCGGCGCCGAGAAGGTGATGCTCGATCTCATCGACGTCGCGGTCGGCCGAGGCCACCGGGTACGAGTCGTCAGTCCCGACGGCCCGCTTCCCGGGCGACTCCCGGCCGGGGTGGATCACGTGGCCATTCCCCCACTCGGCCTCAGCGGCGAGCGCGGTGTGGCGCGTCTGGCGGGCGCAGGCCGACTGGTCGTCGACTGGATCCGGGCCGGACGCATCCTGCGCCGGGTGTCGCGGACGACCGGCGCCTCGACGATCGTCAACTCGTTGTTCGCGCTCCCCGCGGCACGCATCGCCCGTCCCACGGGCCGCGTCTCGTGGCTCGTCCACGACACCCTGTCGTCGGGCCGGCAGCGCGCGGTCCTGCGCGTCAGCGCACCCGTGATCCGGCGCGCGGTGTCGGTGTCGGAGGCGACAGCGGTCCCCCTCGCCGAACTCGGTCTGCCGGTCGTGGTCGCCCACAACGGTGTGACCTGGCCGGTCGACGCCCTGCCGGCCGATCTGCACGACCCGCCGGTGGTCGGGATGCTGGCCCTGCTGACCCCGTGGAAGGGGCATGCCGTGGCGCTCGACGCTGTCGCCGCACTGCCGGACGTCGACCTCGAGTTCGCCGGCGGATCGTTTCCCGGGGACGCCGATCATGTTGCCGCGCTGCGGGATCGGGCCGGGGAACCCGACCTCGCCGGACGCGTCCGATTCCTCGGTCACACCGACCTACGGGCCGCGCTCCAACGGTGGGATGTCGTGCTCTCGGCGAGCGTGACACCGGAGGCCGGGCCGCTGTCGGTCCTGGAGGCGATGGCCTACGGAAAACCCGTCATCGGCACCGATCACGGCGGCACCACCGAGTTCCTGCGTGACGGTGCCGGGGTCCTCGTCCCACCGTCGGATCCCGCCGCGCTGGCCGCCGCGATCAACCGCGTCCTCGCGGACGCCGACCTGCGCCGTTCGCTGACCGCGGAGGCTCGTCGTCGAATCGCCGACGGTCACGACAAGTCGGCGACCTTACCGCGTATGCTCGACGAGTTGTTGTCCGGCCGAGGAGAAGTCCGCGGCCGGGCCCTGTGACGCCCGAGGCGCGTCTCGTCAGATAGGCACCATCCATGACACCGTCCCTGCACGGTCGGGCCACCCGGTCGGCACTCGCGTACGTGTGCATCCTCATCGCAACCCTCGCCGCCATCGTGTGGGTGCGCAGCGATGCCCATTCGGCACCGGCCGCGTGTTCACTCGCAGGAGGGGATCGCCAGGTCGCCGCCTCCCCGGGCGCCTCCTTGCTCGGCGCGTCGGATGCGGACCTCAATCGAGAGCTGTCGGTCGCCAAGGATCTCGGCATGTGGGCGGTGCGCCTCGACGTGGACTGGTCGGTCGTCGAACCGCGGCGCGGACAACGCAACTGGGCCCCGATCGACCGGGTCGTCAACGCCGTCGTCGCGCACGGCATGTGCCCGCTGGGCCTGGTGACCTACACCCCGTTGTGGGCGGCGCGCGCGTCCGACTTCCCCCGCAACAGCCACTACCGTCCCGCCGACCCCGCCGTCTTCGCCTCCTTCGCCGCGGCCGCGGCGCAGCGGTACGCCGACTCGATAGCCGTCTGGGAGATCTGGAACGAGCCGAACCTGGCGAGCTACTGGCTCCCGCGCGCGAACGCCGGGGAGTACGGCCGTCTGCTCACCGCGTCGTACGCCGCCATCAAGAGCGCGGTCCCGGGCGCCGCGGTGATTTCCGGCGGCCTCGCGCCCGGCACCGACAACGGCCGCGACATCGCGCCGCTGACGTTCGTGCGCGCGCTGTATCAGGGCGGGTACAACCGGTCCCTGGACGCGCTGAGCGTACATCCGTACACGTACCCGGCGCTGCCCAACGACCCGGCTGCCGCGTCGTGGAGCACCGCGGCGCGGATGTGGGACATGCGCGATGTGATGGTCGCGGCGGGTGACGGCGGCAAGAAGATCTGGATGACCGAGTTCGGCGCGCCGACCGGTACCGGCACCAACGCCGTCACCGAAGAGGTTCAGGCGCAGAGCATTGCGATCGCCATCGGCGCCCAGACCGACGCGCCCTGGCTCGGTCCGCTGTTCGTGTATTCGCTTCGGGACGCCGGCACCGATCCGAACAACCTCGAACACAACTTCGGGGTGGTCCGTCGCAACTGGTCCCCGAAGCAGGCGTACACGATGCTCGCGGGCCGGTGACGCGCGAGATCGTCTCTCGCACACGCGCCACGCCCGCCCGCGTCGACCACCGTCGCCGACATCGTTGGTTATGGTGAACTGACAGCTGATCGAGCACTGCATTGTCCGGGGATGGTCGGGGGGCATCCGACACCACAGGAGATACGCGCGTGACCTCCAGCTTCGATGCCGCCGGGCGACGCGATGCGCCGCCCTCGGTAGACCTGTTCGGACACTTCCGTGATCTCGCCCGTGTCGCCCTCCCGGCGATCCTGATCGGCATCATCGTCGGTGCGTCGGTGTTCGCGCTGCGGACCGCGCTGGTCCCGAAGGAGTATTCGGCCACGGTCGTCGCCGAGATCACGCCGGCCGGCACGATCATCCCCGGCGACGCCTTCGTCGAACAGCTACGCGCGCCGTTCGTGGCGCTGTCCACCGACGAGAACGTCCTGCAGCAGGTGCTGACGCAGGTGGACACGGGTTGGACCACCGGCGAGTTGAGTTCGCACGTCGCCACGACACCGGGAACCGCACCCACGCTGATGGATGTCACCGCCACGGCGCCGACGAGCCGGCAGGCCGAGGACGTGGCCCGTGCGATGGTCACCGCCATCTCCGCGGCATCCCTGTCCACCCACGCACGCGACATCACCCGGCAGATCGATCAGTTGCGCGCGCAGGTGACCGCCGAGCGGGTCCGCAACCGGGCGCTGCCCGACCGCAGTGACGCCAAGGTCGAATCCGACGCCACGCTCGCCGATCTCGACTCGCAGCTCACCCGCCTGCAGAACTCGTCGTCGGACAAGCTCACGATCCTCGCGGCGCCATCGGTGAGCGAGGTCCCCGTCAGCCCCAAGCCCGCTCAGGAGGCTGCGGTCGCCGGGATCGCCGCGACGATCATCGCGGCCGAACTGCTCGTACTGTTCCGCGGGCGGGTCGGTCGCAGACCGAATCCGATCTGGGCCCGCCGCGCCGCCCATCGGTACGGCGCGCACCTCACCTACGGACGGCGCGGTGAACCGGCGTTGCCGTCGACTCTGCTGCCCGCGTTCGCGCAACGCCATCGCCGTGCACAGACCGCGGTGATCCTCACGGGTGAGCATGTCGACGCCGATCGCCTGATCACCGATCTCGTCCCACCCACGGACGGCGCGGCGACCGGACATCGTCTGCGCGTCGACCGGCACCCCCTCACCGGGTCCTGGTGGCAGCACGTCGACCCGGGCGATCTTGCGCTCGCGGTCGTCGTCGTGTCGACGTCAGGGCGCGATCGCAAGGCCGCCGAACGGGCCCTGTCGCAGCTCGCGACCATCGGGTCGACCCGGCATCTGATCGTGCAGCGCACGGGAAAGCAGCCTCCCGCGCCTGCCTTGTCCACCTCCGCAGACGTGATCCCCGTCGAGAGTGCCGGGGACACGACCCCCACCAGAACCGAGGCCGCCGAACCCATGACACCAGCTGTACCGCACGATGATCGCGACATCAGCCCGCCCGATCCGGACCGGTTCCGGGCCGCGCCGGGAGACGTGGGCAGCAATGCTCGCTGACCGCATCGCCGTCGTTCACGAACGACTCACGGAGATAGCCGGATCCGAGCACGTCGTCGAACAACTGGCCGCCGCGTGGCCGCGCGTCGAGGTGCATGCGCCGATCGCCCGGACCTCCGGAATCCCGGCCGGGCTGGCCGACCCGCCGATCACCTCGTCGCTGAATCGTGCGTATCGCCTGCTCGGTGAGCGCAGCTACGCGCCGCTGCTCCCGTTGATGCCGTTGGCATTCCGGCGGATGCCGCTGCGGGATGCCGACGCGGTCGTCACCAGTCATCATGCCTTCGCCACCCAGGCCGTACACGCGACGAAGGCCCCCGTCATCGCCTACGTGCACAGCCCGGCCCGCTGGGCGTGGGACCCGACGCTGCGCGCCGGAGAAGGAGGTGGCGCCGCCGGTGCCGCGATCCTGTCGGCTCTGTCGGTGGTCGCCCGGCGCTGCGAGGTCGGCGCCGCTCCCCGCCTCCACACGGTCGTCGCGAACTCCTCGGCGGTCGCCGAACGCATCCGCGAGCAGTGGGGCCGCGACTCGGTCGTCGTGCACCCGCCGGTCGACCTCGACGGCTTCACCCCCGATCCGGCGGTGCCGCGCGAGGACTTCTATCTCCTGGCCGGCCGGCTGGTCCCGTACAAGCGGCCCGACCTCGCCATCGCCGCCGCCGCCCGCGCCGACGTCCGGCTCGTGGTCGCCGGGGACGGCCGGGCCATGGACCAGTGCCGGGGACTCGCCGGGCCGAAGACGACGTTCCTCGGCCGGGTCCCGCACGACACCCTGCTGAACCTGCATCGCAGCGCGCGGGCCGTCCTGATGCCGGGTATCGAGGACTTCGGCATTGTGCCCGTCGAGGCGATGGCCACCGGTACCCCCGTCATCGCACTCGGCGAGGGCGGCGCGCTCGACACCGTCGTACCCGGATCGACCGGCGTGCTCATCGAGCCGGGTACCGACGACGAGATCGTCGAACGACTGGCGGCCTCGCTGCGCGACTTCGCCGTCGACGACTTCGACCGCTCCGAGATCCGGTCCTGGGCCGAACGATTCCGGCGCGAACGGTTCCGCGACGAGATGCGTGAGGTCGTCGATGCTGCGCTCTAGGGAATCCCGGGCAGCCGGAGTCCAGCGCGCATCCGTCCTGGACCGTGCACTGGCGACCTCCCGCACGATCTCGGTGACCGGTCCGATGGCACCGCTGGACCTCGAGGTCGTCCGTACTCGACTGACCCGGGCGTGGACGCCTGCGTCGCGACTCACCCTCGTCCCCGACCCGGCGTCGGCGAGCTGGAGGCACGACGTCGAGACCCGTCCCGAGGTCGTCGAGCGTCCCGACCTCGCCGATCTGCCGGTCGGCGACCTCATGACACGCCTGCGCAACCGCCCCGAACCGCTTCCCCGGCTCGAGGTGCTGGTGTGCGGACAGTGGCTCGTCATCGACCACACCCACGGGATGGGTGACGGCCGACTCGGCGTCGAGCAGATCGCCGGCGTCGCCAGCCGTCACGACTTCCCGATGACCGAACGATTCGAACGGTCGTTGCCGTCCGACGCGGCGTGGCGGGCCCTGCGTCGGCATGTGCTGCGGCATCCGCGCCGTCTCCGCGAGATCGCGCGTCTGCGCGCCGACAACGCGGCATCGACCACCGAGGCGCCGAGGCGCACGATCGACGACTGGCACTCCACCCGCTGCGCCGTCACGGCCGCGATGCGTCCGGGTCAGACGGCCGAACTCAAGCGTGCGATCGCCGACACGGGCGTCCGGATGTCGTCGGCGGCCGTGACCGTCGCACTGTGGCGCGCCGCGCTGTCCACCCAGGGGGTCTCGCTCGACGACCGCACCCAGATCCTGTTCGACTGCCGTCGTTATCTCGACGCCGAGCATGCCGAGGACCACGGGAACTTCGCAGTGGGCATCCCGCTGCGCTTCCCGCCCGACGCGACGCCGACCGAGATCGGGGATCGGATTCGCGCGGTCGCCGAGTCGGGTTGGCCCGCAGCGATCTTGGCCGCCGGTGAATTGCGGGCGCGGTTACGCCCGTCGACGTCGGGCGCGGAGACGGCGCCGCCATCCCGCACCGATGTGCCCGACCGGTTACGACTGTCGGTCAGCGATCTGGGTCGGATCGGGATCTTCGGCGACCTGCCATGGGAACCCGCGTCGGCGTCGCACCACCTCTTCGCCTACGTCGAACCCGACGGTCCTGATGCGGCGAGCATGCTCGTCAGCGAGATCGACGGATCCCGCAGCTTCACCACGACGTTCTGCAGCGACTTCGTCGGGCGTCCGGTGATCGAGGCGGCCCTCGACCATCTCTGTGAGGATCCGGTGTCCCTGCTGGATCAGCTGCTCACGCGGTCATGAGGGTGACGTCGCGGCGCGCCGGGCGCTTGTCCACTCCCGCGCTCGTGGCCCTCCTCCTCGTCACCGTCCTGCTCGCCGCCGCCTGCTCATCGCCTTCCGGGCCCGAGTCCTCCGACGGCACGTCGTCGGACTTCGCGGCACCCCCCGGGGCGTCGGCGGGCGACCTCGTCGGCGACCCCATGCCGACCGACGCCTACATCGCGCTGCGGCGCATCGTCGACCGCACCGTGCGGTTCCGCTATCTGTCCACCGATCCGGCCGGCGGCGAGCTGGTTCCGGTCTCGGCGGCCGTGTTCGTGCCGCGCGGACGGGCACCGGCGGGCGGGTGGCAGATCCTGGCGGTCGGTCACCCGACGACCGGCACCGCGGGCAACTGCGCGCCGTCGCTCTACGGCAACCTGCTGGGCACCGTCGAGCTCGTCGCGTCGTTGCTCGAGCAGGGGTTCGTCGTCGTGCAGACCGATTACCAAGGACTGGGCACGCCAGGACCCCACCGTTATCTCGACCCGGCGCCGGCGGCGAACAACATCATCGATTCGGTCCGGGCGACCCGGGCGGTCGTCGACGGCACCAGCGACCGATGGTGGGGCTTCGGGGTCTCGCAGGGCGGGCACGCGATCTTCCACGCCAACGAGATCGCCGACACCTACGGACGTGGCCTGCGCCTGCAGGGGACGGTGAGCATGAGTCCCGCGCTCGACGTCGCGCCCCTGGCCGACGCGATGGCCGCCGGGACCCTCACGCCCGAACAGATCGCCTTCCTGCCGCTGGTGCTGACCGGATTGAAGGCGAAGCATCCCGAACTCGTCATCGACGACTATGTGCACGGACCCCTGCTCGAGGCCTTCGGGGTGTTCCTCGAGTGCAACGACGACGCGATCGTGCAGAAGCAGGCCGTTGTCGAAGAAACCCGACCCGAGGACTATCGGCCCGTCGACGACGCGGCCACCGACCGACTTCGCACGTGGCTACGCGAGGTGAGTCTGCCCCGTGAACGGGCGTCGGCACCGATGCTCGTGGCCTACAGCGACTCGGACGACGTCATACCAGCACCCTGGACCGCGGCCGCCATCGACCGAGGGTGCCGCCTGGGTGATGTGATCACTGCGATCAGGGTCCGCAATCAGCCGCACGGCATACTCGACATCGGCTCGGCGGCGACCGACTGGGTCAAGGCCGTGCGATCAGGACGACGACCGCCGAACACCTGCGCGTGAGTCGTGAGCGTGTGCCCGGCCGGCCCAGGCAGCGAGAGGAGCGAGGATGAGTGTCAGCCCCGAAGACGGTGAGAACACGGTGAGCCCCGTCGACGCCCCCGCTCCCGACTCCGCGACGGCCCCGGATGCCGAACAACTGGCCGCACTCTTCGACACCTCACCCGAGGCCGGACTGCTCGCCGTACTCGAGGCGGTCCGCGGACGCAATCCCGAGATGGCGAGATCTCTGCGCGCCATCCTGGCCGATCCCGAGCGCATGCGCGCCCTCAAGGACAGCGGGCTCCTCGACGACCCACCCACCCACGATCTCGACGAGACGATCAGGCTCACGATCGACGCCGTGGGGGTTCCGCACGTCGCGGTCAATCTCATCACCCCGGAGGAGCAGGCGACCGCAGCCATCGCATTCCGCTCGGGAGACCCTGATGGGCCCAGCACCCGAACGCTGGTCAACTCCCTGTGTGTCCTGCCGGTCGTGAGCGGTTCACCGCTGATCATCGACGACATCGCCGACCATGCGCTGCTCGCCGATCATCCGACCGCCGTCAGCGGTGAGGTCACCTCCTACCTGGGCATCCCGCTCGCCGACGAGGACGGACATGTCATCGGCACGTTCTGCGCCTGGGATTCCGAACCGCACCACTGGTCCTCGTCCGAGGTCCAGCTCATGTCCGATCTCTCGATCCTGGTCCAGGAACTCATCTTCGGACGCTGACCCCGGCTGGGCAGCCCCGTGACCTGGTAGTGAGCATTCGGTGCTCGACACGTGCCCGGTAGGCCCACACGAGCCCCTCGGGTGCACCTACAATCTTCGGGAGCGGGGGGCTGTTCTTCGGATGGAGTGGACTTGTCGACCCGTGTATCGCAGGCCGAGATCCCGCAGACGACGACGCGTGCCCCGGTGTCCGCGCCGCCCAGCGGCCGGCGCACCTTCCACGAGCTGATCCGCGACGATCCCCTGAGCACGATGGTGACCGTGTCGATCGACGTGGTCTCCGCGGCGATCGCAGTGGCGATGGGGCTCTGGTGGGTGAACAGCGGCACCGGCGCGAACCCCCCGCTGTGGACGCTGGTCCTGTTCGTCCCGATCGTCGTCATCATCTTCTCGGTGCGCGGCGTGTACCGCCGAGGGCTGAACCGCCGCTTCCTCGACGAGGTCGGCCGGGTCATGACCGGGTGCACGATCGCCGCGATGATCCTGCTGTGCTCGCTGCTCCTCTCCTACTCCGACGACCGTCCCGGCGCCGCGGTCACCAAAGTGTGGGTGTCGGCGCTGTTCTGGGTTCCGTTCGGTCGTCTGATCCGCGACCTCATCCAGCGGAACCTGCGCAAGAACGGTCATCTGCTGTCCCCCACGCTGATCATCGGCGACGGGCCGATCACCGCACAGGTCGTGGGCCGCATGGTCTCCGCCCCGGAGCACGGCCTCCGGCCGGTGGGCATCCTGGCGGCCGGCGCACCGCCCCGCGCCGATCGGGACGAGGGCCCCACCAACGAGATCGCACAGCTGGGCGGGGTGGATGAGCTCGACGACGCGATCAGGGCCACGAAAGCCGAGGTCCTGGTGGTGGCGTTCGCGGTCACCAATGTGGAGAGGCTCACGGCTGCGGTCCGGATCGCCCATCGGCACGGCGTCAAGGTGTGGATCGTGCCGCGGATGTTCGACGTCGTCGGCCGCCGCAGCCGGGTCGACCACATCGGCGGACTTCCCCTGATGTCGGTTCCGCACACCAACCCGCGCGGGTGGCAGTTCCGCACCAAACACATCGGGGACCGCGTGGTCGGAGCCCTGATCCTGGCGGCGATCTCGCCGCTGTTCCTCACACTCATGCTGTTGGTCCGGTTGAGCTCCCCCGGGCCGATCTTCTTCGCGCAACCGCGGGTGGGGCGCAACGCGCGGGTGTTCGACTGCCTGAAGTTCAGGTCGATGCGACCCGAGGATCCCGACGCGGAGAAGTTCCGGCCCACCGAGGGCAGTGCACCCGGCGGCGTCGAAGGCGTCGACCGCCGCACCAAGATCGGCAAGATCATGCGGTCGACGTCGATGGACGAATTGCCCCAGTTGCTCAACGTGATCCGCGGGGACATGAGCCTCGTCGGTCCGCGTCCCGAGCGCCCCGAGTACGTCTCGCTGTTCGAGGTGCAGATCCGACGGTACGGCGAACGCCATCGCGTGAAGGCCGGTGTCACCGGATGGGCGCAGGTGCACGGCCTCCGCGGCCAGACCTCCATCGCCGACCGCGCCGAGTGGGACAACTACTACATCGAGAACTGGTCGCTGTGGCTCGACGTCAAGATCCTCCTCCTGACCGTGCTCGCGGTGCTCAAGAAGGCGGAGTGAGTCGAGTCCGCACCCTCAGGGTGACGGGCGCCGCGTGTCATACGCTGCGCGATACGGGACGCGACCCCGGTCGTCCCGGACGGTGACGATGAGTGTGCGGACGACGACGGCGAGCAGGATGATGCCGCTGACGATCGCGAGTAGTAGTGCGGTCATGTCGACCTCCTGACGCTGGAATGTGCTGTGTGGGCTGACCTTTCGTCGATCACGTGCGGTGGATGCCGGCTGGGCATCGGTGGACGCGATGGCCCGCTCATGGTGGCGTGAGGGCGCCTCTCGGCGCCACTGATTTTCCGGCAACGCGGCTCGCCCATCCCCGGATCGAGCGACAACCGCATGTCCGACCCCGCGGGCCGCGAGCCGGTACGGGCACCGATTCGGTAGGCCCGCATGGACATCCATCGCGCCTGAAACTACTCTTGTTAGGTCCGTTCAGGCAGCGTGGAGAGGTGGGACATGGCACGGCCGTCCAAGCCGTTGATCAGCCGCAAGGCGGCCGTGATGGCGTCCATCGAGATCATCGACTCCGAGGGACTCGAGGCGTTCAGCCTGCCGCGGCTCGCGAAACACCTCGGGGTCCGCGCGCCGTCGCTCTATCACCATTTCGACGACAAGAACGAGATCCTCACCGAGGTCGCCCGCTACATCGCGGGCACCGCCGTCCGGCGACCGCGGATGAACCCCGGACCCGACTGGCCCGAGTTCTTCGTGGCGCTGGCGCTGAATTTCCGGCAGTCGATCCTGCGCCATCGCAACGCCGCCCCGGTCCTGCTGCAGCATCTCCCGCGTGATCTCTTCACGTCGACCTACGAGGACACCGCGCAGTTCCTGCTGGATTCCGGCGTTCCGGTGGATCTGCACGTCCGCATCCTCGACGGGATGGAGACCCTGTCGATCGGCGCGGTCCTGATGGAAGCCATGCGCCCGCCGCGCCCCAAGTCGGCGATCTTCCCGAATGTCTCCGCGGAGTCGCAGCCTCTTCTCGCTCAGGCACTCTCGAGCAACGATCTCACCCAGCGCCAGCTCTTCGAGGGGATCGTGCGCAGCTTTCTGCACGGGATCATCCGTGATCACGATCTGCCTGCACCGGATGCGGAGCCCGCCGCCGCGGGATGACCGGAGTCGAGGGGCGCCGTGACACCCGCCCCTCGCCCAGCACCGCTCGACGATCACAGATCGAGTACGAGCCTCGGTGTGCAGCTCCGGGACACGCACACCATCATGCAGTCGTTCGCAGCCTGCTCGTCCTCGGACAGCACCGAGTCGCGATGGTCCGGCACGCCGTCGAGCACGACCTGTTCACAGGTGCCGCAGGTGCCTTCCCGGCAGGAGAAGTCGACATCGATACCGTCGTCGAGCAGCGCGTCGAGCACCGACCTGTCGGCCGGCACCGTGACGCTCCGCCCGCTCTGCTCGAGTACCACCTCGAACGCCTCGGCGGTTGATTCACCATCCTGCGCAACTACTTTGGGGGCGAATCGCTCGACGTGGAGTTCGATGTCCGACCGGCCGCGGCAGACCTCCTCGATTGCGACGAGGAGCGGTTCCGGTCCGCAGCAGTAGACGGCAGTCTCGGCCGGGACCTCGGCGACGGCCCGAGCGAGATCCAGGAGTCCGTATTCGTCCTGGGGTCGTAGCGCGACATGCTCGGGATGTTGTTGCGCCAGCGCCTCGCCGAAAGCCATCCCGGCCGCGGTACGGCCGCCGTAGAGCAACGTCCAGTCCGCACCCCGCGCGTGCACCTCGTCGATCATCGGCTTCAGTGGGGTGATCCCGATCCCACCCGCGACGAAGAGATAGGCCGGCGCATCCACGAGCGGAAAGTTGTTGCGCGGCCCCTTGACCGCGATCAGCTCTCCCACGGTGAGTTCGTCGTGGACCCGCGACGATCCACCGCGGCCGGCAGGCTCACGCAGCACCGCGACGCGCAGCCGGTCCCGATCGGTCACCTCGCCGCACAACGAATACTGACGGATCAGATCGGGTCCCAGGATGAGATCCAGGTGCGCGCCGGGTTCCCATGCGGGAAGCGGATTCCCGTCCGGGTCGACGAGAGTGAGCGACACGACCCCATCGGCCTCCACCTGTTTGTCGGCGATCTGCAACGTGGCATCGTCGACGAACTCGGTGACGGTCACAGGCTCACTCATTCGGATTTCCCATTCTCACAACGGTTGTCACCAGGCGCGGCCGCGTTCATCGGAACGCCGGCGGCGGGCTCGTACTTGTTCCGACCTGGTAGCAGGAGTGCACGTCTTCCTGCTCGAAGGCGAGCAGGCGGCACATGCGCACCGCACCGGCATCGTCCGGATCGATCCGTAACTGGGAGACCTGGATCCCGGCATCGCGTTGCCGCGCCAGCGCCGCCGTCAGCAGCGTCGCCCCGAGTCCGAGACCGCGTGCCTTCTCGGACAGCACGAGCGCATGGACGAGTGCGGTCCGCAGCTCGAGGTGCATCCGGTGTTCGGTGGTGTACCAGACGAATCCGAGGACGACGCCGTTCTCGTCGCGCGCGTCGATGACGGTCCCGCCACCACGGCGGAGGTCCGCGGTCACCCGGTCGTGATGTCGTTCAGGGAGGTCCGCGGCCGCCACAACCTGTGCGATGGCGGGGTCGTCGGCGACGTGGTCGCGTGGGTCACCGAGGGTGACCCCGTCCGCGACCTCGGTTTCGTCGAGAGGCAGTGCGAACGGACCGGCCAGGTGCCGGGCCAGGGTCCACTGCCTGCTCACCGCGGGGATGCCGAATCGTCGCGTCAGTCTGCCCGACGCCGGATGGGTGGCGTACGCCCAGCAGCGAAGTGCGTTGGCTCCGGTGCGTTCCCAGCCGCCCTCACCGACCACGTCGAGGCCGACCTCTTCCACCAGCAGGGTCGTGATCCCGCGCGAACGGTAGTCGGGATGGACGACGTACGACACCGTGCCCACCCCATCGGCGGCGACCGACAGATGAAGGTAGGCCACGATCACCAACGGGACGTCGTCGAGCGGGCTGAGATCACGCCGGGCCTTGATCGGCAGATGCGCAACGGTCCCGGTGGCGCCACCGACCTCTCGGACGGTGTCGGCGTCGATGGACGAGAATCCGGCCTCTTCGTCGTATTCCGCTGCGTCCTGGACGAGTTGGAGGACTTCGTCGAGTTCGGCACCGGTCAGCTCCGGGCGCCATTCGTAGGTGATCACTGTGCACTCCTGTCAAGCGGGCTGGAGGACCCCGTCGTCGACGAGTCGGCTGTACTCGTCATCGGTGAGTCCCAGGACCCCGACCGCGATCTCGTGGGTGTCGGCACCGGGCAGCGGGGCCGGACGCAACGGCGCGTCGGGTATCGATCCGAAACGGGCGACCCGCACCGCGGTCGGCAGCGACGCCGGCAACATCGGGTGCGCCAACTGGGTGTACGCATCGCGATCGAGAAGGTGTGGGTCGGTGAGCAGTTCGGGGAGGCGGAGCATCGCGCCGGCGGGTACGCCCGCTTCCTGGAGGAGTGTCATCGCCTCGGTCGGCGTACGTTCGGCGAGCCATGCGGCGAGCACCTTGTCCGCCTCGGCGCGGTTCTCGATGCGGTCGGCGCGCCGCCCGAATCGGGGATCGTCGGCGAGGTCGTCGCGTCCGATGACGGCGGCCAGGCCTCGCCACTCGTGGTCGTCGCGGACCGACACCGCCACCCACTCGTCATCGCCCGCACAGGGGTACACGCCCGACGGCGCCGCGAAGGAATCGGTGTTGCCCTCGGCCCGTACGGATCCGGACGACAGCGATTCGCGTGCCAGCTGACCACCGAGGGCGACCAGCGCGGCATCGGCCTGGGCGATCTCGATGTCGGTGCCGCGCCCGTGCGATCCCCGGGCGATCAGCGCCGCGAGAACGGTCACAGCGCTGACCTGCGCGCCGATGTGGTCGGGATAGACGGTGGACCCGTCACACAGACCGGGATCGTCGTCGGAGTAACGCCAGAGCGACGACACCCCGCACGCCGCGCGGACCAGCGGGCCATACCCGAGCCTGGTGTTCCATGGACCAACGCTGCCGAAGGCGCTTCCCTCGGCGACGATGATCCGCGGATTCACCTCGCGGAGTTCGTCATACCCGATGCCCATCGCACTGAGGGTGCCGGGCTTGAAATTGGCGAGGACCACGTCGGCCTCTGACGCGAGCCGGAGGAAGAGGTCCTTGCCCCCATCGGTCCGCAGGTTCAGTCCCAGCGATCGGCGGTTCCGGTGGCCCCAGGCGACCGACGGCGACAGGGTGTTCGGGCGCTTCGACTGTCGCAGACCGTCGGGGAATTCGCGATTCTCGACCTTGATGACGTCCGCGCCGTGGTCGGCGAACTGCCTGCCGAGCTCGGCCCCGAAGACGACGACGCCGAGATCGAGAACGCGGAGGCCGGCGAACGGGTGGCTACCGGGCGGCTCGCAATCCGTCGACGTCTGCCGAGGCTCCGTACGCGGTGACCAGGCAGGCACCTGCGTGGCGTCGACGCCGGGAACACGATGACGGAATCCGGCTCGCTGCCCGCCGATCCGCGCGTATCCGGAGGGAATCCGCGCACGGACACCCGGGCCGATCTCGGCGTCGACGAGGGTCCCCGCCGCGTCGAAATGGTCGTTGTCGAGGACCTCACCGATGCGAAGGACGCCGCCGATCGGGATGCCCCGGGCCGCCCCTTCGGCGACCAGTTCGTCGCGGGTCCGATCGGCGAACAGCTGCTCGATCAACGGATGCAGCCGGTCTGCCGCGGCGAACCGGGCCGGGATGGTGTCGAAGGCCGGATCGGCGAACTCGTCGGGTTCGCCGAGCCACGCGAACATCGCACGCCACTGACGCTTGGCCAGCAGGCAGATCCGCACCTGCCCGTCCGCGCATCGAAGGACGGGGTAGAAGTTCGCGGCATCGGGGCGCCCACGCGGGAAGTCGTCGCGCCGACCCGCCGCCGCGGACCCCTGGACGCCGAAGCCGGGGTCGAAGCCGTGGACCACCGACTCGAACGCCGAGATCTCGACCAGTTGCCCGGCTCCGGTGCGGATCCGGTCGAAGTAGGCGAGGAGCGCCGACCACGCGGCATGCACCCCGACCGACTGTTCGACGAGTCCGGGCGGCGGGAGCAGCGGCTCGCGGCCGGGCTCGCCGGAGCGCGACAGCACACCACTCATCGCATAGATCACCGACTCGGTGGCAGTCCAGTTCCGGTACGGGCCGGTTCGACCGAATCCGCTGACGGTGAGGACGACGAGTGCCGGGTGCGCGGCGGCGAGATCGGCCGGGTCGAGACCCGCGCTGTCGGTGGACGACTCGACGACGATGTCGGCCCCGGCGACCAGTTCACCGAATCGGTGCCGTCCGGAGTCGGTGTCGAGGTCGAGGACGACGACCTTCTTGTTCGCGTTGTTGAGGGCGAACGGAATGCTCAGGCCGGCCTCGATCGGCTCGGAGCGTCGCGACCGCGATCCGCCCGGACGCTCGACGCGCACCACCTCGGCACCCAGGTCCGCGAGGAACCGGCCGCACGACTCGCCGAGTCCGTCGGTTGCGTCGACGACACGGACGCCGGACAGTGGCAGATCGCTCATGTCACTCCTGTCGGGATTCTCTGCTGCTGATCATCTGTGGTCGCATCGGAGACGACGGTCACCGAGTGGCGAAATAGACCGACTTGGCGGAGACGTACGGCGCCATGCCCTCGGGGCCGAGTTCTCGTCCGAGACCCGACGCCTTGACCCCTCCGAACGGTGCTGCGAGATCGAGTGCGTAGTGGTTGACACCCACTGTGCCGGTGTGGATTTGGTCGGCGATGGCGAGGCCCCGGGCCTCGTCGGTCGTCCACACCGTGCCGCCGAGCCCGTACTCGGAGTCGTTGGCGATGCGGATCGCGTCGTCCTCATCGAGGTACTCGGTGATGGTGAGGACGGGGCCGAAGATCTCCTCCTGGGCGATCGACGCAGAGTTCTCGACGCCGGCGAACACGGTCGGTTCGACGAACCAACCCTGCGCCTGATCGGCCGGGACGCCGCCGCCGGTCGTGATCCGATGTCCCGCGGCCCGGCCGGCTTCGACATACCCGAGCACCCGGTCGCGTTGCGCGGCGCTGACGAGCGGCCCGATCGCGGTCGCCTTGTCCAGCGGATCGCCGACCCGTAGTGCCCGGACGGTCTCGGTGACCGCTTCCACGACGTCGTCGAAACGAGCTCGCGGGGCGAGGATTCGGGTGCTGGCGTGGCAGGTCTGACCGTTGTTCACCAGCGAGACGTCGAGCAGGTGCCGCGCGAACTCGTCCAGATCGGCGTCATGCGCCACGATCGCCGCGGATTTGCCGCCGAGTTCGAGGGTCACCGGCCGGAGGAGAGCACCGCAGACCTCACCGATGGCTCGGCCCGCGGCGGTCGATCCCGTGAATGCGACCTTGTCGACCCCGGGGTGCCGGACCAGGTAGGCGCCTGCCTCACGTTCGGCAGGAACGATGTTCAGGACGCCCTCGGGAAGTCCGGCCTCCTGCGCGGCGTCGGCGAACACGAACGCATCCAGCGCCGTCTCCGGTGCGGGCTTGAGCACGATCGTGCATCCCGCGGCGAGCGCCGGCGCGATCTTCATCGCGGCCAGCGGCTGAGGGTAGTTCCACGGCGTGATCGCCGCGACGACACCGACCGGCTCACGACGGACGACGGTGCGTCCACCGAACGCGCTCGGACGCACGTCCTCGGTGTCGGAGGCGCGGATCAGGTTCGCGTAGTACGACAGCATCGCCGCCGGGCCGTATCCGTTGACCGACTTCGACAATGCGATCGGCATACCGTTCTCGCGACTGACCAGCTGGGCGGTGTCACGGGCACGTGCGGTCAGTGCGGCGGCCAACCGGTCGAGGACATCGGCCCGCTCGCGCGGCCCCATCGAACGCCATGGTCCCGCCAGCGCCGACCGCGCTGCGGCGACCGCACGATCGATGTCGGCCGGGCCGCCCAGTGCGCTTCTGCCCAGCGGCTTCTCGGTGGCCGCCTCGATGACGTCGTACCCGGTGCCCGACTCCGCCGGTGTCCACTGTCCACCGATGAACAGATCGTTTCGCTCGAACATGTCTTCTCCCTGCCCTTGTGGTGTCGGGGTCCTGGTGGTCGTGGCTAGACGGTCTCGGCGTGGCCGAACAGCACCGAACTGACGAGCGGCGCCATCGGGCCGCCGATGAACAGCGACGTCCGCACGTCGGCAACCTGATTGGTCGACGTGCCGCGAACCTGACGGACCGCTTCCACGGCCAGATTCAGTCCGTTGATGAACGAATCCGCCAGATTGCCGCCGCTGGTGTTCACCGGCAGCTTCCCGTGGGGTGCGGTCAGATTGTCGACGGTCATCACGGTGCCCGCCGCCTCGCCGGGCGGGCACAACCGGTGATCGACCAGCGCGGCAACCGCCGGACCGCTGAAGTTCTCGTATACCTGGACCACATCGACGTCGTCCGGCCCCAAGCCGGCCGACGCCCAGAGACGCTCGGCTACACCGGGTTTTCCGTTGTTCGCCGGACCGAACCCGGCCGTCGAATACTGTGCGTCGTTGTCGACCCGCTCGCAGAACCCACCCGGCGCTCCCTGTGCGCCGGCGAGCACGAACGCCGGGTCCCGACGGAGATCGCGCGCGCGGTCGGAACCGACGAGCACCAGCGCGACCGCGCCGTCGCTCTCCCGTGAGCAGTCGTAGAGATGGAAGGGCTCGGCGATCATCCGCGAGGACTCGTAGGTCTCCTCGTCCAGCGGCTTGCCGTGGCCCTGCGCCGTCGGATTCTGCTGCGCGTGCTGATAAGCCGCCAGCACCAGTGAACGCATCGCCGAGCGGGGCACGCCGTCGTGTTCGAGCATGCGCTGAGTTCGCATGGCACAGATCTGGGCGGGCGAACCCACGCCATGCGCGAGGAAGTGAGATCCGTAGTGGTACTTGGCATACCCCAGGCGACCGGTGTCGGCCTGGGACATCGCGCGGTACACGACGACGCACTGCGCCTGACCCGACGTGATGGCGACAGCCGCATTGGTGATCGCGGCCGCCACGCTCCCGCCACCGCCGCCCCACATCATGTTCGACCAGCGCAGTTCGTCGATCATCAGTGCGGCCCCGAGGATCGGCCCGTCGTTGGAACCGCCTGCGTAGGAGACGAATCCGTCGACCTCACGTGGCGACACCCCGGCGTCGGAGCACGCGTCGAGGATTGCCCGGATCGTCATCTGCTGCTCGGTGAGCGGTGACTGCCCGCGCTTGTAATGCATCTCGGAGACGCCGACCACGGCAGCGCCACCACGAATCCCGTTGCTCATCTGCGTTCTCCATCGTTCGTTTCGGCCCGCTGCCAACGGAGAAGCGGCCACGGTTCACCGTCGCGCTCCTCGAAGACGCCGACGACGCGATCGCCGATCTTCGGGGTGCTTTCGGGATCGTCGGTCAGGATGCCCAGCACCCGCCGGCCACCTGCATTCTCCAGTTCCACGAGCACGCTGACATACGGGAGCCGGTCGGCCAGTTCTTCGATGTACGGATACCAGCTGCGGCTCCAGCTGTAGATCGTGCCGACGGGTTCGACTGTCTCCCAGCCGAGATCGAGCGAGTGGCAGTTCCCGCACACCGACTGGGGGCTCCAGATCCAGGTCGAGCAACTGCGGCAGCGCTGGAGGCGCAGCTCCCTCTCGGCCAGCCCATCCCAGTACGGCTGGTCGAGCCCGTCGGCGGCGGGCCCCCAGGGGATGTCGGCAGTCGTCATCGCACCGACTCGGGCGCGAAGTTCTCCAGGGCCCCGGCGAGCCACTCGCCGTCCCGGCGCTCCCAGATGGAACGTAGCCCGATCTCGCGACTCTCGGTCGTGTAGACGGTCTCTCCGACCATGCGATCGCCGTCGGCCCGGACGCCGACGATCCGGTGCGCGTCCACCGCACCCCGCGGGACGTCGACGCCGTCGAAGACGGCCGGGATGTTCTCCTGGATCATCTCGGCCATCGCGGCCTTCATGTCTCCCGCGACCACGTGCCCGACATGATGCTCGTAGCGCACCCGGAAGTCATCCAGTTCGCTCATCGTTGCTCCTCCTCACCACCGGGCCGTGCCCGACGTCGTTGCGTAAACCTTACGGCTTTAGTTATAAGGCGTCAATCGAGATGTGCGGAGCCGTCGGTAGCCACACGCACCCGTCGTCCCTGAGCCTCGGTGGTCGCGAGTTCGTCCAGGTCGCCGCTGTCGGTGATCACCGCCAGGGTGCGGCCGCCGCCGTGAACGCGACCGGCGACGAATGCCCGCTCAGGGACTCCCGTGCGGTCGTAGGCCACCGTCCAGGTCTCGAGTTCGGCGACACCCTCGTGGGATTCGACCACCTCGACCGTCGGCTCGGCACCCGTCCATGCCCGGTGCACCGCTTCGGTGACATCTTCCCGGCGAAAGCCCGCCGCGGGCGGCTCGGTCGAGTACACGCCGAAGGCGTGCTTCGTCAGGTACCCACTGTTCGCGGTCACCAGGCCGAAGGTGCCGGGCGACCCGCGCAACCGGGTGGCCACCGTGGCGATCGCATGCGTGCTGTAGTTGTTCCACGGACCGCCCGCGAAGGTGAGCCCGCCGGTGCAGGTCAGCGGACGTTCCGGATCGTTTGCGGGAACGCCGATCTCGCGCGCCGCCACCTGCACGGCCGAGGGGAAGCAGGAGTAGATGTCGAGGTGAGCGACGTCGTCGATCGCGATCCCCGCGAGTTCGAGCGCACGGGCGGCGCCGATCCGGATCGGTGCCGAACCGTTCAGGGCGGGACGCGCCGCGACGGCGTCGGTGTCCTTGGATTCGGTTCCGCTGTGTGGGAACACCCACGACGAGGTGGGGATTCCCAGGCGTCGTGCGGTCTCGACCGAGCACATCACCAGTGCCGCACCCTGGTCGACCATGTTGTTCGAGTTCAGCAGCTTCGGGTAAGGAGACGAGATGAGGCGATTGCCATCGGTCGGAGTCGTGATCTCTCCCGGGGCATACGTACGCCTGGTCCAGGCGTAGGGATTATCCGCGGCAACCTCGCTGAACGACGACCACAGTTCCCCGAGCAACTTCTCGTGGTCGGCGATACTCCGACCCGCTCCGACGCGGAGAGCCTGCTCGAACAACGGGTAGACGAAGGACGGTCTGTCGAGTCCGATCCGCCGCTCGCTCTCCGCCTCCATCGGAACGTCCGGGACGATGATCGGCGCGGACGGCACAGTTTCGTCCTGTCGGGTCCAGTCGGGCCGTTCCCCCTGTGCGCGGAGTTTCATCCGCGTGCGCCAGGCTTCTGCACCCCCGATGAGAACGACGTCGGCGCGGCCCGTGGCAATGTCTTCGGCGGCACCGTTGACCAGCACCTGCGGCGTGCTGCCGCCGTTCCCGGTGTAGCCGGTGTGTCGCGGATCTGCCCCGATCCGTTCGGCCACCAACGCACCGGGGTCGCGGTAGCGCCATGACAACAGGCCGACCACGCGGATGGAGTCGATCAGTTCGAGGAGGCGCGACGTCCCGGCTTCGGCAGCCGCCTCGTGTGCCGCGCGCGCGATGAGATCGACCGGCTCGACGCCACCGTCGTGAGCGGTGATCTGTCCGCCGCCGACGAGGACGGGCGTGCGGGGATCGATGGTCATGGTGGCCTGCCTTCAGTTCGACGAGACGGCGGTGACCGTCCCCTCAAATCTAAACTCGATAGGTAATAGGCCGCAATCCGCCCCTCGTGGATTGCGGCCTGGCCCCGCGTCAGACGCGCGGGAGTACCTCCGTGGGAGCGTCCTGCCAGATCCGGTCGTCGCGTCGGCGATCCGCGATGTCGGCGGCATGCGCGCGGTTCTCGCCGCGGATCTGGTCTTCCTGCTCCTGGCTGCGGCGGATCGCCTCTTGGGCGTTCTGCGGCAGGTCGGGAAGCATCTGATGGACGCGCTCGCGGTGACGGGCGATCGCCTTGCGTTCGGGCATACCGGGATTGGGCTGCACCTGCGGGATGATCTCGGTGAAGTCCTCCTTGGTACCACCACCGGAGATACCCGCAGCCGCCATCGCCGCCTCCTGGGCGACGAGGGCCTCGTCCTTCTCCTCCGACATACCGATCGGACCGAACCGGTCACCGGAGAGGAACTGCTTGACCACCGGCTGCTCCGAGGTCAGCAACTGCTCACGCGGACCGAACATCACCAACTCCTTGCGGAACAACATGCCGATGTTGTCCGGGATCGTCCGCGCGATGTTGATGTTGTGCGTCACGATCAGGATCGTCGCGTCGATCTGGGCGTTGATGTCGATCAGCAACTGGCTGATGTAGGCGGTACGCACCGGATCCAGACCCGAGTCCGGCTCGTCACACAGAATGATCTGCGGATCCAGCACCAGCGCACGCGCCAGACCGGCACGCTTGCGCATACCGCCGGAGATCTCACCCGGGAGTTTGTCCTCGGCACCGGTCAGACCGACGAGGTCGATCTTCTCCATCACGATGTCGCGGACCTCGTTCTCCTTCTTCTTCGTGTGCTCACGAAGCGGGAACGCGATGTTGTCGAACAAACTCATCGACCCGAACAACGCACCGTCCTGGAACAGCACGCCGAACAGCTTGCGGATCTCGTAGAGTTCCTTGGCCGAACACTGCGTGATGTCGGTGCCATCGATGATCACCGAACCCTGCTCGGGATGCAGCAGACCGATCAAGGTCTTCAGGAACACCGACTTACCGGTACCCGACGGACCCAGCAGCGCGGAGACCTCCCCCTCCGGCAGGGTCAGCGAGACATCACGCCAAATGTTCTGCGAACCAAACGACTTCGTCAGGTTCTCCACACTGACCTCAACACCCATCTCGTCCTCCAGCTCTCGTGGTCGTCGTCAGTTGCCCGGAACGGGCGGATCGGCGGGGGCGGGTTGCTCGGCGGGCGGATTGCCGGGAATCGGTTGTTCGCCGGCCGGTGCACCGTTGCCGGGACTGTCGGCATCGAGATTCGATCCCGTGCTGCTGATCGCTGTGATCAGCCAGTTCTGGCTCTTGTCGAGGGTCACCCGATAGGTTGCCGTCGACTCGATCCCCGAGGGCGCCTGCACGTTCTTCGTCTGCACGTTGACGAAAGCGACGACCTGGTAGGTGTTGCCGTCGACCGATTCGACCTTGGCCGCGATCGGCTGCGCGGTCGACGACCACTGCAGCGGCCGGAGCAGTTGTTCCATCTGGGTCGACGCCCGTCGGAGCCGTTCGGAGAGCTCCGGTGATGTGCCCTTGGTGAGCAGGGTCCGCCACTCATCGGGGTTCTCGAAGCTCATGTCGGCGGCACCGGTGGCGTAGTCGAGCGCCACCTTCTCGGCCGCAGCATCGTCGGCGGCGGCCGCGTTCAACCGGTCGACCTCGCTGGAGGCGCTGGACCACTGCCACCCCAGCAATGCCATCGCTCCGACGACGAGCACAGCGACGGCGCCGATCAGGATTGATCGCAACGACACCGAGGCGGTGCTCAGTCGCCCGCGCTTCGTGGGTTCAGCGCGGTCCGCCGCCGAGTCGCCCGATGCTGCCGTTGCCGTTTCGGTATCCGCCGAGGCCGAGTTCTCGTCGGCGTCGGTCTCGGTGTCCGTGGTGATGGTCTTCGTCATCGCCGGTCTCCTGTCTGTGTCTGCTGGTCGATCTGTGCCGGAGCGCTCGGTGCGCTCGCTGCGGAATCCCGCGTCGTCGTGCGGGTGTCGGTCACCGTCACCCCCCGGCCGGGATGCGGATCTCCACAGCCCCGGAATCGGTTGCGTTGATCAGGTTGTCCAAAACCCGGCCGACATCGACGGTCCGCAGCGACGCCGCACCCGAGCGGGTGGCCGGCAGCAGGTTCTCACCGATGATCTTGAGGTCCGCGCCGCTGTCGTCGAGGAATTTCTGCAGAGCCGCGACCAGCGGCGTCGCCCCCTGAGTGATACCGGTGTACATCGGCCCACTCCAGTCGATGGCGTCCTTGACGCCCGACTCGAGTTCGGCGAATCCCACTCCGAAACCGGCTATGTGCGGAGTCGTCGCCCGCAGCAGCCCGGGTATCGGCTGCGACCGCATGAGCAGCGGTTGCATGGTCGCCAGCAGAGTGGTGAGTTCGTCTGCGCGCGCGGTGAACTCCGCAGCCAGCAGCCGTCCGGCTTTGTTGAGGTCCTCGATGACCTCGATGCCGTCGGGCAGCCCCATGTCGAGTTCGGCGAACACACGCTGGACCTTGTCGGGGTCGGTCTGTCCGAGCACCTCGGTCACCTGTTCGGACAGATCCTTGAACGTGGCGGCGTTGGAGACGTTCTCGCCGTCGATGTAGGCGTTGTCGGACAGGTACGGGCCCTCTGCGGTGGTGGGCATCACCGCGACATAGGCCTCGCCGAGCGCCGACAGGTTGTCGACGCGGAAGTTGCTCTCGACCGGAATGTTCTCCGTGTCGTCGTAGTTCCAGGTGATCTCGGCGCCGCGTGAGGATTGCGAGATCTCGGTCACGTGACCGATCTCGATGCCGCGGAGCAGAACTCGGGAACCGACGAGGATGCCGTTCGTGTCCGCCACCGTGATGGTCGCGTGCCTGGCCGACGGCGAGTTCACGTGTAGTCCGACGCTCAGGATGTAGGCGATGGACAACCCGGCGATGGCGAGCATCGCCACCACCGAAACTCGTGTCTTGGTGATCACTTGATCGCTCCCAACATCCGCAGCAGCATCTTCGTGTCGCCGAGCAACTCCGTCTTGCCTGCCGCCTGAACCGACGGGGTCGCAACCGAGGCGATGTTCACCGATGGCCTCTTCGCGAACGGAATCAGCGTGTCCTCCAAGAACTCGGCCATGGCGGCGCCGGTCGCAGGAGCCTGGTCCCACATCCCACGCCCGGCCTCGGCGGCGTCAGCCGCCGAGTTCAGCAGGGGCACGAGGAACAGACCGCCGGTGAACACCGACCCGACGGAGGGCAGCAGCGTGCTGATGTGGGCCACCAACGATTTCGACACGGTCTTCCAGTAGTGCTCGCCCTGCTCGGAGAACACGTGCTCGATCTGTTGCCGGCTGTCGGAGAACGACCCCGACACCGCGTTCAGGCTGTTGAGCATGCGGTCGAGTTGCGCGGTGTTGCGGGACAGGTCGTCGAGATCCTTCGAGACCGTGGTCGCGATCGACCGCACATTCTTGATCGGCGGCATGGTGCGATTCAGTGTCGCCATCGTGTCCTGGACCTTCTGAATGCTGCCGCCGTTGATGAAATAGGCGAGAACGGCAATGGTGTCCTCGAGGGGCGGCGGAGACGTCGTACGGTCAAGCGGGATCACGCTGCCGTCCCGCAGCAACTCACCACCGCCTTCGGTCGGCGGCTCGAGCGCCAGGTAGGTGTCGCCGAGTGGCGTGTTCTGCCGGATGATCGCCGAGGAGTCGGCGGGGACCGGGCGATCGTCGGTCAGTCCGACCACCACGTCGACACCTTCGTCGGTGGTCTCGGTGTGGTTCACGCGGCCGACCTGGAGCCCGTTCATCATCACATCGGCGCCGTCCGGCAGGTTGAGCACGCTCGCGAACTGCAGTGTGACCTCATAGTCGAGCGGGACACTGCTCTTCACCGACGGCAGCCGGTTCGGACTCAACGCCGAGCACCCGGTGAGTCCGATCACCGCTACGAGCACCGCGGCCAGGCCCAGTGCGGTTCGTCTTCCGATCATTTCTGGAGACCCGCCTTCTGCAACAGGATGGACAGTGCATTGACCGGCGCCGACTGTCCGCCGCCCACATCGATCTTCGGCGCGACATACGGAATCGAGAGCGCACCGGAGGACGATTCCTGCTGGCGCATGGCAGCGGCGACCGACGGCGTCATGGACACGAGTTGGCCGAGTTCGGGTGCACGCTGGGCGCCGTAGGCGATGATGTCTTCGACCGGACCGTGTAGCAGCGGCCACAGGATGTCCTCCCCGTAGTTCCGCTGGATGTCGTACATCAGCGCGATCGTCCAGCCGATTCCCCGGCAGAACCTCGCGACGTCGTAGAACAGGGTCGTCCCGAGCTGCGTGACCGAGGGCATCTGGTTCATGATCGACATGATCTGATCCCAGTTCTTCACTGCGTCGTCGGTCAGCGGCGCCATGTCGCGGATCGACGAACCGATGTCGGCGACGAACGCGTCCGGATTCTGCGCCGCGCGGGCGGCGTTCTCGAACATCCGCGACGCCTGCGGACCGGTCCCGGCGAACGCCCGGTCCGCACCGTCGAGGGCGGTCTCCAGGTCGTCGCCGCCGTTGTCGGACAATGACTTCAAGAAGTCCGCCGCAGAAGCGGCAACCTCCGAGATGCTCTTCGGGGTGAACGAGTTCTCCACGCCGATGCATCGCCCTTCCGCCAGGGCAGGGCCGCCTGCATAGTTGCCCACCAACTCCAGACTGCGGTCGGCCAGTAGCGACTTGGATCTGGTCACAGCCTTGACGTCGGCGGGATAGCTGCGCCCAGGGTCCAGCGAGAACGTGACCCGTACGTGGTCACCTCGACTCTCGATCCGGTCGATCGCTCCGACGCGAATACCCATCTGGGTGACCGGGTTTCCCTCATACAGGCCGATCGTGTCGGTGACATCGACGCAGAATCCGTCGCCGCCGGGCGCGCCGTCGTCGACGCCGGTGGCGCCTGCCGACGTCAATCCGATCGTGGTGATCACGCCGAGCAACACCACCACGGTCCCCAACGCGATGGCCAGGCGCCGTTTCGAGGAGCCAACGATCTCTCGCATCAGCAGTTCCTTCCGGGAATGGGGATGCACACGTCCTCGGTCCACAGGGTGCCGCCGCCGACCTGACGCATCCCTTCGGGAGTGATCCACTGCGCCAGCTTCTTCCGAGTGGCGACCAGCCCGTCGATGGCCGGGCCGAGCTGCTGCTGCAGCCGGATGATGGTGTCTTTCATCTGGTTCACGTGACTGGAGACCAGTTCGCTGTGGTTGAGGTAGAACCGCATGAACGGAGCCAACTTCATGAGGACGTTCGCGAACAGCTTGTAGGCGTAGTTGAAGCCCGCGGAGTTGACGTGGTAGGTGCTCACCACGATGTCGATCTTGCGGATCAGCTCGAAGACGAACTCACGGTTCCCGTTGAACGTCTGCAGGTACTCCGCGGCGAGCGAGGCGATGTCGTGAACCTGGCCGCGTTGCCTGTCGAACACAGCGGTGACCGACTCGAGACCGTTCACGATGGAGCGCAGCGAGGTGTCGTTCCCATCGAGTGCGCCGGCGACCTGGTCGAGGTTGGCATTGACCTCTCGGGTGTCGACCGTGTCGGTGGTACTCGGCACGGCCTGGATCACATCGCCGATCGAGTAGGGAACGGTCACCCGGCCGGCCGGGATCGGGCCGCTGAGCTCCTCACGCCCGAGCGGGATCATCGTGATCGCGTATCCGCCCACCGGCGTGAGCATCCGGACTTCCATCTTCGTCTGGTCACCGACGAACGTCTCGGCATCGATGCGCGCGGTGACCTTCACCCGATCGGGTTGGAGTGCGACGTCGGACACCTTGCCGATGCTGATGCCCGCGACGCGCACGTCCTGTCCGGACTCGATCGCCGAGGCGTCGGTGACCTCGAAGGTGATCGTCTTCTGGCCCGGCGGACGCAGATAGATGATCGCGAGAGTGCCGAGGAGGGCCGCCACCACGACCAGGACGATCACGCCGAGCACGCCGTCGTGGGAGGTGAATCTGCGTATCCCCTTCTGGTTCATCGATTGCACAGGACCACCTCGCTACCGGTCATCAGGATTCGCACGTCGGAGGGAATGTGCGCGCGACCTTTCGCGCACTGCTTGCTGAACGAGGCATGCGTGTCGATGCCTCGCAGACCTGCAAGCGCATTGGGCATCAGCTGGAAGGACTTCAGCGCTTCCTGCATGGACGAGAACGTGGTCTTGAGGAATACGTCGACATCGAATTCCTCGTTCACACCGAGCGCCACCAGAAGCCTCTCGATCGGTTCGAAGAGTGCGGGTCCGGCGCTGGCGGTGACCGCGAACTCATCCAGAACCGTCATGGCGTTGCTGATCGGCAGATCGACCGCTTCCAGAAAACCCATGACCTGTGGCGACCGACCGCCCATCGTGTCGGCGATACGAGCCAGATTCGACGTCAGGGTGGAGATGAGCTGCTGCCGATTCTCGGCAAACCGCGCCAGCTTCTGGGTGCTGTCCAGCATCGGGCCGAGGCCGCTGCCGTCACCCTGGAGCAGGGCGATGGCGTTCTCGCTGAACTGATTGACCTCGTCGGCGTTCATCGTCGTCAGAACCGGTTGGAGTCCGTTGAACAGTGACGTGATGTCGAAGGACGGAACCGTCTGTGCGGTCGTCGCGTGACTCACCATGGTCCCGGGCGTCTTGCCGGGTTGCAGGTCGAGATACCGCACTCCGGTCAGATTCTGGTACTTGATCGCCAGGGTCGACGTCGACGTCAGCTTCTGGCTGTCGTCCATGGTGAACTCGACCCGCGCATAGGGGGACCCGTCGTCGTTGCGTTCGAGGTCGACCGACACGATCTTGCCGATCCGCTTCCCGCGGAATCGGACGTCGCCGTTGTCGTGGAGACCCGACGCATCGGTGAAGTCGGCGCGGTAGGTCACCACGCTGGCGTCGACCGGGTTCCGCATGGCGTTCACGACGAGCACGAACAACATGACGGTCACCGCAGCGACCACCGCGACCTTTGCCCCGGCGACAACTGTGCTGCGAGATGCCATCTCAGTTACCTCCCGCGCGTCGACCGTCGATGGACTTCATACGTTCCAGCGGACCCGAGACGGCCGGCACGCTGTCGAGGAGGAGGCGCAGCTGCAGCGTCTTGCTTGCATCGTCGCCCGTGAAACTGTTGCGCAACTGCTCGATTGCCTTTCGTGTCTTCGCCATCGACGCACCCCCGCCGATCATCTGCGGTACCGGGTCGATCAGATATTTGAACGAGGTGACCAGGGGCGTCAGGTCGGCCGAGTGGGAAGCCAGCAGCGTTCCCGCCGCACCGAACAATCCGCCGGAGGCGACTTCCAGCGATCGGTTCATGAGATCGTGGTACGCCTCGTCCACTCCTCGCGAACCGTCGGGCATCTTGTTGAAGACGCTGCCGGTGATCGCGTCGAGAGCCTTCATCGCCTCACGGTTGAATCCCGGGAATGCCTCGGCAAGGTCGTTCATCTCGCGCAGCAGCGTGCTGGGCAGGTGGCGTTGGGTGCGCGCCACCTTGTCGGTGAAGATGATCGCGGTCTCGATCAACGGGGAGAGTCCGTCGGCGTAGCGCATCACCTCGTCGAGGCTCTCGATCATGTCCCGCGTCAGGGTGCCGTCCACGACGATCGAACTCCGCTCGATCATCGTCGACATGGTGAAGTCGGGGGCCGCGGAACGCCGGAGCGTCTGTCCGTCGGACAGTTCCGACCCACCCGGCATCGCGATCAGGTTGACCGCGGTGACGCCGAAGTAGTTCTGCGGCCGGTAGTCGACCTCGAACGAATCGGTGAGACTGTCGGCGGCCTGCGGATCGAGCACCACGTCGACGTGCACGACTTCGGGGTCGGTGGAGTCGATGGCGGTTACCTCGCCGACCTCCGCGCCGCGCAACAGGATTCGGCTCCCGGTGTCCACCCCCGGGCCGAGAGCCGGCAGCACCAGATGGAGATCGGTGCCCTTGGGCGCGGTGGCCCGCGGATAGACCACGGCGAAGACCGTGACCACGACGGCGAGTACCGCCACCGCGATGACGCCGGCGCGGACCAGTGTCCGCGTCTGGCCGCGGGCATCCCCGCGGAGGAAGTCCTGACTGCTGTATGACGACACGTCAACCCCTGAACGGAAGGACCGGATTGAGGCCCCAGATGGCCACGGTCATGAGGAAATTGAGGACAACGATGGCCACCAGGCTCGCACGGATCGCCCGCCCGGATGCGGCACCGACACCGGCCGGCCCGCCGGACGCGAAATACCCGTAGTAGCAGTGGATGATGGTGATCACCGCACAGAAGATGAGTGCCTTCGCCACCGACGCCAGCAAGTCCGGTATCGAGACGAACTGGGCGAAATAGTGATCGTAGGTCCCCTCGGGTTGGTCGTGGAACAGCTTCACGATCAGCCCGCCTGTCAGGAAGCTGACGACCAGGGCCATGAGGTAGCTCGGCAGGACCACGAGCATGCCGCCGATCAAGCGTGTCCCGACCACGAACGGGATCGCGCGAAGACCCATGGTCTCGGTGGCGTCGATCTCCTCGGAGATCCGCATGGCACCGATCTCGGCGGTCATCCGGCAGCCTGCTTGAGCCGCGAATCCGATCCCGGTGATGATCGGCGCGACGACACGGATGTTGCCGAACGAGTTGATGATCCCGGTCAGCGCGCCGAAACCGAGGAGGTCGAACGCCATGAAGGCCATGATCGCCACCACCGATCCCACGGCGATCCCGAGGAAGAACATCAGGCTCACCACACCGCCGTCGACGATGATCGAGCCGCTGCCCCAGGCCATGTCGTTCATGGTCTTCATCGTCTGCTTGCGGTAATGCCGGATTGTCGTGGGCAGCAGAACGAATGTCTTGCCCACGAACACGACGATCTGACCGAACGTTGCGAACGCGTTGGTGAAGCTCTCGCCCACCGAACGTCCCAGCCGGCCCAGTGCGCCGGTACGAGGAGCTGCGTGTGTTGTCATGTCGTCACGCCAATCGGGCCGGGAAGAACATGGCCTGCAGCTGGCTGACCGCCATGTTCGTCATGAAGATGCAGAGGACGCTCAGGACCACCGACGCGTTGACCGCGTTGGCGACGCCCTTGGGCCCGCCCTTGGCCTCCAGCCCTCGCAGGCTCGCGATCACCACGACGATGAACGCGAACAGGACCGCCTTGAGGACCGAGAACATCAAGTCCGTCGGTGTCGCGAAGGTGCCGAAGGACTGCCAGAAGCTGGCCGGTACCACGTCGTTGACGTTCGCCGAGATCGCAAGTCCGGCTGCGACTCCCGAAGCGATGATCATGACGCAGAGCGCCGGCGCGATCGCCAGCATGGCCAGGAACCGGGGCACGATGAGCCGCTGAACCGGATTCACGCCGATGACCCGCATCGCCTCGATCTCCTCGCGGATCGATCGTGCGCCGAGATCCGAGGCGATGGCCGACGCCGCGGCGCCGCTCATCAGCAGGCCGGCCGCCATCGGGGCTCCCTGGTTGACCACGCCCAGGCCGCTCGCGGCACCGGCGAGTGAGTTCGCGCCGACTTGATCCATGACACCGCCGACCTGAACCGACACCTCGGCGCCGATGGGCACCGCCATGAGAAGCGCCGGGAGCGCGGTGACCTTGAACAGCTTCCACATCTGATCGATCACCTCGGCACCGGCCAGGCGCAACGAGAGCGCGTCGGTGATCGCGAAGCGGATCATCTCCATCGCCAGACGCGCCGAGCGGCCGATGGTCGCCAGACTGCGTGTGATCCGGTCGATCACGCCGCCACCCACCCTGCGGAGCGCGTCAACCGACCTCACTCCTGGACTGCGCTCTCCCAGAGCACTGACGGTCATTGGTGATCCTCTCGAATTGTCGCGGAGCCATCCGCGTCGGTCGTACTTCGGGTGACGTTCCACCCCTGGCTGTCTGGGACGTTTGACCACCCGGTGGCGCACGCTTGCGGCCACTTTCCACCAGACGTGCCTGTGGCCTAAAACCTTTAGTTGAACTACTGTGACCCCCGACACTTTGACCGCTCCTGAGCCTAGCAGTCATGAGACGTAATCTGTCAAGTGTCAGCAGCTCGGGATCGAAGGAATCAGCCACCGAACCGGGCCAACCGGACACCGAGAGACGCCGCCGGCGACCTTTCGGACACGTCCGGCCGCCGGACGCGCTCCCGGCGCGGTCCGGTCAACCGACAGCGGCGGCAGCCCCCGGGCGGCTCAGCCCATCAGCCGCCGCAGCACCTTCTCCATCGCACGGCTGTATGGCGGGTAGGTCGCCGCCAGGTCCGGGCGAGCAGGTTTGCTCAAGACCGCCTTGCGATGACTGAACGTGTCGAATCCGTTCCGCCCGTGGTAATTCCCCATTCCGGAAGCTCCGACGCCGCCGAACGGCAGCTCGGGGACCAGAAGCTGGTACAGCAGATGATTCACCGTCACCGAACCCGATGACGTCCGCTCCACGACCGCATCCTCGACCGCCCGGGAACCGGTGAACAGATACAGGGCAAGCGGTTTCGGCCGGGAGTTGACGAAGTCGATCGCGGCGTCGAGGTCGGGCACCGAGATCAGCGGCAACACCGGGCCGAAGATCTCCTCCTGCATCAGCTCGGAGTCGGGATCGGGGTCGGTGACCAGCGCAGGCTTGATCGTCCGCTTGGCATCGTCGATCTCGCCGCCGTACTGTTCGCCGCCATGGGTCTGGAGAACGCGTCGCAGGCGGTCCACATGGCGCTGATTCACGATGCGGGTGGTGTCGTGCGCGGCCCGCAGCGGTAGCTCCTCGAGCAATCGTTCGACCAGCGCGGGCCGTACGGACTCCTCGACGAGGACATAGTCCGGAGCGGTACACGTCTGGCCCGCGTTCACCGACTTGGCCCACGCGATGCGTCTGGCCGCCACGTCGAGATCGGCGTCGGCAGCGACGATCACGGGACTCTTGCCCCCGAGTTCGAGTGTCACCGGGGTCAGATTCTGGGCGCTCGCGGCCATGACCGCGCGGCCGATCGACGTCGACCCGGTGAAGAAGGTGTGGTCGAACGGCTGGGCTGCCAGTGCGGCGCTGACCTCCGCGTCCCCCAGTACGACGCGCACAGCCTCGGCGTCGAGGTAGCGCGGGAGTTGTTCGGACAGCAGCCGCGCAGTGGCGGCCGCCAGCTCCGACGGTTTCACCACGGCGGCGTTGCCGGCCGCGAGGCAACTGACCAGCGGATGCAGCGTCAAGAGGATCGGGAAGTTCCACGCGCCGAGGATGAGCGCGACCCCCTTCGGCTCGGACACGACCCATGCCTTTCCGGGCGCGGTCGCGGCGCTCATCCGCACCTTGTCCGGCTTCATCCACCGCGCCACGTTGGCGAGTGAATGCCGGATCTCGTGCCGGACAGGAGCGACGTCGGCCATGAAGGTTGCCATGGACCCGCGTCCGAGATCGGCTCCGATCGCGGCTGCGATCGCCGGCTCGCACTCATCGATGAACCGCAGCAATCCCTCGAGCTGCGCGACTCGCCACGACAGTGGTCGCGTGCGACCACTGTCGAACGCGGATCGCGCGCCGGCCAACGCCGACCCGGATTCGGTGCCGGCCGTGCTCGTCGACATCTCGGTAACACTCATGGTGGCTTCGCTTTCTGCTGCGTCGAGGACTCACCCCCGGGCTGAAGTATGCGGCGAGCGTACACAGTGTTCAGACGTGATGTCAATCACTTGCGGTGCCTTGTGGGGCGCTCGTCCCACCGACCATACATCTTGTATGGAGGCGGCGTCTGCCCTATCGTGAGCTCATGATCGACTGGACCGTCACCGCACACACCGAGACGCTCGAAACCGCGGACGGCGACGGGGTCCGCCGCCTGATGCTGTCGCGCCCCGCCGCGCTCAACGCTTTCGACGAGGCGCTCCAGAGCGACCTCCTGGACGCGGTCGCCGCCGCCGCGACCGACGACACCGTGCGATGCGTTCTTCTCGCCGGTCGAGGCCGGGCCTTCTGTGCCGGAGCGGATCTCGCGCTCGACGGGGTCGGCCCGGATGTGCGGCTGGCACCGCGGACCGAGCGCGAACTCACGCAGTTCTACAACCCGATCGTGCGCGGGCTGCGCGAGATGCGAAAGCCGGTCGTGGCCGCGGTGAACGGGGCTGCGGTGGGCGTCGGTTGCGCCGTCGCCCTCGCGGGCGACCACGTCGTCGGAGCGAGGTCGGCGTCGTTCGCACTCGCGTTCTCACGAGTGGGGCTCACACTCGACGGCGGCGCCTCGCTTCTCGTCGGGGCGCGCGTGGGATTCGGTCGTGCGTCGCGGATGGCCCTGCTGGCCGAACGGGTCGATGCCGACACCGCGTTCTCCTGGGGGCTGATCGACGCGGTGGTCGACGATGCGGATCTCACCGACCACGTGGAGTCCCTCGCCGGAAAGCTCGCCGCCGGACCCACCGAGGCCTATGCCGCGACCAAACGCAGCCTGAATGCCGCACTGCTCCATCGCCTCGAGGATGCCTTCGACGTCGAGGTCGCGGGTCAGACCGCCCTCGTCGACAGCCCCGGCTTCCGAACCGCGATCACCCGCTTCAGCGGGTCGAAGGGCTGAAAACCGCTGCCTCTCACCGACTTCCGTAGATCGCGGCGTACATGAATCTCGCCACCATGTCGGTGACCGCGTCGATGTCGTCCAGGTGCGTCTCACCGGCGAGCGATCCTGCGATCGTACGCTCGATGGTCCACAGCAGCGTGGCCGTGTATTCGCTGGCCGGTGGCCCGGCCGGTGCCAGACCTCGTGCCCGATCGGCGACGATGATCGATTCCAGAGTCGTCTCCATGGCGTTCATGGCGGCGAGGTACTCGGCTCGCAGTTCCGGCAGGCGTGGCCACTCGTGCACGGCGTTCTTGATCACGGCGCCGGCATGTCCGTCGAGATGAAGCCACTGTCCGACCTGCGCGAGCAAGACCGATGGGTCCTGCCGGTCGACGTCGGCGACCGCGGTCAGCGCGGCGACGATGTCGGCTGCCGCCTGCCGGAACAGAACGACGAAAGCGTCTTCTTTGCTCCGGAAGTAGAAGTAGAAGGACGCGCGGGACGTGTTCGACTGCTTCAGGATCTTCGCCACGGACAACTCGGCCAGCGTCTCGGTGAGCAGTAGTTCGCGCATGGCCTGGAGGATGTTCTGCGCCGTCTCCGTCTCCACCGCGGGATTGTCGATCGCGGGGAGCAACTCCCGCTTTGCGTCGGCGGCATCGCCCGACTTCTTGCGTCGGCCCTTCGGCACCGTCCGGCCGCCGTAGATGGCCGCTTCGTTGATGGCACTCAGCGACGTGGTGACACTCGCCGCCGCGGGAAGCCGATCGTCGAGCCCCCGCGTGCTGACGTAGAAGGCCCGTTCGGAACCACCGACCAGCATCGCGGCCAGCATCTTCGCGGGAGCGCCGTCCGGAGCGCGGCCCTCGGCACGCTCGAACGTGATCTGCTCGGCGACGGCCGCGACGAACTGCTCGAACATCCGCTGCCAGGCCGCGGCGACCGCGGGCTTGCTGTGCATGTGCTCGATGACCGCGCAGATGACCGCCCCATGTCGCGACCACATGTCGAGCGTGTGCTCGAGACTCGAGCCCATGCGCCGTGCCCGATCACGTCCCGGATCGGTGGACCACGGCGCATCAGCGGCGTAGGACTCGTCGAACACTCGTCCCAGAAGCGCCACCAGGACGTCGTACTTGTTGGCAAAGTAGTGGTAGAAGTTGGCCCGGGAAAGGCCGGCCGTCTCCAGGATCTGAGCAACGGTCAGATCCTGAAGAGATGTCGACGTGAGCAGTTCCTCGGTCGCCCGGAACACCGCGAGTTCGGCAGGGGAACTCCCGTCGTAGTCACGGGGGCGCCGCCGCACGAAAGAACTCGAAGCCATAACGGCATCATACTTCATGTCCGGACACAACGTCTGCCCGGTTCGAGGTCACGCACCGCGCGAGCGCGCCGCACTCACCCCGCGAAGCAGCGCCGCGTCGAAGTCGTCCGGACACTCCAGCATCGGGTAGTGGCCGACGTCGAACTCGACGAGCGTGCTGTTCAGGCGCTCGCGCACCCATCGGGCACCGCGAACCGACAGCGCCGGGTCCGCGGTACCGATGATCTGGGTCACGGGTACGGCGAGACCCTCGAGCAAGTGCGTCTGTTCGGTGCACATCAATGTGCGCAGTGCGGCGCGGCCGGCCCAACTCGGCGTCTGCAGCGAGATACGGTGCAGCCAGTCCAGAATGTGCGGGTCGGGCGCGCCACCCTTGAACGGATCACCGACGGCACGCCGTCGCAGAGATACCCGGTCCGCGTGCTCCGCGGCGAGGAGATTGTCCAGAGGCCCCTCGGGGGGCACCCCGAACGGAAAATCCTCGAACCGTGCCGCCGCAACGCCGTTGGTGGCGACCAACACGAGAGCCCCTGCGAGATCGGGCCGTTCGCGTGCCAGGCGGAGGGCGACCATCCCGCCCAGCGACCAGCCCACGATGGCGGCCGAGCCCAGGCCACGCTGCTCGATGACCTCGAGCGCATCATGCCGCAGGGAGTCGATGTCGTAACCGTCCAGCGGCGCATCCGAGTGCCCGTGCCCTCGGAGATCCATGGCGACGACCCGATGACCGCTCTCGGCCAACACCCGTATCTGCCGATCCCACACCTCTCCGCTGAGACTCCAGCCATGGATCAGCAAGACGCCCGGACCGTCTCCGACGTCTCGCACCGAGAGCCGGACACCGTCCCGCGTGTGCACGAGGTGCCGCGTCATGAGACGGCATCCCGATGGAAGGTCGCGACCTCCGCGACCGACTGCCTGCTGGTGCGATACGCGTTGACCGGCGCGTCCCCGTCGGGGTAGCCGAACGAGATACCCACGACCACTCGCCGTTCGGACTTCAACCCGAGATACTCCCGGATCACCGGCGACTGCGTCGCCAGTGCCGCCTGCGGGACGGTCGCGATCCCGATCTCATGGGCCGCCAGGATGAAGTTGCTGATGAACAAGCCACAGTCGACCGCTCCGTAGGGACCCAGCGCAGCCTCGGTCGTCACGATCGCCACGTGCGGCGCTCCGAAGAAGTCGAAGTTGCGCAGCATCTGTCGGCCCGAACCGGCCCGATCGGACTTCTCGATACCGAGGCTTGCATAGAGCTGCAGACCACTCTCGCGACGACGCTCCTGGTAGACGCCGTCATACGCGGCCGGGAACTCGATGTCGGGATTCTGCGCCGGCCCGTCCGCGATCGCGGCCCGCAAGGCGTCGCGCAGACCCTCGGCGGCACCCCCACTCAGCACGTCGACGTGCCACGGCTGCGTGTTGCACCACGAGGGAGTCAACCGGGCCACATCGAGCACTCGCTCGATCTCGGCCGGCGGCACCTCACGAGGGAGGAACTCGCGGCAACTCCACCGGGATTCCAGCAGCTCCCGCAAGGTCCGGGGCGGCAGCGATTCCGGAAGCGACGCCGCCGATGGTTTCGTCGATTCCTGGGACAGCGGTGACATCGATACTCCTCGGTCATTGGGGACGGGCCGACGCGTGGAACGCGGCTGGCCGCGAGCGCCTCGCGTCGGCATACAGGCGGCCAGACAATCAGTGTAGACATAGTGTTCAGTTGGGTCTACCCTGCGTTGTAACGACGATCACATGCGGTCGGCGTACCGATCACTCACCTAGGAGGCGCGATGACCATCACCGAGCCACACACGCAGCCGACGAGTTTCCGCGGCGATCTCGACGTTCCGCCGGGACTCCCGCGCGGAATCGATCTGGGACGGATTGCGAACAAGGACAAAGCGATCGCGATGTACGGTCGCGACCTGGTCGAGAAGCTGACCGACCACGCCCTGCTCGCCGACGACTACGCCTACGCGGCGATGCTCGACTTCAAGGACAAATCCAACAATTCGACGTGGCGCACCTTCGACCAGGCCCTCGATCACGGAATCGACGCGATCGACGACCCCAGCCCCGGACTGATCGCGCTGTTCGACCAGCTCGACCACATCCCCGACTGGGTCGATTTCGACCAGCTCTACCGCGGTGCGGTCGCTTTCTGGCGGGCCGGCCCGATCGTCCCGCCCGTCCTCGCCTGGGGCGCGATCGCCGGGGGCTTCTCCATGTACAGCGCGACCCGCCCGGTCCTGTTCAGCGGTCGGCTCCGCGAGCAGGACAAGGTGGGGACCCGGCTCATCGAGAGCTTCCGGTATGTGGTCGCCGCGTACACCCCCGGCGGGATGGCGCGTTTCGAGGAGGGCTTCCGTCTCACCGCGAAGGTCCGCATGATCCACGCCGCGGTTCGCCACAGCCTCGGGCGATCCGACCACTGGGACTGGGCCGGCTGGGGCATCCCCATCAACAACTTCGACAGCATGGTCACCCAGGCCGGCCAGTTCGGGGTGAAGTTCACCGATGCGGTCCAGTCCTCGGGAATTCGTTTCAGCGACCGTGAACTCGAGGACATCTTCGCCCTGAGCCGTTACGTGGGATACGTGATCGGCGTTCCCGAGGACATCCTGCACACGGATTACGAGGACGCTCGTCGCAAGACCGATCTGCACACGCTGGTCGAACTACCGCCGGACGAGCTCTGCCACGACGTCGTCCACTCGATCATCGAGTACAGCGTCGAGAATCCACCCGGCGACGTCGAGGTGCTACCGGGACCGGTGGCCAAGTTCATGACTAACGAACGTCGACTCAAGCTCGCCTATGGGTTGCTGCACTCGTGGATCCCACCGCACGTCATGGATGCTCTGGGCGTCGAGAAGACCGGATGGCGGCACATCCTGCCGACGATCAGCCCGCTCGTCACCCTTGCCGATCGAGTCGGACGGGTGTTGCCACACGACGACGAGAAGGCCGCGTTCACCATGCTTCGCCAATTCAACGACGCGATCAAACTCCCCGACGGCGCGAACAAGGAGATGGCCGTGGCCAACCCCGACGAGGTCCACGCGGACATCGCCGCGAACAAGGGCGGCATGCCGGTGGTCGCGAAGAAGTGAGCGTCGAGTCGACAACCCCTCCCCTGGCGGGCACCCGGATCATCGAACTCGCCGGCATCGGGCCCGGCCCCTTCGCCGCGATGATGCTGGCGGACATGGGTGCCGAGGTCATCACCGTCGACCGACCCGGGGGCAACCCCTGGGCGGTCGGCGGTCACGGCATCCTGTTCCGCAGCCGGCGGCATGTCGCCGTGAATCTCAAGTCCGAGGCTGGTGCAGCAGTGGTTCGACGTCTGTGCGCCGATGCCGACGGTTTGATCGAGACGTTTCGCCCCGGTGTGGCCGAACGCCTGGGGGTCGGGCCGGCGGACTGCCGGCACCACAACCCGAATCTCGTCTACGGCCGCATGACCGGCTGGGGCCAGACCGGTCCGATGGCGTCGCTGCCCGGCCATGACATCAACTACATCGCACTCACCGGCGCCCTTCATCAGATCGGACGGAAGGGTGGTCCACCGGTTCCGCCCCTGAACCTCGTCGGCGACTTCGGGGGCGGCGGCACCTTTCTCGCGTTCGGGATGCTGGCGGGCATCCTGTCCGCCCGCGCCGGCCACGGCGGCCGGGTCGTCGACGCGGCGATGATCGACGGCGCCTCGGCCCTGATGGCGATGTTCCATTCGTACCGGGCCGAGGGCGACTTCGTCGAGGAACGTGGCGCCAACCTGCTCGACACCGGCGCCTTCTTCTACGACGTCTACGAGACCCGCGACGGACAGTGGGTGAGCATCGGCGCCATCGAGAATCAGTTCTGGACGGAGCTCTGCGATGTCTTGGAACTGCCCGATGCGATGCGGCACGACCATCTCGATCCGAAGCGATGGGACGAGTACCGCATCATTCTCGAGAAGCGGGTCGCCGAATACGACCGGGCCGAACTCGACGCGCTGTTCGACGGCCGAAACACTTGCTACGCACCGGTTCTGAGGATGTCGGAGGCAGTGGAGCACCCGCACAATCGAGCCCGGAACACGTTCGTGACGGTCGACGACGTGGTGCAACCGGCTCCGGCCCCTCGCTTCGACGGCCATCCGCCCACGGCTCCCCGTCCGCGCCGCGCGCCGGGCGCCGACACTGTCGAGGTGCTCGGTGAGACCGGCTTCTCCCCGACCGAGATCGAGGCCCTGCTCGCCGATGGCGTGATCGACTCGACCCCATGACCTCGGTGGTTGCCCGGTCGAGAGTTCTTCCCGGGCAACCACCGATTCACCATCACCTCAGCAAGACCCCCGGTTCACAGACCGAGTGAGCGGCCCACGATCTCGCGCATGATCTCGTTGGTGCCGCCATAGATCCGCTGCACCCGCGCGTCCCGCCATCTCCGCGCGACGTCGTACTCCTCCATATAGCCGTACCCGCCGTGCATCTGGAGGCAGGTGTCCAGTGCATTGAACTCCAGCTCGGTGGTCCAGAACTTCGCGCCGGCCGCCTCGGCTGCGGTGAGTTCCCCCGCGTTCTGCGCCTCGATGCACCGGTCCACGAACACCCGGGCGATTCCCACCTGCGTGGACAACTCGGCCAGGGTGAAGCGGTTCGCCTGGAAGCTCCCGATGGGTTGACCGAAGGCCTTGCGCTCCTTGCCGTAGGCGATGGCGGTCTCGACCGCGTACTCGGCCTGGGCGACCGCCACGACCGCCATCGACAACCGTTCCTGGGCAAGGTTGCCCATCATGTACCGAAGCCCCTTACCCGGTTCGCCGAGCACGTCGGATTCGGCGACGAGGACGTCTTCGAAGAACAACTCCGCGGTGTCCTGTGCCTTGCGCCCGATCTTCTGCAACTTGCGACCGCGCTGAAATCCGTCGTGGCCGGCGGACACGACGAACAGACCGAACCCGCCGCCGTCGTCCTCGGGGATCCGGGCCGCGACGATGATCAGGTCGGCCTGGATACCGCGAGTGATGAAGGTCTTGGAACCGTTGAGACACCAGCCACCGTCGACCCGGGTCGCAGTGGACTTGATCGCGCGCAGGTCCGAACCGGTACCCGGCTCGGACATGGCGATGGCGATCGCGGTCTCTCCGCTGACGATGCCGGGCAGCCAGCGGCCCTGCTGTTCCGGCGTCGCGATGTCCAGAAAGTACGGGAGCACGATGTCGTTCGTCAGCGAGAAGCCGTCGCCGACCGTTCCGGTGCGGACGACTTCTTCATGGATCACCGCGTTGAAGCGGAAGTCACGAAGTCCCCCGCCGCCGTACTGTTCCGGAGCCGCGAAGCCCACCAGCCCCTGAGCGGCGGCCGCGGTCCAGAAGTCTCGACCGACCTCGCCGGCCTCCTCCCACTCAGCGGTATGTGGAACTGCCTCTTTCATCAGAAAGGACCGGACGGTGTCTCGGAACTGGTCGTGCTCGGAGTCGAAAAGTGTTCTCTTCATGGTGTTGTGTTCTCGGCAACCCCTCAGCGGAAGAGGGACTTGCCGATGATCTCCTTCATGATCTCGTTGGCACCGCCGTAGATTCGCTGGACGCGGGCATCGACATAGGCCCTGGCGATCGGGTATTCGGCCATGAAGCCGTAGCCACCGAACATCTGCAGGCACTGGTCCACGACGCGGCCCTGGACCTCACTGGCGGCCAACTTGGCCATCGCGGCCCGGTCGGCCGTCAGTTCGCCACTGGTGTGCTGCCGCAGACAGTCGTCGACGAAGGCGCGGACCACCTCGGTCTGCACGTGCGCGTCTGCCAGGGTGAATCGGGTATTCTGGTTCGCCGACAACGGTTTTCCGAACGCGGTTCTGGTGGTGACGTAGTCCCGCGCCAACTCGACCGCGCGGGCCGCTGCCGCCGTGCTCGCCACCGCGATTGTCAGCCGCTCTTGCGGGAGGTTGGTGACGAGTGCACGGAAACCCCCACCTCGCTCGCCCAGCAGATTCTCCTTCGGGACGTGCGCGTCCTCGAAGAACAACTCGGCAGTGTCCTGCGCGTGCATGCCGATCTTCTCCAGATTGCGCCCCCGCGTGAAGCCCGGGGTGTCCCGTTCGACGACCAGCAGCGACAGGCCTCCGTGACGGTCACCGTCGCTCTCCGTCCGCGCGGCGACGATCACCAGATCGGCATTGATCCCATTGGATATGAACGTCTTCGAGCCGTTCAGCACAAAGTGTTCGCCCTCTTCTCTTGCCGTCGTGGTGATGCCCGCGAGATCGGAGCCCGTCCCCGGCTCGGTCATCGCGATGGCCGCGATGAGCTCACCCGACGCCAAGCCCGGCAGCCAGCGCCGCTTCTGCTCGTCGTCGGCATAACGCTCGAAATACGGGACACAGATGTCGTTGTGGAGGTTGACCCCGAACGACATCACCCCCGCGTCGGCGACCTCTTCGGCGATGACCGCATTGAACCGGAAATCAGCGGTGCCACCGCCGCCGAACTCCTCGTCGACCGACATCCCGAGGAATCCGTGCGAGCCGGCCTTCCGGAAGAGTTCGCGGGGTATCCGCCCCTCCCGTTCCCAAGTCTCATACCCCGGCACGACGTCGGTGTCGAGGAAACGGCGAAAGCTCTCCCGGAAGGCCTCGTGCTCGGGTTCGTACACGCCACGCGCCTGTGCACGTGGACGATTCGCGGTGACTGTCATCTGTCTGTCCTGTCTGTCGATCGATGTGAAAGAGGAGGCCGTGCACGCAGCCGTCGGCCCGAATGTGATTGACGCCACGTCTGAACACATTGTATGGTCTCGTGTATGCCAGAGTCCAGTTCCCCCCGTCTCGCCCCCGAGTGGAGCGGCGCTCCCGACGGCGCATTTCGGCCCGACGCCGACTTCACCGACGAGCAACTCGCGCTCGCACTCGAACACGCCAACCTCCCGATCCTGCTGGGCTCGTTGGCTCTACTGACCGGCGATGACCGCTGGATCGAGGAGCCGTACCTGCCCACCGCTCCTCCCGATCTCGGCGACCACGACACCGGAGGATTCGAACCCGAACTCGCCGAACGAATTCGGCGGGAGGCCGGGGCCACGCTCCGCGCGTGGCGCGACGGCGACCTCGACGTGGCGGACGCTCCGGCCCCCGAGCGACTGTCACGGATCCTCTCGGTGATGCTGGCCGAGCCGCTTCCCGACGGCTACGGGCAGCTCCTGGGCGAGGAGATGGGCCTGTACCGTCGCCATTCGGTACCGTGGTCCGCACCGACGGATGGCTTCCGGGTCGCGATCATCGGTGCGGGGATCTCCGGACTGGCGATGGCGATCCGGCTGGAACAGGCCGGCATCGACTACGTCCTGATCGACAAGAACGACGACGTGGGCGGTACGTGGCACGAGAACGTCTATCCGGGTTGCGGTGTCGACACCCCGAGCTACCTGTACGCCCTGTCGTTCGACCCGAAACCGGACTGGTCGAGCTACTTCGCACCGCAGCATGAACTCGCCGAGTACTGGCGGACCCTGGCCGAGCGGCACGGCGTCCTCGCGAAGACCCGCTTCGCCACCGCGGTCGACCTCGCGCAATTCGACGCGCAGCGCTCGAGCTGGCAGCTCACCCTACGATCGGTACACAGCGGGCAGATCGAGAGCCTGGACGCGAGCGTCGTCATCAGCGCCGTCGGACTACTGAACCAGCCGAGCATTCCCGACCTACCGGGACTGGCCGACTTCGACGGGCCGACACTCCATACGGCGCAGTGGGATCCCACCCTCGACCTCCGCGGCAAGCGCGTCGCCGTGATCGGCACCGGCGCCAGCGCGATGCAGTTCGTCCCGGCCGCCGCCGAGATCGCCGACGAGGTACGCGTCTTCCAGCGAACGCCGCAGTGGGCCATGCCCCATCCGCTGAAGGGTGCGGAGGTCGACGACTCAGCACATTGGCTCAACGAGCACATACCGTTCTATCTCGCCTGGTACCGCGCGCGGTTGTTCTGGCGGATGGGTGACAAGGTCTGGCGCCTCCTTCAGGTCGATCGCGACTACCCCCACCTCGGTCGCGCCATCAACAAGGGCAATGACCGGCTCCGGGCCATGCTCACCGCGTACATCGAGAGCGAACTGGCCGACCACCCAGAGCTTCTCGCCAAGAGCCTGCCCGACTATCCGCCGTACGGAAAGCGCCTGCTGATCGACGCGGGCTGGTTCCGCACGCTGCGTCGCGAGAACGTCGATCTGATCACCGACGGTGTCGCGAAGATCACCCCGTCCGGTGTAAGTACCACGACTGGAACAGATTTCGACGCCGACGTCCTCGTCCTGGCCACGGGATTCCGTTCGGTGGACGTCCTCGGTTCGATCGAGGTCCGCGGTCGCGACGGCAAGACGCTCCGCGAGGTGTGGGGTGAGGACGACGGCCGAGCACATCTGGGTATCACCGTGCCCGGATTCCCCAACTTCTTCTGCCTGTACGGCCCCAACACCAACACCGGCCATGGCGGAACGGTCATCGCCGGTACCGAGATGCAGATCCAGCATGTAACGGCGTTGCTGGCGACCATGATCGACGACGACCTCGACACGGTCGAGGTCCGTCCCGAGGCGTTCGAGGCCTACAACCGCGAGCTCGACGAAGCGTTGGAGGACACGGTCTGGCATTTCGGCGGTACCACCACGTACTACCGCAACGACCGAGGCCGGGTCGTCACCAACAGTCCGTGGCGATACGTCGACTACTGGCGCCGGGTCCATCAACCCGATCCCGACGACTTCATCACCACCCGAGCGCCCGAGACGGCAGCGGAGGATTCGACACCCGCCGGCGCCGAACAGCTCACTCACTGAGACCTCTCGACCTCCCGTCCCTCCGCACCGCAATCGAGGCAGAAACGATGACACAGGCTTCCCAGGCACCGTCCGCACCCGTTGCCGCACCCGGCATTTCGGCATCCACACTCGTCGGAGCGTTTCAGGCGACCGCCGCCGACCGACTCGACTCGAAGGCCCTGATCGCTTTCGGCGAAGACCGCTCCTACACATGGGGCGACTACCGCGACGCGGTCGAGGAGGTCGCGGCCGGACTGGCCGATCTCGGCGTCGAGCGCGGGGACACCGTCGCGATCATGCTGGCGAACAGTCCCGAGTTCCACATCGTCGACATGGCGGTGCTGCACCTCGGCGCCACCCCGTTCTCCATCTACCTCACCTCGGCGCCGGAGCAGATCAGCTTCCTGTTCGAGAACGCGGGCAACGCTGTCGTCGTCGCCGAACCGGCCTTCCTCGATGTCCTGAACCGCACCGCGGCTCCGGCACTCAAGCACATCGTGGTGAACGGTCCCCTCGATGATTCGCGAACACACGGCAACGGGCCGGCGACGATCAGCACCCTCACCGAACTACGTGGGCGACGCCCGGCGGACTTCGACTTCGACAAGAGCTGGCGTTCGGTGGAGGCCTCGGACCTCGCGACGCTGATCTACACCTCGGGTACCACCGGCGACCCCAAGGGCGTCGAGTTGACCCACGCGAACCTCATGTTCGTGATGTACACCTGCAATCTTCGTTTCCCGTTCGACGTCGACGGCGCCGCGATCAGCTACCTGCCGACGGCGCATGCCGCCGACCGGGTCTTCTCGCACTATCTCGCAACTGTCACGGGGTGGCCCATCACGACGGTCCGCGACGCAACCACGGTCTTCGGCGCGGTGGCACACGCACACCCGACCTGGTTCCTGGGCGTTCCGCGAATCTGGGAGAAACTTCGCGCCGCTCTGCTCGCCCGGTTCTCGGCACTGCCGGACGAGCAACGGGTCCCCACGCTCGCAGCGCTCGACGCGGCCACCACGAAGGTGCAGACCGAGCAGCGTCGAGAAGATGTACCGGCCGATCTCACGGCGAAGGTCGCGACCGCCGAAGAGAACATCTTCGCCGGCCTTCGGGCCCAATTGGGCCTCGATCGGGTGGCCCTGCTCATGACGGGCGCCGCGCCCATCGCCCCCGCCGTGCATGAGTTCTTCCTCGCAATCGGCACGCCGCTGCAGGAAGGCTTCGGGATGTCGGAGACCGGGGCGCTCGGTTTCACCAACATTCCCACCGACATCCGCGTGGGCAAAGTCGGTCTCGCACAACCCGGCACCGAGGCCAAGCTCGCCGACGACGGCGAACTCTTGCTGCGCGGACCCCACGTCATGAAGGGCTACCGGAAGGCGCCGGAGAAGACCGCCGAAGCAATCGACGAATTCGGCTGGCTGCACACGGGCGACATCGCTCAGATCGATGACGAGGGGTGGGTGACCATCGTCGACCGCAAGAAGGAGCTCATCATCAATGCCGCCGGCAAGAACATGTCGCCGGTCAACATCGAAGGCAAGCTGAAGAGCTCGTCACCGCTGATCGGCCAGGCGTGTGTCGTCGGCGACCGTCGTCCCTACAACGTCGCGCTGATCGTGCTCGATCCCGATGCCGCACGCACCTTCGCCGCCGAGCACGGACTCGCCGAGAGCACCCCGTCGTCGCTGATCCAGGAGACTTCGCTACAGGCCGAGATCGCTGAGGCGGTAGAACGCGCCAATTCCCAGCTGTCCCGGGTCGAGCAGATCAAACGGTATCGACTCCTGGCCGACGAATGGCTCCCGGATTCCGAAGAGCTCACCCCGACGATGAAGCTCAAGCGGCGCGGGGTGGCCACCAAGTACGCAGAGGTCATCGAGGACATCTACTCGTCACCAGCCCGCTGATCACAGCGGATCAACTCCGGAGCAACCCATGGAAATCCGCGTGGAAGCGCACACGGTCCGCGTCCGTGAACGATCGGATCTGCGAGACCTCGAAGTCCGCAGCGCGGTGAACGAGATCGAGACCTCCGAACGTTTGCGACAGCGGGGCATCGGCTATGTCGACGGCGATGCTGCCTACATCAACACATTGTGGTTGCAATCGTTGAACGACGACCGACGATGGCGCGACGAAGTCCGTGAGTTGCTGGCGTTCGCAGAGTGCCATGGGTGGTTCGACGGTGTCTATCTGCGAGCCCGATTCACCGCGTCCGGTGCACCGCGGGTCCGGCCGGGATCCCCCGTCAGGGCGGCACGGTGACCGGTTCACTACCGCCGTTCGCGTCACGTCCTCGTTCGTCATGAGCACCGATCGCGTTGAATCCGACATCGACGAGAAAACGTTGCTCGTCACCCCTCCGAAGTCGCATGCCGCAGGAGTGGAGGCCGTCCTGGTCTCCCTGCGGCGCGGCATCGAGCAGATGGGGCTTGCGCGCACAGCCCGTACCCTGGTGAAACTCAACCAGCGCAACGGATTCGATTGTCCCGGCTGCGCATGGCCGGAGACTCCCGGGCACCGCAAGCATGCCGAGTTCTGCCAGAACGGGGCCAAAGCGGTCGCCGAAGGAAGCAACTCGGCGGGTCGTCGATCCCGACTTCTTCGACGCTCACCCGGCCTCCGAGCTGCGTGAGCGCACGGACTACTGGCTCGGACAGCAGGGCCGTATCACCGAACCGATGGTGCTGCTGCCCGGCGCCACCCACTACACCCCGATCAGCTGGCGGCTCACGTACTCGATCATCGCCCACGAACTCCGCGCCTTGGACACACCGGATCAGGCGGTGTTCTACACGTCCGGCCGAACCAGCAACGAAGCCGCGTTCGTCTACCAGCTCATGATCCGAGCTTTCGGCACCAACAACATGCCCGACTGCTCGAACATGTGCCACGAATCCTCCGGAACAGCACTCACCGAGACCATCGGCATCGGCAAGGGTCGGTGTCGGTCCCCGACATCGAGAACGCCGACCTCATCCTGATCGCCGGGCAGAACCCTGGCACCAACCACCCGCGCATGCTCTCCACTCTGGAGAAGGCAAAAGCCAACGGCGCCCGCGTGATCGCCATCAACCCGTTCCCCGAGGCCGGGCTGCTGCGGTTTCAAGGATCCCCAGAAAAATCACGGCGTCATCGGCAATGGTGTCGCCATCGCCGATGAGTTCCTGCAGATCCGCGTCGGTGGTGACCAAGCCCTCTTGAAGGGGTTGGCCAAGCTCGTCCTCCATGCCGAGGACGCCGCCCCCGACACCGTCCTCGACCACGACTTCCTCGAAAAGCACTGCACCGGTTGAAATGCCTACGCCGAACACATACGCCGCGTTGACCTCGAGGTGGTCGTCGCGGCGACCGGCCTGTCCCTCGAGCACATCCATGCCACGGCACAGGCCCTCATCGCATCACGCGCGACGATCATCCTGGGCCATGGGCTTGACCCAACAGACGCACGGGGTGGCCACCATCCAAGATGCGGTCGCGCTGCTGCTGATGCGCGGTATGATCGGCACACCCGGCGCCGGGGTCTGCCCTGTCCGTGGTCATTCCAACGTCCAGGGCGACCGCACCATGGGTATCTGGGAGAAGATGCCCGAGGGCTTTCTCGCCGCCCTCGACACCGAGTTCGGCAAAGCAACATTCGTCGTCAACGACCTGCGGTGGGTACCGGTACCCGCGGGCCGGCTGATACTGCAGACCATGCGCAATCACGACCAGTACAACACCACCATCTACGGACTCGACGATCGCTACCGCGGCATCAAGAACGGTCGACGGGTGCTGCAGATCAACGCCGCCGACATCGGGGCTCTCGGCTACACCGACGGCGACATCGTCGACCTCGTCTCCGAATGACCCTGTGCCGATGGAACGACCCACCAGCGCCGGGCACCGAACCTCCGACTGGTCGCCTACCCGACCCCGGTCGGAAACGTCGCCGCCTACTACCCCGAGACCAACCCCCTCATCCCCTTCGGCCATGTCGCCGACAAATCCAATGCGCCGGTGTCCAAGGCGGTCACCATTCGCTTGGAGCCCGCCAGGTCGTAGACCGGGCGGGTTCCGACCGACTGCGGGTCAGAGTTCCATGAGCAGAGCACGCATCGGGCATTCGTCCACTGCTTCCGCTATCGCAACCCGGTACCGCGCAAGGTCCGTCGGATCGGCAACCAGGTGCGCTTTTCCGTCGTCGCCGACTTCGAAGACCTCGGGAGCCGCAGATTCGCACGCCCCCAGCCCGTAACAGGCCGTTCGATCGATGGTGATCTTCATGATCCGTCCTCCGGTCATTCCGTGCGGCCGGGGTGCGCGGGCGGCACGGCCCGCGCATCCCGTGCCACTAACTCGCCACGCGCGCAGACGCCTTCGGCACCTTGCCCTTGTTCGCGGCAATGTCCTTGGTCAGCGTGTCCGGGTTCGCGACCTCTTCGGACTTGCCACCCTCCGGCGTTGCGATCGCGGAATTGAACTGCCGCAACGTCTTGAAAGCCTTGGCCTCGTCATCGTGCGGCAGTTTACGTGCCACGCGATCAAAGGCGCTGACCAGTGGCCGAATGGTCGGCAGCGCGAAGCGCCACGGGGTGCGTTCGACGTCGAGCATCTCGCTCACGTAGTCCGGCTGCCAGTTTCGGATCAGTGCCCACGCGAGATGGCGTCGCCGCTCGGTGGTCATGAAGGCGGCAACCGGTCCCGGAAGCAGTTCGACATCACCCGGCGGCTTCTCGGTGCTGTACTCGATGATCGTCTTGACCACATCGCGACAGAGGTCGTCGGCCGGCAATTCGATGAGCTTGTGGAAGTTGACCTTCATCCGGGCGTCGTCGGGGTTCGTGTGGAGCACCTCTTCCGGAACGCCGATCACCCAGCCCACGTACCGGCAGAGCGCGAAGATGTCCTCTTCCTCGCGGTCGCTGATGCTGATCCCCGACGCACGGACGCCGTCGACGAACTGCGTACCGAACTGTCCCGCTTGGGTGTTCATCGAATCGAGGTTGCTGATGGGCAGACCCCAGCTCGGCCAGTCCCAATGCGGGGAATGACTGAGCGTGTGTCGCACCGCGGCATGGATCATGCGGACCTTCGCAGTGAGACGGAAGCCGTCCTGATCGCGGCGCATGCCGCCGGGGGTGTGCGCCGCAACGACGTATCGGAAGCTCTCGGTGAGCCGCCCGCCCACGGCCGACTCGTCCTTGAGGCGACCACTGAACAACACCGGCCGTGTCGAGCTGTACATCGAGAAGCCCGCTCCGATGGACGAATACGTCAGCACCATGCCGGCAACCGAGCCCACTCGCCAGTATGCGACGGCACCCCGGTACAGCTGGTCGAAGTCCACCCAGTCCGGAATGTGGTCGAGCTGTTCGAACAGTCCGACGAGTCCGTCGGAGGGATCGTCGAGCGAATCGATCCCGTGATCGAGGGCCTGCTCGAACATCTTCCAGGACGCGTTCTTCGACTTGTCCTTGAAGTCCAGGAACGCTCGGTAGGCATGATCGTCGCCGAGGAGAGCGTGGTCGGTCATGCGCTCCACGTAGTCGCGTCCGTACCTCATGATTGCTTCGCGCCGATTGTTGATCCGGCCGAGATCGATACCACGAGGCAACCCCTCGGGAACGTCGAGCGAACCTTCCCTCGTCTGCGGAATCAGTTGAGCGGTCACGAGTCTTCTCCTTGTCGTCGGTGAATCGGGCTGCCGACTCCTCCGGGCTGCCGCGTCGGTTGTGATGGTCGGCTGCCAGCGACGGTATTTGTGCTCCACAACACAGTCAACGTGTCCGAACATACTGTATGGTCGGTTGTACAGAATCGATGAGGAGTTCCATGACGCAGAATTCGCCCTACCATTTGTTCGACGTCGCCGGTGCCCGGATCTTGATCACCGGTGGGACCAGCGGGATCGGAGTGATGATCGCCGAAGGTTTCGCCGCAGCCGGTGCCGACGTCGTCGTGTCGTCACGCAAACAGGCCGGAGTCGACGCCGCGGTGGAGCGGTTGTCGACCTCCGGGCGCGTCACCGGAATCGTCGGCGATGTCTCGACCCCGGAGTCGGCACGAACCCTGGCTGCCGAGGTCCTCGCACGCGGCGAGCGACTCGACGTGGTGGTGAACAATGCCGGTGTGACGTGGGGTGCCCCCCTTGAAGAATTCCCGGATGCCGGGTGGGACAAGGTGATGCACACCAACCTCGAAGGCGTTTTCCACCTCACCGTCGCCTTGCTACCCGGACTGCGTGCTGCCGCACGTGAGGCCGGACGCGCCTCGGTCATCAACATCGGTTCGACCGACGGCATCAACGTGCCGGAGATGGACAGTTTCAGCTATGGGGCGAGCAAGGCCGGACTCCACCATTTGACAAGGCATCTCGCGAAGAAGCTCGCATCTGAATCGATCACCGTGAACGCCATCGCGCCGGGTCCGTTCGAGAGCCGGATGATGCGGTTCGTGACAGAGAATCCCGACGCACTCGAGCGGGTCGTCGGCGGGATCCCACTGGGGCGTCTCGGAGAGCCTGACGACATTGCCGCGCTGAGCATCTTCCTCGCCAGTGCTGCCGGAAAGTACATGACCGGGAACGTGATCCCCCTCGACGGGGGCATAGTCGGTTGTGGCGGTTCGGCGAAGCTGGGCTGAGCGGTGCGGGTCGCTCGCGGGTCGGCGCACCGTCGTCGAGAGCCGCGGCCCTCCGACGCCACCGTTGCCGCCTTCTTCGCTGCAACGGAGGAGCTGTTGGTGCACAAGTCGTTCGAAGAAGTCACCATCGCCGACATCATCTCGGGCACGCGGCATTCCCGATCCGCCTTCTATCATCACTTCGCCGGGAAGTTCGACGTCCTGGTCGCCCTCGCCGATGTGGTGCTGGCCGAGTCCTACGGGGGGCCGCAACTCTGGGATACGACACCGGGGCGCGACAGGTCGTACGGAATGCAGGCGAGCATCACACCAACCCTCGAGATGTGGTCGTCACACGGCGGAGTGATCGGCGCGGTCGTCGAGCACATGCACTCGAACCCCGACATCGAGGCCGTGTGGCGTCCGACATTCGACCGATTCGTCGCAGGAGTCGCCGAACAGATCCGTCACGAGCGCGACTCCGGTCGTGCTCCGGACGGCGCGCGCCCGGAGATGATCGCGACCGTACTCGTATGCGGCATCGAACGCGTGATGTATGTCTGCACACGGGAACTCGATCCGCATCTCCCCGCCCTGGCGTCCGCGGTCGGCGCGGTGGACTGGCTCACACGGTCCGTCCTGCGGCCGGTACCGAATTCGGTACCGGCACCGTCCGCCAGAACACTGTCATCAGCGACACAAGCCCGTCCGCACGGCGACGGGCCTGGCGGCGCACACACACAGATCGAGCACTCCGGGGTCGATCCGAGATCCGATACGACGTCGACGGCCATCCTGGACTCGCTCCGCGACCTACTACTCGATCTCCCACTGGACAAGGTGAGCGTCGCCCGAATCGTTCGGCGCGCCGGTGTGTCTCGGTCGACGTTCTACTTCTACTTCGACAACAAGAACGCGGTGTTCGCCGAGCTCTACCGTGAGGTCGCAGCGTCGACCGTCCACCGACTCCAGTCGCTCGACACCATCGACCGGGCCGACCGGGCCGCCGTCGGCACAGTGTTGCGGGAGTGGCTCCGGATCGACGCGCGGACCACCTCGGTGATGAGGAGCGCCCTACTCGAATGGCCCCGACGGCCCGAGCTCCGCGAAGTCTACCGGGCCGGCATCGCTCAGATGGCGGACTACCTCGGGCGCGTCATCACCGCCGATCGGCGCTCGGGGATCGCCATCCCCGGTCCGCCGCCGGGAGAACTCTCCGCCGTGGTCCTGTGGACAATCGAGAGATCGATCGCCGGCGCGCTGGCCGGAGACGACAATCTGACCGACTTGCACGAGGTCACCCACTTCCTCACGGAGTTGTTGACCACCGCCATATACGGAAGTCCCTGAAAGCCAGAAAGGCTCATCATGCGCGCAGTTGTCATTCCCCGTTTCGGTACGCCGGACGTGTTGGAGGTCCGCAACGTCGAGGTACGTCCAGCCGGCGAGGGCGAGGTGCGGATCGCGGTTGCGGCCACCGCGGTCAACCCGACCGACATCGCCACGCGCAGTGGGCTCGTGGCCGCCGCCTACCGGGATTTCGACCCGCCCTACATCGCGGGCATGGACGCGGCAGGTGTGATCGAGTCGGTGGGCCCCGGCTCGGCATCGGACCGCTTCGCGGTGGGCGACGAGGTCATGTCGATCGTGATGCCTCGCCGACCCGAAGGAGGCGCGCACGCCGAGCTCATCGTCGTGCCCACTGCTGCGGTCGTACCCAAACCGTCCACACTGTCGATCGAGCAGGCAGCGATGCTGCCCATGAACGGGTTGACCGCTCTGGAAGCCCTGAGCGTCCTGGACCTGAGACCTGGTGCCACGCTGGCGATCACCGGTGGATCGGGGTTTCTCGCCGCGTTCGTGATGACCCTCGCCCGGCGCAGGGGGATCCACGTCATCGCCGATGGTCGACCCGACGAGTGGGACACGATCCGGAAACACGGTGCCGCGGAGGTCGTGGCGCGTGGACCGGGTGTCGAGGAACGTATCCGTTCGGCCGCGGGTGGCGGCGTCGATGCCGTTCTCGACACCGCACTGATCGGTTCCTCGCTGTACCCCTGCATCGTCGACGGTGGAGTACTCGCCTGCGTGCGGACATTCGACGGCGTCCCACCGGAGCGCGGAATCCTCGTCCGCGAGGTATGGGTGCGCGAACGCCTGCTGGACACCGACGGTCTCACCGAGCTGGCCACCCTTGCCGATGAGGGGTTGTTCGACTTCCTGATCGCCACAGGTAGATTCGCGCCGGAGCAGGCCGCCGACGCGCACCGGATGATCGAGGCGGGCGGAGTACGGGGGCGTCCGCTCATCCTCTTCTGACGAGCGGACGCCTCCGCGCCGATGACCGCTCCCTGTGCTACATCGGGGACGAGGTGAATCCTCCGTCGAGGACGTAGGTGTGACCGGTGACCCAGTCGCCCGCGTCCTCGGCCAGGTGGGTCACCGCACGGGCCACATCATCGGGCCGGCCCAGTCGACCCTGGTGCTGGGTGAAGAACTCGTGCGCATCGACGCCACCCGACGCGGCCTGGAACGCCTCCATCAGGTTGTCCGACAGCGCTGTCTCGACAAATGCCGGTGCTACACAGTTGACCCGGATGTTCGCGGGCCGCAGTTCCACTGCCGCGGTCCGGGTGAGATTGATGACAGCCGCCTTTGTGGCGGCGTAACCGCCGATCATCGGCATCCCGTTGGTGCCTGCCGACGATGCGGTGTTGACGATGGCGCCACCGCCCCGGGCGGTCAAATGCGGTACAGCCGCCTTGATTCCGTGGAAGACGCCCTTCAGGTTGACCGCGATCATGCGATCGAAGTCGTCCGCGGACAATTCGGTCACCGGAGCCAGGATCGCGATCCCGGCGTTGTTCACCAGCACGTCCAGGCCGCCGAACTCGTCGACGGCCCTACCCACGGCCGATTCGACCTGGTCCGGGTCGGTGACGTCGACCGCGACCCCGATCGCCGACCCACCGATATCCGCCGCCACCCGATCGGCGGCTCCGCCATCGAGGTCGGCCACCACCACATGCGCGCCTTGTGCGGCGAAGCGGCGGGCAACGGCAGCCCCGATCCCGCCGCCGGCTCCGGTCACGACCACCGATTTGTTCTCGAACGTTGACATATCCACCTTCTCCTAGTCCGACCATCTCGACCGTACACACTGTCCGAACGACATGTACAGGTTCTGGGCTGAAGAAGGCCACCGCCCCGTGTCGACCGCTGGGTCTTCGAATTCGTCTGAGCGGCAGCGTCATTCGACCTCCGGGCAAACACCCGGTGACACCTGTTCGCGTCAGACCGCCTCGGTGGATCGAGCGCTTGGGGTCAGAACCCTGAACGCCGTCCACGGCCGCGGGCAGAACCCCAGGAAGTCGAACTTCGTCTTATCGCCGTGTGGTCTGGCGGGCGGATCCGCAACACTGACAGGGGCGGGGCCCCGGTCGACATGCCAGCATCCCGGACAACCGACAGATCAGGGTTGCCCAGGGCGCAGTACGACGAACAACCCGGTGGCCTCGGCGACCACGGTTCCGTCAGCGCGGAGACTCCCGGTGACGTAGATCTTGCGGCCCTCCGCCCGGTCGACGCATGCGGTGAACTCGAGCTCCGTGTCGACCGGCGTGATGTGGCGGTAGTCGACGTGCAAGTTCGCGGTGCGACACCGCGGGCGTTCGGCTCCGGCGAGCCGGCCGAAGATCTCGTCGAAGACGAGCGGAATCACCCCGCCGTGCGCCGCGCCGTTTCGACCGAGATGGAAGCGACCGAGGCGAAGCGTGCCCTCGACGCGATCGGTCGTCTGCTTCCGGTAGCTCAGAACCGGCACCAAGGCCTGCGATCTGCCGGGAGAGTCCATCTGCGTACCCGCCAGCTGATGCGCCTCGTCGACGGCGAAGTCATCGAGCCGACCCGCGACGGAGCGCAGTTCGGCGGCCATCGCCAACGAGACCGCCTCCGTCGGCCGGGCAGCTGCCACCGAATTCTGCAACCGACGAACGCTGTCGATCAAGCGATCGAAGGCCTCCGCAGTGGCGGGATCCGATGTCGTCAGCGGCTCCCAGTCCCCGGCCTCCTCGCCATACCCGGGTTCAATCACCTGGCCGTCCAACGGCATCCGCGCTCATGCCAGCAGCATACCGATCGGGTCGTGGTCTTCGAGGGCGGCGCCGTAGCGGTGGGCCATCGCCTCGACCACCTCCGACGGCTGCATCACGGTCGGAACACACATCCACGCGAACCCGTGCAGGGTGTGCAGCCGGTATTCGTACCAGGCGTCTTCGTCGTCGAGGTGCGGACCGCCATGACCGGCGAGCGCGTCGATGTAGTGTCGCAACAACTCTCGCTCTCGGGTCCGTCGGTCTTCGATGGTCAGCGCCGACCCGAGGAAGTACGACACGTCATGAGCCCACGGCGCGAGGCATGCCGTCTGCCAGTCGAGGAAGGCCGGCGCACTTCCGGGTACCCGATACAACTGAGCGAAGTGCGCATCACCGTGATTGATCGTGTGGGTGGCGGCGTCGTCGTGTTCCCACAGCTTCGCGAAACCCGCGCGCACCCGGGCATCGTCCCGAAGCCCAGCCGACAGATCCGGAACCTCGGCACGCTCGATCAGCGGATGAAACACCTCGGGACTCAGCATCACCGTGAACGCATCACGAGCGGCCTTGGCGCCCACCGGGAGCCAGGTGCGCTCGCCCCTGCCACTCCCCCACAGCGCCGCGTGCCACTTCGCCTGGACTTCCAGCGTCGTCGCGATGTCATCGACCGACCACAGATCGGTCGCCTGGCCGAACTCGGCGCCTCGTGCCGTCAGGTCCTCCATGATGATGACGCCTTGATCGCGCTCGGTGGCCGAGTAGTAACTCGCCGGCACCTCCGCAGCGAACCCCGGTGCCAGATCACGGTAGAAGTGGCCCTCGAGCTCGTAGGCCGGCCCCAAGCCGAACGCACGACTCCGTTCGTCGAAACCTCCCTTGATGCACAGCTGGGCAGGGATGTCCCGGTCATTCACTGAATAGGTCAGCGTGGCGAATACTTTGGTCGCCGATCCCCAGATGATTCGAGTGGTGTCGACCTCTTCGACGACGACCTGTCCATCCTTGGTCGTCAATGCGGCGCCGACCCACTCCGGGGTCAACTCATCGACCGAGAACGGAAGTGTGGTCGTACGGGGTTCTGCCTGAGTCATGCAGGAACCATACATAGTGTATGGATGTGGTGTCAATCACAGATTGCTGGGTAATCTCCACTGGTCACTGCGACGATACGGACACCCGATCCGGGAACTCCGGTGCACGCTTGTCGAGAAAGGCCTGCACGCCTTCCTGCACATCCGCCGAGAGGCCGCGCCGGTAGAGGACCTCCGATTCGGCGCGGTGGGCCTCTTCGGGGCCGGATGCGCCGAGCGCTCCCCAGAGCAGCGATCGGGTGAGGGCCACCGAGACCGGCGCCGTCCCCGCGACCATCTCGTTCGCGACACTCAGCGCACGTTCCAGGACCTGTTCAGCCGGAACCACTTCGCGCACCAGGCCGCGATCGAGCGCCTCGGTCACCGGGACCATCCGCCCGCCCAGCGTCCACTCCGCGGCCGTCGAGATGCCCACCACCCGCGGGAGAAACCAGGTCGAACACGCTTCGGGGACCAATCCGCGCCGGGTGAAGACGAACCCGAACTTCGCAGTGTCCGAGGCGATCCGGACGTCTGCGGGAAGTGTCATGGTCACACCCACGCCCGCGGCGGGTCCGTTGATCGCGGCGATGACCGGCTTCTTGGACCGGTAGATACGGAGAGCCACCTGACCGCCCGCGTCCGGCGGTGCCGAGCCATCGGCTCCCGGTTCGTCCGGGAGGAAGGTGTCTCCCCCGCTCTCGAGGTCGGCCCCCGCACAGAAGGCCCGACCGGTACCGGTCAACACGACCGCACGGACGTCGTCCTCGGCGTCGCAGGCATCGAACGCCTCGATGATGCCCACCCGGATGTTCTCGGTGAACGCATTGAGTCGCTCCGGACGGTTCAACCGCACGATCGCGACAGCGCCGACCCGCTCGAGTACTACCTCTTGTGACACAACAGCTCCCGCGCTCATCGACCCGTCCATTCCGGTGCACGCTTCTCGGCGAAAGCCCGCGGCCCTTCCTTCGCATCGTCACTGGTGAACACGGTGCGGATCGCCGAGGAGTTGATCTTCCACGACTCGTCGTCCCATCCGCGCTGCGCTTTCGCCGTCTCGTGCATGACCCGCTTGCTCTCGGACACCGCGAGCGGCGCGTTGGCGGCGATCTCGGCAGCGAGCTCCAGCGCGACGGCGAGGGCGGTTCCCGCCGGCGCCACCGTGTTCACCAGACCCAGCTCGTATGCGCGGGCGGCTGACACGGGTCGACCGGTCAGCGCGATCTCGGCGGCCACCTTCTGCGGGACTTGCCGATGAATACGCAGAAGCCCCCCGGCGCCGGCGATGAGTCCCCGCCTGACCTCGGGTAGACCCACCGATGCCTCCTCGTCGATCACCGCGAGGTCGGCGGACAGCATGATCTCGGTCCCGCCGCCCAGCGCGAAGCCGTTCACAGCCGCGATGACCGGCTTGGGAACGTAGTGCCGCACGATCCCGGCGAAGTCCCATTCCCGATGGGCCGGGTCATCGATCCGGCGTCCCGCCGCGATCTCCTTCAGATCGGCACCGGCACAGAAGGCGCGACCGGCCCCGGTGATCACGATGACACGGACCGACGGGTCCTGCGCCGCCTCCTCGAGCGCCGCGCCCGCGGCCGTCGACAGAGCGGAGTTCACGGCGTTCAGAGCGTCGGGACGGTTGAGCGTGATGATCGCGATGTGATCGCGCACCTCGTATCGGGCGACGGACTCTGTCGCCGAGTCGCTGTCGGAAGTCATGGGTTCTCCTGTGGTCGTGATCCGGACGGGTCGAGATGGATACATCCCGGGCCTACCGCCGGCTTCCGCACTAAATCTTATGTGATTAGATAAAATCTGACAATCGCGGTGTCCCCGTTCTCGGGTTCCGCAGCGGACGAGAGGAGAAGACGTGGGCGCACGCGCAGCCGACGGGGCCACCACCGGCCTTCTGGACCTGTTCCGAGTGGACGGTCGGGTCGCGATAGTGACGGGGGCGGGATCGGGACTCGGAGCGGGATTCGCACGTGCGCTGGCCGAGTCGGGTGCGGACATCGTACTGTCCGGCCGACGTCCGGATCCGCTGCGACGAACCGCGGACGACGTACGCGCGCTCGGTCGATGCGCACTCGAGATCCCGTCGGACGTCACCGATCCCGAACAGTGTGACGCGGTCGTCGGCGCTGCGATCGACGAGTTCGGTCGTGTCGACATCCTGATCAACAACGCCGGGCTCACCCACACGGCCCCGGCCACCCGAGAGCTTCCGGAGGACTTTCGCGCGGTTCTCGACGTCAACCTCCTCGGGAGCTACTGGATGGCACGGTCCTGTGCACGGGTGATGCGGCCCGGTTCCAGCATCGTCAACGTGGGGAGCATGCTCGGACTCGTCAAATCCGCGCTGCCGCAAGCCGCTTATGCCTCGAGCAAGGCCGGCGTCCTCGGCCTGACACGCGACCTGTCCCACCAATGGTCGGGGCGCAAGGGAATTCGGGTGAATGCGATCGCACCGGGCTTCGTCGAGACCGACATGATCGCGGAGATGTCCGACGAGGCCCGCACCGATTTCCTGCAGGGCTGTTCGCTCGGACGCATGGGCACGCAACGTGAGATCGACGCCGCCGTGCTGTTTCTCGCCAGCCCGGCGGCGTCCTACATCACCGGGTCGACCCTCGCCGTCGACGGCGGGACGTCCGGACACTGACGCCCCCACATCACCACCCCGGCAACGCCGGGCACTCCCCCCTATCAGCCCCCGCACCACAGGAGAACCCAATGCAGACAGATCTCTTCGACGCCGACCACGAGTTGTTCCGGGACTCGGTCCGGGCCTTCGTCAACAAACACGTCGTCCCCAAGATGGAGAAGTGGGACGCTGATCGCCTCATCGACCGCGAGACCTGGCGTGCGGCAGGCGCACAGGGAATCCTCGGCCTGTCGGTGCCGCTGGAGTACGGCGGCCCCGGTGAGACCGACTACTGCTTCCGCGTCGCCATCCAGACCGAGATCGCGAGGGTCGGCGCCTCCGCACTGCAGTCCGGCTTCTCCACCAACGACGACATCGTGCTGAACTACCTACTCCGTCACGCCGACGACGAACAGAAGAAGCGCTGGGTGCCGGGTTTCGTCACCGGCGACACCATCGGCGCGATCGCGATGACCGAACCGGCGGCCGGCAGCGATCTCCGCGCGATCACCACCACCGCGCGGCGCGAGGGCACCGACTGGGTGATCAACGGCTCGAAGACCTTCATCACCAGCGGCATCCTCGCCGATCTCGTGATCGTCTTCGCCAAGACCGACGCGGATGCCGGATCGCGCGGCTTCAGTCTCTTCGTCGTCGAGGACGGGACCCCGGGATTCACGCGTGGCCGCAAGCTGGACAAGGTCGGGCTCCATGCACAGGACACCGCCGAGTTGTCCTTCGACGAGGTGCGGGTGCCCGCCACCAGCCTCCTCGGCGAGGAAGGCGCCGGTTTCGCCTACCTGATGCAGAGCCTGCCCCTGGAGCGGCTCGGGATCGGCATCGCCGCGCAGGTGTCGGCGGAGGCGGTCTTCGACTGGACCCTCACCTATGTCAAGGAGCGCAAGGCATTCGGCAAACCCGTCGGCGAGTTCCAGGGACTCGGGTTCACTCTCGCCGAACTGCGTACCGCGATCGAGGTCTCCCGGGCGTACATCGACCGATGCGTCCGTGAGTACAACAAGGGGACGCTGACCGCGGTCGATGCCGCGAAGGCCAAACTGTGGGCCACCGATCTGCAGGACAAGGTCATCGATGCGGGTGTGCAGCTCCACGGCGGGTACGGCTACATGATGGAGTACCCGGTGGCCAAGGCCTTCATCGACGCGCGTATCCAGCGGATCTACGGCGGCACCAACGAGATCATGAAGGAGATCATCCACCGCGATCTGATCCGCGACTAGGCGCTTGTCGCCGGACCGGTCACCATCCGTGTCCGGCGACAAGCCCACGCGTTCAGCGTTGTTGTTGAGCCGCCGCGGGCACGACGGTCGGCATGAACGCCGGAAGCACGAAGTTGTGCAACATCTCCCGGTGTTGCGGATCGTCGGGTCGATCGAAATCCAGCCGGCCGACCAGGATGAACTGGACCAGTGCGATCCACTCGGCGATCTTCTCCTTGTCGAGATCCCGCCGGATCTCGCCTCGGTCCATCGCGCGTTCGATGATCGGGTCCCACATCTCCGCGGTCAACCGCGCCGCGAGACCCGAACTGCCGACCAGTGATTCGGCCAGCTGCATGTGCTCCGGACTCACCAGGATCCGGATCAGCGGATCACGGCGACCTCGCTCGACCAGAAAGATCAACCCCTCCACGAGCTGATCGGCGAACGTCTCGTGCTCGAGAAGGTACTTCCGGGCCTTGTCGAACAGCAGGCGGGATCGCCGCTCGATCAAGGCCGACATGAGGGCGTCGCGGTCCTTGAAGTACCGGTAGACCGTCGGACGCGAGACCCCCGCTTCCTTACCGATGTCGTCCATCGTCGTCTTCGCGACGCCGTACCGTTGGAACACGCGCTCCGCGGCGACCATGATCTGCTTGCGGGCCTCGTCCACATCCTCGCTGAGGACGTTGCCCGTCTTCCTGCGCGCCATGTCCACCTCCTGAGGGCAATGATACAAGATACAGATCTCGTTCTGTGTCCAGCCATCTGCAAAAGCAGGACGGACGCGAATCCTACGGACTGCGATCCGCGATGAACAGACAGCAGACGAGGCCACGCCCGGGAGGGCGATGGCCTCGTCTGCTGGAGCCTGGTCAGCGGATGCGATCGAACCTGGTGTCGACGTCCTTGTACTCGTCGCGGATGACGGTCTTGGCGATCTTGCCACTGGGCAGCCGAGGCAGCGGGTCCTGGCGGATGACGACGTAGCGCGGAACCTTGAAATCGGCCAGCACCTGCTTGCAGTGCTCGACGATGGTCGTCGCGTCCATGTCCTGCGACACGGTCACGATCGCGGCCGGCGTCTCACCGAACCTGTCGTCGTGCGCGGCGATCACCGCGACCTCCTCGACCCCGTCGATGGCACCGATCGCGATCTCCAGCTCCACCGGCGAGATGTTGATTCCGCCGGAGATGATCAGATCCTTGAGCCGGTCCACGAACTTGACCCGGCCCTCCTCGTCGGCGACGCCCAGATCGCCGCTGTGCAACCATCCGCCACGGATGGCCTGCGCGGTGGTCTCGGCATCGTTCCAATAGCCCGGGGTCACGCCCGGCCCGCGGACCACGAGCTCGCCCTCTTCCCCGGGCGCGGCTGGCTCGTCATCGGAATTGAAGACCTTGACCTCGGTGAAGATGGATCCGGTGCCACAGCGGTCCGGGAACTCCAAGGCCTCCTCGCGGATGGTCGCAGTGGCCACGCCGCCGGCTTCGGTCATGCCGTAGATCTGGCGCAGCAGGACACCCTTGTCCCCCCACCGCTTGAGGAGCTGCGCCGGCACGGCCGCCCCACCGACGATGGCGGTCTTCACAGACGACAGGTCGGCCTCGGCGAACTCCGGCGCCCGAGAAATGGCCTCGAAGATGAGTGGGACACCGAAAATGGCCTGGACCGAGTGCTTTTCGAGAAGCGTGACGGCATTCGAGGGATTGAGCTCGGGTTCCACCACCAAGGTCCCGCCCAGAACCGTGGTGATGAGCAGCCCGTACACCAGGCCGGGAGTGAAGGCGAGCGGCAGCACGAGCAGTGTGGTCGTCCCCGGCCGGAAGCCCTCCTCGGTGAGGGTGTTCTCCAAGACGATCGACATCAGCGTCCGGTTGGTCAGGACGACCCCCTTGGACAGACCCGTCGACCCGCTGGTGAACAGGATCGTCGTCGGCTCATCGGGTTCGAGATCCACGCGGTAGTCGTCGATTCCACCATCCCGCAGGTCCACGAGCTCCGTGTACGAGACGATTGCGAACGTCCGCCCCACCGCTGCGGTGTCCTCGGCGAGTTGCTCGAAGCCGGGAGCGACGATGACGACGTCGATTCCCGCTTCGTCGGCGATCTTGCGCAGTTCCGCGGGACGATAGCGACTGTTCAACGGCACCAGCACACCACCGGCCTTGAGCACCCCGAGAGCGGCCGCAGGCCACTCGAGTGAGTTGGGGCCGAGGAGCCCGACCCGGTTCCCGGGCGCGACACCCCTGGTCTCGACGAGAAGCCGGGCGATACGGCTGCTCCAGTCACGCAACGCGCGGTATGAGATCTGCGAACCGGAGAACACCACGGCGGTGGTGTCGCCCTTGGTCCGGGCCCACCAGTCGAGTGCTTTGCCGATGGTTGCGGTCATGTTCGTACTTTCTTCTCTGTGGCAACTGACTTCGATGCGGCACGGCGGATCCCGAACCCGCCCAACACATATAGGATAATTCGGACAGTGGCGGCCGGGGCCGGCTTTCGCCGATCCCGACCCCCTCGTCAGGCGTTCAGTTCGGCACGCCCTTGCGCGACGAGCTTCTTGGTCTCCCGGCGGAAGACCTGATTCGCGATCTCGTTGCGGCCGAGCAGCATGTCACCGGCATCGGCGCTGCCCATACCGCGCTGCGAGTCGCGCAGCAGGGGAAATCCTCCTGGTGCAACACGGCCAGCAGGATCTCCCAGTTCTTGTTCCAGATCCGGTCCCACTTCTCCGGCGTCATGCCGCTGTCCTCGACCTTGGGCACCAGGAGACGCTGCTCCATCCGCGACTTCGTGGGGTCGGTGGGATGCGGCCGGAAGGTCAGCAGCTGGAAATGGTCCGGCTGACGCAGCAACGTGCTGTTGGGCAGCAGGAAGTGCGTCTCGGTCACGAACTTGTCGAGTGGGATGTCGCCGGGATCTTCTTCGAGGAAACGGTCGATCGATTTGCGCGGGGCGATGAACCGGCAGTGTCGGCCGAAGTCCTCGAAGGCCATCACGTTGGTGTGGATGATCTTCCCGGCGGTGTTCGGGTGTGCGTACTGGATGTGGTAGCCGTCCAGGAACGCGTCCTGCATGATCTTCCAGTTGGTGGGTTCGTCGAATCCGCCGGCCCGAAAGCACACGAGCTTGTCCATCTCGTACTCGGCGAGCATCGGATCGATGTCGGGACCCAGCCACGACGCCACGTCGATCTCCGCATGCGCGTTGTCCACGACCCAGATGAATCCGTGGCGCTCTTCGGTGGGGATCTCGATGAGGCCGTGCTCTTTACGGTCCACCTCGCCGAAGGTCGAGTCGCGGGTGATCGTCCGGAGCGAACCGTCCGGATCGTATGACCACCGGTGGTAGCCACACGAGAAGATGCGGCAGCGCCCCTTCTCGCTCTGCTCCAACATCGCCCCGCGGTGACGGCACAGGTTCACGAAAGACCGGACGCTGCCGTCCTTCTGCCGCACGACGATGATGTTGTTGCGCGGCATCTGCACCGTGACGAAGTCGTTCGGCCGCGAGATCTCACTTCCGTGCGCGACGATCGACGGCACGCGGCCGAAGATGTGGTCGCGCTCGTCCTTGGCGAGCACCGGGTCGGTGAACTCGTCGGGTTCGAACTGCACGATGTCGTCGAACTCGTCGGTCGTCTCGTTGCGCAGATGCTCGAGCGCGCGACGGATTCGATCCTGACGGGGAAGCGAAGTGGTCATGATTCCCTCCGTGATGGAGCGGTTGTTGCGAGTGGGACAGTGCTCGCCCGGGCCGGGGCGACACTCCTTAAACCTACAGCAATAAGTTTTAACCGGCAATCAGCGGAGGCGATCCGATGGTGAGCCGGTGCGGCGGGGAGGTGAGAGGCAACCCGCCGCACCGGCCGATTCGGTGGCCGGCACACCACCGGCCGGTCAGGACTCGGGCGTGAACCGGATCGGCATCCGCACGCACCCGCGGACCTGGCTGGCATGGAACACCGGCGGATCGGACTCGACGAGTTCGTAGTCCGGGATGCGCCGATGCAGTTCTTCGAGAGCGATCGTCAGCTCGATCCGCGCCAGGTGCGAACCCAGACAGCGGTGCGCGCCTCCGCCGAAGGCCAGGTGACGGTTCGGCTTGCGGGTCAGGTCCAGCGCCTCCGGATCGTCGAACTCGTCCCCGTCACGATTGGCCGAGCACAGCATCAGGATGAGCTGTTCACCCTCGGCAATCGTCACCCCGCCCAGTTCGACGTCGCGGGTCGCGCGGCGTCCGGGAACGACGGCGGCCTCGATGCGCAGGATCTCCTCGACAGCGGTCGGGATCATGTCCGGGTCGTCGATGATGCCCTGACGCTGATCCGGATTGTTCACCAGGTGGACGATCGCCCAGGCGAGCGAGCCCTGCACCGTGTGCAGTCCCGCGATGAGCAGGAGGAAGAACATGCGATTGAGCTCTTCGTCGGTGAGCAGACGCAGCCCGTCCTGCATCTCCACCTCGGTGTGGATGAGCTGCGAGGTGACGTCGTCACCCGGGTTGGCGCGCCGCTCGTCGACCATCTTCTGGAAGTAGCCGAGCATCTGCATGCCGGCGATGCCGCGCGCCTCGAGGGATTCCTCCTCGGTGCCGCCGGGCTTGCCGAACAGGACGACGTCGGTCGCCTCGGTGAACAGCGGCGCGTCCTCGATGGGCCAATCCATGAGCGCCAGGAAGATCCGGGCCGGTAGCTCGTGGGCGAACGCGGAGATGTACTCGGCCTCGCCTTTCGCGGCGAAACCGTCGAGCAGGTCGTTGACCACGCCCCGGATCTCATCCGTCAGCTTCTTCATCCGCGCCGGACCGAACAGGGGCTGCAACGCTTTGCGATAGCCCGTGTGCTCCGGGGGATCGAGCTCGATCGGGATGAACTTCCCGAAGGCCTCGTTGGTCACGAGGTTGTTGGGGTAGCTGGAGAAGGTCTCCGCGTCACGCAAGACCTCATGGATCTCGTTGTAGCGCGTGACGATCCAGTGCCCGCCGTACAGAGGCGAGTACACGACAGGACCCTTCGCGGCGAGTTCTGCCGCACGTTCTTGGAATCGATCGATCGGGGCTGCGATGGACTGGTCGTACACGTCGAAGTCGACGGTGACATCCTCGCGGGACCGTTCCGTAGTTGTCATCACTAGTCCTTGGGTGTGGTGGGTTCGATGGTCTGCAGCGCCAGTGCGCGTTCTGGACACATGGCGACGGCATCTCTGGCCAGGGCTGCTTCGTCCTGCTCGAGAGGGCGGTCGGGCACCACGGGGTCGCCCTGATCGTCGGCATCGATCAGATCGGGGGCGACCCCGTAGCAGAGGCCATGCCCGGCGCACGCCACGCGATCCACGGTGAGGGTGCTGGGCTGGGGGGACATGACTAGGCGTTCGGGTTCTTCTGGTCGAGGTCCTCCGGGAACCACATGCCCACGCGCGAGAGCGTTCCGCCGTCGCCCGAGCCGATCACCTGACCGGACATGTAGGCCGAGTCATCCGACGCGAGGAACAGGGCGATCTTCGCGTTGTCGACCAGTGACGGGGGACGATTGCGCTTCAGCGGGATCGGCGACACGTACGGATCCCACGGGCCGGCAACCTCTTCGTACGATTGCCCGACGACCGGAGAGCCGGCAGGCATCAGGAAGTTCGGCGACATGCCATGAACCGGCGCGATGCCATTGACGCGAATCCCGTAGGGACCCAGATCGAGACTGAGGCCACGGACCAGACCGTTGACCCCGGCCTTGGTCGCCGAGTACAGCGCGATCTGATGGTAGGCGACGAACGAGGCCGCCGACGAGGTGGCGATGATGGTACCGCCACCGTTGCGCTTGAGCGCGGGAACCGCAGCCTGCGCGGTGAAGATCACGCCGCTCAGGTTCACGCCGAGGACGTTGTTCCAGTCCTCCTCGGTCAGGTCTTCGAAGTCGACCTGCTCGCCGCCGGCGACGCTGGGAACACCGCCGCGGGAGACGACTCCGGCGTTCGCCCAGGCGATGTCGAGCTTGCCGTAGTGCTCGACGGTCTGATCGACCGCGGCGGTGATCGCGGACTTGTCCGCGACGTCGGCCGTGATGGCGATGGCGTCGCCACCCTGCTGCTCGACCAGTTTCACGGTCTGCTCGGCACGATCGGCGTCGATGTCGACCACCGCGATCTTCGCACCCTCGCCGGCGAAGAGCTGCGACGACTGCCTACCGAGTCCGGAACCCGCGCCGGTGATCAGCGCTACCTTGCCTTCAAGCTTCATGAGTTTCGATTCCTTGCTCTCGTTGAACGGACCGGCATCTTCGAAAGGCATTCGCGGACAACGCGCTGCCGCCGGATCCGGGGATGAGGTGCCCGAGAAGAACATCTCGCTGATGTGACGCCCGCCACCCTCGGTCCCCACCGTAAGCCGAAAGACATGAGACGTCAAGCGATATTTGTCAGCAGCTCGGAGATTCGAGAGTTGCTTTGCGACACAGCTTTACGGAAACCGAGCACTCTCGCGAAGACATGACAGAAAGCAGGCATGCCGAAACGGCGTGGCAGGCGCCACGCCGTTTCGGCATGCGGGAGGGTTTGCTCTAGGCCTCCGGTTGCGGCGCCGGGAGATGGACCGTCTTGAGCTCGAAGAATTCGTCGAGCCCTTCAGGGCCCCCTTCACGTCCGACGCCGGACTGCTTATAGCCGCCGAACGGCAGCGTGAAGTCGATGACGGACGCGTTCACGTTCACCGTCCCGGTCCGGATACGTTGCGCCACTTCGAATCCATGCTCGACGTCGGAAGTGAACACCGCACCCGAGAGGCCGTACTCGGAGTCGTTGGCGATGGCCACGGCGTCGTCCTCGTCTTCATAGGTGATGATCGAGATCACCGGACCGAAGACTTCTTCCTGCGCGATGGTCATGTCGTTGCGTACGTTGTCGACAAGGGTCGGTTGCACGAAGAAGCCCTGGTCGCCGACGCGGCCACCCCCATGGACGATCTCGGCGCCCTCCTTGCGCGCCGCCTCGATGTAACCCTCCACGCGGTCTCGCTGACGCGCCGAGGTCAACGGGCCGAGGAAATTCGTTTCTTCCCAGGGGTTTCCGATGGGGATCATGCCGAGTGCCGCTTTGTAGGCCTCGACGACCTCGTCGTGTCGCGCAGCCGAGACCAGGACGCGGGTCAGGGCGATGCAGGCCTGGCCGGACTGCAGACACCCGGCCATCGGCAGGTTCTGCATGACCGTGTTCAGGTCGGCGTCGTCGAGGATGATGGCCGCCGACTTACCACCGAGTTCCAGGGAGACCTTCGCGACCCGGTCGCCGGCGAGGTTCATGATCCGGCGACCGGTCGCAGTGCTCCCGGTGAAGGTGATGTGATCGACCCGCGGGTCGGTGACGAGCAATTCGGAGACCTCGCGGTCGGCGACGAGGACGCTGAGTACGCCCTCGGGGATCACGCCCTCGTCGACGAGTTCACCGACCACGTCGGCGAACACCGACGGGGACAGCGGAGCTTCCGGCGAGGTCTTGAGCACGACCGAACAACCCGCCGCCAGTGCCGGGATCACCTTGAACGCAATCGTGCCGATGGGACCGTTCCACGGGATGATCGCGGCGACCACTCCGCTCGGCTCCTTGAGGATGCGCGAGATCCCGCCGTCGGCGCGCGTCCGATCCTCGCGCAGGTTCACCTTGCGGGCCTCCTCGGCGACCGCGCGGAACAACCCCACCGTCATCTGCTGCGTCATCGCGCTCACCGGAACCGGAACGCCGACTTCGACGATGCCCAGCGTCGTCAGCTCGGCAACCCGCGCCTCCAGCCGGTCGGCGATGGTGTCGATGACCGCGGCCCGCTCGGCGATCGGCGTGCGCACCCACGTCCCCTCATCGAACGAGGTCCGCGCCGCCTCGACCGCGCGTGCCATGTCGTCGGCGGTCGCGGCCCGTGCGCGTGCGGCGGTGCGCTCGAAGTACGAGTCGACGACCTCGATCCACTCGTCACCCGACGAGTCGACCCACCGGCCGCCGATGAACACCTGGTCGCGATCGGCCACGGTGGCGAGTGGATCGGTGGCTTGTTCTGTGATTGTCATGAAAAGCAGTTCTCCTCGAGAAAATCGCGGCGGACCAGCGCGGACCACACCACTGCGCCGCCTGTGAAGCGGATCACAGCACAGCTTAATAACCGAACGCCATTAGGTCAACAGCTGACATATTCTGTCCGATGTATCGCAGCGGTGGCCGCGGTCTCGGCACCCTGCCGTCCGTGACGAGACATCAGACCGACGACGCCTGCGGCTCCGGCGGCGGCGCCACCGAGTGCGAAGACCAGGCCGTACGCCGTCTCCGACGGGCGGGCTCCGCCCGTGACCGTGAGGGTCGCGAAGAGCGAGGCCACCGTCGCACTCGCGATCGAGCTGCCGACGATCCGCGCGATCGCGTTCACACCATTGGCAACCGCCGTGTCCGCCGCCGGTACCGCGTCGGTCAACAAGGACGGCAGTGCCGCGTAGGAGCCACTGACGAAGACATTGACCACGACGGCCGCGACGATCAGCTGCCACGGCCGGTCGCGGGCGAGGACGAGGAGCACGAACGCGATCACACCGATGACGCACATCGCCGCGAGGACCCGGTCTCCGCGAAACCGGTGGATGAGTCGCCCACTCACCGCGGCGGCGACGAACCCGGCGCCGGCGCCGGGGAGCAGGAACACCACACTCGCCGCCAGCACACTCGCCCCGAAACCGTAACCGGCGACATCCGGTTCTGCCTGGACGAACTGCGCGATACCGAGGAACTGAAAGTACATCGCCGCTCCCACGAGCGCCGCGGCGATGTGCGCGGGAGTCACCCGCCGTCCGACCATCGCCCTGGGCGGCACCAGGGGCGCACCCGCCCGGCGCTCGTGGAGACACCAGAGCCCGAGGCACGCCACGCCTCCGAGACCCACTCCGACGGCGAGCCCGGCCGATCGGCGCGGGCCTTCGGCGAGTGCCAGCAACACCGCACAGAGGCCGATCGCGAGCAGGAGCACACCGGCCACGTCGGCCCCCGGGCCCGGCACTGCCGCGCCCGGCGTCGCGGGGACCGCAACGGACACCCAGCCGAGCGAGAGGACGCTCAGCGTCAGCAACATCCAGAAGACCCGCTGGTAGGGTCCGTCGCCCGCGACCAGCACGCCGGCGGCTACCATCCCCAGCCCCGCGCCGCCCGCCATCATCCCCGACATCAGCCCGATGGCGTGCGCGAGCCTGCGGTGGTCGGAGGTCTCGCGGAGCACCGCGACGCCGATCGGGAAGATGGCGAACGCGGAGCCCTGCAGTACACGCCCGATCACGAGCAGCGGCAGATTCGCGGCCACTACGCACAGGACGGAACCGAGGACGACCACGACGAGGATGGCGATCAGGACGCGTCGTCCCCCGCGGCGGTCCGCGAGCTTGCTGAGCACCGGCGTACAGATCGCCGCCGAGAGCAGGTTGGCGGTCAGGACCCATCCGATCTCGGCGGGTCCGACCCCCAGTTGCGTCGACATCGTCGGGATCACCGGAACGACCGCGGCTTGCAGGACGGACATCGTCGTCACGGCGAAGCAGAGGGCCGCGACCGCCCAGCGGTTCGACGCCGCGGTGCCTTCGGGACGGTTCACCCCTGGAGCCCCTTCCGTTGTCGTTTGTCAATAAACCTTATACCGTTAGTTTGATGCGTGCATCATCGACGGAGGGAACGTCCATGTCCGACACCACAAGCGCCATCCGCCTGCGGGGGGACGGTGTCACCCTGGCGGCTGATCGCTGGGATCCACGCGAGCTGCCTGCGGCGGGGACCGCGCTCCTCATGCACGGTGGCGGCCAGACGCGGCATTCGTGGCAGCGCACCGGACAACGGCTCGCCGAACACGGCTGGACCGCGACGACGATCGACGCCCGGGGCCACGGGGACAGCGACTGGGCGGCGGACGGTGACTACTCGATCGCCGCGCACGCCCGCGACCTGGCAGCGGTGGTCGCGGCCATGGAGACCCGCCCGGTCCTCATCGGCGCCTCCCTCGGGGGGATGGCCTCGCTGATCGCGCAGGGAGCCGACCCGACGCTCGCCCGCGGCCTCGTCCTGGTCGACATCACACCCAGCGCCGAACCGGCGGGACTGGAGAAGATCTCGACCTTCATGCGGGACGGCCTGGCGGGCTTCGACTCGCTCGACGACGCCGCCGCGGCGGTGGCGGCCTACAACCCGCACCGCCGCCGGCCCCCGCGACCGGACGGGCTGCGCAAGAATCTGCGACGACGCGACGGGCGGTGGTACTGGCACTGGGACCCGCGGATGATGGCGGACCGGTCCAACAGCCCCGAGCAGGCCGGCGTTCGCGAGGAGCAGGCGCGGACAGCAGCGCGGGCGATCACCGTACCCACGCTGCTGATCCGGGGTGCGCAGTCCGACGTGGTCAGCCCGGAGAACGCACGCGACCTCCTCCGGTTGATCCCGACCGCCCGTCAGATCGATGTCGGCGGCGCCGGACACATGGTCAGCGGCGACGACAACGACGTCCTCAGCGAGGGACTCATCGAGTTCCTCGACCAGGATCTCCGGATGTGAGGGCCGCGACGGCGCCCACCTCCGGACCCACCCGCGACAACCAGGCCGCCGCCAGGCCGAGAAGGGCTATGGCGCAGAGCAACACACTGAGCCACACGGTCGTGTCGTCGAAGGCGAGCGGCACCGCGACGAGCGGCACGATCGCGGCGCCGAGCGCGTTTCCGGCTTCCCGGCCGAGCCCCAGTCCGCTGAACACATGCCGGGACCGGAACAACTCGGTCACATAGGCACCCATCGGCCCGAAGACCATGCCCACGCCCAGCCCGTTGCCCAGGGCGAGAACGAGCCAGAACATCGCCGAGGACCCGTATTCGGAGAGCAACCAGAATGCGGGCCAGGCGAACACCGCGCTGTAGACGAACCCGCCCATGATGATGACCCGCCGTCCCACGCGATCGGACAGTCCGCCGAACACCGGGATCAACAGCGCGTTCGCCACCTGGGCGGCGATCAGACCGATCAGGATGTCACTACTGCCCAGCCCGAGCTGATTGGCACCGAAGGTGCCCATGAACACGAGGTAGAAGTAGCCGATACCGGTCATCCCGATGGCCATCACCATCACCACGAGCAACGCCATCGGCTGCTGGTTGATGACGTCACGGACCGGGGTCCGCGCCGGGCCGCCGGTGTCCTCGATCCGATGGAACTCCGGCGTCTCGGGCAGCGATCGGCGCAACCACAACCCGTACGCGAGGATGAAACCGCTGCACAGGAACGGAATACGCCAACCCCAGCTCATGAACACGTCCTCGGACATGACCGTCGAGCAGAGCAGGAGCGCACTCGTTCCCAGCACACCGCCGAGCGCCGCGCCCATACCGGGCAGCGACCCGAGCAGGCCGCGCTTGCGCTGCGGCGCGAATTCGACGGCGACAAGGGTCGCGCCGCCGTACTCGGCGCTGGCCCCGATACCTTGGACGACCCGCAGCATCACCAGCATCAACGGAGCGAGCCAGCCGATCTGGCCGTGACTGGGCAGCACACCGACCAGCATGGTCGCCGCGCCCATCAGGACGAGTGTGAGGACCAGGATGCGCTTGCGGCCGTATCGATCTCCGAGGCTGCCCAGGATGACACCACCGACGGGGCGCACGACAAAACCGATGGCGAACGTCCCCACCGCCTGCAAGGTGCCGAGGAGCGGACTCGATCCGGAGAAGAACACACTCGCGAACACCACGGAGGCCGCGGACGCGTAGAGGCTGAAATCGTAGTACTCCAAGAGTGTCCCGACGAACGCAGCCCGGCCGGCCTTCTTCGACATCTCGGGCGTGGTGGGTGGCGCCGCCGGGGAGTTGTCCCGGCTCGCCGATGATGTGGTCTGACTCATGAGATCCTTCGCCTTCGGTACCGGGCATTGCACCCGAAAAGGACAGTGACCCTGCGAACATTAACCTAAAGGCATTTGTTTTGTGCCAGACCGGGAGAATCGCGGCCGTCGTTCCCCGATCCGAAAGCAGCGACCCCACTTGTGTGGTTCAGTCGGTTCGGGAAGCAGTTGCATTGTGATGCAACCGGATCAGGGGCAGCGACTGGACCGGCCTCAGGCCCGGACGGCCTCGAGAATCCGGTTCCTCGATTCTTCGCGCCGCGGCCAACCGCCCAGGATCAACGTCGTCAGACACGTCGGTTTCCACCTGGTCACGATGTCCTCGCAGATCTTGTCGACCGGCCCCACCAGTGCGACGTCCTCGACCATGGCGGTGGGCACCGCCTGGGCGGCGAGATCGGAGCGGCCGGCCAGATAGAGCGATTGGATCTCGGCACACACCTCTCCCCATCCCATGCGGACGAAGACGTCGTTGTGGAAGTTCGCCCCTTTGGCGCCCATCCCGCCGGCATAGAGCGCGACCACGGGCTTCAACCGCGCGGCCGCCCGTTCGACATCGTCGTCCTCCGCGAGCCAGCACACGTTGGCGATCTCGAAGTCGTCGGCCGTCCGGCGCGCGGTCTCGCGGGCGAACCCGTCCGCCAGCGCGGCACGGTAGAACCCGTCGGTCTTCGGCGAGAACCACAGCGGTGTCCAGCCGTCGGCGATCTCCGCGGCGAGGGCCACGTTCTTCGGTCCCTCGGCACCCATGTACACCGGGATGTCGGCGCGAAGCGGGTGCACGATCGACTTCAACGGTTTCCCCAACCCGGTGCCCCCGTCCAACGGCAGTTGAAAGTGCCTGCCGTCGAACGTGACCGGTTCATCCCGCGCCCACACCGCACGCATGATCGACACGTACTCACGAGTGCGCTCCAGCGGGCGTGGATAGGGGGTGCCGTACCAACCTTCGACGACCTGGGGGCCCGACGCCCCGATGCCGAGGATGAGGCGACCCCCGCTGAGATGATCGATCGTCTGCGCGGCCATCGCCAGCGCGGTGGGAGTGCGTGCGGCCATCTGGCACACCGAGGTGCCGAGCGCGATGGTCGACGTCCGCGAGCCCCACCACGCAAGTGGCGTCAAGGCGTCGGACCCATACGATTCCGCGGTCCAGAAGCTGTCCACGCCGAGCGCCTCGGCCTCGGCGAGCGTCTGCTCGATCCGCCGCGGCGGTCCCGCTCCCCAGTACCCGGCCATCACACCGACCTTCATGCCACCGCTGCCTCTCTGCTACTTCTCGCCGATACCGTTGTCGCCCAGTGATTCCGGCAGGGATGACTGCTCAGTGATTCCGGTAGACCGCAGGCCGCTTCTCGAGAAATGACAGGACCGCCTCGCGATGGTCTCTGGTCATCGCCGCCAGGATCTGCGTCCGGTTCTCCAGGTCCATTGCCGCGCGGAGACTCGGGACCTCGAGATTCGACCACATCACTTCCTTGGTCATCCACACCCCGAATGGACTGTTCCGCGCGACGTTCTCCGCGATGCCGATGGCTTCGTCCACGATCTGTTCGGACGGAACCGATCTCGAGACGATGCCCACACGCTCGCATTCGGCGGCGTCCACCGGTCGCCCGGTGAGCATGATCTCGGCGGCCCGGGCGAACCCGATCATCCTGGGGAGCAACCAGCTCACCCCGATGTCGCAACTCGACTGCCCGCGGTTGATGAACGAGGCATGCATGGATGCCGTGTCGGACATGATCCGGACGTCGGCCATCAGCGCCAGGGCCATCCCTCCGCCGGCGGCGGCCCCGTTGACAGCGGCGATCACCGGTGGCCGAGCCCCACGGAACGCCTCCATCAGTGCGGCGATGTGTTGTTGCACCCGCATGCCGGCCTGCGCCCGTCCCTCGCCTTCTCGCGCGCCGGGTGGTTCGCCATAACCGCGCAGATCGATCCCGGCGCAAAAGGCCCGGCCGTTTCCGGTGAGCACGATTGCGCGCGTCTCGGAGTCGTGGCGCACCTCCGCAAGCACCTCGTGCAAGGACTCGACCAACCGAGCATTCATCGCGTTCAACGCGTCCGGCCGGTCGAGCCGAATCAGCAGAACGCCCGGGCGGGGCCTCTCGGTCACGATCGCATCCGGCATGCGGCATTCTCCTCGCGTTCGCGGCGCGCCCGATTCCGTGGTGCGCGTCTCGAATTCAGGCTAATGTCTTTAGATTAATTCCTCAAGATCGAAGACCACGGAGCACTCGCGGAAAGGGCCAACGCCATGAACGGACTCGACGGAAAGGTCGCCGTGGTGACCGGCGGCGCCAGCGGGATCGGCGCAGCCACCTGCGGCCTGCTGGCAGCCAGAGGCGTGCGAGTGGTGGTGGCCGACATCGATGACGAGCGCGCCGTGGCCGTCGCGGCCGCTCTCGGCGACCGCGCGGTCCACATCCACGCCGACGTGACCGACGAAGACGATGTCGCTGCAGCGGTTCAGGAGGCCACCACCCGCTTCGGCCGTCTGGACGCGATGGTCAACAACGCCGGCCGGGTCGGCAACTGGACCTACATCGCCGACACGTCCGCCGAGGACTGGGATTCGGCGTTCGCCGTGCTCGCACGCAGCGCGTTCTTCGGCACCAAACATGCCTCGCGTGTCATGCGCGACCAAGGATTCGGCACCATCGTGAACGTCTCGTCGGTGGCCGGGTTGCGTACGGGGTTCGGCCCCCACCCGTACGGCGCCGCGAAGGCCGCGGTTCTCGCGCTGACCCGCAGCGCGGCGCGCGAACTGGCCGAGTTCGGTATCCGCGTCAACGCGGTGACCCCGGGTGGCGTCGCCACCCGGATCGTCGGCAGCGGTGCGGGATTGGACGGTGACGACCTGGACGCCAGCATCGAGACCGTACGCCGGGGGCTCGCATCGTTCCAACCCGTCCCCCGGGCGGGTGAGGGAGACGACATCGCCGGTGCCATCGGCTATCTCGTCTCCGACGACGCCTCCTTCATCACCGGACAGAACATGATCGTCGACGGCGGCCTCACCCTGGGCAAGGCGTGGCCGCGGAACTACCGCGCGGAAGCCGACGCCGCGGCCGCGCAGCACCGGCGGTAGCCGACTACGGTCAGACCCCCACGGGCCCGCCGAGCCAGACTCCGACCTCCTCGCCCGAGACGTGCCGGCCGTCCTCTCCGACCAGGAAGGAGATTGTCGCAGCGATGGACTCGGCGGGTACACGTGGCCAGTGCGCGGCCAGGTTCGCCGCCGCGTTCTCGCCGCCCGAGGCGATGATGTCGGTCTCGACGAACCCCGGCATGACGGCATTCACGGTGATGCCGCGGCGGGCGACCTCCTGCGCCAGCGAACGGGTCATCCCCACGAGGCCGGCCTTGGCGGCCGAGTAGGCGCTCATCCCCGGCGACGGTCGCCGCCCGCCGGACGGACTGCTCAGGAAGACGACCCGACCCCACCCGGCGTCGTACATGGCAGGTAGAGCCGCGTGCGCACAGTAGAAGGCGCCGCTGAGATTGACGCCGATGACCCGGTCCCACTCGTGTGGAGACTGCTTGCGCGCCGACGCTGCGAGATTCATCCCCGCGTTGTTGACCAGTACGGTCGGCGGGCCGAGCACCCGTGCCGCCTCGGCGATCAGCTTCTCCGCCTGAGCGGCATCCGAGACGTCGGCACGGATGGCGACCGCGCGTCCGCCGGCCGCGACGATCTCACCCGCCACCTCTTGGGCCGCCGCCGCGCCGGAGGCGTAGTTGACCGCAACCGCATGCCCTTCCGCAGCCAGTCGTCGCGAGATCGCGGCGCCGATGCCCCGCCCGCCCCCGGTGACGACCGCGACCCGTTCCGCGCGATCCACGACCTCACCTGACCTTCGGATAGGTCTGCGGGACATCGGAGTACGTATCCCGGAGCTGCCGCTTGGAGATCTTTCCGCTGGGCATTCGCGGGAGACCCTCGTCGACGAAGACCACGTACCGTGGCACCTTGTAGTCCGCGAGGTTGCGGTTGCAGAATTCGACGATGTCGACCTCGGTGAGGCCCTCGACCTTTTTGACCACCGCCGCGGGTGTCTCGCCGAACTTGTCGTCGGGAACGCTGATCACCGCCACCTCCTCGACTCCGGGGATCCGGTTGATCACCTGTTCGATCTCCACCGGGGAGATGTTCAGACCGCCGGAGATGATCATGTCCTTCAGACGATCCACGAAAGTCAGATAGCCGTTCTCGTCGAGTGTGCCGAGGTCGCCGGTGTGCAGCCAACCGTCGATCAGTGCCGCGCGGGTCGCGTCCTCATTACGCCAATACCCCGGCATCATGCCCGGACCCCGCAACAGGATCTGCCCGACGGAGTTCGGGGCGCAGTCGTTCCCGTCGGCGTCGACGACACGGATCTTGGTGAAGATGCCGCCGAATCCGCATTTGTCGGGATGCTCGGCCGCCTCCGCACGGGGCATCGCCGAGGCCGATCCACCGATCTCCGTCTGCCCGTATATCTGCCGCAATTGGACACCGCGGTCCAGCCAGACACCCACCAGCGCGGACGGCACACGCGCGCCGCCCACGTGCGCGGTGGTCAGGTGGGCCAGATCGGCATCGGCGAAGCCCGCCACCCGGGAGATCTGCTCGAAGAGGATCGGTGGGCCGGTGAGAGTCGTTGCCCGGCTCCCGATCAGGACCCGCAGCGCGGACTCCGGATCGAATCCGGGTTGCAGGAGCAACGTCCCGCCGTGCAAGACGGTGCGTGAGATCCCCCAGATGATGCCCGCGGCCGTGAACAGCGGGAGGACGAGCAACGGGCGCAGGCCGTTCTGCTGGATCGGTTCCATCAGTGACCATTCGTGCATCTCCCCGGCGATCGTCGCGTGCGTGAACACGACCCCCTTCGGCTTACCCGTTGTCCCGCTGGTGAACACGATCGCCGTGGGGTCCGACAACTCGACCACCGGGCTGCGATACGCCGGGTGCGCGACGCCGCGCAGCGGTCGCACATCGGCCTCGAACTCCGCGATGACGAACGTGTCGCGGGTGCTGCGCACCTCCTCCACACGAGAGCGCAGGTCCGCGTCGCAGAACACGACCGCGGGGTCGCAGTCGTCGACGAGGACCGTCAGTTCCCCGGCGAGCATGCGTTGGTTGAACGGCGCCGAGATCGCACCCACCTTCATGGCGCCCAGGGCGGCGACACACCACTCCAGCGAGTTCACGCCGACATAGCTCACCCGGTCGCCTACTCCGACGCTGCGAGACCGCAGGTCGTGGGCGACCCCGTCTGCCCAGGTGTCGAGTTCGCGGTAGGTGACCACATCGCCGGCGAAGTCGATCGCGGCCTGGTCCGGCACCGTGCGGGCCCAGTATCCGAGTGCGTCGACGACGGTTCCGCTCATGTACAGCCTCCTGTTTGGGTGTGGACGTCGCCGACTCGGTCAGGCGCGCGGGGCGGCCCGGGCCGCACCGATCGAAGGTGTCCCGGGTCACACCGACTAATCTAAAAGCATTCGGTTATGTTGGCAACCCCGCACCGGATCAGCGGCGGATCACCTCGACGTTGATCCCGGTGAGATGCGATTGGTTGCTGAGGGGGTCGTACCCCTTCGCCCCGGACGGCGCGAGTTGGTTGACGTTCACCCCCGGATGGCGTCGGGCCACGTCGAGACCGCGCGCCCGGTCCTGGCCCCAGCCATGGGTCATCGCCACCACGCCTTCGCGCAGGGTGTCGTCCCCGACGACCACGGCCGGCAGAGCGCCATGGAGATTGCGCACGGTGACGTCGTCGCCGTCCACGAGATCGCGCCGGCGCATGTCGACGGGGTTCATCCACAGCGGATTGTCCTGATGGACACCCTGTTTCAGAACCGGGAGATTGTGCAGCCAGCTGTTCACCATGAAGTGGTTGCGCCGGGTGATCAGCTTGAGCTGGTCGTCCGGCTCCGCCACGAGACCCTCGAGGATCCGTTCGGCATCGTCGAAAGACCGACGGAACAGATCGGGACAGCAGTCGATCAGGCCGTCGTCGTGCTGCACCGCGATGTCGAAGACATCGCTGGGCACCGCTTCCGGAAGCACCTCGGTCTGACATGGTTTGTCCTTGAGCGTCTCGACGGACAGGTCCGCTTCCCGCAGCACGGCGTCGATCGCCGCGAGAGGGCCGGCCTCCGGGTCGTCGAGAAGGCTCGGTACACCCATCTCCTGCTGGATGCGCGAGAGAATCCACCAGTCGTCACGCCGTTGCCCCACCGGCGCGACGACAGCGGGGGTGTATTGGACGTAGGGCTCCATCGCCACCCCCATCGTGTTCAGGAAGTTGACGTCTTCGCGCTCGAGCCAGTCCGTCGCAGGCAGGATGTAGTCCCCGATCTCGCCCGTCACGGTGCGATACAGGTCCACGGTGACGATCAACTCCAGCGATTCCAGGGCACGCCGCAACCGGTCTCCACCGCCGACCGACAGGAGTGGGTTGCCCGACACCACGATCAGGGCACGGATCGGGTCGTCGGAGCGCTCGATGAAGTCCGGCAGCATGGCGGCGGGGAGATCCCCTCCGACGGTGCGGATCTCCCCGAGCGGACCGGAGAAGAACGGGTCCGCGCGCCGGCGCCGGGAGTTCTGGACGACGTCGGCGACGCCTCGCGAGTAGATGTTGCCGCCGCGGCGTCCGAGGTTCCCGGAGAACAGACTGACCATGGTGAGCATCCAGTAGGCGAGCGTGCCCAGCCTGCCCTGGTTGACGCCGGTGGCCATGTAGATGCTCGCACTCGGCGCGGCGCAGAACTCGTCGGCGACCCGGGCGATCGTCTCGGCGGGGATCCCCGTGACCCCGGCGACCCGCTCCACCGGGTAGCGTGAGACGAAGTCGAGCAGATCGTCGATCCCCCGCGCATGCTGTTCGACTGCGCCACGGTCGAATCCGATCCGGAACACGATCTCGTGCAGGAGCCCGGCCAGAAAGTAGAAGTCGGTGTCCGGGGTGATCAGCAGCACGTCGCCGGTCTCCGGCGTCGACGACTCGATGCGGCGCGGATTGACGAACAGCACTGTCCCGCCGCGCTTGGCGATCGCGCGCAGTTTGGCCATCGGATCCGAGATGTGGATCAACGTCATGTGGGAGACCTGCGGATTGCTCCCGAGGCACAGGAAGTAGTGGGTGTGCAGCAGGTCCGGAATCGGGTGTGCCATCGACGCGCCGTAGACGGCCTCGCTCGCCGCGTACTTGGCCGATGTGTCCTGGGTCCCGGCGCTGAACCTCATCCGCGTGTCGAACCCCCGCGCGATCCGCGCCGCGTTCGCATAGTAGAGACCGTTGAACGCCGATGGGTTGCCCTGGTACACCGCCAATGCGTTGCGGCCGTATCTGTCTCGGATGGCGCCGAGCCGGTCGGCGATGTCGCGAACCGCCTCGTCCCAGGACACACGCTCGAAGTCGCCGTCCCGGCGGTCGCCGGTCCCGACTCGTCGCAGCGGGTGATCGACCCGATCCGGATCGGAATGGACATCCAGGTAGTGCGGTCCCTTGTGGCAGGAGAAGCCGCGGTGTACAGGATGATCCGGGTCCGGTTGCAATCCCACGATGCGATCGGCGTCGACCGTGGCCAGCAGCCCGCACCCGGGCTCGCAGATGCGGCAGAAGGTGTGGACCTGCCGGGCCGGCGCGCTCATCCCGGAACACCGGGCAGACTGGCTGTCCGGGCGATGTTCACCGCCGCCTCGGCATCGACGACTTTCACCCGTGGCCTCCCGGCCGCGCGTCCCTCCTGGCGTTCCCACCTGTCGATGGCCCGCCAGTCGGCCCCGTCCATCACCTCCGGACATCGCTCGCGCACGAGTGCGGTCAGATCGTCACCGCTGCCGACGGGTTCGAGCAGCAGTCCACCGCGGAGATCATCGAGCAAGGAACCCACGGTCTCGACCGCACACCACCGGTTGGTTCCGATCACCCCGGTCGCGCCGCGCTTGATCCAGCCCGCCACATACTGCCCCGGCGCCGGCGAACCGGTCGCCGGATCAACCACACGACCTCCGACGTTCACGACCCTCGACGACACCGGATCGAAGGGGAGGCCGTCGATGGGGAGCCCGCGGTAGCCGACCGCGCGCAGCACCAGGCCGCAGTCGATCTCGGTGCGCTCCCCGGACGCGGTGTGGCTCGTGGCCAGACCGCGCACGCGGTCGGATCCGATGACCTCCAGCGGCGTCGCCTCGAACCGCAGCACGATCCGCTTGTTCCCGGGCACCGGTACTCGTCGCGAATACTCCTCCAGGAGGCGCAGTTTCGCCGATGCCTCCGAACCCGCCGACACCGGCGGGTCGACGATCACGTCGACCCCGGGCAACGAACCGAGTGCCATCAATTCCGGGGTGGTGCAGGCTGCGTACTCGGGCCCGCGCCGACCGAGGACCACCACTTCCCTGATTTCACTGCCGGCCAGAGCGGTCAGCGCGTGATCGGCGATGTCGGTGCGCCGCAGTGCCTCCATATCGGACACGAGTATCCGTGCGACGTCCAGCGCGACGTTGCCGTTGCCGACGACGACGGCACGCTCACCCGACAGGTCGAAGGATCGATCGACGTGGTCGGGATGCCCGTTGTACCAGGCGACGAACTCGCGGGCGGAGTGGCTGCCCGGGAGGTCCTCGCCGGCGATCCCCAGCCGCCGGTCCCCCGAGGCGCCCGAGGCGTGGATGACCGCGTGGTGATGGGCCGCCACCTCGTCGAGTGTCACGTCGCGGCCGACCTCGACACCCAGATGCAAGGTGAACCCGTCGCGCCTCGCGGTGCGCCCGAAGACGCGATCCACGGTTTTCGTGTGCCAGTGATCGGGCGCGACCCCGAACCGGACCAGCCCGCCGGCCACCGGAAGCCGCTCGAACATCGTGACCTCGGCGTCGATGTCCCGGCGCGCCAGCAGTTCCTCGGCGGCGTAGAACGCCGACGGACCCGACCCCACGATCGCGACCCGCACCCGCGGCGGATCCGTCACCCCGGCGGTCGCGATCGCCACCGGGACCGGTTGCACGTGCGCACCTGCCGGGGCGTCTCGTGGATTCCGCCGGAAGTAGTCGGCGTTGAGTTCGAGATAGCGATCGACATCGGGCCCCGTGGAGTCGCCGGGCACGATCGCGTCGACCGGACAGACGTCGGCACAGGCGCCGCAGTCGATGCACGTCCCCGGGTCGATGTAGAGCATCTCGGTCCGCGCGTACTCGCGTTCGGCGGGCGTCGGGTGGATGCAATCGACCGGGCAGACGGCGACACATGTCGCGTCGTTGCAGCAGTTCTGCGTGACCACATAGGGCATCAGCGCTTCTCCTCGCTCATCAGGGTGACCGTCACCGGTATGCCGTTGAAGACCGGCGACGAGGTGGGCACGTCGAGATGCCCGGCCTCGGTCACCAATGCGTTGTAGTTCGCGCCGGGGGCAGCCACCGCGCGCGAGGTCCGCAGGCCCGGACCGTGGTGACCCCAGCCATGAGGCATGCTCACCACGCCCGGGCGCATCGCGTCGTCGACGCGGATCTCCGCCACCACGGTGCTCGTCGACGAGGTCACCGCGACGAGGTCTCCATCGACGACCCCGAGCTCGACGGCGTCGCGCGGGCTCGTCAGCAACGCGCACTGTCCGGCGTCGTTCTGCGGGAGCGCATTGTGCAACCACGAGTTCATCCCGCGCCGCTGCCGGCGGTTGATGAGCACCAATCCCCGGGGAGCCATCGACGCCGCCCGCAGGCGCGGCAGGTCGGCGGTGATCAACTCGGGCATCAGGTCGATCCGACCATTCGGGGTACGCAGCACACCGGGGAGCCGCGGCTGCAGCGGACCGAAGTCGATCCCGTCCGGATTCGATTCCAGGAGAGCCAGACTCAGCCCTCCCTCATCGTCGTCGAACCGGTCACCGTACGGCCCGCTACGCAGGCGTAGGTCGAGGAGACGCTGGGGCCCCGTCCGTCCGGCGACCGCCGACTCGACGACGCCGGGGTCGCGTCCGGACAGTTTCGCCGCCCGGCGAACCGCCACCGCCGCGACGGCGTCGTCCGTCTCCGCCACGGTCCGGTTCGGGGCCCCCTGGGCGATGGCGGCCAGCCGGAGCATGATCTGCCACTCGGCGAGTTCGTCGTCACCGAGGGCGAGCAGCGGCGGGGTGTAGCGGGCGACGTTGCGGATCTGGAAGTGCGACAACGTCACATCGTGGTGTCCGCGGGTCATCAGCGGCGGCGGCGGCAGGATGACGTCGGCGTGGCGGGTGGTCTCGTTGAGGTAGCAGTCCACCGACACCATGAACTCCAGCGATGCGAGGGCGGCCTCGACCGCACCGCTGTTCGGCAGCGAACGCGCGGGGTTCCCCGCGATGGTGACCAGCGCCCGTGTCCGCCCCGGCCCCGGGGTGAGGATCTCCTCGGCGAAGCACACCGCGGGCAACTCGCCCAACGCTTCTGGGAGGCCACGGACGCGCGATCGCCACCGATCGAACATGAGCTTCGGTGGACGGGTCACCGGCCACGTGTTCGGTCCGCCCGCGGCAGGAAGCGAGAACATCGCGCCGCCCGCACGATCCAGGTTGCCGGTGACGATCGTCAGGAGTTCCACGAGCCAGTTCGCCAGTGTGCCGAACTCCTGCATGCAGGTGCCGATCCGGGAATGCGCCACGGCGGACGGGGCCGTCGCGAACCCCCGGGCCACCGCGCGGATGGTCTCGGCATCGATTCCGCAGGCGTCCGCCACCGATTCGGGTGAGAACTCCCGGGCCATGGTCAGTGCCTCGTCCACGCCGTCGACGACCTCGGGAATCCGCTCCGGTCTGGCCAACCCCTCCTCGGCGATCACCGCCAGGACCGCCAGCAGGAAGAGTGCATCGGTGCCCGGGAGAATCGGGACGTGTATGTCGGCCATCTCGGCCGTCCGGGTACGTACCGGGTCGACGACCACGAGGGTGCCACCCCGCTCCCGCAACGCGCGCAATCTCTCGTGCATGCCCGGCGCGGTGACCGTACTCCCGTTGGACACCATGGGATTCGAGCCCAGGATCAACAGGTGGTCGGTACGGTCGAGGTCGGGCAGACTCAGCCCGAGGCCGGTTCCGTAGAGCAGCATGTGGGCGAGATTCTTCGGCCAGGTGTCGACGCTGGCCGGCGAGTAGACATTGCGGGTCCCGACGGCGGCGATCAGTTCGCCGAGGTAGAAGGTGGCGTCGAGGTGATGGGCCGCGGGGTTGCCGTGGTAGATCGCACAGCTGCCCGGGTCGTCGGCGACGAATTCCGGCAGCCTGCGGCCGATCTCGGCGAACGCCTCCTCCCAGCCCACTGCTCGGAAGTCCCCGGACGGCGTCCGCAGGAGCGGGGTGCGGATGCGGTCCGGGTCGTTCTCGATACGGCCCAGCCCGAGCCCCTTCGCGCAGCTGTGTCCGGCACTGAGCGCATCGTCGGGGTTGGGCGCCACCCCCGTCACACTCCGACCGGCGAGTTCGACGACGAGCCCACAGGTCGACTCGCACAACGGGCAGATCCGTCGCCCGACGGTCACCGTCGAGTGTGCTCCGCCGGTCATGAACCCTCCTCCTCGGTGGCCGGGACGATCGCGACGGGAACGGCGGACAGCGTCGGCATGGCGTTGATCGTCTGCACCCCATCGAGCGTCCCGGTCAGGTTGTTGACATTGACCCCGGCAGCGTCACCGTCGACCCCGCCGAAGCAGTGGGTCATCGAGACGGCACCCCGCGCGAGGGTGTGATCGGCGCGCGCGGTGGCGCGCAGGGAACCGGAAGCCGACCGCAGGACGACCTGTGCGCCGTCGGCCACCCCCAGCCGTTCGAGGTCATCGGGATGCACACGTGCCGGATTCCCTCCGCCCGGGACGAGTCCGGGAACCCGGACTCCGGTGGAGTTGACGGCTTCCCGGATTCGCCGCACCACCAGCCGGAAAGGGAAGTCGCCCGCGACCGGCGACGGCTGCAGCGCGTCCTCGAGCTCGGCGCGGACATCGTCGGGCATCAACTCGAGGCGCCGACCGGCCGCCTCCGGGGTCGGCGGCGAGACGACGGTGCCGCTGTCCCCGACAAGCCGACCGTGCTCGGCCGAGACCAGCTCGTCGAACGGCAGGCGCCCCCGCTCGGTCATCATCGCCAACAGCTCTGTGGGCGTGGGCGGGGACGAGGGATCCAGTATCCGTCCGGCGAACTTGAAGGGCTGCCCGGAGGCGGCCGCGAGGTCGAAGAAGAACCGCCAGTCGTCGACGACCCCGGCCGGCGGTGTGACGACCGGGGACGTGAATTGTGCGAAGCGACGCGGGAAAAAGGGCTCCATGACCGCGGTGTGATCGGCGCGTTCGTACATCGTGGTGGGGGCGATGACGTGGTGCGCGAGGCGGGCGGTGTCCGACATGAAGGGATCGATACACACGAGCAGGTCGAGGGAACGCAACGCGCGCAACGTCTTCGCACGGTCCGGTAGGGCTGCCGCGGGGTTCCCGCCCGAGACGACCAGTGCGCGAACACGATCCGGGCCCGGTTCGAGGATCTCGTCGGCGAGGATGCCGGAAGGCAACTCGCCGCGGATCGCACGCACACCGCCGACCCTGCTGCGAAAACCTCGTTCGTACGCCCTGGCCGGTGCGGCGACCTCCTCTCGAGCTGGCAGATGCCGGGTCAGCACGGCACGATCATCTGCGCGTTCTCCTTCGCGGAGGTACCGTCCGCACACCACGTTCAGGGTGGCGACGAGATGCTCGGCGACGTTCGAGTGCGGACCCATACACAGTCCGGTCCCGCTGGTGGCCATCCCCCGGCTTCCCCGTCCGAAAGCACGTGCGGCGGCGCGCACGTCCTGCGCCGGGACATCGCAGATCCGTTCCACGACAGCGGGAGTGACTCCACCGACCGCCGCTCGGAGGGCGGGCAGACCTGCGGCGTGACGGCCGCAGAAGGCCGGATCGTGGAGGCCCTCGGCCAGGATCACGTGGAGGAGTCCGGCGAGCATCACCGCGTCCGTGCCGGGTCGGGGCGCGAGGTGGATGTCGGCGAGGGCGGCGGTCTCCGTGCGTCGCGGATCCACGACGATGAGGGTGAGTCCGCGCTCACGTGCTCGCCGCAGGGTGGTCGCCGGGTTCTGCACGACCGCGCCGTCCCCGTCACCACCGTTGCCGGACACGACGGGGTTGGTGCCGATCAGCAGCCACACATCGGCGTCGGCGAACCGCTGACTCCCACCGAGGTATGTGCCCATCCGCTCGGCCACAACCCATTTGGCGGACTGGTCGATGGTCATGGTGGAGAAGAGCTTGTGCGAGCCGGTCCCGCGGAACCATGCGCGCGCCGACGGCGGGGTGAGGGCGGCGAAGTTCTGTTGCGTCCCACAGAACAGCGCGACCGCGTCGGGCCCGTGCTCGTCGACGATCCGCCGGAGGCGCGCGGCGATGTCGGCGACCGCGAGGGGTACCGCGATCGGCTCGTGCCGCCCGTCGGCGGTGCGCCGCATCGACGTGGTCAGTCGGCCGGACCCATGGGTGAGGTCTGCCCCGCGGCGGCCTTTCGGACAGGTGTACCCACCGGAGATCGGATGCTGCGCATCGCCCAGCACGTCCCGGATGCGTCCATCCTCGATGTCGAGCAGCACGCCGCACGACGACGCGCACAGCCGGCAGTACGACGTTCGGCGCACCGTGTCGGATCGCACGGTCAATGGACGTCCGCCGTTGTCGGGGCGGGTCGGGCTCCGTCCTGCGCGCGCCGCAGACGCCGACCCTCCCGTGCGTTCAACACTCCGAGGGTGACCACCGCGAGCACGGTCGGCATCGCCATGGCCAGGAAGATCGTGCGAGCGTCCAACCCGGCGGCGATGAGTGCCGCACCGACCGTCGGTCCGATGATCGATCCCACCCGGCCGACCCCCATGGCCCAGCCGATGCCCGTCGAGCGCGCGGCCACCGGATAGATCGACGCCGCGATCGCGATGATCCCGGCCGAACTGCCCGAGATCCCGAACCCGACGACGCAGATGGCGATCAGCAGCAGCGCGGCGTTCCCGAGCACCATCGCGACGACGCCGATGAACACCGCCCCCAGCGTGTAACCCGCCATGACCACGACATACGCGGCGCGTGTGCCGCCCGACCGCCAGGCCGCTGCCACCCGGTCGGTGATCCACCCGGCGGACAGCGCACCCGCCATACCGCCCAGGTTGAACAACGCGGCCGCGGTGATCGCCGTACTCGAACTCTGGCCCGCCTCGCTGAACAGCGATGGCATCCAGCCGAACAGGAAGTAGATGACGAGGAAGTTGACGACGAACACCACCCACAGGAGCACGGTGTCGAGACCTCTACCAGCGGTGAACAGTTCGCGAACCGGTGAGCTGGTGACGACCTGGGTGTCCTGGGTGAAGCGCACCGGACCGGTCAGGTCCGTCCGCGGGTCGATCGCGGAGACGATGCGGGCGACCTCACCGTGGTCGCCCCGCGCCGCCAGGAACTTGCCGGACTCCGGTAGCCAGGCCCAGGCACCGAGGACGGCGACCAGCGGGAGGATCCCGCCCGCGACGAAGATCGATTGCCATCCGAAGGCGGGGATCAGCTGAGCGGCAGCGAGACCGCCGACGAAGCCCCCCAGGGACATCCCGGCGACGACGATCGTCACCATCGTGGCGCGAACGCGGGCCGGGCTGTACTCGCTCGTCAAGGCGATGAGGTTCGGCGTGACGCCCCCGAGCCCGATCCCGGCGAGGATGCGCAGGACGATCAGGACGCCCATCGAGGTGGCGAGGGCCGAGGCCAGGGTGAACACGGAGAAGATCACCGTGCAGACGATGATCACCCGCCGTCGGCCCCACCGGTCGGCCACGGGACCGAACACCAGGCTGCCCAGGACCATCGCGCCGCTGCTCAGTGCGAGCAGCAGTCCGAACGACGCCTTGGACAACTCCCAGTCGTCGGAGAGCGCGGGGATCGCGAACCCGATCAGCTGGGCATCCATCCCGTCGAGCACTGCCAGGACGAGGCACATCGCGAAGGCCCGCTTCTGCAGACCGGACACCGGGGCGGTGTCGATGAGGTGGGAGATGTTGACATCACGCGGAGAACCCATCACGGGTGTCCTCTCGGGAGAAGGGGTTGCCTGGTCAGGCGGGAGTCGCGGAGCCCTCGACGGCGAGGGCATCGGCGGGAGGCTCCGGGAAACGTGCTCGCAGCGACGGTTTCGCGAGCTTTCCGGAGAAGGTCCGCGGCAGCGGTTCATCCAGTGCGACCGCATGTTTCGGCCGCTTGAACTTCGCCAGGGCCTCGCCGGCCACATCGGCGATGTCGGCCACGATCTCGGATGCCGGTCGCTCGGAGTGGAACACCACCATCGGGACCTCGCCCCACCTGTCGTCCTTGACACCGATCACGGCCAGGTCCACCAGGCCCTCGATGCCGTGCAGGGCGTTCTCGATCTCGGCGGGATAC